>JAWCQZ010000001.1:0-214979 GCA_038869515.1 Halobacteria archaeon
TCCTTGCAGGCCCGCATGAAGGCCCGAAGGTCCTCGGCCTGCGGGGGCGTCAGCGACTTCACCCGGAGCCTTTCCATCCCCACCCGGAATCATGGCCGCAGGTTCCCTGAATAGTTTCCGGCGGATGTGGGAAGAATTAATTTGGCCCCACTCAGCATGAAGGTCCTGGTCTTGGGCGCTGCGGGTTTCATCGGGAGCCGCATCACCCGCGAGTTGCTCTCCCGCAACCACTCCGTCCACATCCTCCACCCCGCGGCCCCGGAGCGGGCGATGACGGGGATGGAGACGTCATCCACACCACCGCACTGTCGCCCGTGTATTCCCTCGGGGTGGGCCGCGAAATCGGCGCAGCCCGAGTCGAAGTTCCCCCTCTCCTTCATGGGCTTCATCGCCGGCTCCTTCGATGTCGACTCCTCGTCGGCGCGCCGGGAGTTCGGCTACGACCCGGGGCCGGTGGGGCCCGCGGTGGAGCGGGCGGTCCGGTGGTTCATGGAGAACGGGTATTTCTGAGAGAGGCGACACGCTTTTGAGTCTGGCGGCGGTCTCCGAGCGATGAAGGGGAGCCTCCTCGTGCTCATCGCCGCCGCCCTCCTCGTCGCGGGCTGCACTCAGTCCCCCGCCCCCGCGGCGACCCCCTCCCCCACCTCCCCGCCCCTCGCGGGGCCGACCGGCCCCGCCACGGCCCCGCCCGTCCCCGCCTCGCTCTCGCCGGCCCCGACCCCCGCCGCGCCGCCCCTCCCGGCATCGCCCCCCTTCCAGCCCGCGCCCACTTCGGTCCCGACCCCCACATCGCTCCCGAAACTCTCCATCGAGTGGACCCGGGACTCCGGGACCCGCGTCGCAGACGGCTCGGTCCCCTTCGGCTGGAGACTGGCCGACGGCCGCACCCGCCTCTACTACTGCGGCAAGGGGGGCATCCGGTCGGCCATCTCCTCCAACGGCCTCGACTTCGCCGACGAGCCGGGGACCCGCATGGCGCCCGACCCCTCCTCGACCTACGAGAGGGTGGTGTGCGACCCGACCCTGGTCGCGCTGGAGGACGGCCGGGTCCGGATGTACTACAAGGGGGGCGACGGGAAGGAGGGGGGCCCGGGCACCGCGGTCCACAAGGTCTTCTCCGCGGTCTCCTCGGACGGGCTGACCTTCACGAAGGAGGGGCTCCGCATCGACCCGGACAAGACCGGCGACCGGGGCTGGGCCTCGGTGCCCGAAGCGATCAAACTCCCGGACGGCCGGGTCCGCATCTACTACGTGACCGGCGACCTGGAGAACAACAACGGCATCGCCTCGGCCATCTCCAACGACGGCCTCACCTTCACGAAGGAGCCCGGGGCGCGGGTCCGCAACCTGGTGGACCCCGCGCTCCTCCTCCTGCCCGACGGCCGCTTCCTGCTCCTCGCGGCCAACCCGGGGGCCTACCGGGATATCCCGGCCGGCATCTACGCCTACACCTCCCAGGACGGGCTGACGTTCGGCGACCGGCAGACAGTTCTCCAGCAGAGCATGGTCTTCGACCCGACCGTGCTCCAACTCGACGGCTCCACCCTCCGGGTCTTCTTCGGGGCGCAGTCGGGCCAGGGGGGGCCGGGGCAGATGCCCTCAATGAGCACGCAGAGCGCGACCGGGAAAGTCAAGTAGGGCGGGCCTGCCGGGAGACGAACCGGCTCCCCCCGACGCAGAACCTCAACTTCCGCTTCAAATCGCGGCTCACCCCGATGCGGTGGGACTTCACAACGGGGCCGAGGGGCGTCCCGCGCACCACCTGGACCGGGCTCCGGGGATTCGTCACGTCGAGCCCCGAGTGGGCCCGCGTGATGCCGAGGGCGCGGGTCATCCGGCCCGGCCCCCGGGCCAAATCACGACCGTCCACTCCCCGGCGTTTCACCATCAAATCCACCCCGACCCGCGGCTCCACCGCCCGGATGAGCACCGCCGACGGCCCCCGGGGCCAGCCGGTGACCACGTTGAACAACCACTGATTGTGGACCATGTAGACGAAGGCCCGCCCCGGCGGGCCCCACATCGGCTCGCTCAACGGCGTGCGCCTTCGCGCGCGCGACGCCGGGTCGCCGGCCCCGTAATAGGCCTCGGTTTCGACGATGGCCCCGGCCGCGCTCCCCTCGGGGGAGCGGTGGAGCAGGAGGTGGCCGAGGAGGTCCCGCGCGACCGCGGCCGGGTCACGGTTGAAGAAGGAGCGGGGCAGCGGATGCTCAGGCATACCTCGCGAAGGCTCCCAGGAAAACGGCGGCGACCCCGCACCCCCACATGGCGGCGGCGTTCCTCCAGTATCGCTCCTGCAGGGCGGGCAACTCCCCGTCGAGGGCGAAGACCATCCGGGGCCAGATGGATCGGGCTCCGCGGAGGTAGAGAGCGACCATCATTCCAAACAGAGCCACTTTGGCGATGTTCAGGACGGGGTCGGTTCCCACTGGCGGGCTGAGGGCCAGCAGAGCCGCGCCGGTGGCCAGCAGCAGAGCCATCAAGGGCGGGAGCGCCCGGGCGATGCGGGCCCCCTCCGTCCCCAGGAAGCGGTGGAACTCCCGGCCGGGGCCGTGGATTTGGCGCGCCGCGGGGAGGGCCACGAAGAGGTTGAATGTCAATCCACCGACCCAGGCCACGGCGGCAAGGAGGTGGAGGCCGAGCAGGAGGGGGTGGAGCACTGGCTACTCCTCCGCGAGCCCCTTCAGCCCCTCCACCGCCCGGCAGCCGGTCCCGTCCAGCAGGTCACGGAGCCGGTTCCTCCACTCCGCGGCCACCTTGACCCCGGACCTCTCCAGCCGCCCCCGCAGCCGCGCGGCGAGGGCCCGCCCCTCCCGGTCGAAGTCGGTGAGGAGGGCGACAGTCCGGTGGCGCTCCGCGATGGACTCAACGAAGTCGGCCCGGTTGCAGCCGTTCCCCGATGCGAGGAGGACGGGGCCGTCGTAGCCCAGGGTGCGGAGAGCCTCCCGATCTCGATGCCCTTCAACCACTACGGCGTCCACCTCGGCCGCCATCTCGCAGAACAGGGCTTTGATCTCCTGCTGAAACTCGAACTGCCCGCGGCGATTCTCCGTTTTCATTTTGGCTCCCCCTCCCTTTTCAACGCTTCCCGCAAGAACTTCACCGACTCCTCCAGTCCGCCCCGGCTCTCGATGACCCAGAGTTTGATTTTCGCCTCCCGCAGGGCGGGCAACACCTTGTCCCAGGGAACCTCGCCCTTCCCGGGAACGAGGTGGAGGTCCTCCCTCCCGCGGTTGTCGTTCAGATGGACGAGGGGCACCTTGTCGCCGAAGGTTCGCAGGAGGTCGCGGAGGGTCGCCCGGGAGAGCCCCCGGCTCCGGGCGATGAAGAGGTGGCCGATGTCGAGGGCGAGGCGGGCGCCGCCGTCGTCGAGGAGCCGCTCGAGGTCCCGCTCCGAGGCCCCGGGACCGCGGTCCTGGTTCTCCACGAGCAGGAGTTTCCCGGCCGCCTTCGAGAGCCGCTTGAGCGGCTCGACGGAGTCCTCCAACTCCCCCTCCGGCGACGGGTGGACGACAAGGTGGTCCGCCTTGAGCGGACCGGCCGCCTTGGCCCACGTCTCCAGGAGGCTCAGGGACGGTTCCCCGACCCGCTCGTCGGGGTGGCCCGGGTCGAGGTGGAGGTGGGGGGCGTGGAGGCCGAGGGAGAGGCCCGCGGACCGGGCCGCCTCCCGGAGGGCGCGGTGGGCCTCCCGGGTCCAGGGGAGGGGGTCGGCGTTGAGGTTCACCTCGGCGTGGGTGAGTTGCAGGGGCGGGAGGAGCGCGAGCCGCTCGGCCACGGGCTTCTCTCCGGGAAAGGAGAGGCTGCTCGCGCCCAGTTTCGGCGGGTCCATCGAAGGGGTTCGGGAGGAGGGTTTAACCCCTCTCCCCATCTCTTCCGATGGCCCATCTCCGGTTCGGCGGGGCCGACACGGTCGCCCTCGTCGAGCGGTTCGGCTCCCCCCTCTACCTCTACGACGCGGGGCGCATCCGCTCCAACCTCCGCGCCTACCGCAGGGCCTTCCCCGGGGCGGACATCTACTACGCCGCGAAAGCGAACACCAACCTCGCCATCCTGAAACTGCTCGCCAAGGAGGGGGCGGGGGCCGACGTCTTCTCCGGCGGCGAACTTCTGCTCGCCGTGAGGGCGGGCATCCCGGCGCGGAAACTCCTCTTCAACGGCTTCTCCAAGACCGATGAGGAGCTGGGACTGGCGGCCCGGAAGCGGGTCGCGGTCTCCTGCGACTCCCTCGCGGAACTGGACGCCCTCGACCGGGTCGCCCGCGACGCCGGCACGGAGGTCCCGGTCGCCTTCCGCGTGAACCCCGCCATCTCCCCGAAGACCCACCCGAAAATCGCGACCGGGCTCACCACCTCCCACTTCGGCATCCCCCACAAGCAGGTCCCCGAAGCCTATAAGGAGGCCTCCCGGCGGCTCGGGGTCCGTCCGGCGGGCATCCACTGCCACATCGGCTCCCAGATTCTCGACACGCTCCCCTTCGCCGAGGCGGCCCATCGGGTGATGGAGCTGGTGGCCCGGGTCAACTCCTTCGTGGACTTCGACTTCGTGGACCTCGGGGGCGGCCTCGGGGTCCCCTACAAGCCCGGGCAGCGGGCCCCGACCCCCGGCGACCTCGCCCGGGAGGTCCTCCCCCTCTACGACCACTGGTGCGAGGTCATCGGCATCGGCCCGAGGCTCGTCCTGGAGCCGGGGCGCTCGCTGGTGGCGGAGGCGGGGCTCCTCCTCACCCGGGTGACCGCGGTGAAGGGGAGGTTCGTCGGCGTGGACGCCGGGTTCAACCTCCTCGTCCGCCCCGCGATGTACGACGCCCACCACGAGGTCGCGCTCGCCAACCGGCTGGGCGAGAGGGCGCGGGGCCGCTGGACCGTGGTCGGGCCGATCTGCGAAACCGGGGACATCCTCGCCCGGGACCGGCCGCTGCCGGAGCCGAGGCGCGGGGACCTAGTCGCCCTCTTCACAGCCGGGGCCTACGGGTTCTCGATGTCGTCGCAATACAACTCCCGGCCCCGGTGCGCAGAGGTGATGGTGGAGAAGGGGCGGGCGAAAGTGGTGCGGCGCGCCGAGAGGCTCAGCGACCTGTTGAGGACCCAGGCGTAGACTCCGAGGAAGGGGGCCGCACCCTCCTCCCCGCGGCCAGGTCGGCCGCGCGCCCCGCGGGGATGAAGAAACTGCTGGCGAAGGCTCCCGCGGTGAAGAGCAGCCCGAGGAGAAAGACCGAGTGGAGGGCGAGGTCGAGGCCCCCCCGCAGGAGGAGGAGGGAGGCGGGGTCCACCGAGGCGAGGGCCACCGGGTTCAGGAGGAGGTCGGGGTGCTCCGCCAGGGCGGCCGCGCCGGGGGGCAGGGTGCGGGCCGCATCCCCCAGGGAGGCGGAGAGGGAGTGGGCCATCACCGCCCCCATGAGGGCGACCCCGACGGCGCCGCCGATGGAGCGGAAGAACTGGTTCCCGGCGGTGGCCGCGCCGAGGTGGCGCCGCTCCACCGCGTTCTGGACCGCGAGGATGAGGGTCACCACCGAGAACCCCATGCCGGTCCCCGTCAGGAGGCCGGGGAGGACGAGGTCGGAGAGGGGCGACGCGGGGCCGAGGAGGGCGTAGAGGAGGAATCCGGCCACCATGGCCGCCATGCCGGCGATGGTGATGGCGCGGTAGCCGACGCGGAGGATGAGGCGGGCTCCCGCGATCGAGGCGATGGGCCACGCGAGCAGCAGCGGGGTGAGGGCCGCCCCCGCCCCGGTGGCCCCGGTCCCGAGGACCCCCTGCGCGAAGAGGGGGAGGAACCCGATCGCCCCGAAGACCGCCATGCCGGTGAAGAGGCCGACCGCGCCCGCCGCCACGAACATCCGGTTCCGGAAGAGCTCGCGGGGCATGATGGGGTCGGCGCTCCGGCGCTCCGAGGAGACGAAGAGGCCGAACGCCCCCGCAGAGCCCGCCGCCATCGCGAGGAGCAGGGGGGAGGACCAGGGGAGCTGGATGCCCCCGGTCAGAGTCACCAGGAGGAAGAGGGCGACCGCCGCGGTGAGGGTCCCCGCCCCCCAGTAGTCCACGTGGGGGCGCCCCGGAGCGCGGGTCTCCTTCGGGAGGCCCGTGGCCACGAGGAAGATGGCCGCGGCCCCGAAGGGGATGACCGTGTAGAAGACCGAGCGCCACCCCAGGTGGTCGGTGAGGAGGCCGCCCAGGAGGGGCCCGACCACGGAACCCGCTGCCCAGACGCCGCTGAAGAGCCCCTGCAGCCGGGCGCGCGCCTCCAGGGTGTAGAGGTCGGCGAGGATGGTCTGGCCCACCGGGAAGAGCGCGCCGAAGCCGAGCCCCTGGACCGCCCGGAAAATGATGAGGTGGGTCATGGAGGGGGAGAGGCCGCAGAGGGCGGAGCCCGCGAGGAAGAGGAGGATGCCCGCGACGTAGCACCGGGTCCGGCCGTAGATGTCGGCGAGGCGGCCCCAGAGGGGGATCGAGGTGGTCCCGGTGAGGGTGTAGGCGGCGAAGACCCAGGCGTAGAGCGAGAGGCCGCCGAAGGAGGAGACCACCGTGGGGATGGCGGTCGCCACGACCGTGACCTCCAGCGAGCCGATGAGCATGGCGGCCAGGATGCCCGCGGTGGCCCTCCGCCGCCGGGAGTTTCGAGTTGGACTCTCGCTGCTCATCGTCGCAAAAACATGGCGCGCGGACTCAGGGCGCTTTCCAGATTCCCCTCTTCTGGAGCCACTCCACCTGGGGCCGGGTGTAGCGGTAGAGGACGTCCGCCTTGGAGTCCTGGAACGACCAGGGGGTCACCAGGACCAGGTCCCCGGTCTTGACCCAGAGGCGCCGCTTCATCCGGCCCGGAATTCGCCCCAGCCTCGACTTCCCGTCCACGCACCGGACCCGGAGGTGGTTGCCCCCGAGGAGGGCCTCGACGACTCCGAGCATCTCGCCGGGGCGGGGGACGCGAGTCCGTTCGAACTCCCCGGTGCGGGTCTGCGCGTAGCTCCCCTCCTCTGGCACCTCCCCCTCGGCGGAGCCCGGGGGGGGCGGGGTCGGAGCGGGCTCCTGGGCCATCGCCCCGGGTGCCCCGGCCAACGAATGAACTTTCCGGCAACCCGCCGGGAGAGGGCAGAAGGTGGTTCCGCCTCCGTCGAAACCTTATTTATCCGCCTCCCTGAAAGGAGAGGATGGCCCGCCGGCCGGCCGCGGCTTTTCGCGAGGTTGCGCCCGACATCTTCCAGGTCACCATCCCCACCCCCTTCCCCCACGAGACGGAGTCCCAGGCCTACCTCATCCGGGACGAGATCCCGACCCTGGTGGACACCGGGACCGGCTTCGGGGCCTCGGGGCCGGCCCTGGCCGAGGGGCTCCGGCGGATGGGGCTCAAGGAGGTCCGGCTCGTCCTCAACACCCACGAGCACATTGACCACGCCGGGGGCAACCTTGAGGCCGCCCCCGACGCCCCCATCAAGATGCACCCGGTCGCCCTGGAGGCGGTGAAACGGCAGGCGGACTACCGGATGCCGGAGGAGATGTGGGCCAAGATGCCCGAAGCGATGCGGGCCACCTTCGAGACCGGGACGCGCCAGTTCGAGGCCCTGGCCCGGAGGCCCGTGGAGCTGCTGCGGGAGGGGGAGGAGGTGGTCCTCGGGAACCACACCCTCCGGGCCATCCACACCCCCGGCCACGCCATGGGCCACCTATGCTTCTACGAGCCGAAGAGGCGCTACCTCTTCACCGGCGACCACGTCCTCGGCCAGGGGACCCCCTTCGTGGGGATCGGCGACCCGATCTCGGGGGACATGGGGGCCTACATGGCGGCCCTGGAGAGGCTCCTCGAACTGGAGGTGGACCTCCTGCTCCCGGGGCACGGCCCCGCGCTGAAGGAGGCCCGCGCCCGGATGGTGGAGACGCTGGAGGCGAAGCGCCGCCGGGAGGGGCGGGTCTTCGACGCCCTGCCCGGGGAGCCGGTGAGCCTGAAGTCGGTCTCGAAGGCGGCCTACGCCGACGTCCGGGGGCTCCCCGGCGGCTTCCTCATGTCCTCCACCGAGGCCTACCTGCGCAAGCTGGTGGCCGAGGGGAGGGCCCTGCGGGTCGTGGAGGGCGGGAAACCCCGCTACGCCCGGGCCTGAGGCCCACCGCGACCCCTGAACGTTGCGCAAAACATTTAGGCTCTATGGCGAAGTCCGCGAAACCGATGGGACAGAAAGGCACGACCGAGGCCTACACCGCCGACCAGATCGTGGTCCTGGAGGGGCTCGAGGCGGTCCGGCGGCGGCCCGCGATGTACATCGGGGACACCGGGGTCCGGGGGCTCCACCACCTGGTGAACGAGGTCGTGGACAACTCCATCGACGAAGCCCTCGCGGGCCACTGCACCCAGATTGACGTGACGCTGCGAAAGGACGGCGCGGTCTCGGTGGCCGACAACGGGCGGGGCATCCCGGTGGACAAGCACAAGGAGCACAACATGTCGGCGGTCGAGGTCGTCATGACCGTCCTCCACTCGGGGGCGAAGTTCGACCGCAAGTCCTACAAGGTCTCGGGCGGCCTCCACGGCGTCGGCGTCTCAGTGGTGAACGCCCTCTCCTCCTGGCTCGAAGTGGAGGTGCGGCGGGACGGCAAGCGCTACGTCCAGAGGTACGAGAGAGGCGAGGCCGCCACCAAACTCCAGGTGTCCGGCAAGGCCGACGGCACGGGGACCACGGTGACCTTCCTCCCCGACCCCCAGATTTTCTCCGTCACGAAGTTCCACCCGGAGGTCATCCAGGGCCGCCTCCGGGACCTCGCCTTCCTGAACCCGGGCCTGAAGATCACCTTCACCGACCAGAGCGCCGAGCCGCCGAAGACCTCGGTCCACAAGGAGGAGGGGGGGCTGGCGGCCTTCGTGAAGTTCCTGAACCGGAACCGGAACGTCATCCACGAGCCCCTCGTCTTCTCGAAGGAGAAGGGGGGGGTCCAGGTGGACGTGGCCCTCCAGTACAACAGCGACTACTCCGAGTCGGTCCTCTCCTACGTGAACAACGTCCAGACGGTGGAGGGGGGGACCCACCTGGTCGGATTCCGCTCGGGCCTCACCCGGGTCCTCAACGACTACGGCCGGAAGAACAACGCCCTGAAGGGGGAGGCCCTCACCGGCGACGACGTCCGGGAGGGGCTCGCGGCGGTGGTGAGCGTCCGCCACCCCGACCCGCAGTTCGAGGGCCAGACCAAGACCAAACTCGGGAACGGCGAGGTGAAGGGGATCGTGGAGTCGGTGGTGGGGGACCACCTCTCCGAATACCTCGAGCAGCACCCCCAAATCGCCAACCGCATCCTCTCGGAGTGCCTCCAGGCCCTGGAAGCGCGCATCGCGGCGCGCAAGGCCCGGGAGCTGGTGCGGCGCAAGGGGGCCCTGGGGGACGGCTCCCTGCCGGGGAAACTGGCCGATTGCCAGGAGAACGACCCCGCCAAGTGCGAAATCTACATCGTCGAGGGGGACTCGGCCGGGGGCTCCGCGAAGCAGGGACGCGACCGGAAATTCCAGGCGATCCTGCCGCTGCGGGGCAAAATCCTGAACGTGGAGAAAGCGCGCCAGGACAAGATGCTGAAGAACAGCGAGATCCGCAACCTCATCACGGCCATCGGGACCGGCTTCGGGGAGGACTTCGACCTCGCGAAGGCGCGCTACCAGAAAATCATCCTGATGACCGACGCCGACGTGGACGGGAGCCACATCCGGACGCTCCTCCTGACCTTCTTCTACCGCTACATGAAGGAGCTCATCACCGCGGGCTACGTCTATATCGCCCAGCCGCCGCTCTACCGGCTCTCCAAGGGGGGCAAGGAGACCTACGCCTGGACCGACGAGATGAGGAACCGCCTGGTGAAGCAGTGGGGTGAGAGCGGCGTGGACACGCAGCGCTACAAGGGACTGGGCGAGATGAACCCGACCCAGTTGTGGTCCACCACCATGGACCCCGCCCGGCGGGTCCTCAAGAAGGTGACCCTGGAGGACGCCGCCACCGCCAACGAGGTCTTCTCCCTCCTCATGGGGGAGGCGGTGGAGCCCCGGAGGCAGTTCATCCAGCAGTATGCGAAGAGCGTGAAGAATTTGGACGTGTGACTTTGATTAAATGAATTAACAAAAATCGGGCAATCTTTAAATTCCACGGGGACCATGAATCAGTAATTGAGTGCGCGGGCGAGGGGGTCCAACCTTCCCTCCAGCGGCTATCCCTCCCTCTTCAGGTACCCGGCCCGCGTCTCCGCCGAGCGCCCCCACACCCGTCCCACGGTTTCTCCTCGGCCGGAGGACTCGGTCCTCCTCCACGGGCCCGCCAGGGACTCCACCGACCGCTGGTTCCTGCGGGCCCTGAACCGCCTCTCCCGGGACAAGGAGGTCCTCGTCTGGGTCATCGCCCAGGCGCCCGCCCTCTCCCGGAGCCGGGCCGCCTCCCTCCCGTTCCCCGGGAAGGTCCACATTGTGGACATGGTCTCCCCGGTGGTGGGTTTGGGCCCCGGCGACCCCGGGGTCCGCACCTGCAACGGGCCCACCGACTACCAGCAGCTGACGCTCCACTTGGAGGACCTCGTCGTCCCGGGCCAGAAGTGCCTCGTGGTCGTGGACAACTTGAACGGCATCTGCTACAGCGACCAGGGGGAGCGGGTCCTCCGGGCCATGAACAGCATCAACAACCTGGTCTCTCTGCGGGGGGGGCACGGTGGCCCACCTCTTCTACGAGGGGTGCCTCCCCTTCTCCCAGGAGGAGGCGGTCCGGAGCGTGGTCCACCGGCGGCTGAAGGCCGAAGTCGAAGGTGCCGCGGAAGCGGCCCGCCCTTCCGGGAGCGGGGCCCGACCTCCCGCTGCTCCATGCCCTCTCCCTCACGCTCATCATCGCCCTCCTCCCGACCTTTCTGGTCGTGGCGCGGGGTTTCGGCTGACGGGCCAGAGGCCCGCCTCGCCGTAGAGGCTCGCCTCAGAACCTCCGCGGGGGTCTTCGCTTCTGGTAGCAGTCCCGGCAATAGACCGGCCTGCCCTCGGTGGGTTTGAAGGGGACCTGGGTATCCGCGCCGCACTCCGCGCACTTGGCGGGGTGCATCTCGCGCGGACCTCCGAAGCGGCCTTGTTGTTCCATGTTCACCTCTCGTTGCCCCTTGCGGGCAGGCTCCCATCGGCGGCGGGAATATGAAGGTTCTGGAGGGGGGATGAAAGTGAACGTTCACTCCCCGAGGAAGTAGCCCTCCGGGTCCCACGCCCGGAGGAGCTCGATCTCCCACCGCTCCGCCGCGGGCAGGGTCGGCAGGTTCGACGGGGCTTCGAACTTCCACCCGGTCCCCTTCCGCACCTCCTCGACCGTCCGGCCCGGGAGGAGTGCCGCCGGCCGGAGGAGCCCGTCGCCCCCCTTCTCGAAGAGGGCCGCAGTGGTCACCAGAGCGGAGACCCGGGCCCCCGGCGACGTGACGTAGTCCACTTTGGAGACCAGCCGATTCCGGTCCTGGGGCATCAGGAGGACCACCTCTTTGCAGGTCGAGGCGGCGTCGTTGGCCCCCCCGGAGCCGACGAGGAACGTCTTCCCGACGCGGGTCGAGTTCACGTTGCCCCGGCCGTCCACCTGCGCCCCGCTGAGGACCGCGAGCCCCCGGGGGGCGAGGACACCGAGGGCCTCGACCGAGGAGGCGAGCATCTTCGAGGTGGGGTGGTTGGCGAGGTTGAAGATGAACGGCAGACCCGGCCTCGGGTGGTAGCCGTAGAGCCCCATCTCCGCGAGGAGCTCCACGTGGCCCCCCTGCCGCTCCACCAGGCGACGGGCGAGCCACGCCGCCAGGTTGGAGGCGCCCTGACCAGCGAGGATCAGGGGCATTCCCCCTTCCCGGACCCGGCGGGCGATGAGCCGGGCCGCGGCCACCACCATCCCCTCCTCCGGGGTCGTCCCGGGCCGGTCGAAGACCGCCCGGCGGGCCTCCAGCTCCCTCCGCCACGCGTCGGGCTTCAGCTTCTCCTGGAGGAGGCGGACCCGCCCGGCCCCGAGTTTCGCGACGTAACCCCCGGAGTCGGTCCCGTAGACCCACTCCTCCAGCCACTTCTGGAGTCCCTCGGCGGTCTTGCCCGCCCTCCGCATCTCGGCTAGGAAGTCGTGGTCCTCGGCGTAGCCGGTGCGGTCGGGCCCCACCACGTTCCCCGGGTGGGCCCCGAAGGGGACCTCGGAGACCCCCTCGACCAGCGCCCCGGGGACCACGAAGCCGCCGCGAGAGGCCCACTCCCGGAGGGTCCGGGTGGAGACGACCCGCTCCACGGTCGCCAGGACCCGCCCCGACGCGAAGCAGCCCCAGAGCCCCTCGATGGAGGGAGCCATCAGGAAGGCGTTGCCCGCCCGGTCGGCTCCGTAGGCGTGGAGGAGGGAGAGGTCGGGCTTCAGGGCGCGGACGTGGCCGGTCCCGCTCTCCACCTTGAAGTCCGCCCGGTTCTCCTCCGCCATTGCCGAGCCCTGGAGGCTCCGGGTCGGGAGCCACTCGAAGCCGAGGGCCGCCGCCATGAGCCTGAGGGTGAAGGTCAGCACGGTCCAGTTCTCCATCTCCAGGGCCCCCTGGGCCACCGCCCGCTGGAAGACCGGGCTCGGGGCGGGGCGGGGGAAGCCGTCCCCCGCGTAGGAGGTGATGATGCGCTTCGCCAGCCCCGCCCCCACCACCGCCTGGAGGTTGGTCCCGGAGGCGAGGGCGGCGATGGTGAAGCCGGGTTTCTGGCCCCGGAAGCGGCGGATGAGCTCGAAGCAGTGGCTGTAGGGGACCGAATGGGTGGTCGAGACGTGGAGGGTCATCCCCGGCTTGACCGCCCCGTGGAGGCGGTCGAGGGGGACCACCTTGGAGGGGCCCTCGTCGGGGGCGATGGTGAAGTGGTCGCGGAGGAGCGCCTCCAAATCCATCAGAAGCGGTGGGGGCCGGGTTAAAAAGGGTCGGTTTCAGGTTTCCCGCAGCCGCCGCACCATCTTCACCGCACTTTCCACTGCCCGTTTGGCGTAATCCACCCGCTCGTGCGCCTGGATGCGGCTCATGCCGGGCCCCGAGATGCCGAGGGCGACCGGCTTCTCGTGCTCGACCGCGATGTCGGCCATCTTCCGCGCCGCGTGCTGGACCACCACCTCGTCGTGCTCGGTGGAGCCCTCAATCACCGCCCCGAGGACGACGACGCCGTCAATCCCTTTCTCCCGGGCGAGCCGCTTTGCGGCGAGGGGAACGTCGAAGACCCCGGGGACGTAGAGGGTCTTCTCGACGGTCGCCCCGAGGAAGGAGGCGTGCTCCCGGCCGAGGACCTCCATCTGCTGGGTGAGGTCCCGGTTGAACTCCGAGACGACGAAGCCCAGTCGCACATCCCCCCCGGGTTTTGCGGCCATGGTCAGAGCGAAGCCACCAGGGGCCCGACGTCGCGGAACCCCTCGCGCTGGCCGGTGCCGGCCCTCCGCACCATCTCCTCCGGCTCCGTGAGCATCCGGAGCGCGTTCCGGGCGTGCTCCCGCGCGCGCCTCTCCATGAGCCACGCCAGCTCCCGGCCGTCCCGCGCCTCCTCCTCGTGGACGAAGACCTCGAGGATGTGGGTGTTGGTCATCAGTTGCGCGCTCTGGAGGGCGGTGGAGGCGACCTGGGCGGTCGCCTTGTCGGCGGGCTTCGGCCCGACCATGCCGAGGGCGAGGACCAGTCCGCAGCCGCGCTCTTCGATGAGTTTCTTCGAGGCGACCGGGAGGTCCTTGAGGCCGGGGACCGTGACCCGCTCGATCGAGAAGTTCGCCCCCGCCCTCAGTTCGTCGGCGGCGGCGGAACCCATGTCGACCCGGGCGAAGGTGGTGTCCGCAACACCAATCTTGAGATGCATCTCGCGAATGTATCGGCTGGATATTAAGAGTTGTGCCGCGTCTCAAAAATGAGAAGGAGCCCTCATCTCCCGCGCGCCCCCCTTCAGGCGATGGTCCCCACCGCGCTCGTCACCCACCCCGCCTACCTCGACCACGACACCGGCCCCGGCCACCCGGAGCGGAGGGAGCGACTGGTCGCGGCCCGAAGGAGCCTGGAGGGGCTCGACCTGCTGCGGGCCGAGCCGGAACCCGCCCCCGCGGAGGCTCTCCGGCGGGTCCACACGGGGCGCTACCTGGACTCCCTGGAGGACCTCGACGCCACCGGAGGCATCATCGACGGCGACACCCCGTTCCCCTCCGGGACCCTGGCCATCGCCCGGCGGAGCGCGGGGGGCGCTCTCCTCGCCGGGGACCTCGTGCTCTCGGGCAGGGCGGCCAACGCCTTCGCACTGCTGCGCCCCCCGGGCCACCATGCAGGGCGCGACTTCGGGGGCGGGTTTTGCACATTCAACAACGCCGCGCTCCTGGCGGAGCACCTGCGCGCGAAAGGGCGCAAGCGGGTCTTCATCCTCGACTGGGACGTCCACCACGGCAACGGGACGCAGGAGGTCTACGAGCGCGACCCCGGGGTGCTCTACGCCTCGACCCACCAGTTCCCCTACTACCCCGGCACCGGCGCCATGGAGGAGGCGGGCGAGGGGGAGGCGCGGGGGACCAAACTCAACCTGCCCCTGCCCGCGGGCTCCACCGGAGCCGATCTCCTCCACGCGCTCCGGGAGGCGTTCCTGCCGGTCGCGCGCGAATTCAGGCCCGACTTCGTCATCGTCTCGGCGGGCTACGACGCCTACTTCCTCGACCCCCTCGCGGGCCTCCGGTTCTGCGTCGAGACCTACGGCCGGGCTACAGAACTCGTGCGCCGATTCGCGGAGGAGGCGTGCGGCGGGCGGCTCGTGGTCCTGCTGGAGGGGGGGTACCACCTGGAGGGGCTGGCGGCCTCTGTCCGGGCGACGGTGACCGGGCTCCAGGGAACCCCGCGGGTGGCCGAGCCCCACCCGCCGCCGGAGCAGGGAGTGACGGCGAAAGAGCGCGTGGATGGACTGAAGCGGATGTTGAAGCCGGTGTGGGGTTGCCTCTAGAGAATCACGTCGAGGTTCCCGGTGGTGACCGCCTCGCGGGGCGCGTGCATCTGCTCCGACGTGACGCCCGAGAGGACCACCATGACCCGGAGGAGGTCCCCGAGGCCCGGGTCCACCTGGGCCCCCCAGATGATGCGGGCGGAGGGGTCGATGCGGTCGTGGACGATCCGGGCCACCGACTCCGCCTCGCCCAGGGTCATCTTCTCCCCGCCGGAGACGTTCACCAGGGCCGCCCGGGAGGTGGCGATGTCGAGGTCGAGGAGGGGGCTGGAGAGGGCGCGCTCGGCGGCCTCCTTGGCCTTCCGCTCGCCGTTGCTCTCCCCGAAACCGACCATGGCCACGCCGCCGTCGGCGAGGACGGTCCGCAGGTCGGCGAAGTCGAGGTTCACGAGGCCCGGCCGGGTCACCAGTTCCGTGATGGAGCGGACCGAGCGGGCCAGGATGTCGTCCGCGAAGCGGAACGCCTGGTTGAGGGGCAGGTTCGGGACCAGTTCGAGGAGCTTGTCGTTGGGAATGGTGATGACCGTGTCGCAGAGCTTCTTGAGGCGGTCGAGGCCCGCCTGCGCGTTCTGCCTCCGGACCTCGCCCTCCACCCGGAAGGGGAGGGTGGCGACCACGATGGTCAGGATGCCCAGTTCGTGGGCGACCTCGGCCACCACCGGGGCCGAGCCGGTTCCGGTCCCGCCGCCGAGGCCGCAGGTGATGAAGGCGAGGTCGGAGCCCTCCAGGCAGGCCTTGATGGACTCGATGGAGCCGCTCTCCCGTGCCGACTCCTCCCCCACCTGGGGGTCGGCCCCCGCCCCGAGGCCCCGGGTCCGGTGGCGCCCCATGAGGACCTTCTTGTGGGCCTGGACCTTCAGGAGGTGCTGGGCGTCGGTGTTCAGCGCGATGAGTTCGGCGCCGGGGACGGAGTCCGCGAAGAGGCGCTGGACCGTGTTGGAGCCCCCGCCGCCGCACCCGAAGACCCGGACCGTGGGCTTCAGGTTCGCGAGGAGTTTCTCCAGGTCGGCGTCGCTGACCGCGCCCGAAGAGGGCCACCGGTCCCCCCGGGTCGCGGGCGGCAGATTGGGTGAAAGTCGCATCATCCCCCTCCTCCCAGCCTGGGGAGGATTCCATATATACTAATCGGGGGCGGCCCTCAATTCGGCTTCCCGGACCATCATTCCCCCCGCCGACTCCACCAGGGCGCGCAGTTTTTTCCGCTCCTCCGAGGTGGTCCCCTTCCGGTCGGCCAGGGCCTCCCTGGTCCCCGAGAGGCGGAGGGCCTCCGCCACCCGGTCGCCGTCCAGGTCGGGGATCTGGTAGGAGGAGAACATGTGGCCGAAGAGGAGCGGGGTCTCGAAGAGGAGGCGTGCGGGGCGGGGGACGTAGTGGCCCCCGCCGAACCCGACGAGGGTCCGGCCCGACGCCGGCTCCAGGTTCAGGAGGGCCCGGGCGAGCGGGCGGGCCCACTCCGGGTCGCGCCACTCCGCCTCGGTGCAGCCAATTTCGGCGAAGAGGCAGGGGGTCGAGATGCCGGTGGGGCCGTGGTGGGTGCACTCGATGGCGACCTCCCGCCCCGAAGCGCGGAGGGCGAAGGCCAGCGCCTTGAGGTGGCCCGGGGCCGCCGCGGCGAGTTGGCGCTCCCTTCCCCCGAAGGGGGCCTCCCCGACGTTGCCGGGGAAGTGGAGCGCATAGCAGGCGCGGCCCGCGCGGCTCACGTGGCGGGAGGCGAAGACCAGAGCATCGAACCGGAACCCCGCTTCCTTCAACTCCCGGTCGGCGCCGTCCATCTGGAGGAGCGGGGTCTCCCGGACCGCCAGCAGGAGGCCGGGGCGCGATTCGACGCCGGGGGCCTCTCTTTTCCAGCCCCCCGCCTCCCGGAGCCGCTCGGCGATGTTGAGGCTGGCCGGGTCGGCGGTGGAGCAGAGGATGGCGATTGTCGCCGCTCCACTCGCGCTCTCCATACCCCGTCGGCGCGGACCTCAATCCTGCGCGCCTCCGGCACGCGTGGCAATCGAGGGGGGATGTTCGCGCCGGCCCTCTCCCGCATCGTCAGCGTTCAATCGGCAATCGTTCATGAGTATTCCGCGTTGATTTTCACATACCCCGGGCTCAGGTCGCAGCCCCACGCTGTGGCCTTCGCCCGACCCACCCCCAGGTCCACCTCGATGCGGACCTCCTTCCCGCGGAGCCAGGGGCGGGCCCGCTCCCGGTCCTTCGAGATTCCCCCCTTCGCCAGGAAGACGCGCCCCCGCGGGCCCGCCAGGGCCACATCCATCCGCTCCGGCCGCAGGTGGACTCCCGACCGGCCCAGGGCCCCCGCGATCCGCCCCCAGTTGGGGTTGGCGCCGTAGATGGCCGCCTTCACCAGGTTCGAGCCCACCACGGCCCTCGCCGCCCGAGCCGCCTCGGCCTCGGTGCGCGCCCCCCGGACCTCGACTTCGACGAGACGGGTCGCCCCCTCGCCGTCGCGGGCCATCTGCCGGGCGAGGTCCACGCAGGCCGCCTCCACCGCCCTCTCGAACTCGGCGTGGGGCACCCGGGGCCCCTCCCGAGTGGTGATGAGCAGCGCCATGTCGTTGGTGCTCATGTCGCCGTCAATCACCAGCTGGTTGAAGGAGCGGTCGGCGGCGCGCCGGAGCGCCCGCCGGAGGACCGAGGGGGGCACCCGCGCGTCGGTGACGAGGAATGCGAGCATGGTGGCCATCCGGGGGGCGATCATCCCCACCCCCTTGGCGACGCCCCCCAGGGAAGCCCCGCGGAACCGGACCGCGGTCTCCTTGGGAACGAGGTCGGTGGTCCGCAGCCCGTCGGCGGCGGCGCGGCTGGAACGGCGCGAGGAGCCCATTTCGAGTTTGCCGAGGAGTCCCCGGACCCTGCCCAGGTCGAGGGGGACGCCGATGATGCCGGTAGAGGCGACCGCCATCTCCTCGAGGGAGCACCCGAGGACCGCCGCCCCGAGGGAGGCCATCCCCCGGGCGTCCCGGAGCCCCCGCTCCCCGGTCATGCAGTTCGCGCACCCGCTGTTGGCGATGACGCCGGCCGCCTCCCCGCGGGTCGCGACCCGCCGCGTCCAGAGGACCGGGGCTGCGGCGCACCGGTTGGTGGTGAAGACCCCGGCGACGGGGCCGCGCGCCTCCACCAGCACGACGCCGTATTTCCGGTCCCGGGCTCCGCCGCACCGGACCCCGCGCACGTTCGAGAGACCCCCGCTTCGGAACTCCATGGCCCTCCAGAGCCGCGCCGGGTTTCTATGCCTTGCGGTGGAGGACGACGCCGCCCGCCTCCAGGGTCTCCACGGCCCCCTCCGCCTCCAGGACCTCCAGGTGGCCCAGGGTCTCGGCGAGGGCGAGGGAGATCTCCCCCGCCTGGACCCGGGGGAAGACCCGCTTGGCCATCTCGTAGGCCGTGGCGCGCCCCCCCAGGTCGTCGAGGGCCCTCCGGATGGCCGCCTTCCGGGCCTCGTGGTGGCGGAGAATCTTCCGCACCACCCCCTTCCAGTCGTCGATGAAGTGGCGGTGGCCGGTGTAGGCGATGCGGGGGTCGAGGGCCTCCACCCGCTTCAGGGAGGCGAGGTAGGGGCCGAGGCCCGAGCCCCGCTCCCCCACGCCCGCGAAGGGGTTCGGGGTGACGTCGCGGAGGACGTGGTCGCCGCTGAAGACCGCGCCGAGGCCGGGGGCGTCGAGGACGATCTCGCCGGGGCAGTGGCCGGGGGTGTGGAAGACGCGGAACTCCGCGTCCCCGACCCGGAACCGGTCGCCGTCGTCCAGGGAGCGCTCCACCTCCACCGGGGCCGCGGTCTTCTTGATGGGCTCCTGGAACTTCTCCATCGCGTCGGTGATGGAGCGGGGCAGCCCGTATTTCCGGCCCATCGCGATGACCTTCTGGGACCAGAGGGGGAAGGCGTCGTCGTAGGTCTCGAGCCACTCGGTGTCCCACGCGTGGACCCAGACGGCCGCCCCCGAGCGCTCCCGGATCTCCCGGGCCATGCCGAAGTGGTCTTGGTGGCCGTGGGTGACGATGACCCGCTCGACACTCCTCAGCGGGTGGCCGAGGGCCTCGAGCCCCTCCTCCAGGGCCTTCAGGCTCCGGCGGGTCCTGACCCCGGTATCCACGAGGGTGAGGGGGTCCCCCTCCAGGAGGAAGACGTTGTTGGGGCCGATCGGAAAGGGGGAGGGGATGGCGAGGTGGTGGATTTTCATGGGCGTGTGTAAGGGCGAAAAAGGATAAAGGGGGTGGAGGGGGGTGAAGGGTTCCAAGGGATAGGGGAGTCTCGGGGGCGAACCCCCCCGGAGGGCTCAAGGCCCCTCCTCCCCCCAATCCTTGGGGCCCGTGGTCTAGCGGTTATGACGGCGGTCTCACACACCGCAGTTCCCCGGTTCGAATCCGGGCGGGCCCAATCACGGGTGGCAACGTTTGGATTTGACTGAGGATGGCCGTCAGTTTCGGCAGACCTGTTCTCGGCGGCCCGCGCGCTCGACGACGACGGTCCGGGACTCGTGGACAATAAATCCCCAAAACGGACCGCCCGGGCTCGGTCAAAATTTCGCCAGAAGGTCCCGCTTCTCGGCGACCGTGGGCTCGGGGAGGAGCTCCCGGATCCTCCGGGCCAGCTCCCCCACCTCCCACCGGCCCCGCTTGGAGATGGAGCGGGCGGATCTCCATCCCTGGAAGAGCTCGATCTGCCCCCCGACGATGTGGAAGACCTGCCCGGTGATGGACTGGGCCGCGTCGGTGGCGAGGTAGGCCACCAGGGGGGCGATGTTCTCCGGCGCGTAGGGGTCGTAGTCCTTCGCGGCGGGCATTCTCTCCAGGGCGCTGGAGCCCTTCCTCTTGTAGGTCTCGTCAATCAGCCGCGTCCTCGCCGCGGGAGAGATGGCGTTGCAGGTGACCCCGTAGCGCGCCATGTCGATGGCGGTCCCGAGAGTGAGCGCGGCGATGCCCCCCTTCGCGGCGATGTAGTTGGTCTGCCCAAGGTTGCCCTTCAGTGCGACGATGGAGGTGGTGTTGATGATGCGGCCCGCCTTGACCTTGCCCTCCTTGTGGGCCTCCTTGAAATAGGCGCAGGCGTGGCGGGTGACGGCGAAGGTCCCCTTGAGGTGGACCCCGATGACCGCGTCGAAGTCCGACTCCTCCATCGAGAAGACCATTTTGTCGCGGAGGATGCCGGCGTTGTTCACCACGACGTCGAGCCTCCCGAAGGACTCCAGGGCGGTGTCGATGACCGCCTTCGCCCCGTCCCATTTCGAGACGTCGTCGTAGTTGGGGACCGCCTGCCCCCCGGCCGCCCGGATCTCGCCGACCACCTGGTCGGCCGCCCTCTGCCCCTTCCCCTCCCCTTGCCAGGAGGTCCCGAGGTCGTTCACGACGACCCGGGCCCCCTCCTTCGCCAGGAGCAGCGCCTCGCCGCGCCCGATGCCCTGCCCCGCGCCGGTGACCACCGCGACCTTGCCGGTGAGGTGCATGGGCGGAGGAGGAGGGGGCGCCTTTAAAGGATTCGCCGGGGAGGACGCCGCGTCGGTAAGGTTGAACTTCCCCTCTCCCGAGAGCCCGGATGCCCCCCCGCGAAATCGCCCCCCGGGTCTACGAAATCCCGGTCCGGGACGCGGCTCCGGCCGACCTCGACTCCCTGAGCGCCGAACTGGGGCTGGGGCTCTCCCGCGACGAGATGGCCCGCGTCCAGCGGACGTTCAAGGAACTGGGCCGGGAGCCGACCGACATCGAGCTCCAGTCGATCGCCCAGGCGTGGTCTGAGCACTGCTCCTACAAGACGTCGAAGCCATTCCTGAGGAGACACATCCTGCCGAAGACCCGGCCCCGGGACCTCCTGGTCGCGGGCGAGGACGCGGCCGTCGTCCGGTGGGACGGCGACTGGTGCTACGTCTTCAAGATGGAGTCCCACAACCACCCGAGCGCGGTCGAGCCCTACGGGGGCGCCTCCACCGGCGTGGGGGGCATCCTGCGGGACGTGGTCTGCATGGGCGCCCAGCCGGTCGCTCTGGCCGACGTCCTCTGCTTCGCGCCCCCGGGGACGCAGCCCCCCGAGGGGACGCTTCCGCCGGAGTTCCTCCTCTCCGGCGTGGTGGCGGGCATCCGGGACTACGGGAACCGGGTCGGCATCCCGACCGTCTGCGGCGCGGTGGTCTTCCACCCGGGGTACCTCACCAACTGCGTGGTGAACGCCGGATGCGTCGGCGTCGTGCGCCGGAGGGAGGTGGTCCACAGCCGCGTCTCGAAGACCGGCGACCTCCTGGTGCTGGTCGGGGGCCCGACCGGGCGGGACGGCATCCACGGGGTCACCTTCGCCTCGAAGGACCTCGGGGAGATGGGGGAGGAGGCCTCCCGCCGCGCGGTCCAACTCGGCGATGCGATTCTGAAGGAGCCTACGATCCACGCCCTCCGGGAGTGTGTCGAGCGGGGGCTGTTGTCGGGGGCGAAGGACCTCGGGGGGGGCGGCCTCTCCTGCGTGGTGGGTGAGATGGCCCACGCCGGGGGGGTCGGCGCCGAGGTCGACCTGGAGCGGGTGCCGCTGCGGGAGGAGGGGCTCGCCCCGTGGGAGATCTGGGTCTCCGAGTCGCAGGAGAGGTTCATGCTGGCGGTGGAGCCCGCGCGCCTCGGCGCGGTCCTCGAGGCGTTCGAGCGGTGGGACGTCCCCGCGGTCCCGGTGGGGCGGGCCGTCGGGGAGAGGGTGGTCCGGCTCCGGTGGAAGGGGCGGGTCGTCTACGAGATGGCGACCGACTTCATCGTCGAGGCACCCGAGGTGGAGCGGCCGGTGCGGCGCGTGCCCGTCCTGGAGGGCGGCGAACTCCACCATCCCGTAAAGGAGGCGGGCGCAACCCTCCTCCGCCTCCTCGCCTCCCCCAACCTCTGCTCCCGCGACCCGGTGGTGCGCCGCTACGACCACGAGGTGCGCGCCGCCACGCTCCTGAAGCCGCTCCAGGGGCGCATCGGGCGGGAGGCGCACGGGGACGCGGTGGTGCTGAAGCCGCGGCCCGACTCCTTCCGGGGGCTGGCGCTGGCGGTCGGGGTGAACCCGAGGATGGCGGAGGCGGACCCCTACCACGGCGCCCGGGCGGCGGTGGACGAAGCGGTCCGCAACCTCGCCGCGTGCGGCGCCGAGCCCCACACCCTCGTCGACTCGCTCAACTTCGGCAACCCGGAGAGGCCGGAGGCGCTCGGGGCTTTCGACCGCGCCCTCGAGGGGCTCGGCTCGATGGCGCGGGAGGCGGGGCTGCCGTTCGTCTCCGGGAACGTGAGCCTCTACAACGAGAGCGGCGGCCGCGCCATCCCCCCGACGCCGGTCCTCTTCGGAGTGGGCCGGGTGGCCGACGTCCGCCGCGTCGCGAGCACGCCGCTGAAGCGGAGCGGGAATCCCCTCTTCCTCGTCGGCGAGACCCGCCCCGAGTTCGGCGGCTCCGCCCTGTACGACCTCCTCGGCCGCGCCGGGGGCGACGTCCCGCGGAGCGACGGCCGGGAACTGGCGCGCAAGGCCTCCCTCCTCCGGAGCGCCGTCGCCCGCGGCCTCGTCGCCGCCTGCCACGACCTCTCGGAGGGGGGGCTCGCCGCCGCGGCGGCCGAGATGGCGATGGGCGGGGGACTCGGCGCCGACCTCCGGCTCGACCCCGCCCTGCGGGCCGACGTCGCGCTCTTCTCGGAGTCGTGCGGCCGGTGGCTGGTCGAGGTCCCGAGGGCCCGGAAGGGGGCCTTCGAACGGCTCCTCGGTCGCCGCGCGGTTCCCGCGGGTGTGGTCCGGGGCTCCCGGCTGGTCGCCCGCTCCGGATCTAAGCCGGTCCTCTCCATTCCCCTGGACAGGATGGAGATGGCGTGGAGAGGAGGGCTCGGATGAAGAGGGGGGACATCCGGGTCGCCGTGCTCCGGATGGAGGGGACCAACGGCGAGGAGGAGATGGCGCGGGCGTGGCGCTCCGCGGGGGCGCGGGCGGAGTTCCTCCACCTCAAGGAGCTGGAGTCCGGGAGGCGCAACCTCGAGGAGTTCCACGGGCTCGCCCTCCCCGGGGGCTTCTCCGCCGGGGACTACGTCCGGGCGGGGGCGGTGATGGCGGCCCGGCTGCGCGCTCTCGCCCCCCATCTGAAGCGGTTCGTCGAGGCGGGGAAGGCGGTGCTCGGGGTGTGCAACGGATTCCAGGTGGCGGTCGAGCTCGGCCTCCTCCCGGGGGACGGGACCCCGGGGGAGCCGCGGGCGACGCTCGCGGTGAACGCCTCGGGGCGGTTCGAGTGCCGCCCCACCCTGGTCCGGCCCGAGGGGGGGTCCGATTTCACCCGGAGCCTCCCCCGCCGGCCCCTCGAGATGCCGGTCGCCCACGGGGAGGGGCGCCTCCTCTTCGACCGCCCGGCCACCCTGCGCGAGGTCGAGGAGGGGGGCCAGGTCTCCTTCCGGTACTCCTGGCACGGGCGCGGGGAGCCCCCCTACCCCTGGAACCCCTCGGGGACCACCCGCGCCATCGCGGGGCTCCAGAATCCCGCCGGGAACGTGGTGGGGCTCATGCCCCACCCGGAGCGGGTGGCGGAGCCCTGGCTCCACGGGGATTGGACCTGGGGCGGGAGGCGGGCCGGGGATGGGGGGGCCCTCTTCGCCTCCGCCGTGGGGGCCCTCGCCAGGCGGTTCTGATTTAATCTCGGAGGGGGGTATCCCATGGATGGCCCTCCCCCCCGGCCTCCACACCGCCCTCTACGGCTCCAGCCTCTTCCTCATCGGGGCGGTCCTCCTGTTCTTCACCATCCTCCGGCGCTCCTTCGAACTCCGGAGGGCGATGATCTTCCTCGAGTTCCGGTTCTACGAGCGCTTCTTCGTCACCATGGGGGCGGTCATCCTGGGCCTCGTCGGGGCCGACGTCGCCCGGACCCTGCTGGACCCCGCCTCGATGCCCCTCTTCCCCGACGGCGTCACCCGGGCCATCCTCTACACCTGCGTCGTCCTCCTCTACGCGAAGTTCTACCTCACCATCGGGAGGGGGCCACGGGCCTCGACCATCTCCCCCGCACCGCGGGAGGAGAGGCCCCCGCGGGAGGGATAGGATGGCGCTCCTCGACCCGGGACCGCTGGCGACCTTTCTCTTCGGGGGGCTCGCCGTCGCGGCGGTCCTCCACTACTACACCATCTTCCGCCACTCCTTCCACCTCCGGAAGGCCCGCGCTTTCCTCCACTACAAGGGATATGAGCCGATCATCGTCACCATCGGCCTCGCCCTTCTCGGGGCCACCGCCATCCTCCTCTACACCCTGGTGGCCGACCCCGAGGCCCTGGAAGTCTACGATGCGGTGGTCTACATGAGCCTGCAGACCCTCCTGGCCACGGGCCTCTTCTACACCTTCATCGTCGGCCGGAAGGCGGGCAAGCAGTAACTGCCGCCGGCGGACGCCCCGGGCTTCAGACCGGGGCGTCGCAGCGAAGGGGGCGTTGCAGCGAGGGCGGGCTCTACCGCGCCTTCTCCACGATGAAAATCCCGTCCTGGAAGACCCGCGGGTCGTAATTCCTGATTTTCGTCGCCTGCTCGATGTTGGCCGCGGTCTGGCCCACCGCCTCGATGTCGGGACCGCTGACCAGCAGGGTGTCGCCCTTCGCATCGACCTTCGTCCCCCCGACGATTTTCGCCTTCCGGGGCCGCTTCTCCCCCAGGAAATTCGCAATCTGAACCTCGCTCCCCGCGACCGTCACCTGGATGGGGAAGTGGGAGAAGCAGACCTTCATCCGGCAGGTGAAGCCCCGGGAGGCTCCGGCGACCATGTTGGCGGCGTGGGAGGCGAGGGTGCCGGCGAGGGCCCGGTGCTGGCGGCGGGAGGAGGAGGAGCGGATGACGACCGCCGAGTCCTTGACCTCCAGCGCGACGCCGGGGGCCCGGAGCACCCGGGAGAGGCTCCCCCGGGGGCCCTGGACCTGGAGGGTGCTCCCCTGGAGGGCGGCCCGGACGCCCTCGGGCACCGGGACGACCCGCTCCTCCCCCTCGCGGGCGGACTTCCGGGCCCTGGCCGCCGGTTCAGTAGACATAGGCGAGGAGGACACCCCCGGTCCCCGCGTCCCGGGCCTGGGCGTGGGTCATGACGCCCCGGGGGGTCGAGAGAATGAGGACGCCGAAGTTCCGCGAGGGGAGGAAGCGCTTCTCCCACTTCTCGAACTCGGTCCGGGCCACCGAGTGGCGGGGGGCGACCGCCCCGCACTCGTTGATGCGGCCCTGGAGGGCGACGCGGAAGCGCCCCCCGGAGGTCTCCTCCTCCCGGAGGTAGTCCCGGACGTAGCCCCGTTCCTTCATCACCCGGAGGACCTCCTCCACGACCCCGCTGGCCGGGATGGTGCATTCGGCCTTGCCCGCCCTCTCCCCGTTGCGGAGGATGGAGAGGGCGTCGGCGAGGAGGTTGGTTCTCATGGTCAGCGGTATTTGTGGAACCCCAGTTGGGGGGCCGCCTCGCGGAAGCACTGCCGGCAGAGGAAGATGCGGTAGCGCCGGACGATGCCCTGCTTCCGCCCGCACCGGCGGCAGACGTGGGCGCCGCGGCCGAAGGGTGTCCTCGGGGCCGTCATGGCGGGGAATCACCCGTCCCGGGGAGATAAAGTTGGCTCGCCCGGGGCCGCCACCGGATCTGTCAGGGAGCGCGGAGCAGGACCTCGATCTGTTCTCTCAGAAGTCGGGCCACCAAGGCGCCGTCGGCCTTGCCGTGGAGCTCCCTCATCGCCAATCCCATGAGGGGCCCGTGGGCCCCCGCGCCCTTCTGGCGGACGAGGCCCGCCTTCTCGCGGACGATCCGCTCCACCACCGCGCGGGCCTCGTCGTCGGAGCCCGGGCCCAAGAACGGCAGAATCCTTCCAAACTCGGCGATGGCGGGCTGGTAGATCTGGGTCCACTCGGCGGGCGGGACCAGCGGGCGCAGCCTCTCCTGCGCGTTCCAAATCGCACGGGCGGTCTCGGGGAGGCTCTCGGTGAGCAGGACCCCGCCGCGCTCCAACAAGGGCCGCAGCGTCTCGGCGGCGGGCAGGGTCCGGACCACGCCCGAGGGGGGGACCGCCGGGGCGCTCTCCACCCACGCCGCGAACCGCGGGTATTCGAGGGCCCGCGCCGCCAGTTCCTCGTTGAGGCCATATTTTCGCACGAGCGCCTCCCGTTGGCGCCGCTCCTTCACGTCGAGCAGCTCGGGGAGGTTGCGCCGCAGGGCTTCGATGAACTTCCGGTCGAGCACCGCCGGCCGGACATCGGTCTCGGGGTACATCCGGGCCGCTCCGGGGAGAGGGCGCATGTACTCGGTGGTGCCGTCCTCGAGGGCCCGACGGGTCTCGGCGGGGACTGCCCCGCCGGCGCGCAGGAGCCGGGCCTGGCGCTCCGCCTCCGCCACCACCACCTTCTCCACCAAGTCGAGTTGCTGGACCCCCTTGATTTCGACCCGTGCCCCTCCCGGGATGGAGACGTTCACGTCTTGGCGCACGGTGCCCAGCCCCCGTTTGGCGCGCCCCGTGGAGCGGAGCACCATGCCGATGTGGCGGGCCACCTCCCGCGCCTGGGCGGGAGTGCGGATTTGGGCCTCGGTCGCGATCTCGGCCAGGGGAATCCCGAGCCGGTCCAGGGAGTAAGTGACCACGTCCCCCTCCTGGCCCACGATGGCCGCCGCGTCCTCCTCCAGGCAGAGGGTGGAGAGGCCGACCCGGCCCGACGGGGCCTCCACGTAGCCCCCGGTCGCCACCAGGGCGGTCCGCTGGAATCCGCAGGTGTTCGAGCCGTCGATGACCACCTTCCGCATCACGTGGACCTCCTCCACCGGCTCCATGCGCAGGAGCAGGGCGGCCTGCAGCGCCACCTCCAGCGCCTCCCGGTTCAACTCCCGCGGGGGCTCCTCGTCATACTCCACCAGGCAGGTGGTGTCGTAGCCGAGGTAGCGGAACCTCCGGGCGCGCCGGGACTCCTCCAGGGCGGCGACGTCCACCCGCCCCGCCTCGCCGGCCGTGGGCCGGAGGAGCCGCAGGAACTCCAGGGTCTTCTCGGAGGGCTCCCGGGACCGGGTGGGGCAGCGGCAGAAGAGCTTCTCCCGGGTGTCCAGCTGCTGGTGGACCTCAAGGCCCGCCTTGAGTCCGGGGGGAGGGGCGGCCATCCGCAGTAGAGGGGAAGCGCGGTTATATTTTTGAGTCCCCCGGAGCAGGGGGGGTGGTGTGGGACTCCTCGAAGAGGCCGCCAGCGCCATCCCCGCCCCCGACGCCCGGGCGGCGCAGGAGGCGCGGAAGCGCCAGGACCTCCTGACCAAGCCGAGGGGGGCCCTGGGACGGCTGGAGGCGCTCTCGGTCCAACTGGCCGGAATCGCGGGGAGCCCCCGCCCCCGCATCGGCCCGAAGGCGGTCGCGGTGATGGCGGGGGACCACGGGGTGACCGCCGAGGGGGTGAGCGCCTACCCGTCGGAGGTCACGCCCCAGATGGTGCTCAACTTCCTCCGGGGGGGCGCCGCCATCAACGTCCTCGCTCGCCACTCGGGAGCCCGGGTCGTGGTGGTGGACGTGGGCGTCGCGGCGGACCTGCCCGACCACCCCGGTCTGGTGAAGCGGAAGGTCCGCCCCGGGACCCGGAACTTCGCGAAGGGGCCCGCCATGAGCCGTGACGAGGCCCGCCGGGCGGTCGAGGTCGGCATCGAGATCGCCGAGGAGGAGTTCTCCAAGGGGCTCTCCCTCCTCGGAACCGGGGACATGGGAATCGGCAACACCACCGCGAGCGCCGCGCTCGCCTCGCTCTTCACGGGGCGGCCCGTGCCGGAGGTCGCGGGCCGGGGGACCGGAATCGACGACGCGATGCTCCGCCGCAAGGTCGGGGTGATCGAGGGGGCGCTCAAACTCCACAGGCCCGACCCGGGCGACCCGCTGGAGGTGCTCGCAAAGGTCGGGGGGCTCGAAATCGGCGCCATCGCGGGGCTCATCCTCGGGGCGGCCCGCCGGCGGGTGCCGGTGCTGGTGGACGGATTCATCTCGGGAGCGGGGGCGCTGGTTGCTGCGGCGCTCGCGCCGCGGGCCAAGGAGTACATGCTCGCCTCCCACTGCTCGGCGGAGCCGGGCCACCGGGTCGTCCTCGACCACCTCGGGCTGAAACCGCTGCTCGACTTCGACATGCGGCTCGGGGAGGGGACCGGCGCCGCGCTGGCGATGTTCGTGGTGGAGGGGGCGGCGAAGATTCTGGATGAGATGGCCACGTTCCAAGACGCCGACGTCTCCGGGGCCTTGAAAGAAGGAATCGGATGACCCACATTCCCCGGCTATGCGTCGCCGCACCCTGGTCGGGCTGCGGCAAGACCACCGTGGCGGCAGGGCTCCTGGCCGCCTTCCGCCGTCGGGGGCTGAAGGTCCGAGGCTTCAAGGTCGGCCCCGACTTCATCGACCCGACCTACCTCTCGGAAGCGGCGGGGGCCCCGGCCCGCAACCTCGACGGCTGGATGCTCAGCCCCGGGAAGAACCGGGAGGTCTTCGCCTCCGCCCGCGGGGCCGACCTCGCGGTGGTCGAGGGGGTGATGGGGCTCTTCGACGCCGGCCCGGGGGCCACATCCACGGCCGACATGGCGCGGCTGCTGAAGTGTCCCACGGTGCTGGTGATGGACGGCTCCAAGATGGCCGCCTCGGCGGGGGCGCTCGCGCTCGGATGCAAACGGTTCGACCCGCGGCTCAACCTGCGCGGGGCCATCCTCAACCGGGTGGCCGGACAGAAGCACGCGAACTACTGCGCCGACGGGCTGAGGCGGGCCGGGGTCCCGCTGCTCGGCTGGCTCCCCCGCGAACCGGCGGTCCAGGTCGAGGAGCGCCACCTCGGGCTTGTGCCTACGCCGGAACGGGCGGCCAATTTGGAGAAATGGGCCGACTTCCTCGGCGAACATCTGGACCTCGACCGGCTCCTGGGCATCGCTCGCTCGGCGCCGCCGCTTCAACTGCCTGCGCCCCCGGAGCCGAAAGCCGTCAACGGCGGGCCCGCCATCGCCGTGGCGTGGGACTCCGCCTTCACCTTTTACTACCGGGAGAACCTCGAACTGCTGGAGCGGGCCGGGGCGCGGCTCCGCCTCTTCAGCCCGATGGCCGACCCCTGGCCGGAGGGGGCCTCGGGGCTCTACGCGGGCGGGGGGTTCCCGGAACTCTACGGGAAGGAACTGGCCGCCAACGGAGAATTGAGGAAGAAACTCCGGGCCCTCGCTGGCGACGGGATGCCGGTCTACGGCGAGTGCGGGGGGCTGATGTACCTCGGCCGCTCCCTGCGCGACCTCGACGGCCGGGTGCGCAAGATGGCGGGACTCCTCGACCTCGACACCGAGATGCAGAAACGGCTCTCGCTGGGCTACACCGAGATGGAGGTGACCCGGAGCAACCTGCTCACTTCTGCCGGGGCGCGGCTGAGGGGGCACGAGTTCCACTACTCGGCGGCGCGGGCCGACGGGGATTTGAGGTATGCCTACCGGGTGAGGCGCGGGAAGGGCATCGTCAAGGGGAGGGACGGGGCGACGGCCCAGAAGGTGCTGGCAGGGTACACCCACCTCCACTTCCTCGGGAGGCCTCAGGCGGCGCGAGCCTTTGCCGGGGCGTGCAGGGAGTGGGAGAGGAGTTGAAGACCCCGACCCCAGGGGGCCCATGGCGCTGAAGGCGGTGCTCTTCGACTTCAACGGCGTCCTCGTGGACGACGAGCCGCTCCACTGGCGGATGTACAACGTCGCCCTCCGGCCCCACAACATCCACGTCTCGAAGGCCGACTACTACGAAAAATACCTCGGCTTCGACGACCGGGACGCATTCCGCGCCATCCTGAAGGACCAGCGGCGGAAGCCCGCGCCCGGACTCATCGAGAGGCTGGTCGCAACGAAGGCCGCCGCCTACGCCCGCAAGATGCCGAATGTTCCGTTTTTCCACGGCGCCGCGCGGCTCGTCCGCCAGGCGGCCCGCCGCTACCCCCTCGGGGTGGTAACGGGGGCCATCCGGGCCGAGGCGGAGGGGCTGCTCACGCGCGAGGGGCTCCGGTCGTGCTTCAAAGCGGTCGTCGCCGCCGAGGACGTGAAGCGCGGCAAGCCCGACCCCGAGGGCTACCGAAAAGGCCTCCACGCCCTCCGGGCCGCGAGCCGAAGACCGCTGAAGCCCTCTGAAGTCCTGGTCATCGAGGATGGCCCCGCGGGCATCGAGGCGGCGAAGCGGGCCGGGATGGGGGTCCTGGCGGTCGCCCACACCTACCCGCCCCGGGAGCTACGGGCAGCCGACGCGCTCTCGGCCTCCATCCGAAATCTCCGGGTGGAGGAGATGGAGGCCCTCTTCCGGTAGGCGCGTGCGAACGGGGCGCCGGCCAAAATTCGTCATCCGACGGTCAGACCCGCCCGAAAACCCATTAAGGGGGCCGCCTTCGGGGGTTCATGGCCGACCCCGCCTCCGTCGCCCTCTCCTTCCTCCACCTCCTCTTCGCCCTCCTCTGGGTCGGGGGGACCTACTTCTTCTACCGGGTCTTCCAGCCCGGCCTCGCCATCCTCCCCCTCGAACTCCAGAGGAAGGTCAACCAGCGGGTCGGGGGGCGGGTGGTGCTCCTGACCTGGCTGGCGGTCGCGGGCGTCGCGGCCACAGGTCTCGCCTCCGCCTCCCTCCGGGGGACGCTCGCCCTCTCCGACCTCGCCGGGACCCTCCGGGGCCAACTTCTGCTCGCGGAGGCGGGGGTGTTCGTCGCCGCTGCCCTCCTCGCCCGGCGGCTCGCGAAGACCCTGCCCATCCTCTGGAAGGAGCCCTCCATGGAAGGGGTCAAGAGCGCGCAGGTGCGGGTCGCGAAAGCGGCCCGAATCCAACTCTGCCTGCTCCTGGGAGTCCTCCTCCTGGAGGCGGCGCGCGCCGGACTCTGACTTCGCCCGCTCCACGCCTGCGCGCGAGGCGCTCCCGGAGCCGCTCGATGGGGCACGGCCGGTGGCCTGTCTCCTCCATTTTTGCCGCGGCCTCCACTCTCCCTAGATGGGCATCCGCGCCGTCCCGCTCGCATTCGACTCCATGGGCGTCCGCTCCCAGGCGACGCTGGTCGAGACCCCCGACCTCCGGGCGGTGATCGACCCCGGGGTCGCCCTCGGCCCCGCCCGCTACGGCCTCCCGCCCCACCCCCTCGAACTGCGACGGGAGGAGGAGTTGCGAGCCCGGGTCTTCGAGGAGGCGCGCCGGTCCGACCTCCTCGTCGTCTCCCACTACCACCACGACCACTTCGACCCCTTCGAGCCCGGCCTGGCGGAGGGGAAGGTGCTCTACCTGAAGCACCCCACCGAGGCGACCAACCGCTCCCAGAGGGGGAGGGCCGCGGAGTTCCTGAAAGGCCTGGGAAAGGGGCCCAAGAAAATCGAGTTCGCCGACGGCCGCTCCTTCCGGCACGGAGGGACCTCCCTCACCTTCTCACCGCCGGTCTTCCACGGGACCGACGACCGCCTCGGCTACGTCGTCGAGGTGTGCGTGGAGCACGGCGGGGAGAGGATGGTCTTCGCTTCCGATGTCGAGGGGCCGCCGATGCCCGACCAGTTCGACTTCATGCTCCGGAGCCGGCCCGACCTCCTGCTGGTGGACGGCCCGATGACCTCCATGCTCGGCCACCGCTACTCCCGGGAGGCGCTCGACGCCTCCATAGCCCACCTCTGCCGCCTGGTGAAGGAGACAGAGGTCGAGACCCTCATCGCCGACCACCACTTCCTCCGGGACGCCGGGTACGCGGGCCACCTCGACGCGGTGCGGGAGGTCTCCCGGGAGCGGGGGGCCCGCGTGCTCACCGCCGCCGAGTTCGCCGGGAGGCCGGTGGAGCCCCTGGAAGCGCGGCGGCGGGAGTTGTACCGGCGGGAGCCCGCGGAGAAGCGGCCCTACACCCGGTTCTCGAGGAGGGGATCGGGGACACTTTCACCCCGCTCGGCTGCAGCGGAAAGTCGGGGGGGTTGACCGCTGTGCGCGGGCTCCGGCCCGGCACGTTGAAAAGCATGGCGACAGAGAACCCTCCGATGGACCGGGATGGATGGGGACCGGGAGGCCGCCCGCCGTGAGAATAGCCCACATCTCCGATACCCATCTCGGATTTCGCCAGTACAACCTCGACCAGCGCGAGGAGGACTTCTACCGCGCCTGGCACAAGGCCATCGGCAAGATGATCGAGGAGAGGGTGGACGCGGTGGTCCACTCGGGCGACCTCTTCGACGACCGGAAGCCCCCCATCAAGGCGCTGGTCGAAGCGCGGAGGGGGGTGCGGAAACTGAAGGAGGCGGGGATTCCCTTCTACTACGTCACCGGCAACCACGACCAGCCCACCCGGGCCGGGGCGCTGCCGCCCCAGGCGCTCCTCGACGAGGCGCTCCCCCTCGACGCGAAGCCGGCGGTCCTCGGGGGCCTCTTCATCGGCGGAGTCTCCTACCACTCCCGGGTCTCCCTCGGACCCCTGAAGGACCGGATGGCGCTCCTGGCGGGTCAGGCCCGGTCAGCGAGGCGCTCGGTCATGGTCCTCCACCAGGGGCTCGACCGATACATCCCGGAGTTCGAACTGCGGCTGAAGGAGTTGAACCGCTTCGACTACTACGCCCTCGGCCACGTTCACCTGCGGACCCGGGACTGGAACGGCTCGACGCTGGTCGCCTACCCGGGCTCCATCGAGATGTGGCGGATGGACGAGTTCGAGGACTGGCGGCAGCGGGGGAAGGGATTCACCATCGTCGATTTGGACGGGGACGTTCCGGAGACGCGGTTCGTCAACGTGGAGGTCCGGACCTTCCTCCGGGAGGAGGCCGAGGGCGACCGGCTCGACGAAACCCTAGCCGGACTCAAACCGCGATGCCGAGGGGCTGTGGTCTGCCTCGACGTGCGGGCCCGGCGCTCCGACTTCGCCCGCCTCGCCAAGCGCATCTCCGAGGAGCTGGGGCCGGAGGCGCTCCGGGTGCTGCCCCGCTTCCTCGACGCCGAGGCGCCGGAGTCGGCCGAGGTGCTGGAGGGGGTGGACCTGCGGGACTCCCTCCGGCGGGCGCTGGCGGACAGCTCCGAGGCCGAGCGGGGCCTGGCCTGGGAACTCTACCAACTCCTCGCCAGGAACGATGTCGAGGGGGCCCTGCAGGCGGCGCGGCGGTGGCTGTCGCCTCCGGCACCGCCTCCCGTCCAAAGGCCCGCTCTCCCCATCCCCCCGCAGGAGGAGAGGAGGTGATTCTCCGGAGTTTGCGCCTGGAGAACGTGAGGTCCTACAAGGACCTCTCGATTGAGTTCGCCCCCGGCATCACCACCATCCTCGGCCCCAACGGCGCGGGGAAGTCGACGCTCCTGCAGGCGGTGGCGTGGGGGCTCCTCGGGGTCGGGTCGCCCGTCTCCCTCCGGCGCCACCACGCCCCCTTCCTCCGGGTGACGCTGGAGTTCCAGGCGCACGGGCGGGACTACCGGGTCGTCCGGGAGCGAAAGTTCGAGAAGGGGGCGATGCGCTCGGGCGCCAGCGCCCTCTACGAGACCACCGGCGGGCGGGAGCGGAAGGTGCGGTGGCAGGAGCGGGACATCACCGAGGAGATTGCGGGCATCACCGGCCTCGAGCCCCCCGTCTTCCAGAACGCGGTCCTGGTGGCGCAGGGGGAGATCGACGGCCTCACCCGGGCGACCCCGGCGGAGCGGGAGGCGACCATCTCGCGGCTCCTCGGCATCGAGGAGATGGAGAGGGTGTGGGAGCGGATGGGCCCGGTCGCATCGGAGTTCGAGCGGGAGGCGGAGGGGGTCCGGGCCGCCCTGCGGGCTGCGGAGGAGCGGCGCAAGGAAGCCGAGGAAGCGCGCCGGACGCGGGAGGAGGCGGCCCGGCGGGCCAACGGGCTGGAGGGGAACCTCGCCTCCCTGCGGAGGCGGGAGGAGGAGGCGCGGGCCCGCTGGGAAGGAGCGGAGGCGCGCCGCCGGGAGGCGCTCCGGCTCGGGGAGGAGTTGAAGCACACCGAGGCGGAGGCGCGGAGGTCCGCGCAGAGGGAGCGGGAGGCGGAGCTCCGGCTCCGGGAGGCGGAGCGGGCCGAGGGGGAGGCGGCCGCTCTCGCGGAGCCGCTGAAGCGGCTTCCGCTGCTCGATTCCTGGGAGGCCCTCCTCCGCGACGAGGCGCGGTGGAGGGAGCGGGAGGCGCACGCCGCCCGGCTGCGGGAGCAGGCCGCCCGGGCGGAGGAGCGGGCCCGCGAGTTGCGCGGGGCCCACGAGGAGTGGAGCCGCCTCGCCGCCGACGTCGAGGCGCTCCAGAGGGAACGCGACCGCCTCCAGGCGGCCGCGGCCCTCGCCGCGAAGGCGGAGTCCGACCTCCGTGCGCTGCGGGAGCGGCTCGCCTCCGCCGGGGAGGAGCTGGCGGCGGCCCGCAAGCGTTTTCCGTTCGGCGAGCCGGACGAGCTCGCCGCGCTCCACCGGTCCAAGGTCGAGGAGGCGACCCGCCTGCAACGGGAGATGGAAGAGGCGGCGACCCGGGCGTCGGAGGCGCGCGCCCGCACGGAGGCGGAGGAGTCGCGGGTCCAGAGGGCGCTCGCCGAGCTGGAGCGGGTCTCCGGGCCCTGCCCGCTCTGTACCCGGCCGCTCACCGAGGAGCACCGGAGCGGGGTCCTCCGGACCTACCGCGCCGACCTGGCGCGACTCCGGGGGGAGCGTGAGGCCCACGCGGCCGCCCTCGCCGAGGCCCGCTCGCGCCTCGAGTCGGCCCGGAGGTCGAGGGAGGAGGCGGTCCGGCTCCCCGTCGAGGCGTGGGTCCGGGTGGCCCGCGAGGCCGACCGGCTCCGGGGCGAGGTCGCGCGGGCAGAGTCGGAACTCTCCGCCACCGCCGAGTCGGTGAGGGGCCTTGGCGCCGCGGAGGCCCGCCTCAAGGAGGTGCGCGGCCGCCGCGCCGCGCTGGAGCCGTCGGCGGCCGACTATCTGGCGGCCCGGAGGGTCGTCGAGCAGGGGCGCGCCCTCCAGCCGGAGGGGACGGAGGGCGCACTCGCGGCGGAACGGGAGGCCCTCGCCCGCCGCCGCGCCGGGCTCATCGAGGCGCTCGGAGCGGAGCCACGGGAGGTCGCCGCCGAGATTGCGCGGCTCCGGGAGGCGCAGCGCACCCACGACCGGCTCCACGGGCTCGCGCAGCAATTGCCCGGCCTCCGAGATGCGGCCGGGGCGGCCCGCCGCGCCCGGGAGGAGGCGGAGGGGAGGAGGCGCGATCTCGACGCCCGCCTCGCCCCCCTGCGCGGGGCGGAACCGGAGGCGGAGGCCGCCAAACGCGCCTTCGAGGAGGCGCGCGATCTGGCCGCCCGGACCGCCGTGGAGCTGGCGCGGGCGCAGGAGTCGCTCCGGGCGGAGGAGGAGCGGCTGAAGCGGCTGGAGGCCGAACTCGGGAGGGCGGAGGAGGCGCGGGAACGCGGCGCAGCCCTCGAGGGGCTCCTCTCCTTCCTCGGGAGGCTCCGGGCGGTCCTCTCGCGCGAGGGGCTCCAGAAGGAGCTGCGGGCCCGGGCGCGCCCCCTCCTGGAGAAGCACGCCTCGGAGATGTTCGGCGACTTCCAGCTCTCCTACTCGTCGCTGCGGGTCACCGACGACTGCAACCTGCTGCTGGTCTCCCCCGAGGCGCCCGACGGCCTCGACGTCTCGGCCGCCAGCGGCGGCGAGCGGGTCGCGGCAGCCCTCGCGCTCCGGGCCGCCATCGCGAGACTCCTCGCCGGCTCCCGGCTGGAACTGCTCATCCTCGACGAGCCGACGGTCCACCTCGACGGGGTCCGGAGGCGGGAGCTGGTCCCGGTCCTCCGGGGTCTCGGGGCGATTCCCCAGATTCTTGTGGTGACCCACGACGAGGAGCTCGAAGCAGCGGCCGACATCGTCTGGAGGGTCAAGAAGGAGAACGGGGCGTCGACGGTCGAGGTGGAGGCCCCGGGGGTGGAGACGATGGCGAGCAAGATGGCAGCGTGAGGGCTTCGCCTGGCGCCTATCGCCCGGGCGCCCCGGCCAGAGCCCTCCTCATCACCTCGACCGGCTCGAACCGCTTCCCGCACCTGTTGCAGAACTGCACCCCCGCCACGAGGGGGCTCCGGCAGTTGAGGCAGAGGGGCCTCGGGACCGGCCTCCCGCAGAAGTTGCAGAGGTCCTTCGAGGCGCCGAGCGACTGGCTGCACCAGGGGCAGGGGCGGTCGGGGTCTGTCCGGACGAGCGTTTTGAACATCGCGGCCAGCTGCGCGGGCGGCAGGTCGAGGCCGGGGGGCGGCGCCTCCTTCCTCTTGCCGAAGAGAACCATCCTCCTCCAACCGCTCTACGGTTTTAAAATCCGCCCGCTGGGCTGTCCCCGGCTGAGACGCTCGGCGCACTTGCGCCCGCGCGCTCGCTGACCGCCACCCCCGAAAGCCTTACCCGACCGGCAGCCGACTCCCCCCCATGCCGACCCTCGCCGAGTCGCTCGCCCAGTGGGCCGCCGAACTGCAGCTGAAGGATGTCCCGGCGCGGGTCGTGGAGCGCACGAAACTCCAGACCCTCTCGGTGCTCGCCTCCATCTACTCCGGCACCGCCTCGGAGGGGGGGCAGGCGGTGCTGAAGACGGTCCGCGGCTGGCGGCAGGAGGGGCCCTGCACGCTCCTCCCCTCCGGCGAAACAGCGTCGCCGCACTCCGCCCTCTTCGCCCACACCGCGTTCTCGATGGCCTACGACTTCGACGACTACTGCTTCATGGGGCACACCGGCCACTCCGCGGCGCTGACGGCGCTGACCCTGGGCGAAGCTCTCGACGCCGACGGCAAGGCGCTCCTCGAGGCGCAGGTCGCCGCCAACGAAATCGCGGGGCGCATCGGCGCCGCATGCCTCATCGGGCCCCACAACGGCCAGGCGTGGTCCTTCATCCACCTCGCCGGCGCCTCCATCGCCGCCTCGAAGCTGATGGGGCTCGACGCCGACAGGACCGCGGACGCGCTCACGCTCGCCTTCATGCAGCCCAACTACATGCTCTTCCCGGGATTCTTCTCGGGCGCGAAACTCCTGACCGCGGCGGTCCCCGCGACCGCGGGGCTCCAGGCGGCGCAACTCGCCGCGTCGGGTCTCCGGGGAGCCCGGCACGTCCTGGAGCCCGACGGGGGGTTCCTGCTCCACTTCTCCTTCGCCCCCCAGACCTGGGCGCTCGGGGGGCTGGGGCGCGCCTGGGTCTCCGACTCCCTCGCCTACAAGCCGGTCCCCGGGTGCGCCTACATCGACTCCGGAGTCGAGGCGGCCGAGAGCCTCCTGGCCGACGGCCTCAAGCCGGGCGACATCGGGGAGGTGGAGGTGCGGGCGGGGAAATTGACCACCACGATGGAGCGCCTCGGGGAGACCTTCGCGCCGCGGTTGAGCACGGTCCGGACCACCTTCTCGCTCCGCTACTCCCTCGCGGCGCTCTTCGCCCACGGGCGGCTCACGCCCCGGGAAATCGCCAGGCCCGACCCCGCGCTCATGGAGCGGTGGGCGGAGCGCATCTCCCTCCGCTACGACCCGAGCCTGACCCTCACGACCATCCGGGCGCTCCAGGAGTTCGACATCCACCCGCTGGCGGGGCTCGGGCTCCGCGACCTGGTCCGGATGGCGCGCCTCGCCCGCGTCCTCGGGCCCCCCCTCGACCTCCAGCCCTCCGACCTGCTCCTCGGGCCGACGATGCTCCGCTCCTGGCGGCGGAGGGTGCCGGAGTTCGAGTCGCTGGAGGGGCTCAAGTTCCCCTTCCCGGCCGAGGTGACGGTCCGGCTCTCGGGCGGCGGGACGCGGCGCGCCCTCGTGGAGATTCCCCGCGGGGCGCCCGGGCGGCCGCTCGCCGAGGTGAAGGAGACGGTGCGGCAGAAGTTCCTCCAGGAGGCGGGGCCCGCCCTCGGCGAGCGCTCCCGGGAGGCGGCGGAACTCGTCGAAAAAATGGAGAGGCTCGCGAGCCCGGGGGCGCTGGTGGAGCTTCTGCCCGGCGAATACCGGTAGCCGCCTCGGGACCGGCGCGCAATTGGGGAAGGAAAGTCAATCTTATATCCGGGGCCCGGAGGAAACCGGAGGATGCAGCCCGAACACCTCAATCTGCACGGGGTGAAGTGCCCCTACAACTTCGTCAAGACCAAAATCAAACTGGAGGACATGGCCCCCGGCGCGCTCCTGGAGGTTCTCCTCGACCCCGGAGAGCCGGTCGAGAACGTCCCCCGCTCCTGCAGGGACCACGGCCACGAGGTCCTGGCGGTGGAGCCCGCCGACGGCGGGCTGGTGCGGGTCCTCATCCGGAAGGGCGCCGAGGCCTGACCCCTCTCCATTCCGGTCCAACTCCTCTCCCCCCACCCCCCGAAAGATTGAAAATTTCCACCGGCAACCCTTGCCCATCCAATGCCAACACGCTCCTTGAAGGACATCCTCTCGACCTCCAAAACGATCGCCGTCGTCGGCTGTTCAACGGACCCGACGAAGGCGGCCCACGACATTCCCCGCTACATGAAGGAGCAGGGCTACCGCATCATCCCGGTCCACCCGAAGGCCCCCGAAATTCTGGGCGAGCGGGCCTACCCGAGTTTGGAGGCGATACCGGAGAAGGTGGATGTGGTCAACGTCTTCCGCCCCTCGGAGGAGGCGCCCGCCATCGTCGCTCAGGCGGCCAAAATCGGCGCCAGGGCGGTCTGGATGCAGAGCGGCATCGAGAGCGAGGAGGCCCGCTCCATCGGGAGGAGGGCGGGGCTGGAGGTCGTCATGGACCGGTGCATCGGGACGGAGCACCGGCGGATGTTCGGGCGCTGAGCCGCCCCTCTATCCGAGCCCCTTCTCCTTCAACTTCCGCAGCAGCAGGAAATCCCGCTCGGTGATGCCCCCCTCGTCGTGGGTCACGCTCTGCAACTGCACCTTGTTGCAGTCGGTCAGGTGGATGTCGGGGTGGTGCTCGACCGCCTCGGCGATTTCGCCCACTTTGTTGATGAAACCGAGGGCCTCCCGGAAGTCCTTGAGCGAGTAGGTCTTCGCGAGTTTCCCGCGGGCCACCGCCCAGCCCGGGTGGGACTTCAAGTGCCGCCGGATCTGGTCCGGGGTGAGGAGGCCCATCGGCGAAAATCGGCCTCGGGCGGGTTAAGGGTGACGCCACACGGTTTATTCCCGAGGCCACCCATCGGGAGCGATGCCCGCCATCCGGCCCCGCCGCCTCCGCTCCACCCCCCTCCTCCGCGACCTCGTCGCCGAATCGGACCTGAGCCCGCGCCGCCTCATCTGCCCCCTCTTCGTGGACGAGACGGCCTCGAGGCCCGAGCCGATTCCGTCTCTCCCGGGGCAGTGGCGATGGCCGGTCGAGCGGGTGGCGGACGAGGCGAGGGGGGCGCTCCGCCTCGGCATCCCGGCGGTGCTCCTCTTCGGCATCCCGCGCCGCAAGGATGCCCGGGGCTCGGAGGCGTGGAGCCCGAAGGGGGTGGCGCAGCGGGCGGCCGCCCGGATCAAGCGGGAGGCGCCGGGGGCGGTGGTCATCACCGACCTCTGCCTCTGCGAATACACGAGCCACGGCCACTGCGGCCCCCTCCGGGGGGGCGAAGTGCTCAACGACGAGGCGGTGGTGCTCTACGCAAAAATCGCGGTCAGCCACGCCCGGGCGGGGGCCGACGTCGTCGCCCCGAGCGGCATGATGGACGGGCAGGTCGCCGCCATCCGCGCGGGGCTCGACGCGGCGGGCTTCGACCGGACGCCGATCCTCGCTTACGCCGCGAAGTACGCCTCCGCCTTCTACGGCCCCTTCCGGGAGGCGGTGAAGGTCAACCTCCGGCGGGGGGACCGGCGCTCCCACCAGATGGACCCGAGGAACGCGGAGGAGGCGTTGAGGGAGGTCGCCCTCGACCTCCGGGAGGGGGCGGACATCGTGATGGTGAAGCCGGCCCTCCCCTGCCTCGACGTGATTCGCCGGGTGAAGGAGTCCTTCCACGCCCCCGTGGCCGCTTTCCAGGTGAGCGGGGAGTACGCGATGCTGAAGGCGGCCCCGGGGCTCGACCCCCGCGCCGCGGCCCTGGAGACGGCATTCGCCATCCGGCGCGCCGGGGCCGACCTGCTCGCGACCTACTTCGCCAAGGACCTGGCCCGGTGGCTGCGGGAAGAATGAGAGCATCGCGCGCCCTCTACCGGGATGCCCGCGCCCTGATGCCGGGGGGCGTCTCCAGCCCGGCGCGCGCCTTCCCGCCCCACCCGCTCTACTTCGAGCGCGGCCGGGGCCCCCGGGTGGCCGACGCCGACGGCCGCGCCTACATCGACCTCAACATGGCGTTCGGCGCGCTCCTGCTCGGCCACCGCCCCCCGGAGGTGGTGCGGGCGGTACGGGCCCAACTCGGGCGCGGAACCCACTTCGGCGCCCCCCACCGGCTGGAGGTGGAGGTCGCGCGGGAGGTGCGGAGGCGGATGCCGTCGCTCGAGCGGCTCCGCTTCGTCAACACCGGGACGGAAGCCACCATGGCCGCGGTACGGCTCGCGCGCGCAGCCACGTCTCGCTCTGGAGTGGTGAAGATGGACGGCGGCTTCCACGGGAGCCACGACGCGGTTCTGGTCAAGGCTGGCTCCGGGGCGCAGACCCACGGGGTCCCGACGAGCGCCGGGGTCCCGGCGGAGGCGGCGAAGCGCACCCACGTCCTCCCCTACAACGACGCCCGCGCTCTGGAGCGGTTGCTGAAACGGAGGCGGGATGTCGCGGCGGTCCTGATGGAGCCGGTTCTCGCCAACGTCGGGACGATCCTCCCCGCGCCGGGATACCTGCCGGCGGTGCGGGAGGCCACCGAGGAGCACGACGTGCTGCTCATCTTCGACGAGGTCATCACCGGGCTCCGGCTCCCGGGCGGGGCGCAGGGGGTGTTCGGGGTGGAGCCCGACCTCACCGCCCTCGGCAAGGCGCTCGGGAGCGGCCTCCCCATCGGGGTCTACGGCGGCCGGAGGGAGCTGATGTCCCTCGTCGCCCCGGAGGGGCCGGTCTACCAGGCGGGGACCTACTCCGGGAACCCGCTGAGCCTCGCCGCTGCCCGGGCGGTCCTCTCCGCCCTCACGCCGGCGCTCTACCACCGGCTGGAGTCGCGGGGGCGGGATCTCTTCGCGGGCCTCTCCGCCGCCGGGGCGGACCACGTGCACTTCTGCGGCTCCCTCGGGCAGTTGTTCTTCAGCCGCCGCCCGATCCGGAACGCGCGCGACGCCCGCCGGGCCGACGGCCGGAAATACATGCGCTTCTTCCGCGCCATGCTCCGCCGGGGGGTCTACCTCGCACCCTCGCCGTTCGAGACCCAGTTCCTCTCGGGGGCCCACTCCTCCCGGGACGTGGAGCGGGTCCTCGCCGCCGCGCGGAGGGCGCTGCGGGACCTGTGACAGAACTCGCGCTCGCTGCGCTCGCGCGAGTTCCGCGATACCCCGGCCTGAAGGCCGGGGCGTCCGCCGGCGGGCCTTTTAAGAATTTTCGCGCGGCGAAAATTCTTGTGACCGCCCCCCGTCGGGGTCTCTTTCCGCCTCGGGTCGCGAGGGGCCGCGGCTGGTCCCGGGGGGAGGCGCGTCAGGGCTCCGCCGACTCCTTCTCGACCCGCCGCAGGAGGTCGAGGCGCTCACCGATGCGCTGCCGCCCCCGGGCGAGTTCGATCTCGGTGATTTTGCCCTCCTGGTAGGAGCGCTCCATGGAGTGGAGGAAGCGCTCCAGTTTCCGCCGCTCCGCCTCGATGCCGTTGGGGAGCCCCCCGGAGGCGGGGGAGTGGAAGAGGGTGGCGGCGGCGGGAAGCTGCCTCTGGAACTTCCCCAGGGCGGTCGAGATCTCCTCCTGGGCCCGGACCAGCTGCCGGATGGCGACCCTCCACTCCACCAACTCCTGCTCGAGGACATCCCGGATCAGGGCGCGGATGCGCTCCTCGGCGGCGGGGTCGAAGGCGCGCCCCGGGCTGAACTCCCCCATCTCCGGGGCTATCGGGTTCCGATTTTATTAACCCTCCTTCATATCGGCGGGATTCCATCTCCCCCATGGCCCGCACCCCCTCCCCCCGGCCCGCTCCCCGCCGCGGGGCCGGGAGGCTCCCCCCCCTCCGCGTGGGGACCCGGGGCTCCCCCCTCGCCCTCATCCAGGCCGGGGTCCTCCTCCGGGCCCTGCGTCGCCTCGGAGCGGAGGCGGAGGTCGTGAAGGTCCGGACCCGGGCCGACAGGTTCGCCGACCGCCCCATCCACGAACTCGGCACCGGTGTCTTCGTCCGTGAGATCGACGACCGGGTCCTCTCCGGGGAGCTGGACGCCGCGGTCCACAGCCTGAAGGATGTGCCCACGGAGATTCCGGAAGGACTCGCCGTCGCCGCTGTCCTCCCCCGCGGGCCGCGGCACGACCTCCTCCTCAGCCCGGGACGGGGGGGCCTCGATGGCCTTCCTCTTGGGGCCGGGGTGGGGACCTCGTCGGTCCGGAGGCGCGCCCAACTCCTCCGGGCGCGCCCCGACCTGGAGGTCCGCCCCATCCGGGGCAACATCGAGACGCGGCTGAAGAGGGTCGAGACGGGGGAGTATGATGCGACCGTCCTCTCGGCCGCGGCCCTGGAGCGGCTCGGGACCGACCTCGCCCCCCTCAGCGCCGAGCCCCTCGACCCGAACCTCTTCGTCCCGGCGGCGGGCCAGGGGGCGGTGGCGGTGGTGTCCCGGGCCGGCTCGGAGTGGTGCGAGAGGCTGGTCGCGCTGAACGACGCCGCGGCGCGGGCCGAGACCGACCTGGAGCGGGAGGTTCTCCGCGGGATCGGGGCGGGGTGCATCGCGCCCGTGGGGGTCCTCGCCCGGCGGAGCCGGGCGGGCCGCCTCCGGGTCGCCGCCGAGGTACTCGCCGCCGACGGCTCCCGGGCCGCCTCCTTTCGCGGGGAGGTGGCGAGCGGGCCCGCGGGGGCCCGGAGGGTGGTGGAGGCCTTACGACGCCAGGGGGCGGAGGAGTTGATCGATGAAGCGCGGAAACCGTAGCGGGACGTCCGACCCCCGAACGCTCAAATCGAGGAGGCCTTCCGGCCCGTCGCGTTCGGGAGTCGTCTACCTGGTCGGCGCCGGCCCGGGGGCCCCGGACCTCGTCACCCTGCGTGGGCTCGCGCTCCTGCGGCGCGCCGGCGCCGTGGTCCACGACGAGCTGGTGGACCGGAGGCTCCTCGGGGTCGCTCCGCCCGGGGCGCTGCGGCTGGACGCGGGGAAGGCGAGGGGGCGCCGGACCCTCTCCCAGGAGGAGATCCAGCGGAGGATGCTCGCCCTCGCGCGCCGAGGACTCACGGTGGTGCGGCTGAAGGGGGGCGACCCCTACCTCTTCGGCCGCGGCGCGGAGGAGCGGGAGTTCCTGGAGGCGCGGGGGGTCCGGTGCGTGGTGGTTCCCGGAGTCACGTCGGCCCTCGCCGTCCCCGGGGCGGCGGGCATCCCCCTCACCCACCGGGACTTGGCGAGCATGGCCGCCATCGTCACGGGGCATGAGGGGGGCCGGAAGGGGGGGCTCCCGGTGGACTGGGACCTCCTCGCCCGGTGGCCCGGGACCCTGGTGGTGCTCATGGGGGTCCGGAGTCTGGGGGACTACACCCGGCGGCTGCGGGAGGGGGGGATGGCGCCGGAGACCCCGGTCGCTGTGGTGGAGGAGGGGACGACGGAGGGGCAACGGGCCACCCGCGGGACCCTGGCCACAATCGCGGCCCGGGCCCGGAGGCGGAGGGTCCGGAGCCCGGCGGTGGTCGTTATCGGGCGGGTGGCGGCGGCTTCGACCCCTCGCCGCCCCACGCCTTCCGGTGGGAGCCGAAGTCGGCCTCCTCCTCGGGCTTGAAGATCCAGAGGACCCCCTCCTGGCCCGCCCGCCGCCCGAAGGCGCGGCGCCCCCGCTCGACGCCCCAGGCGTACCAGAGGGGGTAAGAGAGGAAGAGGAGGAGCGCCAGGGGCCACATGCCGGGACCCGGGGCGACCCCGAGGGGGAGGCAGGAGTTCCAGATGAAGGTGGGGCCGTCGCCGCACTGGGGCAGGAAGAGGTTCGGGAGGAGTCCGAGGTAGAGGGGGACCGAGACCCCCCAGAAGAGCGCCAGAATGGCGACGGAGAGGAAGGCCAGGGCGTCCTCGTTCCGCTTCCGGAGCCGGGTCTGGTGGAGGTAGACGGCGAAGAAGCCGAGGAGGACGAGGAGCGGGGCGTCGAGGATGAAGCTCACGGGCCGCGCCCCCCCTCCCGCCCCGGGGCCCGGCCCCTCACAGCGGCAGCCATCCCTGCTCCCGGTACCATTCGATCGCCTCCCGGGTCCCCCTCCTCCAGTCCTCGTAGACGAACCTGTACCCGGCCCGCTTCAGTTTCTCGTTGGAGAACCAGTATTCGTGGGTGATGTACTCCGCCATGGGAAGGTCGAACTTGGGCCGGACTCTCTTCCTGCGCGCCGCCTCCTCGAACCTCCGGGCCCCGTACTCCATCAGGTCCGCCACCACCTTGTACATGGGCCACCCGATGGGGACGCGGAGGGAGGGGATGCCCAGGATGACCGCCACGTAGGTCATGAACTCGTCCACGGTGAAGTCCATCGTGTTCACCGCGTTGTAGGCCTCGCCCTTGGCGACCCCCGTTTCGGAGAGGAAGAGGGCCGCTCCGCAGGCGTCCCGGACGTGGACCATCGGCATCCGGAGGCGCCGGTGGCGCGGGTAGATGGAGGGGACGTATGCGGTCCCGGTCTTGGCCAGGAGGCGGTAGATGTGGTACATCCCGTAGCGGTTGCGGGGGCCGTACATCGGGGCGGGGCGCATGATGGTGATGGGGAGCCCTGCCTTCTGGACGAACTCCTGGGCCACTTTCTCCTGCTCGACTTTCGACTTCGAGTAGAGGTTGGGGGGATTGAAAGGCGCGGTCTCGTCCGCGGGCTTCTCCAGGCCGGTCTCCCCGTAGACCCCGAGGGTGGACCAGTGGAGGAAGCGCTTGAGCCCCGCATCGGCAGCCGCCTCGCAGAGGTTCCGCATGCCGACCACGTTCACCCGGTGGAGGGGCTCCCACGGGGCGAAGTAGTCGAAGAGGGAGGCGGGGTGGAAGAGGAGGTCGGGGCTCCGCTGGAAGAGGGGGCCGAGGGTCTCTGGCCTGGTCACGTCGGAGGGGAGGAACTCCGCCCCCAGGGACTTCACGAAGGAGGGGTCGGAGCCCGGGAGGTCGGTGGCGAGGACCTCGTGCCCCCGCGAGCGCAGGAGCTCCACCATGTGGGAGCCCGAAAAACCGCAGGCACCGGTTACCAAGGCGAGGGGCATCGTCGGGTGTCGAGGGGGTGTGGCCTTAAACTTTCCCGTAGCGGGGAGCGCGCCCTTTGCGCCTCGACTTTTGGAGATGGGGGCGAGACGGGTCGCGGGCCTATTTCCCCTCGGGCCGACCAGGGGAGAGATGGCGGAGAGCCGACTCTGGCCGCGCGGGCCCGCGACCCGGGGGCCCCCCGCCCACTGCCACCTCTGCTCCCTGTGGGCGTCGCTCTTCGGCGTCCCCGCGCGCCCGCTCACCCGGGAGGCGCGGGAGTGCGGCAACTGCGGGGGCCGGAGGGGCGTGAGGGAGACCGTCCGCCGGGCGATCGCCTCCGCCAATCCCTTCCTCTCCCCCGCCCTCCGCTGGGTGGAGGAGCCGATCGAACTGGAAGAGCCCGCGTAGGCGGGGCTACTGGTAGCCCGGGACCGCGGTGGCGGTCTCCGGGGGCGGCTCGGCCCCCGCCTTCGGCAGGTCGGGCTCGGGGACCTTCTGGCCCGTCGCCCTCTCGTGCTCCTCGACGTGCTGCTCGATCCAGCGGGCGGTCGCCAACGCCTGCGCGAGCGTCATGCGGAGGGTGACCTCGTCCACGACCTCCACGACCGTCTGGCGCTTGGCGTTCGAGTCCGCGGCGTTCATCGAGACGCGCTGCACCGTGTATTCGAGGAAGGGCGCCCCGTTGACCACGACCACGCCCCCCTGGGCCTGGTCCTGGAAGACCCACCGGTGGTCCTTCGACCTCGCGAAGAGGCGCTGCGCCTGCGGACCGGGGGGGCGGGCCATCCGCACCTTCCTCCGCGCGCCCACTTAAATCCGCCTGTCGCCGCTCCACCCGGGAAGCCTCTCGCCCCGCCGGCAACTGTTCTGCCGACGGGACGCGGCGAGGCCCGCAGCGCAACCCCGTTTCGCTGGCGGAACACGAGTTTCCGGGGCGGCTCGCCGGAGGCGCGCAAGTCCGAGGCCCCGAGCGCGGGGTATGGAGAGCGCGAGCGGGCCGCAACAAAGGGGCTTTAAACCCGCCCCGCTCCGATGTCCCCCATGGCCGAAGAAGGGGGCCCGCCGGAGTTCAAGGACCGGGTCCGGGAGTTCCTGAAGAAACTCCCCTCCGTCCAGAAGGCGGAGGGGCACGTCCACTTCCGGCGGAAGGTGGGGTGGACCCTCGCCATGCTCTTCCTCTACTTCGTCATGACCAACATCCCGGTCTTCGGTCTCTCGCCCAACTCGGTGGACCTCTTCCACCAGTTCCGCGCTTTCTTCGCCGGCGAACAGGGTTCGCTGACCACCCTCGGGATCTCCCCCATCGTCACCGCGGGCATCCTGCTCCAACTGATGGTGGGCGCCCAGATCATCAAACTCGACCTCACCGACAAGAGGGACAAGGCCATCTTCCAGGGGCTCCAGAAGCTCTTCGTCTTCATCCTCATCCCCCTGGAGACCTTTCCCCAGATCGCCGGGGGCTTCCTCCAACCCGACGAGGTCCTCGCCCTCCGCCTCGGGGTGGGCCCCGGCGTCCTGAGCCTCCTCATTTTCCTCCAGATCTGCCTCGGCTCGGTCCTCATCCTCTTCATGGACGAAATCGTCTCCAAGTGGGGCATCGGCTCGGGGGTCTCGATGTTCATCCTCGCGGGCGTCTCCCTCCAGATCTTCAACGGCCTCTTCAACTGGTGGAACACCCTCCAGCCCTTCCAGGTCGGCCCCGCCACCCTCCAGCCGCCGGTCGGTCTCGTGCCCCGGTGGCTCTGGATGGCCACCGACCCCAACGCCGCCTTCGTGGCCCGCACCGACCCCTACTTCATCCTGGGCCGCAACGGCGCCGAACTCCTCGCCCTCCTCGCCACCGTCGCCATCTTCCTCATCGTCGTCTACTTCGAGTCGGTCCGGCTCGAGATTCCGCTCGCCCACGCCTCGGTCCGTGGGGCCCGGGGCCGCTTCCCGGTGAAGCTGCTCTACGTCTCCAACATCCCCATCATCCTCATCGGGACGCTCCAGGCCAACATCGCGGTTTTCGGGGTCCTCCTGGCGAGCAAGGCCCCCTTCCTGGGGACCTACGACACGGTGGTGAACCCCGCGAGCCCCGCCCCCCTCTCGGGCCCCCTCTTCTACCTGAGCACCATCACCGGCCCCGAGGACTGGTGGCCGGGGCTGGCAGGGCCCTATTTAGACAACCTCCGCCTCGCCAACGGCCTGACTCCGATCGCCGACTGGCAGATTCTCCTCCGCCTGGTGGTCTACACAGTGGTCATCCTCGGCGGCTCGGTCCTCTTCGCCTGGTTCTGGGTGAACACCGCCTCGATGGGCCCCTCGGACGTGGCGAAGCAGATCGAGAAGTCGGGGATGCAGATACCGGGGTTCCGGCGGACCCGCGATAGCATCGAGCGGGTGATGGAGCGCTACATCCCCAAGGTGACGGTGCTGGGGGGGCTCATCATCGGCCTCCTGGTCCTCTTCGGCTCGATGCTGGGAACCATCGGCCAGGTCTCCCCCACGGGCCTCCTCCTAGGGGTCAGCATCACCTACAACCTCTACCAGGCGGTCGCCCGGGAGCAGGTCATGGAGATGCATCCCCTCATCCGGCGGGCCATCGGAGAGGGGTAGGGCGGCGCCTTTTTCACCCCTCCCCGGGACCAAGATAGGCGGATGAAGCTCGTCCTGCTCGGCCCCCCGGGATGCGGCAAGGGGACCCAGGCCCGGCGCCTGGCCGCCCACTTCGGGGTGAAGGCCATCGCCACAGGGGACCTGCTGCGGGAGGCGGTTCGGAAAGGGACCCCCCTCGGGAAGGAGGCGAAGGGGTTCATGGACCGGGGCCAGCTGGTCCCGGACGACCTCCTCGTCCGGCTGGTGAAGGAGCAGCTGGACGGGCTCGAGGGGTTCATCCTCGACGGCTTCCCCCGGACCGTGGCCCAGGCAGCGGCCCTTGACAAGATCGCCCCCGACGCGGTGGCGGTCCGCATCCGGGTCGCCCCCGACGTCCTGGTGGGGCGGCTCGGGGGGCGGAGGGTCTGCCCCCGCTGCAACGCGGTCTACCACCTGGTGAGCGGCCCGCCCAATGCCCCCGGCCTCTGCGACCGCTGCTCGACCCCCCTCATCCAGCGAGAGGACGACAGGCCCGAGGTGGTGCGGAAGCGCCAGGAGGTCTACGCCGCCGAGACCGCCCCGGTGGTGGAGCGGTTCGAGAGGACCCACCGCCTCCAGACGGTGGATGGGGAGGGGGCCCCCGACGCCATCTTCCAGCGCATCCTCCGGGCCGTGGGCGACTGAAGGGCTTGTTGCAGGTTCAGTCGCGCGCGAGTCGTCCGCAACGCCGGTTGGATGGAGCGCAGGCCGAGGGAGAGGAAGGAGGGGCAGGGCGAGCGGAGAGATTCAGCGAGGAGGCGAGCCGAGATTCCCGGCCGCCCGAGGCGGCCGGGCGCGGCCCGTTGAAACCTGCCCCTCCACGCCGGCCGGGGGGTTCTCCCGTGCCGTTCCGGAGGCTCCTCGCATCCTCCGCAGGGGCGCACCCCTCACGGATAACCGTTTTTCCCGAGGGACTCCAGTGGAAATCCCCGGGTCGCGGAGCAATGCTATATACAGCCACTATCGATATCCAGGCGATGAGCTCGCCCCTCCACCGCCGGGCCGTGGAAATCGCGACCCTGGCCAAGGTTCTCGCCGAAATCCGGGAGGGGGACTCCCTGAGCGACCTCCAGGGGCGGACCGGGCTCACCTTCGTGACGGTCCAGAGGGCGGTCCGCGCCCTCGAGGAGGCCTCCATCCTCGCGACCCGGGTGAACACCAACGACCGGGGACGCGCCCGGGAGTGCGTCGCCATCTCGCCGGCCCACCAGCGCGCGGCCCGGTTCTACATGGACGTGCTGCCGAAGATGGACACCCTCCTGCGGGGAGACGCCAAGGGAAACCCGCTCCTCTTCCAGATCCCTATCTACGGACGGGCCCTGGCCGAGGCCCGCGCCCAGCTCCCGGAGGCGAGCCGGAAGACCTTCGACGAGTGGACGGCCCACCCCGCCGGGGTAGCCTCGGGAGCGCGGGGGGAGCGGCTCTTCGAGAGGCGGGGGGACCGGCTCTTCCTCGACCCGGAGCGGTTCCAGGTCAAGGTGCGGCTTTCCAAAGAGGCGTCGGAGGCGGATCCGGAGAGGAAGGAGCGCGCCCTCACCCTCGACGCCTTCGCCCGGGGGCGCGGGGCCACCGCCCGCGCCGGGGCCCCGGAGCCCGAGAGGTGAGCCGGGCTACCCGATGTAGCGGAGCTCTTCCTCGCGGGGCAGGTCGCCCCCTTCGCCCCGCTCCATCTCCTTGAGGCGGGAGAGGAGCCCCTCGACCTCCTTGGCCCGGGCGTCCAGGGCGCGGAAGTCAATCTGGAGGTCGAGCACCTGGGAGAGAACCCGCAGCACCGCCTGGGCCGAGCGGGGGTCGGCCATGTAACCGGAGGTGACGCCGAGCAGGCACGCGGCCTCGATGGACCTCCGGGCCGCCAGCCCCAGGACGAGCCCCGAGGCTCCCACGATCCCGCTCCCCAGCTCCTTCTGCCGGAACTCGACGCCGACCTGCCGCATCTCCTCCACGAGGCGGGGGTCGCTCACCGCCCCCACCACCGCGGGCTTCGAGTTGAGCTTCCCGACGCCGCAGCCCCCGATGGTGTAGATGCGCTTGACGCCGAACCGGGCGGCGATGTCCACGAAGGCGGAGGCGAGCCGGTAGTAGCCCACGTTGGTGGTGCTCTGCTGGTCGCCGGCGATGACCAGGAGGTCCCCGGGGCCGCGGGCCTTCCCGTTGGGCCGCCTCCAGGCGTAGACCTCGTTCTTGAACAGCCGGACCGAACCGTCGGGCCGGACGACGACCTGGGGGGGGAAGTGGGGGCTGTAGATCTCCATGACCAACTCGGCCTTCAACTCGGCCACCAGGTGGTCGGCCACCAGTTTTCCGACCTGGCCGATGCCGGGGAGGCCCTCCACCAGGACGGGGTTGCGGAGCCGGACCTGCTTCAAGGTGACCACCTCGACCTCCTCCATCCCGGCCGTGGGAGCCGGCCCTTCTTTACCCTTTCCCGCGGGCTCCGCCGGCGGACCGGCGGTGGCTATTTTTGGCGCCGGGGCGAACGGGTCCCATGCTCCTCATTTTCGACCTCGACCTCACGCTCTGCGACAACTCGCGCCGGAAGCGGCTGGCCCTGGAGCGCGGGCTGGGGCCCGGGCTGGCCCTCGCGGGAACGGACCGGCTGCGGGACGAGATGGTCGAGGAAATCCTGCAGGACCTCCGCCTCGAGAGGGAGGTGGCGGGCCGGGTCATGCGCCACTTCTTCTTCGACGACGACCTCTACGAGCACGACGTGCCCCTCGAGGGCGCCCCGGAAGTGCTCCGAGACCTGGCGGGGGAGAGGCACGCCCTCTACTACGTGACCGGCCGCCCCCGCCGGAGGACCGCCGAGGCCTTTCTCGCCCGTTTCGGCTTTCCGGAGGCCCCGCTCTACTCCGACTTCGTGGGTCCCGGGGAGTCGTGGAAGAAGGTCCGCCTCTTCCGGGAGATTCGGGAGCGGGAGGGCGGCGCCCGGGGCATCGCGGTCGGGGACCTCGTCGGCGACGCCCTGGCGGCCAAGGAGGCGGGGCTCTTCGCGGTGGGGACCCTCCAGGCCCCGGAGCGGGTCCACCGCCGGACGGAGCTGGAGGAGGTGTGCGACGCCCTCATCGCCCACCTCTGGGAGTTTCCCGTCCTGCTGGAGCAGGTCCGGCGCGAGTGGGAAGGGGGAGAACGGGCGCCCGCCCCTCCCGGGAACCCCGGGAGGGGCGGCCCGAGGCGGGGGGGCAACCTTTAAGAGGGAGCACTAACCAAAGGTTAGCGACATGGAGGGCCCCGCCGAAACCGAGGCGAAACCGGCCTCCGCGACCCCCGGGGAGCCCGATGCGGAGCGGTTCCGGGCCGAGGCGGCCCGCCTCAAGGACGAGAACCTTTACCTCCGGGCGGAGTTGGACAATGCCGGGAAGAGGCATGCCCGAGAGAAGGAGGAGTTCCGCAGGAACGCCGCGGAGGGGCTCATCCGCGCCCTCCTCGAGGTCCGGGAGAGCCTGGATCGGGCCGCCGGCAGCCTCCGGGAGCCCGCGGCCGCCGAGGGGGTCCGCATGATTCTCGCCCAGCTGGACGGGGTCCTCGCGGAGCAGGGATTGGAACCCCTGCCCTCGGTGGGCCAGGCGTTCGACCCCTTCTTCCACGAGGCGGTGGAGCGGATCCCATCGCCGGAGCCCGAGGGGCGCGTCGTCGAGGAGGTGCGCCGGGGCTACCGGCTCCACAAGAAACTGCTGCGGCCCGCCCTGGTGAAGGTGAGCGCGGGGCCGGGAGGCGGCCGTGGCTGAGAAGATCCTCGGCATCGACCTGGGGACCAGCAACAGCGCCGCGGCGGTGATGCTCGGCGGAAAACCGACCATCATCCCCAGCGCCGAGGGGGCGACGGTGGCCGGGAAGATGTTCCCTTCGGTGGTGGCTTTCACCAAGGACGGAGACCTCCTGGTGGGGGAGCCGGCCCGGCGCCAGGCGACGACCAACCCCGACCGGACGATCCTCGCGGTCAAGCGAAAGATGGGGACCGACCACAAGATCCCGATCGACGGGAAGGAGTACACCCCACAGCAGATCTCCGCCTTCATCCTCCAGAAAATCAAGCGGGACGCCGAGGCCTTCCTGGCGGAGCCGGTGAAGAAGGCGGTCATCACGGTCCCCGCCTACTTCAACGACAACCAGCGCCAGGCGACCAAGGACGCCGGGACCATCGCGGGCCTCGAGGTGGTGCGCATCATCAACGAGCCCACCGCGGCGGCCCTCGCCTACGGACTGGAGAAGAGCGGCGAGAGGCGCATCGCGGTTCTCGACCTGGGCGGCGGGACCTTCGACGTGACCCTGATGGAGATGGGCGACGGGGTCTACGAGGTGGCGGCGACCAGCGGCGACACCCAGCTCGGGGGGACCGACATGGACAACCGGCTGGTGGAGTGGGTGGTCTCGGAGTTCCAGAGGAAGGAGGGGCCCGACCTCCGGAAGGACTCGTCCGCCCTGCAGCGGGTCCGGGACGCCGCCGAGAAGGCGAAAATCGAGCTCACCAACGTCCCCGAGACGACCCTCAACCTGCCCTTCATCACCGCCGACGCCTCGGGCCCCAAGCACCTGGAGCTGAAACTGACCCGGGCGAAACTGGAGGAGCTCATCCGCCCCATCCTCGACCGGCTGGAATCCCCCATCCGAAAGGCGCTGGCCGACGCGAAGTGGGAGCCCAGGGATGTCCACAAGGTCATCCTCGTGGGGGGGCCCACCCGGATGGGCTCGGTCCGGGATGTCTTCCAGAGGGTCCTCGGGAAGGCCCCCGAGCGCGGGGTGGACCCGATGGAGTGCGTCGCCCTCGGGGCCGCCGTCCAGGGGGCGGTCCTGGCCGGGGAGGTCAAGGACATCGTCCTCCTCGACGTGACCCCCCTGAGCCTCGGCGTCGAGACCCTCGGCGGGGTCTTCACGAAGCTCATCGAGCGCAACACGACCATCCCGACCAAGAAGGGGCAGGTCTTCACCACCGCCGCCGACTACCAGACCCAGGTGGAGGTCCACGTCCTCCAGGGGGAGCGGGCGATGGCCTCGGACAACGTCTCCCTCGGCCGCTTCTTCCTGCGGGGGCTCCCCCCCGCCCCGCGGGGCGCGCCGCAGATCGAGGTGACCTTCGACATCAACGCCGACGGCCTCCTGGTGGTGACGGCGAAGGACCTCGCCACCGGCAAGGAGGAGCGGCTCGCCATCCACGCGCCCCACCGGATGTCCAAGGAGGAGATCGACAAAGCGATGAAGTCGGCCGAGGAGTTCGCCGCCGAGGACCTGAAGAAGCGGGAGACCGCCGAAGCGCGCAACGCGGCCGACTCCCTGGCCTACAGCGTGGAGAAGGCCCTCGGCGACCTGGGGGAGAAGGTCGAGAAGGGGAAGGCCGACGAGGTGCGGAAGAGGCTGGAGGCCCTGCGGCAGGCGTCCAAGGGCGAGGACCCCGCGGCGCTGAAGCGGGCGACCGAGGAGCTGCAGAAGGCGTCGGGCGAGCTCTTCGCCAAGGTTTACCAGCAGGGGGCCGCCGCCCAGAAGGCGGAGGAGTCGAAGAAGAGGGGGAAGAAGGAGAAGCCCGACGGGGTCGTGGACGTTCCCTACGAGGTGAAGGACGAGACGAAGGAAGGGGACGAGGGGAAGGAGTAGGCACCGGGCCATGGCCGCCAACGGCCGCGACTACTACGACGTCCTCGGGGTCCCCCGCGGCGCCACCCCGGAGCAGATCAAGAAGGCCTACCGGGAGCTGGTGAAGAAGCACCACCCCGACGTGGCGAAGGACAAGCGGGCCGCCGAGGAGAAGTTCAAGGAGATTTCCGAAGCCTACGAGGTCCTCGGGGACGAGCGGAAGAGGGCCGCCTACGACCAGATGGGCCGCGCCGGGGTGGACTTCGGCTCCGGTGGGTTCACCTGGGACCGCTTCACCCGCTGGGGGGACATCGAGGACCTCTTCCCCCGGGACCTCTTCGAGAGCCTCCTCGGCCGGGGGGCGTTCGAGACCCTCTTCGGGGCCGGGGGGCCCTGGGCCGCCTCCCGGAGGCCGGGCGGACCCGAGGAGGGGGCCGACGTGGAGGTCCCCCTCGACCTCACCCTCGAGGAGGTGGCCCGGGGGGCGGCGAAGGAGGTGGCCCTCGACCTGGAGGAGCCCTGCGGCCGGTGCGGGGGCTCCCGCCGCGAGCCCGGGACCGCCGAGGAGTCGTGCCGCTCCTGCGGAGGCCGGGGCCAGGTCCGCTCCGAGCGGAGGACCGCCTTCGGATATTTCGCCACCGTGACGACCTGCCCGAAGTGCGGGGGGGCGGGGGCCTCCGCGACCCCCTGCCGGGGGTGCCGGGGGCGGGGGCGGGTCCGGGGGCGGAGGACCGTGACGCTCCAGGTCCCGCCGGGGGTCGAGGATGGGGTCCGCCTCCGGCTCGCGGGCCAGGGGGAGGCGGGCCTCCGGGGCGGCGGGGCGGGGGACCTCTACGCGAGGGTCCGGGTCCTGCCCCACCCGCGCTTCTCCCGGAGGGGCGAGGACCTGGCGGTCGAGATCTCCGTGCCCTTCCCGACCGCGGCCCTCGGGGGGGAGGCGGAGGTCCCCACCCTGGATGGGCCGGCGAAACTCCGGGTGCCGCCGGGGACCCCGGGGGGGGCGCTCCTCACCCTGAAGGGGAGGGGGCTGCCCCGCTTCGGGCGGTCGGGGCGCGGCGACCTCCGCGCGACGGTCCGGATCTCCGTCCCGGAGAGTCTCACCCGGCGGCAGCGAAAGGCGCTGGAGGAGTTCCGGGAGAGCCTGGAGGAGTAGTCCGCTCCCGGGGCTCAAGAGGGGCTCTCCTCCCCCTCGACCCGGCCGTCCCGCAACTTGATGATGCGGTCGGCCTTGCGCCCCAGTTCGGGCTCGTGGGTGACCATGAAAATCGTCACGCCCAGTTTCCGGTTCAACTCCCGGAAAACGTCGAGGATTTCGTCGGAGGTCTTCGAGTCGAGGTTGGCGGTCGGCTCGTCGGCCAGGAGGATGCGGGGCCGGTTCATCAGGGCGCGGGCGATGGCGACCCGTTGCTGCTGCCCGCCCGACAGTTCGGTCGGCCGGTGGCCCATCCTCTCCCCCAGGCCCACCAGCGCGAGCAGCTCCGCGCCCCGCTGGCGGGTCTCCTCCGGAGGGGTGCTCGCCAGCATGGCGGGCAGGGTGACGTTCTCCAGCGCGGTGAGTTCGTTGAAGAGGGAGAAGAACTGGAAGATGTAGCCCATCCTCCGGAGCCGGAGGTCGGCCCGCTGCGCCTCGTTCATGCGGGAGGTCTCGATCCCCTCGACGAGAATGGAACCCGAGGTGGGGGCGTCCATGAGCCCCACCTGGTTCAGGAGGGTGGTCTTCCCGGAGCCGGAGGGCCCCATGAGGGCGACGAACTCCCCGCGCCGGACCTCCACCGAGACCCCGTCGAGGGCCCGGACGTCCACCTTTCCCATCCGGTAGATTTTCCGCAGGTCGCGGGTCTGGATGGCGACTCCATCCGCGCCCGCTCGCGATGTGACGGCGGGCGCGGGGGAAAAATCGCTGGCCTCGCTCGCTTCGCTCGCTCGGCCGCGATTTTGCGGGGTTGCCATGGATGTCACCCCCATATCGACGCGACGATGGGCTGCCGCGCCGCCCTCCACGAGGGGTAGTAGGCCGCCAGGAGGCCCGATAGCAGGACGGTCAGGCTCCCGAGAGCCAGCAGCTCCGGCCGGATGTCGGGCACCACGCCGCCCCCGATGGGGACTGGGATGGGGTTCCGGGCGAAGGCCGCCGCCATCACCTGGCTCAGGGCGACGCCGACCGCGATGCCGAGGAGGCCGAAGAGGACCGCCTCGTAAATGAAGACGCGGAAGACGACGCCGTCGGTCGCCCCGATCGCTTTCAGGACGCCCATGAGGCGCCGCTTGTGGGTGGTGTTGATGTAGATCACGATGGCCATGGTCACCGCCACGGTGATGACGCCGACGCCCCCCGTGACGCCGGCGATGATGGACATGCTGCCGCTGATCTGCCGGATGAAGCCAGCGGTGTCCTCCCAGGTCTGGATCTCCTCCCGGATGCCCTCCGCGAGGAAGAGGGTCTTGTATTCGGCCGCCTGGCGGCGGTCGGAGAGGCGGACCATGACGTCGGAGGCCTTGCCCTTGGTCTCGGGGAAGACCGATTCGAACTCCTTCCGGGTGAGGTAGGCGTTGAAATCGGAGGCGGGGGCCCCCGACTCGACGACCCCCTTGATGCGGTACTCGCGCTCCACCCCGTTGCTGAAACGGACCCGCACCTTGTCCCCGACCTTCGCCCCCAAACCGAAGCCGAAGTCGAACTCCTCCGCGGCGTTGCCGGTCCCCACGAGCTGCGCCCCGAGGACGATGGTGCCGGTGTCGCCGTCCCCGAGGAACGACCCCTCGGAGACCTTGTTCGGGATGGTCGAGACCGCCGCGAACTCGGAGGGCACGACCGCCTCGAGGTGGGCCCCCACCTGCTCCCCCTTGAAGTGGAGCTGGATTCCCGAGTCCTCCAGCGTCGTCGCCGTCGCCACCACCCCCGGAATCACCCTCAGCTTGTCCACGACGGAGTCGACGTTCTCGATGTGCTTCTGGTTCTCCTTGGGCTGGATGGTCACGTGGGAGGTGAAGGTGCCCACGAGCTGCTCCTCGAAGGAGGACTGGAGCCCGTACTGGAAGGAGGTGAAGAAAATCATGTTGATGAAGGAGAAGGCGAGGACGCAGACGACGAGCGCCGCCACCTTGCGGTCCTTCAGGAGGTCGCGGGAGGCGAGGAAAAACGCGGTCCGGGCCGCCCCGCGGTGGCGCTGGAGGAGGGAGGCGAGGGGGGCGACCCCCTCCGGCCGGACGGCTCCCGCCATCGACTACAGTCGGTCCCGCTTCTGGCGGCGGCGCCGGAGGTAGAGGAGGCCCAGGACCGCCAGGAAGACCAGGAGCGCCAGAGGGCCCACGGGGGCCCCCGGGGCGAAGACCGCCAGCTGCTTGGGGAAGGAGGCGGAGCGCGACTCGAAGTCGTCCTCATACTCCACGGTCACGTTGTAGGCGTAGACCCCGGCCGAGGGGGAGCGGAACTTGAAGATGGCCGGGGCGTCCTCGTCGGGCTTGATGCGCCCGAGGGTCGCCGAGAGGGCCCCCTCGACCGGGAGGGAGGAGAGGCGGGCGGTCACCGAGCGGGCGTCGGCGGTCCCGACGTTCTCCAGGCGGACGGTCAGGGTGGCGAAGCCGTCCCCGGCGGTGAGCTGGGGGGGGTCGGTGGTGACCGAGGCGACGCTGAGCTCGGCCGCGCCGCGCAGGAGGAGGACCTCCGACTGGGTCCTCTCGCCGCCGAGGGAGGAGTACTTGAACTCGACCGGGACGGTGTAGAGGCCGGTCCCGCCCCGCGATGCCGAGACGAGGAACACCATCTCGGTGCTCTCGCCCGAGGGGAGGGAGTCCCGGTGGAGGGTGTTGGGCCCGGCGGGGGAGATGAGGTCGGAGGTGCCGAGCCGGGCGCTCAGGGCCGTCGCGGTCTCCTGCCCGGTGTTGGTGACGTTGAGGGTGACCGGGAAGGGCCGGCCCGCGGGAATGGGCTCCGGGGCCCTCTTCTCCACCTTCAGGGAGGGCTGGGCGACGCCCGAGACCCGGAACCCGAGGCTCAGGTTCGCCACCTGGGGAACGTCGGAGGCGGGGGAGGACCAGGAGACCACGACCGGCACGGAGTAGGCGTTCTCCTTTGTCCCCGCCTTGGCCTGGACGGGGAAGGAGACGGTGAAGGTCGGGGCCCGGACGTCGCCGAGGAACCTCTTGCCGGGGCCCAGGGGGTCGAGGGGCGAGGTGTCGAGGGGGTCCACCTGGACCTCCAGGTTCCGGAGGTCGAGGAGCGGCGTCGGGCCGGCGAAGGTGAGGCGGAGCTCCCCCGCCTCCCCGGCGGCGATGTCCCGGAAGGCGCGGCCCGATGCGTCGGCCGCGTCCTGGATGTAGAGTTGGGCGCCGCCGGCCACCTTCACGAGGAGGGGGTAGCGGATGGAGGAGGTCCCCGCCGTGGCCTGCACCTCGGCCTGGACCGCCCCCTCCGACTTCGGGGCGCGGAAGTAGAGGGTGAGGTTCACCGCCTGGGCGGGGGCGAGGGTGCCGAGGGAGCGGTAGGGGAAGTTGAGGATCTCCAGGCCGGTGGAGAAGAGGTTCACCTGGTCGAGGGTCGCCGTGCCTGTCCCGCCGTTGTAGAGGGTGACCCGGACGCTGCCTGTGGCCCCCGGGGGGACGGGGTCGGGGCTCACGAGGGCGCTCACCACCTGGACCGAGGCCCCCGCCTGGGCCTCGGCCCATCCGGAGGCGGCGGAGAGCGCCAGGAGAAGGAGGAGGGCGCGCCTCACGGCTTCCCCCGCCCGGCGATGGACCGGAGGTCGCCCAGGCAGCGGTCGAGGGCCCCGAAGACCTCCCGCTTGGAGTGCTTCAGGGAGGCCATCGAGAGGCCGCTGATCTGGAATGTGGTCTCGAGGACCCGCCGCTCCTCCTCGCTCCGGAAGAGGCTGAAGAGGAGCATCATCAGCTTCTCGTTCCGCTGCAGGAAGCCCCCCGCAAGGGGGAAGGGCTTGAGCATCTCGGCGGCCTTCGGGGTGATGGCGTAGACCTTCTTCGCCCGGGGGCCCGTGGCGCGGACTTTGGTGTAGCCCTCCTCCCGCAGCCGCTCCAGCTCCGGGTAGAGGGCCCCCTTGCTCGGGACCCAGCGGCCGTCGGTTCGGGAGGCGAGGTCCTTCAGGAGGTCGTAGCCGGTCCGGGGGCGCTCCTGGAGCATCTTCAGGATGACGAGGCGGAGGATGGGGTGGTTTCGGTCGGCCATAGTTCGAATCGAACCGTTCAGCCAGAATCTGTCGGGGCAGACCTATAAAGGTTCCGCGGGCGGGTTCGTATCGAGAGCCGACACCCACGGGTTGGATGCGGGCGGGCCGGGGGGGAGCGCTCCGGGGAGCGATTCAATCCGGACGCCGAACGGCGAGAGGCCTCCCCTTCCCCGGTGCGGGGGCCCAGCGATTTAAGCCCCCGGGGCCCCAACTCACCGAAATGGAGAAGCTCACCATCGCCCACTCCGCGGAAGGGTTCCGCGCGGTGGGCTACGAGTCGTTCCTCCGGGAGGTCGACCTGCGGGCCGCCCAGATCCTCCGCATGGATGTCGAGCGGGGGACCTTCAGCGAGATTCTCTGGGTCCGTCCCAAACGGCCCGACCTCCTCCCGGAGGAGTGGCTCGCCCACCCGGAGGTGGTGGAGGGGAGGTTCCTGCGGCCGGAGAGGGGAGAGTGGGTGGTCTGGGCGGTCGTGCGCATGACCCCCGTCCTGAAGAGGCTGTGGGAGCCCTTCCCGGACCTCTTCCTCGCGAACTTCGCCCACACCCGGGGCCCCAAGTTCCACTTCGGCGTCATCGGGGAGCGCGGGCGGCTGCAGGCGTTCCTCGAACGGGGCTTGAGCCTCGGCCTCCCCTTCGAAGCGGTCCGCTTCGAGGAGCTGAGCGCGAAGGCCCACGACCACCTGGAGGACCTGACGCCACGCCAGAGGGAGATTCTCCGGGCGGCCTACGCCCTGGGCTACTTCGAGACCCCCCGCCGGGTCAAACTGCGCGACCTCGCCCGGATGGTGGGGAGGGACTCCTCGTCGGTGATGGCCCTCCTCCGGCGGGCCCAGAAGAGGGTCCTGCAAGAGGCCTTCGGCTGATTTTTAAAGCCGGGCCCCGCTTCCAGGGTGGATGGCCCGAAGGAAAGCGCGGGCGGGAGAGGCCGACCCCCGCCCCGGAGAGCCGAAGTTCTATCTCACGGTCGCCTACCCCTACCCGAGCGGCGGGATGCACGTCGGCCACGGGAGGACCTACACGGTGCCCGACGTCGTCGCGAGGTTCCAGCGGATGCGCGGGAAGAACGCGCTCTACCCGATGGGGTTCCACTGCACCGGAACCCCGGTGGTCGGCATCTCGGAGCGCATCAAGCGCAGGGACCCGAAGGCGCTCTGGCTCTACGGCGAGCTCTACCAGGTTCCGCCGGAGACCCTGGAGCGGTTCACCCGGCCCGAGGTCATCGTGGACTACTTCTCCAAGGAGTACCGGCGGAACATGACCGACCTCGGCCTCGCGATCGATTGGCGGAGGACCTTCAAGACCATCGAGCCCCGCTACAAGAGGTTCACCGAGTGGCACTACCGGAGGCTCATGGCGGCGGGCCTCGTCCACCGGGGGGAACACCCGGTGAAGTGGTGCCCGAACGACAAGAACGCGGTCGGGGACCACGACCTGCTGCAGGGGGACACCGCGGCCATCGTGGAATACACGCTGCTCCCGTTCCGGCTGGAGGACGGGACGGTGCTCCCGGCGGCCACCCTGCGGCCCGAGACTCTCTACGGGACGACGAACCTCTGGGTCAAGCCGGAGGAGGCCTACGCGAGGGTCCGGGTCAACGGGAAGGAGACCTGGCTCGTCTCCAACCCCGCGGTGGAGAAGATGCGGAACCAGAGGTTCGAGGTGGAGGTGCAGGGGGAGGTGGCGGGTCGGCAACTGGTCGGCCGGACGGTGGAGACCCCCCTCACCGGCGCCCGGGTCCCGGTGCTGCCGGGCGCCTTCGTCGACCCGAAGGTGGCGACCGGGGTCGTCTTCTCGGTCCCCGCCCACGCCCCCTACGACCACGCGGGCCTCGCCGACCTGAAGCGGAGCCCCGACGGCCTCGCCGCCGTGGTGGCCCCCCTGGAGCCCATCCCCATCATCGAGACGGAGGGGTATGGGGCGGTCCCCGCCGCCGACCTCTGCCGCCGCATGAAGGTCTCCGGCCAATCGGACCCCAAGCTGAACGAGGCGACCGAGACCCTCTACCGGGACGAGCTGCGGAAAGGGCGCATGAAGGCGGGCCTCCCGGAGGTGGGGGGGCTCCCGGTGGCGGAGGCGCGCGACCGGGTCAAGGCGCGCCTCGGGGCCCCCGCCCTCCACGACTTCACCGGCGGGCCGGTCGTCTGCCGGTGCAACACCGAGTGCTTCGTGAAGCTCCTCACCGACCAGTGGTTCCTGAAGTACTCCGACCCGGAGTGGAAGAGGCGGACCAAGGAGGCGATGGGCCGCATCCACTTCGTCCCCTCGGAAATCACCGCCCAGTTCCTCCACACGGTCGACTGGCTCGAGGACTGGGCCTGCACGCGGCGGGTCGGTCTCGGGACCCCCTTCCAGTGGGACCCCGGCCAGATCGTCGAGCCCCTCTCCGACTCGGTCATCTACATGGCCTACTACACGGTCTCCCACCACCTGAACCGAATCCCGCTCTCCAAGCTCAGCGACGCGCTCTTCGACTACGTCTTCCGGGGCAGGGGGGACCCGGGGAGGGTCGGGGTGCCGGTGGCGCTGCTGAAGAAGATGCGGGCGGAGTTCCTCTACTGGTACCCCTACGACTACCGCTTCTCGGCCAAGGACCTCGTGGGGAACCACCTCACCTTTCAGGTCTTCCACCACGCCGCCCTCTTTCCGAAGCGGCACAGGCCGAAGGGCATCGTGGTCTTCGGCATCGGCCTCCTCGACGGGGCGAAGATGTCTTCCTCCAAGGGGAACGTGGTGCGCCTCGGGGACGCCCTGAAGAAGCACGGGAGCGACGTCGTCCGCTTCTTCCTCGTCTCGAGCGCCGAGCCGTGGCAGGACTTCGACTGGCGGGAGGAGGCGGTCCAGGGGGCGGCCCGCGCCCTCGAGGCGTTCCGGCGGCTGGCGGCCGAGGGGCTCCGGCAGAGGCCCGCCGGGAAGCCGAGTCGCGAGCTCCGCTCGCGACCGGGCGCCTCCCTTCGGGATGTTCCCGCCCTCGAGCCCATCGACCGGTGGCTCCTCTCGAAGGCGCAGCGGCGCGCCGAGGCGGCGGCGGGAGCGATGGAGAGGTTCCAGACCCGCCAGGCGGCCCAGGAGGCGCTCTACGGCCTCCTCGAGGACGTCCGGTGGTTCCGCCGCAGGACCGACCCGCGGAGGCCCGGGGCGCGCTACGCGCTCCACCACGCGGCCCGGGCGTGGGTGCTGCTGATGGCACCCTTCGTGCCGAAGACGGCCGCGTCGCTCTGGCGGAAGGTCTCCCGGAAACCGGTGGAGGGGGAGCGGTACCCGGCCTCCGACCGGCGGCTCCTCGACCCGAAGGCGGAGGCGGCCGAGTCGCTCGTCGGGCGGGTCGCCTCCGACCTCCAGGAGATCCTCCGGGTGACCGGGGCCGCGCCGAAGCGGGTGGTGCTCTACGTGGCCCCCGACTGGAGCCGGAAACTCCTCCGGTCGGCCCTCAAGAGGGGCGAGATGAAGGGGCTCATGGCGGAGGCGCAGAGGGACCCCGCCCTTAAGGAGCGGATGGCGGAGGTCGCCAAGATGGCCTCGAAACTGCAGGGCCACATCCACTCCCTCGGCCCCCAGACCGCGAAGGATCTGGCGGCGCTCGACGAGCCCCGAATCCTCCAGTCTGCCCTCCCCTTCCTCCAGAGGGAGTTCCGCTGCCCCGTCGAACTCCAGGAGGCGGAGGCGCCCCGGGAGGACCCGGCGGGGCGGGCCAAGGGGGCGCTCCCCTTCCGGCCCGCCATCTGGCTGGACTCCTGAAGCAAAGATAGAAGGAGACCCCGGCGGCCACCCTCGATGGACCCCCTCTGGCTCCTCGCCGGCGCCCTCCTCTGGGACCTCCTCCTCGGCGAGCCCCCGGAGAGGCTCCACCCGGTGGTCGGGATGGGGCGCGCGGGGGGGTGGCTCGCGAAGCGCGCTCCGCCGGGCAGCGAGGGGGGGTTCGGCTGGGCCCTCGCCCTCGGACTCCCTCTGGGGGCCGCCCTCCTGGGGGGCGCGGCGCTCCTCCTCGCCGGCCGCATCCACCCGGCGGCAGGGCTCCTCGTCGGCATTTTCTTGCTGAAGTCCTCCTTCGCCCTCCGCGGACTCGACCGGGCCGCCCGGCGGGTGGCGGAGGGGCTGGAGGCGGGGGACCTGGAGGAGGCGCGGAGGGCGCTCCCCGCCCTGGTGGGCCGCGACCCCGCCTCCCTCGACCGCAGCCAGGCCGCCTCGGCCGCCGTCGAGTCGGTGGCGGAGAACTTCGTCGACTCGGTCCTGGCGCCCCTCCTCTGGTTCGCGCTCCTCGCCCCCTCCGGCCTCGGGGTCGAGGCGGCCCTCTTCTACCGGGCGGTGAACACCCTCGACGCGACGGTGGGGTATCCCCACATGGCGGTGGGCCGGGGGAGCGCCCTCCTCGACACCGGCCTGAACTGGCTCCCGGCCCGGCTCGCCGGACCCCTCCTCACCATTCTTGCCGGGGACCGCGCGCGGGCGAGGCGGATTATGGCCCGCGACCGGCGGGAGCCCCCCGGGCCCAACCGGGGGTGGTCGGTCGCCGCCATGGCGGGAGCCCTCGGGGTGCGGCTGGAGAAGCCGGGGGCCTACATCGCGGGGGAGGAGTTCCCACCCCCCGGAGCTGGGGACATCCGCCGCGCGCTGGGGCTCTTCTGGGGGGCCTGCGCCGTTGCGGCCGCCGCCGCCCTCGTCGCCGCGGCCGCGGCATAGGCAAGGTCAATAATGCGGTGAGGGGGTGATGGGTCCGGAGGGACCGCGGGCGCACCCGCCGCCCGGGTCCTTCGGCGCCGATGGTCTAGTGGCATGACACGGGCCTTCCAAGCGTCCCGGCCCCGGGCCGGGACGTCGAAGAGAGCCCTTAGTCCGGGTTCGATTCCCGGTCGGCGCAACCCCTCGGAGAGGGGGGATGGGGGCTCCGCCCCCCCTCTCGGCCCCCGACTCTCGCGTCGCGGAGCGTGAACGCGGCTGCGCCGGGGGCCTCGCCCCTCTCCATTCCGGTCCAATTCCTCTCCCCCACCCCCGCTCCTCCGACAACGAGAACCCGCGCGGGCGGGTCAATCCTTTTCTACCCGGCTCCCCTCTCCACCGATGGCCGCCCAGCCCCCCGCGGGCAAGACCGCCGAGGTGAAGCTCTTCGAACCGGGGCCCCTGAACCCCGTCACCCTGGGCCTCCTGGGGCTGGTCCTCGGCATGAACCTCGCCGTCCCCTACCTCTTCGCCCACCAGTTCGTCTTTCCCGCCACCGCCTTCACGCTGGGGGTCACCGCCGCCCTCGCCATCTTCCTGCGGACCATCGCCCACCGGAGCCTGAAGACGGTCATCTACATGGCCCTGGGCTTCGCGGTCTTCTGGAGCGCGGGGGCCCCCTTCGCCGCCGCCCTCCAGCCTCCCGCCGATTCCGGGGCGGCGACCTTCTGGCCCCAAGCCCTCCTCTCCACCACCGACGCCCCCTCCGCCTACGCCGCCGCTGCTTCGCTGGGCCTCGCCTCGGCGGTCGCCCTGGTCATCGTCCTCAACGAGGGGGCCCGCCGGGTCTGGACCTTCGGGCTCTGCGGCTTCTCGGCGGCCCTCTTCGCGGTCGCGACGGGGCAGGTCCCCGGCGGGACGCGGACCGCCATCGTGCTGCTCCTCCTGGCGGTCTTCTGGACGCTGCTGAGCTACCTGATGACCAAAGGGGTCGCGGGGGGCAAGGCGACCAAATACAAGACCGGCGAGAAGGTCCGGGCCGGGGTCCGCGCCGCCTTCCTCTCCCTCCCCGCCTTCCTCCTGCTCCTCTTCGCCTTCCGGCTCTCGGCGGCGATGGCCACCTCCGACGCCACCATCGGCTTCGCCGCGTCGGACGTCGCCCGGAGCTTCGCCCGGGCCCCCCTGGCGACGGGGCTCTACTTCGGCACGGCGGCGGGACTCTTCGTCCTGTTCCAGATTCTCGTGGTCGCGGTGGCGGCCCTGCTCTACGACGGGGTCCTCCACGCCCTCGGCGTCGAGCGCCAGCTCCTGAAGAGCGGGGAGACGCGCTTCCTGCGCAGGGTGGAGGCGAAGCCCGCGGCGGCGCCCGTGCCCGCCAAGCCGGCCGACCCCTACGCCGAACTCAAGGCGGGCGTCGGGAAGTTCGAGAAGGAGTTCGAGCGGACCGACCGGCTCACGGCCGCCCAGCTCCTGAACCGCTACAAGAGCGAGTTCGAGATTCTCGCCGAGAAGCACCCCGGCGGCTCCAAGGAGGAGGTCCGGAAGATGCTGAAGGACCTCGAGACCGCCTTCGAGAAGAAATACGCCTAGCCCTACCGCTTCCTGGCATTCGAGACACCCATCCCCCCGACTGCTCGCGCTGCGCTCGGGGCTCGCACCAAAAATGGCGCCGGGCCCCGCCTCGCTGCTGCAAGCGCAAGGACCGCGGCGCGAAGGCGCCCGTAGGCGGCATTTGTGTGGTGTGCGCGAGCTTTGCGAGCGCACACCACAGCCGCCGACGAGGCGCGAGCGAAGCGAGCGCCGAGTAGGGCGCCGAGCGCGCGGTCCGTCGAGAAATCCCGCATGGCGTGAAATCGGGGAAGAAACTGTCCGGGATGTTGCGAAGCGGTAGGCCTAGCTCCCTGGAAGGGGCGAGGGGGCTCCGCCCCCCCCTTCCATCGCACCCCACCATCCCCACTCCCCGACCTCCGCAGAGTTAAGGTGGGGGCGAGACATCTCCCGGGATGGCCCTCCTCACCCGGGACGACTACGCCCGCATCATCGAGACCTGCCCCGTGAAGGGGCAGGACGAGCCCATCCTCAAGGCGCTCCGCTACGTCAACCTCGGCTACCCGGTCCTCCTCTACGGCCCCGCGGGGAACGGCAAGACCACGGTGGCCGCCCACATCCTCAACTACCTGAAGAAGGGGTGGGTCAAGTTCGAGGCGACCGAGGGGATGACCGAGTACCACATCATCGGGGGGTTCCACCCCCTGAGCATGAGCTCCGACCCCGGAGCGGCCAAGGAGTTCCTCTACAAGGACGGCGCCGTGACCCGCTCCCTCCTCGAGAACAAGAACCTCCTCATCGACGAGTTCACCCGGGCCCCCAGCAGCGCCTACTCGGGGCTCTTTCTGCTCCTCTCCCTCGGCGAGCTGCCCCTGGAATACCGCGAACTGGTCCTCAAGAAGCCCGACGACTGGGTCTTCATCGCCACCGCCAACTTCGGCGACGACGGGACATTCAAGCTGAGCAGCGCCCTGAAGCGGAGATTCATCCCCGTCCCGGTGGGCTACCCGAAGCGCATCACCGAGGAGAAGCTGGTCCGGGAGGTGGCCCCGGGGCTGCCCGACCCGGTGGTGCAGGTCATCCTGGACTTCGCGGAGGGGACCCGGGAGATGTGGCGGAAGGAGAAGGTCATCCCCCAGGGGCTCGCGACCGACGGCATCCTGAAGATGGCGCGCTACTGCGACCTGAGCATGAAGGAGGGGACCGACGCCAAGACCGCCTTCACCGACGCCGCCCTCCATCAGGGGGTCATCGTCGCCGACGAGACCGACCCGATGAGCGTGCAGCTGGTCCAGGAGTTCGCCCTGAACGTCGCGAAGAAGTTGAGGTAAACATCCTCCGGACGGCTCCCCAGGCCCTTTTGGGGACGACCCGGTTCCCCGCCAGCCGGACGATGCCGAAGGAGGCCTTGTCGCTCTCCTCCGTCCCCCCGGGGTCCCCGGGAAAGGCGCGGGGCATGGCGAAGCAGTAGACGAAGCCCCCGCCGAGGCCCGCCGACCCGATGGCGCGCCACTGGGCTTTGACCGCCTCGGCCTGTGCCTCCTCGCTCCTCGGGAAGGGGCGGAAGAGGTGCCACCCCGCCCCTCCGAGGAGGGGGGCCCCGGCGTGGGTCGCGGAGCCGAACTCGGTGACGAACGCGGGCCTCCCAAAGGATTTCAGGGCGGCCAGCCACTCCCGGTAGGTCCACCAGCGGGTCCAGTCCCGGTAGAGGTTCGCCGAGACGAGGTCGAAGGGGCGCCACTCCACCCGCTCCCAGAAGCCCGCCGCGTAGGTGAGGGGGCCCCCGAACCCCTCCCGGGCAGCGGCGGCGGCCTCCCGGAGGAGCCGGTTCAGGCGGGTGTTCACCTGCCGGAGGGCGCCGAGGGCCGAGGCCGCCCCCATCGCCCGGGCGCGCGCCTCGTAGTCCCCCGGGAAAAAGTCGGGGGCGTCGAGGGTGAGCTCGTTCGCGACCATCAGCACGACGCGCCCCGGGAACTCCGCCCGGAGGGACTCCGCGCCCCGGGCGAGGTGCGCAACGCGCGGCGGGACCCGGCGGGAGGGGAGATCGATGAAGCGGGGCGAGAGCCACACCTCGAATCCGAGCCCGAGAGCCTCCCGGGCGGCGCGCAGCAAATCGGTCTCGCGCTCGCCGTGGAGGCGCACCGCGTCGGCACCGAGCGAGCGCACCATGCGGAGCTCGCGCCGGAGGGTCGCGTCCGGGAGGGGGCGGTGGGTGGTCCAGCGGCGGCTCTCGGGGCCGGAGATGTAGGTGAGGCCGAGGTCGTAGGAGAGGCCGCGGAGCATGGTGATAGTTGCGAAGTACGCCCATCCGAGTGAAAAAGAAGTAGGGACTTACAGTTTAACGGTCTGCTTGAGGCACCGCTTGCACATATACTGCTTGCTGCCCGCGGAAATCACAATCCGGAGACGCTCCAAAAACTCGCCGCGGAAGCCAAACTCGGCCGCGCGGAAGTCGCGCGGCGATTGATTCTGATTGGGCTGAAGCATGTGCAGAAAGTCGAAGACCTGCTCGAAATCTGACTCAATTCAAAAGTCCGTCATCACCCGGAACTGGTCGATCTCCTCCGCCCGCATCGCCTGGAGGAACGACCACGCCGCGCCCGCGACGTTCCGTGCCTGGGTGATGGCGCGGCCGACGACCAGGATGTCCGCGCCGGCGTCGAGCGCCAGCGGCACCTTGTCGAGGCGGATGCCTCCCGCCACGGCGACCCTCATCTGGGGGCCGCCGGCGGCCTTGAGCGCCTTGATGTCCCCCCACTCCAGCCCCCGGACCGCCTTCCCCCCCTTCCCCTCGGTGTCGATGCCCCTGTGGAGCTCCACGATGCGGGGCTTCACCGGCAGCGACTTCACCAAGGCGAGAGGGTCGGGGACGTTGATCATGTCGATCATCGAGTGGACGCCGACCTTCGCGCACTCGTCGATGAACTTCTCGATGGTGGGCCGCGACGCCAGGCCCGACACCGTCACCGCGTCCGCGGTGGCGTCGGCGGCGATGCGGGCCTCCAGGTGGCCCGTGTCGAGGGTCTTCAGGTCGCAGATGACGAAGGACTCGGGCCGCATCTGGTGGATCTTCTGGCACACCTCGACCCCGTAGCGCTTCACCAGGGGGGTCCCGGCCTCGATGATCAGGGCGTCGCTGCGGGGCAGGGAGGCGACCACCGACTCCACCCGGCGCCACTCGGGGATGTCGATGGCGACCTCGAGGAGGGGGGGCTTGCTCAGGTTGTTCGGCCGGAAGTTCATGCTCGGATGGAGGGCCTTGTCCTTCTCCTCAAGAACCTTGCTCACGCTCGGAAATCCTGTCAGGGCCCGCTGGAGGGCGAGTTTGGTCGCCCCGTAGTTGTAGCGGTAGAGGCGGTTGTAGTCCTTCGCCCGGGGGTGGATAAAGACAGAGGCGACCACCACCCACTCCTCCGCCTTGTCGCGGGGGAAGAGCCCCTCCCCCACGGCGTCGGCGATCGCCTTCGCCACGGCGGACTGGGCCGGCCCGAAAATCTTGTCGGCGTCCTCCAAGTTCCGGATGGTCAGCTTCGGCACGATGAGGGTCGAGGGCTTCACCGGGAGGTTGGGGCGGACCACCGCCGAGATGGCGGTGTGGCCCTGGACCGGGTGGGCCATGGCGATGGCGAAGGCCTGCCCCACCGGGCCGCTCTTCGGGCCCACGATGAGGTCGACGTGGGCCAGGTCGGGCTCGTCCCCGATGAGCGCCTCGCCCACGAGGATGGGGGGCTCCCTCCCTTCCGGCTTCATCTGGGGCCCAACGCACTCCCCGGGAAAAAACCTCGGGGGGCGGGGGGGCGGGCCTGTGGAGGGCGGCCCTGCCCGAAGGGCGAGGCCACGTGCGCCGATAGGTGCGGGGGGAGAGGGGCCGGGAGCCCCCCGGCGGCAGTCAGTCGTGCTGGTCCACCCGGTGGTCGTAGCCCCGGGCCTTGGCGAACTCCACCAGGTCGCACTCCTCGGACCAGACCTTGAGGTGGATGAAGCCGCCCCGATCGTCGGCCCCCTGGACCTCCCGGACGAAGGTGGGGAAGTCGGGGGGGAACGACCTCTGCCCCCGGACCAGGTAATCGAGGTAGTCCTTGAGGAACTCGACGCGCCCCTCCTTCCCCGGCTGCTTCATCTTCACCTTCAGTTTCCTCGGAATGAGGGAGTCCTCCGTAAACTCCTCGCCTTCGCCCTCGTCCCCTTTCATTTTTCGCTCAGGAGCCCGAAGAGATTCCGAGTTCCTGGTTGACGATTTCGAAGATGGGCCGGAGCTTCATCGCCTCGGCCATGTCCCCGATGAGCTTCACGTCGCCCGCCATGTAGGCGGAGGCGATGTCGCTCTCGCCGGTGATCATTCCCTTCGCGACATGCTCGGCGATTTCGATGGTGAGGGGCGCGTCGGCGACGTTGCCCTCGCCGCCGGTCAACTTGCCCCCCTCGATCTTCAGGAAGCCGTTCACCACGTTGGGGATGGTGAAGTTGATGGAGGTGTTCTCGACGTTGGAGAGTTCCTGCTGGAGGTCGGTGTTCCGCTGGGAGATCTCCTGCATCGCCTGGATGAAGAGGGGGAACTGCTTCGGGTCGAAGTTCTTCGCGGCAATCATCTGCTTGATCTGGTCCACAGCACCCATGGCTTCGGCTCAAGGTAGGAGGGAAGTATTTAAACCTTGCGGGGCCGGCCCGTTTCCCCGCGGAAACCTATTGGGAGGGGAGCGCGAACCGTGCCGATGGCGACCGAAGCGAACGGAGCGGAGCCCGACCCGGAGCTCCTCCGCGCCCTCGTCGAGAGGGTGTGGGGCAAGGAGACCGTGGTCCACCTGAAATTCGACCGGTTCGAGGCGGCCCTCGGGGAGTTGCGGGTCGAACTCGACGGCGACCTCCGCATCAAGGTCGTCCTCGGGGAGCGCCCGAGGCCCGCAGAGCGCGAGGCGACGGCCTAGAGCCGCTTCCGGTCCACCATCAGCCCCCCGTCCACCAGGAGGGCCGCGCCCGTGATCCATCGCGCGTCGTCGGACGCCAGGAAGAGGGCCGCCCGCGCCACCTCCTCGGGCCAGCCCGGGTAGGCGCCGAGGACGGGGCTCTTCTCCGGGCCGCGGTCGGGCTCGAACTTGTGGGAGAGGATGCCGGGGAGGAGGCAGTTCACCCGGATGTTCTTCCGGAGGAGGTCGCCCGCCGCGCTCTGGGTCAGGGAGACCACCCCCGCCTTCGTCGCGTTGTAGGCCGCGAGGTCGGTGACCGGGAAGGCCCCTCCGTAGGCCGCCGACATGTTCACGATGGCGCCGCCGCCCCGCTTCTCGAAGGGCTCCACGGCCAGCCGGGTCGTGAGGAAGACCGTCCGGAGGTTGAGGGCCACCATCTCGTCGAAGGTCGCGGGGTCGGTCCCCTGGAGCGGTTTGGGGGCGAAGCCGCCCGCCGAGTTGACGACGATGTCGAGGCCGCCGTAGGCCGTTTCGGCTTTCGCGAAGAGGGACGCGACGTCGCCTTCGCGGGTGAGGTCGGCCGGGGCCGCGACCGCCTCGCCACCCCCCTTCCGGGCCATCCGGGCGGTCTCCTCGACCCGGGCCGCGGTCCGCGCCGCCACCACCACGCGGGCGCCCTCCCGGGCGAAGAGGACCGCCGTGGCGCGGCCGATGCCGGCTCCCGCCCCGGCCACCACCGCGACCTTGCCGGACAGGCGCCCGCGGACCATCGCCGCCCCTTCCCCACCAACCTTTTTAAGGCTCCCTTCTCCATCCCGCGCCATGGTCGCGGCGCCCGCGGGCGGTTCCTCCATCTCCCCCCAGGAGTTCCGCAGGGTCATGGGGAGTTTCGCCACCGGCGTCACGGTGGTCACCACCCGGGCGGGAAGCGCGCCCCAGGGGCTCACGGTGAACTCCTTCGCCTCGCTCTCCCTCGCCCCGCCGCTGGTCCTCGTCTGCATCGACAAGGGGGTGAACTCCCACGGGGCGATTGCCCAGAGCAAAATCTTCGCCGTGAACATCCTGGCCCGGGACCAGGAGGAGGTCTCCAAGCGGTTCGCCGACAAGGCGTGGGAGGGGCGGCGGTTCGAGGGGCTCCCCCACCGGAGCGGGGCCACCGGGGCCCCCATCCTCGACGGCGCCATCGCCTACGTCGACTGCCGGGTCTCCTCCGCCCTGGAGGGGGGGGACCACACGATTTTCGTCGGGAGGGTGGAGGACCTCAAGGTGCAGCGGGAGACTGAGCCGCTCCTCTTCTACCGGGGCAAGTACGCCCGCATGGGGGCCTGAATGGACCGGGCCGGAGCGGGGTGGACCCTCTGCGCCCTCGCCGTTTTCGCCGGGACCTACTTCGCCTTCATCGAGCGCGACCTCCTCTGGGGCGGGGTCCTCACCGTGGGAGGGATGCTCGCCTACTTCTGGGTCCTGGGGCGGGCGATGGTGGGGCGCTGGGACAACTTCAAGAAGTTCTAAGCAGCCCCAAAAAAGTCCCCCCAGATTCCGGTGGGGAACCGGAAGGCCGGTATTTTGCTCCTTTCGCAGCCCCGGAAGAAGCGGTTCACCGCCTCCCGGAGCCGCTCGACTGAGCCATGGAACCGGTTGCTGGCGGCCCCGGCCTTCACGAACTTCCAGAAAGGCTCGGTGATGTTGAGGTTCGGGGAGTAGGTGGGCAGGAAGACCAGGGCGACCCGCCTGCCCTCCTCGCCCTCCGCGAACTCCCTGACGCGACGGCTCCGGTGGATGGCGTAGTTGTCGAGGACGAGGTTCTTCCCCTCCCGGAGGCCATTGATGCCCCGCTCCTCGTAGCGCCGGAGCCACTCCCGGACGGTCTCGGGGCTGATGTCGAGGAGGTCGGCGTTCTCGTTCACGCTCTTGCCCAGGTGGCTCAGCCAGACGATCTGGGCCCGCTTCAGCAGGCGGGCATCCTTGCAGGCGCGCATGAAGGCCCGAAGGTCCTCGGCCTGCGGGGGCGTCAGCGACTTCACCCGGAGCCTTTCCATCCCCACCCGGAATCATGGCCGCAGGTTCCCTGAATAGTTTCCGGCGGATGCAGGAAGAATTAATTTGGCCCCACTCAGTTCCGCCGCCGCTCCAGGGCTTCGCGCTTCACCCGGTAGAGGACCTCCTCGTTGATGAGGCTGTTGTGGTGGATGACGTCGGCGAGGAGCCCCACGACCACCACCTGTCCCCCGAGGATGAGGAGGAGGGCGGAGAGGATGGCGGACGGGAGGAAGCCCCCGACCGCGCCCGTCTGGAGAAAGTGGAGGAGGACCCGGAGGCCGACGAGCCCCCCGGCGGCGAGGAGGAGAGCGCCGATGTAGAGGAAGGTCTTCAGGGGGCGGTGGTAGAGGTGGGTCCGGAGGATGGTCGCCCCGGCGCGCCGGGCGTAGGACCAGACGCCCCGGATGAGGCGCGACTCGCTCCCCGCCCGCTTCCGGAAGGTGACCGGGACCTCGACGACCGCCAGCCCCTTCTGGGAGGCCTGGAGCAGGGTCTCCTGGACGTAGGTGTAGGAGGAGAAGACCGACATCCGGAGGGCCGCCTCGCGGGAGAAGGCGCGGAAGCCGGTCTGGGCGTCGGTGATGGGGAGTCCCGAGAGCCACCGGGTGATGCGGGTGGCGACGCGGTTGCCCCACACCTTGGAGGGGGGCATCTCCTCGATGGTTCCGGAGAACCGGGAGCCGAGGACGATATCCGCCTCGCCCCGCAGGAGGGGGGCGACGAGGGCCGGAATCTCCGACCCCACATATTGGCCGTCGGCGTCGATGTTGACCACGATGTCCGCCCCCCGGGCCAGGGCGGTGTCGAGGCCGGCCTGGAATGTCGGGGCGAGCCCCCGGTTCCGCTTGAAGGCCACCACCTCGTCGGCGCCGGCGGCGCGCGCCTCCGCCACGGTCCGGTCGCTGGAGCCGTCGCTGACGACCACCACCTCGACCTGCGACACCCCTTCGACCCGGCGCGGGACGGAGCGGACGACCTCCGCCACCGTCCTCTCCTCATTGTAGGCGGGGACGGTCACCACCAGTCTCATCCGGAGGGGCGGAAGGGGGGCGACCTTATGCTTTATCCAAAGTGGACGCGCAGGTCCGGGCCCCGGACCGGCATCGGGGGGACGCGAGAGCCCTCCACCGGAACGCCGGGGAGGCGGGACCGCGCCCCTCCTGCAGCCTTATAAGGGAGGGTCGGAAGTCGGGGGATGGCGCTGCTCCGGGACGCCGCTTGGATCGCCTGGCGCGAGATGCTCCACTTCACCCGCTCCCGCGTCTCCATCTCGATGGCGGTGGTCCAGCCCCTCTTCTGGCTCCTCCTCTTCGGCAACCTCTTCACCCGCTTCGCCGCGGTCCCCGGGTTCCCCGCCGACTCCTATCTCGCCTTCATGACGCCCGGCATCCTCGCGATGACCATGCTCTTCGGCGGCGTCTACGCCGGGATGACCGTGGTGTGGGACCGGCGGGTGGGCTACCTGAACAAACTCCTCGCCCTGCCGATTCCGCGGGCCTCCATCCTCCTCGGCAAGATGGGGGCCCAGACCGTGCGGGCGGGGGTCCCCGCGCTGGTCATCTTCCTCCTCGCCCTGGCGCAAGGGGTCCAGGTCGCGACCGGGGTCCCGGGGGCGCTCCTGACGATGGTGTTCGCGCTGCTCCTCTGCTTCTCCTTCTCCGGCATCTCGCTGGTCATCGGCGCCCTGACCCGCCAGCCCGAAACCTTCTGGTCGGTGACCTCGTTCTTCACCTTCCCGCTCCTCTTCGTGAGCAGCGCGCTCGTCCCGCTGGAGTTCATGCCGGGGTGGCTCCAGGGGGCGGCCCTCCTCAACCCGGTCACCCACGCCATCGAGCCGATGCGGGCGCTGCTGGTGAGGGGCTGGGAATGGTCCTCCATCCTCCCCGGGGCCGCCGCCACCGCGGGCTTCGCGGGGTTCCTCGTGCTCCTCTCGGCCCGCCTCTTCACCCGGCGGGCGGAGCTGTCGGTCCTGTGAGCGCGGCCATCCGCGCGGAGGGGCTGACCAAGCACTACCCGCCCCCCGGCCGGAGGCGGAGGGCCAACGGCGAGCTGGTGGTGGCGGTCCGGGGGGTCTCCTTCGACGTCGAGGCGGGGGAGATCTTCGGCCTCCTCGGCCCGAACGGGGCGGGGAAGACCACGACCCTCCTCATGCTCTGCACGCTGCTCGCCCCCACCTCGGGGAGCGCGGCGGTGGCGGGGCGCGACGTCGTCCGGGAGGCGGCGGAGGTCCGGCGCTCCATCGGCTACGTGGCGCAGGAGATCGCGGTGGACGACCTCCTCACCGGACGGGAGAACCTCCTCCTCCAGGGGAGGCTTTTCCACATGGAGCCCGCGGCGCTCCGGAAGCGGGTGGAGGAGTTGCTGGTTCTCTTCGATTTGACGGCAAGGGCCGACGACCGGGTCGCGACCTACTCCGGGGGGATGCGCAAGCGCATCGACCTCGCCGCGGGGCTCGTCCACAGGCCCCCGCTGCTGATCCTTGACGAGCCGACGCTCGGCCTCGACCTCCAGACCCGGCAGGCCATCTGGGACTACATCCGGCGGTTGCGCGGGGCGGGGCACACCATCCTCCTCACGACCCACTACATGGAGGAGGCGGACCAGCTCTGCGACCGGGTCGCCATCATGGACCGGGGCGCGGTGAAGGCGCTGGGGCCTCCCGGAAAACTGAAAGCCGATCTGGGGGGAGACCTGGTCCGGGTGCGCCTCTCGCCCCCGGAGGCGCGGCCCCGGTTCGAAGAGGCGCTGGAGGGGTCCCTCCCGGGGGCGACGGTGGCCGCCGCAGGCGATTTCCTCCACATCGGGACCGCCGACGGCGAGCGCGCGGTGGGGGCCGTCGTGGAGGCCGCGCGGCGGGCGGGGGCGGAGGTGGAGTCGCTGACGGTGAAACGGCCCACCCTGGACGACGTCTTCCTCCACCACACGGGGCGGGAGATGCGGGACGCGGGGGCGGAGGAGTTTTTGCGGATGCGGGAGGGGCTCCGCAGGGCACGGGGATAGAACGCCATCCGATGTCGCTCGCGCGCGGGTCGACAGTTTGCCGAGGGGGGCGGGTTCTGAATCCGTGCGCGCGCCCGCGCTGTTCCCGGTAGAGGCTGGATCTGCCTTTTCGGCTCGGGGCCATCGCGGTGGGGTGGATTGACTCGCGAGGTTGGTCGGGGCAAGGACCGCGCCTTACGCGGACGGCGGAGTGGCCGACTTCGCCCTCCCCATCCCCTTCTCGTAGAGGAGCCCGAAGAGCACCCCGGCCACGAGGAAGACCGCGAATGTGATGCCCAGCCCGGCGAAGCGGGTGGAGATGAGGAGTTTGAGCACGTCCGACGCGAGGGGGATGCCCTCCGGCGGCGTCATGCCGATGGCGATGGGGGCGGCGAGGAAGAGCGCCCAGCCGAGGAGGAGGATGGTGAGCGCCCGTGCCATCTCGTTCTTCCCCTTGAAGATGGGCTTCAGGAGCGGGTCGTAGAGGAGGCCGAAGAGCAGGCCGCCGGCGATGAAGCCGCCATACATGGTGAAGAGTAGGGCGGAGTTGCCGGGGGCGACCGCCATGAACCCCCCGACGCCGATGCCGCCCGCGACGACTCCGGCGATGAGACCGGCGACGGCGGTCTTGGAGGAGGCCTTGGGCTTTTCGTTCTGCACGGTCGGGAATCGGCGCTCTTGGTATATAGGTTTGTTGGGGAAAAGCGCCATCGGGGTAGGCCTTTCGCTCCGCCATGATGGCGGGCGTGGAAGGGTTGGAGTGCGGGGCTCCAACCGGCTTTTACGCCGCCGCCTTCCGGTGCGCGGGGTGGTACTTCGCAATCCACTTCTTGTCGAGCCGGGTGAGTTGCGACTCCGGCAGCGCGGCCAGCAGTTCCCACCCGAGGTCGAGCGACTCCTCGATGGAGCGGTCCTCTTCGCGGCCCTGCCGCACGTAGCGCTCCTCGAAGGCGTCGGCGAACTCGAGGAACCTTCTGTCCCGGTCGGAGAGCGCCTCCTTCCCGACGATGGCGACGAGTCCCCGGAGGTCGCGCCCCTCGGCGTAGGCGGCGTAGCACTGGTCGGAGACCGCCTTGTGCTCCTCCCTCGTTTTGCCGGGGCCGATGCCCTGGTTCATGAGCCGCGACAGGCTCGGGAGGATGTCAATGGGGGGGTAGATGCCCTTCCGGTGCAGCTCGCGCGAGACGACGATCTGCCCCTCGGTGATGTAGCCGGTGAGGTCCGGAATCGGATGGGTGATGTCGTCCCCCGGCATCGTCAGGATGGGGAACTGGGTGATGGTCCCCTTCCTCCCGTGGATGCGCCCCGCCCGCTCGTAGAGGGTCGCGAGGTCGGTGTACATGTATCCCGGGTAGCCCCGGCGCCCGGGCACCTCCTCCCGCGCCGCGCCGATCTGCCGCAGCGCTTCGCAGTAGTTGGTGAGGTCGGTGAGGACGACCAGGACGTGGTAGTCATATTCGTAGGCGAGGAACTCCGCCGCCGTCAGCGCCATGCGGGGCGTGATGAGCCGCTCGATGGCGGGGTCGTCGGCGAGGTTGAGGAACATCACCGTCCGCGCCAGCGCCCCGGTCCGCTCGAAGTCGCGCATGAAATATTGCGCTTCCTCGTTGGTGATGCCCATCGCGGCGAAGACCACCGCGAACTCCTCGCCGGTGCCGCGCACTTTCGCCTGCCTGGCGATCTGGAGCGCGATGTCGTTGTGCGGAAGTCCGGAACCCGAGAAGATGGGGAGCTTTTGCCCGCGGACCAGCGTGTTCATGGCGTCAATCGTCGAGATGCCGGTCTGGATGAAGTCCCTCGGGCCCTCCCGGGCGTAGGGGTTGATGGAGGCGCCGGTGATGTCGAGCCGGTTCTCCGGCACGATGGGCGGGCCGCCGTCCAGCGGGTCCCCCGCCCCGGAGAGGATGCGGCCGAGCATCCCTTTCGACACGGGCAACTTGAGGGTCTCGCCCAGGAAGGTGACCGACGAGCCCCGGTCGATTCCGGCGGTCCCTTCGAACACTTGAACCACCACAGATTCCTTGGAGGTGTCGAGAACCTGGCCGCGCTTCACGACGCCGTCGGAGGTCCTGACCCGGACCAGTTCCCCGTAGCCCACCGAGTGCGTTTTTTCGACGAAAACGAGGGGGCCGGCGATTTCGGTGATGGTGCGGTACTCTTTAACCATCAAAACCTCCTGGGAGGAAATGCCCTACCGAGTCCTCCTGGCCGAACAAGTAGTGGAGTTTCTCAGGAAACTCGACCGGAAAGAGCAGGAGCGAGACGCCAAGCGCATCGAAAAGCTCTCCACGGACCCGGTCCATTTCGGGGAGAACCGGGGCGACTTCTGGCTCCTGAAGATGGGGCGCGGAGGCTACCGGGTGGCCTACCGTTTCTCGAAGGAGGAGGGGACCGTGAGGGTCCTCGCCGCCGAGCGGAGGAGCGGGACCGCCTACGAGCGCCGGTTTTGCCGCTGACGGAGATGTTTCCGCCGGAACTCCTCGACCGTGAGGTATTTGCCGGCCCGGACCTGTCTCTCGCCCCTCTCGACCTTCTCCAGGAACCGGATGTCGTCGAGGACCTTGAGGAGCACCTCGACCTCCTTCTTGGGGAGGCTGAGGGTGACGGTCTCCAGCGCCACTTGGATGGGCCGGCCGGAACTTAACCTTTTCCGGCGGGTTTGAGAGAAGGAATCTCATCTTCGATCCCCTCGCCTGGCCCTCACCCCGTGCTTCCTCAGTAAAATCGCCGCTAAATCGGAAGCCGAATAAGCCTTTCCATCGTTTATCAAACTCGGCCTTGCCAACCTCACGACAGCCGAGTTTGCGGCGCCCATCTACGCCTTCAGCCCCCCGAATTCGCTCTCCATCTGCTTCAGGACGGTCTGCAGCCTGGGGTCGAAGTCCGCCTCAAACTTCAGTTTGCCCAGTTCGCCCCGGGAGGCCATCTCCGCGATTTTTCGCACGGAGACCCCGGCCTCCACCGCCCGCGCGGCCCGCTCCGAGAAGGACTTGATGGCGGTGAGATACTTCGACTGCTTTTCCAGGGCGGAATAGGCGTCGACCTCGTGGAACGCGGACTGCTGCAGGTAGAACTCCCGGAGCATCCGCGCGACCTCCAGCGTCAGTTGCTGGTCCTCCGGCAGCGCATCGGACCCCACGAGCTGTACAATCTCCTGCAGCTCCGCCTCGCGCTGGAGCGTGGACATCATCCACTGGCGCAACTCGACCCAGGTCTTCCCCGCCTTCGACTCGAACCAGGGGTCGAGCGTGTTCCCGTAGAGCGAGTAGGAGGTGAGCCAGTTGATGGCCGGGAAGTGGCGCCGCTGCGCCAACTTGGCGTCGAGCGCCCAGAAGACCTTCACGATGCGGAGCGTGTTCTGGGTGACCGGCTCCGAGAAGTCGCCGCCCGGGGGGCTCACCGCGCCGATGATGGTCACCGAACCCTCCTCGCCGCCGAGGGTCTGGACGCGGCCGGAGCGCTCGTAGAAGGCGCTCAACTTGGCGGCGAGGTAGGCGGGGTAGCCCTCCTCCCCCGGCATCTCCTCGAGCCGGCTGGAGATTTCGCGCATCGCCTCGGCCCACCGCGAGGTCGAGTCGGCCATGAGCGCGACGTCGTACCCCATGTCCCGGTAGTACTCGGCGATGGTGACGCCGGTGTAGACCGAGGCCTCCCGGGCCGCGACCGGCATGTTGGAGGTGTTCGCGATGAGCACCGTCCGCTCCATGAGGGGCGCGCCGGTCCATGGGTCCTGCAACTTCGGGAACTCCTCCAGGACCTCGGTCATCTCGTTGCCCCGCTCGCCGCACCCGATGTAGACGACCACCTTGGCGTCGGACCACTTGGACAACTGGTGCTGGGTGACGGTCTTGCCGGAGCCGAAGGGGCCGGGAATCGCCGCGGTGCCCCCCTTCGCGACCGGGAAGAGGGTGTCGAAGATGCGCTGGCCGGTGATGAGCGGGATGTCGGGGGTGAGCTTGCGCTTCACCGGCCTCGGCTGGCGCACCGGCCAGGAGTGGGAGAGGCGCAACTCCTTCCCATCGACCGAGCCGACGGGGTCGGTGACGGTGAAGGAGCCTTCTCTCAGCTCTTTCAGAACGCCGCTCACCCCGGGGGGGACGAGAATCTTGTGGAGGACGTTCTTCGCCTCCTGAACCGTCCCGAGGAGGGTTCCCGGCCCCACCTCCTGCCCCTTCCGCGCCGCGGGGGCGAAGGCCCACCTCTTCTTGCGGTCGAGGGCGTTCGCGGTCGAGCCGCGCTGGATGAAGTCCCCTTCCTTCTCCCTCAGGACCGGCAGGGGGCGCTGGATGCCGTCGTAGATGGAGAGGAGCAGCCCGGGGCCCAACTCGACCGATAGCGGGAGGCCGGAGTTCTCGACCGGCTCCCCGGGTTTCACCCCGGAGGTGTCCTCGTAGACCTGGACGACCGACTTCTCCCCGCGCAGCTCGATGACCTCCCCCATGAGCCTCTCCTGCCCCACGTAGACGACGTCGTACATCCGGGGCTGGATGCCGGTGGCGGTGACGACGGGACCGGCGATGCGGTGGACCTCGCCCTTCTGGGGCATGGGCTGGTGTCGCGCGGGCGTGTTTTAAATCTAATGGGTCGGGACGCCTCTTTTCCCCGGGATGCGAGTGGAGAGATGGAGCGGTGCATATCGGTTCCTTCCGGATCCCTCCAACTGGCGGGGGTGCTCCACCTCCCCGAGGGGCGGCCGGGGAGGGGGGGCGCCTTCCGGGCGATGGGGGCTCCGGAGGCGGGGCCGGGTCCCCTCCCCGGCGTCGTGTGCGCCCACGGGCTGGAGTCGGGCAAGGAGAGCCGGAAGTTCGTCGAAATCGCGCGGGCTCTCGAGGGGGAGGTGGCGGTCCTGCGGTTCGACCAGCGCGGATGCGGGGAGAGCCCCGGCGAGGCGCGGGACTGGGAGGGGAGGCTCGGGGACCTCCGGGCGGCGGTCGCATTCCTGCGGTCGCAGAAATTCAGGAGGGTCGGCCCGGTCGGGCTGGTGGGCTCCTCTTTCGGCGGTTACATCTCGCTCCGGGTCGCGTCGGAAGGGGAGGCCGCCGCCCTCGTCTGCCTCGCCAGCCCGGCGCGGATGACCGGGATGGCGGACGGCCGGGAGGCGGCGGCGCGGGTGAAGTGCCCGGCGCTCTTCATCCACGGGACGCGGGACGCCGTCGTGCCCCCGGCCCGCTCGCGGGAGTTGTGGGAGCGGGTCCCGGCGGTCAAGGAGTTGTGTCTGGTGGACGGGGCGGACCACCGCTTCTCGGAGGAGGCGCACCGGAGGCTGGCTGTGGACCTCGCCTCCGGATGGCTGCGGGCCCACCTGAAACGGAGGCGGGAGCCGGGGCGCGGCCCTGTACCCTCTGCGGGGGGCGGCGGGGCTCCGGCTGCGGAGCCGGAATCCGGAGATCGCCGTTGAGGACCGCTTCCGACTCGCCACCCGCAGACGATATCACGACCGGGGCCCGAAAGAATATCCCCCTCGGGACGATGGGGGGCCTCCGATGGACCCCCACCTCCTTCTCTACCTCTCCGCCCTCTTCTTCGGCTCGATGTTCGTTCCCCGGAAGTTCGCCCGGAGGCTGGCGGGGCCGGGCTACGCCCTCACGATGGCTTTCGGAATCGTGGCGGTCGCTGGGCCCCTCGCCCTCGCCGCGGAGCTCCGCCCCCCCGCGGGCGCGGCATCGCTGGCCCTGCTCTCGGGGCTCCTCTGGGCCGCCGGGAACCTCCTCTTCGTCGAGGCGATTCTCCGCATCGGCATCTCCCGCGCCTTCCTCATCTTCAGCGTCACCTCGGTGAACCAGTTCCTCGCCGGGGTCCTCCTCCTCGGGGAGGGGAGCGTGACCGGGGCGCGGGTCGCCGGGGTGCTCCTGGTGACGGCGGGCTCCGTGGTCACGGCGAGGAGCGGGGCCGGAGGGGGGGACGGGACCGGGCCGGAAGGCGCCGCGTCCCGGGAGCGAAGCCGGGACGTCCGGAACGGGGCGCTCTTCGCCGCGGCCTCCACCCTCTTCTTCGGCCTCTTCTACGTGCCTCTGGCGCGCGCACTGCCGGAGACCGGGGGCTCCGGGGGAATTGCCCTCCTCGGGGCCGCGGGGCTCTTTCCCCCGCTCCTTCTCCTGGCCGCCCGCTCCCGGATGGGGGAGTGGGTGCGCGCCGGGGGGCGGGACCACTCCGCGGCCCTCGCCAGCGGCTCCCTCTTCGCCCTCGGGCAGGTGCTCGCGGTCTCCGCCATCGGGGTGGTGGGGCTCTCGGTTGGAGCGCCCGTCATCAACGGCGGGCTGGTCCTCGTCTCGACCCTCTGGGGGACCCTCGTCTTCCGGGAGGTGGGGCCGGGGCGGGCGCGCCTGCGGGTCGCCGCGGCCTGCGCGCTGGTGGTCCTCGGCGTCGCCCTGATCGCGTGAATGCCGCCGGGAAAGCGGGGCGCGCGCCGCACCGCACGCACTCCGCCCGCGGCGCGATGGGGCGGGGGGCTGCAGCGGACTCAGCCGAAGAGCCACCAGTAGGAACCGTAGCGGATCCAGATGTCGAGCCCCCCCGCCGCCACCGGGAGGACGGCGGCGAGCAGGGAGAGCCCCGCGACGAGGACCGCGGGCGACGGCCGCAGGATGAGGCGGACGAGCCCCCGCGCCGCGGCGAAGCCGAGCGCCCCGCCCCCCGCAGCCAGCAGGAGACCGGGGAAGCTCCAGCCGTACAGGGCGTTGTGGAGGAGGCCGAGGGAGAGCCCCGCCAGGGCCCAGAGAGGGAGGCCGCGCCGGAAGGGGAGGGGCGCCTCCGGCTCCCCGGCTCCGGGAGCCGGGGAGCGCGCCCGCAGCCGCTCGCCGAAATCGGCCAGGATGGCGAGCGGGAGCCCGAACGCGAGGGTGAAGCGGTAGGAGGGGTTCTGCCCGACCGCCAGGATGGCCGCCGTGAAGGCGAGGAGCCCCCCGAGGAGGAGGGCGAGGGAGAGCGTGGCGCTCCACCGCCGGGGGCGGAGGGCCTGGGCCATGGCGAGGGGGGTGGCGAGGGCGAGGGTGATGGCGAGCGGGGCCCAGAGCGGGTTGTCGGCGGTCCAGTTCCACTCCACCGTCGTCCGCCGCAGCGCGAGCGCCGGGAGGTCCGCCTGGAGCGCGGGGTTGCTCAGCGAGGCGATGTAGTCGGCGCGGGTCACCGCGAAGGAGCCGACGTAGCGGATGAGGCCCGCGGCGAGCCCGGCGCCGAAGGCGAGGATGCCGAAGTCGAGGACCCGCCGGTCGAGGTCGGTCTTGTCGCGGAGGAGGAGGGCGCCCGAGAGGATGCCGAGGGCCGCGAGGAGCCCGCCGGAGATGGTGAGGTTGTGGGGGAGCGAGTACGCGGATTCCCCGCCCTTCAGCCGCTCGTGCCAGACGGAGTCCACCATGCCGCTGAAGAGCGCCATGAGGGTGCCGAGGGCGAGCAGGAGGAGGCCGACCGGGAAGCGGACGGAGAGCGGGGGCAGCGGGAAGGCGGGCCCGTTGAAGGCGCGCCGGACCGGCTCCAGGAGCGCCCCCGAGGCGGCCGAGAGGGCGACGAGGACCCCGGCGTAGAGGACGAGGTGGGGCGGCGACCAGAACTCCTCGAATGGGAAGGTGCGGTGCCACGCCCCGTCCCACCAGAGCCCCCCCAGGGCGACGGTGAAGCCGAGGGCCGAGAGGATGAGGACCGCGCGGGCGGGCAGGTGGGGGACGGCTCGGAGGCGGGAGAGGAGCGGCTCCATCTCAGAGCCCCGCCGCCTTCCGGAGCGCCTCAGGGGCGATGGTCCGGTACTCCACCAGCGGGTCGAAGAGGTCGAGGAGGGTCCGGTCCTTCGACCCGACGCCCCGCAGGGGGTGGGTCCGCAGGTGGAGTTCGGCGAAGAGGTGGGCCACCGCCGCCTTCCGGGCGTCCCCCTCCGCCAGATCCTCGGCCGCCTCCCGGAGGAGGAGGGCTCCCTGCAGGCTGTCGGCCATGAGGTCCACGAGGGCGCGCGCCCGCAACTGCGCCATCTCCGGGTCCATCTTCGGCAGGCGGGCCAGGGCCTCGGCGAGCTCCTTGAGCCCCGATTCCACCGCCCCCCGGGTCGGGGCGAGGAGGGGGTCGGAACCTCCCCGGGCGAGGGCCGCCCCTCGGGCCAGGAGCGCCTCGTGGGAGCCGTGCTTCGCCACGGTCCGGAGGACATCGAGGATGAGGATGTTCTCGGTCCCCTCCCAGATGGTGTGGCACTGGGCGTCCCGCAACTGGCGCGCGGCGGGCCACTCCTCGATGTATCCATTTCCGCCGAGCACTTCGAGGCCCAGGCTCGCCATCTCCAGCCCCCTCCGGGCGCACCGGATTTTCGCCAGGGGGGCGAGGAGCCGCAGGAGGGGCTGCCCCTCGACCGGGGCGCTCAGGCCCAGCGCCCCCGAGAGGCGCGCCGCCTCGAAGAGGAGGGCCGCGCCCGCCTCGCTTTCGACCACCATCCGCGCCAGCATCTCCCGGACGAGGGGCCAGTCGCGGAGCGCGCGGCCGAAGGCGCGCCGGTGGGTCGCGTAGACCATCGCCTCGAGGAAGACCCGCCGGAGGATGCCCGCCCCCATCGTGGCGACGCCGACGCGGGAGTAGTTCACCATCTCCATCATCCGCTGGAGGCCGCGGCCGTCGGGCTCCTTCGAGCCCTCCGCCAGGAGGTGGGCCTCCGCCTCCACGAAGTCCACCTCAGCCGTCGGGACCGCCCGGGTTCCCAGTTTCTCCTTGATGCGCCGGATGCGGACACCGTTGGGGCTCCCGTCCGACCGGAGCTTCGGGACGAGGAAGAGGCCGATTCCCTTCACTCCGGCAGGGCTCCCCTCGGGGCGCGCCAGGGTGGCGATGGCGCCAGCGTCCACGTTGGAGCAGAACCACTTGAAGCCGTTGAGGAGCCACCGGTCTCCCTCCCTCCGGGCCACCGTCTTCACGCTGGCGCCGAGGTCGGAGCCGCCGTCGATCTCGGTGAGGAACATTGCGCCGTCCAGCGCCCCGTCGAACCGCGGGGCGGTGAGGTCGGGCAGGAACCGCCTCTTCACCTCGGGGGAACCGAACCGCTCCACCAGCATCGCGACGCCGCCGGTCATCCCCACCGCGCAGAGCATCCCGGTCTCCGCCTGGCTCAGGAGGTAGGTGAGCGCCGCGGAGACCGCGGCGACGCTCTCGGGCCTCCGCTCCCTCGCCTCGGGCCACCAGGGGAGGGTGACGGCGCCCAGCTCCCAGAGGTCGCGCTTCGTCTCGAGGGCGCCGGGGTGGTGCTCGACCCGGTTCACCTCGTTCCCCCGGGCGTCCCACTTCACCAAGCGGGGCGGGCTCTTGTCGGTCACCTCGGCCCGCGCCGCGACCGGCCCTCCGATGACCTCGCCGGCGCGGAGCAGCTTCGCCTCGGCCCACGCCCGGTCCTCCCGGGGGACGAGCCGCCCCACGAGCCGCCGGAGGTTGGGGTCGGCCTCGTACCAGTTGAGCCCGGCCGCCTCCCGGAACTCCCGGTAGTCCACCATCCGGGGAGGTCGCCGTCCCGGAGGAAAACGTCAGCGCCGGGAGAGGTCTGCCAGTCTCCCCAGGACGGAGGCGGGGGCCCGGGGGATTCCGCGGAGGCCGAGGTTGTGGGCGACGTGCTCCACCCGCCCCATGCCGACGAGCGCCGCGGCCACGCCGGGGGCGGAGCGGGCGAACTGGAGGGCGCGCTGGGCGTCGCTCCCGAGGCCGGGGAGGAGGGCGGCCAGTTCGGGCGGGAGCCCCCCGGCGAGCCTCCCCTGGAGGATGGAGGCCGAGGCGAAGACTGCGACGCCGAGTTTCCGGGCGGCCTCGAGCAGCGTCACCCTCTCGCCGGAGACCTCCTGGCTCGGAGCGAAGGCGGCCTCCGCCATGGCGAGGTTGAACGGCATCTGGAGGGCGCGGAAGCGGTGGCCCGGGCCGCCGACCCGCTTCGCCAACTCCACGAGTTCCGCCAGCGAGAGGTGGCCCGGCTCCTCGGGGCCCGCCCGGAGGCCGTTCCAGGTCGCCACGCCATAGGCGCCGACCTTTCCCCGGGAGGCCATCTCCTCCAGGAGCCGGAAGGCCGCCTCCATGCGCCGCAGGAAGGTCTTCCGGTCCGCCTCGTCGAGCTGCTGCTCCGGGTTGTGGAGGTAGTAGAGGTCCACCGTCTCCAGCCGCAGGTTGCGGAGGCTGGTCTCCACCTGGTTGCGGAGGTAGGCGGGGGCGAGGCAGTGGATGCCGCCGACGACCTCCTCCTCCTTGGCGAGTCCGGGCCGGAGGACCGTCTGGTCGAGGTGGGCCCAGTGGTCCCGCGGCGGAGAGGAGTCGTAGGGGACGTAGCCCCCCTTGGTGGAGACGAAGACCTCGTCCCGCTTCAACTCACTCGCGTGGAGCAGTTCCTCGAGCGCGTCGCCGATGTTCCGCTCCGAGCGCATGCAGCGGTAGTTGATGGCTGTGTCGAGGAGGTTGATCCCGCCGCGGAGGGCCGCGGCGATGGCTCTCCGGTAGGAGTCGTCGGCCCCGTCGCTGGCGTGGCCGAGGTAGGTGCCGAGGCCGATGGAGGAGATGCGGAGGCCGAGAGCGTCCGCGGGGCCGCTTTCGGTGGAACCCATCGCCTCCTGCGGGAACGCAATGGTGAAGAAATCGGGCGCCGCCTTCTGACGCTCCGCGAAGCGCTCTGTTCCCCCGGGGGTGGCGCGGCCTTTGTGGGTGTGGAAGCCGGCCATCCACAGACCGGGAGGGGGCTCTACAAGTAGTTTTTCGGAAGCGAGAGCGAGCAGGGTAAACGGCCCCGAACTCGCCCCCCGTTTTCGCTTCGAAACGCGAGGGTTCGCGGGCGGTTTCGGAGCGCGCGGCCCGGCAAGGGGCCCTGAACTACCCGAGCAGGTGCGGCATTGGACTCATGAAGCGCTCGGTGCTTCAGAACCACAGCCGCAGGTAGATGTCAAACACCCCGAACGCCGCCGGCAGCACCAGCGTCATCAGCAGCAGCGTCCACCCCACCCTCCGGGGGGTCGGTTCGGTGGCGACCTTGGCCACCTTCTCCCCGATCATGGCGCCCGCGACCCCGGCGAAGGGGGCGACGGCCATTCCGAGCGGGTGGAAGCCGAACCGGAGGCCGTGCAGCGTGGCCATCGCGAGGGCCGCGGCGGCGGGACCGGGCCGGTCCGCGAGCCACTTGAAAGGCCCGGGCAGAGTGGTGTTGAGCGGTTTCGGGAGCAGGTCCTGCGGCAGGGCGAGCATGACGAGGCCGACGAGCCCTCCGAGGGCGGCCGTGGTCGCGAAGCGGGAGTCGGTGACGGGGCTGTTGGGGTCGACGAGGCCCGGCTGAGACTTCAGCAGCAGGAAGAACCCGGTGGTCGCCCCCGCGAGGATGGCGACGTTGGCCAGGGCGGCCCGGGTCGCGATGAGCCGCTTCCCGGGGGCGAGAGCGCGCGCCATCGCGAGGGGGGCGACCAGGGCAAGCGGGACCAGGAGGGGGATCAGCAACGAGTTGCCCTGGTGGATTCCGCTGGCGAGGAACGCCCGGGCGATCTTGACCGACTGGGGATCGAGCCTGTAGAACTCGGCGTTGGCGAGCCGCTGCTGGAGGTCCTCCGCGGGCGAGATGAGCGGCACGATGGGGAAGGCGAAGATGATGATGAGCCCGGCGCCGAACATGACGATGGGCCATGCCGGGCGCTGCCTCTCCCCGAGGGTGGCGCGGAGAGCCTGGGCGCCGCTCATGAGACCGAGCGCCATGAGGACGCCGCCGAGGACGATGAGCATGTGGGGGTAGGACCAGGCGGTCTCGTTCGCCCCGAGTCTCGCGTGCCACGCCGAGTCGAGCAGCCCCGCCAGGACCGCCTGGAAGGAGCCGAAACCGACCCAGAAGAGGCTCGCCGGGACCGGGACGTTGAGGAACGGGACCCGGACGCCGGGGCCGAAGACGGCGTGGGCCCGGAACCAGGGGTGAAAGATGGCGAAGAGCAGCAGCGTGCCGCCGACGCCGAACCCTCCGTAGATCATCAGGTGGGGCGGGGACCAGAACTCCTCGAAGGGGTTCACCGTGTGCCAGACGCCGTCGAACAGGAGCCCCAGCAGCGCGACCAGCATCGAGAGGCCGAGCGACCAGAAGAAGAGGAGGAGCCGCCGGTCGGGGGTCGCCTCCGTCTCCCCGGCCCGCCCCGCGGCGACGGCGGTTGCCGTAGCTTCTCCGTTCCCCATCCCGGGAGTGGGCGGCGGGCGGTCAAAAGTTTTCCCGGGGAGTTCGACGGCCGGGGAAACCTGAATAGGCCCCCTCCCCAGGAGGGGGATGGGAGGTCCCCGGGTCTCGGTGGTCATCCCCGCCTACAACGAGGAGGCGGTCATCGGCCCCTGCGTCCGCTCCGTGGCCGACCAGACCCTCCCGCGCTCCGACTACGAGGTGCTCCTGGTGGACGGGCGGAGCCGCGACCGGACCGTCGAAATCGCGCGGCCCCACGTCGACCGGGTGGTCTACGACGAGGGGCTGGGCTACACCCGCGCCAAGAACCAGGGGGCGCGGGAGGCGCGGGCCCCCATCGTCGCCTTCACCGACGCCGACACGGTGGTCCCGAGGCGGTGGCTCGAGGCCCACCTCGCCCGCTTCCGGGACCCGCGAGTGGTCGCGGCGGGGGGGCCCACCTACACCCTGGAGAACGAGCCGCTCCGATACGCGGCGTGGTTCAACGCCCTCTCCACCTTCAACAACATCCTCGGCTACGTCGGCCTCACCCACCTCCCGAGCCCCAACTGCGCCTACCGGAAGGAGGCGCTCCTCCGGGCCGGGGGGTTTCCCGACTTCCTCCTCACGGACGATTTCTCGCTCAGCCGCTCCATCCGACGGTTCGGAAAGGTCCGCTACGACCCCACCCTGCCGACCTACACCAGCCTCCGGCGCCTGCGGGCGATGGGGATCCGGTGGACCTACGGCAAGTGGGTCCTGGGGGCGCTCGGCATCCTGGTGCGGGGGCGCCCCTTCACCCGCACCTACGTCCGGCTGACCGATCTCCCGAGCGAAGGGGTTCAAGGCGACCCCCGCACCTCCTGACATGGCCCAGCAACCCGGAAATCCGGAGCACGATCGGCGCCGAAGGGAGGGGGCGGAACCCCCTCCCCCCCTCCCGGAGACGGCATGAAGTGGAAGCGGTGGCTGCTGGTCGCCCTCGCCCTGAGCGTGACGGCCCTGGTGGCGGTCCTCCTCTGGACGGTGGAGCCCGGGACCTGGTCCGCCCTCGCCTCCCTCCACCCGGGCTGGCTGGCGCTCGCCGTGGGCGTCCACGCCCTCTCCTGGCTCTTCTGGGGGCTCCGCATCCACCTCCTGGCGGGGGGGCTCGGGGCGCGGGTCGCTCCCGGCCGGGCGACCCAGGTGGTGGTAGCGAGCCTCTTCCCGGCGGCCATCACCCCGGCCCACTTCGGCGGCGAACTGATGCGCATCTACCTCCTGAAGCAGGAGGGGCTCTCCTACGGCGACGCCACCGCCCTCACCATGGGGGAGCGGGTGCTCGACTCACTCCTGCTCTTCGCGGCATTCCCCCTCGGAGTCCTGATGTTCGCCCCGGTCCTGGCGACCCAGGGATGGGCCCAGTCCTTCCTCTGGGCGACGGTCGGGTTCTTCGTCGGGATCCTGGCGCTCTTCGCCCTCCTCCTCTGGAAGCTGGAGCTGGCGATGGGGCTCCTGGAGCGGCTCCTGCGGAGGCCCCACCTCAAGGAGCGCATCCGGGAGGAGGTGCTCCGCTTCCGCGCCTCCCTGGTGACGCTCATCCTCCGGCGGCGGGGCCTCGCCGTCGCGGGGTTCGGGTGCACGGTCGGGTTCTGGCTCTGCGAGTTCGCAGTCCCCTCCTTCGTCCTCCTCGCGCTCGGCCTCGACCCCGCCTGGGCCCTCTCGATGGCGGCGCAGTCCATCCTCATCCTCTTCATCCTGGTCCCGCTGACGCCGGGCGGCTCCGGGGTGATGGAGGTGACCGCCGCTCTCCTCTACGCGCCTCTCGGCCTCGGGGGGCTCCTGGGGGTCTTCCTGCTCCTCTGGCGCTCCATCATCTACTACGTGAACCTCATGGTGGGCGCTCTCGCCTCCTTGAAGGAGTTGGGGGGGATGAATGAGGTCCTGGAGAAGAGGGGGGGCTGACGGGGCCCGAAGGAGGAGCCGCGGAGGGAGCGGGCTGCCCGGATCCTCCGGCGGCTACGGGCCCGCCCCGGGAGTGGGCCTCGGAGCCGGACCGGCGGCGCCCGCCGGGGAGGCTGCCCCCGCCGCCCTCTTCGCCCTTTGGTCCGACCACTCCAGGAAGGAGCAGTAGGGGCAGCCCAGTTTCCACGGCTTCCTCCCCTTCGTGCGGATCTCCGCCAGGCGGATGGGGTGGGTCGCGCACCTCTCCGGCAGGAGGACGAGGGCGCCGGTCCGGGGCAGGGAGACGGCGAAGTTGCAGTTCGGCCACGCCGAGCACCCCAGGAAGCGCCCCCCCTTCCGGGAGCGCTTCACCGCCAGGGCCGCGCCGCAGGTGGGGCACTTCCCCGCCTGCTCCCCCTCGCCGATGCGCTTCTGGAGAGCCTCGCCGATGGCGACGCGGTCCCGCTGCAGCTCCTTGAAGATCCCCCGGAGCATCTCCCGGGACTCCTGGACCACATCCTCCTCTCTCTTCTGGCCCGCGGCGATGCGGTCCATCTCCTCCTCCAGGAGGCGGGTCATCTCCGGCTTGGTGATGGCGGGGGCGTAGGCGGCGAGGGTCTCGACGACCCCCTTGGCCCGGGCGCTGGGGCGGAGGTCCTTGCCCGAGACGTAGGAGCGGCCGAAGAGCTTTGCCAGAGTCTCGTGGCGGGTCGACTTGGTCCCCAGGCCGAGGTCCTCCATCTTCTTGATGAGGGAGCCCTGGGAGTAGCGCTTGGGGGGCTGGGTCTGCTTCTCCTCCCGCTCGCTCTTGGCGACCGGGACGGCCTGCCCCTCCGCCAGGGGGGGGAGGCGCTTCTCCTCGATGCGGAGGAAGGGGTATATCGCCCGCCATCCGGGGACGAGGACCTCGGTCCCCTCGGCGGCGAAGGGCTCGCCGCCGATGTCGAGGTCGGCCCGGACCCGCTTGACGCGGGAGGGGTCGCTGAGGGTCGCGAGGAAGCGGCGCACCACCAGGTCGTAGACCTTGCGGGCCTCGGGGGCGAGGGGCGCCTTCGGCACCCCGACGGGGTGGATGGGGGGGTGGTCGGTCGCCTCCCGCTCTCCTCGGACCGGCACCAGCTTCGGCTTCCCCAGGAGGGCCCGGGCGAAGGCCGCGTAGTCGGCCATCCCCCCGATCAGTTCGAGGAGGGGGCGGAACTCCATGGCCGGGTAGACCGTGTTGTCGGTCCTGGGGTAGGAGATGAGGCCGTTCATGTAGAGGTCCTCCGCAACCGACATCGCCTTGGGGGCCGAGAGGCCGAGCGCGTTGGCGGCCCGGAGGAACTCGGTGGTGTGGAAAGGGGGAGGGGGCTTCTCCTCCCGCTCCGATGTGCGGACCTTGGAGACGGTCGCCTGCTTCGCCGACCCGACCCGGGCCAGGGCCCGCTCGGCCTCCCCCCGGGCCGCGGCGAGGTCGAGGAGCTCGAGGAGGGGGAGGCCCCACCGGCGATACTCGAAGCGGCGGGCGTGCCGGACCTCCAGGCCGCCCTTGAGGTGGGCCTTGATCTCCCAGTAGAGGAGGGGGCGGAACGCCGACACTTCGGCGTCACGCTCCACCAGGAGGGCGAGGGTCGGGCTCTGGACCCGGCCCACCGAGAGGAACTCGGAGCCGAGGCGACGGGAGGCGAGGGAGATGAAGCGGGTGAGGGCCGCCCCCCAGACCAGGTCAATCGTCTGGCGAGCCGAGGAAGCGGCGGCCAGGTTGAAATCCACGTCGGCCAGGTTCCGGAACGCCTTGTGGATCTCCGCCGGGGTGATGGCGCTGAACCGCGCGCGCGTCACGGGGACCGAGGGGTTCCCCTTGCGCACCGCCTCCAGGGCCTCGACGCCGATGAGCTCCCCCTCCCGGTCGTAGTCGGTGGCGATGACGACCCGGTCCGCCTCGGGGGCCAAGGAGCGGAGGACCTCCACGTAGGCTTTCTTCAGGGGGACCCTCTCGGGCGGGGTCCCGATGAGCCCCTCCATGTCGAGGGTCCACCGCTTCAACCGCTTCGGGAAGTCCACCCCCATGACGTGGCCCTTGAGGCCGACGACCACTGCGGTTCCCTTTCCCCCGGCCACCCGGTCGCCGGGGTCGAACTCGTGGAGGACCACCTCCCCCCTCGCGCGGCTGGACATCTTTCCCCCCGAGAGGATTTCGGCGATCCGCCGGGCCGCGATGGGCTTCTCGGAGATGATGAGGTCCATCGCGGACCCTGGAAGCGAGGAGGGGCATAAGGCCTGCGAGGGGGCGCCAACGGTATCACGGGCACGCGCGGAGTCGCGAGAGGCGCGCGGGAGACCTCATAATCTTTAATGTTATCAACCTCCATACCTGGGGTTGCGAGCCGTGGTCAACGAGAACCTCTGGAACCTGATACCCGCGTACCGCCGGGTCTACCGCTGGAAGCGGTGGGCCCAGCTCCTGGGAATCTGGTTCTACCACAAGGGCTGGTCCGTCGGGGTCCGGGTCAAGCGGAAGATATCCCGCCGCGGCCCCCCGGTGACCAAGGGGGAGCTGTTGCGGCGCCTGTTCGAGCGCCTCGGCCCCGCCTGGATCAAGTGGGCCCAGGTCCTCTCGACTCGGCCCGAGATGCCCGACGACGTCCTCCGCGAACTGAAGAAGCTCCAGGACCGGGTCCCCTTCTTCCCTTACGGGGAGGTGGAGGCCGCCATCAAGCGGGAGCTCGGCGCCTCCGTCGAGGAGCTCTTCCTCTACTTCGAGAAAGAGCCCATCGCGGCCGCCTCCATCTCCCAGGTCCACCGGGCGGTCCTCAAGGACGGGCAGAAGGTCGCGGTGAAAATCCAGCGGCCCAACATCCAGTACAACGTCGAGAGCGACATCGACATCATGGAGGCCCTCGTCCGGTTCTTCGAGTGGCTCTCGAAAGGGTTCGCGGGCCTGGGCATGAGGGACACCATCAAGGCCTTCCGCATCGCCACACTGAGGGAGTTGGACTTCATCATCGAGGGGCGGAGTGCGGAGAAATTCGCGAAGCTCTTCGCCAACGAGCCGTGGGTCCACATCCCGAAGATCTACTGGGACCACACCTCGAAGCGGGTGCTGACCATGGAGTTCATCGACGGGGTGAAGATCGACCAGACCGAGGAACTGAACCGCATGGGGTGCGACCGGCGGCAGATCTCGATCCGGGCGGTCCGGGCCTTCCTGAAACAGATTTACGAGGGGGGCTTCTTCCACGCCGATCCCCACCCCGCCAACGTCTTCATCATGAAGAACAACGTGATTGCGCTGCTCGATTTCGGCATGGTGGGGCAGTGCCCGCAGGAGACGCTCGACATCTTCGCCGACCTCTTCCTCGCCATCCTGGCCCGGGATGTGAACAAGATGCTGGAGAAGACGCTGACCATCTGGAAGCCTTCGGAGCACACGGACGTCGCGGCCTTGAAGCAGGACCTGCAGGACTTCGTGGACCGGGCGTTCACCGCCGAGGGCGGCCTGGCCGTGAACCAGTCGGGGGTCGGCTCCTTCATGGACGAGACCATCTACCGGTTCGCCAAGCACCGCCTCAAGGTTCCCCAGGAGATGATCTATCTCGGGAAGGTGATGATGTACGCGGAGGGGACCGCCCGGATGCTGGACCCGGAGTTCGATTTCCTCGTCGAAGTGACGCCCTACGTGCGGAAATACGTGGCCGGACGCATCCAGCGGAGGACCGCAGGGCTCCTCGACCTCCGGAACCCGACCAAGGCCCTCTCGGGGCTCCTCGACGCCTTCTCCGGGGTCAGCGACGTGGTCCGGCGGCTGCCACGGACCGCGACCTCCGTCCTCGACCGCATCGAGAGGGGGGAGATCACCCTCCGGATGGTCAACCCCGAGGCGCAGGAGTGGAACCAGATCGTCCACCGCTCCCTGCGGCGGCAGACCGCCGCCCTGGCGGGGCTCATCGTCGGCCTCATCGCCTTCGGAGTCCTCTACCTGGGGCGCGTGGGGCCCTTCTGAGCCCCCTCCCGCTCGGGGGGGCGCAGCCACCAGTAGCGCGCCGGGGCGTACTCCACGGAGGGGAGGGTGAGGCCCGCGGCCCTGTGGCGCTCCACGAAGGCCCGGAAGGGGGCCTCCTCCGCCGCCAGCGCGTCCCGCAGGGAAGGAGAGACCAGCCCACGAGGCTCCAGCACCTCGCGGAGGACCTCGATGCAGGTCCTCTCGGCGAGGACGCCGAGGAGCTCCGCCCCGGAGGAGAGGAGGGCCGCCGCCACCCCGCGGGCGGCGAAGGTCTCCGCGAGGGTCTCCAGGTCGGCGCGGAGGCGCGGCCAGTAGTCGGTCCGCTCCCGCTGGAGCGCCTCGAACTCGGCGTCGAGGGCGGCCGCGCGGGCGCGCGCCTCGGCCGGAGCGTCGGGCCCGAGGGCCCCCAGCAGCCACTCCACCGCCCGGCGGTCCACCCAGGGCTTGAGGCCGCTCCCGGGGTCGTGGGGGGTGGCGGGGAGGAGCCCCTGCCCCGCCTCGTCGAGGTGGGACCGGTAGGAGGCGAGGGCGAGGGAGAGGTCGCGGAGGAGGTCTCGGGAAGAACCCATGGCCGGAGTTGGAGGTGCGCGCCCATCCGGGTCAAGTTTTCCTTCGCCGGCGGGGGACCCTCCGCTTTCACCGACCTCAAGCTGGCGGATAGGTTGTGGCTGCCGGAAACCGGGGGTCACATGAACGAACTTAAACTCCGCTGCTTGTGCCTCTGCCCCAGCAGCTCCTCCTCGGTCACCCCGAAGTATCCGAGGACCCGCAGCGCCGCCGGGACGAGCTGGTGCCGGATGTAGTATTCGGCGTCGAGCGCCCGCTTCTCCTTCAGGAAGAGTTCCACGGGGTAGGCCCGCTCGGAGATGGACTCGGTCCCCTGGGCGATGACGAAGGCGAGTTTGCTCCCCACCTCGACGTCGAGGTCCGCGGCCTCGGCCCGCTCCGCGGCCCGGACGTGGGCCTGCCGCGACTCGTAGTCGCCGAGGCGCCGGGTCACCGTCTTGTGGATCACCATCTTCTCCAGCGGCACGCGGCCCTCGCGGAGGGCCTTCACGGTCCCGGCGGCCTGGGCCGCGGCGCCGGCGACGTCCCGCTCCCGGAGGACCGTGCGGATGACCTCCTGCTGGAGCTCCTTGGCGAGGGCGCACCAGTCCCCCCGCCTCACCTCGAGCCCCCGGACCACCACCTCGCCGTCCGCCGTGAGCCCCGCGTAGCGCTTCTTCTTCTCGGTGAAGAAGATGGCCGTGTAGAACTTGTCGAGGTCCAGTTCGAGGGAGAACTGGGCGGAGACCTTCCCGGCCAGCGTCAAGGCGCGCGCCTCCAGCTCCTTCGGGGTCCCCGGGGCCTTGAGGAAGAGCGAATCGGTGTCCCCGTAGATGACCTCGAAGCCCGCCTCCCGGGCGCGCTCCATCGCGAGCCGGACGATGTGGCGCCCCCAGGCGGCGGTCGCCTCGGCGCACTCCTTCCGGTACCAGCGGGCCGCGCGCCACCCGGTGTAGCCGTAGAAAGAGTTGGAGAGGACCTTCAGAGCCTTCTGGCGCACGTCGAGGACTGTGGCCTCGGGGCTCCCCCGGGAGAGGGCGGCTTTCTGCTTCTGGACCGCCCTCCGGCGCGCGATCAGCTCGGCGAGGAGGGCCTTGAAGAAGCCGTCGGGGCTCTTCCGGAAGCGGTGGCCCACCTCGGGGGCGGTGTGGACCTCGCCGACGAACCCCGGCGGCGCCACCGTGTCGGGGGAGATGTTGTAGGCGACCATGATGGAGGGATACATGGCGGAGAAGTCGAGGCTCACCACGTTCTCGTGGATGCCCTTCACCGGCTCGAGGACGTAGCCCCCCTCGTAGGACTCCCCCGCCTCCGCCGGCTTCGCCGGGACCAGTTCGTCCCGAGGGTGCGCCTCGGCGGTGAGGTAGGCCTCCACCTGGCGGCCCCGGCCCATCTTGGCGACATCCTCGGGCGCGTGGCGGGTCATGCGGGCGAACTCGTACTGCATCGGGAGGAGGCGCTCGGCGAGGCCCAGGGTGGAGATGACGTCGGCGCGGGCGTAGTCCATGAGGGTGGGCCTCTTTTTCGGGTCGTGCCACGCCTCGTAGATCTCCCAGGGCTCCAAATCCACCCGCTTCCCCTTCTCCAGAACGCCGAGGTAGTCCGCCACATTGACCAGGGTCTTCACCTTCACCTCCCCCATGTCCCGCTGGGCGATGCGGAAGAGGTCCACGACCTGGCGGCCGGCCGCCTCCACCACCGGCAGCGCCCCGGGGCGGAACCGGATCTCGCTCCCGTCGCGACCCAGGGCGAGCGGGACCTTGTGGCCCGCGGCCCGGTCCCGGAGGAAGGGCCAGTCGAAGCCGTCGGAGTTGTAGCCGACGATGAAATCGGGGTCCTCCTCCCGGACCGCGGCGACGAACCCCTCGAGGAGGGCCCGGTCGTCCTCCCGGTCGAGGGTCAGGAGCTCGGTCCGGCCCCCAGAGGAGGCGTGGGAGAGGATGATGACGGGGTCGCGGGAAGGGTTGGGCATCCCGGCGGCCACCGCCATCTCGGTGTCGAAGGCGAGGGTCTTCAGGGGGGGGAGGCCGGGGCGCGGGGCGGGGCGGGCCGCGGAGAGGTCGAGGGCGAGGTCCCCGTAGCCCGGGTCGGCCTTCGCGCCCTCCGCCCGGAGCCCCTCCATGGGGGCGAGGCCCCGGTCGATGGTGTAGCGCACTCCGAACGGGATGTCGGCCTCCAGAACCTCCCCGTGGCGCGCAAGGGCCTCCCGGAGGGCGGGGACGTGCCCGGGGTGGCGCGCCGTGACCCGGAGCCCCTCCACGGGCCTCCCCAGGACGCGCTTCTTCACCGGCTCCACCCGCCGGGGGGAGACCGCCTCCGACCCCCGGGAGGCCTGGAGCCGCTCCACGGCCGCCGCGCTCTGCAGGGGGGCGGCTCCCCGGGGGAGGAGGTAGAAGTAGGGCTCGAAGGAGCGGTCGAAGAGGACCGCGGTCCGCCCCTCCGCGTCTTTGCACCAGAGGCGGATGACCGCCCTCCCCTCCTCGGTGACCGAGTCGACATCGAGCAGCCATCCCTCGAAAACGGCCATCGGGCTCCGGCGGACTCTCAAGAAGAGAACCTGTCGCCGCCACGTAGAGCCGGAAGAGGGGTGGGGGAGCGGGGCGGGAGCACCGGGAGGTGCGACGGGAGGGGGGGAGGCCCCCGACGCAACCCCGAACCCCCGCGTTTCGCATCGAAACGCGAGCGTCGGGGGCCGAGAGGGGGGAGTCCCCCGCCCCCCCCGGAGAAAGGCGACAGTTTGATAGCCCGCGACCGGCCCATGCGGGGTGATGGCCCAGGGACTCTTCGCGGTCCGGAGCCTCCGGAAGAAGCGGAAGCGGCTCCGGTGGAGCGACCGGGACTACGTGGCCCGGGAGCTCCGGCTCAACCTGAAGGCCGACCCCCTCGGGGGGGCCCCCCAGGGCAAGGGCATCGTGCTGGAGAAGGTCGGCATCGAGGCGAAGCAGCCCAACTCGGGCATCCGGAAGGCGGTGAAGCTCCAACTCATCAAGAACGGGAAGAGGATCACCGCGTTCGCCCCGGGCGACGGCGCAATCAACTTCATCGATGAGCACGACGAGGTCATCATCGAGCGCATCGGGGGGCGCATGGGGGGCTCCATGGGAGACATCCCCGGGGTCCGGTTCAAAGTCATCGGCGTGAACGGCGTCAGCCTCAACGAACTGGTCCACGGGAGGGCGGAGAAGCCCACACGGTGATGGCTGACGCGCCCGAGGGGCCGCGCCCCTCCGCCCCGACGCCCGCCCCGACGGAAGGGAGCCCGTCACCGCCGGCCCCGCCTCCGGGGGGCGCGGTTCAGACCGCCCCCGGAGCCTCCGCGCCTCCCGCCGCTGCGCCCCTCCTCTTCGGCCGGTGGGACCTCTCCGCACTCAAGGTGAACGACCCGAGCCTCCAGCGCTGCCTCCGCCTCTCCGCCGCGGTCCACACCGGCGGCCGCCCCGGGCTCTTCGGCCGCGCCGGTGTGTCGGCCGTGGAGCGCCTCACCAACAAGCTGATGCGGCGGCGCGAGGGGGGGGGAAAGAAGCACGCCGCCTACCGGACCGTCCGCGAGGCGTTCGAGCGGGTCCACGCCCAGACGAAGCAGAACCCGGCCCAGGTCTTCGTGGACGCCATCGCCAACGCGGGGCCGCGGGAGGAGACGGTGCGGCTGAAATATGGAGGCATCGCGGTGCCGAAGGCGGTGGACACGAGCGCCCAGCGGCGGGTGAGCCAGGCCCTGATGGTCCTCGCCGAGGGGGCCCAGAAGGCGGCCTTCTCCAGCAAGCGGAGCCTGGCGGAGTGCCTCGCCGCCGAGATCATCTCGGCATCGAAGAACGACGCCAAATGCTTCTCCATCGCCCGCCGCGAAGAGAAGGAGCGGATGGCGAAGGCGTCGAGGTAATCCGGGCGTCCGGCCGCCAGCTTGGTTTCTCGGAAGACGATGGGGCGCGATGGGGGATTTGGGCAGATCGTGGAGCGGTCGCCCTCCACCGGCCAGCTCTCCCCGGCCCGCCACCCGCCAGAGCGGGCGGGGACGCGAAACGGGGCGGAAAACGCCGTCGTTCGGCGGGGGTGGGTGAGTGGAGGATGATGGAGGCGCAGGCCGCTTTCTCGCTCTCTTGTCGCGCCCGGTGGCGATTCATTCTCCCAGTCGCACCCAGCGCCGCTCCCCGCCCCGCTCTCCGGGCCTGGCGATGTGACAGAACTCGCGCGAGCGCAGCGAGCGCGAGTTCTGCGACGCCCCGGCCTGAAGGCCGGGGCGTCCGCCGGCGGGCCTTTTAAGAATTTTCGCGCAGTGAAACCGGCACGTTCGCGCCACCCAACCGGCAACGGCGGGGCCCGGCAGAGTGCGGGACGTGGCCGGCCAGCGGGGAACCCCGCTCACCCCTTCCGGGTCCGCATGACCTTGCCGGTCGCCGGGTAGTAGATCTCCCCGTTCCGGTGGAGCTGCTCCAGGGTCTTCTCCGCCTTCTCCCGGTCCATGCCCCGGTCCACCGCCTCGCGGAGGAGGTCCTCCTCGGAGACCGGGTGCTCCTGGCCCCCCATCTCCTCCAGAATCTGCTCGACGCGCTTCGCCCGCTCCTTCTGGGGCTTGCCGATCCCGGTGAATGCGAAGTCCACGTCGAGGTCCCCGGTCTCGGGATTGATGCCCACCTTCTTCAGGCAGTCGTGGACGAGGCGGATCGCCCGCTCTGCGTCCGAGACCTCCACCACGCCGCTGAGGCGGAGGCGGGCCGAGGCCTCGCCGAGGCGGACGAGCCCCTCCAGTTGCCGGGCGGTGACGGGGACGGCCATCTGGGCCTCCTCGCTGGCGCTCTTCCGGAGGGAGACGTAGAACTCCCGGAACTTCTCGAGCGCCTCGGAGCCCATGACGGGGAAGACGCGGGTCCGGGCGTAGGCCACGTACTTCCTCAGGAAGTCGGGGGGGATCTCGGGCCGGATCTGGAGGGCCTCGGCGCCCCCCTCCCGTCCCGCCCGCGCCATCTCCCCGGCGTGGTGGCTCCGGAGGACGTGCTCGGCGAGGCGGCGGTCCTCCTCGTCCCGCGGCTCGTCGGTGAGGGGAAAGATGAGGTCGAAGCGGGACATGAGGCCGGGGGGGAGGTCGACCTGGGTGGCGATGGACTCGTAGCGGTCGAAGCGGCCCAGTTTGGGGTTGGCCGCCCCCAGGAGGGAGCACCGGGAGCGGAGGGTGGCGGTGATGCCCGCCTTCGCGACGCTCACCGTCTGCTGCTCCAGGGCCTCGTGGAGCGCCGAGCGGTCCTCCTCCCGCATCTTGTCGATTTCATCGACGCAGGCCACGCCGTTGTTGGCGATGACGAGGGCCCCCGCCTCGAGGCTCCACCGCCCCTCGTCGTCCCGGATGGCGGTGGCTGTGAGGCCGGCCGCTGTGGAGCCCCGGCCCGAGGTGTAGATGGAGCGGGGGGCGAGCTGGGTGACGTAGCGGAGGAGCATCGACTTCGCGGTGCCGGGGTCCCCCACCAGGAGAATGTGGATGTCGCCCCGGATGTGGGAGCCGTCGGGCAGCTCCTTCGAAACCCCGGCGAAGAGCTGGAGGGCGATCGACTCCTTGATGGCGCGGATGGGGCCGCAGTCATAAATGGAGGGGGCGATGGAGCGGATCACCTTGTCGTAGACTGCGGGGTCCTTGGCCAGGGAGTGGATGGCGGAGATGTCCTCCTCGGTGATGGAGCGCTCCACGTCGGCGAACTCCTTCTCCCGGACCTCCACCGAGAGGCCGTCCAAGAGGATGTCGAAGGTGGTGGACTTCTCGTTCCGGATGACCCGCTGGTAGGAGCGGAGGATGCCGTTGAGGACGACGCGGTCGCCGGGGGCGGCAGCCCCCGCCAAGTCGTCCTCCACGACGACCGGGAGCTTCTGGGGCTGCTGGCCGCCGCTGAGGTCCTCGGGGTACTCCTCCAGCCGGAGGCGCTGGGAGTCCACGAAGGTGGAGCGCTTCACCAGGAGGCGGAAGGGGCGCCCCCCGCGGCGGCAGGAGTCGTTGGCACACCGGCCGGGTTCCGCGAACCGCCCGCTCTCGGGCTGCTCCACCTCCTGCTCCTCCCCGCACCAGGGGCACTGGAAGGCGGCCCGGACCAGCCGGGGGCGGATCTCCTGCGCCTGGCGGACGAGGGCCTCCACGGCGATGAGTTTGCCGATGTGGTGGCTCCGGAGGTCCCGGATGGGGACGACACGGTCCCTCGACAGGCCGTGAATGCGGACGTTGATGCGGCCCGGGAGGCCCCCGGGGACCTCCACCGCGCGGAGGGCCGCCTGGATCTCCCGAAGCGCGGCCTCCGGCTCCTCGTAGAGGGCGTCGGCCAGGGCGGGGTCGAACCGGAGCACCTCCTCGACGGAGATGGGGAGGCTCCGCTCCTCAGGATAGCGGCTGGCGGTGCGGTCGAGCTCCCGGAGCTTATAGCGCTCGAGGAACGCCTGCCACGCCGCCGCCCGTCCTGGGGCCGTTTTCGGGTTGAGTTCTTCCATAGGGGATGTCCCCGGAGCGGCCGCGGAAGGTGCCCGACGCCGCGCCCCCCCCGGGGGTTTCCACTTCAGGTCGGGTGGCGGAGCCCATCGGTCCGAGCCGAGCGGGGTGAAAGTGACAGAACTCGCGCTCGCTGCGCTCGCGCGAGTTCTGCGATGCCCCGGCCTGAAGGCCGGGGCGTCTCGGGTCGGGAGAGGTCCCAGGCCGGGCCGTCGCTGCCCGGCCTCTCCAGCGCAGGCTCAAGAGGTGCCGGCCCGCCGGCTCCTCCCCGGTCTGAAGCCCGGGGCATCCGCCGGCGGGCCTTTTAAGAATGCTCGCGCAGCGAAAATTCTTGTGACGGGGCCGCTCCCCGGGCCCCCGCCGAGAGGCTCACCCCTTCCTCCGGACGAGGAGGATCAGCCCCTTCCGCCCCTCCACCACCACCCGCTCCCCCGCGGCGGCGTGACACTGCCCCTCCTTCAACCGCGCCTGCCACAACTCGCCGCGTATCTTCACCTGCCCCTCCGGCTCCAGGGGCGACGCCGCCTCCGCCTCGGCCCCCAGCAGCTCCTCCTCCCCCGTAGTTGCCGTCCTCCGCCGGAGCTGGAGCGCCCGGGTCAGGGCGAAGCCGAAGAAGCCCCCCACGAGGACCGTGGCGGCGACGGTGGTCCAGAGGAAGGTGTGCCACCACTCCGGGGAGGCGAAGAAGCCGGTCGGACCCGGCGCCGCCCCCGGGGCGCGCGGGATGAAGAGGAGCCCGAGGGTGATCGAGATGAGTCCGCCAGCCAGGAGGGCGCCGTGGGTGCCCGCGATGAAGATCTCAGCCACCAGGAGCGCCACGCCGACGACCAGGAGCAGGACCGACGCCCCGCTCGCCCCGACGACCCCGAGGCCGTAGAGGGCGAGGAGGATGGCGATCGCCCCGCCCACCTCCGGGAAGATGCCGCCCGGGTTGGAGAGGCCGAAAATCAGCGCGAGGATGCCCAGCATGAGAAGGAGCGAGGCGACCTGGGGGTCTCCGAGGATGGCGAGGGCGCGCGTCCGCAGGCCGGGCGCGTGGTGCTCCACCGCGACCCCCTCGGTCCGCAGGGTGGCGTTCTGCCCCCCGGCCCGGACCGCCCGACCATCGAGCGCCCGCAGGAGGGCGGCTCCGTCGGGGGCGACGAAATCAACGAGTCCCCGGCTCAGCGCCTCCCGGGCGGTGAGGCTGGAGCCCTCGGAGACGAACGCCTCGGCGGCGGTCGCGTTCCTCCCCCGCAATTCAGCGAGCCCCCGCATCCGGGCGGCGAAGGCGTTCACCACCTTCTTCTCCACCGCCGAGACCCCCTCGCTGCCGAACGCGACCGGGGTCGCGGCCCCGGTGGCGGTCCCCTCGGCCATGGCTGCGACGTGGCTGCCGAGGAGGAGGAAGGCGCCGGCGGAGAAGGCGCGGGCCCCGGGGGGGACGTAGGCGACCACCGGGACCGTCGAGCGCTCCAATGCGGTCAGCATCCGCTCGGTGGCGTCGGCCGAGCCCCCAGGGGTGTTCAGGAGGAGGAGGAGCGCCTCGGCGTTCCGGGCCCGGGCGGTCTCCAGGAGCCCCTCCAACTCCTCTGCGGTGGCGGGGGTGATGACGCCGGAGATCTCCGTCGAGAGGACAACGGCGGCGGCCGGGGGGGCGCAGAGGGCGAGGGCGAGCAGGGCGCCGAGGAGGAGCGTGGCGGGGGGCCCCATCCCACCCCACTGGCGGAGGCCCGTCTTTACCTTCACCCTCTCCAGCCCCCGTTTCCTCGGCCGGGCACGGCCCGAAAGCCGCGAAACAACCCCATTTTTGCAAAAACCGCGAAGGCGCCCCGTTCGCGGACGCCTGTTTCGGGGGAAAGTGAGGGGGCCCGTCCACGGACGAGGCGGGGGCCCTGAGACCGGCCCCGTTTCGTCTGTGGGCGGTGGGGCGGCTCTCCCGAAAAACCGGCATCCATGGAGGGAGCGGCTTTGCGGTTTTTTTGGCCACTCCCCCCGCGGAGAAACAGAACCCAGAGGCAAAAGATTCAAACCCATAGGGCGCCATCTGGGAGCGCGATGGCGGGCGTTCCGTTCCTCCTCCAGGCGGCGGGGGACGCCGTCTTGGCGCTCCTGGTCCTCATCGGCATCGGCCTCCTCGTCTCCGTTTTCCGCATCGTCCGGGAGTATCAGCGGGCGGTGGTCTTCCGCATCGGCCGGCTGCTCGGGGCGAAAGGTCCCGGGCTCTTCATCCGGATTCCCTTCATCGACAAGCTGGTCATCGTGGACCTCCGCACCGTCGCCTTCAACGTGCCCCCCCAGGAGGTCATCACCCGGGACAACGTGACGGTCAAGGTGGATGCCATCGTCTTCTACCGGGTCATCGACGCCGCCCGCGCCATCACCCAGGTGGAGCGCTACCACGTGGCGACTTCCCAGATTGCGGTCACGACCCTCCGCTCGGTCATCGGCCAGGAGGAGCTCGATGCCCTCCTCGCCCACCGGGAGAAACTGAACTCCCAAATCCAGAAAATCGTGGACGCCGCCACCGACCCGTGGGGGGTCAAGGTGACCTCGGTCGAGATCAAAGATGTGGTTCTCTCCGAGAACCTCCAGCGCGCCATGGCGGCCCAGGCCGAAGCGGAGCGGAACCGGCGCGCGCGCATCGTGGAGGCGGAGGGGGAGTTTCAGGCCTCGCAGAAGCTCGCCGAGGCGGCCAAGGTACTCGCCGAGACCCCCGGGGCGATGTTCGTGCGCTACCTGAAGACCATCGCGGAGGCGACCAACCAGAAGTCGGGGACGGCCGTGGTCATCCCGATTCCGGTGGAGTTGCTGCAGGCGCTCGGGATGAAGAAATAGAAGCAAGGGGAGAAACGGAACCGGACGGCGCTGGTGCACTCTCTGCAGCAAAACCAAAACGGAGGTCCGCGCCCCCTTCGCTTTTGTGGTTTTTGGTTCGTCCACGGCGCGAGCGCAGCCGATCGGACCGGCAATCCTGGGATGTTCGCGGTGGCCGCCGAATCTGTGGCTGTGGCGGGCTTCAGCGCCGCCTCGTGGGCTATGGCGAGAGGCGCTAATCTTTTGGCGCCGGGGGAGCACTCTCTTTCAATCTCCCCCAAACCTCCCCGAACCGCTGCGCCACCGTCACCCCCCCCAGCACCGCGAACCCCGCCACCAGCCACCCGAGCAGCGTGAACCCGAGCACCGGCCACGGGACCACGAACTGCAGCCCCGCCACCACCGCAATCGCGAGCATCCGATCGAGCCTCCCGAGGAGCCCGCCGTAAGTCCTGCCGAGCCCGAGCGCCTGGGCCTGCGTCCCGAGGTAACTCGTGAGCAGCATCGTCGCGAGCGCAGCAAACCCCCACGGGAACGGGGCGTGCCCCCCGAAGACGATTCCACCCAGGAGCAGCACATCCCCAAACCGGTCGAAACTGTGGTCGAGAAAGTCGCCGCGTTTCGTCGGACCGACCTTCCGGGCGAGCGCGCCATCGAGGGCATCGAGGGCGCCGCTCAGGAGGACCAAGAAGGCGGCCAGAATCAGGAGGGGGAGGCGCGACCACTCCGCCCCCGCGGGGGCGGAGCCGAGTTCCCCGGCCGGACCCGCTACGGGAAAGCTGGCGGCGCCGCCCGGGGGGCTGGCGGGCCCGGCAGGCGGAATGGAGGGGCCTGCCAGAGGGAGTGCGGGGGCTAGGAGGAAGAGGAGCGCGGAGGCGAGCGCGAGCAAGAGACTCCAGACCGTCAGGGTGTCGGGCCTCGTCCCGCGCTTCAGGAGCCTCTGCACCGTCGGCTCCATCCAGCGTCCCGCCTGGGGGCGGAGGTGGCGGTCGAGCACCGCCCGTTACCCTCCCAGGAGGGGGAGGCCGCGCAGGAGCCCCCCCTCCCCAACCCGGCGGCGGAGCGGGACGCCGCCCGTGGCCCCCGCCCCGGAGAGGTGCGGATGCGGCGCGGAGCTCCCGGCCTCGACCCCGCCCGAGGCTCGGCCACGGCGCGGCGCCCCGCGAGGGGGGCCGTCCGAAAGGGTGGGGCGGGGGCGGTCCCATCCCTCCCGGACCACCGGCATCGGGAGGGGGAGGACGGCCATGGGCCTCCTCTCGCGGCCCCGACTATAATTTTGCGATGGGTTTCGCCGGGCTCTCAGGCCGCTCTCCGCCGGCGGAACAGGACCGGAGCCGGCCTGAGGAAAAGAGGGGCCCGACCTCTCCCGCGCCGCCCGGCCTCCCCCCCCGCACCTTCCGAAGGGCTTTCTGGGTCGGGCCGACGGCGAGACCGCAAGGCTCGCGTGCTCGCCGGGGGCGGGTCGCCCTCTGCAGGCCCGGGTCACAAGAATTTTCACTGTGCGAACATTCTTAAAAGGCCCGCCGGCGGACGCCCCGGGCTTCAGACCGGGGCGTCGCAGAACTCGCGCGAGCGCAGCGAGCGCGAGTTCTGTCACATCCCGTCGGCGCAGTTCTTCGGCCAGTTGAGGGGGTTGAGGAGCAGCCGGACGTAGCCGAGCCAGGGGACCCGGAACTTGGCCACCCCGACCATCCACTCGGGCTGCACCGGCTCCGTGTTCCGGCAGGCGGCGGAACCGCCGCGGGCGACCTGGTCGGCGGCGCGGGAGGGGTCGTCCCCGGCGGCAGGCCCGTTGTTGTCCCCCTTGGTGATGAAGCCGCCCCGGGCGAACGCTCGGCCGCCGTAGGACGCGTTGTCGGGAATCCAGGCGCGGGCGCGGTGGATGATGGGGGTGCAGGCCGCGTTCCCGTTGGGATAAAAGACGATGACGTCGCCAGCGAGGGGCTCGCCTCGCGCGCCGCACCCCGCCCCATCGGGCCGCTCCGCGACGCAGCCCGGCGCGAGGGCGAAGGCGCGGTGGTCGGGGGGCGAGGGGGGTGGACGCGGGGCTCCCGCTGGGAAGGGGGGACTCCCCGGGGACGAGGTGGGGGGGGAGGTCGCGGGCGAGAGAGCCGGCCCCGGCCCCTCGCCTCCGGAGGCCCCCCCGCCTCCGGCCGCCCGAGAGGGCGGGAGGATGACCGCGGGCTCCAAACCGGGCTCCCGGAACTCGACCCGGTCCCCCTCCTGGGTCACGACCGCCGAGCGGGAGGGGCCCACCACCAGGACGAGATCGCCCACCCGCACGTTGGGCTCCATCGAGCACGACTCGACGGCGACCATCGCGGGCCAGGTGGCGGTCCCCTGTTGGAGGAGGGCCACCACGAGGGCGACGGCGCCGAGGGCGGTCACCAGCTCGTAGAGGGTGCGGTTGGCGAGGAGGCCGCTCCCTGGGCCCGGTGGCCTCCGCGAGGCTCGGGGAGGTCGGGCGGAGGGTGGCGGTGTTCGAGGCGCGGCGGCCCCTCCTCCCGCGGACGGGCCCCGTGCCGCTTTCCTGAAAATCGAGAGGGAGCGGGAAGGCCCCGGCCCGGAGTCCTTCCCGCGTAGGTGGGCGTCGGGGCCCCATCGGCTCCGGGTGAAGAGGTAGAGTCCCGCCGCGAGCAGCCCGAGGCCCGGGTAGAGGGAGCGGGCCGTGACCCACACCCCAACACCCAGAACCGAGAGGAGGACCCCGGCGCCCCTCTCGCGGGCGGGAGAGAGGAGGAAGAGGAGAACGAGGGCGACGACCCCCGAGGCGAGCCCCGCTTCGGGGGAGAGGGCGAAGCCCGCGCCTGCGAGGAGGGCGCAGGGAATCCAGAGGCTGGACCTCCACTCCCGACGTCGGAGAGCGGGAATCTGGCCGTCCGGTCGGCGCCGCCCGAAGAAGCGGAGGCGTGCGGCCAGGGGGCCACCCCCCCTCGGGCGACCGACCGGGCGGGCCTCCGGGATGGGGGGGGACGGGCCGGTGGAGTCCATCGCCCCACTCGTCCGACGCCGCCAAATGGTTTCTGCCAGCGGGCGCAGCCCCGACGATGGACGGCGGAACTCGGTCCGCAGGACGGCCCCCCCGGAGTGTCAATTCCGCCGATGGCCGCGACCCCCCGCCGAGGAAACGAATCACAAGATTCGCGTTCTGTCACATCCCGCGCGCTCGCTGCCCCCTCGGGCCCCACGACGGGGAAGACGCGGGTCGGAGCGCGCGGCCCGTCGAGAAGTCCCGCATGGCGTGAAATCTGGGGAAGAAACCGTCCGGGATGTTGCGAAGCGGCAGGGCTCACTCATGCGCCATCACGAACGGCGGTGCCGGACAGGTTCTCCGGCCGGGGGGTTTGGAGAATGGTGTGGCGCTTCAGCCCTCTGTGGCGGGGGGTGAAGCGGCCGCCTCCATCTCCTGCAGGGCCCCCCTCGCCTCTTCGGTGAGGATCGCCCATTTGGTCCTCCCCCTCCGTCCCCGGCTCAGGACCGGGGCGGAGACCAGGTCCGCCGCCTCCAGTTCGCGGAGGAGCCCCGAGACCCTCCTGAGGGTGAGCGGGCGGAGACCCGTCCCGGGAGCGGCGCGGCGGTAGGCGCGCCAGAGGTGGCCGGTCGTCGCCTTCCCCTCCTCGCGGGCCAGGAGGGCCAGGAGGAGCCGGGGGGCGTCGTCGAGAAGGGCCACCCGCCGTAGGGGAGAGGGGCCCCCGTTGCCACCCCCCCCGCCCCATCCGCCGCCCCCGGTGGAGCGCGCGGCCCCCTCCGCCCGGCGCGGGCTCCGCATCTCCGGGCGTGGAGGCGCCGGGCGGTCCGCTGCGCCGCTCCGTGCGTCGGGCGATTCCGGGGAGGGTGGAGGAGGAGCGGGGGAGGCCTCCCCCGGCTCCGAAGTCGGGACGCCGGCGGCTGCGGCGACCCCCCTCGGGCCTCCTGCGTCGGGCCACAGCCAATCCCTTCCCTTGATGGCGTCGGCGGTGGCGACAACCCCCCCTCGCCCCTCCACTGGAACCGCAGGGGGGGGAGGAGATGGTCGGAGCACCAGCAGGAGGACTCCCGGCTGCCTCCGGGCGAGGCTGGAGCCGCTCCGCACGGCGAGTAGGAGCCCCCCGCGGTTGGGGGCGAGGGCACGGAGGAGCCGCTCCACCCCCCCCGCCTCGTCGGCGTGGTCCACCGCCACGGCCGCCGGACCCGGGACCCGGGCGCGCCACGACTCCACCAGCCGCCCCCACGACCAGCCGCTGGCGGGCTCGCGCCCCCCCGCGAGGCGGACGAGGGCGGCCAGGAGGCCGTAGGCTGTCCGGGCCGTGCGGCCGTCCACGAAGTAGACCGGGAGCGGGAGCCCGCGCCCCGCAGCGGCTCGGTGGAGTTCGGGGAGGAACTCCCTGAGAAGGCCGCTCTTCCCCGAACCCGGGGGCCCGGCGATGCAGACCCTCGCCTCCTCGCCCCGCAGGAGGGGGGCCGCCGCGCGGGCGAGCGCGTGGAGGAGCTCCCGGTGCGGGGTCGCCGCGGAGGGGGGCGGCGTCCCCGGTGCCGGGGCGGCTGCGGCGTCCATTCCTCCCCGTTTCCGGACCCGGCGGGCGCAGGTCGGCGCGCAGCCCCCCCCACCGGTTCGCGTGGTTCGGGTGGGTCGCTACTTCAGCTGCTCCCTCGTGTATCCCAGGATCCGCCGCGCGATGATGAGCCTCTGGATCTCCCCGGTCCCCTCGGCGATGTTGGTCACCTTGGCGTCCCGCAGCCACTTCTCCAGCATCTCCTTCTCCGAATAGCCAAGGGCGCCCGCCAGCTCCACGCACTTCTGGGTGACCTGGGCCACCACGGTTCCAGCCATCGCCTTCGACATCGAGGCCTCGGCGTTGTTCGGCAGCTTGCGGTCCGCCATCCAGCATGCCCTCCAGGCGAGGAGGCGGGCCGCCTGCAGTTTCGCCTCCGCCTCGATGAAATCGCGCTCTGCCGCGGCCATCTGGGCGGGGGAGAGGCCGTAGCGGATGGGCTGGCCCGCCCTGCGGAAGAGTTCCCGCGTGGCCTCCAGGGCGGCCCGCGCGCACCCGATGCCGGCGGCGGCCACGATGGGCCGCATCGTGTCGAAGGCGGCCATCGCCCCCTTGAACCCCTTCGCCTTGGCTGCGTCCTCGGGCCAGGGGAGGATGTGGTCGAGCGGGACCCGGCAATCCTCCAGGACCACGTCACAGGTATTCGAGGCGCGGATGCCCAGCTTCTTCTCCACCTTGGCGATCCTCGCGCCCGGCGTCCCGGCGGGAATCACGAAAGGGCGCATGGCGGCCCGGGTGGTCTGGTCCGGCGAGGCGCCCCTCTCCACCACCTTGGCCCAGACCACCATCAGCCCCCGGGTCTTCTCGATGGCCATCTGGGCGTTGGAGCAGAAGAACTTCTCGCCGTTGAGGACCCAGTGGTCCCCCTCCCGGTGTGCGGTGGTGCGCACCGCCGCAGTGTCGGAGCCCGCCCCGGGCTCGGTCATCGCCATCGCCCCGAAGGCGGGCTCGGGGCCGGAGTAGCGCTTCAGGAAGCGTTCAATCTGCTCGGGCGTCCCGTTGGCCATGATGGCGGCGCCCCCGAGGCCCGGGCCGGGGAGCATCCGCATGAGGCCCGGGTCGCCCCACGCCATCTCCTCGGCGAGGATCGCCGCCGCCAGCGTCCCGCCGGGGGTCGCCGTGCCCCGCTTCACCGGCATGGAGGCTTGCATCCGGTGGACCTCCCGGATCAGGTCCCAGGGGATGGCGTGCTCGTTCCGGTCGAACTCCCGGGCGATGGGCCGGAGGCGGCCCTGGGCGAAGGCGTGGACGAGCCGCCGGGTCTCCCGGACCTCCTTCGCGAGCTCGAAATCGACCATCGCCAGCGGAGGCCGCCTCCGTCAAAAAGGTCTCGGGCGATATCTGGGGGGTTACGGGGTGGCGGGAACGCCCCGGGAGCCATCCCGGGGATGAATCGCCACCGGGCGCTGCAGAAGAGTGAGAAAGTGCCTCTATCATCCCCGCTCACCCACCCCCCGCCCCGTTTCGCGTCCCCCGTCCGCTTTGGCGGGTCGGCGGGGCTCTCGGACCTTCAGAACCGAAGGGCCCCGAACCCCTTTTGCTTCGGCGTCTGGCCGAAGAGCGCCTTGCCCTGGCCGATGCCCACGTAGAGCCAGAGGGGGTAGGAGAGGAAGATGACCAGCGCGAGGGGCCACGCCCCGGGGCTGGGGGTGATGCCAAGCGGCAGGCAGGAGTTCCACATGAAGTAGTTGGAGTCGCCGCACGCGCCGGGGCCGAGGAAGGCCTCCATCACCGGGGCGAAGGGGTTGGGGATGAGGTTCAGGTAGAGGGGGACCGAGACGGCGTAGAAAACGATGATCCAGATGGCCGAGAGGAACTGGAGCCAGTCCTTGTTCCGCTTCGCCAGTTTCTGGTTGTAGAGCTTGACCGTGATGACGCCGAGGCCCAAGAGGAGAAACGGGTCGAGCAGGAAACTCATGCGCGCCCCCCGGTCCCGCCGGTCGGGGCCGCGCGCGGAGCCCCGCCCCACCTCCCGGCCCAAGGAGGGCCGGAACCGGGACGGGCGGGAGCCATCACCGCCATCGAGGCCTTCCTATACATCAAGCCACCCCTGCTGGCGGTACCAGCCCACCGTCTCCCAGACCCCCCTGCGGAAGTCGGCGTAATCGAACTCGAAGCCCAGATTCTTGATTTTCGCGTTGCTGAAGAGATAGGAGTTCATCATGTAGTTCACCGTGTCCACCTCGAGGGGCGGGCGGACCCCCGGCCCCCGCTTCTTCGCCTTGGCTTCCATCTTCACGGCCATGCGGTGGAACATCTTGTGGAACAGGGGGAACACGGCGGCGGGCACGATGAGCCGGTGGGCCTTCACGTTGAGGAGGGGGAAGACGAACTCCATCAGCTCGTCGGCGGTGGGGTGGGTGTCGGCCACCACGTTGTAGACCTCGCCGACCGTCCGCTCCTTGTCGGAGAGGAAGAGGGCAGCCCGGCAGACGTCGGTCACGTGGACCATGGGGATCCGAATCCGCTTGCTCCGGGGATAGAGGGAGGGGATGATGGTGAGGATGCCCTGCGAGAAGAGCTTGAACATGTTGAACATCCCGTAGCGGTTCCGGGGGCCGTAGGTCGGGGCGGGCCGGATCGCCGTGAGGGGCAATCCGTTCTCCTTCACCCACTTCATCGCGATCTGCTCCTGCTCCCACTTCGTCTTCTCGTAGTTGTTGCTCGGGTTCTTGGGAGAGTCCTCCGTCGTGGGGAACTCGACGCATGGGCCGTAGACCCCCACGGTGGACCAGTGGATGACCCGCTTCACCTTGCTGTCCGCCACCGCCGCGCAGAGGTTCTTCATCCCCTCCACGTTCACCTTGTGGAGGAGTTCGTAGGGGGCGAAGTAGTCGAAGACCGAGGCGATGTTGAAGACCATGTCCACGTCCTTCAACGCCGGTTTCAGGGTCTCGGGCTTGGTGAGGTCGCACGGGACGAACTCCGCGCCGATCTGCTTCACGTAGTCCTGGTTCGCGCTCGGGAGGTCGGTCGCCCGGACTGTGTAGCCCCGCGCCTGGAGGAGGTCCATGGCGTGGGAACCCATGAAGCCGCACGCGCCGGTGACGAGCACTCGCCCCCCGTCGCCCTTCATGCCGGGTGGCCCCCCGCCGCCCCGTGGACCGGCCGGGGCGCGGGCCCCGGGGCGGGGGCCTCCGCCATCCGCCGCTGGAAGGTCCGGACCGCCCTCAAGAAGTCCACCTTCCGGAACTCGGGCCAGTATGGGGCGCAGAAGTAGGCTGCCGACTCGTTGCCCGCGGCCTGCCACGGGAGGAAGTTGCTGGTCCGGAACTCGCCGCCCGTCCGGATGATGAGGTCCACCGAGGCGGCCTCGGGCCCCGCGTAGAGGTGGCGCGCCACGTCGTCGGAGGTCAGCGCATTCGGCTCCAGCTCCCCCGCCTCCACCCGCCGGGCGAGGGCGCGCGCCGTGTCCACGATCTCCTGGCGCCCGCCGTAGGCGAGGGCGACGTAGAGGTCGTAGCGGGTGTGGCCCCGGGTCTGCTCCTCGAGGCGCCGGGCCGCCTCCCGGACCTCGGGGGGCAGGAGGTCGGTCCGGCCGATCGTGCGGACCCGGATGGAGTCCCGCTCCAGCCGCCCGTCCCGGGCCGCGGCCTCGATCTTCTCTTTCATGAGGCGGAAGAGCCCCCCCTTCTCCTCGGAGCTCCGCTCGAAGTTCTCAGTCGAGAAGGCGAAGAGGGTGAGGGTGGGAATCCGCAGCTCGCCGCACCAGTCGAGGACCCGCTCCGTGGTGTCGGCCCCCCTCCGGTAGCCCTCCTCCCGGGGGAGGCCGCGCTCCGCGGCGTACCTGCGGTTCCCGTCCATGATGACCGCGACGTGGCGGGGGAGGGGGCCACGGCGGACCTCCCGCAGGAGGCGCCACTCGTAGAGCCGGTAGAGGGGCCCGAGCCGCCGCATCGGGGGAAATCCCCCAGGCCCCTCTTAACGTTTCGCCCTCCGTCCCCGGGCCTCTCCCGGCGACCCCGGGGCCGGGAGGCGCGGACCTCCCCACCCCCTCCCGCCGTTCGGGCGCTGGCTGCGGGCCGGTCCCGCCCCCGCCCGACTCCTCCCCCCCGCGCTCTATTTGGACGCCGCCCGGCGCGCGCCCGCCGGCGGACCCTCTTCGGCGCCCCCCCGCGCCTCGCTCCGCAACGTGCGGGCCGCCTCTTCGGGAGGGAGCGGGTTGATGTAGACCCCGGTGCTCTTCTCGAAGCCGGCTGCGGTGGCGAGCTCGGGCTCGACCCGGAGGCTCAGGTGGTAGTCCCCCTCCCCGAGTTGGAAGAGCATGGCGTTGTAGGGGAAGTCCCCCAGGACCCCCTCTATCCGGGCCAGGAGGTCCCGGGCGAGGAGGGCGAAGTCCCGCAGGTCGGACCCCTCCACCTCCCGGAGGGAGGGGAGGTGGCGCTCCGGGACCACCCACGCCTCGAACGGCTTCCGGGAGGCGCGCGGGGCGAAGGCGACCCACGCCCCCCGGCGGAGGAGGAAGCGCCCCCCCCGCGCCTCCTCGGGGGCGACCCGGCAGAGGGCGCACTCCCGCGCGAGGGCCCTCTGCTCGGCCGCCATCTTCGGCGGCACCAGGGGGAGCGAGATGAGCTGGGAGTGGGGGTGGGAGAGCGAGGCTCCCGCCTCGGGGCGGTGGTTCCGGAAGAGCGAGACGTAGCGCGCCCCCCGGGCGGTGTGGTGGAGGAAGCGGTCCCGGAAGACGCGGAGGAGCAGGACCGCCTCCCCGTCGTCCAGCCGCGAGGGGTGGCGGTCGTGGGCGGGCGTCTCGGCGATCACCTCGTGGGCCCCATGCTCCGGCCCCACCGCCGGGAAGAGGTTCGGGAAGACCCGCGCCGACCACCCCCGGACCCGCTCCTCCCCGTCGGCGAGGAGTTCGATCTTCTCACCCCTTCGCACGTAGGCGGCCACGGCGGGGGGCGTCCTCTCCTCGCGCCCGGGGCAGAAGGGGCAGGTCTCGGGCCCCGCGGCGGGGGGCCTCGGCTTCCGGAAATCGGTCGGGCGCTTCGCCCTCTCGGTCGCGATGAGGACATACTCGTCGAGGAAGTCGTGCTTCCGGAGTTCGGGCATCGAAGGACTAGGGGAGAGGGGAGCCTCTTTCTGTCGCAATCCGGCGGGTGAGCAACCGTCCCCCCTCCCCTTCCGTCATCTCTTCGCCGCCGCGACGGCTTCCTGGTAGACCTCGAGGGTGGCCTTCGCGGCCCGCTCCCACGTGAAATATTTCAGGACCCTCTGGCGCCCCCGCCCCCCCATCTCGCGCGCCCTCTCCATGTCGTGAAGCAGCGCCTTGATTCCCCAGGCGATGTCGGAGGGGTTCCGCCCGTCGACGTGGACGCCGGTCTGCTCCTCGCCGCTGGGAACCACCTGGTCTTTGAACCCGCTGAGCCCCGAGGCCCCCACAACCACCGGCTTCCCCATCGCCATCGCCTCCAGGGAGACGATGCCGAAGGGCTCGTAGAGGCTCGGGAGGACGGCGACGTCGCAGGCGGCGTAGTGGAGGATGCGCTCCTCCTCGGAGACGAAGCGGAGGCAGGTCTTCACCTGCCTCTCCAGGCCGAGAGTGCGGATGAGGCCCGCGACGGTCTGGTCCAGCTCCCCCGCCCCGAGGATGACCAGCCGCGCCCCGGGGTGGGCGGAGAGGACCTCCGGGAACCCCTGGACCAGTTGGACCGCCCCCTTGACCGAGGTGAGGCGGCCCACGAAGAGGACCAGGGTCTCGCCCTTGCCGATTCCGTAGTGGGCCCGGAGCGCCTCGACCTTGCGGGGGTCGGCGGCCGCCGGGTTGTAGCGGTCGGGCCAGACGCCGTTCCACACGACCCGGATTTTCGACGCGTCCCACCCGTGGCGGACCAGGTCTTCCTCCATGGGGTAGGAGACGGTGACGACCCGGTCGGCGCGGCGGCCCGCCGTCTCCTCGATGTTGCGGACCGTCTCGGAGCCCGAGTCCATCGCCCGCCCCCACTCGGTGGAGTGCATGTGGAGGACGAGGGGGGCCTTCAGCTCCTTCTGAAGGATCATGCCGCCCATGGCGCTCAGCCAGTCGTGGGCACAGATGACGTCGAACCTCTCGCCCCCCCGGCGGACCAAGTTCACCGCGGCGGAGGCGCTCAGGAGGTTGTAGACGAAGAGGTCGGAGAAGAACTTCAGTGCCTTCCCCCAGCGCCGGAGGTCCTCGGCCACCACCCCCGGGAAGACGTCGCTCGCGTCCACCAGGAGGGGCCGGAAGACCCGGACCCCCTCCATGACCTCCTCGGTCTTCAGGTCCCCCGGGTTGATGGTGAAAATGGTGACCTCGTGGCCCTGCCGGACCATCTCGGGGGCGATGTTCTGGGCGAAGGTGCCGAGGCCGCCGACGATGCGCGGGGGGTACTCCCAGACGAGGAAGGCGATTTTCATGGAGGTGGGGAGGCGCGCCGCGCCGCTTTAATCTTGCCGTATGACATTTTCAGGGAGGGGGGAGAGTCAGAACACCATGAACTTCCGCTCGAGGAACCCCTTCCAGAGGGTGCCCATCTCGTCGAGGACCCCCGCCGCGATCTCCTCGGCGTTCTTCTGCGTCGCCTTGGAGCCGCCGTGGATCTCGACATCGACCACCGTCGGCTCGTGGATGGGCGCGCCGATGCGGGAGACCATGTTCACGTGGACCTGCTTCAGCGCGGGCTCTCGCTCGACGAGCCGCTCCGCCACCAGGCGCGCCGCGATGTTGTAGATTTTTCCCACGTGGGTGATGGGGTTCTTGCCCGCCGAGGCCTCGAGCGTCATCGGCCGGTAGGGAGTGATGACGCCGTTGGCCCGGTTGCCCCGCCCCACCTGCCCGTCATCGCCGTGCTCCGCGCTGGTCCCCGTGACGGTGAGGTAGAAGGAGCCCCTCTCGGGCCTGTCGGCGGTGTTCATGCTCACCGCGACCTCCCGGCTCGTGAGCTTGCCCGCGCGCTTCGCCACCGCCGACTCGACCGCGGCCTTCATCGAGAGGTAGGCCTCCTTGCTCTTCACCTGCGAGGCGACGATGGCGCAGGCGATGGTGAGGCCGATGGTGTCGCCCCGCCGCACCCCCATCACCTTGATGTCTTCGCCGAGGGCGGGGTGCTTCCGCTTCATCTCCGGGCCGTTGAGGAACTGCTCGGTGTCGAGGACGATGCGCTCGGTGTCGCTGAAGGGGGCGAAGCCGACGCCGAACGAGGTGTCGTTCGCCATCGGCACCTGGGAGTCCTCATCGAAGACGTGGACCAGGTCCACGCTCCCGGGGCGGATGCGGGAGTCGACCACGAGGTGGCGCGTCGGGTCGAGGAAGCGCATCGCCCCCCTCACCCACTTCCGGGTCTCCTCGACCGCCATCGTCCCCGCGGGGACCTTCACCGCCCTCTTCTTGTACTCGACCGCGAGCGCGGCCCGCCCCACGAGGAGAAGGTAGATGGGCTCCAGCACCTCGCCCCCGCCGAAGGTCGCCTGGCTCTGCCCCCCGACCAGCACGCACTTGTCCACATTGTGGTGGAGGACCCGGCCGAACTCCTTCAAGTAGAACTTGCTCAGGGCGATGCTCAGTTCCTCCGAGGCGCGGTCGCAGAGGGAGTCGGGGTGGCCCCTCCCCTTCCGCTCCACCATCTCCACCGGGACCTCCTCTACCCGGGCCCCCCGGCCGGGGCGGACGACGATGGGGGTTGAACCGCCCCGGACTCTCGCGTTCCTGGACCAAACGGGGTTGAGTTCCGGGCGGTTTGTCATGGGACGCCGATGGGGGCGGCAGGACATAAGGCCAACGGTGGCGGGTCTGGAGGAGGGGAGCGCGCTCCTCTCCCTCGCGCCCTCCTCGGCGTCGGCGGGGGGGCGGAGCGGGTCCGGGGGCGGTCGGACCACCCCACCACCACCCTCCGCGCGGGAGCCTGCAAGAAGGAGTTTCAACGCCGCCCTTATTCCGTCGTTTGAAGAATCGGGAGCCGCCTGCAATGGTTCATAAAGCACCCCCACCACCCCCCTCCATGGCCTCCCAGCCGGTGCACGGCGGGCATCCCCTCCTGGCGGCCCCCCTCCACCCCTCGGTCGCGGCCGAGGGCCTCCCCAGCAAGGCGCGCGCCTCCCTCGAACTCTTCCGCGTCTGGAACGGGGCGGTGGCGGCCCTCGGCGCCCTCCTGGGGGCCTCCCTCGCCGCCGGCGGAATCGAGGTGACGCTCCCTGTCGCTCTCGCCGCCCTCGGCGCCCTCCTGGTGAACGGCGGGGGGAACGGGCTGAACGACTACTTCGACCTCGCCGTGGACCGGGTGAACCGGCCCGACCGCCCCATCCCCTCGGGGCGGCTGACGCAGCGGGGGGCCCTCCGGCTCTCCCTCGGGGCCTCCGCGGCCGGCGTCGCCCTCGCCTTCGCGGCGGCCCCCGCTGCCGGCGCTGTGGCGGCGATGAACGGCGGCCTCCTCGCCCTCTACGCCCGCCATTCGAAGCGGATGCTGGTCACAGGCAATCTCCTGGTCAGCGCCCTCGTCGCCTCGGTCTTCCCCTACGGGGCCCTCGTGACCACCGGAAACATCGCCTCGGTCCTCCCCATCACCCTCTGCGCCTTCCTCTCCGGCCTCTCCCTCGAGGTGGTGAAGGACATCGAGGATGTGCGGGGGGACGCGGCGAACGGCGCCCGGACCCTTCCCCTCTACGCCGGGACCGGCGCTAGCCGGATCATCGCCGTGGGCTCCATGGCGGCGGCGGTCGCCCTGAGCCCCGGCCCCTTCCTCGCGGGGGGGTTGAGCCCCCTCTACTGGGCCTTCGTCGGGCCCGCCGACGCGCTCTTCATCGCCGCCGTCCTTGTCCGCCCCTCCCTGGGCCGGAAGGCAATCTCCCTCGGCATGGGCCTCGTCCTGGCGGGGCTCGCCGCAGGGCTCCTGTTCTGACTCTCTCCGGCGAGTCACGACCGGTCACCCCCCGGGGCTCTCGCCCCGCGCGACGGGGTCCCCGGGGGTCGGCCCTCGCGGAACCCGCCCGGAGCGAGCGCGAAGCGCGAGCGGAGGGCAGGGTTCCGCGCCATAATTTCCTTACACAAGAACATCGGGACCCCTCCCTTTTTTCAGGCGGAGGTTCCATCTGCCCGATGGCCCGGCGGCTCCTCGTCCCCCTCCCCGCCCTCGGCTGCGCCGCCGAGGCGGAGGTGGAAGGGCGGCGCGTCCTGCGGATCCGCCTGAAGCGCGGCCGCCGGGCCTCCGCCCCGCGGAACCCCGAGGCGCGCGCCCTCTTCCGCGCCCTCGAAAGGTGGGTGGAGAGCGGTCGCGCCGGCTCCTGGCGCGCCGCTCCGCGGCTGACCCCCTTCCAGCGGAAGGTCCTGGGCCACGTCGCCCGCATCCCGCGGGGGGAGACCCGCACCTACGGGGAGGTCGCGCGGGCCCTCGGGACGGGCCCCCGGGCGGTGGGCCGGGCGTTGGGGGCAAATCCCGTCCCCCTGCTCATTCCCTGCCACCGCGTCGTCGCGGCCGGCGGAATCGGCGGGTTCTCGGGCCCCGGAGTCGGGACGAAGCGGAGACTCCTCGCGTTGGAGGCTCCATCCCGCCCTTCCAGCCTCCGCCCGCGCCGGCGGCCCCGCTCTCGTTGAGCGCATCCCCTCTGCCGCGCCTTCGGTGCGGCCCCGCACCTCCTGCGGATGCGCCCCGCGGGTCTGCTGGCGCAGCCCCCGCGCGCCCTCCGTCGGAGCGCGCCCGCCGAGAAACCCTTTAGCCTCCCGGCCCACGTTTCGGCCATGCAGTTGCTCCTGGTCCACGCCGACTTCTTGGAGTTTGAGTCGCAGCAGAAGACCAAGGTCGCGGAGGCGACCGAGAACCGGAACGGGAGGTTCGAGGAGGTCCTGGTCGCGTTCACCGCCGTCGAGAAGGCGGATGAAGCCGACGAGTCCTGCGTGGTCGGCGAGGGGGCCCGGGCCATTCGGGAGGTCGCGAGCCAAGTCAAGGCGCCGCGCGTCCTCCTCTACCCCTACGCCCACCTGAGCCCCTCCCTCGCCTCGCCCGGGGTGGCGGTCCGCATCCTCCGCAGCTTGGAGGCGGAGCTCGCGAAGTCGGGCGAGGTCCACCGCGCCCCCTTCGGCTGGTACAAGCGCTTCACGCTCGCCTGCAAGGGGCACCCGCTGAGCGAGCTCTCACGGACCATCCGCCCCGGGGAGGGGGGGAAGGGCCCGAAAGGAGCGAAGGGAGACTCCCCTCGGGCGGCCGCGGTTCCCCCGGAGTCGTTGGCCCTGGCCGCGGAGAAGAGGGCGAAATCCTCTTTCCTCATCCTCGCCCCCGGCGGCCGCCGCTCCGAGGTGGGAAGGTTCGACTTCCAGGCGCGCCCCCGCCTCGGGGAGCTCGCCCGATATGAGATGGCGAAGGTCCGCGCGGCCGAGCAGGAGCCCCCCCACGTGGAGTTGATGCAGCGTCTCGAGTGGGTGGACCACGAGGCGGGGAGCGACCCGGGGAACCTGCGCTTCTACCCCAAGGGGCGGCTGGTGAAGGCGCTGCTGGAGTCCTACGTCTCCCAGCGCGTCGCGGAGTATGGCGCCCTGGAGGTGGAGACCCCCATCATGTATGACCTCCACCACCCGACCCTCCGCTCCTACCTCGACCGCTTCCCGGCCCGCCAGTACGCGGTCTCCTCGGAGAGCAAGGAGCTCTTCCTCCGCTTCGCGGCCTGCTTCGGCCAGTTCCTCATGGGGCACGACATGGTGCTCTCCTACCGCCACATGCCGGTGAAACTCTTCGAACTCACCCGCTACTCCTTCCGGCGCGAGCAGTCCGGGGAGTTGACCGGCCTCCGGCGGCTCCGCGCCTTCACGATGCCCGACATGCACACCCTCTGCGCCGACATGGAGCAGGCACTCCAGGAGTTCAAGTCGCAAATCCTCCTCTGCCGCGACGTCCTGCGGGGCGCCGGCGTCGAGCCCGCCGACACCGAAATCGCCATCCGCTTCACCCGCGACTTCTACGCGAAAAATTCCGGCTACCTCGACTCGCTGCTGAAGGAGCTGGGCCAGCCCGCATTCGCCGAGGAGTGGGAGGAGCGCTTCTTCTACTTCGTCTGCAAAGCGGAGTTCAACTTCGTGGACAACTCGGGGAAGGCGAGCGCCCTCGCGACGGTGCAGATCGACGTGGAGAACGCCGAACGATACGGGATCAAGTTCATCGGCGAGGACGGGAAGGAGCGGCTGCCGGTCATCCTCCACGCCTCGCCGACCGGGGCGGTGGAGCGCATCCTCTACGCGCTGCTGGAGAAGGCCCACCGCGTGGCGAGGGGGGGCGGGGTGCCGAACATCCCGGTCTGGCTCGCCCCCACCCAGGTGCGCTTGGCGCCGGTGAGCGCCGATTTCGTCGGCCCGGCGGAGAAGGTGGCCAGGGCCCTCGCGGGCCTCCGCGTGGACCTCGACGACCGGGACGAGTCTGTGGGACGGAAGGTCCGGGACGCCGGGATGGATTGGGTCCCCTACGTGGCGGTGATTGGCGAGAAAGAGGCCAAGTCCGGCAAACTCGCCGTCACCGTGCGGAGCGGGCCGAAGGGGCCCGTCGAGATGACGGCGGCGGAGTTGCGGGAGCGGATTTTAAAGGAGACGGCGGGGTTGCCGACGAGGCCGCTGCCGCTGCCGCAGAAGTTGAGCCAGAGGCCGAAGTTCAGGTAACCGTCGCCGGGAGGGAGGAGGGGGCAGACCCCCCCGTCCAAAGGCCCGCCCCCCCTCCCTCCACCCCCGTACTCCGACCATTCCACTCCGGCGAGGACCGAGCGCGGACCCCTTCGGGAAGGTTGATTCGACCTGTGGAGCATCACCGGCAATGGTCCTGCCTCCCCAACTCCGCACCCGCCTCCTCTCCCGCCTCCGCCCCACCCCCGCCGAGGAGTCGGCCCTCCGGTCGGCCGTGGAGACCCTCTTCGCCCGCGCCCGAGGGGCGGCGCGCTCGCTCGGGCTGCAGGTCGAGCCCCTCCACGTCGGCTCCTCCGCCCGGTCCACCTGGCGCCGCGGCGAGCGCGACATCGACATCTTCCTCCTCTTCCCCCCCGGGACCCCGCGCGAGGACCTCGAACAGCGGGGCCTCGCCCTCGCCCGGAAGGTCTGCCCGAAGGGGCGGGTGAAGTATGCCGAGCACCCCTACCTCCGTGGCCAATGGGAGGGGTTCGGGGTGGACCTCGTCCCCGCCTACAAACTGGAGAGCGCGGCGGAGAGGAAAACGGCCGTGGACCGGACCCCCTTCCACCACGACCACGTGAAGCGGAGGGTGGCGGGCCGGGAGGAGGAGGTTCTGCTCCTGAAGCAGCACCTCGCGGGCGCGGGGGTCTACGGGGCGGAGGCGAAGACCCGGGGCTTCTCGGGCTACCTCTGCGAACTGCTCATCCTCCACTTCGGCTCCTTCGAGAAGTGTGTCGAGGCGATGGCGAAGTGGCGCCCGCCGGTCCACCTTGACTCGGAGGGAGAGGGGACTTTTGCGGGCGAAGACCCACTCGTTTTCATCGACCCGGTCGACCCGGGGCGGAACGTGGCGGCCGCCCTTTCCCGGGAGTCCCTGGCGCGGGCGGTGGAGCATGCGCGGGCGCTGCTCCGGAAGCCGTCGTTGGCGCTCTTCTTCCCGGAGCCCCCGGCCCCCCTGAAGCCCGGGGAGTTGGGCCGCCGCCTCCGTGCGCGGGGGACGGAGATGACGGCCTTGGTGCTGCCCGCGCCCGACCGTCTGGTGGACGACACGGTCTACCCCCAGTTGAGGAGGGCGGAGGAGTCGCTCACGGCGCTCCTCAAGAAAAACGAGTTCCACATCTTCCGGAGCGGCGTCCACAGAATCGGAGGGCGCGGATTCGTCCTCTTCGAGCTCCCCGCGGCCCCCCTGCCGCGGCTGCGGCTCCACGAGGGGCCGCCCCTGTTTTTCGAGGGGGACAGCCGGAGGTTCCTCAAGGCGCACGGGGGGAGGCCGAGGTTCATGCGGGGCGACCGGTGGGTGGTGGAGTTGGAGCGGAAGCACCGCACGGTCCCAACTTTCCTGGAGGCGGAGGCGAAGAGGGCGGGGCTGGGGAGGGATTTGGCGAAGGGGCGGTTTGAGGTGTGGGATTCCCGGAAAATCGAGAGGAGCAAGGAACTCAGGGAGTTTCTCGGAGGATATTTTGCGGGGAGAGAACCAGTCTGAGACTATCCCGGAAACTCCGTCAGCCGCTTCTGCTTCCGCAACTCCTCCGCCAGCATCGGCAGGAAGGACCCCACGTCGGTCACGACCCCCACGGCCTGGGCGGTCCCCCGGTCCATCAGTTTCGTCACCACGCTCGGGTTGATGTCGACGCAGACGGTCTTCACGTTGCTGGTGAGTTTGTTCCCGACCGCGATGGAGTGGAGCATCGTCGAGACCATGAGGACCAGTTCCACATCCCGCAGGGCGGTGCGCATCCTCTCCTGCGCCTCGATGACGTCGGTGATGACCTCCGGCAGCGGCCCGTCGTCCCGGATGGAGCCGGCGAGGATGAAGGGCGTCTTCGACTTGACGCACTCGTAGAGGATGCCCGACTTCAGCACCCCCGACTTCACCGCGCCCTCGATGGAGCCGCACCGCAGGATCTCCGAGATGGCGTAGATGTGGTTCTTGTGGCCCCCGGGGGTGGGCTCCGCCTTCTTGACGTCCATCCCGAGGCTGGTCCCGAAGAGGGCGTGCTCGATGTCGTGGACCGCGAGGGCGTTCCCCGCCAGCAGCAGGTCCACCGCCCCGAGCCGGATCATCTCCGCCAGCGCCGGGGCGGCCCCCGTGTGGACCACGGCGGGCCCGGCGACCACGGCGATTTTCGCCCCCTCCCTCCGGGTCTCCGCGATCTCCTCCGCGATCTGCTTGATGAGGTTGCGGGAAGGGCGCTCCGAGGAGACGGTTTTCCCCATGAACTCGAAGAGCGAGCGGCCCCGCGGGCGCTCCGGCGGGACGACGCGGACTCCCTTCTCGCCGACCAGCACCCTCTCCCCTTTCTTCAGCCGCGCGATGGGCTTGGCCGACGCCTTGCCGTCCTCCACCACCACGAGGCAATCCATGCCCATCGACTCCACCGGGAGCCACTTCCCCTTCCAGTGGATGAAGGTCGGGTGGTGGGTCGTCGAGTAGAATCCGCGCGGCGCGACCTTGTCGTCGGGCGCCGCCTCCACCTGCGCCTGCTCCGCCTCCGGCACCCGCGCGCCGAGCCGATGGACCTCGGTGAGGATCTGGTCGAGGTGGGCGTCGTTCCGCCCCCGGATGAGGATGCGGGCGTAGGAGGGCTGCTCCTTCTTCTTGCCGATTTCGAAGCGGGTGACCTCGAACTCCCCCTCCATGTCCATGACCCGGTCGAAGATCTGGCTGAGGATGTTGGAGTCGATGATGTGCCCTTCCACCTCGACCTCCCGGACCGCCTGCTTCTTCCCCATCACTTCCTCCCGCTCACCATCGTCCCGACGCCGTGCGGGGTGAAGAGCTCCAGGAGCAGAGCGTGGGGCTTCTGGCCGTTGATGATGTGCGCCTCCACCCCCGCCTCCGCGGCGCGGACGCACGCCCGCAGTTTGGGCGCCATCCCCCCCTCCACCCTCTTCAGCCTCTCCCGCGCCTCCGCGACCGTCAGCCTCTCCACAAGCGTCTCCGGCCGCTCCGGGTCCTCCAGGAGGCCGTCCACGTCGGTCATCAGGAGCAGTTTCCGCGCCTTGAGGGCCGCCGCGATCGCCCCCGCCGCCTCGTCGGCGTTCACGTTGAAGGAGTGGCCCGAGAGGTCCACCGCCACCGGCGCCACCACCGGGATGTAGCCCCCCTCCACCCCCATCCGGAGCACCTCGGGGTTGACCGTTTCCACCTCCCCCACGTAGCCCAGGTCGACCCGCTTCCCCCCCTCGGCCACCGGTTTCATCTTCTTCGCGACGAGGAGGCTCGCGTCGCCCCCGCTCAGCCCCAGCCCCTTCACCCCGTGCCGCTCCAGGGCCGCCACCAGCCGGTGGTTCACCTTCCCGAGGAGCATGATGACCAGGTCGAGGGTCGCCTCGTCGGTCACCCGGAGGCCCGAGACGAACTTCGGCTCCATCCCGAGCCTCTCCATGAACCCGCTGATCTCCGCCCCGCCCCCGTGGACCACCACCGGCCGGATGCCCACGAAGCGGAGGAGGGCCAGGTCTTTGGCGACCGTATCCATCGCCTCCTCCCTCTCGAGGACGCGGCCCCCGAGTTTGACCACCAGCGTCTGGCCGTGGAACTCGCGGATGTAGGGCAGGGCGGAGAGGAGAACCTCCTCGGTCCGCGACCACGAGCGTCGCTCATCGGCGCCCGCTTGCGACTGAGGTCGCAAGGTGCGCGCGTCGGCAGCCCCGGTTCGGGTGGACATCCCTCCCCCTGGCCGCCCCTCCGTAATGAACCTTCGGCCCGGGGGAGTGGTCTACCGATAGCGATTCCTCCCGCTCCCGCGGACCCCGGTTAACTCCATCCAGGGATACGCCCCCCGCCTCACCACTCGGGAGCGGGCGCGGGCCCCCGGGACCGCCACCTCCACCTCGGCGCTCAGCATGGAGCCCTTCAGCTCGGCGTAGCCGAACCGGTTCAACCCCTTCCGGAGCGCTCTCCGGTCGATGCGGACCCGGGCCCGGGTGCAGAAGGGCATCGCCCGGAGCGCCCCCTCCATCGCCCGCTCCAGGGCGCGGGCCGTGGCGGGGGTCACCGGCGTCCCGATGAATTGGTGGTAGATCGCCCCGAGCTTGATCCCCGCCTCGAAGGCGGCGACCTCCGTCCGGGCGGCCCGCGCCCTCACGGGGCCTCCCGGGGCCCCGCCTCGAGGGGCTTCCGCCGGAGGAGGGGGGCGGCGAGGTAGACCGACACCATCCCGAGCAGGGCGAGGGCGGTCCAGGGGCGGGCGGGGGGGAAGGCGAGCTGGGAGGCGAGCAGGGCGGCGGCGAGGGAGCCCACCGGGAGCAGGATGGCCCGGCCCCGCAGCTTGGGGTAGCGGAGGTTGCTCACCATGAGGCAGGAGAGGAGCGCCCCCCACGGGGCGAGACCCCACGGTGGAAGTCCGACCGGCGAGGCGAGGAGGAAGAGCGCCGCCGCGAGCCCCGCGGCGGTGATGGGGAGCCCCTGGAACGACTCCCGGCTCGGTCCCCGGAGGTGGAAGCGCGCCAGGCGGAGCGTCCCGCAGGCGAGGAAGCCCCCCCCGAGAGCCGGCCCCGCCGGCGGCCACGGCGCGAGGACCAGGGTGAGGAGGAGGGCGGGGGCGACCCCGAAGGCGACCACGTCGGCGAGGCTGTCGAGCGCCTCCCCGAAGGGGCTCTGCTCCGCCCCGCGGGCGAGAAGGCCGTCCGCTCCGTCCCCCAGTACCGCGGCGAGGATGAGCAGGCTTCCCGCCAGCGTGTCGCCGTTCACGAGGGCGATGAGGGCGGCGAACCCGAGGAGAAGGTTCAGGATCGTGACCAGGTCGGCGATGCTCAGGAGCGAGTAGATGGGCTTGGGCCCAGGAACCACCATGGGCACCCTCGGCGGGCGGGGCCTTAAGACTGGCGGGAGGCCTCTCCGAGGAAGCGCTCCACCTCGGCCGCCAGCATCGGCCCCCCCTCCCAGACGAGCCAGTGGCTCCCCCGCATCACCAGGAGGCGCGCCCCCGGAATGCGCTCCGCCAGCTCCCGGCCGTGCTCCGCGGGCAGCGTCCTGTCGCGGGAGCCCGCCACCACCAGGGTCGGCGCGCGGATGTCGCGGGCCCGCTCGAGCCCGTCGAACGCGAGGTAGGCGGAGGCCTGGGCCACGAGCCCCCGGAGGTCCCACCACGCCTCGATGGCCCGCCCGTGGAAGGCGGGGGGGAAGGAGTGGACCGCCCGCCCCGCGGTCGAGGCGAGGACCAGCCGGTCCACCCTCTCGGGCCACCGGAGCGCGACCTCCTGGGCAATCATGCCCCCCAGGGAGACGCCGAAGATGTGGGCGCGGGGGACCCCGAGGTGGTCGAGGAGCCCGACCGCGTCCTCCGCCAGCTGCCCAACCGTGTAGGGCCCCCGGGGGCGGCTGCTGAGCCCCCAGCCCCGGTTGTCGTAGGCGATGAGCGTGAACCGCCGGGCGAGGGAGCGCTGCATGAGCCAGAACTCCTTCTGCATCGCCAGGCCGCAGATGAGCAGGACCGGAGGCCCCGAACCGCGGACCCGGTAGCGGAGGCGGGCGCCGCGGACGGGGGCGAACCCGGAGCTCCCGCCCCGGCCGCCGTCGGCCCCCCCGGTTCCCGCGCCCACCGCCGCCTCAGGAGGGGCCCAGGAAGTCGAGGAGCTCCTGGTTGAACCGGGCCGGCATCTCGAAGTTGAACCCGTGGCTCCCGCCCTCGATTTTCACCAATTTTGCTCCCGGGATTCTCGACGCGATGAACTCGGAGTTTTTGGGGTGGACCAGGATGTCCTTCGTCCCGGTGAGGACCAGGGTGGGCGCCCGGATGGACGGGAGACGGTCGGCGGCGTCGTGCTCCTGGGTCGCCACGACCTGCCCGAGGAACCCCTCGACGGAGGCCTTCTTCAGGACCTCCTGCATGAAGGGGACCACCATCGCCTTGTTCTTCTCGTAGAACTCCTTCGAGAGCACGAGGGGCAGCATGAACTCGGCGATTTTGTCGATCTGCGTCTTGGAGGGGTCCACCGTCCGCAGGTCGGCGACGCCCCCCAGGAGCGTCTTCATCCCCTGGTCGACGATTTTCTTGGCCAGGGGGTCGGGGCGAGCGTAGGTGCAGGCGAGGACCAGCCTCTCCACTCGCCGCGGCCACCCGAGGGCGACCTCCTGGGCGATCATCCCCCCCATCGAGTCGCCCACCACGTGGGCCTTCTCGACGCCGAGGCGGTCGAGGAGGGCCACGGCGTCCTCCGCCATCATCCGGGTCGAGTAGGGCCCCTTCGGCTTGTCGGTGAGGCCGCACCCGCGGTTGTCCGGCGCGATGACCCGGAACCTCTTGGCGAGGGCGGGGGTCTGGAACATCCAGCCGGTGGAGTCCATCCCGAGCCCCATGAGGAGGAGGACCGGGAACCCCTTGCCCTGGTCGCTGTAGTACATCGAGATTCCGTTGGCCTGGGCCCGGGGCATCGGGGGGGATGGGGACCCCGCCTTAAGTCTCTGTCGGCTTTGCGGCGCCCGGTCGCGGAGACAGAAACCCGAGCGCCTCTTCGATCCGCCCCATCTCGTGGCCGGTGGTCTCCGAGCCGGCGACATATCCCCGGGAGTTGGCGAGGAGGCCCGAGCCCACGTAGGGGAAGCCGCCGTTGACAGTCCCCACATCCACCGGCAGCCGAAAGACCCGCTCCAGGAGAGCCAGCTCCCGCTCGGTCGCCCGCGGGCTGGCGAGGACCCCGGCGTCGGTCGCCACCGCCGCCATCCCCACCGTCGACGCCCCTCCCACGAGGCCCGGCGTCGCCTTCACCCCGAGGAACCGCTCCACCGCCTCCACCGCGCGGGCCCCGAGTCGCGGGCTCACCACCGCCGCGCTGTCGTTGGCGAGGATGAGGGAGCCGGCGGCGTTGAGCACCCCCGGCAGGCGGTGGACCGGGAGGCCCGTCGACTCCAGCCGGTGGATCTCGCCGGGCGTCGCCATGGAGGCGACCAGGAACCCGTGGGAGTTTCCCGCCGCCAGGGCCCCCACGGCGTAGGAACCCCCGATGGTCAGGGCGAGGACCGGGGCCCCGAGGGCCCTCTCCAACCGGCTCCGACCGCGCTCGTCGAGCCCCTCCGGGACCAGGACCCACTCCTCGGCGCAGGTCGCGAACAGGCCGATGGTGGGGTTCCCGTCGAAGGCGAGGCGGCGGGCCTCAATCACCCTTCTCTCCCTTCTCCCGCGTCTCCTTCGCCGCGGCCCCATTTCCCGCTTTCGACTTCGCGGGAGCCGCCCGCTGCTGCGCCTTCTCGGCGGTTTCCGCCTCCACCCCGCCGTCCTCGAACTTCATCGCCCGGACCCGGATGCGGGGCGGGGGCTTGCGGATGCCGCGGGCGAAGAGGAGTTCGTTGATGGAGCCGTCGATCTTCACCGCACCCGGGTCCGCTTTCAGGTGGCGGGCAAGGTAGGCGCGGACCCGCTGGACCGCCTTCTCCCCCCTCCGCCACCTGGGGTCGAGGCCCCGCAGGGGGATGGTGAAAAGGCGCTCCACGTGGACCGCCGGCCCCCCGTCGCCCTCTGTTTTTTTCTCCTCGGCCATGGGGAGAGCCGCGCGCCGGGGCCCTTTAACCTTTCCCGGTTTCGAAGGCGGCCACCGCCGCCCGCTGCCGGGAGTTGAGAAGGAAGTAGGGGCTCCGCCGTCGCTCCGCTTCCGCCAGAGCCTCCCGCTCCGGGAGTCCACGGGCCACCAGGAGGAGCGCGAGCGCGGTCCCGGTCCGCCCCGTCCCCTCCGCGCAGTGGACCCCCGCCACCCGGCCGCGGCCGAGGGCCCCCTCGATCGAGGAGACCACCTCCCGGGCCTGCCCCGGGGCCGGTCCCTCGCCGTCGGGGAGGTGGGCGTGGAGGGTCTCGGCCCACTCCTCGCCGGGCAGCGAGCGGCAGCGGTCGTCGAGGCAGAGGAGCCACTCCACCCGCTGCCGCCGGAGGAACTCCGTGGCGAGGCGGGGGGAGGAGGCGCGCCGCGGGTTCTTGAAGGCGGCGAGCCGGCCCGGCTCGAACCAGGAGAAGTTGAGCTGCAGCAGGTGGTTGGCGAGGGCCTTCTGCCCCTCCCGGGCGAGTTCGTCGAGGAGCCCGCCGTCGCCTCCCATCTGCGTGCCACCGAGCGGTTCGGCGGCCAGCCGGACCAGGACGCCGGCGCCGTCCCGCCTCACCTCGAGGCGGACCCGCTGCGCCGCGCCCGCGTGGAGCCCCCGCGGCCGCGCCCGCTCGAAGCCGCTCCCCGACCCGAACCAGCCCTGCCGGGCGAGGAGCCCACGGAGGGCCGTCTCCACCGCCCCGGCGTCGTTCCAGGGGAACCAGAAGAGGCGTTCCACGCTATCCCCCGCTTTCCGGAGACCCGGCTCCGCCCCGCATCCTCGCAGCTCCCTCCGCGCGGGTTAAATCCATTCCCCGGGACGTGCTCGGGAGTGGGCGATGGTGATTTACCCCGGGAGCCCGCCTGCAGTTTGAACATGGACTGGGACGAGGTGGATGAAATCGCCGGGGCCCTCGACGCGAAGCACGCCGAGGTGAAGGACCCCTTCGACGTCCCGTTCCCGAAGTTGATGGAGATGATTCGGGCGCTGGAGGGGTTCACCGGCGAGGTGGAGCCGGGCCGCAACTACGAGAAGCACCTGGAGGCGGTCCAGTTGAAGTGGGCGGAGTTGCGGGAGCTGGTCTGAAGCCAAGGGTGGGGATTGAACCCACGACCTCCTCCTCGTCGGCCTCCCCCTGCTTCTCACGGGGAAGATACCAAGGAGGCGCACTGCCGCTGTGCTACCTTGGCGAGCCGCGCCGGACCCGACCCTCCCGGCGGCGGAGTTCGGGCGGCCCGTCCCGACAGGGGGCGGGGGCCCTTTATGCCTTTTGCGATGGCCCCCGCCGAGAGCGCCTCCGGGATGGCGATGCCCCTTTCCGGGGTGGGGGAGCGCCCACCCCCCCGCCCCTCCCGCAGGGCTGCCGCGTCGAGGAGCGGCGGCCCCGGGGGGTGAGGCTACAGAGCCCCACGGAGAGGGCGAGGCGGGGCGGGGTCGGCGAGGGGAAGGGGCCGATGACCGAGGGGGAGAGGACCCCTGCGGCGAGGAGTCCGAACCCCGCCCGCCCCGCGCGCTCCCAGGCGCGGCCGCGGATGCGGGAGGGGAGGATTGGGCGGAGCCGAGGTCGCTCAGGCCGTTCTCGGTCCGGGAGAACCCGGGGGCGTTGAGGTGGATGGCGAGGAAGATGAGCGCGAAGGCGGGGCGGAGAGGCCGCAGAGGCCGGCGACCCTCGGGGAAAATCATCCTCCGGGTGGGGTGGAGATTTCAAGACCTCTGGACCTCCCCGACGCTTGGAACTTCAGGTCCCGGCGTATTCGGCCGCCGAGGGAATCTTCGGGGCGGCCTCGGAGCGGAGGACTTCGCGGACCCATCCGTAGACCCGCGGGTGGAGCAGGAGCCCGAGGTGGCCGCAGGCGAGGAGCATCCGGTTGTCCGCCCCCGGGAAGCGGCAGGACCAGAAGGGGAGGCACGCCTCGTCGGTGGCGCTGTAGATGGAGGTGTAGCGGGTCCCGTTCCGCTTGAAGGAGCCGTTCATCTCCTGGAGGAAGGGGGAGCCGTAGACGATCTGCCGCATGGCGGCGAAGGGCCACGCCGCCGCCGAGGCGAGGGTCCCGTGGTGGGGGGTCCCGAGGGTGACGAGGTTCTTCACCACCCTGTGCCCCCCGAGCCGCTCCACGTAGTAGCGGAGGATGATGCCGCCGAGGGAGTGGCCGACGACGTCGATCTCCTCGGCGCCGCTGTCCTCCAGGACGAACTCCGCCTTCCGGGCGACCTTGGCGGCGGAGCGCTTCACATCCACGAGGTTGAACCAGGGAAAGTTTTTCACGTAGACGTGGAAGTCGTCGTCCACGAGGCGGCGGCTCATCGCGCTCCAGTAGGGGTAGGCGAACCCCCCGGTCCCGGGGACCAGCAGGACCGGCCTCGACCTCCTGCGGCCGTTGGACAGGGCCCCCATCCTCGCCTTTGGCCGGTGTCGCGCATATATTTTCCCCCCGGCCGTCGGAGAGGGCGGATGGCGGTCCGCATCCGGAAGGTGGCGGTGGAGGAGCTCTCGATCCCCCTCCCGAAGCCCTTCCGGGCCGCCTGGCGCGCCGGGGTCCCCGAGACCCGCTCCGACCTCTGGGTGGTCCGCCTCCAGACCGGGGATCTGGAGGGGTTCGGCGTCGGGCTCTCCCTCAGCCGGGGCGAGGCGGAGATGGTCGAGCGCTACCTCCGCGCCCTCCTCGTCGGCCTCGACCCCGAGAAGCGCGACATGGCCCGCCCGCTCTTCCGGTTCGTCGCCTTCCTCGGCTCCCGCCTCTGGGCCGTGGAGCTGGCACTCTGGGACCTCGCCGCCAAGGCCCGGGGGGTCTCGGTGGCGGAGATGGCGGGCCAGGCCCGCGACCGGGTCCCGCTCTACGCTTCGACCGGGGAGGTGAAGCCCGCCCCCGAGAGGCTGAAGGAGGTCGCGGAGTGGAGGCGCCAGGGGTTCCGGGCGGTGAAGTTGCGGGCGCACTCCTTCCGGTGGCAGGACGACCTCGCCACCCTGCGGGCGGTGCGGGAGGCGAATCCCGGCCTCACGCTGATGGTGGACGCCAACCAGGGGTGGAACCTCCCCCCCGGGCCGGTGTGGGACCTCGCGACGGCCCGGGAGTTCGCGAGGGGGTGCAACTCCCTCGGTGTGCTCTGGCTGGAGGAGCCCCTCGACCGCGACGACTGGGAGGGACTGAAGAGGCTGCGGGCGGAGTCGAAGCCCCTGCTCATCGTCGGAGGCGAACTCGACACGGCGGGACCGCCCCAGTTCCGCAAATACCTGGAGATGGGGATTTACGACGGGATCCAGCCCGACCTCGTCCTCTCCACGGGGTTCGCCGGCGCCCTCGAGGCGGGGCGGCTGGCCCGGGAGAGGTCCGCCCTCTTCACCCCCCACACCTGGACCACCGGCTACGGCCTCGGCGCCTCCCTCCACGCGGCCGCCTGCTTCCCGGGGTCGGTCTGCCCGTGGCTTGAATACCCGCTCGACCCGCCCGGGTGGACCGTGGAGCACCGCGACCGCATCCTGAAGGAGCCCCTGCGCCCCGACCCCGACGGGAACCTGCGGGTGAAGGGGCCGGGCTTCGGGATGGAACTGGACGAGTCTGTGGTGGAGGAGTTTCGGGCACCGCCTTGAACGCGACCCCGTCTCGCCTGCGCGACGCGGGGGTCCACCCCCGGGGCCTCCCCCCGCACACGGGGTCCCGGGGGTCTCCACTCGCGGAACCCGCCCGAAGCGAGCGCGAAGCGCGAGCGGAGGGCAGGATTCCGCGCTATAGGACCAGCCGCTTGATCATGCCGCCCAGTCCCTTCCCGTTGCGCTTAAAAAGCCTCCTCACGGCGGCAGGACCCACCACCCGGCGTACCAGAGGAGGAAGAGCACGTTGGGGATGAGCACCACGAGCGCCATCACCGCGTTGGAGAACCAGAAGTTCCTCGGATTCAGCGCGCGGACGAACCAGACGTAGAGGAAGACGGGGCCCACGGCGATGGGCCACACCTTCTGGACGAAGGGCCAGGCGAAGAGGCGCGCGGGCCCCCCGTTCCAGTGGCTCCCGAGGCCGTCGAGGACCACCGCGGCGGCGGCCACCGAGAGGGCGGCCGTTCCGAGGGCGAGGGAGGCGCGGGCCCCGATCGCCACCGTGATGGAGCGGACGCCGGTCTTCAGGTCCGCCTCCCGGTCGGCGAGGGTCGTCACCATGTAGGCGGCGGCGACCCCCGGGGCGGAGACCAGCCAGTAGTAGAACGGGAACGCGGCCAGGGCCCCGCCCCCGAGGGCCCACCCCGCCCACGGGGCGAGGAGGCCGAAGCCGGCGACGTTCGTGAGGAGGTCCACCCCCGGGATGCGCTTGAACCGCATCGGGGGGACCGAGTAGAGCACCGAGAGGAGGAGGGCCGCGCCGACGACCAGGGCGAAAGGCTTCGAGATGGCCAGCGCGACCCCGAAGGCCATGAGGTGGAGGGCGACCGCCCCGTGGAGGGCGTTCACCGGCGCGAACTCCCCGGCGAGGAGCGGCGAGCCCCGCTTCCGCGGGTTCTCGACGTCGAGGGCGCGGTCGAAGTAGTCGTTCAGCATCAGCGAGCCGCCGAGCGCCAGGGGGCCCATGGCGGCGAGGCCGAAGAAGCCCGCGACATCGAGGGTGAGGGCGCGGTGGGCGAGGGTGTAGCCTACGTAGCCCATGAAGGTCACCCCGGGCCAGAACCCCGGTCCCGTGAGTTTCCAGAGGGACTTGAGGGCGACCGAGAAGGTGAGGGGGCGCTCCGCCCCGGGGAGGTTGCTGTCGCCCGGGGGAGGGTCAGCGGGGGCGGAATTTGTACCCGTACAGCGTCACCCCCCGGTCTCGGTACATCCGGCGGAAGACCGCCTCCACCTCCATGCCGACCTGGACCTCCTTCGGGTCGCAGTCGGTGACCTGCCCCATCACCTTCGTCCCGCCGGTGAGCTCGACGATGGCGATGGGGAAGGGGCCGGTCGCGCGGACCTCCTCCGCGTGCTCCGACGCGGTCGAGGGCTCCGCCACCACCGTGAAGGAGTAGATCTTCCCGGTCCGGGGGAGCGGGAGGTCTTCCATGTCGGCCGAGCCGCAGCCGCAGAGGGGGCGCGGGGGGAAGTGGACCGTCCCGCATTTTTTGCACCGGGCCGCCACCAGGCGGTATTTCGCCTCCCGGGCCCGGGCGAGGGAGGGGAGGGAGATGGTCGCCACCTCAAATCACCCCCCGCCACCGGAGGTAGGTCGGGGCGTCGATGGGCCGGGTCCTGCCCCGATCGAGGAGCGGACCCTTCGGCGGCGTCCGGACCCCGAAGAGGAGAGCGTCGCTCCCGCCCCCCGGGGCGTAGGAGGCCGTCAAAAGCCGGTCGCCCTCGCGGGAGCCTTCCAGGGCCTTCAGGAGCCCCAGCAGCGGGGCGGCGCACCCGGCATCGCCGATCTCGGCCGCCAGTCCCAGGGCCCCCATCTGGGCGTCGGCGAATCCGAGTCCCTTCCCGAGCCGCCGGGCCGCCTTCGGGTCGGGGGCCTGGAGGAAGATGCGGGAGAGGTCGGCGGGCTTGAGCCTCCCCGCTGCGAGGAGTGCGCGCACCGATCCCCCCACCAGCTCCTCCAGTTCCGCCCGCGGGACCGGCGGGATGGAGGTCTCCCTCACGACCCTTCCGTCCGACACCCGGCTGGGGACCGTCTCCCCGGTCCGGCAGGAGGATCCCTCCAGCCGGGCGAGCCCCTCCCCCGGCCCGAGGAGCAGGGCGGCGCCCCCCGCCCCGAGCCCCCCGTCGGTCTCGGAGCCGGGCGCGGCGAGGGGCGCGTCGGCGGCCAGGAGCAGGGCCCTCTCCGCGCGCCCGGCGGCGAGGGAGGCCAGGAGGAGCGCGGAGGTCCCCGCACGGGGTCCCGAGAGCTCCGCGGTCCGCGTCTGTTCGGGAAGTCCGAGCGCCTCCACCAGGAGGGGAGTCGCGGGTCGCTCGCCGGGGAGGGAGGTGGCGAAGAGCAGGAGGTCCGGTTCTCCCGGGTCGAGTTTCAGGGCCGCCTCCACCGCCAGGGTCACGGCGTCCTCGTCCCGGGAGGCCACCGCCCGGCTCTCCACCCCCCCCGGAGCCGGGAGCCCCATCCTGGCCATCTCGGCCCGGGAGAGGCGGGCCCGGGGGATGGCGCCCGCCGCGGCGAGGATGGAAACCACCGGCGGGAGGGCCATGCCCCCCCTTCGGCCCCGCCGTTTTGAACCTTCTGGACTACCGCCGGAGGAGAAGGCGCGCGAGCCCCTCCCCCGTCCCGCGGCGGGAAAACTCCACCACCGGGGTCCCTCCCAGGAGCCTGCGGAGTTCCCGCCCGTTGCCTCGCTCCGCGGGCCCCCGGAGGAGCCTCGGGTGGTTCAGCACCACCGCCCCGACGGGGACCCGGGCCCGCTCCAGCGCCTCGAGGGTGAGGAGGGTGTGGTTGAGCGCCCCGAGCCGGTTGGCGGCCACCACCATGGCGGGGAGCCCCAGGGCGCGGACGAGGTCCCGGTTGGTGGCGCGCGGCGCCAGGGGGGAGAGGAGCCCCCCCGCCGTCTCCACGAGCAGGAAGTCGAACCTCCGGGCGAGGCGACGGTGGCCCGCGACCATCTCCCCCAGGGAGAGGGGCCGCCGCTCGAGCCGCGCCGCCAGGGCCGGGGCGACCGGCGTCCGGTAGGGGAAGGGGCAGACCTCCCTCAAGTCGAGGCCGGCCGGGTCACCTTCGGCGCCCCCTGGCACCTTCCTTCGGAACGCGCCCGCCCCCGAGGCCCGGAGGAGGGCGGAGGCGTCGCGGGGGAACCACCTCCCCGCCCGCCTCGGGCAGCCGGTCTCCACCGGCTTGTAGGGGGCGGCCCGGAGCCCCCGGGAGCGGAGGGCGCGCAGGAGGGCGCACCCGACGTAGGTCTTGCCCACCCCGGTGTCGGTGCCGACGATGACGAGGCCGCGCCCCGGCGTCACCCCAGGACCTCCCCAATTCCGAACTCCACCGCCCCCACCAGCCGGTCGAGGTCGGGCGGCTCCATCGCCAGGGGCGGGACCAGGGTCACGACGTTCCCGAGGGGGCGGATGAGCACCCCGCGCCTCCGGGCGGCGAGGCAGACCCTGTGGCCGACCCGCTCCCGGACCGGGAACTCCTCCCGGGTCTCCCGGTCTCTGGCCAACTCGATTCCGGCCATGAAGCCCGCCTGGCGGATGTCGCCCACCCCGGGGGAGTCCCGCAGCCCCTCAAGGCGGCGGGCGAGATGGCGAATTTTGGGTTGCATCTTCCGGAGCGTCCGCTCCCTCCGGAACACCTCCAGGCTCGCCAGACCCGCCGCGCACGCCAGCGGGTTGCCGGTGTAGGTGTGGCCGTGGAAGAAGGTGCGCGACTCGTAGTCCCCGAGGAACTCGCGGTAGATTTCACCGGTCGCGAGGGTCGCCGCGAGGGGCAGGTAGCCGCCGGAGATCCCCTTCCCGAGCACCAGGAGGTCGGGCTCCAGCCCTCCGTGGTCGCAGGCGAACATCCTCCCGGTCCGGCCGAAGCCGGTGGCCACCTCGTCGGCGATGAGGAGGATGTCGTCGAACTCCTCCCGCAGCTCGGCGACGCGCCGCAGGTAGGAGTCGGGGTGGACCACCATGCCGGCGGCCCCCTGGACCTTCGGCTCGAGGATGAAGGCGGCGAGCTCCCGGCGGTGCTTCTTGAGCAGCTCCCGTGCCGCCTCGGCGCAGTGCTCCCCGCACTCCTCCGCCCCGTGGGGCCGCCGCCGGAGGGCGCACCGGTAGGCGTGGGGGGCGGGGGCGCGGTATCCGGGGAAGAGCAGCTCCCCGAACCGCTCACGGAACATCCCGATCCCCCCGACGCTCACCGCGCCGAGGGTGTCGCCGTGGTAGCCGTTCTCGAGCGAGAGGAACCGCCGCTTCCCGCGCACCCCCCGGTTGCGCCAATACTGGTAGGCCATCTTCAGCGCCGCCTCGACCGCCGCCGCCCCCGCGTCGGCGTAGAAGACCCGGTCGAGGCCGCCCGGGGCGATGCGGACCAGCTCCTCCGCGAGCAGGGCCGAGGGCTCGTTGGCGGCTCCGAGGAGGGTGGAGTGGGCGACCCGGCCCAGCTGGGCCCGGACCGCCCGGTCGAGCGCGGGGTGGCGGTGGCCGTGGAGGTTGGTCCAGAGGGAGGAGACGCCGTCGAGGTAGCGCCGCCCCCGCCCGTCCCACAGGTGGACCCCGCGGGCCCGGGAGACCACCAGCGGCTCCTGGCGCGCGTACTCCTCCATCTGGGTGAAGGGGTGCCAGACGAAGCGGAGGTCGGCCCTCCCGGCCCGGGAGACCATGTGCCCCGCTTCCCCGTCCCCCACTTATGGGCTTTGAGACCCCGTCCACGCCGCCTCGAAGAGCTCCAGGGCCTCCTCGATGTCGGCGCCGCTGTGGGCCGCCGTCGGCGCGCTCCGGAGCCGCGACGTCCCCGGCGGGACCGAAGGAGGGCGGATCGCCTGGATGAAGAGCCCGCCCCGGAGGAGGCGGCGGGAGAGCGCGACGGCCCGCCGGGCGTCGCCCACGCTGACCGGGACGATGTGGGTCTCGCTGGGCCGGGTGTCGGCCCCCGCCCCCTCCAGGCCGCGTTTCCACACCTCGCCGTTCCGGCGGAGCCGCCGCCGGAGCCGCACCCCCTCGTCGGAGGCGGAGATGCGGAGCGCCTCCCGCCCCGCCGCCGCCACGGGCGGGGGCGGCCCGGTGCTGAAGACGAAGCCCCGGGCCCGGTTCGCGAGGTAGTCCGCCAGCTCCCGGCTCCCGGCCACCACCCCCCCCGCGGAGCCCATCGCCTTGCCCAGGCCCGCCATCACCACCAGCCGGTCGGCGTGGTCCCGCGGGCGGATGCGAAAGTGCTCCAGCGCCCCCCGCCCCCCCGGCCCCAGGGTCCCGAGGGCGTGCGCCTCGTCGAGGTAGAGGAGGGCGTCGTGCTCCTCGGCCAGTTCCAGGAGCCGGGGGAGGTCGGCGAGGTCCCCGTCCATGGAGAAGAGGGAGTCGCTGGCGATGAGGCGCCTCGGCGCCCGCCGCGACTTCCGGAGGAGGGCTTCGAGGGCCGCCGCGTCCCGGTGGGGGTAGATGCGCCTCTCCGCCCCCGAGAGCCGGATTCCGTCGATGACGCTGGCGTGGTTGAGGGCGTCGGAGAAGACCACGGTCCCGGGGCCCGCGAGGGCGGTCAGGGCTCCCAGGTTGGCCTGCGTCCCGGTGGGGAAGAGGAGAGCCGACTCGGTCCGCAGGAAGCGGGCCGCGGCCTCCTCGAGGCGGAGGTGGGGCTCCAGGTTCCCGGCGATGAGCCTCGACGCGGTGGCGCCGGTCCCCCACTCCGCCACCGCCGCCACCGCCGCCCGCGCCACCCCGGGGTGGGCGGCGAGGCCGAGGTAGTCGTTGCTGCAGAGAACCAGCACCTCCCGCCCATCGACCACGGCCCGCGGCCCCGGCGCCGACGAGAGGAGGCGCATCTTGCGCCGCAGCCCCCGCGCCTCCAGCTCCCGGAGCTCCCGGGAGAGGAAGCCCAGCCCCTTCATCCCCGGGGGGGGAGGGGAGGGATCCGGGGGGGCTCGGCGAGCGGGGCGTGCTCCTCCGGCTCCAGCCCCAGGTCCTTGAGCATCCGGAGGTCCTCCTCGGTGGAGCGCCCCCGGGTGGTCAGGTAGTCCCCGAGGATGGTCCCGTTGGCCCCGGCGAGGAACATCATCGGCTGGAGGTCCCGCAACACCCGTTCTCGTCCGCCCGCGACAATGAGCGTCTGGCGCGGGAGAAGGAGCCGGTAGAGCGCGATGGTCCGGAGCGCCTCGAGGGGCTTCACCACGGCCTGCGCTCCGAGGGGGGTCCCGGGGCGCGGGTCGAGGAAGTTGATGGGGACCTCGTCCACGCCGAGGCGGGCCAGGTCGAGGGCGAGGTCGATGCGGTCCTCGACCGCCTCGCCCATGCCGATGATGCCCCCGCTGCACACCTCCATCCCCGCCTCCTTGAGGTGGCGGATGGAGTCGACCCGCTCGTCGTAGGTGTGGGTGGTGCAGACCCGGGGGAAGAACCTCCGGCTGGTCTCGAGGTTGTGGTTGTACCGGACGCCGCCCGCCTCCGCCAGGGCCCGCGCCGACTCCCGGTCCACGATGCCGAGGGAGAGGCAGATCTCCAGCCGGGTCCGGGCCTTCATCTCCCGGACGATTTCGACCGCCTTCCGGAGCGCCGGGCTCCCGGCGGTGAGCCCCCGCCACGCCGCCACCACGCAGAAGCCGTGCGCCCCCTGCGCCTCGGCCCGGAGCGCCCGCCGGAGAATCTCCTCTTTGTCGAGCAGCGGGTATTCGCCCGGGAACTGGACGACCGGGGTCTCGTAATGGGCCGACTGGGAGCAGAAGGAGCAGTCCTCCGAGCAGCCGCCCGACTTGGCGTTGCCGATGGCGCAGAGGTGGATTTTGTTGCCGAAGACCCGCTCCCGGGCTCGGCTGGCCGCGGCGAAGAGCTCCGGCAGCCGCTCCCGCGGGAGGCGGGCCAGGGCGAGCGCCTGCTCGCGGGTGAGCGGGTGTTGGAAGGGGTCGGGGATCTCCATGGAGGAGCCCTGGGCGAAGGACAGAAAGCGTTTGCCCCTCCGGCCCCAGGGAGGCCCATGGACCTGACCGTTCATCCTGCGGAGCGGCTGGAGGGGGTCCTCCGGGTCCCCCCGAGCAAGTCCTACACCCACCGGGCCCTCCTGGCCGCCGCCCTCGCCGAGGGGAGGTCGGAGGTCCGGGGCGGCCTCCGGAGCGACGACACATCGGCGACCCTCCGGGCGTGCCGCGCCCTCGGCGCCTCGGCGGAGGGGAGCTGGGGGCGGCTCCGGGTGGAGGGGTTCGGCACCGCGCCCCGGCGCCCGAGACGGCCCGTGGATGTCGGCGAGTCGGGGACCACCCTCCGCCTCCTCCTTCCCCTCGCAGGGCTCGTCCCGGGGCCCCTCGTGCTCGACGGCCGGGGCTCCCTCCGGAGGCGGCCCAACGGCTACATCCTCCCCGCCCTCGCCCGCATGGGGCTCCGGGTGCGCGGGCGGGGCCGCGACCACCGCGTCCCCCTCCGGGCCCGGGGGCCGGGATTCCTCCTCGGCGCCCGCCTCACCCTCTCCGGGAACCTCTACTCCTCCCAGTTCGTCTCGGGTCTCCTCCTCGCCGCCCCCCGCGCCCGGGGGCCGACCCGCATCGCGGTGGAGGGGCGCCTCGTCTCGCGGCCCTATGTCGGCATCACCCTCGACGTCCTTCGGCGAGCCTCGGTCAAGGTCCGGGAGCGGGGGGGCGCCTTCCGGATTCCGGGCGACCAGGCCTACCTCCCCTTCCGCTTCCGGGTCGGGGGGGACTGGTCGGCCGCCGCCAACTGGCTGGTGGCGGGCTGCCTTGTGGAGTCGGACCTCCGCCTCGACGGCCTCGCCGCCGACGCCCAGGGGGACCGGGCCGTCGTGCGGCTCTTGGGAGCGATGGGGGCGGAGTTCCGGGTCGGCCGCGACTCGGTCCGGGTCCGCGGCCCGTTCCATCTCCGGGGGATGTCCATGGACCTGCGGGACAACCCCGACCTCGTGCCCCCCCTCGCCGTCGCCGGGGGCTTCGCCTCGGGAACCACCGTGCTGCGGAACATCGGCCACCTCCGCCTCAAGGAGAGCGACCGCCTCGGGGGGCTCGCGGCGAAGTTGCGCGCCCTGGGAATCCGCGCCCGGGCCGCCGCCGACTCTTTGGAGGTCGAGGGCTCCCGCTCCCGGCCCCGCGGGGCGGCGCTCTCCGCGGGGGGGGACCACCGGGTGGCGATGGCGCTCGCGGTGGCGGGCCTCCGGGCGGGCCCCGTCACCGTCCGCGGGTTCGAGGCGGTCTCGAAGTCCTACCCGGGGTTCGCGGCCCACCTCCGGGCCCTCGGGGTCCGGGCCTCCCGGCTCTCCTGAGCGGTCCCGTCGCCGGGGAGGGGAGCGGCCGGGCCCCGCCGCCGGTAGATTTTCAACACCCCGTCCCCTCTGCCCGCAAAGATGGAGGAGGCGCTCTGGAGAATCGGTGCCATCCGGGTGGACTTCACCCGGCCCTTCACCCTCGCCTCGGGCCGGTCGAGCCCGCTCTACATCGACTGCCGCTCCCTCCTCTCCTACCCGGAGGCGCGGGCCCGGGCGGTGGAGGGGCTGGTGCGGCTCGCCGGTCCGCTCCGGGCGGACGGGGTCGCCGGGTGCGAGACCGCCGGCATCGCCTGGGCCGCCCTCCTCGCCTCCGAACTCGACCTCCCCGCAGCCTACGTCCGGAGGGCCCCCAAGGTCCACGGGCGGAGGCAGCGCATCGAGGGGTCGGTCGGGCGGGGCCAGCGGTGGCTCCTGGTGGACGACCTCGTCACCGACGGCGGCTCGAAACTGGAGTTCTTCGAGCCCCTGGTGGAGGCGGGGGCCCGCGTCGAGCACTGCCTCGTCCTCTTCGACCGGCAGGCGGGCGGCCGGGCATTCCTGAAGTCCCACGGAATCGGACTCCACGCCGTCGCCACCCTGCGGCGGGCGCTGGAGGTGGGGGAGAGGGAGGGGCGGCTCACCCGGGAGCAGGCCGGCCTCCTGCTCCGGGAGGCGAAGGAGTGACCCCCGTCGCTGCGGGGGGCGTCACCGGTCGTGGGGATCTCGCCCCCCTCTCCGGCGGGCGGCCGTGAGGCTGCTCCTGGCGGGGGGCGGCGCGCGAGAGCACGCCATCGCCTCGGTCCTGAAGGGGCACGAAATCTGCGCGGTCTCCTCGAACCGGAACCCGGGCGTCGCCAAACTCGCGAGGGAGCACCTGCGCGCCAGGGAGACCGACGTCGAGGCGGTGGCCGCCTTCGCCGCGAAGCACCGGGTCGGGGGCGCCATCATCGGCCCCGAGGCCCCCCTCGCGGCGGGGCTCGCCGACCGGCTGGAGGCGGAGGGGGTCCCGGTCCTCGGACCACGGAGGGAGCCCGCGCGGATCGAGTGGGACAAGGGGTGGGCGCGGGCCCTCCTCGCGAAGCACAAGGTCCCCGGGCAGCCCGGCCACCGGACCGTCGCCTCCGGCTCGGAGTTGGAGAGGCTCTTCCGGGACCTCCCATGGGATCCGGTGGTGAAGCCCCTGGGACTCACCGGGGGGAAGGGGGTGAGGGTCATGGGCGACCACTTCTCGACGCCCGCGGAGGCCCTCGCCTACGCCCGGGAGGTCCTCCGGAAGGACGGCTCCGTCCTCCTCGAAGAGAAATTGGAAGGGGAGGAGTTCACCCTCATGGCCCTCGCCGACGGCCGCGACCTCCTGGCGATGCCGGTGGTCCAGGACCACAAGCGCGCCCGCGAGGGGGACCGGGGGCCCAACACCGGCGGCATGGGCTCCTACTCCGACCGGGACCACTCGCTCCCCTTCCTGCGGACTTCGGACCTCGAGAGGGCCCTCTCCATCCTCCGCAGGACCCTCGACGCGATTCGGGTCGAGACCGGCATCCCCTACCGGGGGGTCCTCTACGCCGGGTGCATGGCGACCGCCGACGGGGTGAAAATCCTCGAGTTCAACTCCCGCTTCGGCGACCCCGAGGCGTGCAATGTCCTCGCCCTGCTCGACGGGAACCTCGGCGACTTCTTCGAGGGCGGGAAGTGGAGGGACCTCCGCTTCCGCCATCGGGCCACCGTCTGCAAATACCTCGTCCCGGAGGGCTACCCCGAGAGGCCCCTCTCCGGCCAGCCCATCGCCCTCGAACCCTCGACCGAGGCGCTCTTTTTCTTCGCCAACGTCGATGAGCGGGATGGTGCCCTGGTCACTTCCTCCTCCCGGTCGGTGGCCGTCGTCGGGGTCGGCGACACCCTTGAGGAGGCGGAGCGAAAAGCCGAGGCGGGGCTGGGGAGAGTCCGCGGGCGGCTCCATGCCCGGCACGACATCGGGACGCCGGCGCTGGTCGGGAAGCGGGTGGAGCACATGACGAGGCTGCGGGCCGGTCGGACGAGGAAACTCGGGTCGGACGATGTGGAATCACCCGGGCGCCGGGGGTTTTGATGGCGAAGCCGCGGCATCTCCTCTCGGTGGCCGACCTCTCTGCCGGCGAACTCGCGGCCCTCCTCGACCAGGCCTCCCGGGAGAGGCGCTACTCCGGCCGCCGGGACATCCTCCGGGGCTCCACCGTCGCCCTCCTCTTCGAGAAGCCCTCGACCCGCACGCGGCTCAGCTTCGAGGCGGCCGTGGCGGCCCTGGGGGGCCACCCCGTCACCCTCGGCCCCGGCGACACCCAGCTCTCGCGCGGCGAGACCCTCGAGGACACCGCCCGGACGGTGGGGCGCCTCGCGCGGGCGGTCGTCGCCCGGGTCCACCGCCACGAGACCCTCAAGACCCTCGCCCGGGCGAGCCCGGTGCCGGTCATCAACGCCCTCTCCGACCGGGAGCACCCCTGCCAGACCCTCGCCGACCTCCTCACCATCCGGGACAGGAGGCGGAAACTGGAGGGCCTCAAGTGGGCCTGGGTCGGGGACGGCAACAACGTCTGCCACTCCTCGCTCCTCGGGGCGGCCCTCTCGGGGATGGAGATGGCGGTGGCGACCCCCCCGGGCTACGAGCCCGACCCGAAGGTGGTCGCCGCGGCCCGGAGGCTGGGGGGCCGCGTCGCCCTGACCCGGGACCCCGCCGAGGCGGCCCGGGACGCCGACCTCCTCTACACCGACGTCTGGGTCTCGATGGGGCAGGAGGCCGAGGCGGAGGCGCGGCGGAGGGACCTGCGCCCCTACGCCCTCACCCCCTCCCTGCTGAGCCGGGCCAGGACCGACGCCCTCGTCATGCACTGCCTCCCGGCCCACCGGGGCGAGGAGATCGCGGAGGCGGTCATGGACGGCCCCCGCTCGGTGGTGTGGGACCAGGTGGAGAACCGCCTCCACGCCCAGAAGGCGCTGCTGGCGTGGCTGCTGAAGCCCGCCTGAGCCGCCCGCCCCGGGAAGCAGCCTTTATAGGGGGCTCCTTCCCACTCTCTGCGATGAAGACCTACCTGGTGGTCTGGTTCAGCAGCGACGGGGCGAAGCCCACCGAGGTCACCAAGCGCCTCCTGGGGCTCGGCTTCCGGGCGGTGAGGGGCACCCACGACTACATCTACGAGTGGGGCAAGAACGCCCGGACCGACGACATCATCCGGTTCGGCGACAAGGTCCAGATCACACTCCAGGGGACCGGCGTCACCTTCCGGCTCGAGACCGCCGGGAGCGAGACCCCCGCCCCGGAGTCCGACGAATAGCCGTGGTGGACCTGGCCTTCCCGAAGGAACTGATCGGGCTCCAGAGCATGGTCCGCTCCCTCGCCCAGCACAAGTTGCGCCCCATCGCCCGTTACTACGACGAGCACGAGCACGAGATTCCGTGGAAACTCATCATCGAGGCGCACCGGATGCTGAAGGCGATGGGGGGGCTCCGGGGCAAGGAGGCCGAGAAGAGCGGCGCCGCCAGCGTCGCCGGCACCAGGGGCGCCTCCGACGGGATGAACTCCTTCTACGCGGCGGTCCTCGCCGAAGAGATGACCTGGGGGGACGCGGGGCTCGCGGTCTGCCTCCCCGGCCCGCAGGTCGGGGGCGCGGCGGTCCAGGCGGCGGGGACGCCGGAGCAGAAGCGGCGTCTCCTCGGGCGCTTCCCGGGCGACAAGCCGACCTGGGGCGCCTTCGCGCTGACCGAGCCGGGGTGCGGCAGCGACAACTCCGCGATTCGGACCACCGCCCGCCGCGACGGCGACTTCTGGGTCCTGAACGGGGAGAAGATTTTCTGCACCAGCGGCAACCTCGCCCTCGACCACTCCAACGGCTTCGTGGTGGTGTGGGCCACCCTCGACCCGGAACTGGGCCGCGCCGGCATCAAGCCCTTCATCGTCGAGGCGGGGACCCCGGGCTGCCGCATCTCGAAAATCGAGAAGAAGATGGGGCTGCGCGCTTCGCCCACCTGTTCCCTCACCCTCGACGAGTGCCGCATTCCCCTGGAGAACCTCCTTGGCGGGGCGGCAACAGCGGGGGCCGCAATCAGCGACCGGAAACCCTCGGGGGAGTTTCCGGAGGAGCCGAAGACCACCGGCTTCAAGGGGGTGATGGCGACCTTCGACCTCACCCGGCCCCTCGTCGCGGCGTTCGCCCTCGGGGTGGCCCGCGCCGCCCTCGACTTCACCCGGGACCTCCTGAAGCAGCACGGAATCCAGGTGCGCTACGGGGCCTCCGGGTCGAACCTGACAGCCCTTGAGCGCGACTTCCAGCAGATGGAGGTTCAACTGCACGCCGCCCGCCTTCTCGCGTGGCGGGCCGCCTGGATGGGGGACCGGAAGGTGCCGAACGCGCTGGAGGCGGCGATGGCGAAGGTGAAGGCGGGCGCGTCGGTCTCCTTCGTGACCCAGAAGTGCGCCGAGATCGGGGGCTGGCACGGCCTCTCCTACAAGCACATGCTGGAGAAGTGGTTCCGGGACGCGAAGGTGAATGACATCTACGAGGGGACCGGACAGGTCAACACGCTCATCATCGCCCGCAGGATTCTGGGATACACGCGGGAGCAGCTGAAGTAGAACTTATCGTGCCCGCAGAACCTCGACCCCAGGCAGGCCCTCGAACTCCTCCGAGGAGACGAAGATATAGCCGTGGTGCCGGGCCAGGGAATACCCGATGGCGTCGATGTAGGAGAGGTCCCTTCCGGCCTCCCGGAGCCGCTGGCGAAGCCGCATCGCGGGCTCGATGAGGTCGTTCTCCAGCTCCAGCGTCCGCTCGGCCATCCGCCGGCAGACCTCCCGGCACGGCCCTTCTGCGCGGTGGGAGAGGCCGTAGTAGAAGAGCTCGCACAGGTTCAGGAGGGAGGTCACTTCGTCGCCCCGGCGGAACCGAGCAGTGTCAGGATGGCCCTTGAGGAGCTCCACCAGGGCGAAGGTGTCCAGGAAGTAGCCCATCAGTCGCGCCGTCCCCGGAGCGCGCGCAGTTCTTCCCAGGTGTCCCCCTTCCGGTGAAGACTCCCTGCGAGGTCCGAGAGGTCCACCTCCTCGACCAGCCGCAGGCGGACGCGCTGGCCCGCGCGGAGGCCGAGTTCCCGCGGGAGTGTGACCGCCACGGAGGAGGGCCCCCATCGCCGGACCGTCGCTTCGAACTCCATCATATTCATGTATGATTGCTGTGATATAGAGGTTTCGCTCCCCGCTGCGGAGCGTCCGCTCGGAGGCGGAAAAATAAAAAAAGAGAGGGGGAGTCCGCGGTCCTGCGACTTACGGGCAGGTCAGGGTCGTGGCCGTGTCGAGGTTCTGGACGCGGAACGCGGCGATTTGGCCGTTGGAGACGTTGTCGACGAGGCGGATTTCGGTGCCTGCGGCGATGGTGGCGGTGTTGACGATGTTGGCGGCTTCACCGGCGGTCATTCCCGGGTCGGTGGTGAAGGCGGCTGGCGTGGTCTGGCCGCTCGCGGCGCCTCCGATGAGGATGGTCACCCCTCCGGGGGCGTCGAAGTCCACCGCGTCCCCGCCCTGGTGCTCGATGCAGAAGGCGGTCGCGTTGGCGCGGTTCAGCTTCAGGCTTGCCGAGGGCGCCTTTTTGGGCGACCCGAGCCCGAGCACGAAGGCGGCGATGATGGCGGCGAGAATCACCGTGATGGCGACCATCAGGATGACTCCGACCACCGGGGAGACCGCCTCCTCGTCCTTCGCGAAATTTTTCCGCATTTGGTTCTTCATGTGGTTCACCTCCTCTCCTGTTGACGGTCGCGGGTTGGGAGGGGAAGCATATAAGCGTAACTGGGTGTTCGAAATTAATTTCTTCTTTTTCAAAATTATTGAAATAAATTCGCAATCCGGGAGGGCCCGGCGGAGGCCCGAATCGTCGCCCTCCAAATGTTTATTTCCAACTCCCGCGGTGGATAGCGGGGGATGGCGACCCCCGCGGCACCCGCAACGCGCGCGCGCGGACCCCCCCAGTCGCCCGTTTCCGCCCGCCCCCCCTCCGCTGCGGTCCCGCGCTCCCTGCAGGACCCGGCCCTGGTCGAATACCTGAGGCGCACGGTCCAGCCCGACGGCGTCCGCGTCCTGAACTCCCTGGCGGGAGCGGGCGAGGGGACCGACGAGAAGATCTCCGAACTCTCCGGCGTCAACCTCTACATGGTCCGGAAGATCCTCTACGTCCTTTACGAAATGCGCCTCACGGAGTACCGCCGCCAGCGGAACGAGGAGAACGGGTGGCTCACCTACCACTGGGCCGTCAACTGGCGGGAGATGGAGGCGCACCTCGCCCGGGAGGTCCGGAAACTCGCCCGCTCCCTCCGCACCCGCCTCGAGCACGAGCGGGACAACCTGTTCTACTCCTGCCCGCAGGAGGGGTCCCGCCTCCTCTTCGACGCCGCCTCCGAGGCGCAGTTCCGCTGCCCCTCCTGCGGCGCGACCCTCCAGGCGGTGGACAACCGGCCCCTGGTCTCGGCCATGGAGGCCCGCCTCGACGAGCTGACCCAGGCGTGGCCCCGGGCCCTCGACGGTGAGGACTAGGCGCCCTCTCTCTCGATTGCAATCACGGTCCGCCCCCCCTTCACCCGCTGCCCCTCCGCCACCACCACCCGGAAGCCCGGCGGGACGGTGACGTCGGTCCTCGACCCGAGGAGGATGCGCCCGATGCGCTCCCCGCGGGCGACCCGCTGCCCCTCCCGGACCGAGCAGACGATGCGCCGGGCGACGAAGCCCGCCACCTGGGTGACGCGGACCGGGCCCGCGGGAGTCTCCAGGTCGATTTCGTTCCTCTCGTTCTCCCCCGTGGCGCCGAAGGCGGGCCGGAACCTGCCGGGGGTGTGGCGGACGCGGACCACCCTTCCCCCCAGGGGGGCGCGGTTCACGTGGACGTCGTGGAGGTTGAGGAAAACCGCAATTCGGCCGGGCTCGGCCACGATGACCCTCCCGTCGGCGGGGCTCACCATCCCCGGCCCGTCCGGCACCCGTTCCGGGTCCCGGTAGAAGAGGAGCAGGAAGCCTCCCAGGGCCGCGGCGGCGACGGCGAAGGCCTCGACGAGGGCCATGGTGAAGAGTGGATGGGGGGAAAAAGGGGGATGCCCGGACTGGCGACCAGCCCAATCCCGCGAAAGCCCGCGAGGCTCGCAATCACCGGTTCCCCCGGTTGGGCAAATCCACCCTCTGCATCCGCGTGGCCGGCGCCCTGAACGCCCGGGGGGTCCGGGTCGGAGGCTTCACAAGAATTTTCGCTGCGCGAAAACTCTTAAAAGGCCCGCCGGCGGACGCCCCGGGCTTCAGGCCGGGGCATCGCAGAACTCGCGCGAGCGCAGCGAGCGCGAGTTCTGTCACAACCGCCGAACTCCGCGGCCTCGACGGCGACCGGGCCGGTTTCGAATTGCGGGACCTCGCCACGGGCCGGAGCGTCCGCCTCGCCTCCGTGGAGTTCCGGGAGGGCCCCGGGTCGGCAAATACCGGGTGGATCTAGCGGCGGCGGGTCTCGGCGCCCGCGCCGACCACCCCCTCCTGCGGCGGTTCCGGGAGGCGTGCGCGGTCTACCGGCTCGACCCCGGGAACCGGGACGCCATCGCTCGCCGCCTCCTCGACAAGGTAATCTCCGGCGTCGGGGGAGCGTAGTGCGATGGCCGCCCGGAAGCCCCGCCCCTCCGGCCCGCGACGCGGGGGTCCAGATTCCCGCGCCCTCTGGGCCCCCTGGCGGATGGAGTACATCCGCTCCAAGAGGAGCGGCGCGGACCCCGGCTGCTTCCTCTGCCTGAAGCCCCGGGAGCGGAGGGACGCGGAGAACCTCATCCTGGCCCGGGGCCGGAAGTGCTACGTGGTGATGAACCTCTACCCCTACAACAACGGCCACCTGATGGTCGCTCCCTACCGGCACGTTCCCGACCTGGAGGGGCTCACCGCGGCCGAGGGGGCGGAACTCATCGCCCTGACCCGGCGCTCCCTCGCCGCTCTCCGGAGGTGGGGCCGCCCCCAGGGGTTCAACGTGGGCTTCAACATCGGGAGGGTGGCGGGGGCGGGAGAGACCCATCTGCACCAGCACATCGTCCCGCGCTGGGGCGGCGACACCAACTACATGCCGGTCCTCGGGGAGACCAAGGTCATCGTCCAGCATCTCCGGGAGACCTACGCGCAGCTCAGGCGGCTGCTCTGAACTTCCGCAGGAGGCCTCGCGCCCGTTCCGCGGTGTAGTCGCCCGCGGCGGCCATCCGCGCGGCGACCTCCTCCACTTCCCGCCCGCGGGCCCCCGCGGCCGCGGCCACCGACCGCGCGTGGAGCTCCATGTGGCCCCGCCGGATGCCCTCGGAGACGATGGCCCGCATCGCCGCGAAGTTGCAGGCGAGGCCCGCCGAGGCCATCACCCCGGCGAGGTCGGCGGACCCCCGGGCCCCGAGGAGCTTCAGGCAGGCGCGCGCCCCGGGGTGGGCCTGGATGGGGCCCCCGACGGTGGAGACGGCCAACGCGGTCTCCAGTTCGCCCACGAGGTCCCCCCGCCGGTCGAGCCGCCAGGCGGTGAGCGAGGAGTAGCGGCCGGTCCGGGCGGCGTAGGCGTGGGCCCCCGCCTCGAGGGCCCGGGTGTCGTTCCCGGTGGCGAGGGCGACCGCCGCCATCGCGTTGAGGACGCCCTTGTTGTGGGTGGCGGCGCGGTAGGGGTCCGCCTCCGCGAGGGCCCCGGCGTCCAGGATTCCCCGCACGAGGTCGCGCCCCAGCTCCTTCGCGGGGAAGACCGCCCGGGCGCGGACGGTCCGCCGGTCGCAGAGGTTGGTGAGGATGCGGAGGACCGCGCGCCCCCCGGTGACCTCCTCCAGGAGCGGGGCGGTCGCCTCGCAGACCGCGTTCACGGCGTTGGCCCCCATCGCCTCGCGGACGTCCACGACGAAGTGGACCACCAGGTGGCGCCCGCGGCGGGTGCGGACCCAGCGGGTTTCGACCTCCCGGACCCCGCCGCCGTGCGCGACGATGGAGGGGATGGAGCCGTTGCCGACGCGGAGGAGGGCGCGCCTCCGCGCCCGGACCGCCGCGGCCGCGCGGGCGGGGGCCCCGACCAACTGCACCTGTCCGACCATCTCCGGCTTCGAGGTCCGTGCGCGAAAGCCTCCCCGGGTCCGGGCGAGTTTCGCCCCGTGGCTCGCCGCCGCGACCACCGAAGGCTCCTCGATCGCCATCGGGACCAGGCGGTCCCGCCCGTTGATCCGGAAATTGGTCGCGACCCCGAGGGGGACGCCGTAGACCCCCACCACGTTCTCCACCATCCGGTCGGCCCCTTCGAGGTCGATGCCGCCGATGAGGGCCCTCGACTCGGCGGGGGTCAGGCGGGCCCGCCGCCGGACCACCCGCCCGCGCTCCCCCGGGGAGAGTTGGTGGAAGCCGGGAATCCGGGAGGAGGCCATGGGGCCCGATGGGGCGTCGAACCGCCTTAAGGGTGCTTCCGGGTCGAGGCGAGAATTATTTCAATCCATCTCTCTTTTTGGGTTTCCAAAGACCTTTTCTCTGGGGACGGGCCCGTAGGGCCAAGTCCCAGAGAAACGGGATTTGGGCCGCGGTAACTCAGTTGGTAGAGTGCCTGGCTGTTAACCAGGCTGCCGCAAGTTCGAGCCTTGCCCGCGGCGCACCCCTTGAAGAGGGGGAGGGGGGCTCCGCCCCCCTCCCCCGCGCAACAAAACCGATATCGTGCCCCCCGCGCCAGGGTGGGGGATGTCCTCCCTGTTCGGCAAGGCGTTCGTCGTGGCCACCTGGGGCGAGTCCCACGGCCCCTCCGTCGGCTGCGTGGTGGACGGCTGTCCCTCGGGTCTCGTTCTCTCCGAGGCCGACCTCCAGAGGGAGTTGGACCGCCGCCGCCCCGGGACCTCCGAGGTGGTGAGCCCCCGGAGGGAGGGGGACCGGGTCGAGATTCTCTCGGGGGTCTTCCACGGCCGCACGGTCGGCTCCCCCATCGCCATGGTGGTCCGGAACGTGGACGCCGACCCCTCGAAATACGAGGCCATCAAGGACCTCGCCCGCCCCGGCCACGCCGACTACACCTACGCCATCAAGTACGGCCACCGGGACTGGCGCGGCGGGGGGCGCCAGTCGGCCCGGGAGACGGTCGGCCGCGTCGCGGCGGGGGCTGTGGCCCGCAAGTTGCTCCGTATCTTCGGCGTCGAGGTGGTCGCCTACACGGTCAAAATCGGGCGGGTTCGGCTGCCGGTGGCTCCCGAGGCGACCCCGAGGGGGCTGCCGGGCCTCCGGAAGCGGATTGATGCCTCCCCGGTCCGCTGCCCCGACCCCGGGGTCTCGAAGCGGATGGAGGGCGAAATCCTCGCGGCCAAGGAGGACGGCGACTCGGTCGGCGGGGTCGTCGAGTGCGTCGCCCTCGGCGTTCCGCCCGGCCTCGGGGAGCCGGTCTTCGACAAACTCGGCGCCGACCTCGGCAAGGCGCTCCTGAGCCTGCCGACCGTGAAGGGGGTGGAGTTCGGCGAGGGGTTCGCCATCACCGACCTCCGGGGCTCCAAGTCGAACGACCTCTTCGAGAGGCGTGGCGGCCGCATCGTCACGAAGACCAACCACATGGGCGGCCTGCTCGGCGGCATCAGCAACGGGATGCCCGTCGTCATGCGGGCCGCCTTCAAGCCGGCGAGCTCCATCCGGAAGGAGCAGGAGACGGTGGAGCTGAAGACGGGACGGAAGCGCAAAATCGCTGTCGAGGGGCGGCACGACCCGTGCGTCGTGCCGCGGGCGGTGCCCATCGTGGAGGCGATGGCGGGCCTCGTCCTCGCGGACCACGGCATCCGAAGCGGGTTCATACCGCGGAAGTTGGCGTGAAGGGCCTCGGGGCCGGCCTGCGGCTCAAGAACGGGAGCGTTTCCGAGCGGACCCGGCAACTACACCCCGAACGTCATCCTCAGCGTGTTCCTCAATCCCGGCCCCAGCCCCAGGATGAGAATCGCCAGCAGCACGAGGTTCTTCATCCCCTCCTCCTCCGGCTTGAACGACTTCTTCACGAGGTGGAGCACCGGGACCAGCACCGCCCACTTCATCGCGAAGATGGAGGCGGCCGTCCCGGTGGCGTTGATCAAGAAGGTCTCCAGGACGTGGAGGGGCCGGTAGCCGAGGTAGGTGATGCCGGCGAAGCTGGAGGCGGCGTCAATCGTGTGCGCGCCGAGGATGGCGCCCGAGGTCCAGGGGGCGAGGAAGGAGGCCTTCGGAATTTTCCTCCCCGCAGCGGTGAAGAGGAGTCCGGCGATGAGCGAGACCCCCATCACGAAGGGGAGAACCCAGAGGTGGCTCTCCGGGGGCGGCTGGCGTTGCGGGGCGGAGAGGGCGACCCACCCGATGCAGAAGAGGCCCAAGGCCAGGCCGTTCGACCCGTAGAGCCTCCGGTAATCCTTCACTTTTCCTGCTTTTTGGAGCCTGAGGGAGAGCCAGAGGGAGGCGACCGTGATGCCGAAAACGGGGAAGAAGATGACCGGAGTGATGAGGAGATAGGCCGCGTCGGTCCACATCAGGATGTCCGTGTCCTCCACGACCCGGAGGCCGATGCCGACGACGACGTAGGGGGCGGTGGCGAGGATGAACCCGGAATCGACCTTGACGTTCCACCTCCTGAGCAGTTTGAAGACCCCGTAGAGGGCGATTCCGAGGACGAGGGCGTAGGTGGCGGTGTCCACCGGATTGAAGTTCGGCTCGCACCCCGGCGGCATTCTCTTCGCGTCGCAGACCAGTTGGGCGGCGTAGGTCTCGTAGAGCCACTCCTGGAAGCCCATCGCCCGAATGCGGGGGGCGCCAAAATAAGGTTGCTCGGTTGTGCGTCCTCCTTCAGGAGCGGTACATCGGCCACCCGTGGACGCCCTTCAGGTGGGCCACCTCGTGGGCCGCGGTCTCCGCCACCCGGCCCGGCTTGAGCCGCCCGCCGAGGGTGGTGACGAAGGCGACCCGCTGGAGCGGCACCGCGAGGCCGAGGAGGAGGTAGAACCCCCGGAGGAGCTCCACGACCCCCGCGGGCGGCAGGAGGGTGAGCGGGCGGGGGGTCACGACGAGGAGCGCCTCCCCCTCCCTCCGCCTCACTCCCCCCAGGGCCCGGAGGGCCCCCGGGACGAAGAACGCCCCCCGGACCACCATCCCGTCGTCGCTCGAGGCGGCCTCCCGGACCAAGGCGACGCCGAACTCCTCGCGCAGCCGCCGCTCGACCCGGGACAGGAGCTTGGGGTCCACCGCCCCGAGGGGGAGGAGACGGACCGTCCTGAGTTTCAGCCGCGGCGCGGGGCGGCCCAGGGCCTCCAGGAGGCCGAGGCCGTAGTGCTCCGCGGTGTAGTAGAGGGCGCGCTCCAAGCCCGCGAGGAGCCTCATTCGGGGGAGGCCGCCTCCGGACCGCCCTCGGGTCTGGCATCCGGGGGGGAGAGGGAGATGACCACCGAGCTTCCCACCCCCTTGGGGCGCGGCTTCGCGACCGGCTTCACGGTGACCCTCTCCTCGATGGCGTCCACCTCCAGGTCCACGAGGCCGTGGGTGGCGAGGTGGGCGAGGAGGTAGGCGCGCCGGACCGTCTCGCGGAAGTCCCCCCTCTCCACCAGCCGGAAGTAGTCGCCGCCCCGGGACTCGGTCACCTCCGCGCGGAGGCTCCGCAGCGCCTCCCGGAAGGCCCTCGGGTGGGCGAACCCCATCTCCTCCAGGGCGGCCCGCTCCATCGAGCCGGGCTCGGCGAGGCCCTGGGGGCCCGTCGCCCCGGCCGGGGGCCCGTGGGGGGAGCGGCCGCGCCAGTAGGCAACGCCAGCCGCCACCTGCCCGGGGGAGACCGCCTCCGCCTCGACGACCGGGCGCCACGCCCGGCCGAGCGCCTCCGCCAGGTCGTCCACCCCCATCGCCTCGATTTTCATCAGGGTCACCAGGGGGTCGAAGTAGAGCAGCGCCGCCCGGCTCTGGAGCCAGTTCCCCTGGCCGTAGACGATGCGGGCGATGCGCCACACCGCCTCGGCGTCCATCCGGAGCTCGGCGGGGCTCTCCAGTTTCGGGAGGAGCGGCTTCAGCCGGTCGAAGAGGGCCGCCACGTCCACCTGGAAGGGGTCGGAGGCCTGCGCCTCGGCCGCGCGGCACACCTCGAGGACGCGGAGGAGCACCTCCTCCGTGCGCTCCCTCCGGGGGGACGCGGCCTCAGGCAACGACGGAGACCTCCGAGCGGCCGCCGACGTTCTGCACCACCAGGACGTGGGCCCCCTTCTCGGGGACCACGGGCCCCGGGGTCACCGCGACATACTGCCGCCCCTCCCCGACGCCGGCGAACATCTGCCGGAAGACAGCCTCCCGGTTCACCGGGTCCATGTGGACGTCGAACTCGTCCACCGCCCGGAGGGGAGAGGCGATGGCGCCCTGGAGCGCGAGGAGGAACGCCATGGTCGCCGTCGTCCGCTCGCCGCCGCTCTGGGTCATCGCGTCGAGGACGTGGGGCTCGGAGCCCCGGAACCCCACCCGCAGCTCGAGGCCCGCCTCCTCCAGGCTCCCGGGCCCCGCCAGCCCGACATCCCCGGTGGCGTGGATGGCGGCGAGGACCTCCCGGTAGCGGGCGGAGACCTCCTCCAGGAGGCGGCCCACCGCCTCTTTCCACTTCTCCCTCCGCTCCTCCAGCTCCCCGAGGGCCCGCCGCCGGTTCTCGTCGGCTGCGCGCGCCTTCTCCCGCAACTCCGCCTCCATCCGCCGACAGTTGGCGTAGACCTCCTCCACCTCGGCGCCGACCCCCTCGAGGGTCTTCCGCTCCGCCTCGGCGAGGCGCAACTCGTCGAGGATCTCGGGCAGCCGCCGCTGGGTCTCGATCCGGGGGCCCGCCCGCTTCGCCTCCGCGCTCTTCTCCGCGAGGTCCCGCTCCGCATCCACGATGCGCCGTTCCAGTTCCCGCACCTCGCGCCCCAGGAGTTCCTCCCGGAAGCCCGCCACCGCGCCTTGGGCCGTCGCCTCGGCGTAGCCCTCGACCGCCCCCGCCGCGTCCCGGCGCGCCCGGGCCGCCTCGGGCTTGCGGCCCGCCTCGGCCTCCCGCTCCAGGGCGGTCAACCGCTCCTCGACCCGGTCCCGGAGCTCCTCCGCCTCCTTGCGGGCGGCCCCGGCCGCCTCCCGGGCCTCCGCCCGGCTCCGCTCCTTCGCCCTCAGGTCCTCCCGGAGGGTGTCGAGGGAGCGCTCGGCCCGCAGGGCCTGGCTCCACGCCGCCTCGGCCCGCAGCCGGTCCGCGGCGGCCTCCAGCTCCCGCTTCCGCTTCAGCTTCCCGTACTCCCTCTCCCAGTATTTCAGCGTCTCCTCGGCCCGCTTCAGCATCGCGTCGAGGCTCTCCTTCTCCCCCCCCATCTTCATCAGGGTCTCCCGGGACTCCCGGACCCGCTGCCGGAACTCGGCGAGGCCCGCCGCCTCCTCCACCAGCCGCAGCTTCTCCGCCGCGTTCACAGCCCCGAAGTTCTCGATCATCGACTGGTGCATCACGAGGAGCATGTTGTCGGGCTGGATTCCCGCCTGGCCGAGCAGCCGCTCCACCTCCGCCTTCGAGGCGGCCCTGAAGTCGATCTCGTGCCAGTAGTCGCCGTTCTTCTGGATGTAGCGCGACAGCCGCACCTCGTCCCGCTTCTGGGCCCAGATCTTCTTGCCACCCGGCCCCCGGTTGTTGAGGACCACCGTCACCCGGGCATACTCCTTGCCCCGCCGGATGAGGTCGCTGAGCCTCCGGGAGCGCTCGGTGTAGGTCTGCCCGAGGGCCACGGCGAGCGCGAGGACGATCGACGATTTCCCGGAGCCGTTGGGGCCGACGATGACGTTGACGCCGGGCTTGAAGGGGACGCGGGCGTACTCGTAGGACATGAAGTTCTCCAGGACCACTTCGCGCATCATCCGGGAAGGTAGGTCGGCGGGGCGCGTTTCAACCTTTCGAGGGCGCAGGCGTTATCCCTCCCCGGGGGGACGGGCACGATGGTCCTCGCGGGAAAACTCTTCCGGCTGGCGGAGAAGGCCGACCTCAACACGGTGGCCCGGAAGCTCAAGGATTTCCAGCGGACCGAGGAGGCGGAGCGGGACGGGAAGTCGTTCACCCTGGCGACCGGGGTCGAGGAGTTGAAGAGAGAGGAGGGGGGCCTCCGGGCTTTCCTCGCCCGCGACTACCTCCTCCCGGTCCGGACCCGGGCCGGGCCGGTCCCCGTCCAGGCGACCTCCCGCACCGGCTTCTCCCTCTGGTTCCGGAAGGACGCCCTCCTCCTCTTCATCCAGGAGAAGAAGCACCGGGCCAACGCCCTCGCCCACACCCTCTCCGAGGCCCTCCTGGCCGGGGTGGTCGAGGCGCGCATCTCCCCCGAGACCCTCAAGCGGCTCCACGAGTCGCGGCCCGAAGCGACCAAAGTCATCTTCTTCGACGACGTGGACCTCCCCAACATCGACACCCTCGCCCTCTACGGCAGCGCCCTCGCCCACACCAAGCTCTACGCCGACTACCTGAAGCACGGGAAGATATGGTACGCGGTCTTCGAGACCGAGTTCGCCGGGGCGGAGGCCCCCCTCACGGTGGGGGTCACCCGGAACTGCATCGTCACCCTCTTCTCCAAGGTTCCCGAGGAGACCTTCCTGAACTACGTCCGGAAGGCCATCGTGCCCTTGGCGGAGTAGCCCTCAGCCGGCGTGGAGCCGGGAGACCCCGAACATCAGGAGGGCCCCCAGGATGACCGAGAGGATGACCCGGGAGTTGAACTTCCGGTGCGCCTCCGACAGGAGGTCGCCCGCCCCCACGTAGAGGAAGGCCCCGGCCACCACCGCGAGGACCGGCCGGAACGCCTCCGCCGGGAGGGCCAGGGCGAGGAGCGACCCCGCGGGGTACATGAGGCCCGCGAAGGCGACCAGGGCGAGGCTCTTCCGGTAGGAGAAGCCCGACCGCTGCCCGAGGACCGCCGTGGTGACCCCCTGGGGCACCTCGTGGGAGATGACCGCCAGCGTGAGGACCAGCCCGAGGAAGGGGTCGGTCAGGTATCCGATGGTGATTCCGATTCCGTCCACCACGTTGTCGCTCGCCATCCCCACCGCGGCGAGCCAGGAGATCCGGTGGACCCGGTCGTCGCACTCCGCCTCCCCGCAGGCGTGGAGCATCAGGAGCTTCTCGACCAGGTAGAACGCGAAGAACCCGAGGGCCACGAACGCCGCGTTCTGCTCCACTCCCGCCTCGGGAAGCAGTTCGAACAGAGCGGCCCCCACCACGATGCCCGAGGCCGCGGCGACGAGGTAGCGCGTCCAGCCCGGGAGTTGCCCTTCCGGAGGGAGCGTCGGGTGCTTGCGGAGGTAGAGGAGCCCCGGCAGGAGGTCGGCGAGGGCCGCCAGCCCCGCGCAGAGCAGGTAGAGCATGGCGCCCCTTTGCTTTTGTTAATAAATCCGTTGCCTTTTTTATTAAAATGCGAGCCAGTTTTGAATAAACTTTATGAAAGAGCCCGCCCCGGAATCCCCATGCCGGTCATCAGCATCTCGCTGCCCGAGCCCCTCCTCAAGCAACTCGACTCGGCCATCGCCCGGGAGGGGTTCTCCGGCCGCTCCGAGGCGCTCCGGGCGGCGGTCCGCGCCTGGGTCCAGCGCTCCCGGGAGCGCCCCGCCTCGGGCCGCATCAGCGCGGTCCTGAGCCTCGCCTACCCCGAGGGGGCCGAGGGGGAGATCTCCGCCCTCCTCCACCGGTCGAGCGGGCTCATCGAATCGATGGTCCACACCCACACCCCGGGCCGCCACTGCGTCACGGTCCTCGTCCTGAGCGGCGACGCCTCCCGCCTCCGCGAGCTGGCCGGCGCCCTGGAGGGGCGGCGCGATGTGGAGACGGTGGAGTTCCAGCCGATGGGTCCTTGAAGAGCGAAGGGGGATCTCCTCCCGCCCACCCCTCTCGCCGAGAGAGCAAAACATTCCGTTCCGCGGCTGGTCCTTCAGGATTTCCTTTATTCGAACTCCGCTTCCACCAGGGTCCGGGTCGTCCAGACGCCGTCGATTCCCTGGACGTCTTTGACGACCCGGTTCGCGGCGCTCTTCAGGGTCCCGGCGTCGGTGATGACCAGGAAGTCATACTCGCCGAAGAGGCCGTAGACCTCGGCGTTGATCCTCTTGGCGATTTTCTTCAGTTCCCGGTGGACATCCTTGGCCCGCCCCGCCTCCACGTTGACGAATGTGAAGGTCTTGACCATGGGTGGAACCGGAGCGGGCGGCGGTAATAAACCTTATTCCCGGAGGCCCCTCTTGGGCGGCCCGCCGGCGCCGATGCGGACCTTGCCGAAGGCGCGGACCCGCCCCGCGCCGACCGGGAACTCGGCCCCCCGGAGGTCGAGAACCAGTGCCCCCTTCTCCTCGCGGAAGAAGTCGAGCCACTCCCCGAGGAGCCCGTCGGTCCCGAGCATCATTCGCGCTTCAGGAGGGAGACCTTCAGGACCACCTTCCCCTTCCACCTCCACGGAGCGCCGGCGGGGGCCTCCCGCGCCCCCAGGTCCCAGACCCGCTCCCACTCGCGCTCCTTCAGCTCCTCGACGAGGGAGCCCTCCGATTCGGAGCCGCCCCCGTTCCCCGCCGCCGGGGGCGCCCTCCGGGCCTGGGTCACGATGCGACGGGCGAGGTCGGCCCTCAATCCCGCCCGCTTCACCAGTTCCGAGGGGCGGGCCGCGGCGAGGCTCGCGGGGGTGAACCCCGCCTCCTCCAGGCGCCGGGCCGCGGCCTCCCCGAGGCCGGGGATCGACCAGGCGGCCATCTCCGTGGAAACCTCCCGTGGGTGCCGCATCATGACCTCCTCGGCGTTTCCCACCTCGGGCCGCGCAGATAAAACTTTCGAGACGGCCCATCCTGAAGGGAGGGTCGAATCGGAGGCCGGCTCTCGGGCCGGCTCAGGGGGCGGCCTCGCCCGCCTCTTCGTTTGCCACCCGGGCCACCGCCACGACACGGTCGCCCGACTCCAGGTGGATGACGCGGACCCCCTGGGTGGCCCGGCCGAGGACCGAGACCTGCTTCGCCGGGGCCCGGATGGTCTGGCCCTTGGAGGACATGACCAGGATCTCGTCCCCCTCCTCGACCGCCAGCACCGCCACCGCGGGGCCGTTCTTGTCGGTGATTTTCAGGTTGGTGACCCCCTTGGCCCCCCTCCGGGTCTTGCGGTAGCTCGCCACCGGCGTCCGCTTGCCGTATCCCTTCTCGGTGACGACCAGGATGTTGGTCTTCGGGGCCACCGGCTCGCTCGCGATGACCTCGTCCTTTTTGTCGAGCCGGATGCCGATGACCCCCGCGGCGGGCCGCCCCATGTCCCGCACCTCCTTCTCGTTGAACCGTGCCGCCTTCCCCAGGCGGGAGGCGATGAGGATTTCGCGGCTCCCGTCGGTGAGGCGCGTCGCCACCAGCTCGTCGTCTTTGTGGAGCCGGATGGCGATGATGCCGGTGGAGCGCGGGTTTGCGAAGGCCTCGAGGGGCGTCTTCTTCACGGTCCCCCGGCGGGTGGTGAAGAAGAGGTAGTGCTTCCCGTAGAACGACTTCGCCTCCTTGTCTTTCTCGTCGTAGGGGATCACCGGCACGGCGGCGGTCACCCGCTCTCCCGGCCCCAGCCTCACCAGGTTGACGATCGCCTTCCCCTTGGCGTAGCGGCTCGCCTGCGGAATCTCGTAGGTGCGGAGCCAGTGGACCTTCCCGCCGCTGGTGAAGAAGAGGATGTAGTCGTGGGTGTTGGCGAGGATGACCTCCTGGGCGAAGTCCTCCTCCCGGGTCTCGATGCCGACGATGCCCTTCCCGCCGCGCCGCTGCCGCCGGAAGGCGTCCACCGCCATCCGCTTCACGTAGCCCTCCCGGGTCAGGGTCACGACCACCTCCTCCGACACGATGAGGTCCTCCACGGTGTACTCGACCGTGCGGTCCACGATGTCGGTCCGCCGCTTGCCGCCGTACTTCTCCTTCAGCTCCTGCAGCTCGCCGCTGATGACCCGGTCGATCTCCCTCGCCGAACCGAGGATTTTCTTCAGGCGGGCGATGGTCTGGGCGAGCTCCCGCCGCTCCGCCTCCAGCTTCTCTCGCTCCAGGGCGGTGAGGCGGGAGAGGCGCATCTCGAGGATGGCCTGCGCCTGGATCTCCGAGAGGTCGAGCTTCTCCATGAGGGTCTTCTGGGCCTCCTCGGGGTCCTTCGCCTTCCGGATCCACGCGATGACATCGCTCATCCGGGCTTGGGCCTTCTGGAGGCCCGCGACGATGTGGGCGCGCTTCTCCGCCTGGTTCAGTTCGAACTGGGAGCGGCGCCGGACCACCGTCCTCCGGTGATCGACGAAGGCCTGCAGCAGGTCCTTCAGCCCCAGGGTTTTCGGCTCGTTGTCCACGAGGGCCAGCATCTGGATGGCGAAGGTCGTCTCCATCTGGGTGTGCTTGTAGAGCTGGTTCAGGACCACCTCGGGGTTCGCGTCGGGTTTCAGTTCGATGACGACCCGCATCCCTTCCCGGTCCGATTCGTCCCGGATGGTGTAGACGTCGTCGATTTTCTTCTCCCGGGCCAGTTCGGCGATGGACTCGAGGAGGTTCGCCTTGTTCACCTGGTAAGGGATCTCGGTGATCACGATGGAGGGCCGGCGCCCCTCCTTCACCACCTCGGCCCGGGCGCGGACCCGGATCTGTCCACGGCCGGTCTCGTAGGCCTCCTTGATGCCCGCCCGGCCGTGGATGACCCCCCCCGTCGGGAAGTCGGGGCCCGGGATGCGCTTCATCAGTTCGGCGGCGGCGATGTCGGGCTTCTCGAGGTAGGCCACGAGCCCGTCCACCACCTCTCCGAGGTTGTGGGGCGGGAGATTGGTCGCCATGCCGACGGCGATGCCCGAGGCGCCGTTCACCAGCAGGTTGGGGAACTTGCTCGGAAGGAGCAGTGGCTCCTTCAGGGAGCCGTCGAAGTTGGGGGCCCATTCCACCGTCTCCTTCTCCAGGTCCGCCAGGACCTCCTCCGCCACGGCCGTCAGCCGGACCTCGGTGTAGCGCATGGCCGCGGGGGAGTCCCCGTCCACGGAGCCGAAGTTCCCCTGGCCGTCGACGAGCAGGGCCCGGAGGGAGAAGTCCTGGGCCATCCTGACCAGGGCCTCGTAGACCGCCATGTCTCCGTGGGGGTGGTATTTGCCCAGGACCTCACCGACCACCCGCGCCGACTTCTTGTAGGGGCGGTTGGAGCCGAGGCCGAGTTCCGACATGGCGTAGAGGATGCGGCGGTGGACCGGCTTCAGGCCGTCCCGGGCGTCGGGGAGGGCCCGGCTCACGATGACCGACATCGCGTAGTCGATGTAGGCCGATTTCATCTCCTCCTCGATGGCGACCGGGATGACCGTCTCCCGGGCGGGCGGCGCCGCCTCGGCGGGTTTCGGTTTTCGCGCCATGCTGGGAGCCGGGATGGGCGGGCCGGTTAAAGTTTTTTTGGAGCGGTCTCTTCCATCCTCTGGGAAAGGCGGTTCCGGAGGGCCTCGCCGTAGGCGAGGACCTTCCGGTACTCCTCGACCCACGGGAACCCCCGGTTCAGTTCGAGGAAGCGGGCCCGGGCCGCCGGGTCCACGGGCCGGACGTCGGGCGCCTTCCGCAGCTTCATCTGCTCCCGCAGGCCGGCCAGGGCCTCGAGGGAGGGGCCGAGGCGGGTGACAGCTTCGGAGGCTTGGAGGAGGAAGGGGTGGGCCCCCACCCTCATCGCGTACTCCTCGAAGAGGGGGACGTCCCGCCGCACCTCCGCAGCCGCCTCCCCCGCGTAGGCGAGCTCCTCGGCCGCCTTGAGGAGCTCCGGGTGGAGCCGGAGAACCTCGGTCGGTTCCGCCTCTCCGCCCGCCACCTTCCCGAACGCCTCGCCGGCCCGCTTCCACGCCGCCCCCACCCTCTCGGAGGCCGCCTTCCACTTCTTGGCGGCGCTCGAGACCTTCAGATAGGCCTCGATGGCGGGGTCCCTCTGGAGGGTCATCTGGGTGACCTTCTCGGGCTCGAGGTAGGTCTGCTTCAGGGCCCGGTCCACCGCCTGCGCCAGCCCCTCGACCGCCTCCTGAGACTGGAGGAGGGCCATCCGGCCCCGCCCCGCCAGCTCCTCCATGGCCCGCGCGAACTCCCGCGCCTCGGCCGCCGCCCGCTCCTGCCCGGCCGCCAGGAGGTCGAAGTGGTCGGCGGCCTCCCGGACCCTGGCGAGCCTCCGCTCCACCTGCTTGAGGAGGATGCGGACGTCCTCCCTCTCGCTCTCCGTCGCCAGCCGGAGGTCGGCGTCGTAGAACGCGTCCAGCGCCTCCCGGAGCAGGGCGTGGCGCCGGGGAAACCCGAGGGCCACATCCCCCGCCCGGAAGGGGGGGTCCCCGGAGAGGAACGCCTCCCGGAAGGGGGAACCGGTCCAGAGGCGGACCCGTCCGGTCAGGTATCCGCGGGCTTTCCGCCAGCGGGCCGCCGCGCCCTCCGCCGACTCATACTCCGCCGGGCTCATGCTGCGCGATTCTCCCTCTCCGCTTCAGGTCGAGCCCCAGCCCCGTGGCGTTCATCAGGAACCCCGAGACCACCTCCGCCCACGCCGCCGCGCGCCCCTGGAGGTTGCAGAACCTCTTCAGGGCGCGGGCCGCCGCCGCGTAGTCCTCCCCGCCGGCGAGGGCCCCGGCCACCACCGGCTCCCAGCTCCGGAGGGCCTCCGCTATGCGCTCGCAATGGGACTGGGGGTCCTTCACGGGGCCGAAGTGGGCGGTGAGGAGCCACTCCGGGCCGAGGGCCCGGAACCGGGCCTGGTCCTCCAGGCACCGCTCCACCGAGAAGTCGGCGGGGGGCGTGGCGGGCCAGGAGAGGTCCCCCTCGGCCCAGTAGGTCCCGGCGGCGTCGCCGGTGAAGAGCGCGCCCTCCCTCTCGAGGTGGAAGGAGAGGTGGGTCCGGGTGTGGCCCGGGGTCTCGAGGACCTTCAGAGGTCCGGCTCCCGTTTCGATGACGTCCCCCTCCTTCAGCACCCGCACCCGAGTGGTGTTGAGCGGCTTCACCGGGCCGAAGAGCCCCTCCATGGCGGCGCCGTAGACCCGGAGGGAGGAGGCGAGGAGTTTCGACGGCTCCACGAGGTGGGGGGCCCCGCGCTCCGAGAGGTGGAGGGTCGCCCGGGGGAGCACCTCGGGCACTCTCCAGGCGCCCCCCGCGTGGTCGAGGTGGACGTGGGTCACCAGGACCCGGGCCACCTCGTCCGGGGAGATGGAGAGCTCGTCGAGGCCCTGGAGGAGGGGCTCCACCGATTTGGCGGGCCCGGGCTCTACGAGGGTGATTTCGGGGCCCAACAGGACGTAGGTGGAGAGGGTCCCCCGCCTCCCGAGGAGTTCCGTGTCGATGAGGGCGAGGTTCCTGGTCAGTTTCCGGGTCCGCGGCTCGACCCCTCTCATGGCTCCCGGCCCCGGAGAATCTCCTCCGCCTCCCTCTCGCCGTAGCCGAGTTCGGCCAGGACCTCCCGGGTGTTCTCGCCGTGGGCCGGGGCGGTCCGGCCCGGCCCGCTCCCGACAGGGGTGGGGAGGGAGCGGACCCCGCCGGCGGGGGAGATGTCGGCGAGGGCCTCCTCCATCCGCTTCACGAGCCCCGCCACAGCGCCGCGGGCCCGGAGCTCCCGCGCCCACTCCTCGGCCGGCCGGGAGGCGAGCCCGTCGGCGACCGCCTTCCGCACCTCCTCCGGCTTGCGGGAGAAGGCCCGCGTCTTGAGGTCGGGGCGGCCGATGGCGTCGCAGAGGGCGCGCCAGTAGTCGGGCTCCACGGAGCCGAGGGCGAGCCATCGGCCGTCCTGGCACTTGTAGAGGCCGTAGCCCGGGTGGCCCGAGGCGGGCCCCGACTCCCCCGGCGCGGGGGAGCGGCCGGTGGCGAAGTGGAAGGAGGCGGGGAAGAGAAGCGCCCACCGCACGCAGTCGAAGAGGTTGAGCTGGAGGTGGGTCCCCTCCCCGGTCCGGTCGCGCTCCCGGAGGGCCGCCAACACCGCCGCCACCGCCCAGAGGCTCCCCAGCGCGGGGGCCCAGGTGACGCTCGGGGGCCGCGGCTCCGCGTCGAGGCCGAGGAGCCCCGCCTCGGCGGCGACGTCGATGTCGTGCCCGGGGACCGGATCCCGGTAGGCGGAGTTGGAGACGAGGACCAGCCGCGGGTTCCGCTCCTGGAGGAGGCCGGGCCCGAGGCCGAGGCGCTCCAGCGTCCCGGGCGAGAACCCCTCCACCAGGATGTCGGCCCGCTCCACCAGCCGCAGGAGCGCCTCCCGGGCGGGCGGGTGCTTCAGGTCGAGGACCGCCGAGCGCTTGTTCCGGTTCACCGTCCAGTGGAGCGCGCCGACGCCGTTCACCATCGGGGGGGAGCGGCGGAAGAGGTCCCCCACCTTCGGGTCCTCGATTTTGACCACGTCCGCCCCGAGATCGGCCAGCAGCCCCCCGGTCCAGGCGGCGGGGAGGGAGCGGGCGAGTTCGACGACGCGGAGGCCGGCGAGGAAACTCCCCTCCCCTCCCGCTCCTCGGCCGCCCGGCGCGCGGGCCCCGCTCGGGCTCACGGCTCTTCCCGGAAGGGCTCCAGAAGTCCGGGGCGGGCCTCGATGAACTTCCGGGGCTTCTCGAGGAGCCGGGCGAGCGTCTCTGCGACCCCCGCCTTCAGGTCCTGGGGGTGCAGGCTTCCCCGGGCGAAGGCGTCGCGCAACTCGGCGAAGGAGCCGAACCGCGCGTCCCCGCCGTGCTTCGACTCCCGGTGAACCTCCAGCGCCCCCGCGGCCGGCAGGACCACCCGCCGGGCGAGTTCGAGGACCGGGTTGGCCTCCACCTCCTTCGCGGGGCAGTAGGCCTTCGCCAATTTCTTCCGGATCGTCTCGGGGGGATCGTGGAGGAAGACGCAGGTCTCGGGCCTCGATTTGCTCATCTTCACCTCGACCATCTCCTCCTCCGACTTTCCCGCACGCTGCATCGAGAGGAGCCCCGGCAGTAGGGCGTGGTGAAGGGCCACCGGCTTCGCGAAGCCCAGGCCCGGAGCCGCCTCCCGGGCGAGCATGTGGGCCTTCCGCTGGTCGATGCCGGCGTGGGCGATGTCGGCCTTCAGCCAGAAGATGTCGGCCGCCTGCATGGGTGCGTAGAGCAACTGCGCCACCGACTGGAGGTCGCTCTCCGAGCGGCCCAGGACCGTCAGGGTCCGGAGCCCGCGGGCGAGGGTCGTCTGGCGGGCGATGCGCAGGACGAGGGCCCAGTAGTCCCTGTCGTAGAGGTCGGAGGCGAGGACGAATTTCGTCTCCTTCAGTCCCAGCCCCTCCCGGAAGGCGGGGATGTAGTACTCCCTCGCGACGGCCCGGATCCGGTCGAGGTCGCCCCCCATCTTGTTGTTGATTTGGGAGTGGAAGTCCGCCAGGAAAATGGTGGTCTCGACCCCGGCCCTCTGGAGACGCTCCAGGACCAGTTTCGTCATCAGCCCCGAGCCGAGGTGGAGCATGCCGGAAATTTCGAACCCGATGTAGTGCCTGGGCTTCCCGCTTCCTTCGAGGAGCGCCTTCAACTCCTCCCGGGTCACCACCTCGGTCACAGGGTCCCTCAGCAGGAGGTCGAGTTTCGCGTCGGCGTCCATGGAGGGGAAGTAGACGGTCCTCTTCCTATGGTTTTGGGCCGCCTTCCGGGAGAGATTTTAAGGGAGAGGGCGGGATGCGGAGGGGAAGGGCCCGGCTCACCGACGCGGGAGTTGCCAAGCTTGGTCAAAGGCGCAGGCTTGAGGTGCCTGTCCCGAAGGGGTTCGCAGGTTCAAATCCTGCCTCCCGCACTGTCGCCGGGGGAGAGGGGGCTCCGCCCCCCCGAAGACGGTTACGGATGGTTCACGCCGACCCTGCGGCGGGGGCGGGGGTAGCCGCAGAAGGCGCAGAGGCGGTGGCGGATGTGGTAGGCGACCCGGCCGCACCTCCGGCACCGGATGTGGGTCTTCTTGACGTTGCGTTTTCCAAAACTCGCGGTGGTCACGGCCTACCTCCTCACGGGGGCGAGATGAAGACGATGTTGTCGCCCCGGATGACCACCGTGCCCAGTTTCCGGGGCTGCCCCTCCTGGACCCGCTCCTCAGCCTCCTTCAGGACCAGGTTCATGTGGACGTCGTAGGACTCCAGCTTCCCGCGCAGCTCCCGCCCCCCCCGGATTTTGACCAGGACGGGGGTGTTGAGGGTGGAGTTGAGGATGTCGAGGGGCCTCTGGACCATGGAGGGAACCGGCCCCCGGAGGTAAAGAGGTTGTCGGGCCGAAAGCCACACCGGGCGGCGCGCCCCGTCCCGCGCTTCCCGAGGGGCCAAAGTTGAAGTGGGCCCGGACCCGCTCCCGGGATGGGTCTCCAAGCGAAGGGGCGCCACTTCCTCAAGCGGAAAGAGGCCGAGGCCCTTCGGAGCCGCCTCTCGGAGCTCCTTGGACCCTTGCCTTTGGAGGAGCCCCTGGAGCAGGTCTCTCTGGAGGGGAAGGGCGGGAAGGCCCTGGAGGTCGTCCTGGTGAAGGGGGAGCCCCTCCTCTGGAACCCCGGCGAGGGGTGGTTCCTGACGGTCAAGGGAGCCCTGAAACTGCTCCCTCCCCCGTCTCCGGGAAATCCCGGCCGCCGCGTGGCGGTGGTGGACCGGGGGGCGGTTCCCCACCTCTGCAACGGTGCGAACGTCATGGCCCCCGGGATCTCCGCCGCCGACACGGCCCTCCGGCCGGGCGACCTTCTGGTGGTGAGGGAGGAGACCCACGGCAAGCCCCTCGCCGTCGGCCGGGCGCTGGTCGAAGGGAGCGCCATGGTCCGGGGCAAGGGGAAGGCGGTGGAGAACCTCCACTACGTCGGGGACGAGCTGTGGAAGTTCGAGCCATGAGCGACATCGCCGCTCCCCGTCCCCCCCTCCGGGGTGTCCGGCCATCCCGTCCCCCCCTCCGGGGTGTCCGGCCATCCCGTCCCCCCCTCCGGGGTGTCCGGCCATCCCGTCCCCCCCTCCGGGGTGTCCGGCCATGAAACTCACCCTCCTCGGCACCGGCTCCGCCGACTCCCAGGCGGAGCGCACATCCACCTCGCTGGTCGTGGAGCACGAGGGGCTCCTCCACCTCCTCGACTGCGGCCCCACCGTCCCCCACCGGCTGGTGTCGGCGGGCTACCGGCCGGAGAATCTCGACGTCGTCGCCCTGAGCCACACCCACGGGGACCACCTCCTGGGCCTCCCCATCCTCCTCCACGACATGAAGACGGCCCGCCGCGCAGCCCCCCTCCACCTCCTCCTTCCCGCCGGCGCCCTCCCCGTGGTGCGCTCGGTGGTGGAGTTCTCCTTCCCCGGCTTCTGGGAGAAGGCCCCCTTCGAGGTGAAGTTCAAGGAGCTGGGCGGCGAGCGGGCCGCCCCGCGGGTCCCCGGCTCGCCCCGGGCAGCTCTCACCATCCACGGGGTCCCCTGCTACGGCCTCCGCCTCGGCCCCCTCTGCTACTCGGCCGACACCGCCCCCTGCGAGCGGGTGGCCGCCCTCGCCCGGGGCTGCGCCGTTCTGGTCCACGAGGCGAGCAGCGACTCGAGCCGCGAGGAGGCGGCGAACCGCTACGGCCACTCCTCGGCCCGCCAGGCGGGGGAGGCGGCCCGCGCCGCCGGGGCGGAGCGGCTGCTCCTCGTCCACATGGGTCCCGGAGCCCCCCCGGAGGCGCTGGAATCCGAGGCGCGGGCGGCCTTCGGCGGAAAGGTCGAGGCGGGCCGCGAGCTGCTCCGGATGGAACTCTGAAGTCAGCCCCGCTCCAGCTCCTCGTCGATCTGCGCGAGGCGCTCCTCCCCCTTCCGGAGCAGCTCCTCGTACTCCTCGGTGGAGAGTTGGCCCGAGCCGTGCTCTTCGGTGGCCCGCCCCAGTTGCGCCAGCAGCCGCTCCCGCTCCTTCTCCAGCTCCTCCTTGCGCCCCCGCCCCTCGGAGCGGGCCGGCGCCGCGGGGCGCGGCTTGGGGGCGGCGGGGGCCTCCGGGGCGAGCGCCTTCCGGGGCGGGGGCTCGGGGGGAATAAGGGTCTCGGGCTCCCCGACGAGGTCCTGGAACTTGGCCAGTTCGTTGATGATCTCGGCGTCGATCTGGGAGAGCTTCTTCACCGAGTCGCGGAGGGAGCGGTCGAGCCCCTTGACCCGCTCCTCCAGGCCGGCGAGGGAGGAGCGGAGCTCCCGTTCGATCTTGGCCGCCGGCCCCGCGTCCCGCTGGGCGCGCTCCACGACGTCGAGGCGGCGTGAGAGGTCACCGAGCTCCTCCCGGAGCCGCGCCATCTCCTCCCGGCCCACCGAGGTCCGGATTTGCTCCGAGAGGCGGACCACCGCCACCTCGAGGGCCTGGAGCCGCTTGAAGGGGCGGTCGCGCACCTCCTCGATGGTGGTCCCGATGGAGGAGAGGCGGCGGAGGTTGGAGCGCAGCGCCTCGTCGTAATCCTCCGCCATCGGAGCAGTTCCGGCAGAAATGTAAAAAACTAACCGGTGTTGGATGAATCGGACTTCTTCTGGCTCTGCTTCCAGTAGGCCTTGATGGTCTCCCGGTAGGACTTCCACGAGTCCTCGATGATGCGCCGCTGCTTTTCGGTGAGGGAGCCGGTGACCTTGGCGGGGGTCCCCGAGACCATCGAGTTGGGCTCGATGACGCTCCGCGAGGTGACCACGGAGCCGGCGGCCACGATGCACCACTCCCCGATTTTGGCCTCGTCGAGGACCGTGGCGTGGATGCCGATGATGGAGTTGCTTCCGACCGCGCAGCCGTGGAGGACCGCGTTGTGGGCGACGGTGACCTGGTCCCCGACCACGCAGGGGCTCCACCCCGCGTGGAGGACCGCGCAGTCCTGGACCGAGGAGCGGGCGCCGACCTTGATGGGGGCGTAGTCGCCGCGGAGGGAGGCCCCCGGGAAGACTCCGCTCTCCTCGCCGATGGAGACCTTGCCCGAGAGGTAGGCCAGGGGGCTGACGAAGGCGGTGGCGTGGATTTCCGGAGTCTTTCCGCGGAACGCCTCCACGACCATCCCCGGGACTACGCCTCTGGCAGATAGTCTTTTTGAATCTCCACCACCTCGGCGCCGCTCCGGGCCGCGGCGTAACGCTTCAGGGGCTCCCGGTTGAGGTCAAGGAAGGCGTCTCCTCCGGGGAAGGGGGCGAGCAGGGCCTCGGCCCGGGGCCGCTCCCCGAGGATGACGAGGGCCGCCGCGAGCGCCTCGGCCGAGGAGAGGCGGAGGGGCTTCCCGTAGTTCACCGGGTTGGCCGCCACCAGCCAGGGGAGGGCGCGGTGCTCCGCAGGGAGGCGCAGAAACTCCAGGAACCGCTCCTCGAGCCGTTTCCAGGAGCCGTCCACCACCGCCAGGCGCGGGGCCCCCCGGTCGGCGGGGGAGAGGGCGCGGGGGGAGGCCGGGTTCAGCAGGAGGACGCCCCGGGGGAGGCGGTCCACGTGCCGCACGACCCCCGCGCGGGCCATCTTGTGGACCGTGCACCGGCGCGGGTCGCACTGGCGGAGGTCCAGGGCCAGGAGTTCCATGGGGACCGTCGCGCGGGAAGCCTTTAATAACGGGCGGAAACCCTATTCCATGGCCCTGGCCCGCTGCCCCACCGGCATCGAGGGATTCGACCCCCTCTGCGGGGGCGGCCTCATCCGGAACCGGACCTTCGTGGTGGAGGGCATCTGCGGCTCCGGCAAGTCCATCTTCGCCCTCCAGTTCCTCTACAACGGGGCGACCAGGTTCAACGAGCCGGGCATCCTCCTGGCCACCGAGGAGCGCCCCACCCTCATCCGGGAGAACGCCGCCAACTTCGGGTGGGACCTCCGGAAGATGGAGGACGAGAAGAAACTCGCCATCATCGACGGCTCCAGCACCAAGATCGGCGTGCCGAGCGCGGAGCGGTTCGTAGATGTTCGCCCCTTCGACGTGGACGCGGTGATTGACCAGCTCATCGCCATCCAGGAGGACATCCACGCCAAGCGGGCGGTCATCGACTCCTCCACCGCCATCGGCTACATGTTCGGCGACCCGGCCAAGTTCCGGCTCGAACTCCTGAAGATCTCGACCACCCTGGAGATGCTGGAGATGACCACCATCCTGACCGCCGAGGTCCAGCGCCAGGACGGCGGCCGCATCTTCGGCATCGAGTCCTTCATCGCGGAGGGGCTCGTCTCCATGCACTTCATGCCCAAGGACCCGAAGGACCCGATGCGGAGCATGCGGGTCCGCGGCATCGAAATCCACAAGATGCGGGGGACCGACCACAGCCACAAGGTCCACCCCTACGACATCACCGGGCGGGGCATCGTGGTCCACCCCGAGGAAGAGCTCTACTGAGCCCGGCCAGGGAAGCACCCCCCGCCTTCCACGCGTCACCATGGGATACCGCCTCGTGTGCGTCGACTACGACCGGACCGTTACCGACGAGGCCCTGCGCCCCCACCTGGAGGCGATCGCGGCCCTGCGGGATGCCCGCCGGCGGGGCATCCGGACCGCCCTCGTGACCGGCCGATTTTTCTCATTCGCGGAAAAATTCAGCTCCCGCCACCCGGAGGCGGTGGACGCCTACGTCATGGAGAACGGGTGCATCGGGGTGGCGGAGGGGCGCAAGGAGCTCCTCTGCGACCCGGACGGCCGGGCGGAGGTCCTGGCCCGGGTCCGGGCCCTTCCGGTGGCCTGGGCCGCGGGGGAGGTCGTCATCTCGGTCGAGGCCGCGGCCCGCGAGCGGCTCCTGCCCCACCTGCCGGAGGGGTTCGAGGCGATCCCGAACGTGGACGCGCTCATGGTCGTCCCGAAGGGGGTCTCCAAGGCGGGGGGCGTCGCGTGGCTCCAGCGGCGCCTCGGAATCTCCCGCCCCGAGACCGCAGGCATCGGCGACGGGGAGAACGACCTCTGCTTCCGGGAGGCGTGCGGCTTCGTCGGGGCCCCGGCCAACTCCACCCCGGAGATGAAGGCGCTGGCCGACGTCGTCTCGGCCAAGGGCTACGGGGCCGGGACGGCGGAGATTCTGCGCTCGCTCCGCTGAACCGCTGCGGACGACACGGTTGCCGGCGGAACGAGAGAGTTCCGCTCTCCCCCACCCGTCGTTGCCGACGGAACGCGGACGATCGGGGAGGCGCACCGGTCGCACCGGCGGGGCGCGGCGGAGGCCTCCGTCAGAACCACCGGAGCAGCTCCTCCAGCCGGGAGATTCGGGCGTCCGCCACCCGCTCCAACTCCTCGTCCCCCGCCACGGCAACTCCCAGGCCGGCGGCCTTCAGGAAGCGGGCGTCATACCGGGAGTCGCCGACGGCCACGGCGTTCACCGGCTCCAGGGAGAGTTTGCGGCAGAGGGCCCGGAGGACCCGGTCCTTCCCCCGGGGGTCGACGCCGCTCCCGTCCGGTTCGCCGGTGAGGTAGCCCTCCGGGTCGGTTTCGAGGCCGTTGGCGCGGACGTGGCCGATCCCCAGCCGCTCCGCCACCTTCCGGGCCATGAGGTCCACGCCACTCGAGACGATGGCGGTCTCGACCCCGCGGCCGTGGAGCTCCCTCAGGGTCCTCGCCGCCCCGGGGGCGAGGCGGCCGCTCCCCAGGACCCGCTCCACCTCCGAGAGGTGGACCCGGCCCCGCGCCTCCATCCACGCCCGCACGTCGCGCCGGACGAACTCCCGGTAGCCGATGCGGCGGGCGGCGTAGAGGGCGAGGTTCCGGTCGCCGACGTCGAGGGTCCCGAAGTGGCGGTGGAGCCTCACCCACGAGGAGGGGTCGCGGGTGAGCGTCCCGTCCATGTCGAAGGCGACCAGGCGGAACCTCCCCGGGCCCGATCCCGCCCCGCTCGCGGGGAGGGAGGATTCGCGGGGATCGGTGCGGCCGTTCCCGGGGCTCCGGGCGGGGCTCACTTCCGGACGAGTCGCCGCAACGGCCGCCAGGGGTCGGAGCCGGGTTCGAACTTCCGGTCCCCCACGCACGCCTTGCAGGCCAGCTGGGAGGTCGTGCACCGGACGCAGGTGCTCCGGCCGCAGAGGTGGCAGGTGTACATCTTGCCCGGGGCGCGGCAGAGGGAGCACATCCCCATCTCTTCCATCGGAGGACTATGGGGCCCCCCGCCCCGTTTCTATCTTTCGGCCGGCGCCCTTGGACCCGCCCGTCGGAATCTGCTGCATCGCCCCAGGGAACCGGAGGCCCAGCTGCCGCCCCCGGAAGCAGCGGTCGAGGAAGAGGGCCAGGGCCGCCACCTCGGAGTGGGGCTGGTGGCCCACCGCCACGGTCCTGTCGGCCAGCGTGTAGATGTCGGGGGGGACCTTCTCCGAGCCCACGGCCACCCAGACCTTCCGCCAGAGCCGCGCCGCCGGCGCGACCCGGTCGAGGGGCTCCCCGTACATCGAGAGGTGGACCAGCCTTCCCCCGCCCTCCTTCCACTCCCGCGCCTCCCTCCGCCACGGGACCTCCTGGCGGACCTCGAAGGAGCCCCCCCACCGCGCCGAGACCGCCGCCAGGGAGGCGGCCACCCGGTCGTCCCTCGAGGCGAGGAGGAGCCCCCGGGCGCCGAAGGCGCGGGCCACCAGCCCCAGGTGGGTGGTCATCCGCTCGTCCCGCCCGAGCCGGTGGCCGAGGTGGAGGACCCAGACCTCGGCGGGGGGATTTCTCATGATTGTTGGATTCGACAAGGCCTATATGAACGCGCGGGCCACTCTCCTGAGACGAATGGAGGGACCCGAGGACGCCGGCTGGGAGGACCTCTACCGCAAGTCGGCGACCCACTACGACGCCCTGAACCCGAAACTGGGCCCGGTGAACCTCGTCGACACCACCCTCCGGGACGGGGAGCAGATGCCGGGTGTCACCTTCACCCCCGGCGAGAAGGTCGAAATCGCCCGGTTCCTCGACCGCCTCGGCGTCGAGAACATCGAGACCTTCGCGACCTACAAGGACTCCGACCGGCAGGCGGCCCGGCGGATGATGAAGGAGAAGTTCACGAAGAGCAAGGTCATGGGCTGGAACCGGGCCTCGGTGGAGGACATCGGCGACTCCATCCAGCAGGGGGTGGACGCCGTCGCCATCTCCATCGCCACCTCGGACATCCACTTGAAATACAAGTTGAAGCTCACCCGGGAGAAGCTCCTGGAGACGGTTTCGAAATGCGTGGAGTTCGCCAAGGACCACGGGGTCTACGTCTGCTTCAACGCCGAGGACGGGACCCGCACACGCCTCGAGGACCTGGTCGCCTTCGTCCAGGCGGGGAAGGAGGCGGGGGCCGACCGCTTCCGGCTCTGCGACACCATCGGCGTCCTCACCCCGACCACGGCCCGCTACCTGGTCCGGGAGATCCTGAAGCGCGTGAAAATCGACATCGAGACCCACTTCCACAACGACTTCTCCCTGAGCCCCGCCAACGCGGTGGCGGCGGCCGAGGAGATCTCGACGGTCCCGGGCGTGACCACCTGGATGTCCACCACGGTGAACAACTTCGGCGAGCGGGCGGGCAACATCCCCATCGAGGCGATGGTGATGAACCTCAAGCGCCACTACAACATCACCAAGTACGACTCCACGGTCCTATTCCCCCTCTCCGAGTACGTCTCGAAGATCACGGGCATCCCCGTCCCCCTGAACTACGCCGTGGTCGGCGGCAACGTCTTCCGCCACAAGTCGGGCATCCACGTGGACGGGGTCCTGAAGAACCCCCTGACCTACGAGGTCTTCGACCCCCAGGAGATCGGCACGAAACGCACCATCGTGCTGGGGAAGCACTCGGGGAAGGCCGCCATCAAGTACAAGTTGAACGAACTCGGGCTCACCCTGAGCGACGAGCAGATGGAGAGGCTGCGGGACCTCAGCGCCCAACTGGACGAGAGCCGGAAGTCGGTCCTGACCGACGAGGAGCTGACGCTGCTGGTCCAGTGGATCCGCGGCGAGACCCGCCAGATGGTGAAGGGCCTCGATGCGGTCGTCGGGAAGGACTCCTGAGGGTCACGGCCGCCCCCCCTTCCACTCCCGGGCGCCCCGGAGGAGCGCCTCGTGGATTTTCGCGTAGAACGCCTCGTCCTCCCGGGCGGACCGGGCGAGGGAGAGCCAGAGGGCGTAGAAGAGGCTCTTCTCGAGCCCCAGCTCCTCCAGCAGGCCGCTCACGGTGTCGAGGTAGCGGGAGGTCGCGCTCCGGTCCTTGGAGTCCGCCTTCAGGAGGCCGTCGAGGAGCCTCTTCTCGTCCACGAAGGAGAGCGCTCCCCGGAGGGCGGGCTTCAGGAGGGAGACGCCCACCCGGCGGAAGAGGGTGGGGGAGGTCGTCGGGAGGTCTCCGGGCCTCCTCTCCTTGCGGGCCATTCAGCGGGCCCCGCCTTTCGGACGGCGGGGGGGCTCGACGGGGGGCATGGGGCTACCCGTCTGTCGCCGCAGGGGCCTCTTCAGGACTTCTTCTCGGCGGGGGCCGGCGCGGCCGGGGGCGGAGGGGCGGGCACTTCGACCTTCATCGTGGCCATGGTGTAGCCGATCCAGGCGACGAGGCCGAGAATGGCGAGGAGGGCGAGGGTGGTGAGGACCGCGAGGGTGTGGACGAGGCGCGTCGGGTTGCTCCACGAGGAGGCCATCCACCAGAGCCATGCGAGGACCAGCACAACCGATGCGAGGAGGAGACCGGCGCCGATGCCCTTCGTCTTGTCCATGGCCGTGGTCAGAGATGGGAGGGTGCCTTAAATAGTTTTTCCGCCTCACAGCCCCCATGGGAATCGCTCTCCACCTGCGTCTTTTTCCGGGCGGGGAGAGGTCCATCGAGGTCGAGCCCGGGACCACCTACGGCGCGCTTCTTGTCCATCTGGGCCTCAACCCGGAGACCGTGGTGGTCCTTCGGCACGGGCTCCCGGTGCCGGATGACGAGCCCGCGGCTTCCGGCGAGATTCGCATCGTCCGCGTGGTGAGCGGCGGCTAGGCGAAGTAGCGGTTCACACGCGCGGGGTCGAACCGGTCCGAGGCGAGCATATTCTCGGTGAAGCGGAGCAGCGCCTCCCGGACCGCTGGCGGGTGTCCGGGGTACCAGACGGGGCTCGCCACCACCAGCCCCCGGAAGGCGAGCCATGGCGGGAGCACATCGAGAAGTCCCCGGTCCCGGGTCTTGCGGAAGTAGGTTCCGAGAAAGGCGTCGAAAAGACGCTGCCAGTCGCCTTCCAGCCGGCCGTGGCGCAGGACCGAGAAGAGGAGGTAGTTGACGGCGAGGCTCGCCACGTCGTCGGCGGGCTCTCCCCACTCCCCCCGGGAGCGGTCGAGGAGGGTGAAGCGGCTCCCCTCGGTGAAGAGGATGTTCCAGGGGTGGTAGTCGCCGTGGACCCGGGCGAGGCGGCGGGCATACTCCTTGAGGCGCCACCGCCACCCGACCGCGTCCCTCTCCATCGCCTCCAGCCGCCCCCACCAGCGGCGCGGGTAGCCGTCGGCCATGCCGAAGATGCACTCGCCGTGGCCCACCAGGTCGCGGACCCGCCGCTCGTAGAGGAGTTGCCGGTCGCGGGCGGGGCCCTTGCGCCGGTGGATGCGCGCGAGGCGCTCGGCCAGCGCGACCGCCCGCTCGTAGTCGAGGGCCCCGGCCCCCCGCTCGGCGATGCGGAAGAGGTCGTCGGCGTAGGGGGCCCCGGCGGCCCGCTCCACCAGGAGGAAGAACTCCTCGGCCCCCCCGGCCGTCCGCAGCCACCCGTCGCGGGTGGCGAACCCGACGTCGAGGGCGCGCGCGTGGCCGGGCAGGGAGTTGAAGGCGCGGTGCTGGAAGAGGAGGATGGAGGCGCGGTCGTAGAAGAACTCGTGGCCGAAGCGGCTCGGCTTGACCGTGTTGAGGACCGCCTCGAACTCCCGGCCCTGCGCCTCGAACTTCAGGAGGAGCGGCTTGCCGTATCCGAATTTCTTGATCTCCCCCCTCCCGCGCTTGCCGATCTCCTCGACGGCGAGGAGGCGCGCCGAGGGGCCGTAGCGCTCCTTCAGGTAGGCCCGGACCCGGGACTCGAAAGGCTCTACTGCCCCTTTCATAAAAGTTGTCGCACTGAAAGACGTCCCTCAGAAAGCAGCAGCGAGCGCACAAGCGAGGCGGCCCCCAGTGCGAAGTCCCGAGCCACTCGGGAACTTTCTCGTCCCGTCGGCGCGGGCCTCTCTCTCGCGTCCCTTCGGGACGCGTGGCAATATCGGAGGCCCGCGCCGGTCCTCTCGGGAACCCTCTCGTTTCGCCGGGACAACGATTTCGTTGCCGACGAAACGCGGACGATACCGGAGGGGACCGCGCGGGGCCTCATCCATTGCTTGCCACGCGAGCCGAATGGCTCGCAGGATAGAGGCCCCGCGCGACGGGGCATTGGGAGCGCGAGTGGACCGGCAACAACGCCGAGCGTGCGCGAGCGTTCGCGGGCCAGACAAAAAGGCCCACTGTCTATTTGGCGATGATCACTTTCTTTTTGAGACACTTTTTGCAGAAATATCTCCGCTGTCCAGCCTGCATCACGATTTTCAGTTCCTTGAACGGAAGGACAAGGCCGCATCCTTCGCATTCCCTCGGAGGCGGGGTTGGACCAAAGAGAGCCATTCCTGCAAATGGGGGGTGGCTTAGAAACTTTGCGATTCACGTTCCCAGCTCCCACGACGAAAGATACCTCTCCTGCTCCCGGGTGAGCCGCTCGGTCTTGAGGCCCATCGAGCGGAGCTTCAGCCGGGCCACCTCCCGGTCGATTTCGGCGGGGACCGGGTGGACGCCGGGCTCCAGGCGGGCCTCCCGTGCCATGTGGCGGACGCAGAGCGCCTGGTTGGCGAAGGACATGTCCATCACCTCGGGCGGGTGGCCCTGGGCGAGGGCGAGGTTCACCAGCCGCCCCTCGGCCAGGAGGCAGATGCGCCGCCCGTCCCGGAGCTCGAACTCCCGGAGCCCCTCCTTGAGGGCGCGGGCCCGGCGGGAGAGCCGCCGGAGGCCCGGGATGTCGATTTCGACGTTGAAGTGGCCCGCGTTGGCGACCACCGCCCCGTCCTTCATCCTCCGGAAGTGCTCCGACCTGAGGACCGACGCGTTCCCGGTCACCGTGAGGAAGAGGTCCCCCCGGGGGGCCGCCGAGGCCATGTCGGAGACCTCGAACCCGTCCATGGCGGCCTCCAGCGCCTTCCGGGGCTCCACCTCGACCACGATGACCCGGCTCCCCAGACCGCGCGCTTTCGACGCAATTCCCCGCCCGCACCATCCGTAGCCGGCGACGACGACCGTCGCCCCGGAGAAGAAGAAGTTGGTCCCGTCGAGCACCCCGTGCAGGGCCGACTGGCCCGTGCCGTAGCGGTTGTCGAACATCTTCTTCGTCTCCGCCTCGTTCACGCCGATGACCGGGAAGCGCAGCCCCCCCTCCCGGGCGAGCGCCTCGAGCCGGACGACCCCGGTGGTGGTCTCCTCGCACCCGCCCCGGACCTCGTCGAGGCCGCGGCCCCGCCGGTGGAGGGTGGCGATGAGGTCCGCCCCGTCGTCGAGGACGACCTCGGGCTCGATGGCGAGGGCCGAATCGATGCACCGGTAGTAGTCCCTCTCCGACTGGCCCCGGAAGGCGTAGACGCGCACCCCTTCCCGGGCGAGGGCCGCGGCGGTGTCGTCCTGGGTGGAGAGGGGGTTGGAGCCGGCGAGGCTCACCTCGGCGCCCCCCGCCCGCAAGGTGCGGATGAGGTTGGCGGTCTCGACCGTGACGTGGAGGCAGGCGGCGATCCGGACCCCCCGCAGGGACCTCTCCCTCCGGAACCGCTCGCGGATGGAGAGGAGGACCGGCATCCGGCGGCCGGTGAAGTCGATGCGCGCCTTTCCGGCGGCGGCCAGGCGCGGGTCCTTGACCCGGGAGGGGCGCATGGGTGGGGCGCGTTTGCCTCCGCCCCTCATAAACCAATTCATTGCCCACCTCCGATTTCGGTGTCTGTCGGCCGCGGGGGGCGGGGGGGCGTGCCTGCGAACGGGGGGAGGGGGCGGAGCCCTCTCCCCCCGGAGGCAGGAGCGGAGAAAGTTTATACACTCCGTTTTCGGACTCTTTGCCATGCGAATGGAGATGTCCTCGTTCCACGGGCTCGACGTCTACACGACCCGGGGGAAGTATGTGGGGCGAGTGGACGACCTGGTTCTCGACCCCGCCGACAAGCGCGTCCTCGGGCTGGCGGTGGGCAACGTGAACCGGGACATGTTCGATGTTCCGGGCCGGGGCATCGTCGTCCCCTTCCGCTGGGTGACCGCCGTGGGGGATGTCGTCCTGATGCGGCCGGTCGAGGCCCGAAAGGCTGCGGCCGAAAAGAAGAAAGAGTAGATCCGGGAACCGCGGCGAAAATCTCTGTGCGCCGAGTTGTTTTTGCGCAGATTTTTTTCAGCGGGGGAGGGGGGGCTCCGCCCCCTCCCCCCGGAGGCAGGAGACGGGAAACGTTTATAAAGGCCCGCAGACCCGGGTGGATTGCCTGACGCGCGGTCTGGAGTTGGTTCGGCGCCGCCCTCTGGGGACGGTTCTGGCATGATTCCGGCGTCGCCGGAGGGTCAAATCGAAACAGGAGGTGGAAGAGAATGAGAGAAGGTGGCTACGGCGGTCGCGGCGGCTTCCGAGGAGGGGGCCGCGGCGGCGGTGGCTACGGCGGTCGCGGCGGCTTCCGAGGAGGGGGCCGCGGCGGCGGTGGCTACGGCGGTCGCGGCGGCTTCCGAGGAGGGGGCCGCGGCGGTGGCTACGGCGGTCGCGGCGGAGGGGACAGGTTCTCCCGCCCCGCCCCGGAGGCCCCGGTTCGCGTCGGCGAAGTCTACGACGTCGACGTGACCGAGGTCGGCCAGCAGGGCGACGGTCTGGCCCGGGTCGAGAACTTCGTGGTTTTCGTTCCCGGCGCGCAGAAGGGGGAGCACCTCCAGATTCGCATCCGCCAGGTCATGCGACGCTTCGCCGTGGGCGAGCGGGTCACCGGGGACGCCCCCGCCGAAGGGGCGGAGCCCGCCGAGGGCTCGGCCGACGAGGCCGGGTCCGCGGAGGGGCCCGCCGAGGACGGGGAGTCCGAGGAGAGCGAGGAATGAAAATCGCCGACCTCAAACCGGGCGCGGAGAACATCACCCTTCGGGCCAGCGTCGCCCAGGTGGAGCCCCCGCGCAAGGTCGTGACCAAATACGGGGAGAACACCCTGACCGTCGTCCAGCTGGAGGACGGCTCGGGAAGGATCGAACTCTCCCTCTGGGGCGACCAGGGCAACGGCGTCGCCCCCGGGAAGACCCTCGAGGTCTCCGGGGCCTACGTCCGCGAGTTCAAGGGCACCCTCCAGCTGGGGGTTCCCCGGAAGGGCAAGGTCCAAGTCGTCGCTTGAGGTCGCGGGAGCCTCTCCGGTCTTCTTTTTTGTTTTTGAGGGCCCGACGCGGAGCGCCTGTCGCTCTGCCGCCGGCTGTGTCTCCGGGGGAGGGGGGCCCGCAGGCCCCCCCGGAGACAGCCGGCGACAGCGGGCCCGGGGGGATTTGAACCCCCGTCGGTGGCTCCGGAGGCCACAATTCTGTCCGGACTAAACTACGGGCCCATTGCGCTTGCTCTGGCTCGGCCCCCACTGGGCCATCCCGCAAAAATAGTTTCGCCAGGAGGATGGGCCGACGCCTGCTCACCGGGCCCTCTTGAGCTCTCCAACACCCGGCGGACCAGGAACCCCTCGCGGTGAGCCCGCAGGACGGCGCCGATGGTTCCGTGGGGCTCCAGCCCCAGCTCCGCCGCCACCCGCCGCGCCTCCACGTCGTACGTGAGGAGCAGCCGGACCCCCCTCGCCTCGGCTAGGGCGATGGCCTCGGCCTCCCCCGGTTGGAGGCGGAACTTCTCCGCGACCTGGGCGGTCCGGTTCTTCTCCGCCGTGGAGAGGGGGGCCTCCCGGAGCCCCTTCCTGCGCACGCCGTGGCCGGCCAACTCCCGGGCCACCTCGGGCGGGAGGATCCAGACCTCGAACTGAGCGAGGAGGTTCAAGGAATCGGTTTGGGAAAGATGGAGGGGTGGCCCGGTGTCGCAGACGGCTTTACTCCGCGCCACGGAGTCCCCACCGGATGTCCTCCTCGATGGCCTCCTTCAGGGCCCGGAGCTTTGCCCTCTCGACTTGGCGGCCACCGCATCCATGGGTTGTTATGCCTTGGCAGAGCGCTTACAGGCCCCCGACCCGAGGCGCTCGTGGAGGGGTTCTACGCTCCGCAGTCCCGCTTATTCTTTCATGGGCTGAACTCGCGCAGCGCCTTCGCCACCGCCTCGAAGCCGGCCCTCAGGGTCTCGGGGTCGTACCCCCCGGCGGAGCGCGCGGCCACGGTGACCGTGATGGAGGCGGTGGCCCCCGAGGGGAGGACCGCCTCCTCCAGGACCAGGAGCTCCCCGCGGGGGTGGCGGACCCCGGCGTAGAGGAGGAGGCCGACGGCGGCCAGGAGGAAAACCAGGACCAGTGGGAGGAGGAATCCGGGGAGCTCCACACCGATGGCCCCCATGAGGAGGGCGTGGATGAGGAACCCGAGCCCTACGAGCCCCACGGCCACTCCCGCGGTCGAGACGTAGGGGCGCCCTGCGGCGGGCCGGACCGCCTTCACCCCCGCCGCCGGCGCGGTCCAGGGGGGGACGCCGCGCTTTCTCGGGTCGGGAGGAGCCTCCTCCCTCACGCGGAACCCGGCCCCCTCTGCGGCGTGGCGGAGCGCGAGGTGGAGCTTCGGCCACGCCGTCGCGGGCGCCTCCACCCTCCGGACCTCGGTGTGGACCGGCGCGGGGGGGCGCCGGAACCAGAGGAGGACCCCCGCCGCCACGGCGGGGACGACCGCCGCCCAGAGCCAGAGAACCATCAGGATGGCGGGCGAGGAGAGGAGCCAGAGGTTGACGAAGAAGAGGGCCGCCCCGACCCCCACGAGGGCGGCGCCCCGGACCACCCGGGCCCGGTTCCGCGCCTCGAGAACCGGGCCCGACGAGGCGAGCAGGTCCTCGCGGGCGAAAGAGGGGCGCCGGGGGGTGAGGAGGTCGGGCTGGCGCTTGATGGCCCCGCTGAGGAGGACGGCCGCCCCGAGGAAGAGCCACCACCAGGAGGCGATGTCGGCGAGCCGACTTCCGGGGGTCGGCGCCGGGGGAGCGGCCCCCTGCGCCGGAGGGGCGGGGACCAGGCCCGGGAACAGGGGCAGGAGGAGGTGGAGGGCGAGGAGGGCAACGCCCGTTGCCAGGAGGAGGCGGTCGGGCCGGGCCATGGAAAAGGAGAAGGAAGAGTGGCTATAAACAATTCGGATGGCCCCCGGTCCCCTCCGGCCGAGAGGATGGAGGAAAATCGCCACCGCCGTCTGGGGGTGGCCGAGAGACCCCCAGATCTACGGCCGCCTCAGGCTGGAGGCGACCCCCCTCCAGGGGGCGATCGAGGCGATCCGGGTCCGGACCGGGGTCCACGTCACCCTCACTCACCTTGTGGTGCGGGGGCTCGCCCTCGCCCTGAAGGAGGTCCCCTCGATGAACACCCGCCTCGCCTGGGGCCGCTTCCACCCCCGCTCCGGCGTGGATATCTTCGTCATCGTCTCCACCGGCGGGGGCTCCGACCTCTCCGGGGTCGCCGTCCGGGGGGCCGACCGGAAGCCGGCCGCCGACATCGCCCGGGAGTTGGAGGGGCGGGTGAAGGCGGCCCGGGAGGGGGGCGGCGACCTCGACCGGAGCAAGCGGTTCATGGCCGCCCTCCCGCCCTGGCTCCTGGGACTTTTCCTCCGCCTCTTCACCTTCCTCTCCAACCACCTCAACCTCGACCTGAGGTCCCTCGGGATGCCCCGCGACCCCTTCGGCAGCGCCCTGGTGACCAACGTCGGGGTCTTCGGCGTCCCGGAGGGGTTCGCCCCCCTGGCCCCCCTCTACCGCGTCCCGCTCATCCTCCTCGTCGGGGACATCCAGCCGAAGCCCTGGGTCGTCGGGGATCGCGTCGAGGTCCGCTCCTCGGTCACCATCACCGCCACCATCGACCACCGGTGGGCGGACGGCCACGCCATCGCAGCCATGGCGAGGGCGTTCTGCGCCTACATGGCCGACCCCCTCGCCTACGAAGGGGGCGACGGAAAAGCAGATGGGGGGGACCCCTGAACCACTCCCCATGTCCCGCGACCCGTCCCGGGGCCCGAGGGGCGGCCCCTCCGCCCGGAGTCTGGCCCTCCTCGACGCGACGGTGGCCTTCGGCCTCGTCGCGTTCCTCGCTCTCGCGGCCCTCACCACCGGTCCCAAGATGGCGGCTGCCTTCGGCCCCACCCCGACTCCCGCCCCCACCCCGCCCCCTCCCCCCCCGCCGACGCCGCCCCCCCTCTGCGTCGCGGACGGGATTTGCCGGTCCCCCGAGAACTTCCGAAACTGCCCCGCCGACTGCCCGGCCCCGAAGGGGGAGGTGGCGGGCGACGTCCGCATGGCAAGGCCCGACTACAAGGCGGGGGACACGGTGGAGGCGATCCTGCCGGTCCGGAACACCGGGACGGTCCCCATCTCAACGGAGCAGATGACCATCGAGGCCACGGTCCTGGCCCTCAAGGACCCCGTGTGCAACGCCCTGCTCCAACGGAGGCCCGCCGAGGAGAAGACCCGGGGGAGGACCGTGGAGGTCTCGACCCCCATCGCTCCCGGCGAGACGCAGGAGGTCAAGGTATCCCTGGAGACTCCCCGGGAGTTCTCGGGGTGCCCCCTGGCCGGGGACTACCGGGTGAAGGTGGCGGTGGCGGTCGACACCATCCCGGCGGGGTCGAGGGAGCTCCAGGTCACCCTCGGGTAGCGGACCCCGCCCCCTCTCCCAGCCTCCGCAGGAACACCTCCATCTCCTTCCGGGTCTGGAGGTCGCCGGTCTTGCGGCTCACCTCGATCCCCCGGCTCCACGCCTCCCGGGCCTCCCCGGGCCTCCCGGCGCGCTCCAGGGCCTTGCCCCACTCCCGGTAGGCTGCGGTGTGGTCGGGGTTCAACCGGGCCGCCCCGGCGAACTCGGCCGCCGCCTCGGGGGCCCGGCCCGCCTTCAGGAGCTCCAGCCCCAGGCCGTAGCGCAGCAGCGGGTCGCCGGGCTCGGCCTCGAGGAGTTTCCGGAAGGCGGCGATGCGCTCGTCGCTCATGGGGCCGCGGCTCTCAGGCGGCGATGTGCTTCTCCAGGGCCTTCACGATGAGGGGCTTGGGCAGGGCGCCCACCAGCCGGTCCACCAGTTTGCCCTGCTTGAAAATCAGCATGGTCGGGATGGACATGATGCCATACTGCTGGGCGGTGGAGGCGTTGTCGTCCACGTTGATTTTGGCGAAGGCGACCCGGGGCATCTCCTTGGAGAGGGCCTCGATGGTCGGCGAGAGGACCCGGCAGGGGCCGCACCAGGGGGCCCAGCAGTCCACCAGGACCACCGGGTTCTTGCCCACGAAGGCGGCCAGTTGGGTTCCGCTGAGTTCGGCGACGCCCATGGGGCCCACTTTCGCGCACCCCGGTAAAAGGCTATTTCGGCCGCGCCCCCCCTCCGGGGTGCGGGGCCCGCCCGCGCGGCCCCTCGGAGAGTCCGCAAAAAATGGCACCATCCATGGTTAAGTCTCCACGCCCTCAGGGGCGGCTGTGAGCGCTGCTGCCGGATCCCTGGACCCCTTCCCCGCGGCCCGCGCCCTCCTCGAGGGGAAGGGATTCGTCCTCCACCCCCCCCAGGCGGAGGCCCTCCGGGCGGGCCTCCTCGCCTCCGACCGGAACCTCCTCCTCTGCATGCCCACCGCATCCGGCAAGACCCTCCTCGCCGAGATGGCGATGGCCGAGACCCTCGCGCGGGGCGCAGGCCGCTGCCTCTACGTGGTGCCCCTCGTCGCCCTCGCAGCCGAGAAGGTCCGGGAGTTCCGCAAGGCGTTCCCCGGCTCCCGCGTCGGAATCTCCACCGGGGAGTACGAGGCTCCCCTCGGGCGGCTCGCCGATTACGACGTTCTGGTGCTGACGGCGGAGAAGTTCGACGCCCTCACCCGCTCCGACCGGGCCGGGCTGGCGGGGACCGGGCTCCTGGTGGTGGACGAGGCCCACCTGGTCGCCGACCCATCGCGGGGCCCCCGTCTGGAGGGGGCCCTGGCGCGCTTCCGGATCGCCCATCCCCGGGCGCGGCTTCTCGCCCTGAGCGCCACCGTCGGGAACCCGGAAGGGTTCGCCAAATGGCTCGGCGCGGGGCTGGTGAAATCGGAGTGGCGCCCGGTCCCCCTCCGGGAGTCGGTGGAGGTGTTCCGGGACGACGAGCGGCTGGTGGAGTTCCTCCGCGCGCTCGTCGCCGCCGGGGGGCAGGCGCTCGTCTTCGTCAATACGAAGAAGGGAAGCCAGGCCCTCGCGCGGAAGGCGGCCCGCGCGTTCCCGCCGCGGCCGGAGCTCAAGGTGGTCGCGGAGAGGGTGGGGGAGGAGGAGATTTTCGGGGACCTCGCCTCCATGGTGGAGCGGGGCGTCGCCTACCACAACACCTGGCTCCACCCTTCCCAGCGCGCCCTCCTCGAGGAGGCGTTCGTCGAGAGGAAACTGAAGGTCATCTGCTGCACCCCGACCCTCGCGATGGGGGTTTCTTTCCCCGCGCGGGCCGCCGTGGTCCGCGACTACATGTTCTTCGACCCCGCCTCCGGGACGAGGCGGCCGATGCCGGTGTTCTGGGTGAAGCAGGTGTTCGGCCGGGCGGGGCGCCCCGAGCACGACGCCGAGGGGCTCGCCATTCTGGTGGCCCGCCGGGCCGGCGAGAAGGAGGCGCTGGAGGAGATGTACCTCCGCGCCGAGCCTGAGCCGGTCCTCTCCCAGTTCGACCCGGAGCAGATGAAGGAGCAGGTGCTGGCCACGGTCGTCGCCGGGGCGGCGACCCGGGAGGAGGTCGAGGCCTTCTTCAAGGCGACCCTCTACGCCCACCAGGGGAACCGGATGAACATGGCCCGCATCCTCGCCGACCTTGAGAAGGAGGGCTTTCTCTCCTCCCGCGGCGACCGGTGGGAGCCCACCCCGTTCGGCGCGCTCGTCTCCCGCCTCTACCTGAGCCCCGACTCGGGGCGGAGACTCAAGGAGGGGCTCGCGGTCGTGGACTGCGCCAACGACTTCGACCTCTGCGCCCTGGTCTGCGCGGCCCGGGAGGTCCCCGGGATCGGGCCGAAGGGGATGGACCCCTATCCGGTCGCGCTGAATCTGGGGACCGAGGGGGCGGTCGGGGCGCTGCCGGAAGGGCTCGGCCCGGCGCTCCTCCTCTACTCATGGATTCAGGAGATGGGCTACCCGGAGTTCCAGGAGCGGTTCGGAGTCTATCCGGGCGAGGTCTTCTCGGTGGTCTCGTCGGCCGAGTGGCTCGCCCACGCGGCGGCGGAGCTGGCGCGCCACTTCCGCCACCCCGCGGCCCGGCCGCTCGACTCCCTCCGCAGGCGGGTCGAGGTCGGCGTGCGTGAGGAGCTCCTTCCCCTCACCGCCATCCGGGGCGTCGGGCGGGTCTACGCCCGGCGCCTCTTCGAGGCGGGGTTCAAGGAGGTGGCCGACATCCTCGAGGCGGACGAGGCGGAGCTCGGGAGGGTCTTCGGCATCGGCCCCGGCCGAGCCGCGAAGTTGAAGGAGGAGGTCCGGAGGGCGGGGTACGGGGCGCTCCTGCGCGGGAAGCGGAGGGGTGGGGGGAAAATCCCATAGGGCGGCGGACAGGGACTTTCCGGCGGGCCCGGGAATCCATTTGAATCGCCGCCCGCTCTTCCACCATGGACCCGGAGTTCCAGGCCATCCGGTACCACCTCGACGGGAAGGTCGCCCGCCTCACCCTCCACCGCCCCGAGAAGCGGAACGCCCTCTCGGTGGGGATGCGGGAGGAGATTCTGGGGGTCCTGGAGGCCGCGGCCTCCGAAAAGGGCGTCGGCCTCCTGCTCATCACTGGCAGCGACCCCGCCTTCTGCGCCGGCTTCGACCTCGACGACTTCAAGAGCAGCGACCGGGCATTCAAGCAGCGCCTCTTCGAGACATCGGCCGCCTACCACCGGCGCCTGTGGGAGTTCCCGAAACCGGTCCTCGCCGCCGTCAACGGCCAAGCCTTCGGGGGCGGCTTCGACCTCGCGACCCTGTGTGACATCCGCATCGCTTCGGACCGCGCCCTCTTCGCCCACCCCGAAATCAAGTTCGGCGCGCCGCCGCTCTTCACGCCGCTTCGGTGGATTGTCGGGGAGGGGCACGCGCGCGACCTCTGCTTCACCGGGCGCAGAATCGACGCCCGGGAGGCGCACCGCATCGGGCTGGTCTCGGAAGTTGTGGAGCACGACCGGCTCCTCCGGCGGGCGCTCGAGGTCGCCAAGACCATCCTGGAGGCTCCGGGGCCGACTCTGCAGGCGACGAAGGGGTACATGGCGCGGGCGGGGGGACGGGGGTTCGAGGAGAGTTTCCGGGAAGAACACGACGAGGTGTTCCGGAAGTTCCTGGGGGTGAAGTGAGGGATGGCGCTGAAAGAAGACGGACGGCTGGCGCCGGAAATGAGGGAGAAGGGGGAATCAGGGAACAGGAGGTTGACTCTTTCTGAATTTGTAGAGCCCCGCGGCTTGGATGGCGTACCAAGCCCCCAGTCCCACGAAGGCGGCCCCAAAGAGCCCCCACGAAACAGCGTTGCTGCTGCCCCAAGTTTTGTAGATGACATCCCCTCCGTTCGCAACGAAAAAACGCTTAGGAATGAAAGAAAGCCGAATCGCCTCCACGAAAAGTCCTGACTGGACTTCTTCAAAAGTTTCAGATTCAGACCCCGCATAAGACGAATGCGAACTCTTCGGCTAAGAAATCAACTCGGCCCTTTTCTCAGAACTCGCCCATTCCACCCATGCCCGGCGGCATCCCTCCGCCGTGGCCGTGGTCGCCGCCGCCCTTGGGCGGCTCCTTCGACATCGCCTTGGCCGCAATCACGTCGTCGATGCGGAGAATCATGATGGCCGCCTCGGCCGCGCTGGAGATCGCCTGCCGCTTCACCCGCAGGGGCTCCACGACCCCCTGCTTGAGCATGTCCACCGGCTTCCCGGCGAAGACGTCGAGCCCCGCGGTTTTGACCCCCTTCTCGTGCTGGCTCCGGAGGTCCACGAGGGTGTCGATCGGGTCGAGGCCGGCGTTCTCGGCGAGCGTGCGCGGAATCGCCTCCATGGCGTCGGCGAACGCCTCGATGGCGAGCTGCTCCCGGCCCCCCACCGTCGCCGCGTGCTCCCGCAGCCTCAGGGCGAGCTCCACTTCGGGCGAGCCGCCGCCCGCGACCATCTTCTGATCCTCCACCATGACCCCGACGACCCGCAACGCGTCGTGGAGGGAGCGCTCGTTCTCGTCCACCACGTGCTCGGTCCCGCCCCGGAGGAGGATGGAGACCGCCTTCGGGTTCTTGCACTTCTCGATGAAGACCATCTCGTCCTCGCCGATTTTCCGCTCCTCCACGGAGCCCGCGTAGCCGAGGTCCTCCTTGGCAATCTCGTCGATGTTGGTGATCACCTTGGCCCCCGTCGCCCGGACCAGCTTGTCCATGTCCGACTCCTTGACCCGGCGGACCGCGAGGATGCCCGCCTTGGCGAGGTAGTGCTGGGCGAGGTCGTCGATGCCCTTCTGGCAGAAGACGACGTTGGCGCCCGACTCGGAGATCTTGTCGGCCATCGTCTTGAGGAGGCGCTCCTCCTCGTCCATGAAGGCCTTCATCTGGTCGGGGCTGGTGATTTCGATTTTCGCGTCCACCTCGGTCTTCTCGATCTCAAGGGCGGAATCGATCAGGGCGATTTTCGCCTTCTCCACCTTCTTGGGCATTCCGGGGTGAACCCGCTCCTTGTCCACCAGCATCCCCTCGATGAGCAGGGAGTCCGCGGTGGCGCCCCCCATCTTCTTCTCCACCTTGATGTTCTCCACATCGACCTTGCCGTCCTCGTCCACGACCATCTTCACCGCCTTCACCGCCATCTTCGCCAACTGCTCAACGGCGGTCTCGGCCGACTTGCCCTGGATGGAGGTGGTGGCGATCTTCTTCAGGGTCGCCTCGTCGCCGGCGTCCACCTTGACGGCGAGCTTGTCGAGGATCTCGTGGCACTTCTCGGCCGCCATCCGGTAGCCGCTGGCGATGGTGGTGGGGTGGACCTCCTGCTCGATGAGATCCTCCGCCTTCTTCAGCATCTCCCCGGCCAGGATGACCGCCGAGGTGGTGCCGTCGCCGCACTCGTCGTCCTGGGTCTTCGCGACCTCCACCATCATCTTGGCGGCGGGGTGCTCGATGTCCATCTCCTTGAGGATGGTCGCCCCGTCGTTGGTGATGACGACGTCCCCCATGGAGTCCACCAGCATCTTGTCCATGCCCTTGGGGCCCAGGGTGGTCCGGACCGCCGCGGCGACCGCCTTGGCCGCCATGATGTTCCGGGACTGCGCCTCGCGCCCCCGGGTGCGCTCGCTGCCCTCCTTGAGGATGAGGACCGGGGTTCCGCCCATGCCTGCCATGTTCGGAGGGTGTGAACCTAAAAGTTCTATATAAGGGTTTCGAAGCCCCCCTCACCGCGTGGCGGGGAGAGCCGGGTGCGCCCCGTTCGGCGCCCGAAGGGGCGTCGATGTCGGGGGCCTCTTCCGGAGCCCCTCGAAGGCCCAGTAGAGGACCCCAAGGGTCAGGCTGGCGGCCGCGAGGGCGGCCAGGACCACCGCCAGGAGGGCGGCGAGTTTGCGGCTCATGGGGTCGCCCTTCCCCCCGCCCCCGAATATAAACTTTCCTACGGCGACTATACCTTTTTATAATGTCCGAAGGTCCCCGGCGGCGTCCTCTCCGGAGCCGGGGGACTCTCTATATGCTTTGTCCCGGGCCGCGCGCCGCGCCGGTCACCCCTCCGCGAAGTGGGGGATGACCTCCTTGGCGTAGAGCTCCATCGCCCCGTCCCGCTCCCTCCCCGGGTTCAGGATTCCCGCGACGAAGTGGCGGCAGCCCGCCTCCACGAACTTTCGGACCCCCTCGACGCAATCCTCCGGCGTCCCGAAGACGAACGACTCCTCGATCGCCCGCTCCGGGACCCTCATCGCCTTCGGCAGCTCGGGGCTCACCGAGGGGTCGGTGAGGGGGGTGAGGCGGTGGGCGTCGAGGCGTCCGCTCGGGGGCTCGTACCCCATCTCCCTCATGCGCCGGGGGGAGACCGCCAGCAGGATGCGCCCCTGCTCCAGCGCGAGTTTCCGCGCCTCCTCCCGGTCCCTGGAGATGGCGGTGTAGAGAAGGAGCCCCGGCCGGATGGCTCCGGGGTCGCGTCCCGCCTTTTTGGCCTCCGCCCGGATGAACTCCCAGTCCCTCCGGTAGACCTCCGGCGTCCGCTTGAAGGGGAGCCACCCGTCGCCGAACCGGGCGGTGAGTCCCATGGTCCGGGGGGCGTTGCCCGCGATGTAGAGTTTCAGCGAGTCCGGCTTCGGCGCCATCGGGGCGTTCTTCAACTGGTAGTAGGTCCCCCGGTGGGTCACCATCTTCTGGGTCCAGAGGGCGCGCGTCACGGAGAGGAACTCCTCAAACCGGGAGACCGCCCGGTCGAACGGGATTCCGTAGGGCGCGAGGTTCATCGCCTCGCCCGCTCCGACGCCGAGGAGGAGCCTCCCGCCCGAGACCTGGTCGAGGGTCATCGCCTGGTGGGCGAAGACCGCGGGGTGCCTCCGGTGGGGGTCGGAGACGCCGATGCCGAGCCCCACCCGTTTCGTCTTGGCGGCGAGCGTCCCGAGGAGGGTCCAGGGGTCGAGCGCATCCAGCTTCGAGCCCCACCCGACGATGTGGTCGGGGACCCAGACCGAATCCCACGGTCCCGCCTCGGCCATCTCGGCCGTCCGGTAGATCGCCCCGAGCCCCCGGGGCGGGGTGAAGACGCCGAAGCGGACGCCACTCATCGCTTCCCCCCTGGAAAGGACACCTTTAAATCTCCCTCCCGAATCGGGCCTCCATGGGCCGCCTCGACGGACAGGTCGCGGTCGTCACCGGCTCGGGCCGGGGCATCGGCAAGGCCACCGCCACCCTATTTGTGAAGGAGGGGGCCCGCGTCGTCATCAACGACGTCGACCGGGACGTCGCCCAGGAGGCGGTGGACGAGATCAACACCGTCCGCTCCGAGAGCGCGGCGGCCTGCGTCGCCGACATCACGAAGCCCGAGGAGGCGCAGAAACTGATGGACTTCGCCCATCAGACCTTCGGGCGGCTCAACATCTTGGTGAACAACGCGGGCATCACCCGGGACGCCCTCGTCCAGAAAATGACCGACGCCCAGTACAACCTCGTGCTGAACATCTGCATCCACGGCGCCTTCTACTGCTCGAAGGCGGCGTCGAAGTACATGCTCCCCGAGGACCCGAAGAAGTCCTTCGGCTCCGCGGGCAAGATCGTCAACGTCTCCTCCCTGAGCGGCGTCCTCGGGAACCTCGGCCAGATGAACTACTCCTCGGCCAAGGCGGCCATCATCGGCCTCACGAAGGGGCTCGCCCGGGAGTGGGGCCCCCACAAAATCAACGTCAACGGCGTCGCCTACGGAGTCATCGACACCCGGCTCACCCGGGAGAAGAAGGAGGGCTCCGAAATCGGCCTCCCGAAGCAGATGCGGGACATGATGGTGATGGCCTACCCCTGGAGGCGCTTCGCGACGGTCTACGAGGCGGCCGGTCCCATCCTCTTCCTCGCCTCCCGGGAGTCGGACGTCGTGAACGGCCACATCATCTACTGCGCCGGGGCGGGGATGGCGACATGACGAGTTTGACTTTCGGCGCGACAAGCGCGTCGCTCCGCCTGCCGACCGCGGCCTCCGGCCGAGTTCCGGCCAGTCAGCGATGACGCGCTTCGCGGGCAAGGCGGTCCTCATCACCGGAGCCGACGACCTCGGCAAGGCCGCCGCGCTCCTCTTCGCCAAGGAGGGGGCCTCGGTGGCGCTGAACGACGTCGACGCCGCCGCGGCCCAGGCGGCGGCGGCCGAGGTGGAGAAGGTCGCCGCGGGCCGATCCCTCGCCCTCTCGGGCGACGTCGCCAAGCGGGAGGACGCGGTGAAGATGGTCGAGCAGGCGAAGGCGAAGTTCGGCAAGATCGACATCTTCGTCTACAACGAGCGGCTCACCGCCGACGCCCCGGCCAGGGAGATGACCCCCGAGCAGTGGCTCAAGGTGGCGGACACCACCCTTCGCGGCATCTACCACTGCGCCCAGGCGCTCTTCCCGGTGATGCTCAAAGAGGAGGCCAAGGACAAGGCGAAGACCTCGACCGGGAAGGTCGTCATCGTCTCCTCGATGGCGGGCTTCATGGGGCAGGAGGAGCGCCCCAACTTCGTCGCGGCGCAGGCGGGTCTCTTCGGCTCCACCAAGATGCTCTCGAAGGAGTGGGGCCGCTACAAGATCAACGTCAACTGCGTGGTCCACGGCTTCATCGAGGGCAAGTTGGGCCGCGAGAAACTCGCCCCCGACCTCCTCGTCTCCAGCAAGAAGGCGCGCCCCATGCTGAAGATGCCCGCCCCCGGGCCGATGCTCTGGGGGCGTGCGGCGAGCCCCGAGGAGGTCGCCAGACCCATCCTCTTCCTCGCCTCCGACGACGCCGAGTACATCACCGGCGAGACCCTGAACGTCACCGGCGGGATGGGCGTCGGCCTCATCTGATTCCGGGGATAAGCCTTAACCGACCGCAGGGGACCTCTGCAGATGGAGTACGAAGCCCTCCTCGACCGGGCGCTCTCCCGCCTCCCCGAGACCGCCCTGAAGAAGGAGCGGTTCGAGATTCCCGCCTGGGAGGTGACCCAGGAGGGCAACCGGACCTACCTGAAGAACTTCGCCGAGGTGTGCCAGAAGTTGAGCCGGGAGCCCCTCCTTCTCCTCAAGTTCATGGTGAGCGTCATCGGGACCAAGGGCGCCCTGGAGGAGCGGCGGGCCCTCCTGGTGGGGAACTTCAACACGACCGCCCTCCAGGGGGGCCTCGAGGCCTTCGTCCAGGAGTATGTCATGTGCCCCGCCTGCCACCGGCCCGACACCCGCCTCCGGAGGGAGGACCGGGCCCTCGTCCTGAAGTGCGACGCGTGCGGGGCCCGCCACGGGCGGAAGCCGCTCTGAGGGGGATGGGCCGCGGACGGGAGCCGCCAGCCCCGGGGGGCGGGATGTGCGCGAAAATCTACCGGCAGGAGGGGCACGTGGTGGTCGCCGCCTGCGACCGGGAGCTCCTGGGGCGGACCCTGCGGGAGGGGAATGTGAGGCTCGAGGTCTCCGAGGCCTTCTACGAGGGGGAGAGCGTGACCCGGGAGGAGCTGCGCGCGGCACTGGCCGGCGCCACCACCGCCAACCTCGTGGGGGAGGAGGCGGTGGCGTGCGCCCGGGAGGGGGGGTTCGTGGAGGAGAGCGGCGTCGTCTGGATCGAGGGGGTCCCCCACGCCCAGTTCTTCCGGGTATAAAATTCGGGCTCGCTTCGCTCGCCCGAATTTTATCAGGGAGTCATCCCGCCCACGCGGGCTTTGCCAGCGTCAGCGCCACCCCACCTGCAGCGAACAGACCCACAAGAGCCCACCCCCGCCCCAGCCGCGGGGCGGCCCGCGTCCCCCGCCACGCCAGCCAGAGCATCCCGAAGGCCCACAGGTGGGCCACCAGGTAGAACGTGGGAACCGGGCCCAGCCAGTGGGTGAAGTAGACTCCGTAGCGGCCCCCGGGGACCAGGTTCTGCGTCGGGTGGGCTACGAAATAGAACCAGTCTTGGTAGGCCAGTCCCAGGGCTCCCCACCCGAGCCAGGCGGCGAAGAGGCGCAGGCCGGTCCCGAGCCTGGGGACCCCCGGGGCCCAAAGCAGGGGCAGGGCCAGCGCCCAGTAGAGCAGCGGGAAGAACTCCCCGAAAATCACCACGTGGTAGGTGGCGAGTTTCAGCTCCGGGCCCACCGTGAGGAGGCCGGGGACCGGGTTGGGGATGGAGAGGAAAACCGGGTTGCCCCGGCCCTGGACGTTCCCGGCTGCGAGGTCGAAAGCCCGGAGATAGAGGACCGCCGAAGCGGCCAGGAGCGCGATGGAGAGGGCAAGAAGAGTTCGTGGAGGCTCGAGGACCCGCTTCATGCGGAGGAGCCCCCACCCCGCGAGGAGAAAGAGAGCGATTGTGAAGAGGGCGTAGAGCGGCAACGCCGCCCCCGAAAGGGAAGAGGCGTGAATCATCGCCTCGGCGGGCCCGTAGAGGAGGAAGCAACCGAGGGTCACGAGGCCCGGGAGGAGGAAAAGGGCCGGGGCGGGGGCGGCCCGGCCGGCGGCGGAGTCGGGTGGCACGGTGCACCTATTTCCGGGGTCCGGAAGTATCACGGCGATGGTCCGGGACTTCCGGGCGCGGGTCAACGGCGTCGAACTCCACTACGTTCGCGAAGGGCGCCCGGGAGCCCCGCCCCTCCTCCTCGTCCACGGCTGGCCCGGCTTCTGGTTCGAGTGGCACGGGGTCATCGCGCCCCTGGCGGAGCGGTTCGACGTCGTCGTCCCCGACATGCGGGGCTACGGCCTCTCGGAGAAGCCCGACCTCCCGGCCCACGTGGGCTACAGCGACCTCGTCATGGCGGAGGACCTGCGGGCCCTCTTGGACCACCTGGGGTGGGAAGAGGTCGCGGCGGTGGGCCACGACTTCGGCGCGGTGTGGCTCCAGGCCCTCGCCCGGCAGCACCCGGAGCGCCTCACGAAACTGGTCCTCTTCGACCCCCCCTACGGCGGCATCGGCCTCCGGGCCCTCTTCCCCGGCCGGGCCCGGGAGTTCTGGTACATTCTCTTCCACCAGATGTTCTTCGCCGAGTGGCTGGTCGGTTCCAGTCCGGCCATGGTCCGGAGGTACATCGGCCACTTCCTCTCCCACTGGTCCCACAAGAAGGACCTGTGGACGCCCGAGGAAATCGAGGAGTATGTGAAGGTCTACTCGCAGCCCGGGGCCCTGCGGGGGGGCTTCAACTGCTACCGGGCGGCCGCGCGGGCGCCGGGGCGGCTGCTCAACCCCGGGCCGCGCATCCGCGCCCCCACGCTCGTCCTCTGGGCCGAGAACGACTCCATCCTCCCCGCTGAGTGGGCGGACAACCTGCCGAAGTTCTTCAAGGATGTGAGGGTGAAGCGGGTCGCGGAGTGCGGGCACTTCATGATGAGGGAGAGGCCGGAGGTCGTCGTTGAAGAGGTGACGAAATTTGTCTTGGGTTGACTGCGGGCACCGGCCGTCGGAATTGAGAGGCCCGGGGTGAGCCAGATGCTCTCCGCAGTGCCCCCTCGTCGAGTTTCTCCGCTCGCCCCGTCCCGCAATTGGTCCCCGGGCCAACAGGCGGGGTCGGTGCCGCCCGCACTTTCATCTGTACGTAGTTCAACGAAACGACGAACACCTTCAGGGCGTGGTTCTACGACTCCCCGACCAATTCCAAGCTTCAAGGTCCTCTTCCGGTATGGGCCTCGGAAGGCTTTAGGAACAGACGCCATCTCGGCGGTCGGGCCTCTCTCGACAGGCTGGCGTTCCCCGGTTCGCCAAGGGACGGACGAATCCTCTTGGAGGTTTGCCGTTCGCGGACCTCCCCAGTTCCGCCTCCAGCCCGAAGCAGCAATTTTTCGACTCGTCCATCGTCCGATATTTCAGAAATAACCTGGAAAATCACGCCTTTGAAAGCCCTACCACCCGCTGTTGCTCGTGCGATTTATCCTTTCGGTCTGCATCCGCTCGGCTGTAGGAAGAGCGGGCACGCGGGAGAGGTCTACCACCACTCTTAAATATTACGAATCGACCTTTGTACCGCAAGCCCTTGGGCGAGCCGGTGGTCGCGGAGAGAGGCGCAAAGCCCTCTCCGTCGGTCTTCTGGTGAACCCGTGAGGCTGGATGGGGGAGGTCGCCATGAAACAAAAAGTATCCAGGGGCTGGGGCCATCGCGGCGCGTCGGAGAGGTGTTACGCTGCGTGTTCCAGGGCTCGGCGGGTCCAATAGACGGGCCGCCCCATCACTCCGGCAACTCGAGGCCGAAGTAGAGCGTCAGCCTCGGCTCGGTCGTCACCACATACATCTGCCCCAGCAGCAGCCCCGGGGCCACCTGCCGCACCTCGTCCCGGACCCGCCGTATCACGAACGGGTTCCCGGGCTGGTCGTAGTCCAAGAGGAGCGCCGGCTTCCCGTCCTCCAGGGAGGGCTCCTTCCGGGTCTGGAACTTGAAGAGTTTGAGCTGGAGCCGGGTGATGCGGTTGATGCCGGCTCCATCTTCGAACGACTTGCCTTGCCACGGGAACCAAGACTCGCCGGCGACTCCTTCGAGCGCCTTCCAGAGGCTCGACATGTGGGAGTCGGGGTTGGTGGCGAGCATCCGGCCCTTGCAATCGCCCTCCACCTTTCCGGGGAACTTCGCCTTGCGGTAGAGGTCGCTCAGGGCTTCGAAATCGAGCGCCGCCAGGTCCTCCAGGGTGCGGGCCATGGGTCTCGGTCGGGGGCCGGGAAGAAGAATCTGACGGGCGGCCGCATCGACGGTCTGGGCCCCTCCAGAAAAGGGTGAGAAAACGACGGCGTTTCTATCCCATCAGGATGCCCCCAAAAAAACACCTCCGGGGACTCATGCAGGGCGGGAGGGCTTGGACGTTTCATTCTTCTGAAAACAGCCATCCGTCGATGGGGTCACTCCCCCTTGAACCGCTCATAAAACCCGTCCTCCAACGACTTCCCCTCCGCCCCGAGTCTCGATTTCACCTCGGCCACCGTCCCGAGGGCCGCCGCCCTCCCCCGGTTCAGGACCAGCACCCGGTCGCAGAGCGCCTCCATCTGGTAGAGGTTGTGGGACGAGATGAGCACCGTCCGCCCCTGCGCCCGGAGGTCGCGGATGAAGTCGAGCAGGAAGCGGCTCGTCACCGGGTCGAGGCCGCTGGCGGGCTCGTCGTAGATGACGACCCGGGGTTCGTGGAGGAGGCTCCGGGCGATGCTCACCTTCCGCCGCATCCCCTTGCTCAACTCCCCGATGGGGCGCTCCCAGCCGTCGAGCCGGAGGGAACCGAGGAGGCCCCGGCCCCGCGCGTCGCTCTCGCCGCGCTTCAGGCCGTAGAGTTCGCCGAAGAAGCGGAGGTAGTCCCGCACCCTCATCTCCTCGTAGAGGGGCGACTCCTCCGGCAGGTAGCCCACCGACCCCCGCGCCTCCGGGGGCTCCACCCCCCCGACGGTGATGGAGCCGGCCGTCGGCCGGAGGAGGCCGGTGGCGAGCCGCAGGAGGGTGGTCTTTCCCGCGCCGTTGGGCCCCGCGACCCCGAACAACTCCCCCGGGCGCGCCTCGAAAGAGACCGAGTCGAGGGCGACGTGGACCCCGTAGCGCTTCGTGAGGCCGCGGGCGGCGATGGCGGCGCCGTTCTCCATGGCGACCGTGGCGCGGGAGGCATGAGAAACTGTCGCACGATTTATGGCTCCCGTCCCATAGGGAGCATGGCCGACCCGCCGGGGCCCGGGGGACGATGGGCGTTCCTGACGGTGGCGAAGGGGGAGCTCCTCCGCTCCCGGAGCCGCTTCCGCCCGCGGAACATCCTCGTCGCCGTGGCCCTCTCCGCCCTGCTGGCGCTCCCGGCGTCGGTCCGGCCCACGGCGGAGCTCTACACCCTCTCGGTCGAGGGGAACCCCGACCTGGCGGCCGCGGCGGCCGCCGACGGGAGGTTCTACTTCGCGGCCGGAGGGGCCGACCTCACGGTCCGGGGCGACCAGATCTCGCGGGACCCTGGAGACAAGGGCGAGGCGGCCCTCCAGGCCCTCGCCCAGGCGGCGCGGGCCCACAAGGTTGGGCTCCTCCGGGCCACCGGGGACCCGCGGGCCTTCCCGGTGGAGGTGGAGGTCCACTTCCTCGAACGCGCCCCCCCGGCCCTGGTGGCCGCCGGAGCGGCCCCCGCCCCGACGCCTCCGCCGGCCGAGGGGCCTGGGGCTTCCGTCCCCCGGCTCCAACAGGGCGGCCTCCCCGGCCTCCTCCCGCAGCCCCGATTCGTGGCGACGCCGGCGGAACTCCAGCCCCCCCTCCCTTTCGGCGCCATGCTGCTCTCCTTCCTCTTCCTCTTCCCGGGATATTTCGCGGCGCAACTGGGCTCCTCGACCGTCTTCGCCGAGAAGGTGCGGAGGCAGGGGGAGGCCCTCTTCGCCGCCCCGCTGGGGCCGGGCCACCTCATGGCCGGGAAACTCTTCCCCCTCGGCCTCGCCGCCGCCGGGCTGATGGCGGTGGTGTCGGCCGGCCTCTTCCGCTCACCCGCCGCCCTCCCGGCCCTCGGGCTCGTCCTCCCCCTCCTCGCGCTCCTCCTCGCCGCCTCGCTGCTCGCCGGGGTTCTCGCCCGGAGCCACCCCGAGCTCACGGGCCTCACCCTCATGCTCACGATGGCGGGCTCGGTCCTCTTCCTGATTCCGACGCTCTTCCTCGACGTCCACCCCGCGGCCGCCGCGACTCCTTTCACCCCGGTGGTCCGGCTCCTGGAGGGGGTCCCGCCGACGGCGGTGGAGGTCGCGACCCCGGTTCTCCTGCTCGCCGCGCTCACCGCGAGCCTCCTCCTCCTCGCCCGGCCCCTCCTGGAGCCCGAGCTCTTCTTCGGACGGCTCCCCCCGGGGAGGCGCCTCGCAGGGGCCCTGCGCTTCTACCTCGGGGGCGGGGGGCCGGGGCGCTTCGTGGCGGCGGGCCTCCTCCTCGCCCCGCCGGCGGCGTGGCCCCTGCTGGGGCTCGGCCCCCTGGTGGCGGTGGGGCCCCCGCTGCTCTTCGCGGCACTGCTCCTCATCGAGGTCGCGAAGGGGGCTCCGGTGGTCGCCGGAGGAGCCCGGGGGCTCGGCGCCGGACTCCGGGGGGCGGCGACCGGCCTCGGTCTCGGCCTGGGGACCGCCCTCCTCTCCCTCCCCCTCCTCCCGGGAGGCCACGGGCTCCTGGCGGGGCTCCCCCTCTGGCACGGACTCTCCGGCGGGCTCCTCGGGCTGGGGCTCGGGGCCCTCGGGAGGCGGGGGCTCCTGCCGTGTGCGCTGCTCTCGACGGGGCTCCAGTGGGCCGCGCTCCAGCTCCTGCTGAGGTCGATCGGAGGCGGCCTTGTCTGAAGGCGAGAAGGGCGGGAGAAGGGTGTGGGCGATCGCCAAGCGCGAGCTGCGCGCCATGGCCTCGGAGCGCTCCTTCCTGCTGGGGACCGGCCTCCAGCTCTTCGTCGCCCTCTTCTCCTCCCTCCTCGCGGTGGGGCTCCTCTCTCTCTACTCCCCAGCGGGCCTGGAGGCGGCCGCCCTCCAGCCCCGCCTCGCGCTCGTCACCGACGACCCGGGCCTGTCCGACCTCGTGCGGAGCGAGGTCCGGCGCGTCGTCCCCTACCCCTCCGAGGAGGCGGCGCGGGAGGCCTTCGCGGCCCGCCGGGTGGACGGCCTCCTCGTCGCCCCGTCGGGCCCGCCCCCCATCGAGTTGCGGCTCGTTCTCGCCCGGAACGAGGTGACCGGCCCGCTGCTCCTGACCCGCCTCAAGCCCGCCCTCGAGAGGTTCGAGGACTCGGTCCGCCGCGCCTCCGCCCCCGACCTCCCCGACCCGGCCGTGCCCGCGACCCGCGCCACCGGCGCCGCCGCCACCTTCGAACTCGCCTACGGGCTGCTGGTCCCGCTGCTGATGTTCCTCCCCGGCATCCTCGCCGGGGCCCTGCTGGTGGACCTCCTCGCCCGCGAGTGGGAGGAGAAGACGCTCGACGTCCTGAGGGCGGCCCCGGTGGGACCCGCGACCATCGTCGCCGGGAAACTGCTCGCCGCAATCCTCCTGGTCGTCCCGCAAGCGGCCGCGTGGCTCGGTCTGCTGGCCCTGAACGACGTGCCGGTGGCGGCCCCGGAGCGCCTCCTGCTGCTGGCGACTGCGGTGGGGGCGGCGATGGGGGGCGTCGGCGCGGCCCTCGCCCTCCTCTTCCGCGACCGGGCGCTGGTGCAGGTCCTCTACTCCCTCGCCCTCATGTCGCTCTTCCTCGCCCTCTTCTCGATTCCCGGAGGGCCGGTGAACTCGGCGGCCCGGGTCGCGGTCGGGATGCCCGCCCCCGACCTTCTCCTCGCCGGGATGTGCGGGCTCGGCGTGGTGGCGATGCTGGGGGCGCTGAAGGCGGCGGAGCGGAGACTCTGGGGCTAGCCCCGGAACTTCTTCGCCATCTCCAGGATGGCCTTCGTCCCGCCCTTCGCGTTCCCGAGCATCGGCGGGTAGCAGACGGCGAGGCCGAGCCCCCGCTTCCCGTAGTCCTCCAGTTTCGCCCAGCACTCCTCGGGGGTCCCGCAGATGGCGACCTTGTCCACCATCTCGTCCGGGATGAGTTTCTCCGCGGCCATCATCCCCTTGCTCTTGTTCGTCTCCCGGATCGCCCCGTGGAGGTGGCCGAAGCCCCCCGCCTCGATGACCCACTTGTAGTAGTAGACGATGGAGTAGAAGGCCACGTTGGGCCGCGCCTGCTTGATGGCGGTTTTCCTGTCGGCGGCGATGGAGGTGATGGGCATCGAGACGAGTTTCGGGACCGTCTTCCGGCCCGCCCTCCGGGCGCCGATTTCGAGGTGCTTGCGGGCGAACTCCAGGTATTCGGGGCAGAGCAGCGGCGGCAGGAAGACGCCGTCCGCGACCTCGCCGGCGGCCTCAATCATCCGGGGCCCGACCCCGGCCACCAGGACCGGCAGGTCCTTCCGCGGCGGTTGGAAGGCGAGTTGGAACCCTTTCGACCGGAAGACCTTCCCCTGGAAATTGAGCCTCTCGCCGGCGACCACCTTCTTGACGATTTGGACGAACTCCTTCATCCGGGTCAGGGGCCGCTCGAAGGGGGTGGAGTGCCACCCCTGGATGTAGAAGGGGGGCGAGGTCCCGAGCCCGAGGACCATGCGGCCTCCCGACATCTCGTCCAGCGTCGCGGCGGTCATGCCGGTCGTCACCGGGCTCCGGGTGAAGATGGAGACGATGCCGGTGCCGAGTTTCACCCGCTCCGTGGCGGCGGCGAAGGCGCCGAGGGGTGTGAAGGCGTCCCGCACGGCGAGCTCACTGGTGAAAACCGCGTCGAGGCCGGAGGAGTCGGCGCTCTTGGCCGCCTCAAGCATTTCCGGAAACTTGAGACCGGAGCCGAAGAGGAGGCCGACCTCCATCGGAAGGCTGAGGGGTCCCGAATAAAACCTTGCGGAGCCGTGTGGTCCGGGTAAGGGGGTTTCCGCTCCAAGGCATCCGACATGGAGGGCGGGTCGGGGGAGGTCAGGTCGGGGCAGGCGGAGGGGGCTCTTCGGAGGGGGAGGCCGCGGGATTTTCGGGAGAGGCCCCCTCGGGACCCATGCCCGCTCCGGGGGCCGACTCGGGCGGCGGTTTCCGCTTCCGCATCCGCGCGCCGACGACGACCGCCACGAGAATGATGACGATGGCTGCCAGAGCCATCGCCGCGGGGAAGGAGGAAACTGGGGCCGCGGCGGAGGTGGCCGGGGGAGTCCCGGAGGGAGTGGGTGTCGCGGGGGGTGGCGTCGGAGGGGGCGGTGTCGCGGGAGCGGCTGTCGCCGCCGGAGGGGGCGGCGCGGCGGGCGCGGGGGCGGGGCTGGGGGATGCGCGGGCCAGTTTCGAGTAGGCGTGCTGGATGGCGTCGGCGAGGAAGGCCTGGTTCTGGAGTTTGGGGGCCGCGGGGTCGGTCGCCTGGAGGTAGGCGTCGGGCTGGAGGACCGCGCCGGGGATGACGGCGAGGTATCCCTGGGCGAACGGCATCCCGGCCACCACCGCCTGGGACCTGTGGTTGCGCGCAACGTCGAAGGGATACTTGGAGGCTGTGAGGGAGTAGAGGGATTCAGGGTTGGCCCCGCCCGACCGGTAGACCAGGACGGAGTAGGTGGTGGAGGAGCCGAGACCGGGAAGGTCCATGACGCTGCGGGCCGCGGGGTCCACCGCAGGGTTCACGATGGGGACGGCCCCTCGCTCGATGAAAAGGCCCTCGAAGTAGTCCTGCCGCAGATGGCTGACCACGAGCGCGGCCCGCCCCGCCCCGATGTTGCCCAGCAGGGTCGCGGCTGGAATCTCCCCATCCCGGGTCACCACCACCACATCGGGGTCCAGGGAGAGGATGGCCCCCGAGCTCACGAACTGGTTGTGGACCTCCATTTCTTGGCCGGTCAGGAACCCGGCCACCGTGGGGTCAAGGTTCCCCATGACGCGAATTGCGGCGTCGCCGGGAGCCGCCAAGGCCATCACCGCCAGGAGCAGGAGGGCGGGAAGGCGAAACATGCGGAACGGTCTGCTCCCTTGCGTTATATATCTTCCGGAATCAAAAACGGGAGCCGTGATTCCAACCCGATTGCGCGACTTCGTGGAGACCCGGGAAGGGCTCCTCTTCGCGGTGGCGGGCTACCCGGCAGCCCGGGCCCGGACCCTGCCCGCCCTCCTCCGCTTCGCCCCCGACCCCCGGGGGCCCCGGTTCCGGGAAGGAGGGAACTACCGGAAGGTCCCGGCCTCCGAGGCGAGGCGCTGGCTGCTCGGCCGCCATCCGGAATATCTGGGGCCGCCCGGGGATCTCCACCGGGTTCCGCTCTCCCGGGTGGCCCGTGTCCTACCCACCCGGGGCGGAGTCGGGAGGTGCCAGCCGGAGGTCCGCAGGCTGGCGGGCCTGCTCGGGCCCCCGGGCTCCATCGGCGCCACCGGCTCCCACCTCTGCGGCCTTGCGGAGCCCGGGTCCGACGTCGACCTGGTGGCCTACGGACGGGGCTACGAAGCGGCCCGGGAGAGGCTGCGCAGGGCCGTGGCGCGCAGAGAGCTCCGCCCCCTCTCCGACCGGGAGTGGGACCGCGTCATCGAGAAGCGGCGGCCCCCCCTCCCCCGCGAGGAGTTCCTCCTCCACGAGGGGCGGAAGGGGAACCGGGCAGTGCGGGGGGAACTGCGGTTCGACCTCCTCTACGTGCGCTCGTGGAGCGAGGTGCGGGGCTATCGCCCGTGGCGGGGGACTCCGGCCGGGGCCCGCACCCTCCGGGCGAATCTCCTCTCGGTGGAGCGCCCCTTCGACATCCCGACCCTCTACCGCACCGACCATCCCGGGGTTGCGTGGGTCATGAACTTCCGCCACGATTTCGTGGACCAGGTGCGGCCCGGCGAACTCCTCGAGGCGCGGGGGCGGCTGGAACGGAAGGGGGGCGAGGCGCGGCTGGTCGTCGGGCGGCCCGACACCCCGAGAGGGGAGTGGATCCGCTCGCTGAGCCTCGTCGAGGGCGGGGAGGCCCCGTGATCCGCGTCTCCGACCTGGTCCACTACCTTCTCTGCCCCCGCATCGTCTTCTACGAGCGCCGGGGGCTGAAATACGAGCCGCGGACCGACCCGGCCCGGGCGGCCCGGAAGGCGGCGGCCCTGGCCCTGGCGGGAGGGAGCGTGCGTCTCGCGGCCGGGGCGGGAGCGGGGATGCCGGTGGCGCCGGAGCGGGCGGCCCGCTCCGTTCTGCCCCGGCCCCCCGAGGAGCGGGAGCGGGCTCTGGAGAGCCTGCGGAGCGCGCTGGGGCCCGAGGCGAGAGCGGCCCTTGAGGGGTGGTCCCCCGAAGCCCTCGCGGGGCTCTCCCCGGCCCGGGAGGTCCAGGCCCTCCTGGAGTCGGAGAGGTTGGGGCTCCGGGGGGAGGTGGACAAGATCGGGGAGCGGGAGGGGACGGAGGTTCCCGTGCTGGTCCGGGCCACCGAGCCGCCGCCGTCGGGGGCGTGGCGGAGCGACCGGGCCGCCCTGGCCGCCTGCTCCATGCTCCTCGAAGAGAACCGGAGAAAGGCGGTGACCCGCGGGGTGGTGGAGTATGTGGGGTCGCTGCCGCCCGCGGTCCGGGAGGTCCGCATCACCGGCTACGACCGCAACCTGGTCCGGGCCCTCCTCGACCGGGTGCGCCGCATCGGCCCGCGGAGGCCCGGGAGGCCCTGGAGGGCGCCCTGCGCCTCCTGCAACTTCTACGCCCTCTGCTTCCCCAAGGGGCGGAGGATGCTGTAGACCGGGGATATCCGCGACTCCCGGACCGGGCCGAACTCCGAGAGGGCCTCGCGGACCGCCGGGGTCGAGACCGCGAAGAGGGTCCGGCCCAACATCGCAACGGAGCCGAGGCCGCCCGCCCCCTCGACCGCCTCCAAGGCGTCCAAGGTCCGCCCCTGCGCGAGGCCCGTCTCCAGGGCGAAGCGGCGCGACTCCTCCATGAAGCGGCGGAGGGTGGGCCGCCGGAGGAGGCCGCGGAGGGACCTCCGCCCCTCCCGCCGTATGATGCGATTCCAGGCGGGGTCGGAGAGGATGCGCGGCGTGGAGAGGCCGCCCAGGACGACCCAGGCGATTCGCGCCGGGATCGGGAAGGAGCGAAGCGCTCCGGAGCCGATGCCGGGAGCGAGCCGGAGGGTGAGGCCTCCCCCCGCAACGCCCGCCACAGTGCCGAGACCGGTCCGGTTCTCCACCTCGGCCCGGTGGGCAGCAGCCACGAGGTCGCGGGGCGGGAGGCGGAGACCGAAGGCGCGGTCGATGGCGCGGGCCGTCGAGAGCGCCCCTGCCCCCGAAGTCCCGAGGCCCGCTCCGGCCGGAGCGGGGAGGCGGGTGCGGACCTCGACCGGCCCCGGGGCGAGGAGTTCGACGACCCGCCGGGTGGTCGGGGCGCGGGAGGGGCGGCCGGGCCACCTTCGGCGTTCCCCGCCCCCTCGCTCCGCGACGGGGCGGCCGGGCCACCTTCGGCGTTCCCCGCCCCCTCGCTCCGCGACGGGGCGGCCGGGCCACCTTCGGCGTTCCCCGCCCCCTCGCTCCGCGACGGGGCGGCCGTCGAGATAGACCCGGGTCCGGCGGGCGGGGAGCACGGTCGTCTCGACCCCCGGCAGCAGTGCGAGCCCCGCGCCCCGGGAGCCGGTGCGGCGCCAGTCGCGGTGGTAGACCGGTTCGAAGAGGCCGGTGATGTGGAGGGGGGCGGTGGCGGAGGCGGACCTCATGGTTCTTTCGCGCAGCGAAAATTCTTAAAAGGCCCGCCGGCCGACGCCCCGGCCTTCAGGCCGGGGCATCGCAGAACTCGCGCGAGCGCAGCGAGCGCGAGTTCTGTCTCAGTTTTTTCCGCTCTCACCCGTTCTTTTTTCAAAGTCGATCGCACAAACCAACTGTCCGGCCTCGCCTATTTTACCTTTCCAAGCCGAGTACGCTCGCGCGCGGGCTCGGCGGGGCCCATACCCGCGCGCTCGCTGAGACCCATCACGCTCTTGAGCAAGGGCCGCGCGTTTCCCCGAATCCAGGCCGAAAACTTGACCCGGATGGCCGCGTGGCCAAACCATGGACATCTTCCGTTCTCCGGGCCGCGTGAACCTCATCGGCGAGCACACCGACTACACCGGCGGCTGGGTCCTCCCGGCGGCGATTGACCTGGAACTGACCCTCTCCGCCTCCCCGAGCCCCCGGATTTCGCTTCGCTCCGACATCCTCCCCGGCAGAGTCAATTTCGACCCCCGGAGACCCCTCCGCAAATCGGGCGGCTGGGGAGACTATGTGAAGGGGGTGTTCTGGGCCCTCGCATCCGAAGGAGGCGAGGGTTTTCGACGGAGTCGAAAGGCCCTCGGGGCGAAGCGCGGCTTCACCGGCTCCATCCGCTCGACGCTCCCCCCCGGCTCCGGCCTCTCCTCCTCGGCCGCCCTCGAACTGCTCGTCGGGGTCGCGGCGCGCCACTACAACCGGCTACCGATTACCGGGGCCCGCCTCGCCCGCCTCTGCCAGCGCGCCGAGAACGAGTTCGTCGGAGTCCCCTGCGGCCCCATGGACCAGTTCGCCGTGGCGCTCGGGAGACGGGACCGCGCCCTCCTCCTGGACTGCGCGACTCTGAAACACCGGAGCGTCCCCCTTCCGCGAGGCCTCGCCATCGGCATCCTCAACACCGGCGTCCCCCGGCGGCTGGAGAGGACGCCCTATGCCCGGAGGCGGGCCGAGGCGGAGGAGGCGGCGCGGCTTGTCGGCCGGCCTCTGCGGGAGGCGACCGCCCGCGACATCGCCCGGCTCCCCGGGCTTCTGATGCGACGGGCGCGCCACGTCGCCACCGAGAACCGGCGGGTGGTCGAGATGGTGGATGCCCTGCGCTCCGGGGAGCGCGAGGCGGCGGGCCGCCTCATGGCCTCCTCCCACCGCAGCCTCGGCGGCGACTTCGCGGTCACCATCCCGGAACTCGACGCCGCGGTGGAGGCGATGCGGCGGGTCCGCGGGGTGTGGGGCGCCCGGATGACCGGGGCCGGGTTCGGGGGGTGCGCGGTCGCCCTCCTCGACGAAGAGGCGGGGCCCCGGTTCCTGCGGGAGGCGGTGGCGGACTACCGCAGAAAAACCGGGCGGCGGGGACGGGGCTGGCTCTGCCGGGCGGCCGACGGCGCGGGCCGGGTTCGGGGGAAAATGTGATAGCCTCCCCGGGGCCTCTGCCTCGATGAAATCGGTCGTCCTCGCCTACTCCGGGGGCCTCGACACCTCGGTCTGCGTCCTCCTCCTGAAGGAGAAGTTCGGCTTCGACCGGGTCCTCACGGTCACCGTGGATGTGGGGCAGGAGGCTGCCGACATCCGCCAGGCGGAGCAGCGCGCCCGCAAACTCGGCGCGCTCCACCGGACGGTGGACGCCAAGAAGGAGTTCGTCACCGACTACCTCTGGCCCCTGGTGAAGGCCAACGGCGCCTACGAGGGGTACGTCCTCGGGACCGCCATCTCCCGCATCCTCATCGCCCGCAAGGTGGTGGAGGTCGCCCGCCGCGAGGGCGCGAAGGCCGCCGGCCACGGGTGCACCTCCAAGGGGAACGACCAGTTGAGGTTCGAGACGATGTTCCGGGCCGCGGGTCTCCGGGTCGTCGCCCCCATCCGCGAGCTGGGGCTGACCCGGAAGCAGGAGATGGACTATCTGGAAAAGCACGGGGTCTCGGTCGGCGGCAAGTCGAGGTTCAGCGTGGACGAGAACCTCTGGAGCCGCTCCATCGAGGGGGCGGAGCTGGAGGACCCGGGGAACCCGGTGCCCGAGGAGGCCTACCGGTGGACCCGCGCCCCGGAGAGGGCCCCCTCGCCGCAGAGCGTCACCCTCGGCTTCCGCCGGGGCGTCCCCGACTCCCTCGACGGAAAGAGGATGGATCCCCTCGCCCTGGTCCGGAGGCTGAACGAACTGGCGGGCCGCCACGGCGTCGGGCGGACCGACATGCTGGAGGACCGCTTCCTCGGCTACAAGGTGCGGGAGGTCTACGAGCACCCCGCCGCGACCGTTCTCCTCGCCGCCCACCGGGACCTCGAGTCGCTGGTCCTCACCCGGAGCGAACTCCGGGTCAAGGCGGGGCTGGAGCAGGCGTGGGCCGAACTGGTCTACGCGGGCCTCACGGTCGACCCCCTCTACGACGCCCTCAACGCCTTCATGGACAAGACGCAGGAGCGCGTGGCGGGGAGGGTGACCCTCCGCCTGTCGAAGGGCACGGCGCGCCCCGTCTCCCGCTGGTCCCCGCACGGCCTCACCACCGCCTCCGCCTCCTTCGACGCGCCGGGGGACCGGGACGTCGAGGGCATTCTCCGGCTCCACGGGCTCCAGGGGCGGCTGGCCCGCCGAGGACGATGGCCGTAGAGTCCGTCCGCATCCTCATCCCGACCCTGAACGAGGAGGCCACCATCGGCCCCCTGGTCGAGGAGTTCGTCCGGGCGGGATATCCCGTCCTCGTGGCCGACGGCCACTCCACCGACCGGACCGCGGAGCGGGCGCGCGCCGCCGGCGCGGAGGTCATGCTCCAGCAGGGGAAGGGCAAGGGGGCGGCGGTGGTCCAGGCGCTTCGCGCAATCCGGGAGCCCATCGTGCTGATGGTGGATGGCGACGGGACCTACCTCCCTGCCGAGGCGGAGCGGCTCCTCGAGCCGGTGCGGAAGGGGGTGGCCGACCACGTGGTGGGGAACCGGTTCGTTCACCCCGAGCGCGGCGCCTTCACCCGGCTGAACTTCTTCGGGAACAAGGTCCTGAACAAAGTGTTCGGCCTGGGCTACGGCGTCTGGCTCAGCGACATCCTCTCCGGCTACCGGGCCCTGCGGCGCGAGGCGATGGCGGGCCTCAATCTCGACCGCTCCGGCTTCGAAATCGAGGCGGAGATGACCATCGAGAGCGTGAAGCGCGGGCTGCGGCTGGCGGAGGTCCCCATCACCTACAAGCCCCGCGCGAGCGGCGTCCGGGCGAAGCTCCACCCCCTCCGCGACGGCCTCCGCATCTTCTGGACCCTCACCTCTCTCGCCAAGACCTACAACCCCGCCTTCCTCCTCTTCCCCCTGGGCCTCGGCCTCGCGGGGACCGGGACCGCCCTCGGACTCTTCGTCCTCTACGACTACGCGGCCCGGGGGGCGACCCACGTCTTCCTGACCCTGGCGGCGGGGGCCCTCTTCCTCGTGGGGCTCCAGATCCTCGTCTTCTCCTCCCTCGCCAACCTGCAGGTCCTCCTGCACCGGGAACTCATGAGGGAACTCAAGAAAAAATAGGGCTCACCCTCTCCACCGGTGGGTGATGGGCACGACCCGGCCGCTGCCGAAGGCCTTGGCGGTCACCTTGAGGCCGGGGGGGGCCTGCTTCCGCTTGTATTCGTTGCGGAGAATGAGGTCCACCACCCGGTCCACGGTGGAGCGGTCAAAGCCCCGGGCGACGATGTCGTCCCGGGAGAGGCGCTCCTCCACGAAGGCCTGGAGGATGGGGTCGAGGACCTCGTAGGGGGGGAGCGTGTCCTGGTCGGTCTGGCCCGGCCGCAACTCCGCCGAGGGGGGCTTGGTGAAGGTGGCTTCGGGGATGACCGGGGCCCGGGAGTTGCGGTGGCGCGCCAGGCGGTAGACCGCGGTCTTGGGCACGTCGGAGAGGACCGCCAGCCCTCCGGCCATGTCGCCGTAGAGGGTGCAGTAGCCGGTGGCCATCTCCGACTTGTTCCCGGTGCTCAGGACCATCCACCCGAACTTGTTGGAGAGGGCCATGAGGAGGTTGCCCCGGATGCGCGCCTGGAGGTTCTCCTCGGCCACGTCGGGCGCGGTTCCCCCGAACTCGGGCGCCAGGGCTTCCCGGAATCTCTCGAACACCGGGGTGATGGGGATGACTTTGAAGGCTATGGAGAGGTTGGCCGCAAGGGCCCGGGAGTCGGCGACGCTGCCGGGGGAGGAGTAGGGCCCGGGCATGGTGACCCCCACCACATTCTCCGGCCCGAGGGCGTCGGCGGCGATGGCGGCGGTGAGGGCGGAGTCGATGCCCCCGCTGAGCCCCACGACGGCTTTTCGGAAACCGTTCTTGCGGACATAGTCCCGGGTCCCCAGGACCAGGGCGGAGTAGGTCTCCTCTTCGACGGAGACCGGAGGGGGCCACGGGAGCGGAGCTCCGCTCTTCGAAGAGGGAAGGGTTGCGACCCAGACCCCCTCCTCGAACCGGGGGGCCGCGGCGACCGGGTTCCCCCGGCCGTCCACGACGTAGGAGCCGCCGTCGAAGACCAGGTCGTCCTGGCCCCCGATTTGGTTCACGTAGACGATGGGGCGCCGGGCCCCGCGGGCCCGTTTCCGGAGGAGGGCCTCCCGTTCCCGCGCCTTGCCTGCGTGGAAAGGGGAGGCGGAGAGGTTGAGGATGAGGTCCGCCCCCCGGGCCGCCGCGGAGGAGGCGGGACCCCTCTCGACCCAGAGGTCCTCGCAGATGGTGACCGCGACCCTCCGGCCCGCGAGGTTCCACACCCGCGACGCCGGGTCGGGGACGAAGTAACGCTCCTCGTCGAAGACGTCGTAGGTGGGGAGGTGGCGTTTTCCCTGGGTCCCGACCCAGCGGCCCTCCTCGAGGAGCGCGGCCGCGTTGAGCAGGCCCTCGCGGCACCTCTCCACGAAGCCGACCACGGCCGCCAGCCCCCGGGTCTCGGGCAGCAGCCGCCGCACCGCCCTCCGGTTCTCCTCGACGAATCGTGGAGTCTCGACCAGGTCCTTCGGGGGGTACCCCGGAATCGAGAGCTCGGGGAAGACCGCGAGGCGGGCCTCCCGGGAGCGCGCCTCCCGGAGGGCCGCCGCCATCCTGCGGAGGTTCCCCTCCAGGTCGCCCACGACGGGGTTGGTCTGGGCCAGGGCGATGCGGAGGGGGGGCGGGGCGGGGCGGCGGGCCGTTCGGGGACCCATGGTGGAGCGCACGGGGGTGGCGAGCAAAGAGCTTGCGCGGCCCTCAGTCGTGGTGGTTGAGGGGCTCGACCCGGTGCCCCTTGATGACGAAGCGGGAGGAGCGGTGGGCGAGCCCCTTGATGAAGGTCGGGTTCATTCCGAGGTCGCGGCAGACCGTGGAGAGGGACTTGGGGCCCTCCTTGATCTCGCCCAGGACCTTGGCCGCCATCTGCTCCACCTCCTCCTCCCGGAGGAGCATCACTTGGACCAGGTCGGCCACATCCTCGAGGGAGCACTGGAAGTTGGCGCGGATGGTGGCGTAGGAGGAGTGGTACTCTCGGTCGGGGGTCCTTCCGTTCTCGGGCGGTCGCCACTTCGACTCCAGGAGGCCGCCCCGCCTCAGGACCTCCAGGCTCCGCTTGAATTCGGGGCCGGCGGTCTTCTCCAGCTCCTCCTCGCTCTTCCAGCCGGAGGCGAGGAGTTCGAAGAGCTTGCGGTGGCGCTGGCTCCCGAAGGACTGCAGGAGGGGGACGAGGTCGGAGGGGTCGTTGACGATGCGCGTCCGCCTTGTCTCCATGGACCCTGGAGTAGGGGCTCCGCAGCCTTAAGACTTGCGAAGGGGCCTTCCAGCCTCCGGTCGAGGCCGAAAAAACACAGGAAATCGGGGAGACCTATATGTTGGGCCCCTCCCACAGCCCCGCCATGCTCCGCGCCCTCGCCCGACCCGCCCAGAACCTGCTCTCCCGGGGCCCCGGCGCGGAGGTCGCCCGCGCGGCCGTGCGCCGCCTCCGCCGCGCGACCGGCGAAGAGATGCCCGGGTTCATCTTCTCCTCCGGCCTCTGGGCCCGTGCGCGGCTCCGGGGGCTCTCCCGCCGCCGGAGGCTCGTGCGCGGGACGGCGGTTCTCTGGCGGAGGCCCGGGAAGGTGTGGCCCCTCGCCTGCGACCTCCCGAAGCCGGGACCGGGCGAGGTCCTGGTCCGGACCCACGCCAGCGCGGTGAGCCCGGGGACCGAGCGCGCCCTCTACGCCCGGATGCCCAACACCTCGGCCTCCTTTCCGCTGATCCCCGGCTACTCCGCGGCGGGAGAGGTGGCGGCGGCAGGCCGCGGGGTCCGGGGCCTGCGGCGCGGGGACCGGGTGGCGGGGGCGGCGCCCCACACCTCCATCGCCCTGCTGCCGGAGAAGGGGGCGCATCCGGTCCCGGACGGGGTCGAGCTGGAGGCGGCCTCATTCGTCCAGCTCGGGGTCATCGCGGCCCAGGCCCTCCGCCAGGGGGGGACGGAGCCGGACTGCCGGGTCCTGGTGGTGGGCCAGGGTCTGGTGGGCCAACTCATCGCCCAGATGGCGGCCGCGGCCGGGGCCCGGGTCACCTCGTCGGCCCGCAGCCTCCGGAGGTCCAACCTTGCGCTCGAGCGGGCGGCCCGGGTGGTGCCCCTCGGCCAGGCGGCAGGGCGGGGGGAGTTCGACGTCGTCTTCGAGACGACGGGCCACCCCGACGGGCCCTCCATCGCCCTGGAGTCGGCCCGGCCCGGCGGGCGCGTGGTTCTCGCGGGCTCGACCCGGGGGATCACCCGGGGGTTCGACTTCGGCGCTGCGGCCGACCGGGAGGTGGAGGTGGTGGGAGCCCACGTGAACGGGGCCCCGGACCCCGGCGCCCACGCGCGTCTCTTCCTTGACCTGCTCCGCCGGAAGAAAATCGATGTCGCGCCTCTCATCCGCGAGCGGCTCCACCCCTGGGAGGCGGGCTGGTTCTACCGGAGGCTGACGGAGCCCGGGGACGCCACCGTCGGCGCGCTCTTCCGGTGGGACCTCCTCCCGGAGCGGGAGCGGATGCGACCCGTCTCCTACCTGGAGCCCCCCGACCTCTCCTTCGTCCCGCGGAACTACCTCCCCCCGCTCCCGGGGGTCCGGTCGTGAGCGGGCGTCTCGGGGTCGGGCTCGCCGGGTGCGGCGAGCGCGGCGCCTACATCGCCGAGGCGCTGAGCCGGGCCCCGAGGACCCGCCTCGCTGCCGTTGCGGATGCGGACCCCGGGCGGGCGCGGTCGCTGGGGGGACGCTTCAGGGCGGAATGGACCTCCGACGCAGGCAAGCTCATGGCGCGCCCCGACCTAGAGGCGGTCTTCATCGCCACCCCGCACCACCTCCACACCCCCCTCGTGGTCCAGGCGGCCGAGGCGGGCAAGGCGGTGCTCGTGGAGAAGCCCCTCGCCGAGTCGCTCGCCTCCGCCCGGGAAGCGGTCGCGGCCGTGCGGAGGGCGGGGGTCCCCTTCTCGGTCTGCTTCTGCCAGCGCTACCAGCCGGTGGTCCAGAAGGCGAAGGCGCTGGCCGAGGCGGGGGCGGTGGGCGACCTCCTCGGGACGCTCCTCCTGCTCTACGAGGACAAGGCGGCGGCCTACTGGAGCGGCGGCCTGAAGGGCGGGGCGGTCTCCGGGTGGCGGGGCTCCAAGAGGGAGAGCGGGGGCGGAGTTCTCGCGATGAAGGCGGTCCACTACTTCGACCTGCTCCGCTTCCTGACCGGCCTTGAGATCGCGGAGGTCTCGGCGACCGCCGCCACCGTGGAGGCCCCCGTGGAGGTCGAGGACACCATGTCGCTCTGGCTCCGCTGGTCCAACGGCGCCCCCGGCGCGGTCCACGCCTCCTTCGCGGTCCGGGGCGGGGGGGTCCCCGAGGACCTGCGGGTCTGGGGCAAGGATGGGCAGCTCTCCCTCGCCCCGCCGGGGCAGTTCTACTCCCTCCGGATGGTCGGGGGGAAGCGGCCGGGCCAGTGGCATCCGATGGCGCCCCTGCCCAGGATTGGGGACGAAATGGTGGAGTACGTGGACCGGTTCGCAGCGGCGCTGCTGGAGGGGCGGAGGCCCGACATCCCGGGGGAGGAGGGGCTGGCGGTCCAGGCGGTCCTGGAGGCGGCCTACGGCTCGGCCCGGGAGGGGCGGCCGGCGAAGGTGGAGCGGTGAGCGGGGTCGAAATCGAGGTCGAGGCGGCCCTGGTGGAGGTCCCCGGGTGGGGCTCCCTCCTCGGGAGGCGGGGCGGGGAGCGAGTGGTCGCGGTGGGCGCGGTGGGGAGGCGCGCCTCCATTCCGGAGGGGGCGCTCTGGAGGGTCCCCGACGGGGTGGGGCGGGAGGAGGCTCTCCTGCTCCCCTTCGTGGCGGCGGCGGAGGATGTCGCGGTGGGGCTCCGCGGCGCGGGGAGGGTGGGGGTCCGGGCGCCGTTCCCCTCCGCCCCGGCGGTGGCCGCCGCCCTGCGGGCAGCGAAGATTGAGGTCGCCGCCGGCGAGGCTTCCGGCCCCCCCCTCGACGGCTTCGTCGGGGGCGGGGAGCCCGCCTCCTGGGGGCCCGGACTGGCGAGGGTGAGGCCGGGGGGCGAGGTCCGCCTGCTGCTCCCCCCGGGGCCCGCCCGGGCCGACTTCGACTTCTACTCCCGGGTCCACACCCGCTCGCTCCATCTCCGCGCCCTGCGGACTCCGCGCCCTCCTCGCCCGGGCGACGACGCCGGCCTCCTCCTCGGAAGGGCCCGGGAGCTCCTGAAGGAGACGGGGCTGGCGGTGGAGGACGGGAAGGGCTCCCTCTGGGACCTCCGGCAGGCGGGGGGCGCGAACCGATAATATCCCCCGGCGACCACCCGTAGGAATGCACCCCGCCCGCCGCCTCGCGCCCGCCCGGGGGCGTCTCCGAGGGAAGCGCATCCTCCTCGGGGTCACCGGCTCCATCGCCGCCGTGCGCTCCGTCGAGCTGGCCCGCGAACTCATCCGCCGGGGGGCGGCGGTGCGGGCGCTCATGACGCCGTCGGCGCAGCGCATCCTCCACCCCTGCGCGTTGGAGTACGCGACCGGCGAGCCCCCGGTGACCGAGCTCACCGGCCAGGTGGAGCACGTGGACCTCGTCGAGGAGGCTGACCTCCTGCTCATCGCCCCCGCGACCGCCAATTCGCTCGGCAAACTCGCGCACGGCATCGACGACACCCCGGTGGCGTCGGCCGCCTGCGTCGCCATCGGGCGCGGCCTCCCGGTGGTCGCCGCCCCGGCGATGCACGAGCCGATGGGGAAGAACCCTCTCGTCGCGGAGAACCTGGAGCGGCTCCGCGCGGCCGGGGTCGCCCTCGTCTCCCCGAAGCTGGAGGAGGAGGCGCTGAAGCTCGCCTCCGAGGAGGAGATTCTGCTGGAGGTGGAGCGGGCCCTCACCCCGCCCCGCCTGCGGGGCAAGCGGGTGCTCATCACCGGGGGAGCCACCCGGGAGGCGGTGGACCCGATCCGGGTCCTCACCAACCGCGCCTCCGGCAAGACCGGCGTCGAGCTCGCCAAGGAGGCCTGCCGCCTCGGGGCCGCGGTGACCCTGGTCCACTCCGGGCGCCTCGGGCTCTCCCAAATCCGCGAGGTCCGGGCCGAGTCCGCGGCCGACATGACCCGGGCGGTCCTGAAGGAGTTGGGCTCCAAGGAGCACCACCTGCTTGTCTCGGCCGCCGCGATCTCCGACTTCGTCCCGGAGGCGTCGCCCCGGAAGGTTCCCTCCGACAGGCCCTGCGATCTGAGGCTCAACCCGGCCCCCAAAATGGTGAGGGAGGTCCGCAAGCGGTTCCCGCAGGTGCCCGTCGTCGCATTCAAGGCGGAGACCGGGATGGCCGAAGGGGCGCTGCTGAAGCGGGTGCGCGCCTGGATGGGGAAGTCGGGAGCCTCGATGGTGGTCGCCAACGACGTCCTCGGCGGCGGGATGGGGACCGACGACAACGACGTCTGGTTCGTGACCAGGCGCGGGGCGCGGAGGGCGAAGGGGCGGAAGGAGGAACTCGCGGTGAAGTTTTGGGAGAAGGCGGCCCCGCTGGCCGAGCAAGGCTCCCGCGCACAGCTCTTGCTCTGAACGCTCAAGAAGAAGAGTTGAGTCCTACCTCTTCCCGACCCGCGCCAGCAGCAGCGGCACCATCATCTCCTCCGGGCTCAGCGCCGAGTGGGTCGCCCCGTCGGGCTTCGCGGGGCTCTTCGGCGAGTAGCGGTATCTCATGTAGGCGGAGCCCCGGGCGACCGCGACCAAGTCGCCGATGCGGGCGAGCGCCTCTTCCGACGGAGGAACGGGGCCCAAGAGCCCCCGCTCCACCGCCTCCTCCGGCCGCAGGAGCCAGAGGTCCTCCCCCCCGAGGGCGCAGAGCCTTTCCCCAAGCGCCTCCGCCTTCGAGGTGTAGAAGAAGGCCACGCGCCCCCCGCTCACCCCCGGAGGGAGGTCCATCAGTTTCGTGAGGCCCGGGTCGTGGAGGTCGACGACGCGCGGCTGCCGCAGGTCGACGTGGCCGTGGTCGGAGGTGATGAAGAGGAGCGCCTCCTCCCTCCACCTCTCGAGCCACTCCGAGAGGGTCGCCACCAGGGCGGCGAACGCCTGCTCGGTGCTCCGGTGGTGGAGTCCCCGGAGGTGGAGCGACTCGTCGATTGCCGAGAAGTAGGCGTAGGTGAACCCGGAAGCCCCCTCCGGGACCGCGCCCAGGCAGTCCCGGTGGCGGCCGTAGGCGGCGACCGGAACGCCCCCCCGCCCCCGCCCCTCCCCGGTCAGGCCGGCGCCCCGAAGGAGGTCGGTCGAGAGGCTCGCCGCGATTTTCTTCGGCATCGCCAGCCGGGCCGGGACCCCCTCCCGCGGGGCGGCGGTCACGAGACTGTCGAAGCCGAGGCGGGCCACGTCGTAGCCGAGGGTCTGGAGGCCGCCCTCCTCCTCCTGCTCCGCCGGACTCAGCCGGTAGAATTGGATGACCCGCTCGACCCCCTCCAGCCGGAAGTGGAACCCCGGGATGGCGTGCTCCGCAGGGTAGAGTCCCGAGAGGATGGAGGAGATGCCGGTGGGGGTGACGCTCGGGAAGGTCGAGGTGACGACCCGGGACTCGGCGAGGGCCCCCCGGAGGGCCGGGACCTCCCGGAGGAGGCGCCGGGCCATATCGACGCTCAGGGAGTCCACCAGGAGCAGCACCGCGTGGTCCGCCCGCTCCCGGAGGTCGAGGGCGCGCTCCCCCCGGAAGTCGAGCCCGAGGGAGCGGGCGATGGTGGGGCCGACCGAGACGATGGAGCCCCGGTCGTAGTCGGGGAAGAGCGTCCCCTCCCGGAGGAGGCCGCGGGAGTGGAACTCCTCCAGCGCTTTTCGGGAATCGGGGGGAGGGGCCGCTCCGGGGCTGGAGGCCATTGGGAAAGAGAGGTCCCGGGGAAAGGGGTTTTCTGCCGCTGTCGCCGGGGGGGGCGCAGTTTTTGAGGCGAACCCCGGGGCTCCGCCCCCCTCTCCCCCGAGCCGAGGGTAGAAGAGGGGGACCGCCCCTCGCCGGGGATGGAAAGGCGCCCCTACGTCATCGTCAACGTCGCCGCCACCGCCGACGGCAAACTGGCGGCCCGGGAGCGGAGGCAGCTCCGGATCTCGGGGCCCGAGGACCGCGCCCGCGTGGACCGCCTGCGCGCCTCGGTCGATGCGATTGCCGTGGGGGTCGGCACGGTGCTCGCCGACGACCCGGGACTCGCGGTCCGCTCCCCGGAACTCCGGCGGAAGCGGGCGGCCAGGGGGCGCCCCCCGAACCCGCTCCGGGTGGTCCTCGACAGCGGAGCGCGCACGCCCCCCGGAGCCGAGTTCCTGATGCGGGGACCCGGCGAGCGCCTCATCTTCACCTCCCGGCGCGCACCGAGAGGGCGCGCGGAGCGCCTCTCCCGGAGGGCCGAGGTGGTGGTCGCCGGCGGCCGGAGAGTCTCGATGCCCCGCGCCCTCGACCACCTGCGGAAGCGCGGGGTCAAGCGGCTGCTGGTGGAGGGGGGGCCCACGCTCCTCTGGAGTCTCTTCCGGGAGGGGCTGGTGGACGAGTTCTCGGTCTACGTGGGGCCCCTCTTCGTGGGGGGCGAGAGGGCCCCCTCCCTCCTCGGGGGGGAGGGGTTCCCGGGCCGGAGCCCGGGGGAGCTCCGCCTGGTCTCGGTCGAGAGGCTCGGCCCCGGAGTCCTCCTCCGGTGGAAGGCCCGATGGTCGAGTCCCGGGGTCCGCTCCCCCCTCCGGCGCCGCAGAGCTGGAATCCCCGGGAGGAGGGCCCGGTCGCGGCCACGGAGGGGCGCTCCCCGCCCGCCGCCGCGGACAACCTTATAACGGCCCGGGAAACCTCCCCCCCATGGCGAACCTGAGAGTCCTCTCCGGAGCCCGGGAGGGGGGGCGGTAGATGCCCTCGCGCCACAGGCCCCGCCGGGGCTCGCTCGGCTACAGCCCGCGGAAGAGGGCCCGGAGGCCCTTCGCCCGCGCCCGCCACTGGCCCGCCTCCGACAGGGTCCGGGTCCTCGGCTTCGCCGCCTACAAGGCGGGGATGACCCACGCCTTCCTGGTGGACGACATGCCCCACAGCCCCACCCAGGGGCTGGAGGTCCCGGTCCCGGTCACCGTCCTCGAGGCCCCGCCCCTCAAGGTCCTCGGCGTCCGGGTCTACAAGCCGACCGCTTACGGGCGGACCCTCGCCCGGAACGGCGACGGGACGGAGGTCCGCCTCACGGTCGCCACCCAGCCCGGGAGGGTCACCGGCGTCCCCTCCAAGGCCCCCGACACCTTCGAGGTGGCGGTCGGGGGCGGCTTCCAGGAGGCGCTCGCCCACGCCCGGGGGCTGGTCGGCAAGGAGTTGAAGGCCGCCGACGTCCTCGCGGAGGGGGAGTTCGTGGATGTCGCGGCGGTCACCAAGGGCAAGGGGACCCAGGGGCCGGTGAAGAGGTGGGGGGTCATGATGCAGCCCGACAAGGCGGCCCGCTCCAGCCGGAGCCGCCACGTGGGCTCCCTCGGGCCGTGGCACCCCTCCCACGTCACCTGGCGCGTCCCCCAACTGGGCCAGATGGGCTACCACCAGCGGACCGAGTACCGGAAGCGGCTCCTGAGAATCGGGGCCAACGGGGCCGACGCCACCCCCGGCGGCGGCTTCTCCCGCTACGGCGTGGTCCGGGGCGACTACCTCCTGGTGGAGGGCTCGGTCCCGGGCCCCCGGAAGCGGCTGGTCCGGCTCCGGCCCGCCCTGCGGCCCGCCAGGTCCCCCGGGGCGCCCCAGATCACCTTCGTGAGCCGCGCCTCCCAGCAGGGGGCGAGGCCCCGGGTCGCGAAGCCCGCGGGAGCGGCAGCCCCGAAGGCCGAGGGCCCTCCCGAGAAGAAGGGGGCTGAGGCCGCCCCCGAGAAAGCGCCGAAGGAGAAGGCCCCCGCCAGGCCCGGGGCTGCGGAGAAGAAGGGATGACGAAGGTCCCCGTCCTGCAGCCCGACGGGACCCCGGGCCCCGAGGTGGAGGTCCCGCCCCTCTTCTCGGCCCCCGTCCGGGACGACCTCATCCGGCGCTCCATCGAGGCGGCCCGCGCCAACCGGCGCCAGGCCTACGGCCCGACGAAGGAGTCGGGGACGATGACCAGCGCCGAGTCGTGGGGGGTGGACCGGGGCCTCGCCCGGACCCCCCGGGACGAGCGCGGGCGGGGCCGCCTCGCGCCCAACACCGTGGGGGGGCGGATGGCCCACGGCCCGGAGCCCGACAAGGTCTGGAGCCGGAAGATGAACCGGAAGGAGAGGCGGGCGGCCCTCCGCGGAGCCCTCGCGGCCACCTCCAGCCCCGAGGCGGCCAGGGCCCGGGGCCACAAGTTCGACGCCCGCCTCCCCCTCGTGGCCGACGACGGCCTGGAGACCCTGGAGAAGGCGGCGGAGGTCCGCAAGTTCCTCGAGGCGGCGGGCCTCTGGCCCGACGTGGAGCGCGCCTCGGTCCGGAAGGTGCGGGCGGGGAAGGGGAAGATGCGGGGGCGCAAGATGAAGAAGCGCAGGTCGGTCCTCTTCGTGGTCTCCAGGGCGGAGGGGCTCCGGGGGGCGCGCAACCTCCCCGGGGTCGAGGTGGTCACCGTGGACGGCCTCCGCACCGAGACCCTCGCGCCGGGGGGCCACCCGGGGCGCCTCACGGTCTACACCCGCTCTGCCCTCCGCCAGATTGAACAGCGATATGGAGCCGCCCGGCGTCCCGCAGGACCGCCCGCCGCCGGGAAGGCGCGGGAGGCGTCGTGAGCCCCGTCCTCCTCCACCCGGTGATGACCGAGCGCGCCTCCCTGCAGGCCGAGCGGGAGAACGCCCTCCAGTTCGTCGTGGACCGGAGGGCCACCCGGACCGACGTCCGCAGGGAGGTCGAGAAGCGGTTCGGAGTGAAGGTGCTCCGGGTCCGGACCCTCATCAGCCCCAGGGGGCAGAAGAAGGCGGTCGTGCGCCTCGGGCCGGACCACAAGGCGGAAGAGGTCCTGGCGAAAATCGGCGTCTTCTAACCGTCGCCGGTCCTCTCCTGTATCGTCCGCGTCCCGTCTGCAACGACGGGGTGGGGAGTCACGGCCAGCGACCCCCCTCCCGGCGACAGTATCGGAGGCCCGCGCCGGTCCCCTCGGGAACTCTCTCGTCCCGCCGGGACAACAGTGTCGTTACCGACGAATCGCAAACAAAGACCCCCGGGCCCCCTCCGCCCGACGGGGTTC
>JAWCQZ010000001.1:215078-381149 GCA_038869515.1 Halobacteria archaeon
CCCGGGGGTCTATACTCGCAGAACCCGCCCCGAGCGAAGCGAGGGGCGGGTTCTGCGCCCCGCGCCCGTCGTCATATCGCGAGCGGGCGCGGAGGGCAGGGTTCCGCGCCATCATTTCCTTGCGCAACAAGCGCGAGTGGAGCTGCGACAAGGTCAGGTTCGTTTTCGGTTGTAGGTCAGGCTCCCTTTCCCCAGATGGGTCGCGTAGACGCACTGCCGGAAGCACCTGTCGCAGGTCCACCCTTTGTCGATGGGGAACTTCAGCCCCAGGTTGTTGTAGTTGCACCGGAAGAGCCCCCGCTCCTCGTCCACGTGCCAGGGGACGTCCCACCCCACGGTCATCCCCCGCATCTGCTTCTCGGTGATGGCCCCCCGGACCAGGAAGGACTTGCACTTCTGGCACTGGTAGACCGCCGCGTCGGTCCCCTCCTCCTTGATGCGGCGCAGGAACGAGAGGTCGGTCGCCTCGTTGCAGACGTAGCACATCTCCGCCATCGGGGGACCGTGGGGGGGATCCCCCCTTTTGCTTTCCCCCAAAAGATGGACATGGCCGTCCCCCCTCCCGGTCCCCTCGACCTCCTCACCCCCTCCCCGCCCCATACGCTTTTCAGGCCGGGGGCAGATCTCAGGCCATGAGAAAGGCCACCGCCGTCGCCGGTTCCAACATCGCCCTGATCAAATACTGGGGAAACCGCGACCACCGGAAGCGTCTCCCGGCGAACCATTCCATCTCGCTGACCCTCCGGGAGCTCACCACCACGACCACCGTCTCCTTCCCGCCCGGGGCGGCCCGCGACGAGGCGACCGTGGACGGAAAACCGCTATCCGGAACCTCCATGGAGCGGGTCCGGCATGTCCTCGACCCCCTCCGGAAGAGGGCGAAGGTCCGCGCCCGCGCCCGGGTGGCGTCGCGGAACTCCTTCCCCGCCGGGGCGGGGCTCGCCTCCTCCGCCTCCGCCTTCGCGGCCCTCGCGGCGGCGGCGGCCGCGGCCCTCGGCCTCCACCTCCCGCCCCGGGAGCTCTCGGCCGCGGCCAGGCTCGGCTCCGGCTCGGCGGCCCGCTCGGTGTTCGGGGGGTTCGCGGAGCTGGGGACCGACGGGACCGCGTGGCCCCTCGCCCCCCCGGGCCACTGGGACCTGCGGGACGTGGCGGTCGTCCTGTCGCGGGAGCACAAGGAGGTGGGCTCCACCGAGGGGCACCTCCGCGCCCGCTCCTCGCCACTCTACGCGGCGCGTTTGCGGTTCGTCGAGCACGCGCTCCCGGAGGCGAGGGCGGCCGTCCTGGCCCGCGACTTCCCCGCCGTCGCCCGCCTCGCGGAGGCGGACGCCCTCGCGATGCACTCGGTCATGGCGACCTCCGAGCCGCCGGTGGTCTACTGGAGCCGCGACACCCTGCGGCTCCTCGAAGCGGTCGAGGAGTGGAGACGGAACGGGCTCCCCTGCGCCTACACCCTCGACGCGGGGCCCAACGTCCACATCCTCGCACCGGGCGGCAGCGCGGCGCGGGTGGCGGCGCGGGTGCGGAGCGCGGTCCCGGGGGCCGACGTCCGGGTCTGCCGGCCGGGGCCCGGGGTCCGGCTCTCCCGGAGCCACCTCTTTTGAAGCAATGAGAACATAGGCCGCTTTCCGCGCGGGCGGAGCCCGCGCGGAAAGCGGCAGGTCCACCCCCGGGGCCCCCCTCCCGGCGACAGTATCGGAGGCCCGCGCCGGTCCCCTCGGGAACTCTCCCGTCCCGCCGGGACAACAGTGTCGTTACCGACGAATCGCAAACAAAGACCCCCGGGCCCCCCCGCCCGACGGGGTTCCCGGGGGTCTATACTCGCAGAACCCGCCCCGAGCGAAGCGAGGGGCGGGTTCTGCGCCCCGCGCCCGTCGTCATATCGCGAGCGGGCGCGGAGGGCAGGGTTCCGCGCCATCATTTCCTTGCGCAAAAAGTATATCGTGATGCGCGGGCCCACATCCCCCCTTCCGGGGATGGAGACGATTCCAGAGACGGCGGGAGCGCATCGCCCCCCCTGGGGGCGGGGGGAGCCCGCCGCCCGCGGGGGGGCCGTCATCTGGGCGGGGGGGCTCTCCCCCGAGGAGAGGCGGGCCCACCAGGTCCTGACCGAGGCCCGGGAGGGGCTCGACACCGCCCGCCTCGCGGAGGCGACCGGGCTCCCCCGCCTGGACCTCTACCGCGTCCTGGAGAGGCTCCGGCTCCGGGGGCTGGTGGAGGCCTACCCGGGCTCGCCGGTCCTCTTCTACGCGGCCGAGGGGCGGCACCGGAGGCACCGGGCCGCCGAGGTGTGGAGCTCGCCGCCCCCCGCCCGGCCCCCGACCCCGGAGGTGCCGCAGCCAGCCCCCCCGGGTCCTCCCCGGGAGGCCTGCGGGACGGAGCCGGGCTCCCTCTACCTCGTCTGGGAGGCCCGCCCCCAGAGGAGCCTCGCCGCCTACCGGAGCCTGGTCCGGCGGGGGGCCCCCGGCCTCCTCGCTTCGCGGGCGCCGCCCCCCTCCGAGCCGGGGAGCCGCCTCTCCCTGGGCGAGACCGGCCCGCCCCCCCGGGTCGAGAGGCTCGACGAGGTCGTGAGGGCGGTCCGGCAGGCGGGCCCGGGGGCCGCGGTCCTCCTCGACGGCCTCGAGTACCTGGTCGCGAGGCACGGCTTCGAATCGGTCCTCCGCATGCTCTTCCGCCTGCGGGAGGTGGCGGCGGCCCAGGGCGCGACCCTGCTGGTCCCCGCGGACCCCCGGGCGCTGGAGCCCCGACAGAGGGCGCTGCTGGAGAGGGAGTCGAGAGTCCTCGGCTGATTTAAGGGCGGGCCGCCTCCTGTCTCCCATGGCCCCGGCCCCCCGGCGCCGCCCGACCCTTCCGCGCTCCCCCGTCCTCCGCCGGACCCTCTTCCTGGGAGTCGCCTTCCTCGCCCTCGAGGCGGCGGCCTTCCCCCTGAAGGGGCGGGTCGTGGGCCCGGGCCTCGAGGCCGCCGACCTGGTCTCACTCGGGGCGGGCCTCCCCCTCCTCGCCCTCCTCTACTACCGGCTCTACAGGGCCCTCAAGCCCGCGTTCCCCCTCCCCCCCGCCCTGAAGTGGCTCGCCCTCCTCTCCTTCGCCCTCTTCTTCACCGGCTTCGGCATCCACGCCGCGGCCAACGACGTCCACAACGCGATGGACCGGCTCCTCGGCTTCGCGAAGGGCCACGGCCACGAGCTGCCCGAGCCGGTCGCGGGCTACTCCACGGCCCACTTCTACGACGAGGTCCTCGGCCACAAGATGGCCTACGCGGGCCTGGCGGGGCTCTTCGCCGCGGGCCTCTGGCTCCAGTTCCTGCGCCCCCAGAAACTCGACCCCGACGAGGCGCGCGGAGTGTGGCTACTGGCGCCGGTTTTCGGCTTCGGGTTCGCCTTCATCCTCCTGGAGGGACAGACCGCCCTGGAGGGGCTCGTTGTCGCGCTCTTCGGCCCCCCCGCCCTCTGGGAGGCGCAGCGGAGGTCCCGCGAGCCCTGGTCGCGGCTCCCCCTGGCCGCCCTCTCCTTCGGGGCCCTCCTCTGGATGGCGCTCTTCCTCCTGGCGTGGCGCCTCTGGTTCGGGGGGTTCGCGGAGCCGAGCGTTGTGTGGGGGATTTAGACCGAGAACCGCAGCAGGGCCGCGATTCCTCCGAGGCCCTTCAGTCGCTTCCCGGGCTCCGCCTCGCCGCTGAAGACCGTCACCCTCCCCCCCGCCTTCTCGACCGCCTCCATCAGCCCCTCCCTTCCCCGGACCGCGTCGTCGGCCACGAGCAGGCTCTCCACCGCCCCCCGGGCCGCGGCGGCCTCCACCGGGGCCGCGCCGTAGACCGCGCGCCGCGACTCGCGGGCGATGTCGGTGAGGAGGGCGTCGATGAGTTTCGCCTCCTCCGCGAGGCGGTGGACCTTCACCACCCGCTCCACCGCCCCGGTCCGGAGAAGCTCGTTGAATCCGGTGGGGCCCGCGGAGCGGCAGGTGGCGGCCACCGCCCTGGCGGCCACCGCGGGGTGGCGCTCTCTCAGGCGGGCCAGGAGGTCCTCCTTGGCGAAGCCGGGACCGGCGAGCACGATGGTCTCCGCCCTCTCCCGCCCGAGGAACTCCGCGACCTGCCGGAAGAACTCGCCGCGCAGGGAGTCGCGGCCCGGCCCCTTCCCGTAGCCCATCTCCACCGTGAACTTCTCCTCGACCCCCCACGCCCGCAACTCCCCGGCCACCGCGAGCCCCTCCTCGAGGGTGACGAGGAGGACCGAGGCCCGCGGGCCCTCCAGGGCTGAGGCGAGCCGGTCGAGGTGGTGACTCCGCCACTCCTTCTCGATTTCCACCTCGTCGAAGGGGGCGACCGTCAGGGTGTGGTGGCCCCCCGAGACCCCCTCGGGCCGCGGCTCGACGATTTTTCCCGGAATCCGGAGGAGGGTCGCCGAGGGGTGGAACTCCGTCCCTTCCGCCTCCAGCGAGATGCGGACCGGCAAGCGGTCGGCCGTGGCGCGCGCCCGGTCGGCCCCGGGGGCGGGAGAGCGGCGGGTGGTCCACCCCGAGACCCGGTCTCCCGGCTCCACCAGGTGGCGCAGGTGGTAGAGGTCGTCGCCGCTCTCCGGCACGAGGCGGAGGGGGCCCCGCCCCCTGCGGAGGCGGCGGAAGACGAGGCGCATGTCGAGGGTTCTCCGTCAAGAAGAAGAACCGGGCGGCCCAGGGGGAGGTCATGAAGGACGAGGCCGCCTCGATTCGCGACCCCCTCTACGGCTACATCCGGGTGGACCCCCTGCTCCGGGAGCTGCTCGACACCCCCGCCCTCCAGCGGCTCCGGCGCATCCGGCAACTCGGCTTCGCCCACCTCGTCTACCCGGGCGCCAACCACACGCGGTTCGAGCACGCCCTCGGGGCGAGCCACCTCGCCTCCCTCTTCCCCCTCGGGCGGAGGGAGCACCTCCGGGAGGAGTTCCGGGTCGCGGCCCTCCTCCACGACGCCGGCCACGGGCCCTACTCCCACGCGAGCGAGGGGGTCTTCCTCCGGTGGACCGGCCGGAGCCACGAGGAGGTTCCCCCCGGGCCCGGGGTGGAGGAGGCCCTGGAGGCCCGCGGCCTCTCACCCGGGGCGGTGCGGAGCCACCTCCGGGGCCGGACCCCCCTCGGCCGCGCCCTCTCGAGCGAACTGGACGTGGACCGGATGGACTACCTGGTGCGGGACGCCTACTACACCGGCGTCTCCTTCGGCCGCGCCGACGTCGCCCGCCTCCTCGGGGAGATGGGGTGGGAGGGGCCCCGCCTCTACGTCCGGGAGTCGGGCCTCCGCGCCGCCGAATCGCTGCTGGTCGCCCGCCTCCTGATGTATCCGACGGTCTATCTGCACCACGTCTGCCGCATCGCCGAGGCGATGTTCTGCGCGGGGCTGGAGGCGCTCCTCGAGGCGGGGGCCGACCCGGAGGCCCTCCGCCGGATGGACGACGGCGAGGCCCGGGCGGCGCTGCGCCGGGCGGGCGGGGTCGCCGCCGAAATGGCCGAGCGGCTCGACGGGCGCCGCCTCTACAAGCGCGCCCTCTGGCTTCCCCGGGCCGGCCTGCCCGCCCGCCTGCCGGCCCCGGCCCGGCTCAGGCGCGAGGTGGCGGAGGAGGCGGGCGTGGAGGAGTCGCGGGTCCTGGTGGACCTCCCCGCCCCGGAGCCCCCCCTCGGGGCCTTTCTCGTAAAGGTCGGCACCTCGCTGCGGAGCCTGCGGCGCGCCTCCCCCGTCGCCGCCGCCCTCGACCGCGCCCACCGGGAGGCGGCCCGGGCGGGGGTCTACGCGCCCCCCGAGGCGCGGGAGCGGGTCGCGCGGGCGGCGCGGCGGGTCCTGGCGGCCCGGTAGCTCCCGCTCGGGGGCGTGAATATAAAAAAAGGAGAAAAAAACCGGGGGTCGTCCCCCGGCTCCCTTTACCGGTTGCGCCGGCTGACCAGGTAGGCCACGGCGAGCAATCCAGCAACGGCAAACACCGCTTCGAAGCCCGGCGAGGGCTTGGGCGTGGCCGGGGCGGGCGTCGCCGCTCCGGTCGGGGCGGGCGTCGCCGCTCCGGTCGGGGCGGGGGTGGCCGCGGGGGCCTGTCCCACACCGATGGTCACGCTTCCGTTCGCCTTGGCCGCGCCGCGAGCCGCCTCAACGGTCACCGTGTAGGAACCGTCGGCCGAGGCCGAGAAGTTCCCCATGACGTCCCACATGCCCTTGGCGGGCACGTCGCCGGACGTCTTCTCCCAGGTGACGGTCGCTCCCGCCGACGGGTTCACCGTCGAGGAGAGGGTCGTGCCTGTGCACGCCTCGTCGCCCGAGTTGCTGACGGTGGCCGTGAGGGTCGCCTTCTCGTCCTTCTCGACTTGCGCCTTGGAGGACTTGACGGCGACGCTCAGCGCGCAGGGGCTGCCCGCGATGACGCTGCAGGTGACGGTGTCCGTCTGGCCCTTCAGGTCGTCCGCGGTCACGGTGTAGGTGCCGATGTCCGCTCCGATGGTCCCCGCCGTGAAGGTGGCAGTGAATGTGCCGTTCTTCACGGAGGTCGTCACGGGCGCGAGTTCCTTGGGCCCGACGGCCTTCACGATGACCGTGGTGCCGTCCTGCCGGTTGCTCGTCCCCGTCACGTTGAGGTCGGCGCCGCTGACGGTGCTCGCGCAGGCGTTCAGTTTGATGGTCGGGTTGACCACCTTGAACTGGACCTGCCTGAAGACCTTCTGGTCGTCCGAGCCCGCCTTGGTTCGGGCGTTGTCGTCCAGGATGGACCGGATCTGGCTGCCCACCTTGTTGGACAGCGCGCTGTTCGCCACTGGAGTGTCGTCGGTGCAGGCCAGGTTCGGGTTCTCCGTCGTCTTGATCGGGTCCCGGTCCTGGTCGCCGTCGTCAACCGCCGACTGCTTGTTGTCCGAGTAGTGCCCGTCCCGGCCCAGAGACTGAACCACGAGGGTGAAGTCTCCGGCCCGGTCGGTGACCTCCTTGCCGAACTCCTTGTCGAAGGCGAACCCCGTCTCCTCGGAGGAGACGGAGATTTTCTCCGAGCGGCAGCGGCCGTCGGAGGTGGTCGCCTTCTCGTTGAAGATCCAGGCAAAGACCACGTTGCCTCGGGCGCCGGGGGCCGTTCCGGTCACCCTGAACTTGTCGTTCAGGGCGACGGACTGGCCCGCCTTGGGCGAGGTCACGTCGACGGTCTGGTCCTTCATGGAGATGGACCAGGAGGCGTCGGGGGCCTTCTTGAAGGACTTGTCGCAGTTGGCGTTGATTTGCGCGGCCTGCTTGTTGCAGATGCCGTCCTTGGTGTCCACCTTGTTCGCCTTCGCCATGCCGTTGGTGCAGGTGTCGGTCGTGTCCGAAATCGTCTGGGGGCAGACCCAGACGTCGACGTTGACGCTTCCCTCCGAGAAGGTCGAGGTCGAAGTCTCGTCCCACGTGTAGGTGAAGGTCCCGTCGGTCTTGCGGTCGCTCACAGCCTCGAACCTGTTGTTGATGGCGATGAAGATGCTGACGCCCGCGCTGGCGGTCCCGGTGATCTCGACCTTCTGGCCGAGCCAGGCCTGGGTCTTCGAGGTCTTGACGGTCGCGGAGACCGGCTGGACCTGGATGGACACAGACTTCTCCTGGGGGTTGCCGGCGGCGATGTCGCGCTGCCGCGCGGCCGCCAGTTCGTAGGTGCCGTCGGTGGTGAAGTTCACGTTCACACCGAAGTCCCCCGTGCTGGAGGCGTTCAAGCAGATGACGGCGCGTGCGAGGGCCTGCTGCGCACCGATTGTGGTCGCAGGCAGGCCGGTGTTGGTCGGGTTGTAGGCGTTGAGGCAGGTCGAGTTGTTGTTGTTGCTCAGGGCGGTCGTCTGGCTCAGCATGCCGCCGAACACGTCGCTGCCCGTCTCGAAGGAACTCGCCGACAGGTTGGTGAAGGACGACTGGTTCCCGGACGAGAGCCGGATGCGCACGGTCTCGAAGGGCGAGGTCTTGCCGCTCACCGTGATCGCCTCGTTGATGGCCCCCGTTGTCTTGGAGGCGGTGAACGAGGAGATGCCCGGGTTGAGGACGGTCAAGGTGACCTCCGGGCCGGTCGCGTCAAGCAGGTTGCACGACGCGTTGGCGATGGTCGAGACGCTCGCCTTGTAGGTGCCTGCGGGGAAGTTGTTGATGTTCAGGACGATGTTGGCTTGCCCGGTGCCCGTGGTGGCCCCGTCGTGGGCGCGGGTCACGTTGAGGACCCGGGGGAAGCCCGGAGCCTGGACCCCGTCCTTCTTCAGGTTCAGGTTGACCTCGCACATCGGACCAATCAGGCCGCTGGGGGTTCCGGTAGAGTTGTTCAAGAGGTGCATGTTGGTGGTGGCCTTGAAGTTGATCGAGTCGCCCGAGGCGATGGACGTGATTGACCTGCCCGGGTAGGCCACATTGGTCGTCTCGATGGACGCGGTCAGCACGGGGTTGACCGCGGTGACGGTGTTGGCTTGGCCGTGGCCGGCGGGGGTCGTGCACTGGTAGTTGTACTGACCAGCGACGAGCCCCTTCCCGGCGGTGTCGAAGTTCTGTCCCACGGTGATGGAACCGACCCCCTGGGTCGCCGAGTTGGCGATGCCGGTGATGGAACCTGCCGTGCACTGAACGTTCGCGTTGTTGTCAACCCGGAAGAAGGCAAAGTCGATGTCCGACTCACCAATGACGAAAGTGCCGTTAGTGGTTGTGTTGTCAACATAACGCGCCTCCGCAGCACCCGTGAGGGCGACCGCCAGAAGCGCGAGGATTGCTCCCTTCACTATTGTTTTCATTTTCCCTCCTATTTTGTGTTTATCGGCTTTCGCCGAACTTTGGTTTCGCTTTTCGCGAATCCCAGCCTCCGAAGAGGCTGGCCCCCATACTATGGGGCCGACTTAAATCCTTTGTGGACTTTTAATGAGTATGAACCGCTATCGGCAGGCAGTGCGTCGCGTGATTTATCACGATTTTTTTAAATGGAGGTGGCCCCGATGGCTGCGGCCATGTTTCGCTATGCGGAGACCCCACCGGGATTTGCCGAACTTCGCAAGGGATGGGGGTCGCGGCAGGACCGGGCGCAATGGCAGAACGAGCAGGGACCTGAAAGCATGCACGGGCCCCTCGGGCGCGGACGTTCACCGCACAATCTTTTCAATCCTGAGTTCCAGGATGTCCTCCGCCCCGGCCCCCTTCAGGCGGGGAAGGAGCCGGTTCACCTCGTCCCTGGAGACCACCGTCTCGACCGCGTAGTAGTCGGCCGCTCCGGCCTTGCCCCCCGGGGCGTAGAGCGGCGACACCGTCGGCCGCTTCATCGCAGGCAGGGTCCGGATGACCCGCTCCAGCCGGTCGGCCGGGACGTTCATCACGAGGAGCACCTTGCCCCGCGCCTCGACGACGCCGAGGAGGAGGGTCCTCAGTTCGAGGATGGCCCTCCGCTTCTTGCGCCACGCCTCCGGGTTGGCGAGCAGGAGGGCGGTGGACTCGACCAGGGTCTCCACGATGCGGAGCCCCGCCTTGCGCAGGGTGGTTCCGGTCTCGGTGACATCCACGACGCCGTCGGCGAGGTCGGGGACCTTCCCCTCGGTGGCGCCGTAGGAGAAGACCACCTCGGCGGGGACCCCCAGCCGCTCGAAGTAGGCGCGGGTGAGGGCGGGGTATTCCGTCGAAATCCGGGCGCGGCGCCTCAGTTTCCGGAGGCTCTTCACGCCCCAGGCCTGCGGGACCGCGAGAACCACCCGGACCGGACCGGGGCCCCCCTTCGAGTATCCGAGGTCGGCCACCTCGACCAGCCCCTTCCCGGGCGGGGGGAGGCGGCGCGCCTCGCCGGGCTTCACGAGGTCGAGGCCCGACTCCTTCACCCAGTCGAGGCCGCTGATGCCGAGGTCGAAGTGGCCCTGGGCGACGAAGTTCGGAATCTCCTGGGGGCGGAGCACCTTCACCCGGGCGATGCGGGGGTCGCGGATGGTCCCGTCGTAGGAGCGGTCGGCCCCCCGGACCTCCAGCCCCGCCTGCCTGAAGAGGAGGAGGGTCTGCTCCTCGAGGCTCCCCTTCGGCAGGACGAGGGAGAGGCCTCCGCCGCCGGGGGGGCGGAGCCCCCTCCCCCCGGCCCCCCGCTCGGCCCGCGACCCCCGCGTCTCGGTGGGTGAACGGGGCCGCGTCGGGGGCCTCGCCCCGTCCCGCAGGCCCGCCCCCCCTCCCCCCGGTGTTTCGGATTTCGACATGGGGGCCCATGGCCCCGGGGGATATTATTACGTTCCCCGGGAGGGCTTCCGGGGGATATGGCCCAGAGACCGAGGGGCACCCGCGACTTCGGCCCCGAGGAGATGGAGCCCCGCCGGCGGCTGGAGGGGCTCCTGCGCCGGGTGGCGGCCCGCTGGGGCTACCGCGAAATCCAGACCCCCGCCTTCGAGGAGCTGGCCCTCTTCACCGCCCGGTCGGGGGCCGAAATCGTCCGCTCCCTCTACGCGTTCCGGGACAGGGACGGCCGCGACCTCACCCTCCGGCCCGAACTCACCGCGCCGGCCATCCGCTTCTGCCTCTCGGAGCGGAGCCGCGACCCGAAGCCCCTCCGGTGGTTCTACTTCGGCCCCTGCTACCGCTACGAGGAGCCCCAGAAGAACCGCTACCGGGAGTTCTGGCAGTTCGGGGTCGAAGTGATTGGAGCCCCGCTCCGGGAGGCGGAGGCGGAAATCCTCGGGCTGGCGTGGGCGATGCTCGGAGAAGCGGGCGTGGAGGGGGCGGAGGTCCGGCTCGGCCACGTCGGGTTCCTCAAGCACTGCCTGAAGGACCTCGGCGCCGACGCCCGGGGGCGGGCCCTGCGCGCGCTCGACAAGGGCGATTTCGCCGCCGCCCGCAAGGAGTGGGAGGGGGCCTCCGCGCTCGAGGGGTCCCCCTCCTTCGCGGAGGTCGAGAAGAGGCTGGGGCCGAACCCGTTCCGCAAGGAGGTGGAGGACCTGAAGGGCGCCCTGGAGCCCCACGGAGTCCGCTACCGGGAGGTCCCCTCCATCGTCCGCGGGCTCGACTACTACACCGGGCCGGTCTTCGAAATCCACGTCTCGCGCCTCGGGGCGCAGAGCCAGGTGTGCGGCGGCGGCTCCTACCGGCTGGAGGTGGGGGGGCAGGAGGCGGAGTCCACCGGCTTCGCCTTCGGCTTCGACCGACTCCTCGCCGCCTCGTCGCTGCCGGAGGTCCGCGAAATCCGGGTGGCGGTCTGCTCCACGCCGGGGGCGCGGGCCGAGGCGCTCCGCGTCGCCCGGGAGCTGCGCGCGCATGTGGCGGCCGAGACCGACCTCCTCGGCCGGAACCTCGGCAAGCAGCTGGAGCACGCCGCCGCCTCGGGGGCGACCCACGCCGCCATCGTCGGGGAGAGGGAGGCGAAGGAGGGCAAGGTGACCCTGAAGAATCTGAAGGCGGGGACCCAGCAGACCCTGACGCTGGAGGAGGCGGCGCGGAGCCTCCGGGAGGCGGCGCCGTGAAACTCTTCGGAAGGCCCAGGGTCATCCACGAGAAGCCGAGGCCCGCCGGGGTGACCGCGGCGGGGGGCGTGGCGCTCCTCCTCGGGGCGCTCCTCCTCCTCTTCGCCCTCCCCCCGCTCCCCCCGCGGCTCCAGGCCGGGGGGCTCCCGCCGCCCGGCGAGCTGCTCCCCCCGGCCTTCGCGGCCCTCCTGCTCGCGGCGGGTGCGGGCCTCCTCCGGCGGGGGAGGTGGGCCCTCCTCCTCGCCGTCGGCCTCGCCCTCGCGGGCGCCGCGGGAAGCGGCGCGGGCCTCGCCCTGGGGGCGCCGCTCCCCCTCCTCGACGGGGGCTCCCCCTGGGGCTGGCTCCTCGGCCTCTGGTACTGCCTCCTCGCCTTCTTCTACCTCCGGCAGAAGCGGGTGGTGGAAACGTTTTGAGGCGCGCCGGGGAGGGACTGAAGGGCCCGTAGCTCAGTCAGGTCAGAGCAATCGGCTCTTAACCGATCGGTCGGGGGTTCGAATCCCCCCGGGCCCGCTCCCTCTCCCTTCAGAGTTCATGCCAAGTCGTTCAGCAGCGCTTTCCACTCCGCGTCGGTCAACCGCAGGTCCTGCTTCGCCGGCGGCCCCCGGGCGAGGGCGGGCTCCCCCTCCTCGTAGGTGGGCCTCCCGGCCCGGTAGAGAACCCCGAGGGGGATCTTGTCGCCCCACTCCATCGCCTTGGCCCAGGCGGCGCCGGGGTCGGAGGGGTCGTGCTCCGGTCCCAGTTTGTAGACCCGCTGCCGGAACCAGGGGTAGGTGTTCACCTTGTTGAAGGTGACGCAAGGGCTGAAGACGTCCACCAGCGCGAAGCCCCGGTGCTCCAGCGCTGCCTGGATGACCTCGGCCATGTGTCTCGGGTCCCCCGAGAATGCGCGGGAGACGAAGGAGGCCCCGGCGGCCAGAGCGAGCGCCATCGGGTTCACCGGCTCCTCGGGGCTCCCTCCCGGAGTGGATTTGGTCCTGACTCCCTTGGCGGTGGTCGGCGACGCCTGGCCGGTGGTGAGGCCGTAGACCTGGTTGTTCATCACGATGTAGGTGAGGTCGAGGTTCCTCCGGCAGGCGTGGATGAAGTGCCCCATGCCGATGCCGTAGCCGTCGCCGTCCCCGCCCGTGTAGACCACGGTGAGGTCGGGGTTGGCGAGGCGGACGCCCGAAGCGACCGGGAGCCCCCGGCCGTGGATGGTGTGGAAGCCGTAGGGGCGGGCGAAGTGGGGGAGGTTGGAGGAGCAGCCGATGCCCGAGACGATGACGGTCTCCTCCAATCTCTTTCCGAGGGAGGCGAGGGCGGTGAGGAGGCCGCGCAGGACCCCGAAGTCGCCGCACCCGGGGCACCAGGTGATGTCGGTCTCGCTCTGGTAGTGGGTGATTTCGATTTTGGACTTGGACGCGTCCGTGGCCATCAGCCCACCTCCTCCAGCACGGCCCCGACCCGGGCCGCGACCTCTTCGGCGATGAAGGGTTCGCCGTCCCACTTGCGGACGCGCCCGTCCACCGCGACGCCGGTCTCGGCCCGGAGGTGGCGCTCCATCTGCCCCGAGTAGTTGTTCTCCACCATGACCGTCGTCTTGGCCTTCCCGAGGATGGCCGCGACCTCCTTCCCGTGGAAGGGGACCACGTAGCGGAGGTGGAGGAGGTTGGCCGGGATGCCCGCCTCCCGCAGCAGCCCGAGGGCCTCGCGGAGGGTCCCGAGGGTGGAGCCCCAGCAGACCAGGGTCGCGTCGGCCCGGGAGGGCCCCTCCAGTTTCGGCGGCGGCAACTCCCGGAGGAGGGTCTCCACCTTCCGCATCCGCTTCTCCATCATTTTGGCCCGGGTCTCCACGTGCCCCGGGAGGCCGGAGAGGACGTCGCTCAGGAGGTTTCCCGACTCGTCGTGCTCGTCGGTCCCGGCGACGAACATCTTCTCAGGGGTCCCGGGCAGGACCCGGGGGGAGACGCCGGAGTCGGTGAAGCGGTAGCGCTTGAAATCGCCCCCGCCCTCCCGCGCGAACTCTCCGCGCTCCACCGGGACCGGGAAGTCGAGGCCGTCCAGGGTCCGGTAGTGCTCGGAGAGGTAGAAGTCCGACATCACGATAACCGGCATCTGGTACCTGTCGGCGATGTTGAGCGCCTCCACGGTGGCCCGGTAGGCGTCCGCCACGTCCCCGGGGGCGATGACGCAGCGCGGGTAGTCCCCCTGGGAGGCGCCGAGAACCTGGTTCAGGTCCCCCTGCTCGGTCTTGCACGGGAGCCCCGTGGAGGGCCCGCCGCGCTGGGACTCGAAAATCACCACCGGCACCTCGGCCATCCCCGCCATGCCGACGGCCTCGGTCATCAGGGCGAAGCCGCCCCCGCTGGTCCCGCAGAGGGCGCGCGCCCCCGCGAAGCCCGCCCCGATGGCCATGTTGACGACCGCCAGCTCGTCCTCGGCCTGCTTGACCACCATGCCGTGGGGGGGCCCCTTCACCGAGAGGTAGTGGAGGACGGTCGAGGCGGGGGTCATCGGGTAGGCGGCGTAGAACTTGCAGCCGCCGGCGAGCGCCCCGAGGCCGACCGCCTGGTTGCCGGTGAGGAGGGGGCGCCTCTTGCCGGGGTCGAGGCGGGGGCGGGCGAGGGGCTCCGGGAAGTTCTGCCGGGCGAACCCGTGCCCCTCCCGGATCGCTCCGGTGTTCGAGCCGATGACCTCCCTCCCCTTGTGGTGGAAGGTCTGCTCGACCATCTCCTCCAGGGTCTGGAGGCGGAGGCCGAGGAGGTGGACCGTCGCGCCGAGGGCGACCGTGTTGCGGAGAATCGTGTCCTCGGAGAATTTCCGGGCGGTCTCCGCCAGGTCCATCCCCAGGTCGCGGACCCGGGGGGGTAGCTCGGGCTTGAACGCCCCGCGGTCGTAGAGGAGGCCGCCGCCGGGGCGGATGAGGGGCAGCCAGTAGGCCGCGGTCTCCTCGTTCAGGGCCACCAGGAGGTCGAGCTTCTCGCCGAGGCTCTCGACCGGCCCGGCGTCGGAGGCGCGGACCTGGAACCAGACGTGTCCGCCCCGGATGACCGACTGGTAGGAGTTGTAGGCGAAAAGGTGGAGGCCGCTCCGGCTGCAGACCCGGGCGAGAGACTCCCCCGCGCTCGCGATGCCGTCGCCGGCGGCGCCCCCGATGCGGACCGTGAATCCCGAGCCCATGTTCGTCGTTTGTCCTGTGGGGGGCGGCCCTATATACTCCTTCCTTGGGGAAGGACCTCCCTCAAAAAACTGCCTGTAGATGCCGGTTTTTAATTCCAAACGATTGCGGGTTCGAAAGCGCTCCGGATTCGTCGGGCGCCGATGCTCCGGGGCTCCCCGTGCTCTTCCGGTCTCACCGGAGGGTTCGGCAAGAGGGGTGGACCGGAACCCCGAGGATGCTCCGGCGCCCGGAAGCCACGTCCCGCGCGAGGAGGGCGAGCCCGCGGGCGGGGGCGAGCCCTCCGGCGGAGCGCACCTCCCGGCCGAGGAGCCGCGCGACGCCGGGCCGGATGAGCTCGCCCGCCTCCCCGGCGGCGTAGAGGGGGCCCCCGAAGAGGGAGTGGAGCGCCCCGAGCCCGAGCGCGGTGTGGAGGGCGAGGGTGCGGCGGGCCTCCCGGGCGCGGGCCGAGCGCCCGGCGAGCGCCGCTTCGGGGCCCCGGAGCCCCAGCCGGGGGACGACGCCTCCCCGCGAGAAAGAGTCCATGGGCCGGCGACGGGAGCGGAGGGCCTCGACGTCGAGAGGGCCGAGGAGCATCCCGGGGGCCAGGAGGGTGGAGTCGAGCGCCCCTGCGAAGCGGCCCCGGGAGACCGCCACGAAGGCGGCGGCGGCGCCCACGTCGGCGAGGAGGAAGTCGCGCCCCGCCGCCTCCGCGACGGCCCGGGCCGTCCCCACCTTGTCGGCGGCCGCGCCGTGGGAGTAGAAGCGGAACGGGGCGGGGAGGGTCCCCCGGTGGAGCCCCGGGACGGCCACCGACGGCGCGCCGGAGAGGCGGAGTGCGTCCCAGGCCCGCGCCCCGCCCCCGGTCCGGGGGCCGGCGGGGCCGCGGACGCCCCGGCTCCCGAGGGAGTGGAGCGGGCGGACCTCGGAGAAGCCGTCCCCCATGCCGTAGGCGATGGCGGCGAATCGGACGCCGCCCAACGGATGGCCCAGCCCCGCCTCGATGCGGCGGAGCAGTTCGCGGGTCCGGAGCCTCGCGGCCCTCTCCCGTGAAACTTCCCAGAATCGCCAATCTCCCCTCTCGCCGAGGAGGAGGGCGAAGCGGACCGCCCGGGTCCCGTGCTCGACGCCGAGGAAGGCCATCTCCCCCCCCGGGAGGGTGGGAAGAAAACCCCCTCGCCGGGACCTCAATACAGCTTCTCGCGCGGGTGGACGATGATGCCCTTCCCGGTGATCTCGAAGGGGTAGAGGTCGTGGCTGTGGGCGGTCCCCCTCATTTTGTAGATCTCCAGGCTCCGGGTCCGGGGGCCGGGGGGGCCGTCCCGCTGGGGGCGCTTGCGGGTGTTGTAGAGGGCGAGGGTCCCCTCGGTGATGAACGACTCCATGCCGAAGCCCCGGTTCTGGCTCCCGTGGACGACCTCCGCGGTCATGAGGCTCGTGAGCTCCAGGACCTCCAGGGTGGTGGAGAGTTTCAGCAGCTCGACGCGGGCCTTGGCGGCGTCCGAGATGTTGTAGGCGATGCTGGTGGAGGAGTCCACCACGGCCCGGACCGCCCCCACCTCCTCCTGGATGGAGATGATCTGGTCGATGATCTGGTCGATGTCGAAGGGGCGGATGTCGATGAACCGCTCCAGGCTCGGGACGCCGATCTTGGTGCTGGAGGCGTCGATGATGGCGAGCTTGTTCTCCTCCTCGAGGCGCTTCAGGTCCCAGCCGAAGGTGAGGGCGTTCTCCCGGAGGGTGGCGGGCCGCTCCTCGGTGGCGAGGAGGATGCCGGGCTGCCCGTACTTCGTGATCCCGTTGTAGAGGTACTGGAGGGCGAAGATGGTCTTCCCCGCCCCGGAGGTTCCCGCCACCAGGTAGGTCCGGTTCTTGATGAGGCCGCCGCCGCAGAGCTCGTCGAACCCCTCGATGCCCGTCGGGATGCGGGCCAGCTTCATCGGCTCGGTCATCCCACCCCCTGGGACGGGACCCACAAAAAGGTTGCCCGGGGGCCACTGCTGCCGCTTTTTGCTCAGAAGTTCTCCAGAACCGCTTTCACCATTTCCCGGTGGCCCTCCTTGATGAAATAGACCCCCTTCCGGCCCCGCGTCTTCACCCCCAGGACGCCCATGCGGGAGCGGAGGAGCCCCAGGGAGGCGCACACCTCCCGGTGGCCCGCCTTGAACTTCCGCTTCTGGAGGTGGCCGGTGACCTCGTCCGTGGTGTGGGTGCCGCCGTCGAGGAACAGGGCGAGCAGCTCCTTGCGCATGCCGTCCTCGTCCCGGCGGAGGTAGTCCCTCAACCGCTCCCTCCGCGCGTCCACCATGGGGAGAGACCGGCGGGCCCGCCGGAAAAATCTAGCGGAGCGCCGGACCGGGTCTCCGGCTCAGCGGGACGCCTCCTCGAGCCGCTTCCGGACGAAGGCAGGGTCGAGGGAGGAGAGGAACCAGCCGGCCCGGGGGCCCGACTCCTTCCCCAGGAAGGCCCGGTAGACCGCCCGGAACACCGCCTGGGGGGGGACTCCCGCCTCTCCGGCGACGGTGTAAACCCCGTTGTGGAGGGCTTCCGGGCCGGAGAGGGCTCCGAGCCGGCCCGCCAGCAGGGCGAGCGCCCTGCGCTCCCCGGGGCCCAGGCCCTGAGCCGCCGCGGGCAGGGCCGGCTGGAGGCTGAATTTGACCTCCGCGGGGGCCCACCGCTCCAGCCAGTTCCGGGCGCGGCGCGCCTGCGCCTCGGCCGCCTGCGGATCCACCGACCCGAAGCCGCTCCGGGCCAGCGCCCGGCGGAGGGCGGCGGAATCGGGGGCCAACTGGACCAGGGTCGCCATGTGGCCGAAGGGGACCCGGGCCGGGTCGGGCCCCAGGAGGGCGAGGAAGGAGGGGTCGTCGAGGTCCCGCATCAACTCGATGCCGGGGTCGAACCGGATGGACTTCCGCGGGGCGGTCCGGGTCAGGAGGGCTCGGAGGGCCGCCGGGGACATCAAGTCGAGGAGCTCGCGGGCGGTCAGGGTCCGCCCGGCCGACTTCGAGAGCTTGCCCCCGGAGTCCCCCTTCAGGAGGATGTGCTCGAAGTAGATGGGGAAGGGGGGCTCGGAGCCGAAAATCTCGCGGGCGATGCGCACCCCGGTGTCGTGGGAGCCCCCCGCCGCCCCGATGTCCTTCCCGAAGGGCTCCACCGAGACGCCGAGGAGCTTCCAGCGGGCGGGCCAGTCCACCCGCCACCCCAGTTTCCCCCCGCCCGCGTAGGGGGCGCGCCCGGAGTGGCCGCAGCCGCACCGGTAGTCGGCGTGGGTGGCGTCGTGGCCGGTGACCGTCGTGCGGTCGAGCCGGCCGCACCCTCCGCAGATGGGCATGAAAGGGCTCCACCCCTCCGGGACCTCCCGCGTCGAGACCTCCCGGATGATGCGGGCGAGGTCCCCCCTCCGGTCGAGGGCGGTGCGGACGGCGCTGCTGTAGCGCCCCTCCTTGTAGAGCCGGTCCGACCTCAGGGGGAGGACGGTCCGAGCGGAGGGGCGCCCCTGTTCGTCGAACCCCTCCCGGACCTCCAGGTCCTCCAGGACGTCGAGGCCGCGGAGAAAGTGCTCGGCGTAGGAGGGGCAGCACCCTTCCGGGTCCGGGATCTCCGAGAGGGGCTTCCCGATGTGGGCTTCGAAGGAGGGGGGGAGGAAGGGGTAGACCTTCCGGAGCGGGTCGTAGGAGTCGGCGATGTAGATGAGCCGGGCGCGCTCCCCCCTCTCCCGGAGCCCGCGGGCCACCGAGTCGGCGATGAGGACCTCGCGCAGGTTCCCGATGTGGATGGGGCCGCTCGGGGAGACGCCGGTGGCGAGGGTGTAGGGGCCCGGGCGGCTCCTGCGGACCTCCTCGACGACGGGTCCCACCCAGTCGGGCAGGGGCATGGGCCCCGGTGGGTGGCGGGGCCTCAAAAGAGTGCGCTACCGATCCAGGGAGGCCCCGCACGACCCGCAGAAGCGGCCCCCGAAGGGCGGAGCGAGGGCGCGGCACTTGGGGCACCTCCGGGCCAGGGCGGGGAGGGCGCTCCCGGCGAAGAGGCCCGCGAGGAACGCGAGGAGGAGGCGGAGGGGGAGAACGGCGGGGTAGAGGGCGGCCAATGCCCCGAGGAGCGTGGCGAGGAGGAGGGGCGCCGCCGGGGGGCGCGGAGAGGGGGCGCGGGCCGGGTCCCCCCCCGACCTCCAGAGGAGTTCGGCCCGGTTCCGGCGGGGGAGCCGCATCGTTGGAGAGGGGCCACCGCCCACATATCACTTCTTTCGCGGACAGAAGCGGATTTATCTCCCCCTCCTCGTTGGAAAACCCCGATGAAACGGAGCGGCTCGGGAAAGAGGACCCGGAGGCGGTCCCGTTCCTCCCCCGCCCGCGTCCGGGACGGGGTGGCCGGGGAGGTGCGGGAGATGGTCTTCCAGAAGTTCGTCGAGGAGGTGGACGTCCTCCAGGACCACCTCGACCGCTACATCGGGCGGAAACACTTCGGCTCCCTCTACGTCCTCTTCCGGGCCCTCTTCACCACCATCCGCAAGCACACCCGCAAGGTCTTCGTGGACCAGTTGCGGGCCTTCGTGGAGTCGGTGGACGAGCCCGTCGGCCCCGCCCTCCTGAGGAGGCTGATGGCCCACGACATCGTGACCCTCTACCTGCGGGACTCCCACCCCGACTACCCGAAGGTGCGCAGGGCGGCCGAGGAGCTCGCCCTCTCCAACCGGGAGTTCCTCGCGGCCCTCGTGGAGGCGGGGGTGAGGATGGGCGCGGAGAGGTGGCCCGTGACCTACGAGGAGTTCCACCGGGCCGCATTCCCCCTCCGCAGCGAGTCGAAGGCCATCCTCATGGACCAGTTCCGGAAGGCCCAGCAGATCATCGACATCGTCAAGAGGGATCCGAAAATCGTCAACCTCCCCCTCGGGAGGGGGCTCATCCTCGACGTCCTGGAGGAGGGGGTGCGCTACTCCCGCCACCGCATCGACATCCGCCTGGACGAGATCTACGGCTGACGGTCTGCAGGGGGAGGGGACAGGGCCCCTCTCCTCCCGTCCACCGGCCCGCCCCCCTCCTCCGAATCTTCATGAGAGGGCCCGCAGAACCCGATATGGATGGCCGCCGGCCGGCCCGCCCCCCGAGCGCCTCCGCCCGACGGGGGGGCCCACGAAACCCTCTCCGGAATCCCGGTGAAGGAGCTCTACGGCCCCGCGCCGGGCTTCGACCCGGGGCGCGACCTGGGGGCCCCGGGGGAGTTCCCCTTCACCCGCTCCATCCACCCCGACGGCTACCGGGGACGGTTCTGGACCATGCGCCAGTATGCGGGCTACGAGGACTCGGCCGAGACCAACCGCCGCTTCCGCTACCTCCTCTCCCAGGGGCAGACCGGCCTCAGCGTCGCCTTCGACCTGCCGACCCAGATGGGGCTCGACCCGGGGGACCCCCGGGCCGCCGCCGAGGTGGGGCGGGTCGGGGTCTCCGTCGCCTCGCTCAAGGACATGGAGGGGGTCTTCGACGGGATTCCCCTCGACAGGGTCTCGGCGAGCATGACCATCAACGCCACGGCCCCGCTGCTCCTCGCCCTCTACGTGGCGGTCGCGGACGGACGGGGCGTTCCGCGCTCCGCCCTGTCGGGGACCACCCAGAACGACATTTTCAAGGAGTACGTGGCCCGCGGGACCTACGTTTTCCCCCCGGCCGCGTCGCTGCGGCTCACCGCCGACCTGGTGAAGTTCGCGGTCCGGCAGGTCCCCAAGTGGAACCCCATCTCCATCTGCGGCTACCACTACCGGGAGGCGGGGGCCACCGCGGTCCAGGAGGCGGCCTTCGGCATCGCCTCGGGCATGGCCTACACCGAGGCGTGCCTCGACCGGGGACTGGGCGTGGACGAATTCGCGCCCCGGTTCTCCTTCTTCCACTGCGTCCAGAACGATTTCTTCGAGGAGATCGCGAAGTTCCGCGCGCTCCGCCGGATGTGGGCCCGAATCATGAAGGAGCGCTACGGCGCCCGGAACCCGCGCTCGATGCAGTTCCGCTTCGCGGTCCAGACGAGCGGCGCCGCCCTGACCGCGCAGCAGCCCGAGGTGAACATCATCCGGACCACCCTCCACACCCTCGCCGTGGTCCTCGGGGGCGCCCAGTCCATCCAGCTCGCCTGCTTCGACGAGGCGATGGCGCTCCCCACCGAGAGGGCGCAGCGCATCGCGCTCCGGACCCAGCAGATCGTGGCCCACGAGTCGGGCGTGACGAGCACGGTGGACCCCGTGGGGGGCTCCTACTTCGTGGAGGCCCTCACCGACGAACTCGAAGCCCGCGCCATGGACTACATCCGGCGCATCGAATCGATGGGAGGCGGCTCGATGCTGAAGGGCTTCCTCAGGGGGGTGGAGGAGGGGTTCTTCCAGCGGGAGACCGCCGACGCCTCCTGGAGGTTCCAGCGGGAGGTGGACTCCGGGAAGCGGGTGGTGGTCGGGCTCAACAAGTTCCAACTCGACGAGAAAATCGCGGTCCCCCTCCACACCACTCGGCCCGAAGTCGCGAAACGGCGGGCCCGCGAAGTGGAGGAGTTGAAGAGATCGCGGGACGGGGCTATGGCGGAGCGCGGCCTGGAGGCCCTCCGGAGGGCCGCGGAGGGGGATGGGGACCTGATGGAGCCCATCCTGGAGGCGGTGAAGGCCCGCGCCACCGTCGGGGAGATTTGCGGGGTCCTGCGGGAGGTCTTCGGGGAGTACCGGCCGAAGGCGGTCTTCTGACCGAGGCCGCCGTCGGCGCAACGGGCCCCGTTGTCGCAACGAACCCCCCGTTGTCGCAACGAACCGGTAGATATATAACGAAACGGCGCGAACCTGCGGCCATGGCCGCCCCCACCGAGAAGGAGATCGGCCGCATCGAGGTGGACCCCAAGTCCGCCATCGTCATCCGCCTCACGGAGTGGCGCGGCAAGCAGGGACTCGACATTCGGATCTACATGGCGAGCGACATCTACACGGGGTTCACGAAGCAGGGCATCCGCATCCCGCTGGAGCGCATCGACGATTTGAGGTCGATGCTGATGAAAGCGAAGGACGAAATCAAGTCGAAGCCGGGGCTGTAGGGCCGCGAGCCGCGTGGGCGCAAGGGCAACAAGCTGGTTTTATAAGTGGGTTCCCGTAAACATGCGAAAATATCATGGTGCTATGCAACTATTGCGGCAGGAGTAAGCCGGGCGAGGATACGAGGCAACTGACGTTCACCCACGTTCCAGGTCGGCGGGTGCCGATCGTCCTCGTCATGTGCGTGGATTGCCCGCTCGACAAGGCCGAGTGGCTCAATCCTTCAACCCGATAATCCAGAGAGGAGTGTAGATGAGGTTTGAGTATGCGGTCAAGCACCAGACTGCCGAGCCGAGTCATCGCGTCGGAAAAAGGAGTCCGACCAGACGTGGAATCCACTCCCTGACCTCCCAGCCATAGACTCTGCCGTTTTTATGGACAGGATGCACAAGATCGAGGAACTCCCCCTCTGCACACGATCCCAGAATGACACCCGACTTCTCGGCGATGAACTCAAAGAACTCAATCAGTGACGCCATTCTGATTTTTGCCTTCTCGTGCTCGTAGCCAAATACAATGATGGCCTTGCTCTCCAGAAATCCAGACATCGCAAGTTTAATCGAATCGCTGATTGCGCTCCCGCTGCTGATATAAATCGCCGGATAGGGATAGAGGAGATCGGTGATCCATTCTTCGGCTTCTTGACCATTGTCTCGGAAGGGACGCACCAGCTTGAACTCGATTGCCCAGCGATTGGGAATGACAAGGTCGCATCGCCTTCTCGTCCCGGGATATTGTTTTGGGCCAGAATTTGCATACAACTCTGGTTTCCGCTTGCGAAGTTTATCCAGAGCCCTTCGTAACGCTTCATCTTCGCCCAGGGGCCCGATGCCAGGCCTGTATTGCGGCTTCGGTTGAGGTCTTTCATCATCCACCCTCTTAAATGCCCATGCGAAGTCGCTTACGATCTGCCCGAGTGGGTAATCGGATGACATTGAGTAGTTCACACCCTCCATAGAGGGGCCAGCTTAGCTCTTGCGGCATCGGGGGCCCGGGCCGAGGAAGCGATGACGGGAGAATGGGCTGACCGGCCGATGGCTTATTTTCTCAGCGGAAGAGTTCCAAGGCTTCCCGGACGCGCTTCCGCGTTTTCGGGTCCAGCCCGTTCAAGACCCCGACAGCATCGGAGTGGAGCCGGACCTCGAACTCCATCAAATCTCGTCGAGAGGGACGAACTTCTCCTTCTCCCCCAGCCGCCGGTGCTGGCGCTCCATGAACTCCTCGCAGCCGGCGCGCCCCATGAGGCGGTTGAGGATGGCATCGTAGGTCTCCCCTTTGGCCCCGAGGGCCCGGAGCCGGTCCCGGGTGGCCTTGGAGAGGGGGATGGTGGTTTCGGCCATGGGCGGCGCTGGTTATAAGTAATTATAAGCGATTAAATGTTGCGGCCTTTGCCCCGCGTTTCGAAACGGGGATGGGGCGGGTCGCTGGCCCCGCCACCACCCTTCTCCCCAGCCCCCCGCACGCCCGCCGCACCTCTTCATCGAACTCCCCGCTCCTGCGGAGCCATGCCCGGACCTCGGCGACCGCCTCCCCCTCCCGTTTCCTCCTGTGCTCCCCGTCGAGCGGCACGTTCCCCTGCAGCTTCTGCTCCCCCTCCAGCCACCCCTCCGAGAAATACCAGTCCTTGAACCAGCGGCACCCCGCGCTCCAGAGCAGGAATCCGAGGGGGGTCGCGGGCGGGGGGACGCCGGCCGCCAGCGCGCGCGCTGTGGTCCGGTGCTCCGCGCTCTCATACTTCACCGAGAGGTGGCCCCCGGGGCCGACGGCCGCCCCGAGGAGGCGGAAGAGCCCCTCGGGCTCGCCCCCCGAGAGCGGGGCGGGGTCGTAGCGGAACTCCATCCAGCGGCGGATGGGGGGGCGCCCCTCGAAGGCGATGCCGCTCAACACAGGATTCCGCCCGCCGCCGAGGAGCATCTCGAACCTCTTCTCCTCCGGGAAGCGGCCCGGGCGGACCGAGAGCAGCCGGAGGGCCCGGGTGCCCACCTTGCGACCCTCCAATTCCCCGAGGGGAGGGGGGAGGGGCGCCGTGCCCGATGCCGATGCGCGGGGGGCCATCCCTCCACCCCCTCCCCGGGTTTCATGAAATCTGCGATGGGCGATTTATCCCGGGAGGGGTGCAACGCCTCGGGATGGAGGGCCTCCTCCGCCGCCCCGAACCCTCAAAGACCCGGTATTCCGACCTGTCGGGTTCAGGGCGGCGTCTCTTCCTCGCCCGCCACGGGGTCACCGAGGAGAACCTCCGGGGCGAAATCCAGGGCCACCGGCCCGGGACCCTCGCCCGGGAGGGACGGCGGTGGGCCGAGGAGACCGGCCGGAGGCTGCGGGGCGAGGGGGTCGCGCGCATCTACGCGAGCGACCTCGCCCGGGCCCTCGAAACGGCGCGCCTGATGGCGCGGGCGATGGGGGGGACCGAGGTGCTCCCGGAGCCCCTCCTGCGGGAGCGGGGCTACGGCGACCTCGAAGGGAGGACGAAAGCGCAGGTGAAACTCGACTACCCCGACTTCTACTCCATCGACATGGCCGAGTGCGGGGTCGAACCCCTCGCCTCGGTCTTCGAGCGATTGGAAAAGTTTCTGGCCAAAATCCGCAACGACGGCTCTTCGACCCTTCTGGTCGTGGCTCACGGCGGGACCAACTCCTACTTGACCAATCTTCTGTTGAGAGAAGGGCGGGTGATGCACCCGGCCCACAACGAGGTCTCCTGCTTCCGGCTCGACGGCGGGGGGAGGGTGGTGGAGCACATTCCGGCATGGGACGGGCGGCGATGACCACCCCCGACCGCCTCCTCCTTCCCCACCTCCTCCGCGCGCTGACCCCGGCGGGCCGCGAGGTCCTCGCGGGCGCCGGCGAGGATGACTGCGCCGTCGTCCAGTGGCCCGGGAGCCGCGACCTCCTCGTTCTCAAGACCGACATGGTGCACGCCTCGGCCGACTTCCCCCCCGGGACGACCCCGCTCCAGATGGGGTGGATGGCATCGGCGGTCAACCTGAGCGACCTCGCCGCCAAGGGGGCGCGCCCCCTCTACCTCCTGATGGCGGTCGGGCTCCCGAAGTTAGACCGGAAGTTCGCCCGGCAACTGGCCCGCGGGATGGACCTCTGCGCCCGGAGATACGGGGCGCGCATCGTCGGCGGGGACCTCGACAGGACCGACGAGGTGGCCATCACGGGGTTCGCGGTGGGGCGCGCCCGCCGCTGGGTGGGGCGCTCCGGGGCGCGGCCCGGAGACCTCGTCGGGGCCACGGGGCCGCTCGGGGTCGCGGAGTCGGTGCTGCTCCACCTGAAGGGGCGCAGGCCCCTGCCCGGGCGGCTCGCCCGGAAGGGGCTCCTGGAGCCGACTCCGAGAGTGTGGGACGGGCTGCGACTGGCCCCGAGGGTGAGCGCGATGACCGACGTCAGCGACTCCCTCGCCCTGAGCCTCCACGACACCGCACGGGCGAGCGGCGTGGGGTTCCGGCTCGACCCGGGCGCCATCCCGGTGGACCCCGCCGTGAGGGCCGCGGCCCGGCTCGGGGCGGACCCGCTCGATTTGGCCCTCTACGGGGGCGGCGACTTCGGCCTCCTCTTCACCTATCCGCCGCGGGCGGAGAGGGCGCTGCGGAGGTCGGTCAGGTTCCACCGGCTCGGGGTGGCGACCCGGCGCAGGGGGGTCTTTCTGGGGAATGAGCCGATTCGGGAGAGGGGATACTCCCATTTCTAACCGCTCGAACCTCGCAACAAATTGGCGCCGTCCGCCTCCGTCGCGCTGCGGCCCTTGCGCCTGCAAGACGCCTTTTCCGAAAAATCGAAGCGAGTCCGGGAGTCAGGAACGATGGCCGTGAGTCGAAGGAGGGACGACGGCGATTTATCCGCAGGGACCCAATGGTGAAGGGATGATTCGCGAAGCCGCCCTCTGGGAACCCCGTCCCGACGGCCGCATCCTCTGCAACGTCTGCGCCCAGTATTGCAAAATCGCGCCGGGCCAGCGCGGGGTGTGCAACACCCGGGAGCACCGGGGCGGGAGGTTGTGGACCCTCACCTACGGCACGGTCGCCTCGGTGGCGGTCGACCCCATCGAGAAGAAGCCCTTCCACCACTTCTACCCCGGGAGCCGGGTCTTCTCGATGGCGTCGCTCTCCTGCTCCTACCGGTGCGCCCACTGCCACAACGCCTCCATCTCTTTCGCCCGGGTCGGGTTCGAGGGGGGCGAGGCGGTCGGCATCGTCCCGGAGGGGGTGGCGCGGGAGGAGGGGGCGCCGGTCGTCCACTCCCGCGAGATTCCGCCGGAGGAGGCGGTCGCCCTCTGCGGGCGCTACGGCGCGGACGGCATGGCGTGGACCTACAACGAGCCGACCATCACCGTCGAGTACGCCCGGGACTGCGCCGCCCTCGCCAAGGAGCGGGGCCTCTACACCTGCTTCGTGACCAACGGCACCTTCACCCCGGAGTCCCAGACCTACATCTCGCCGGTCCTCGACGCGGCCAACGTGGACACCAAGGCCTTCACCGAGGCGTTCTACCGCAAAATCTGCGGCGGCCGCCTGGAGCCGGTCCTCGAGACCTGCGAGCGCATCCGGAAGGAGGGGAGGGTCCACCTGGAGGTCACCTACCTCGTCATCCCGGGCCAGAACGACGACACCCGGGAGCTGCGGGACTACTGCGCCTGGGTCGCCCGGAGCCTCGGGACCGACACCCCGGTCCACTTCAGCCGCTTCATCCCCTACGGCTGGACCCCGATGGACTACCCGACCCCGGTCGCGACGCTGGAGCGCGCCTACGGGATCGCGAAGCGGGCGGGGCTGGAGTTCGTCTACGTCGGGAACCTCCCGGGGCACGACACCGAGTCGACCCGCTGTCCCGACTGCGGCGAGCTGCTCATCGAGCGGAGGGGCTACCGGACGAAGAAGCGGATGGCGGGAAGGAGTTGCCCGGCGTGCGGGAGGGGGATTCCGATGGTGGACTCCGGCGCCCCGCCCGAGGGCCGGGAGCCCCCGGCACCGGTCGCCCACTAACCCCTTTTCCCTCCCGCGCGACTCCCGGGATGGAGGTCACCCCCGTCCCGGTCCCGGGACCCCGAGGCCCCGTGAACTGTTATCTGGTGAAATCGGGGGACGAAGGGGCGCTGGTGGACGCGGGGCCCGACCCCGGGGCGAAGGCGATTCTCAAGGCGGTCGAGGCCTCGGGGCTCCGCCCCTCCGCCGTGAGAAAACTCCTCCTCACCCACACCCACCTCAACCACCTCCGGGGCGCAGAGGCCATCCTGAAGGCTACCGGAGCGGAACTCTGCGTCTCCGCCACCGAGGGGTTTCTACTGGAGCACTGGGAACTCCTCGCGAAGAAGCGGGCCGCGCCCCGGCGCCCCAGGGGCGGGCCCCCGGGCCGGGGCCCCCCCGGCCGCGCCCGGCCGCCGCACCCGACGGTCCTCGCCGGGGACCCCTCGGCCCTTCTCTCCGTCAAGCCCCCGGAGGCCTCGGTCCTCCTCCGGAACGGCGACGCGGTCGAGGTCGGTTCCGAGAGGCTCGCCACCCTCTTCGCCCCCGGCCACACGGTGGGCCACCTCTGCTTCGGAGGGCCGGGACTCCTCTTCGGCGGCGACCTCCTGCCCGGGGAGGGGATGCCCTCCTTCGGTCCCCGGCCGACCGAACTGGGGGACGGGGTCGCCACCTCCTTCCTGCGCTCCCTCGCCTCCCTGGAGAACCTCGGGGAGAGGGTCCTCCACCCGGGCCACGGCCCCTCCGGCGTGAGCCTCCGGGAGAGGTTGGCCGCCGTCTCGGAGACCCTCGCCCGGTGGGAGGAGGCCCTGGCACGGGCGCTGAGGCGGGAGAGGAGGGGGAGGAGCCTCCCGGAACTCGCCGCCCTCCTGGGTTCCCCGGACGACGGGGTCCTGCTGGCGGACGCAGCGGCGCTCCTGGAGAAACTTGTTTTGGAGCGGAAGGCGCAGCGGAGGGGCGACCTCTTCGCGGGTCCGAAAGCCTGAGTTGCCGGCCCCCTCCGGCACCGCCCGCGTTCCGTCGGCGACGACGGAGCGCGGGAGGGCGGGCCTGTGGAACGGCCCTGCCCGGAGGGATGGGGGCCCCTCTCAGCGGAGCCGCGTCGCTCCTCTCAGGAGTCCTCTCGCTCCGCCGGCAACGAAGCGGGTTCGGCGGCCTCCAGGGTCAATTTCCGGTACTTTCCGTAGGGATCCCTGGGGGAGAAGCGCGGCGGCATGGGGTTCCGGGTCGCCCCTCCGCACCGGGGGCACGCCTCCCTCAAGGTGTAGAGGTTGCAGGCGGGGCACTTCCAGAACTTGGTCCGGACCATCTCACTTGGCCCGGAGGAGCTGCCCCTTTCCCGAGGCCTTCTGGACCACCGCGAGGGCGGCGTCGGAGGACTTCCGGAGGGCCGCCTCCGCCTTCTTGAAGTCGGGGGCACGGGCCGCGACCCGGTAGCGGGGGGCCCCCAGGCAGGCCACCTCGACCCCCGGGGAGGCCCGGGCGGCCTCGGTGAGCGCCTTCCGGAGCACCTCCACCCCCCGGGGGCCCGGGACCGTCAGCTCCAGCACGCCCGAAATCCGGGCCTCGGGGATGACGATGCTCTCCCGGGCGATGGCGTGGAGCGCCTCCGCGGTCTTGGGGTCGAGGCCGGCGCCGGTGAAGGTCTGGCTCCCCTTCGCGAGGGACTCCTCCAGGGCGGGGTGCAGGCCCCCCACGGCCGCCCGGAGTTTGGCCCGGATCGCCTCCGCCCTCTCCGCGGGGAACTTCTGGGTGAGCCACCGGACCGCCTTCTCCTCATTCTTCCACGCCTTCACCTTGTCCTTCCGCTGGTGCTCGTTCACGTCCTTCAGCGAGAGGTCGATGCGCCCCCGGCCGGGGTCGGCCGCGAGCACGCGGGCCACCACCTTCCCCCCCTTCCGGACGTGCTCCCGGATGTTCCGGATCCACCCCCGCGCGATGTGGGAGATGGGGATGAACCCCTTCCGCTCCCCGAACTCGTCGAGGGTGACGAAGGCGCCGAATTCCTGGACGTCCCGGACCGTGCAGAGCACCAGTTCGCCGGCGGTGGGCCACCCCTCGGCCGGACCGCGGGCGGCCCGGGCCCCGGGAGGTCTCCCGTTCATAGCTCGGCCAGAATCGTCACCCTGGGAGCGATCCGGGCCTTTCCCCCCGAGGGCTCGGCGAGGGTCGCCTCGCACTGCAGGCACGTCACCAGGCCCGAGGCGCGGTCGAAGAGCACCTGCTCCTGGCCGCAGCCGGGGCACCGGACCTTGAGGAAACGGGAGCGGACGGAGGGCTTCATCGTTGACCGGCCGGGACGCGGCCGAATGCCGCGGCCGGCACGCCAGACGACGCGCTTGTCGCTTCGAAAGTCATCCTCATTGCTCTTGGATCTCGAACTTCCCCGCCCGGGGCATGGGGCGGGTGTGGGCCTTCTTGCACTTCGAGCACCGGAACCGGACGGGGGTCCGCTTCGTGGGCTTCTCGCCGCCGGGGACCTTGGAGAACTTGCCCCGGTTGCCCACGTAGGACTGGCGCAGCTTCTGGCGGGTGATGCGGACCATGGAGCGCGCCTGCCCCTTCTTCACCTTCTCCACGTTGTGCGGGGTGTGGGTCTTGCAGTGGGGGCAGTGGGTCTTCACCGACTTCGGGACGGTCGCCATGGGCGGAGATGGGCCACCTCCCGCATAAGAACCTCTCGGGAAGCGGCGAACCCCATATAAGGCCGGGGGGCCCGGGAGAGGGATGGCCGCCCAGCTCCCCGGACCCAACGAGGGTCCCCACCCCGTAGCGCCCGGCGAGGCCGACCGCATCATCCGGAACATGGCGGGAGTCAAGCACGTCCTGGTGGTGATGAGCGGGAAGGGGGGGGTCGGCAAGTCCACCGTGGCGGCACACCTCGCGCTCGGCCTCGCCCTCCGCGGCCTCCGGGTGGGGGTGGTGGACGCCGACTTCCACGGCCCCAGCATCCCCAAGATGCTCGGGGCGGACCGGGAGAAGCTCGCCTACGTGGAGACGGCGTCGGGCCCGAAAATCAAGCCGGTGTTCGTCCCCCCGAACGTCGAGGTCATCTCCATCGCCTACATGCTCCAGACCTACGACACGCCGGTGGTGTGGCGGGGCCCCATCAAGATGAAGGCGATCCGCCAGTTCCTGGAGGACGTCGCGTGGGGCGAGCTGGACTGCCTCATTTTCGACCTCCCCCCGGGGACCGGCGACGAGCCCCTCTCCATCGCGCAGGTGCTCCCCAGGGCCGACGGGGCCGTGATCGTCACCACCCCGCAGGAGATCTCGACGCAGGCGGTCCGGAAGTCCGTCCGTTTCGCCGAACTCCTCCACCTTCCGGTCCTGGGAGTGGTGGAGAACATGAGCGGGTCCACCTGCCCCCACTGCGGCAAGCCGGTGGACCTCTTCGACCCCGGGGGCGGGGAGAGACTGGCGAAGGATTTCGGCCTCCCCCTCCTGGGCCGCATCCCGCTCCTCCGGGAGGTGGCGGACGGATGCGACCGGGGGCGTCCGGTGCTGCTGAGCGGAGGGCCCGCCTCGAAGGCCTTCGAGGAGATGGTGGAGTCGGTGCTCTCCCGGGTGCGCGCGAAGCCGCCTCCAGGCCCCGCCCCCGCGGAGCCCGAGCCCCGAACTCCGGGGGCCGCGGTCTCCCCGGAGGCGGTCGCGAAGTGCATCGAGGCCCTCAAGCCCGCCGTGAAGGCGGAGGGGGGCGGTCTCGACCTCCTCGGGGTCCAAGGGGACGTCGTGACGCTCCGCCTCGACTTCTCCGGGGCCCCGGCGGCCCGGGTCGCCCTCCTCTCCTCCCTGGAGAAGACCCTCAAGTCCAGGGTTCCGGGAGTCCGGGCCGTGGTGGCCGCTTAAAGCGCGCTCACCTCGCGCGCTTTAGCGTGGGTTATTTAAGGGGCCCGGCCCAAGGAGTGGAGATGGCCAACGACGCGGTCTCGGAGTTCCAGAAGAACCTCCAGGAGGCGAAGGGGGCGGTCCCCGACCTCTACGCCAAGGTGGACCAGGCGCTCGACCGCATCCGCCCCGCGGTCCAGGCGGACGGTGGCAACGTGGAGATTGCCAACATCGACGCCGAGAAGGGGGTCCTCTACCTCCAGATGCAGGGGGCGTGCGGCGGCTGCCCCTCCTCCCGGATGACCCTCCGGGCGGGGATCGAGAGAATCGTCCGGGAGATGGTCCCGGAGATTCAGCGGGTCGAAGCGGTCTGAGGAGTTTTCCGGAACCCGCGCCCGGGAGTGGCTTGAACATAGGCCCCTTTACGCGCGGGCGGAGCCCGCGCGTAAAGGGGCGGCCCTACCCCCGGGGCCTCCCCCCGCGCGACGGGGTCCCCGGGGGTCGGCCCTCCCGGAACCCCGCCCTCCGCTCGCGCTTCGCGCTCGCTTCGGGCGGGGTTCCGCGCCATAATCTCCTTGCATAATACACAACAAGTACTTAACGATTGTCCGTTCTGAATCTGTAAAATTTAAAACTGGGGGTGCGGCGGGATTTGGGGATGGACGTGGTCGGCGGTCCCGGGAGGTCCCAGGCCCCCCCTCCCGCCTCCATCCGCCACCGCATCGCCCGCCACCTCGCCGACGAGCTCCTCCGGGGGCGCCGCTTCTTCAAGGCGAAGGAGATCGCCTCCCAGGTCGGCGCCACCAGCCAGCAGGTAGCGAGCCACCTCCGAACCCTGAGGGAGTCCTCGGTCTTCTCCATCTCGGAGCAGGCCCGCTCCAGCCACTCCACCACGTGGCGCATCGAGTTCAAGACCGACCCGTGGGAGGTTTTCCACCAGATGCGTGGGCTGCTCCTCCTCTTCGACTCCTGGGTCTCCCCGCGGGCGGCTACTTGAGGCCTGCGAGGACCTTCTGAACCTCAGGGTAGTTGGGCTCGACCCCGGGGTTCGGGGCCACCCACTTGTAGCGGACAACCCCCGACCTGTCCACGATGAAGACGGCCCGGTTGGCCGCCACGTACCTCGGGAGCCCCGCCAGGTTCGGGAATGCGACTCCGTAGCGGTTCACCACGTTCCGCTCGTAGTCGCTGAGAAGGGTGAAGGGGAGTTTGTGCTGGTCGGCCCACGCCTTGTTGGCGAAGGGCGGGTCGACGCTGACGCCGACCACCTCGGCGCTCGCCCCTTTGAGCCTCTCCAGAGAGTCCCGGAAGGTACACATCTCCTTGGTGCAGACGCCGGTGAAAGCCCCGGGGTAGAAGGCGAGGAGGACGTTCTTCCCGAGGAACTCGCTCAGTTTCCGCGGCTTCCGGTCGGCGTCGAAGAGGGTGAAATCGGGGGCCGGGTCGCCGACGTTGACCATGGCCCTCTCGATTTTGAAACCGGGTAAAAAGCCTCGCTTTTCGGCGCGGAAAAAGATTTAAGGGGGGCGTCCGACCTCTGGCCATGGCCGCCGAAACGAATCCCGCGAAGACCTTCGAGCAGAGGCACGTCCCGATGGTCCTGGGGCTCGCGGTCCTGGTTCTGGCGCTGGCCGCGGCGGCTCCGGCGCTCCCCGCGCTCGCCCCGGTAGTGCGCCTCTTCCACCTCTTCTTCGGCGTCCTCTGGATCGGCCTCCTCTACTTCTTCAACATCGTCAACGTGCCCGCCGTCAAACTCTACGACGCGCCCACCCGCCAGCACCACGTCACGAAACTGATGCCTATGGCCCTCTTCTGGTTCCGCTACGCCGCCCTGATGACCGTGGTGGCGGGCTTCGGAATCTACTACACCAACTACATCGCCACCGGCGCCATGGCGAGCAACGCCGGCTACACCATCCTGGCCGGGATGGTCATGGGCCTCATCATGTTCGTCAACGTCTGGGCCATCATCTGGCCCATGCAGAAGAGGGTCATCGCCGCGACCAAGGAGACCGTGGAGAAGGGGACGCCCGCCCCGGCCGACCAGCCGAAGTGGGCGAGGAGGGCGCTCCTCGCCTCCCGCTTCAACTTCATCCTCTCCGTCCCGATGCTCTTCATGATGGGGGCGGCCTCCCACGGCTTCATGCCGCCCGTCTCCTCCATCAGCACCCTCGTCGCTTCCATCGCCGTCGCGGGCGCCATCGTCGCCTACCTGGCGAGGAAGAAGTAGCGGCAGAAGGTTTTTAATCGCCCTTTTCCCGTGGGGAGCCATGGCCCTCAACTACCGCGCCTGGGTGGCCGAGTCCATCGCCGTCTTCGCCCTCGTCTTCTTCGGGACCATGGCCGTCACCGGCGCCATTGACCTCCTCGGCAACAAGACCGCCCCCGACGCGGGGGGCCTCTGGGTCATCTCCATCGCCCACGGCCTCGCCATCATGCTGATGGCCTTCGCAACGGGCCACATCTCCGGGGGCCACATCAACCCCGCCGTGACAGTGGCGATGATGGCGACGAAGAGGCTCGACGCGAAGAACGGCGCCGGATACATCCTGTTCCAATTGATCGGCGCCACGGTCGCCGCCGCGCTCCACGCCGCCATCCTCCCCGCCTCCCAGTTCCCGCACACGGGGGCCCACGGCCTCAACGCGGCCATCGGCGTCACTCCGGCGACGGGCTTCCTGGTGGAAGTCGCCCTCACCTTCTTCCTCCTCTTCGTCATCTTCGCCACCGCCGTGGATCCCCGGGCCCCGGCGGGCTTCGCGCCCCTCGCCATCGGCCTCACCATCTGCATGATCCACCTCGTCGGGGTTCCCCTCACGGGGGCCTCGGTGAACCCCGCCCGCACCTTCGGGCCGGCGCTGGTCTTCGGGGCGTGGGGCGACCACTGGCTCTACTGGGCGGGCCCCATCCTCGGGGGGCTCATCGCAGCCCTCCTCTACGACCGGGTCTTCCTGAAGAAGACGGGCGCCTAGGGCGCCCCCGCGCGCTCCGGGGACCCCTCACGGTCGGGGGTGTACCACCGCTGGGCGACGAGGGTCGGCACGATGGCGGTGAGGAGGACCGCGGTCACCAGCACGCTGAACTGCTCGCGGCTGACGATTCCCGCCTGGAGGCCGTAGGTGGAGGAGATGGTGCCGAAGGTCAGGCCGGTGCTCATGAGAAGTGTGGCGTAGATGGCGTCTTTCGGGAGGTAGCGCCGTGCGAGGGGGAGGACCCCGGCGAACTTGGCCCCGACCTTCACCCCGAAGAGGAGCCCGAGGAGGCCGAGGTTGGCCGCGACCGCGGCGAGGGAGACGTTGAGCCCCGCGTGCAAGAAGAAGAAGGGGGTGAGGAGGGCGAAGGTGAGCCCCCGGAGGCGCAGGAGGACGCCCCGGTGGCCCTGGAAGGTCCGGGCGGCGATGAGACCCACCACGTAGGCCGGGAGGACTCCGTGGGACCCCCCGACCTCGGCAGAGAGGCCGAGCAGCAGGACCATGAGGAGGAGCATCTTCAACTCCATCTGGCCGACCCCCTCCCGGAACCGGGAGAGGAACCAGTCGAGGAGCCGGGGCACGGCGACCACCGAGACCCCCAGGCCCGCGAATGTCAGGAGGATGAGCCCGTTGGGCGGAATGAACAGGACGCTGAGCGCAACGGCGGTTCCCAGATCGGTCACGAAGCAGGAGGAGAGGATGAGCTTTCCCGCCGGGGTGGAGGTGAGCCCCGTCTCCACCAGGACCACGTAGACGACGGCGACTGAGGTCGTGGAGAGGGCCACCCCTGCCAGAAGGGACGCGGCGCGGGTCCATCCGAGAAATCCCTCAGAGAACCACCACGCTCCCAGAAAGGGGGCACCGAAGGAGGCGACGCCGATGAGGGTGCTTGCCTTCCAGCGGGCCCGGAAGGCGTCGGGGTCGATCTCGGCCCCGGCCAGGAAGGTGAGGAAGAGCGAACCGAGCCCGGCCAGGAAGGGGAGCCAGTCGTGGCCTGCGGGGGAGAGGCCCGGGACGCTCCCGAGGAGCATCCCCATGACGATTTCGGCGATGGCGACCGAGACCCCCAGCCGGAAAGAGACGAACGAGGCGGCCAGGGCCGCGGCCAGAAGGGCGATGAGGTAGGGGTCGATCATGGGGTTCGCCTGGCGGGGGGGTAGGAGCTATCAGCCCCAGGCGGGGCGGTTGGCGGCGAGCCCCATCGCCTGGGCCCCCCGTGGGCCGCTGGAAATATAAATTCTGCGCGCAGAAGCCCCGCGTCATGGCCACCGCGCTGCGGGCCTGTGTCGCCGAAGCGTTCGGGACCGCGGTCCTGACTCTCTTCGGCTCCCTCTCGGTGGCGATGGCTGCCCTTCCGGGCTACGCCGCAGGGCCCATTGGCCCCGCTCTGGCCCACGGTCTCGTCATCGCGGTGATGGTCTACGCCATCGGCCCCGTGTCGGGGTGCTGCATCAACCCCGCCATCACCCTGGCCATGGCGGCCCACGGGAAAATCGGCGGAAAGACCGCCGCACTCTACATCCTGTTCCAACTCATCGGGGCCGCGGGGGCGGGCCTCCTCCTCTACGGCTCTCTCCACGGGACTCCCATGGCGGCCCAGACCTACTACGGCGGGAACCGGCCCGACGGCGGGCTCGGCGTCGGGGAGTTCCAGACCGCCTTCATCGAGGCCTTCGGCACCGCCCTCCTCGCCTTCGCCGTCTTTGCCGTGCCGGGCCGCGCCCCCGCCGGCGTCGGCGGCTTCGCCATCGGGACGTCGGTCGCGGTCGCGGTCCTGGCGGTCGGGCCCCTCACCGGCGCCTCTCTCAACCCCGCGCGCACCTTCGGCCCCGCCCTGGTGAGCGCCCTCGCGGGGCTGCCGAACGCACTCCCCGCCCACTGGGCCTACTGGATGGGCCCCATCGCGGGGGCGCTCTTCGGCTCCTTCATCGCCATGAGGGTCATCGGCGAGAAGGAGACTCAGTAAGCCACATAAGTCCCGCGCGGTCATCCCTGGGATGGCCTCGCAACCCCGTCGCGAGCCGTCCCCTGCTTCGCACGGGACTGCCCGGTCGGCTCCACCACCCGCCGCCTCCCCGCGCCGCGTCGAGCCGGCATTCGAAATCCTCGCCAAGGACATGGCGGGCCGCTTCGGCAGGCTCGAGACCCCTCACGGCGTTCTGGAGACCCCCGCCCTCTTCCCGGTGGTGAATCCCCACATCCCCCTCCTTCCTCTCTCTCGAATCCAGGAGTGCGGGGCCAAGGCCCTCATCACCAACGCATCCATCCTTTTCAAGGACCCGGAGTTGCGGGCCCGGGCCGAGACGGAGGGGGTCCACCGGCTTCTCGGGTTCGACGGGCCCGTGATGACCGACTCGGGGGCCTTCCAACTCTCGCGCTACGGCGACGCCGGGGTGACCAACGCCGAGATTGTCGGGTTCCAGAGGCGCATCGGCGTGGACATCGCGGTTCCCCTCGACCTCCCCACGCCCCCGGACGCCCCCGCGGAAGAGGCGGCCCGCCAGTGGGACGGGACCCTCGCCCGCATTCGCGAGGCCAAGGAGCTCTGGGACGATGGGCCCGGCTTGCTGGCGATGCCGGTCCAGGGTGGGCTCCACCCCGCCCTGCGGCGCAAAGCCGGTGAAGCGGTGGCGGCCCTCGGCCCCGGGGTCGCGCCCGTCGGCGCCGTCGTCCCGCTGATGGAATCCCAGCGCTACGCCGACCTGGTGGACGTGGTGGTGGCCGCGAAGCAGGGCCTCGGCCCCGGAGTCCCGGTCCACCTCTTCGGCGCGGGCCACCCGGCCACCTTCCCGCTGGCCGCGGCCCTCGGGTGCGACCTCTTCGACTCCGCCTCCTACGCCCTCTACGCCAAGGAGAGGCGCTACATGACGCCGACCGGGACGCTCCGCCTCGACGAGGTGCGGGAGCTGCCGTGCGCCTGCCCGGTCTGCGCCTCCCGCGGGCCCGGGGACCTCGACGGGGCGCTGCTGGCGGAGCACAACCTGCGGGCGACCCTCGCGGCGGTCCGGGAGGTGCGGCAGGCGATCCGCTCCCACGCCCTGCCCGACCTGGTGGAGATGCGCTGCCGGAGCCACCCCGCCCTCCTGGCGGGCTACCGGAGGCTCCTGGAGGAGCACGGCGACTGGCTGGAGCGGAACCACCCGAACGGTCCCGAGCCCTTCCACCACCGGGGCCCCGAGTCGGCCCTCCGGCCCGAGATCCGGCGACACCTCCGCTCGATGGCCCGGTGGCCCCTGAAGGGGCACATCCTGGTGACCTGCTTTCCAACCGAAGCGGGGGGAGGGGTCAAGCGGGCGCCACCTGCGGCTGCGCCCGGCAGCGAAGAGCAGAGCGAGACCCGCAACGCGACCCCGCTCCACAGCGGAAGACGAACGTCGCGGGCCGAGAGGGGGGCTTCGCCCCGCTCCCCGGGTCCTTCGTTCGACCGCGTCCTGACTCTCAAGCCCCTCTTCGGCCCCGTTCCCCCGGAGCTGGAGGAGAGCGCCCCCGCGGGCCAGGCCCTTCTCCTGGAGGATCGGGAGTCGTGGCGGGCGGCCCTGGAGAGCCTCTGGGCCCTCATGGAGGCGCGGCCCGAGGTGCGGTGGACCATCCACGGGCCCGCCTCCTGGGAGCCGGCGTGGGTGGAGAGGCTCGAGGGGCGCGCGGAGGTGGTCCTGCGTGGCTAGGCCGCCGCCGGCGTTCGAGGTGGTGCGGAGGGACGGCCCCGCCCGCCTCGGGAGGCTCCGCCTCGACGGGACCTCGCTCCCCACTCCGGGCATCCTCCCGGTCTCCCGGACCCCCTGGATGGGGGAGTTCCGGCGCCGCTGGCAGTTCCGCGGCGAGGAGGCCTTCGAAGCCGGAGGGCTCCGGGTCTCCACCTCCCCCCGGGCCGAGGCCGACCTCTACCTCCTCCCCAAGTCGCGGGCCCTGGAGGGGCGCCCGCGGAGGTTCATGGAGGGGGTGGCGGAGTTCCGGGAGGCGGTCGGCCCGGACGGGGCGCTCTACCTGCCGGCCCTCGCCACGCCCGCGAACGCCGCGCTCCTCGCCTACGCGGGCGTCGACCTGGTGGACGATGTCCAGCCGCTCCTCGCGGCCCGCCAGGGGCTCTACATGACGCCGGCCGGCAGCCGCCCCCTCGGCGGGATGGAGGAGATGCCCTGCCCCTGCGACGCCTGTCGCCGGGGGGAGGGGGTTCGCGTAGGCGACGGCCCCCTCCCCCCGCCCACAGGCCCGCCCCCCGCCCCCCCCTCAAGGATGGACGCCGAGGCCCTGGCGCGCCACAATACGACCGCCCTGGAGATGGAGCTGCGGGCCGCGCGCGCCGAAATCCGCCGGGGGCGGATGCGGGAGCGCGCCGAGGAGCGGGTCCGGGCCGAGGCGTGGCAGGTGGCGGCCCTGAGGAACTTCGACGCCCAGGGGAGCTACCTGGAGCGGAGGAGCCCGGTGAGCCGGGAGGCGCGCCTCGACGCCAACTCCATGGAGTCGCTCTTCAGGCCCGAGGTCCGCCGGTTCGCCGCGCGGGTCCGGGAGCGGTTCACCCCCGCGCCGGGACCCTGGGTCCTCCTCCCCTGCTCCGCCCGGAAGCCCTACTCCAACTCCCAGAGCCACCGGAGGTTCCGGCGCGCCCTGGAGCCGTGGCGCGGCTCCCTGCAGGAGGTGGTCCTGACCTCGCCCCTCGGGGTCGTCCCGCGGGAGCTGGAGCGGACCTACCCGGCGGCCCACTACGAGACGCCGGTGACCGGAAGGTGGGACGGGGAGGAGCGCCTGTGGCTCCAGGAGTGCCTTCGGCCGCTCCTCGAGAAACACCGCCCCCCGCTCCTCTTCATCCACATCCCCGGGACGCCCGGGGAGGTGGCGCGGGAGGAGGGGCGGAGGCTCGGAATCGAGACCGTCGAGACCGCCGGGGCCGACCCGGCCGGCGACGCGGCCCTCCAGGCGCTCCACAACGCGGTCGCCTCGGCGGGCCTCCCGAGGGCGCCCCACCGCCTCGGGCGCCACCTCCGGGCCGTGGCCGATTTCCAACTCGGCCCGGGGGCGGGGGAGCTCCTGATGAAGCACGGGAAGCCCACGATGCGGGGCGCGCGGTCGGGGCCCCCGGTGGCTGCGATCCGGAGCGTGGCGACGCTGACCCCGTCGGGGCTCCTCGCCCTCACCCTGAAGGGGGCCCGCGCCCTCGCCGGCGCGAGGTGGCCCGGACTGCGGGTCGAGATCGACGACTTCCTCCCCACCGGCTCGGTCCTCGCCCCGGGGGTGACCCGGGCCGACGAAGCCCTCCGGCCGGGCGACGAGGCGGTCTTCGAGGGGCCCCGCGCCTTCGGGGTCGGGAAGGCCGCCATGGCGGGGTGGGAGATGGAGCGCGCCCGCCGGGGGGTCGCGATCCGGGTCCGGGAAGTGGAGCCGAAATAGGGTCAGGCCTTCGCGGCCTTCCCCTTCTTGGGTCCGCGGCCGGGGGCCTTCCGGACCCACGTCATGCGCCTCGCGATGCGCCCCAGGGCGAGGTTCTTCTCGCACTTCGAGGAGCAGAAGTAGAAGAGGGAGCCGTCGCGCCTCACCAGCATCTTCCCGGTCCCGGGCTCGAACGGCTGGGCGCAGAAGGAGCAGGTCTTCCAGTCTGGCACGGGGGGACTCCTACCGGGAGAGGAGCTTCTTCGCCTCCCGGGCGGTCTCCATCAGGATGAGGACGTCGCCGACCTGAACCGGGCCGTAGCAGTTCCGGGTGATCACCATGCCGCGGCTCTGGCCTTCCAGGACCCTCACCCGCACCTGGGTCACCTCGCCGTGCATGCCGGTCCGTCCCACCACCTCGACCACCTCGGCGGGGGAGGGGGCCTCCTCGGCCGGCATCGCCCCTCAGGACTCCTTGGCCCCTTCGCCGCCCTTCTTCAACCTGGCCAGCCCCTTCAACGCGTCGTCGAAGGCGGCCTTCGCCTTGGCCCCCGAGTCGAGGATGGCCGCGCCGGCGCACGACTTGGCGGTGAGGCCGCACGCCTTGCCGAGGTCCTCCTGCTTCTTCACGTAGCCGTAGGGGACCTTCTTCTCCTCGCAGAGGGCGGGGAGGTGCATCGCCACCTCGGGGGGGTCCACATCCTCGCTCACGACGACCAGCTTCGCGAGGCCCCGCTCCACCGACTTGGTGGTCTCGTTGATGCCCTTCTTCAGCTTCCCGGTCTCCTTGACCTCGGCCAGGAGCTCCAGGAGCGAGTTCTCCAGGGCCGGAGGGACGTCGAACTTCACATGGGGCGACTTGGCCATGGGACCCATGAGACCCCCCGCCGGGTATAAAGTTTCAGAGGCGGGGGGACGGAAACGGTTAAAATTGGGGCGGCGACCTCCCCCGCGGCCACCCATGGAGGAGCCCCGTCTCGACGCCCTCGAACATCGAATCCGGGCCCTGGAGGCCCGCCTCCGCGCAGTGGAGGGGCGCCTCTCCTCCTCCCTCGGAGGGGCGATCGAGGGGGCCCCGCCGGGTCCCGGGGAGGCCCCGCAGGGCGCGGACGGGGAGGCGCTGCGGGAGCGGCTCCAGGGGCTGGGGGAGAGGGTCTACGCCCTGGAGGCCCACGCCCCCGCGCGGATGGCCGAAGCGCTCCTGCGGGTCGAGGCGCGCCTGGCGGAGCTGGAGCGCTCCCGGGCGGAGGCGGCCGCGGCCCCTGCTCCCCCGGCGGGGGGGCGCTCCCGGGGCCGGGGTCTCCGGCTCCTCTAGCCATGGCCGGGAGGGGGGGACGCTACGACCGCCTCCGCGCCCTCGCGGGGTACGACCGGGAGCGTCTCGCCTCCTCGACCTTCCTCGTGGCCGGGGTCGGCGCCCTCGGCAACGAGGTGGCGAAGGACCTCGCCCTCCTCGGCGCGGGGCGGCTCCTCCTGGTGGACTTCGACCGGGTCGAGCCCTCCAACCTCTCCCGCTCGCTCCTCTTCCGGGAGGCGGACGTCGGGCTCCCGAAGGTCCGGGCGGCCGCGCGCGCCCTGCGCAACATCAACCCCGGAGCCGAAGTGGAGGCGGTCGAGGGGGACCTCCGGTGGGACCTCGGCCTCGGGACCCTCCGCCGCTGCGCCGTGGCCTTCGGGTGCCTGGACAACCGGGAGGCGCGCCTCGCCCTCAACCGCATGTGCCGCTCTGCGGGGGTCCCGTGGGTGAACGGGGGGCTCGACGGCTGGGACGGCGTGGTCGAGCTCTACCCGCCCCGGGGCGCCTGCTACGAGTGCTCCTTCACCGGGGCTGACTACGCGGCGGTCGCGGAGCGCTACTCCTGCCCGGCCCGTCCGCCGGCAGCGGGAGGCGTCCCCACCGCCCCCACTGCGGCCGCCATCGTGGGCGGGATGGCGGTCGAGGCGGGGCTCTTCGCCCTCCCGCGCGAGGCGGAGGCGCTCTACTACCGCGGCGGAGAGGTGGTCCGCTCCCGCCTCCAGCGGAGGCCCGGCTGCCCCGCCCACCATGCCCCGGGGCCGGTGAAGAGGTCGGGCCTGACGCCGGAGAGCCGGGTCCGGGAGTTGCTGGCGGCCCATCCGGGGACCCTCTTCCTCGACCGGGAGGTGGTCACCGCCCTCCGCTGCCTCTGCGGGCGGGGCCGGCGCCTCCGGGTCCCGCGCCTCCGGATGGACGGCGCCCTCCGCTGCCGGTGCGGCCGGGAGATGGCTTCCGAGACGGTGCGACGGGTCGGGACGGGGGACCCGCTGGCGGAGCGCTCCCTGAAGGAGTTGGGAATCCCGCCGGGCCATATCGTCGAGGTGGCCCGGGGGAACCGGTCCGTGTTCGTGGAGTTGAAGGAGGGCCGCCGTGGGTAAACTGGTCGTCGAGGTCGTGGACCACACCGCCTCCCGGCGGCGGAAGGCGGAGATTCCCGACTCGATGACCGCGGAGCGCGTCCTCGCAACGCTCGTGGAGAAAATGGGACTCCCCGCGGCGGACCCGGCGGGCCAGCCCATCACCTACCACCTCGACCACAAGCAGTCGGGCAAGAGGCTGAGGCCGGACCAGACCCTCAAGCAGGCGGGGGTCCAGAACGGCGACGTGCTGCGGGTCTTCCCGCGCATCGAGGCTGGCGCACCCTCCGGCGGACCCTCACCGCGCCTGCGCCGCCTGAAGAACGAGAGGCTCCGGCTGGGACGGCTCCGCTCCCCCCTCGTCACTTTCCGGACCGGGGGGGACCCGCCCGACGAGTACCGGGTGGAGTTTCTCTGCACGGGGCTGGCGAAGTCGGACGGAAAGATGGAGAGGCGAGGGCGCCACGAGGCGCACATCCTCCTTCCCGCCGACTACCCCGTGCGGCCTCCGGAGGTCCGGTGGCTCACGCCGCTGTTCCATCCCAACATCCTCGGGAGCGACCACCCCTACCACCCGGGAAAGGTCTGCCTCGGCCCCTGGACGCCCGCCCAGTTTTTGGACGACGTCGTGGTCCGCCTCGCCGAGATGGTGCAGTTCAAGGACTACGGCCTCCAGAGCCCGCTGAACCCCGAGGCCGCCGTGTGGGCGAAGGAGCACGAGGCGGAACTGCCGGTGGACCCGAGGGAGGTCCGGGAGCCCCAGGCGCGGGGGGAGGACATCGCGATTCTGGAGTAGGCCTGTGCTCTGCGGCCCCTGCTCAGAAGATTGAAAATGATAATCCGTCCCCCATCCTTTCAAGGAACCCCTCCACCAACCTCGCCAGTTCCCCCGGCCTCTCCACCGACGGCAGGTGGCCGCACTCCTCGATGATTTCGAGCCGCGCCCCCGGGATGGTCCGCGCGAGCCGCTCCCCGAGTTTCAGCGACACCAGTCTGTCCTGCCGCCCCCACACCACCAGCGTCGGGGCGCGGATTTCGGCCGCCCGCTTCCGGTAACTGGTCGCGATGACGTGCATCATCGAGTTGAACCGGGTCCGTCGCCGCGCCCGCTCCTTCGGGTCCTCCCGCAACGCGGCGGCCCGCGCCTTCATCTCCTCGATGCCGGGGCGGTGGTCGTGGAAGGCGCGCTTCATCATGGAGCGCCCGATGACCGGCTCGAGCGCCTTGTAGATGGCGAAGGCGAAGTCGCTGCGGGCGCGCCTCCGGGCGAACCCCCGGGGGCGCCACATGCCCCCGGAATCGACCAGGACGAGCGCCTCGACCCGCTCGGGCCACCGGAGGGTGAACTCCATCGAGACCATCCCCCCCATCGAGGAGCCGACCGGGACCGCGCGTCGCACCCCGATGGAGTCGAGCAGTTGGAGCGCCGAGCGGGCGAAGAACTCCAGGGTGTAGTCGGTGACCGGCACCTCCGATTGCCCGTAGGAGGGCAGGTCCACCGCGACGCAGCGCCACTTCTTCGACAATCGCTCCACCACCGCGCTCCACTGCTCGTGGGTCGAGGCCCAGCCGTGGAGGAAGAGGAGGGCGTCGGCGTCGCGCGGCCCTTCATCCACGTATGCGAGCCGGAAGGGGGGTGGGCCCGGGAGGTCGGCGAATTTGACCTGGAACCCGGCCACTTACACGCCTCGCCGGTCGCCCCAAAGAATCTTGTGCAATTGCAGCCCGTAGCGCGCCCCGGGGAACTCCGTCTTCACCCGTTCCGCGAATTCGAACTTCGAGTAGCAGTCCTTCTGCAGAATCAGGTTCGGGAGGTGGGCCCACTCCTTGGCGAAGGCGAGGTCCTCCGGCCCGCTCACCACGATTTTGAACTGGACCTTGGACCCGTGCTCGCGGAGGATGCGGCCGACGGCTTCCCGGTTGGGCGCGACGCCGCTGCTCGGCCCCTTGACGTCGCAGGAGACGAAATCCACGGCCGTCATCACTTCGGGCTCGAAGTATTGTCCGCTCGTCTCGAGGCAGACCCAGTAGCCCCGCTCCTTCAGGAGCCGGACCAGCCTCCGGATGTCCTGCTCGAGAGGCTCGCCGCCGGTGATGGAGACCCGCCGGCAGGGGAAGGCGGCCACGCGCCCCAGGACCTCCTCCTCGGTGAGGGCCGCCGAGCCCTTCGCCCTCTCGGGCCAGGTGTACTTGGTGTCGCACCAGGAGCAGCCGACCCTGCACCCCTGGAGCCGGATGAAGACCTGGGGGAGGCCCATGTGAAGCCCTTCGCCCTCCAGGCTGTGGAAAATCTCCGAAATCCGCAGGGCCATCAGCGGCCCCTCCCGCTGGCCAGGAGCGGGTCCTCGACGCCCGCCTCCTCGAACCCCTTCGCCCGCAAGAGGCAGGAGTCGCAGCGGCCGCAGGGGCGCGCCCCCCCGGCGTAGCAGGACCAAGTGAGATGGAAAGGGACGCCGAGGGCGAGCCCCCTCCGCACGATCTGGGCCTTCGTCATCCCGATGACCGGCGTCCAGATTCCGAGCGGCCTCCCCCCGGCGCCGCGCTTCGAGCCGAGGGCGATGGCCCGGGCCATGGCCCGGTAGTATTCGGGGCGGCAGTCGGGGTAGTGGGAGTAGTCCACCGCGTTCGCCCCCAGGACCAGCCGGTCGGCCGCCGCGACTTCGGCGCGGGCGGCGGCGAGCACCAGGAAGATGGTGTTCCGGAGGGGGACGTAGGTGCTCGGGATGCGCGGGTCGCGCAGGATCTCCCGCGCGCTCCGGCGGCGCTCCAGGGGGAGGCGGGCGGTGAGCGCGCTCCCGCCGATCTGCCGCAGGTCGACCCTCAGGACCCCGTGGCTCCGCGCCCCGAGGGCCCGCGCCACCGCCCGGGCCGACCGCAGCTCGCGCCGGTGGCGCTGGCCGTAGTCGAAGGAGAGGGCGTGGAGCTCGCCCCCCCGGGCGCGGGCGATGGCGGCCGCGACCGCCGAGTCCATGCCGCCCGAGAGGAGGCAGAGGGCCTTCACGGCGCGAGCCTTCCTCCCGCCAGCTCCTCGAGCGTCTTCCGGAGGGAGTGGAGCCCGGCGAGCGCCTCTTTCGGGAGCGCGCAGCCGCACCCGCCGCAGGAGGGGCAGGAGAGCCACCCGCACTTCGCGCAGGTCCGGCCCCGGGAGGCTCCGAAGGGGGCGGAGCAGGCGAAGCAGTGGAGGCGGGGATCGGAGGCCCAGTCGAGGAATCCCTCGACCAGGCGGGAGAGGGGAATCCGCCGCGCGCGGGAGGCCCGCTTGGCCCGGGCGAGGGCCTTCGGGTCCACGGTGAGGGTCAACTTGGCCTTGGCCACGGCCGTGGATACGTGTGAATACGTATTTATGTTTGCCCGGGGCCCGGGCGGGCCGAGGGCGGAGAAGCCTCAAGGCGGCCCGGCGACGCAGGGGTAGGAATGGCCATCGAGTCCTCCTGGGTCCTCCTGCTGGGGGGCTTCATCCTCGCCTCGGGGTTCGTGGTCCACTCCCTCTTCCGGAGGCTGGGCGCCCCGGACATCCTCTTCCTGCTCTTCCTCGGGCTCCTCCTGGGCCCTGTCCTGGGGGTCCTCGACCGCGGCCTCCTCCTGGCGGTCTCGCCCCTCGTCTCTGCCATCGCCCTCGTCGTCCTCCTCTTCGAGGGCGGCCTGAGTGTGAGGTCCACCGACGTCGCGCAGGGGGGGGTCCGGGGCTCCCTCCTGGGCGTCGCCAGCGTCCTCCTCACGGCGGCGGCGATTGCGGCGGCGACCCATCTCCTCTTCGCCTGGGAGCCGCTGTTCGGGCTGCTCTTCGGGTTTGCCGTGGCGCCCTCGGGGACCGTCGTCCTGATGTCCCTCCTCCGCCACCTGCCCCTTCGCCGCGACGTCGCCGCGCTCCTCACCTTCGAGAACGCCGTCGACGACGTGATTGGAATCCTGCTGTCCCTGGCCCTCCTCGACTTCTTTCTCCCGGGAGGCGCCTCCCCGTCCTGGGTCGCGGCGGCGGTCGTGGCCGGGTTCCTCGTCGGCGCCGCCCTGGGTCTGGCGGGGGGCCTCCTCTCCCTCCTCCTCCTTGAGCGGGTGAGGCGCCAGCCCTACTTCTACATGCTGGTCCTCGCCCTCGCGTTCATCCTCTACAGTGGAGCCGAAATCGCCCAGGGCAGCGGCCCCATGGCCGTCCTGACCTTCGGGCTCCTGCTTGGCAATCCGAACTCGGTGCTGCGCAGGTTCGGCCGCATGGTGCGGGTCGGGGAGTTCCAGCGGGCCGTCGGCGCCTACCACGCCGAAATCACCTTCCTGGTCCGCTCCTTCTTCTTCGTCTACATGGGCGCCCTGGTCTCCGTCTCCCAACCCGGGAACTTCCTCTACGGCGGCCTGCTCCTCCTCCCCTTCTTCGGGACCCGCTACCTCGCCGTCCTCCTCTGCACGCTCCGGAGCTCCCTGGCGGGCCAGCGGGCGCTCATCACTCTCCTCTCTCCGAAGGGCCTCTCCACCGCGGCCGTGGTCACCGCGGTTCTGGGGTTCTCGGCCGGGAATCCCGCCGCCCTCCCCCCCGCAGCGGTCGGGAGGATGGTGGACCTCGCCTTCTCGATTCTGATTCTGTCCATCGTCGTCGCCACGGTCGGGGGGTACCTGCTGACCCGGAGGGGAGTCCCCGTGGCCGAGGAGTCCTCCCCCGAGGTCGCGGCTGCCGAAGAGGAGACGCGTCGCAAGATGCGGGAGGCTGCGTTCGACTGGTGGCGGTCGGGGAAGTAGGCGAAAGTGCTACATCCGGGGAGATGCGGGGGAAGGAGTGAGGTCCCGCCCTCCCTCCGACCCGCGGGGGTGGCCGAGCCTGGTCAATGGCGCAGGGCTTAGGACCCTGTCTCGCAGGAGTTCGCAGGTTCAAATCCTGCCCCCCGCATCTGTCGCCGGGGGGAGGGGGCTTCGCCCCCTTCCCCTGTCCGCAGGCACGCCCCCGCCCCCGGACCCTCTCTACGAAGCGAGGAATCCTTCAATCGCCTTCGCGTCCTCGTCGGTGTGGTCGGCCATCAGCTCATGGCTCCCCCCCTCAACGGCGACGAACCGCGCCCCCGGAATCCGTTCCGCGAGCTTCCGCCCCATCCTCCACGGCAGCAGCCGGTCCCTCGTCCCCGACACCACGAGGGTCGGCGCCCGGATGCGCCCCAACTCCTCCAGGGCGTTGTGGCGGAGCAGGGCCCCGTAGGCCCCGCGGACGGTCCGCGGGCCGGTGGCAAGGTGCTTGGCGATGGTCTCGGGCGTGGCCTTGTGGTAGGCGAGCCGGATGTTGACCGCCATCGCCTTGATGGTGAGCCGGAGGAGGAGCCAGTTGATGGCGGTGAGGAGGATCATCTTGGGGCCGTCCACCACCTTTCCGCTGGTGGCCGAGAGGATGAGCCTCTCCACGCGGTCGGGGAACATCAGGGCGAACCTCTGGGCGACCATGCCCCCCATGGAGTGGCCGCCGAGGATGCACTTGGGAATCTTCAGCGCGTCGAGGAGGCCCGCCAAGTCCCGCGCCATCTCCTCGATGGCGAACCTCCCGTCGGGCGGCACCCCGCTCCGGCCGTGCCCCCGGTGCTCCGGCAGGACCACCCGCCGGCTGCGGGCGAGCCGCTGGGCCACCGGGAGCCACTCGGTGGCGTCGGCGGTCCAGCCGTGGAGCAGCACCACGGGGGTCCCCGGGGCGCCCGGGTTCAACTCGTCGTAGCCGAGCCTCAAGCCGCGGACTTCGACCTCAGCCATCCCCTCTCCAGGCCCGGACAACCTCTAAAGCCCTCCGCCACCGGGCCCGCTCCCGGGCGCGCGGGAAGCCCCGCCGGGGTCGGAACCCCCGCTCCGCCCGGACCCGGTTCCGGGCCTCCCCGGCGTCCCACATCCCCGCCTCCAGCCCCGCCAGGAGCCCGACCCCCAGGGCGGTGGCCTCGGCCTCCGCGCTCCGGAGGACCGGAACTCCCAGAATGTCGGCCTGCATCTGCATCCAGAGGGCGTTCCGGGAGCCTCCGCCCCCGGCCCGGAGGGAGCGGAGGGGGACCGCGCGCCCCATCACTTCGGCCCCGTCGGCGACCCGGTGGGCCACTCCTTCGAGGACCGCCCGGACGATCTGCCCCCGCGCCGTCGCGCGGCTCAACCCGAGGAGTGCCCCGCGGGCCTCCGGGTCCCAGTGGGGCGCGCCGAGGCCCGAGAGGGCGGGCACGAAGAGCACCTCGCCGGAGTCGGGGACCTGGCGGGCCACCCGCTCCGACTGGCCGGCGGCCTCGAGGAGCCCGACGTTGTCCCGCAGCCACCGGAGCGCGTCGCCCGCGGTGAATATGGAGGCCTCGAGGCAGTAGGCGGGCCGGCCGGGCCGCTCCCACGCGACCGAGGCGGCCAGTCCAGGGACCGGTTTCGGCTTGGGCCCGGTGTTCGCCAGCAGGAACGCCCCGGTCCCGTAGGTGCACTCCGCCTCCCCGGGGCGCCAGCAGCCGTGGCCGAAGAGGGAGGCCTGCTGGTCCCCGAGGACCGCGGCGACCGGAACCCCCCCGACCTCCCCGAAGGGGCCGGTGCTGGGGCGGACCTCCGGGAGCAGGTCCTCAGGGACCCCGAAGAGGTCGAGCAGGCCGTGGTCCCACCGACGAGTCCGGAGGTTGAGCAGGAGCGTCCGGGACCCGTTGCTCGGCTCGGTCGCGTGGAGCCCGGCAAGCCGGTCGAGGAGCCAGGCGTCCACCGTCCCGAACCGGAGGCGGCCCCTCCGGGCGTCGCGGCGGAGATCCGCGTCGCGCAGGAGAAGGGCGAGTTTGGTGGCGGAGAAGTAGGGGTCCACAGGGAGGCCGCTCCTCCGCCGGACCCACTCCCGCCTCCGCGACGGCATCGCGGCGCAGAACCCCGCGCTCCTCCGGTCCTGCCACACCACCGCCCGGGTCCGGGGGCGGCCTCCGGGCTCCCAGAGGAGAAAGGTCTCCCGCTGGTTTGTGAGGCCGAGGGCCCGCACCCTGACCCCCCGGCGCCGGGCCTCCGCCAGGGCGCGCCGGAGGACCCGCCGGCTCTTCGCCTCGATCTCCCGAGGGTCCTGCTCCGCCCTCCCCGGGGTGGGGGTGCGGAGCGCCAGTTCGAGGGCGGCCCCGGCCGCCACCTTGCCCCGCGCGTCGAACACCAGCGCCCGGGTGGAGGTGGTGCCCGCGTCGAGGACGGCGACCCCCTCCATCAGCGGATGAGGAGCCGGAGGGCATAGAGGTTCTCGAACTCCCGGTAGCACCCAGGGGCGGAGGCGGTCAGTTTCAGGTGCCCCTCCTCCCGATCCTCGGCCACGAGGCGGGCCCAGACCGGGAGGGGGTCGATGAGGAGGGTGGCGTTCCCCTGTCCGTCGGTCCGGTTCGCGGCGGCGGTCCCGGGGCCGGCGGACCCCGCGCCCGTCAGGACCACCGTGGCGTCGCGGACCCCCTGCCCTTGGGCTGTGACCCGGACCCCGATTTGGGCGGGCCGGCTCCCCCGGAGGAGGTCGCCGGCTTTCCCGTCCACCGACACCACCTCGGCGGCCAGCGGGGCCGGGACTGCGCAGGAGGGGAGGGCGGAGAGGAGGGCGGCGAGGCCTGCGACGCCGACCACGGTGAGGACGGCGAGTTTCAACGGGAGGTCGAGGGCGGCGCCGTCATCCCTGCGGAGGGTGTCGACTCGCGTCGGAGGCATGAGGGGGAGGGGGCGGGCCTGTCGACGGGGGATGGGGACTCCGTCCCCCCCGGAGACAGTCACGCCACGACGACAGTGACGGTCCGGGTCTCGGGCTTCAGGTATCCAGACGGGACCTGGTCGCAGACGACGGAGAGGCTCCCCTCCGTGGCCCCGGCGATGGACATCTTCGAGGCCCCCGGGGACATCCCGTCGAACTCATACTCCCCCGCGGCGGCTCCGGCCTTCGAGACCAGGACCGTCCCGAACCCCCGGAGGAGGCAGGTGGCGTCGCGCACCGGCTTCCCCTCCTTGTCCGCCAACTGGATTTTCACCTTGACCCACGACTCGCGCGCGCTGGAGGGCAGCTTCAGGATGAGGGCCGCCTGGCGCTCGTAGGTCCCCGGAGTCCCGTCGAACTCCGCGTCCACCCCGGTCACCGTGACGAAGGTCTGGAGGGCGGGCTTCGGGAGCATGAGGAGGAGAGCGGAGAGGGCGGCGAGCCCCACGACGACCATCACCACGATGTTGATGGGCAACTCCATTCCCGATTCGTCGGCCCTCAGCGCCATGGGCGATGGGAGGTCGGAGAGGTCATTTTAAAGATTACTGGGCACGCGCTCCGGGTTCCCCACGGCTCCCCGCCCCCTCCGCCGCGGGGCGCGCGGTTCGGGCCCGCGCATCAGAGGCCTTATGCCCTGCCGGACCCAAAGCCGCCCCCCATGGTCCGCATCCGCCCCGTCGTGGAGGAGATGGAGGGCTACGCCGGGGGCCGCTCCATCGAGGAGGCCGCCCGCGCCCTCGGCCTCGACCCCCGGAACGTGGTGAAACTCAACTCCAACGAGAGCCCCCTGGGGCCAAGCCCCCGTGCTCTCCGGGCTCTGAGAGTGTTGAGGGACCTCCAACGCTACCCTCCCCCCCGCCCCCGGGACTTGGTGGCGGCCATCGCCCGCCGCGAGCGCCTGCCGGAGGGGTGCGTGGCGGTCTGCGGCGGCTCCGACGCCGCCGTGGAGACCCTCCTCCGGCTGGTCGTCGAGCCCGGGGACCGGACCGTGGCCCCCGTCCCCACCTTCCCCTACTACGCCATCGCCACCCGTCTCGCGAGCGGCGTCCCGGTGGCGGTCCCCCGCGACCGGAACCTCCGGATCTCGGCCCGCGTCCTCCTCGCCCGCGCGAACCGCCGGACCCGCATCGTCTGGCTCGCCTCCCCGAACAATCCGACCGGGGACACGGTGGACCGCAAGGACGTCCGCGCCCTCCTCGAAGGGCTCCCCGGCGCCCTCGTGGTGGTGGACGAGGCTTACGGGGAGTTCGCGGGGACGACCGTCGCTCCGTGGGTCCGGCGCTACGGCAACCTTGTGGTGCTCCGGACCTTCTCGAAGGCCTACGGCCTCGCCGGGTTGCGGCTCGGATATGCGCTCCTCCCGGAGTCCCTCCGCCCTCTGTTCGACAAGGTCGCGACCCCCTTCCCGGTGAGCGCGCCCGCGGTCGCGGCGGGGCTGGCGGCCCTCGCGGACCGGGCCCACCTCCGGCGCACCATAGAAACGGTCCGGCGGGGCCGGGCGCTCCTGCGGAAGAGGGTCCCCTTCACCACCTATCCATCGGAGGCGAACTTCGTCCTGGCGGACCTCTCGCCTCTCCGGGCCCCCGGGGTCGCGGAGGCCCTCTTCCGGAAGGGGATTCTCGTCCGCGACTGCTCCCGGACGGAGGGGTGCGGGCCCGGCCACCTTCGCATCACGGTCGGGACCCCGGAGCAAAACCGGAAGCTGCTGGCGGCATTGAAGGAACTGCGGATTTGACCGCCACGCGTGACGGGGCGCGGGGAGCGCGAGGGGAGCGGCAACGAGGGCGCAGCCCCCCCTCCCGGCGGCAGTCAGCCGTAGGCGGGCCCCAGCGACTCCCGCTCCTGCCGGAGCAGCGAGCGGACCAGTCCGAGGAGGTCAAACCCCTCTCCACCCTCCTTCTTCGGGGCCTCCGCCTCTCCGCCGCCTCCCGACTCTCCCGCTGCGGGGGCGAAGACGGGGCGAGCCGGGGAACTCGCCCGCCGGTGGACGTAGCCCGGGGCGAGGGCGACCGGGAGCCCGCGGCGGTCCGCCTCCCGCACCATCTCCTTGAACCGGAAGAGGTCCACCCACTCCCGGACCCCGCGCCCTCTCGACCCGGGACCCCCGTGCTCCGATGTGCCGGCGGGGCGGGTCTCGGGCCTCGCATCCACCCAGGAGACCTCCACCTCCACCGCCGCGTAGGCGACGCCCCGGGGGTCGCCGGGCTCCCCGTCGGCGAGCCGCGTCTCGCGGGAGCTCTCCACCCGGAGGCCGTGGCCGGGGTCGGCGCGGGAGAGGTCCGCCATCTCCCTGGATGGAGGGCGTCCGCCCGGGCAAAACACCATCGCACCGCCTCAGCGGATGTAGTCGGGGGAGGGGGGAGCGCCCCCGGGCCCCTCCGGCTGGGCGCGCTTCAGCAACTGCTCGATCATCTTCCGCTCCATCGCCTGCCGCTCCGCCGCGGCCTTCTCCTGGCTCTTGATGCGCTTCTCCAGCCCCTTCAGGTCGAGCGAGAGGCCGAGCCACTTCGCGGCCACCTCCAGGACCGCCCGCGCGGCCCTGGGGTCCTCCGTCTGGGGGGTCGAGGACTCCCCGAGGAGGCAGGCCCCCGCGAGGGAGCGCTGCGCCGCGATGCCGAGGACGAGGCCGTTCAGGCCGGTGATGGAGCCCTCCCTCATGACTTGGACCCCGATTTGCTTGAGTTCCCCGAGGGTCTTGGGATCGGTCGCCACCGCCCAGACCCGAGGGTCCTCCACGGGCCGCTCCAGGATGTAGGCCGCGGTGGCGACGAGCCGCGCCGCCCCCAGGCGCAGGGCCAGGCCGAGGACCGCCTCGGCAATCTCGTAGTGCGCCCGGACAGCCCCGGGGTTGGAGTTCTCCGGCTGGGTGTTGCCGGTGTAGATGATGAGGTCGGGGTCGCCCTTCCAGTAGTAGAGTTCGTTCTGGGTCGCCTCCACCATGCCGTCGTGGCAGACGATGTAGGGGGGGAAGGCGGGGGAGAGGAGGCGCAGGAAGGGCCTGGCCCCGAGCTGCTCGACGAGGTATTCGGCCGAGAGTTTCGCCACGTGGCCCATCCCCGGCAGCCCCACCAGGAGGGTGGGCGCCTTCAACCTGGGTTCGGGGGCGAGGGCCTGGAAAAAGAGGTTGGGTCCCGCCCGCTCCAGCATCCCGGTTCTCTCGGCCGGACGGGGAAGAAGTTTGCCCGAGCAGGACTCTGGAGATTTCGCCTCGATACCTTCGCCGGACTACGCCTTGCAGGGCTTCCCGCAGTGCTGGGGGAGCGCCTGGCTCGCACCGCAGCCCATGGCGCACGCCAGCTTCTTGCTGAACAGGCCCTTGATTTTCATGGCCTTGCCGCAGTGCTGGGGCGTGTCCATGGTCGCGTTGCAGCCGGGGGCGGCGCAGTGGAGTTTTCCGCTGGCCATGGGGAAGCCTGAGCGGCTCGTTTAAAAGCGTTTCGGGGTCACTCTTCCGATGGAGCGACTCCTCGGGCGCCACGCGGTTCTCGAAGCCCTTCGCGCCGGCCGCACCCTGGGCAAGGTCTACCTTGTCGAGGGGATCCGCCCGGCTCCCGAGGTGGAGGAGATTCTCCGGAGGTGCCGCTTGCACTCGGTTCCGGTCGTCCGGGTCGGCCGGCGCGCCCTCGACCGGATGGCGGGCTCCCTGCCCCACCAGGGGCTCCTCGCCCTGGCGGCGGCGCGCCCCCCCCTCGACCTGACCGGCCTCCTGGAGAGATCGGGCGCCGAGCCCTGCCTGGTCCTCCTCGACGGCCTGCAGAGCCCCCAGAACCTCGGAGCCATCCTCCGGAGCGCCGAGGCGGCGGGGGCCGCGGGGGTCGTCATCCCCGAGCGGCGGTCCGCGGGCCCCTCGGAGGGGGTCGCCCGCGCCTCAGCGGGGGCGGTGGAGCGGCTCCCGGTGGTCCGGGTGAGCAGCCTCCCCGCAGCCCTCCTCGCCCTCGACCGGAGGGGGTTCCGGGTGGTGGGCGCCGTCCCCACGGGCGGGACCCCCCACACCCGGGCTCGGCTGGCGGGCCCCCTCGCCCTGGTGATCGGCTCCGAGGCGCGCGGGCTCGGGGCCCTGGTGCGGGAGAGGTGCCATGAACTCGTCTCCATCCCGATGCGGGGGCGGGCCGCCAGCCTGAACGCGGCGGTTGCGGCCTCGGTTCTTCTCTTCGAACGGCTGCGCCAACTGTCGCCGCGGGGGGAGGGGGCGGAGCCCCCTCCCCCCGGCCCCCGGCTCGGCCCGCGACCTCCGCGTTTCGATGGGTGAGCGGGGCCGCGTCGGGGGGGTTCTCGCCCCGTCCCGCAGGCCCGCCCCCCGTGGCCGATCGGGCCCACCACTCTCTCCGAAAACTCTTCGTGGCGCTCCCCACTCCGGGCGCCAGGGCGATTTCGGCCGGCGCTCAATCGAGGTCCTCTTCGTCCTCGTCGTCCTCGTCCAGTTCGTCCTCGTCCAGTTCGTCCTCGTCCTCCTCGTCCTCGTCATATTTCCGGCCGTCCATGGGGGAGCAAAAAACCCGGGAGGGATAAAGGTTTAGGGGGGGTCGTGTCGGCGGGCCCTTGCGCGGGTCCGAAGGATTTAGACCCGGGAACCGAACACGGTGGGATGTCCGTGGAGAACCTCGTCGTCCTGGGCTCCGGCCCCGCCGGCCTCACCGCCGCCATCTACGCCTCCCGGGCGCGCCTCGCCCCCGTGGTCCTCGCGGGGACCCAGGCGGGGGGCCAGTTGATGCTCACCAGCGACGTGGAGAACTACCCCGGGTTCCCCGAGTCCATCCTCGGCCCGGAGCTGATGGCGAGGATGCGGGCCCAGGCGGAGAGGTTCGGCTCGCGCATCCTCGACACCGAGGCCACCGCCGTGGACCTGCGCAAGAGCCCCTTCCGTGTCGAGACCGGGGACGGGAAGTTCGACACGAAGGCCCTCATCGTGGCGACCGGGGCGAGCGCGAAGTGGCTCGGCGTCCCCGGCGAGGAGAATCTGAGGGGCCGGGGGGTCTCGTCGTGCGCCACCTGCGACGGCCCCTTCTTCAAGGAGAGGGCGCTGGTGGTGGTGGGCGGCGGCGACTCCGCGATGGAGGAGGCGCTCTTCTTGACCAAGTTCGCGACCCGCGTCACCGTGGCCCATCGGCGCGAGGCGCTGCGGGCGAGCAAAATCATGCAGGAGAAGGCGGAGAGGAACCCGAAAATCACCTTCCGCTGGAACACCGTGGTGGAGGAGGTCCTCGGGGACGGGAAGGTGGAGGGGGTCCGCTTCAAGGAGCTGAAGAGCGGGAAAACGGAGACGTTCAAATGCGACGGCCTCTTCGTCGCCATCGGCCACCGGCCCAACACCGCGGTTTTCAAAGGAGCCATGGACCTGGACCCCCGGGGATACGTCGTGGTGAGGAACCACACCCGGACGAGCGTCGAGGGGGTCTTCGCGGCGGGGGACGTCCACGACCACCACTACCGGCAGGCGGTCACCGCGGCCGGGTTCGGGTGCATGGCGGCCCTGGACGCCGAGCGATGGCTGGAGTCGCAGGAGTGACGGCCACCTTGCTGTATGACGGCGCCTGCGGCCCCTGCTCGGCCTTTGCGAGATGGGTGAAGGCGGCCGACGTTCGGGGGCGCATCGAGGTGCGGCGGCTGGAGGAGCCGGAGATGGAGCGGCGCTACGGTAGGCGGCTCGGGGAGAGATACATGGAGTCTTTCCACCTCGACACCGGGCGGGGGGTGGCGTCGGGGGCCGAGGCCCTGCCCGACCTCCTCGCCCTCTTCCCGGGCGGCCTCCTCTGGGGGCCGGCGGCCCGCCTGCCCCCCGTCCGGGGCGCTCTCGCCGCGGGATACCGGGCGATGAGCCGGCTCCGGGACCGGGCCGCGTGCGGCCGCGCCGCGGCGGGCCGCCCGGGAGCATTTTAGCCCCCTGCGGCCACAGCTCTCCATGGGCGGCCGGAGAACCCTGCTCTTCCTGCTCCTCTTCGCCGGAACCTTTCTCCCGGCGGCCGCGGCCCTCTTCGACCGCTACGAGGTGCGGTTCGACATCGGCGCCGACGGGCGGGTGGCGGAGACCCTCCGGCTCGGCCTCCCGAACGCGACCGCGGAGGACGCCCTCATCCCTCTCTCGGGCCTCCCGGCTCCCGACCTGGCGCTGACCAACAGCAGCGCCCAGCTGAAATCGGAGACCGGCCCCGGGGGCGTGCGGCGCGTCCTCCTCCCCCGCAACTCGACGGAGCTGGTCCTCTCCTTCACCGCCGCCGACCTCGTCTTCTCCCGGGGGGAGGAGTCGGTCTTCACCACCGTCCTCCGCCCCCCCGCGGGGGTCGGGTCGGTCCGGGTCGAGGTCCTCCTCCCCGAGGGGTTCGTCCTCACCCGGGAGAGCCTCTCGCCCCCCGACCCCGCCCGGGGCTCCGACGGACGGCGCATCACGCTGAACTGGTCGCTGCCGGGCAGCGGGTCGCTCGCGGTGGTGGTCCCGTTCGGCCCCCCGCGCTCCTCCGCGCCTCCCTGGGCCCTCTTCGGGGGCTTCGGGGCCGCCGCGGCTGCAGTCGTGGCCGCCCTCCACTACCGGACCCGCGCCTCCTCCGCGCGCCTGGAAGGCTACACCGAGGACCAGCAGAAGGCGATTCTCCTCCTCCGGGAGAAGAGGACCCTCGACCAGGACGACCTGCGCGATGCGCTCGGCTTCTCCAAGGCGAAGGCGACCCGGGTGGTCCAGGCGCTGGAGTCGAGGGGCCTCGTCGGGAAGGAGAAATCGGGGAAGACCAACCGGCTCACCTGGAAGGGCGGGTGAGGCAACCCGCCTCCTCTTTCGCGAAGGTCGCCTTGGGATAACCTTTAAACGGCGCACTCACCTGAAGTGAGTCCCGATGTCCCTCTGGAAACTCCGCGGCCGGATGTATCTCGCCGTATTCCTCCTCTTCTCCCTCCTTTTCGCGTTCTTCAGTGCCATCGGCTTCTTCGCCTTCCGGGGGACCTCCTTCGTCCTCTTCTCGTTTGTCCTCTCCGTCTCGATGATTTTCCTCCAGTTCCTCCTCGGACCCCGCATCGTGGGGTGGTCCATGAAGGTGAAGTATGTCAACGAGTCCCAGGAGCCCCGCCTCCACGCCATGGTGGACGAGCTCTCCCGCCAGGCGAACATCCCGAAGCCCCGGGTCGGGGTCTCGGAATTGCCCATCCCGAACGCGTTCGCCTTCGGCCGGTGGAGGTCCGACGGGCGCGTCTGCGTGACGCGGGAGTTGATGGCCCGGGTGGACGAGGCCGAACTCAAAGGAGTCTTGGGGCACGAGCTGTCCCACCTGAAGCACCGGGACGTGGTCTTCATGATGGTGCTCCAAGTCATTCCCATGGTCCTCTACCACATCTACCTCTCCCTTTTCTGGTCGAGCATGTTCGGAGGTCGGGACCGGAACACGGGCGCGGCCATGGCCGTCGCCATGCTGGCCTTCGCGGTCTACTTCGTCTCCAACCTCTTCGTCCTCTACGCCAACCGGCTCCGGGAGCTCTACGCCGACCAGGGGGCCATCCAGCTGACCGGTGAACGGGCGCCCCTGGCCAGCGCCCTCTACAAGATCGCCTACGGCTCCGCCCGCCACAAGCCCCAGGAGATCAAGTCGGTCGAGGGGTGCCGGGCGCTCTTCCTCGCCGACCCCGCGACCGCGCGCCGGGACGTCCTCGACTTCCGCGCCGCCGACATCAACCGGGACGGCAAGATTGACGAGTTCGAGCTGGAGGCCTTCTCCCGGGAGCCCGGAAAGATGAGCCGCAGCGACCGCATGATGGAGCTCTTCACCACGCATCCGGCCCTGGTGCGGCGGATCCGGATTCTGGCCCAGTCCTAAGCGCGGGGCCGCCCCAGCATCCCGAACAGGGCGTCGTGGAGTTCCCGGCTCCGCGCCGCCACCAAATTGAACCCCTCCTCCCGCGCCCCGGGGTTGAACTCCTTTCCCTCCGAGTCGCTCACCACGCACCCCGCCTCCCGGGCGATGAGGAGCCCCGCCGCCACATCGAAGGAGCGGAGCAGCCCCCGCAGGTCCACCACGGCGTCGAAGGCCCCCCGGGCGAGGAGGCAGAGGTCGAGGGAGATTGCGCCCGGAGTCCGGACCAGGCACCCCTCCAGGAGGGGCTGGAGGTCCGGCAGGGGCCCCTTGGCCCCGTAGGCGTAGAGGGCGATGAGAGGCTTGGGCAGGCGCGGCCCCGACGCCCCCGGCCCAAGGGCGCGGCCGTCCCACGCCGCCCCCTTCCCCTTCCGGGCCCAGTAGAGCTCGCCCCGGGGGATTTCGAGGACCACCCCCTCCTCGACGCCGCCCAGGGTCTCCGGGCTCCCGTTGGGGACCCAGGCGAGCGAGGTCGCGTAGTAGGGGATGGCGCGGAGGAGGTTGTTGCTCCCGTCCACCGGGTCGTAGAGGAGGAGCCCCGACGGCGTCCCGCTCCCCACGGTCCGGCCCCCCCGCTCCTCCGAGAAGACCCTGGCGCAGAACCCGCGCCCCTTCAGGGCCGCCTCGAGCGCGTCCTCGGCCGCCTCGTCGTGGCGGATCGCCGTGAGGCGGACCCCGTCGGCGACCTCCCGGGCCACGGCGGTCCAGTCTATTGCCATCTCCGCCCCTTCAGAAACTTCGCGACGAGTTCCGCCCCCTCCTCCGGCGTGAGCCCCTCGGTCTCGACCACCACCTCGGGCCTCCGGGGGGCCTCGTAGGCCGCGGTGAGCCCCGGGACCGGAGCCCGTCCCCGGCGGGCCTTCCGGTAGATGCCGGTCCCCCGCCTCCCCTCCCGGGCCATGGCGACCTCCGGGGGGCACTTCACGTAGACCTCCGCGAAGCGGGGGACGAGCGAGCGCGCCAGATCGCGGTAGCGGCGCCGGTTGGCGGTGCCGTCCACGATGACGTTGCGCCCCTCGGAAGCGAGGAGGTGGGCCATGGTGGCGAGGGCGGAGTAGGCGAGGTCGCGCTCCGCTTCGGAGTAGGTGGGTCGCGGCGTCACGACCCTCCGGATCTCGTCCATCGAGAGGACCCGGGCCCCGGTCCGGCGGGCGAGGGCGCGCGCCACGGAGGACTTGCCCGAGCCCGGGATGCCGGTGAGCCAGACGACCCAGCCCTGTCGCCGGGGGGGAGGGGCGGAGCCCCGGGGACGTCGCCCCCGAGACCCCCCCGTCCGCAGGCCCGCCCCCCCTCGCGGGGAGCGTGTTTTATTTCCAGGCACCGCCATCCCCCCCCATGGCGCAGCAGGTCAAAGTCCTCGTCCCGGGCGGCAAGGCCTCCCCGGGTCCCCCCCTCGGGCCCACCCTGGGCCCCCTCGGGGTGAACATCAAGCAGGTGGTGGACACCATCAACAACAAGACCAAGGAGTTCGACGGCATGACGGTTCCGGTCATCCTCACCGTCAAGGACGACCGCTCCTTCACCATTGATGTGGGAACCCCCCCCGCCAGCGCCCTCATCCTGAAGGAGTTGGGCCTGGAGAAGGGCTCCAAGGAGGCGGGCAAGACGACGGTGGGGGACTTGAGCCTCGAGAAGGCGCTGGCGGTGGCGCGGAGGAAGGTGGACTCCATGCCGAGCCCCTCCCTCAAGGCAGCCGTGAGCCAGGTCGTCGGAACCTGCGTCTCCATGGGGGTCACGGTCGAGGGAAAGCCCCCCAGGGAGGTTCAGAAAGAGATTGCCGAGGGGAAACATGACGCGCTCTTTGCGAAAGGCGGGAAGGCGGGATAGGGCTCCGCCTTTCGGGCGGCCAACGATGATGGAGAGACCCTCGCGAAGGCGTCGCGCCCTTTCCTCGTCGAGGGGCAACTCCCGCCGGACGCCGGTCATCGCGGTCTGCGGTTCCGACGGGGACGACCGCGCCCTGACGCGGAGGACCCTCCGGTGGGCGGAGGAGGTCGGGAGCCTCCTGGCCCGGGAGGGGGCGGTCCTGGTGTGCGGCGGCAAAGGCGGCATCATGGAGGCGGCCTCCCGCGGGGCGCGGAACGGGGGCGGAATCGTGGTGGGGCTCCTGCCCCGCGGGCGGGAGGAGGCCAACCCCTACGTCTCGATCCCGCTGGCGACCCACATCGGCCACGTCCGGAACTTCATGGTCGCCTCGATGGCCGACGTCGTCATCGGCATCGGGGGGCGCTGGGGAACCCTGAACGAGGTCTCCTATGCGCTGAACATCCAGAAGCCCGCCGTGGTCCTCAAGGGGAGCGGCGGGTGGGCCGACCTCCTGGCGCGCCACGGCAGGAAATTCGACGGCCCGCCCCTCATCGCCCGCAACCCCGCCGAAGCGGTCTCCCTCGCCCTGAGGGCGGCCCGGGCCCGTCTCGGGGAGTGACTCCCTCCTTTTTTCCGGATGACCGCGCGGTCGCCGAACTTCCCCTCCGCCTGGTGGCCTACGGCCTCCTCGCCGCCGCCTTCACCGCCGTCGCCCTGGTCGGCCTCTCCCACACCGCGCCCGGGGCGGAGCGGGCCTCCCTGGAGCGCGGACTCAGCGGCCTCGCGGCGGCCCTCGAGGGGCTCCGCCACGGCGCCGCCCGGAACCCCCTCGACCCCTCCTCCGCGGGGGCGGTCCGGAGCGTCGTGCTCGAGGTTCCCGACGGGGCGTGGCTCGCGCTCGGGGGGGACCCCGACCCCGACGGGGACGGTAGGTTGGAGAACGGGACCCCCGTCGCCTCCGAAGCGGCCGCGCTCTACCGCGTCGGCGGGGATGCCAAACGGCGCCTCCCCATCCCCCTCGGAATCCGGGAGGGCGTCCCGGGGCCGGGAGGATGGCTCCCCGCCTCCGAACCCCTCGTTCTGGGCCCGGGAAACCACCTCCTCGGACTTGAGGCCATCCTCGACCCGGCCTCCGGGGAGCGGGCGGCTCTCGTCCGGGCCGGCGACAACCTGACCCTGCCCTATCTGCGGCCGTCGTGAAGGGGGACCCGGCTCAAATGAAGAGGAAGACCTCGGCCCCCTGGGCGCGGTCGAGGAAGGCGGCGGTCCCGAGGACCTCGTCCGCCACCTTTCGCGCCTCCGCCTCCGTGACCCCGAACAGTTTCATCGAGGTCGAGCAGGCGTAGACCGTGACCGGCCCGATCGACTTCGCGTCCTCCAGCATCTTCCGGAGGGGCGGGAGGCGCGCCTCCTTGCGCCCCCGCTCCAGCTCCTCGCGGCGGGCCGCCGCGTAGGCCGGGACATCCACCCGGTCGGCATCTTCCTTGGCCAGCCGCCGGAGGGCCCAGAAGGAGAGGAAGATGTGGACCTCGAACCCCATCGCCGCCCCCGACGCGGCCAGCGCGACCGTCTGGTAGAGGTGGTCGTAGGTCCCGGAGTGGGCGAAGAGCGCCATCTTGCGCGCGGGGTGGTCCACCGCCTCGCGGCTCCGGGTCACCTGGGCCGTCGCCATCGAGGGACTAGGGGGAGGAGGTCCCATCTTTAACTTGTTCCGAAGATGGAGCGAACGTCCGCTCCCGCTCTCCCTTCGAACCCTTCACCCCCGCCTCGGCTATGCCTTTTTGATCCAGAAGGTCAGGCGGTCCCCGTCGGCCCCCATCCCCAGGTAGTCGTTGCCCGTCCTGCGGCACCAGGCGGGCACATCCTCCTTCGCGGCGGGGTCGTCGGCCAGCAGTTCGACCACCTTCCCCCCCTCCACCTCGCGGACCCTCTCCGCCAGCATCACGATCGGCACAGGGCACATGTAGCCGAGCGCGTCCACGGTCTCGTCCGGTCTCGGGCGCGGCGCCATTCTTCATCCCTGGGAAGGGGCAGGGGAAAGGGATGCCGCAGACCCTCCGGGCCGCCCTCCTCCAGACCCGCGTCCGCCCCTCTCTTGAATCGAACTTGGAGGCGGCGGCGGAGATGGCGGCCGGGGCGGCGCGCTCCGGCGCGGAGATTCTCCTCCTCCCCGAATACTTCTTCCGCCTCCCCTACGGCGAGCCCTGCGCCAAGTTCGCAACGGCGACGGAGGGTCCGGTGCGTCGTTTCTTCGAGCGGGTCTCGGCGGAGTCCGGGGCCCTCCTGGCGGGAAACGCCGTCTCCCGAGGCAGGAACCTCGGCCTCCTCTACCGGGACGGCGACCTCCTCGGCACCCAGCCCAAGGTCCACCCGACCCTCCTGGAGCGGAGGTGGGGCATCCGCCCAGGCCGCCGCCTCCGCCGCTGGAGGGCGGGAGGGGCCACCGCCGGGATGCTGGTCTGCGCCGACATCCTCCACCCCCGGACCGCCATGGGCCTCGCCGGGGCCGACCTCGTCCTGAACCCGGTGGTTTCTCGACGCCGGCCGCGGGACGACACCGGGGAGGCGCGGCGGGCGATGTATGTGGCCCGCGCCTTCGACCTCGGCTCCTTCGTCCTCAAGGCGGGCTCGGTCGCCCCCGGTTTCTGGGGGCGGAGCCTGGCTGCGGCGCCGTGGGGCACGGTCGCCTCCGCGGGGGACCAGGACCGGGAGGAGGCCCTCGTCGTGGAGCTCGACCTGGAGCGGCTCCGGAAGATTCGCAGGGAGTTGGAGAGGCTGCGCGGCTGAGGCTATCCCGGGAGGAGGGAGCGGAGCCCGGCCCAGGCGAGCTGCGCCCCGGCGGTGAGCGCGGCCGAGGCGACAGCGACGCCGAGCCCGGTCCAGAGGAGGAGAGGGCCGCGCGGGGCCCCGAGGGCGACCCCGAGGGCCGCCCCGAGGGGGGCGGTCGCGAGCAGGGGTGAGAGGAGGCCGACGCCCGCCACCCCGTACCTCTCCCAGATGCTCCGGAGCCGCCCGCGCCGCCCCTCGCCCTTGGAGGTCCGCCGCGCCTCCCACCGCCGGCGGACCCACCCCCCGGCCACCACGACCGCCGCGCTCCCCGCGAACGCCCCGGAGCCCGAGGCCGCCCCGACGACCTGGGGCGGGAGTCCGAGGCCGAGCCCCGCCGGGACCGCCAGCCAGAGATCGAGAGCTCCGAGGGCGGCAATCAGGAGGAGGGTCCAGAGCTCCATGGGCCCCTAGAGGAGCCCCGCCGCCTTGAGGAAGTTGGCCGCCATCCGCTCCCCGCACCTCCCGATGGCCCGGGCTCGCCTCCGGTAGGCCGCGACCATCCTCCCCGGCTCCACCCCCGCCCTCCTCAACTCTGCCGCCCCTGCCCCCGCCCACCGCTCCACCATCGGCGGAGTCGCCTCGTTGTGGAACTGGACGCCCCACGCCCTCCCGACCCTGAACGCCTGGCGGGGGCACGCGGTCCCCTTCGCCAGGAGGACGCCCCTCGGGGGGACTCCGAAGGTCTCCCCGTGCCACTGGAGGACCGGCAGCCGCGCCGGCACCCCCCGGAAGAGCGGGTCGCGCCTCCCCGCGGAGGTCAAGCGGACCACACCGCCCCCATATTCGGGCGCCGGCGCCCGGGCCACCGGGGCGCCCAGGGCCCGGGCCAGCATCTGGGCGCCGAGGCAGATGCCGAGGAAGGGGGTCCCGGCCCGGGCGACTCGGCGGATGGCGCGCAGGGCCTGGCGCGTGGGGGCGTCGCGGTCGTTGGCGCTCTGGGGCCCCCCCAGCACCACCACCGCGCCGAAGCCGCGCGGGTCGAGGGGCTGGCCCCGCCCCCGTTCCGCCACGGTGTAGGGGACCCCCCGCCGGTCCATCACATCCGCCAGGATTCCAGGCCCCTCGGTGGGGAAGTTCTTGTAGAGCAGGACGGGGCGCACTCAGGCCGCCCCCTCGGGAACGCAGAAGCCTCCCGCGTCGGGAAGGGTTCCCGCGGGGACGCACCGGTGCCCCGCGAGGCAGGGGAGGCGTGCGCTCCCGCCGCACGCGGGGGCGCGCTCGTCGGGCCCCGGGACGTAGAGGGTGGCGTTCGCGAGTTCACTCCCGTTGACCACGACCCGGACCGCTGTGACCCCGCGCTCCAGACTCCCGACGCTGGCCGCGAAGGGGATGGCGCCGACGCACTGGACGCAGGCGGAGGGAGAGGGGTGCCGGGTGATGTCGAGAACCACCTCTCCCGGGGCAGTGCGGGGCCAGGCGGCGAGTTTGTGGCAGGGGTTCGGGACCCAGACCTCCCCGGCGACCCGAACCTCTCCCGGATTCGCCTTCAGGACAACGGGCGCCGCGCCCGCGGAGCAGTTGCCGAAGTCGTGGGCGAAGGAGAAGTTGGGGAGCGGCGTCCCGGCGGGCGTCGGAGGCGCGGGCGGGGAGGGGACCGAGGCGCAGGCGGCCGCGAGGAGGGGCAGGAGGACGAGGGCGGCGGCCCGCGGCGCGTCCATCCGGGGGGAGGACCGTCGCGGGATGAAGCCTTTCCGACTACCGGACATAGACCCCCTGCCGGTCCACCTCCAGGCCGTCCACCAGGACGCGGACCGTGTAGAGGTCGGGGGCGACCCCCTTGAGCCGCGCCGCGAATCCCACCGCTCCCGGGCAGGGCCCGCAGGGGGCGCGGGGCTCCCGCGTCTCGATCTCGAGGCGGATGTGCCCCTGTGCGAAGCCGGCCCGCGCCGAGAGCAGGGGGCAGGAGTCGCCGGTCGCGACGCTGCCGGTCAGGGTCACCTCCCCCGCTCCCGCGACGAGCCGGACGGAGGGCGGCCCGGGGACGCACCCCGGGGAGGCGTCGAAGGAGAGGTCGAAGGCCGGAACCGCGGGGGAGAGCGGGGGCCCGGAGGGGGCGGAGGCGCAGGCGGTGAGGAGCGCCAGGAGGGCAGCGGGCCAGACCCGGAGGGGCGGGGCGACGCTCATGGCGCGAAGTCGAACCTGGTCGCCGACGCGGCGGGGAAGGAGAACGTGAACCGGGACCTCCCGGGGGCCTCCACAGCCTTCACCGCGACCCGGTCGGACTCCCCGGCGGTGTTGCCCGCCCACGCCCCCGGGGCCACTTGGCGCGCCTCCACCCGCCCGAACTCCCACGCCACGAGGTCCACCTCCGCCGCAACGGGCGCTGCGGGGTGGCGGTTGATGACGAAGAGCCGCAGCGTCCCCCCCTCCCGGACGGCCGAAGCGTCCAGCAGCGGGACCCCCTTCCGGGCGGGAAGCCCCTCGAGGCGGGATACGTTGCAGGTCGGCCCGCGGACCTCGGCGGCCACCCCCTCGCCGAAGCCATCCCGGTAGAGCTGGAACGCCGAGTAGACCGGCGAGGTGAAGACCCCGGAGTCCGAGGCCCGGATGAGCCCCAGGAGGTTCACCAGTTGGGCGTAGTTTCCGAGGGAGACCGCCGGCCCGAGCCGGTGGAGGGCGTGGAACATCCCGGCGGCCCAGAGCCCCTCCTGCCAGGTCCAGTCCCACCTCCAGTGGTCCCAGAGCGACCAGAGGACGTTCCACTCGTCGAGGGCGAGTTTGGCCCGCGCGCCCGACGCCTCCACGGTCCGGGCCGCGGCCCGCAGCCGCTCCTCCGCCGCGAGGGGGGAGGCGTTCAGGGAGAGGAACGCCGCGCGGCTCCGGCGCCGGGGCCTCCCGAGCAGGACCCACAGGGAGTTGTCCACCGGGAAGTAGAAGTGGACCGCCAGGTGGTCCGCCTCCCGCCCCGCGCCCTCGAGGACGGCCCGGTTCCAGTCGGGCCAGTGGCGGGGGTCGGCGCCCACCGCCACCAGTTCGGCGTCCGGGTCCACCGCGCGCATGGTCTTCGAGAACTCGACGAAGCGGCGGACGTACTCTCCGGCCCCCATGTGGCCCGTGGCCCACCAGCCGTAGAGTTCGTTGCCTATCCCCCACAGTTTGACCCGCGGCTTCCGCCCCTTCGCATACTCGACCCACCGGCCCGCCTCCTCCGGACTCCCGGTGCCCACGTTCACGTTGACGTAGGGCTCGGTCCCGACGTCGCGGCAGAACCCGAGGAACTCGTCCGTGCCGAATTGGTTCGGTTCGGGGGGCCCCATGTTGCGCCCGAGCCGCCGCCAGTAGCTCTTCCGGACCGGCCGCCTCTCCGGAGCCCCGATGCCGTCCTCCCAGTGGTACTCGTCGGCGAAGAGTCCCCCGGGCCACCGGACGACCGGGGGGTGGAGGGCGCGGATGAGGTCGAGTACCTCCCGCCGGGGCCGGAACTTCGAGTCGAGGAGGCCCCCGTAGACGCAGCCGTCCACGTGCTCGATGAAGTGGGAGTAGATGCGGGGGTCCACGGGGCCGGTGGAGCGGACGGGGTCCACGCGGATGCGGGCGTTCACGACGGTCTATCGTGGGGTCGCCCGCCTTTCAATTTTGCCTGAGAACCTCCCGTCACCCGAACCCGCGGGCAACCAAGCAGGGACGGGAAAATGATTCGCCGGCGAGCATGTTGGATCGGGCCCTATCCCCCGAGCGTCCCCTCGGTGATGACCGTCTCCCGGGCCGTGAACCGCCGCTTGACCATCTCCCGGATGAGGAACTCGATGTGGCCCGGTTCCACCGCCCCCTCGGGCGGAACCGCCCCCTTCACGGCGATTTTCCCGGTCGCAACCATCTGGGCCGCGATGGACATCGGGGTCCCGGTCCCCTCGTTCATTCGCCCCACGCCGGAGTAGGCCATCGTCGTCGGCCTCCCCTCCTTCTCCCCCTTCACGGTCACGCGGATCGCCGACTCCTTAGGGAAGGCGGCGAGCATCGGGTCGTTCCCCATCTTCGAGAGGAAGGCGACGACGAAGTCCACGGGCGCAATCTTGGTGCCGCGAATCTCCATCGGTTCCGAGGAGCCGAGGCCGAAGTTGCCGAGCTGGACCACCATGTCCTTGACCATGGGCGGGTTGAGGTTCAGTTTCATGCAGACGTGCTTCACCCCGGGGACGTATTTAGGCAGGGTCAGCGGCTCGGGGTGTCCGATGTGGAACACCTCCAGCGCCCCGACCGGCTTGGGAAACTCCGCGACCTCCTTGCCGGAGACGAACGCCTTGACCTCCTGGATTTTCCCGCCGTGCCAGGTGGGGACGGTCCCAGTCATCGAGTGGAAGACGTGGTAGGCCACGGCGGGCCCGCCGTTGGGGTCGGCGGCCGACTGGACGCAGTGGATGTGGATGTCGTCGACGCGATCGAGTTTCGAGGCGCCATACTTGGCGAGGAGGTTGGTGATGCCCGGGGAGCCCCCCATCCCGGTGATGAGGGTGATTCCGGCCTTCTTCGCCTTCGCGTCGAGGTCGAGCACCTTCATCGCGACGTCGTAGTCGTCGCAGATGTCGACGAAGTTCGCCTTCGCCTCGATGGCCGCCTCGCAGACCGGGAGGGCGAAGCGGTAGAAGGGGCCGACGGCCGAGACGCAGACGTCGTGGCCCTTCATCAGTTTCACCAGCGCCCCGCGGTCGGTGACGTCCACCGCGTGGGGGACGACCCTGGTCCTCCCGCCGCACTCCTTCGCCACCTTCTGCGCCGCGGCGAGGTTGATGTCGGCGACGTCGAGGGTGTCGAAGACGCCCGACGCGGCCATGTCCTTGATGGCGATGGAGCCCATCTCGCCGCATCCGAGAGCGAGGGCGGTGCGGGGCATCAAAGCGGGATGGCCCCGGGCGGTTTAAAGGCTCCCGACCTGACCTTTCAGTCGGGGCGATTGGACTCCAGGGCTCCCGGAATAGGGCGCGGTTCCTACCTGAGCACCGCCACCAGCATCACCACCATCACCGCGAAGGCGCACGCCACCGCCAGGAGGAGGCCGTATATCAGTTTCTCCCGCAGGCCCATCACGTCCTCCCACGTGATTTTCTGCAAATCCTCCCACCGGCGGTCGAGCGCCCGCTTGCGGACCGCCTCCTTGTGGCGCGCTTCGTCGGCCGGGGTCCAGGGCTCGCCCGCCATCAGAATTGGAAGAGCGTCTTCTGCGCCTTCGCCCCGGCCGCCTCCTTGAGGCGCTCGACCGCCTTCTCGACCCGCTCGCGGGAGAAGTCGTGCTCGTCGCACAGAATCCGGAGGATGTCGTCCGGCCTCGGAGCCCGGGGCTTCAGGTCGTAGTCGTCGGCCACGTCGGGGTTGCGGAAGAACTCCTCGATGAGTCTCCCGTTCTCGATCTCCTGGCCGAGGGCCGCGAGGCACTTTTCAAGGGTCCCGTGCTCCTTCACCAGCTTCAGGGCCTTCTTCGGCCCGACGCCGCGGATGCCGGGGTGGAAGTCGGTCCCGACGAGGACGCCGAGGGCGATGAGTTGCTCCCGCGTGATTCCATGCGCCCCCAACCCCTCCTCAAGGACCACCTCCTCCGGCTCGACGTTGACGTAGAGGTTTCGGCGCGGGAGTTTCCTCCGCCCGGTGACCGCGAGGTTCCGGACCAGCCGGGGGGCCCCGAAGAGCAGGGAGTCGAAGTCCTGGGAGACCGCCGCCCAGGCGTCCCCCTTGCGCGCCATGTGGGCCGCCTGCGCCTCCCCCTCCGAGGGAGCCTGGACGGTGGCGACCCCCATCGCCTCCAGGAGACCCTTAGACTCGGCCACGGTGTCCCGGGTGACGCGGCTGCTCGCCTGGGCCCACCGGAAGGCCTCCTCGTCATCACCCGCTCGGGCGGCCGCTTCCCACCTGACCTCGGCTTCCTGGCGGAGGGCGGCCCGGGCTTCGAGCGTCGCCCTCTTCAGGGGCGGGGGTCTCCCGTCGAAGACGAAGACCGGCCGGACGCCCGCCTCGACGAGATTGGTCGTCCGGTAGATGAGGCCGGAGAGGTGGGAGGTGACCCGCCCCTGCGAGTCGCGGAGCGGGGTGCCGTCGGGCTGCCGGATGATGCTCAGGAACTGGTAGAGGACGTTGTGGGCGTCCACGGCCACCGTGCGCCCCTTGAGACTCTCCAGGGCGAGGGGGCGCTTCGGGAAGAGGTCGCCCAGGTCGACGCCCATCGGTCAAACGGGGAAGGGATGGAAAAAAGAAGGCCCCGGGCCCGAAGGCCCGGGGCCTGGGGGGTTGGGGGGTCCACTCCGCGGCCCGGAGGCCGCGGGAGGAGTGGAAAAGGCCCTCTAGGAGAGGGTCTTGACGCTGAACCGGATGGTCCCGGTGGCGGTGACCTTGCGGTCCTCGCCGAGGTCGACGCCCACGTCGTCGAGGTTCAGCTCGACGGCGGACTCCTTGCCGGTGACCCGGTCGAGGACTTCGTTGACCGCCTTGCGCGCGTTCGTGGCGGCCTCCTCGACCGCCTTGCGGGCGTTCTCGGTGGCCTCCTCGAAGGCGTTCCGGGCGTTCTCCGAGGCCTCCGTGATGGCCTCGTTGATCCGCTCCACGAGGTTCAACTCCTGCTCTGCCATGGTGGTGCTCACCTCCTGTTCGCGCCTTTTAGACGCCATCATAACGTCTTAATTCGGAGGGGATATATAAAGGTTTCGACGGCGACGATACAGTCTCTACCTCTCCCCGGCGGGGGGCGCTGCCCCCTCTCCCCCGGCCACGGCCGGAGGCGGCTACCTGAAAATCTGGTGGATCCTGCGCGCCCTCTCCTTGCCGATTCCGGGGACCTTGAGGAGGGCCTTCTCATCGGCCTGGGCGACCGCCTGGAGGGAGCCGAAGTGCTCCAGCAGGGCCCCCGCCACCTCCTCGCCGATGAGGGGGATGGCCGAGAGGAGGAGGCGCCGGTCGTCCTTGGTGGGGGCCTCCCACTTCCGCTTCCGCCAGTCCCGGAACCAGCGCGCCTCGGGGCTCGAGTCGTTGGCCCCCTCCGCCTCCCGCTTGAGGAGGTTCCGGAGGAGGGCCTCCAAGGCCTCGTCGCTCTCGGCGACCAACGGCGGGACTCCGTAGACCCAGAGCGCCTCCTGGAACGCCCCCAGGACCGACGACCAGAAGCGGCGGTAGTCGCCGTCCACGTCGAAGAGGGAGAGGGTGTCGAGGTACTCGGAGAAGGAACCGTGGACCACGAGGAGGGAGCGCGCGAGCGGCGCGCCGAGGACCTTTTCGGCCCTGGCGAAGCGGAGCAGCTGCTCCCAGAGGCGGTTGTCGCGGATGGAGCGGACGAAATCGGCGACCGTCTTGCGCTCGATGGCGACGCCACCCCCCTCGTTCCGGACGATGAGGAGGTCCCCCAGCTCCAGTTCCGCCCGGGCCGCCTCGAAGGGCTCCACCCCGCGCAGTCGCCCCTCCTCGATATCCCGGTTCAGGCCGGCGACCACATCCTTCGCCATCTCCAGGAGGAAGGGGCCCTCCCGTCGGTCCACCAGGATGCGCATCCAGAGGGGTCGCCCGGGACTCAAAAAGGGATTAGGCCCCGAACCCCTTCAGCACCCCGAGGACCACCAGGGAGACGACCGCGACCTCCTGGAGCACCCCCAGGGCGATGATGGGCACCGAGGTCCGCATCCGGAGGTTGAAGAGGTAGGCCACGAGGCACCCGGTCCACGCGCCGGTGAAGGGGGCGGGGATGGCGGCGGTCAGGATGAGTCCAGCGGTCCCCACCCTCCTGGAGCCGTGGCGCTCCCGGGTCCAGGCGAAGAGGCGGGTGACGATGCGGTCCAAGAAACCGAAGCGGCGGGCGAAGCGGGTGGCGGAGTCGAGGAAGAGGAGGAGGGGCAGAACAGGGACGAGGTTGCCCACCAGAGAGAGAGCGACGGCCTGCTCCAGGGGGAGGCCGAGGGCGAGGCCGATGGGGATGGCCCCCCGCGACTCCACGAAGGGGCTCATGGCGATGAGGAGGACCCAGAGTTCCGGGGGCAGGACCATGGCTCAGACCATCCCGGCGCCTTGAAGGAGTTTCCGGGCCCACTCGAGTTTCTTCCGCTTCACCGGTCCGGCCGAGGGGTCGTCGAAGTCGAACCCGAGGAGCCGGATGGAGGCCGCTCCGTAGGCCCGGGCGAGGAAGACGCACCGGTCGCCGTCGGTGAAGCCGCCGAAGTTCCTCAGGGAGCCGAAGGGCTCCGCCTGGGTCGTCCCGAGGACGCGCTCCATCCGGGCCACGGCCGGCAGCCGCTCCATGTTGTCCCCGTGGGCGTGGACCACCATCGCCGCCCCGCGCCGGTTCGCCTCCAGGAGGTCCTCCATCCGGCCGTCGAGGTCGGTGACGACCACCGCCGGCACCACCCCCCGGGCCAGGAGGCGCGTGGTGGCCCCGTTGGCCGAGACCACGACCTCCTCGGGTTCGAGGGTGGCGATGGCCTTATCGAGGGAGGGGCCCTTGCCGCAGACCGCGACCCGCATTCCCGCGAGGAGGGGGCGCAGGTCCGGGGCGGGCCGCCCCCTCAGCAGCCCGTCCAGCCTCCGGGCCGACTCCTCGTCCCGGGAGCGGTCGAAGCCGAAGTCGGCGAGGATTTCCCGGTAGAGCGGCTCCCACTCCCGCCAATTCATTTCCGTATCCCGACGGCGAGTCTCCACTCCTCCAGGTCCCACTCCTTCGTCCGGCCCGCCGTCTTCCCGAAGGCGAGGCGCGACGCCCGGACCCCGGCGGCGATGCGCGCCGGCCAGGGCGGGCGGGAGAGGGCGGCGGCGACCCTCGGGTCGGAGATGCGGAGGGAGATCTCGGCCCTCGCCGCGGGGGTGAGGCCGAACGTCTTCCGGGTCTCCTGGACCCGCCGGACCACCTCCCGGGCCCACCCCTCCGCCTCCAGTTCGGGGGTGAGGCGGCCGTCGACGACCACCTGGCCCCCCTCGAAGGGCTCGACGGCCACCCCCTCCGGGGCGCGCTCCCGCATCTCGAACATCTCCGGGGGAATCCGCACCCTCTCGCCGCCGAGCGTGATTTCGATTCCCCTCCCCCCCGCGTCGGAGGGCACCAGCCGGGCCGCCTTCAGCGCCTCGATGACCTCCTGCGCCCGCTGCTTGAAGGCGGGCCCGATTCTCCCCGGCAGCGGCCTGACTTCGACCTCCCGGTCGGGGAGTGGCGCGCCCGGGGGGAGGAGAGCGACCTCCTTGGCGTTGGTCTGCTCCCCCAAGACGCCGCGCAGCGGGACGAGGGCGCGGTGTGCCCCGGAGACGAGGGTGACGCGCGCCACGGGCCAACGCAGCTTCCGGCCGGTCTTCTGCCGCGCCCGCCACGCAGCCTCCACCGCGCGCCGGGCGACCGCCATCGCCTCCTCGATGCGGGGCTGCCGCTTCGCGGGCTTCGGCCACGGCGCGAGGTGGACCGACGGGGCCCGCCGACCGGGCAGGGCCCCGTAGAGCCGCTCGGCGAGGAAGGGGGCGAAGGGGGCGAGGAGACGCACGGCGGTGTCGAGGGCGGTGGCGAGGGACCACGCGGCGGCCGGGTCCCCCTCACCCAGCCGCTTCCGGACCAGGGGGATATACCAGCGGGAGAGGTCCTCCTCGTAGAATCCCTGCAGGGCGCGGGTCGCCTTGTGGAGGTGGAACGACTCCAGGCCTGCGGTCACCTCGGCGGTCGCGGCGTGGAGACGGGAGAGGAGCCACCGGTCCTCGACCCGGAGTTTCGCCGGGGCCCGGGCCGGAGCCGGGACCCCGGCGCTCTGGAGGAACCGGACCGCGTTGTAGAGGATGTTCAAACTCCGGAAGGCCCCCTCCGCCATGGCCATGGAGAAGCGGAGGTCCTCCCACGGGGCGCCGGCCGAGAGGACGGCCCACCGCAGCGCGTCGGCCCCGAACTTGCCGGCGACCTCGCCCGGCTCGACGACGTTCCCCAGGCTCTTCGACATCTTCCGGCCCGCCTCGTCGAGGGTGAATCCGTGCATGAGGACCGTCTTGTAGGGGGCGCGGCCGAAGGCCGAGACCGAGGCGCCGAGTTGGGAAAAGAACCAGCCCCGGGTCTGGTCGTGCCCCTCGCAGACGAAATCGGAGGGTAACGGTTTCCCGCCCATGGCGGGCCAGCCCTGGACCGCCCACGAGGCCACCGCGGAGTCGAACCAGACATCGAAGATGTCGGGGACGCGCTTCATGGCTCCGCCGCAGCCCGGGTTCCCGCACTTCCAGGTCAACGGGTCCACGCTGGGCCGGTGGAGGTCCGCCACTTTGCGACCGGTCTTCTTTTGCAACTCCCGGCGAGTTCCCACAACCTCGATTCTGTGACATTTGTCGCAACGCCAAATCGGCAGCGGGATGCCCCAGTAGCGCTGGCGGGAGATGCACCAGTCGCGGGCCTCCCCGATGAAGTCGGCGAAGCGGGCCGAGCCCGCCCAGTCGGGGACCCATTGCGCCCTGCCGGCTTCGGCTTTCATTTTGTCCCGGAGCCGCGAGACCTTCAGGAACCACTGGTCAGTGGCGAGAAAAAGCAGGGGATTCTTGCACCGCCAGCAGTGGCCGTAGCGGTGGGACACCGGTTCCTCGCGGAATAGGGCCCCGGTCTGCCTGAGGCTCTCGACGATGGCCCGGTTGCCCTCTCGGAAATCCTGTCCTTCCAGCGCCGGAACGAGATTTGTGAAACGCCCCCGTCCGTTGACGGTATGGAAGAACGGCACCTGCTTCTGGTTTTCCCGCACCCAGCGCCGAATGGCCCGATAATCGTCCTCGCCATGCACCGGGGCGATGTGGACGCACCCCGTGCCCTCGGTGGTTTGAACGAAGTCGGCAGCAAGAACGGAATAGGGAGGGGGATTCGCCCGAAGGCGGGGGTCGGCGTCGAGATTGAGAAGTGGTTGGACGGGGCTTCGGTAGTGCAGGCCCACCAGCTCCCGGCCCTGACGGCGGCGGGTGACCCGGGCGCCGTCGGCCAAAAGACCCGGAACCTTTTCCAGGAGGGAGGAGGCCACAATCAAAACCTCGTTTCCCCGCCGAACCTCGGCATACTCGATGTCCGGGCGCACGGCGACGGCCATGTTCCCCGGAAGGGTCCACGGGGTCGTTGTCCACACCAAGAGCGAGGCGTTCAGATTCTCGCCAAAGCAGCTCGGGACGATGGGGAACTTCACATAAATCGAAGGGTCGGTGATGGTTTCATACTCCACCTCCGCCTCCGCCAACGCGGTCTCACAGCGGGGGCATTGGTTCACAACGCGATAGTTCTGCTCCAGGAGGGGCTCTTCCCTTCGAAGTCCCGCTTCATATGCGGCCTTCAGCGTGGACCAGGCCGCCTCCATGTAACCGGGCTCCACGGTCCGGTAGGGCCGCTCCCAGTCCATCCAGACGCCGAGGCGCTGGAACTGGCGGGTCATCTCCTTCCGGTTCTTCTCGGCGAATGCCTTGCAACGGGAGACGAACCTCCCGACCCCGAGCTCCTCGATCTGCTTCTTGGAGGTGAACCCCAACTCCTCCTCCACCTTCACCTCGATGGGGAGGCCGTGCATGTCCCACCCCGGGGTGTCGGAGACCCGGAACCCCGCCATCGTCCGGTGGCGCAGCACCGCGTCCTTGATGACCTTGTTCCAGGCGGTGCCGAGGTGGATGGCGCCGGTGGTGTAGGGGGGGCCGTCCACGAAGAAGAAGGGGGGGCCGGGCCGCTTGCGGACCTTCTCGCAGATGCGGTTCCGGTCCCAGAGCGCCTGGACCTCCCGCTCCAGGTCGGCGGGGCGGTAGGCGGGCTCCAGGGCTCGGATGGGGCCGGGCATCGAGGGGGATGGGGGCAGCCTCTATAAAGTCTCCAGGGGGGTTTCTCTCCATGGACCCGGCGGCGAGCCACCTCCCGTGGGTGGAGAAATACAGGCCCAAAAGCCTGGAGGAGGTGGTCGGCCAGGAGGAGACGGTGGCGCGGCTCGTCGCCTACCGGGACTCGAAGGAGATGCCCCACCTCCTCTTCGCCGGCCCCCCCGGGACCGGAAAGACCGCCTGCGCCGTCGCCCTCGTCCGGGGGATGTTCCCGGAGGAGTGGAGGGCCAACTTCCTCGAACTGAACGCTTCCGACGAGCGGGGCATCGACGTGGTCCGGGAGAACATCAAGAACTTCGCCCGGAGCTCCGCCTCGGGGAGTGCCGGCTTCCGGACCCTCTTCCTGGACGAGGCCGACATGCTCACCGCCGACGCCCAGGCCGCCCTCCGGCGCACCATGGAGCGCTTCTCCTCCACCTGCCGTTTCATCCTCTCGGTGAACTCCTCGGCGCGGGTCATCGAGCCCATCCAGTCCCGGTGCGCCCTCTTCCGGTTCCGGCCCCTCCCGGACGGGGCGGTGGCCAAGCGCATCCAAAAGGTGGCGGATGCCGAAGGAGTGGAGATCACGAAGGACGGCCTTGACGCCCTGGTCCGCATCGCGGAGGGGGACCTCCGGAGGGGCATCAACTCCCTCCAGGGCGCCTCCCTCCTCGGGAAGCGGGTGGACTCCGCCCGGGTCTACGAGACCTCCGCCGAGGCGCGGCCCGAGGAGGTGCGGGAGATGGTGGAGTTCGCCCTGGGGGGAAAGTTCCTCAAGGCGCAGAGGCTCCTGGGGACCCTTCTGGAGCGGGGGGTCGGGGGGGAGGATCTCCTCCGGCGCATCCACCGCGTCCTGGTGGAGAGGGAGATGGAGGACGGCGAAAAGGCCCGGCTCATGGACCTGACAGGGGAGGCCGATTTCCGTCTCGCGGAGGGGGCGGACGAGAGGATCCAGTTGGAGGCCCTTCTGGCGCAGATGGCGCTCCGCGCCCACCCGTGATGCGATGGCGGGCGCGGTCCGCAGAGCATTGACTCTCGCTTCGCTCGGGCCGGGTTCCGCGCCAAACTTATACGCTCTCGAAGAGAGGGGGGGCCATGACCACCGTCCGGGACGTCCCCGCGGAGCCCCTCCTGGAGATCCTGAGGGAGCGCCTGAAAGGGAGCCTGAAGCCCCCCGCCTGGGCCCCCTTCGTGAAGACCGGCGCCAGCCGGGAGCGCGCCCCGGTCCAGCCCGACTGGTGGTTCATCCGGAGCGCCTCGCTCCTCCGGCGCATCTACCTCGACGGACCCGTCGGCGTCTCCCGCCTCCGGACCCACTACGGGGGGCGCCGCCGCCGGGGATCCGCGGGCCCCCACTTCCGGCCCGGCTCCGGCAACATCCTCCGCAAGGCCCTCCAGCAGATGGAGGCGCAGGGCCTCGTCCGGAGCCTCCCCGGCCGGGGGAGGGACCTCACCCCGAAGGGGCGCGCGCTCCTCGACAAACTGGCCCGGGAGGCGGCCGCGGCGCCCCCCAAGGTCCCGGCCCGGAAAGCCCCCCGGGAGAGCGGACTCCCCTCGCGGACCCCGAAGGAGGAGCGGGGGCCCAAGGAGACCAGGGGGGCCGGCCCCGCCCCTCCGGCCGGGGGCAAGCCCGCTTCCTGAGCCGCCGATGGCCGACGACGAACTGGAGGCGATCCGGCGAAAGAAGATGGAGCAATTGGCCGCCCAGCAGCATGCGGCCCAGGCCCAGGCGGTCCAGCAGCAGGCGGCCCAGCAGGAGTTCGAGGCCCAGAAGGCGTCCATCCTCCGGCAGATTCTCACTCCGGAGGCGCGGGAGCGGCTCAACTCCCTCAAGATGGCCCGGCCCGACTTCGGGGCCCGGGTCGAGCTGCAGCTCATCTCCCTCGCCCAGAGCGGGCAGATCCGGACCGCCATCACCGACGAGCAGCTCCGGGTCATCCTGGAGCGGCTCAGCCCCCAGAAGCGGGACATTAAAATCCGGAGGCTGTAATTGGACCATGGGCAAAAAACCGGCCCCGAAGAAACTCCGCCTCGCCAAGAAGGGGAAGCAGAACCGCCGCGTTCCCGTCTGGGTCATCATGCGGACCAACCGGGGGTTCACGGCCCACACCAAGCGCCGGCAGTGGCGCCGCCGCCGGCACCTCGAAGGGTAATGGGGGGCCCGGGGGCCTCCCGCCCCCTCGACGACCTGCTCGCCGCCGGGGAGCGGGAGAACGTGGAGTTCAAGGAGTTCCTGTCGCCGGAGGTCCACCTCGCCCGGGACCGCAAGGAGACCCTCGCCTGCCAGATGAACCACCGGCTCCTCGCCGGGGAGGGGACCGCCCTCTACGTCATCGGCATCTCCGACGACGGGGCGCCCGCCAATCTCGACGCCGCCAAGGCCGAGGGGACGGTGCGGGTCCTGGAGGCTGTGGCCGCCGAGGTCGGGGCGCGGGTGGCGTCGGTGGAACTGGCGCCGGTGAACGGGGGGCGGGCGGGGCTGGTCACGATTGAAAGACTCCGGGGGGAGGGGGGCGGGCCTGTGGACGGGGGGAGGAGGGCGATCGGCCCCCCTCCCCCCGGCGACAGCGCCCGCATCCTCGTCGGCACCGCGGGCCACGTCCACCACGGGAAGTCCACTCTCGTCGGGACCCTGACGACCCGCCACCGGGACGACGGGGCGGGGCGGACCCGCCTCTACCTCGACCTCCTGCCCCACGAGGTGGAGCGGCTCCTCAGTGCGGAGCTCTCCTACGGCGTCTACGGCTTCCGGGAGGGGCGCCCCCTCCGGGTCCGGAACCCCCGCGACAAGCGGGAGAAGGCGGTGGTGGTCGAGCGGGCCGAGAGGCTCGTCTCCTTCCTCGACACGGTGGGCCACGAGCCCTGGCTCCGGACGACCATCCGGGGGATCGTGGGGCAGCGCCTCGACTACGGGCTGCTGGTCGTCGCGGCGGACGACGGGGTGACCCACATCACCCGGGAGCATCTCGGCGTCCTCCTGGCGATGGAGCTGCCGGTCCTCATCGTGGTGACCAAGGTGGACCGGGTGGAGGCGCCGCGGCGGGCGGAGGTCCTCCAGGAGGTCTCAGACCTGCTCGCCCGCATCGGCCGCGCCGCGCGCCCCGTGACCCGGCTGGAGGAGATGGAGGACCTGCTGCGGGACCCGGGCCGGATGCGCGCTGTCTTCCCGGTCCTCCAGGCGAGCGCGGTGACCCTGGAGGGGTACGACCTGCTCGACGCGCTCTTCGGGGCCCTGCCGCCCCGGGCCGCCCCCGGCGGGGGGCCTTTCGAGCTCTACGTGGACAAGGTCTACTCGGTGGCGGGGGTCGGGGCGGTCCTCAGCGGCACCGTCAAGCAGGGGACGGTCCGGCCCGGCGAGGTCCTCCGCCTGGGGCCGAGGGAGGACGGCTCCTTCACCGAGGTGCGGGTCCAGTCGATCGAGGTCCACTACTTCCGGGTGGACCGGGCCCGCGCGGGCGACGTGGTGGGAGTCGCCGTCCGGGGCGTGCGGCCCTCCGAGGTCCGGCGGGGAATGCTCCTCGCCTCGGAGCCCCCGCGGCCCGCCCGGGAGTTCGAGGCGGACGTCACCATCCTGAACCACCCCACCCGCATCAAGCGCGGCTACGAGCCGGTGGTCCACCTCGAGACGGTCTGCGAGTCGGCCCGCTTCACCTGGATGGAGCGGCCCTACATGATGGCGGGGCAGCGGGGGCGGGCGCGGCTCGCGTTCAAGTTCCGGCCCTACGCGGTCGCCCCGGGGCAGAAGTTCCTCTTCCGGGAGGGGAAAAGCAAGGGAATCGGGAAAGTGGTCCGGGTCGTGAACTGAGGGGGCTCGGCGCGGTTCGGATTTGGATCATTCGGTCGGGCGCCGTGTGATTCGGGTCTCGGTTACGGACTCTCGGCCTGCGCCCCCAGTGCGGGCTCCTCCTTCTTCCGCGCCTCCTCGGGGAGGACCGAGACCATCTCCGCCCCTCGCGCTCCCCGACTTGAATTTTGCTACCCGCCGCCCGGTCTCGCCTTGCGCCGGAACCCGGGCAGGAACTCCCCGACCACCTCGCGGACGAACTCGGCGGTCTCGGGGAGGATGCGGAAGAGGATGTAGGCGAGGGCGATGAGGGCGAGGGTGGAGCCGACCTTCGCCATCGCCGCGTGGGCCGTCTCGAACGACTCCTCGGCGGTGCCGTACCAGGAGTAGGCGTAGGCGGCGGTCACGAACATGTTGCGGATGAGGTTGAGGAGGTAGATGGCGGGCAGGGTGGCCGCGGCGGCCAGGAACTGGCGGCGCCGGTTCTCCCCCACGGCGAGGATGACCCCGCCGAAGAGGGCGATCGACTCCACCGCGGTGCAGGCGAGGATGATCTCCACGATGGGGATGCCGTCGGGGAGGATGGTGGGGTTGGTGGTGTGGACCCAGAGGTAGGGCGGAGAGAAGGAGGCGGGGACGCCGAAGAGCCCGAGGGCCCCCACGGTCAACTGGTCGGTGAATCCGATGAGGGCCGCGCGGAGCGGCGCGATCTCGGTGAAGGGGAAGTAGACGAGCCCGACGAACGCGGTGGCCCGGGTCAGCTTCCAGAGGGCGGGGGAGCCGCCGCGGAGGATTTTCGCCATGACGAAGAGGCAGAAGAAGACCATCACCAGGGAGAGAGTCCCGTCCACGGCGTCCACCCGCGCCTCGACGCCCCCGGTGTAGCCGCGGAAGAAGAGGGCCATGGAGCCCCAGAAGGGGGCGAAAACGCCCCAGCCCGCTGCGGATAGGGCGCGGCGGGCCTCGGGGCTCCGGACCAGCGAAGCGGCCACCAGGAGCGCGAGGGCGAGCCAGAGGATGGGGGAGGCCATCACGGGTTTTTCGGGAGGAGCGGCTTATCTATCTTTGGCCCTTCCCGACAGGCAGAACCGGATTCCTACCCCTTCTCCATCCGCCCCAGGATATCTGCGACCCTTTTCCGGAACGCCTCATCCACCCGCACCAGCACCACCCCTTCGTTGGGCTGACCGTAGAGAACCACGGTCCCCGTCGGGGCCGACTCGCCCACCGCCAGGACCGCCAAGTCCTCCTCGCCGTAGACGAAAATGCGGGTCCGGACGTCGTAGAGCGCCTTTCGGACCGCGTCCCTGAGCCCCTGGGTGAGCCGACCCGCCGGGTTGTCAAGCCGGATCTCCTTTTGAGCCACCTTGTATTTCCGGTCGGGGGCGAACAGTTCCCGCTGCGCCTTGCCGTCGATGACGCTCAGGTCGGGGAGGGCGTTCCGCTTCAGCAACTCGTAGGAGACGACGTCCCCCACGGCCGCGACTTTCGGGGGCCTCAGTTTCCGGACTTCGGCCAGGGCCGCGTCCATCTCCTTGAAGAGGGGGCCGAAGGGGCGCTTCAATTCCTCGCGCATTGGCTCCGGCAAAACCAAATCGGCCACAGGCGCGCTCCTACCGGACCTTGAGCGCGAACTTCCCCTTCTCCTTGATGTTCAGCCGCCGGGCGATCTCGCTCTTTTCGGGGTCGAGGATGACCACGAACCCCTTCCAGTCGGGGCTCACGTCCTCGCTCCCGCAGTGGGGGCACGACTTGCCAACAAGGACACGGTGGCACATGCGACAGACCAGCTCAGCCATGGGTCCGTCCTACGCTCCGCCGGCCGAGGGCTTCGGTTCGCCGGCGGGCGCCTTGGGGGGCCTGGGCGCGGGCTCCGCGGGGGCCTCGCCGGCCGCCCTGGGGCGGGGGCCCGCAGGCCGCTTCCCCCCGACCCACTCCAGTTTCCCGAGGGTCGGCTGGCGCATGGTGAGGCCGATTTTGCTCGCCCGGGGGTCCGCCTCGTTCAGGCTCACCGCGACGATGCGGGCCCGGACGAGGTCCCCCTCCTGGAGGACCTTCGACTCGTTGCGGCCGACGAGCCGGGCGTTCTTCTCGTCGTAGGTCATGAAGTCGTCCGAAATCTGGGAGACGTGGAGGAGGGCGTCCATAGGCCCGATGGAGACGAAGGCCCCGAACTCGACGACCTCCACCACCCGGCCTTCGACAATCTCCTGGATGACGGGCCGGAAGGCGATGCAGTCGAAGGTGACGTCGTAGTAGACGCCCCCGTCGCCGGTGAGGATGCGCCCCTCGCCCACCGCGGAGATTCCGATGATCGCCACCACCATGCCGACCCGGCGGTCGATCTTCCCCTCCAGCTTCTCCCGGAGGAGGGAGTCGAGGACCCTCTCCTGGGAGTCCCCGAGTTTCTCCGGGGGGACGCGGACGGTGTCGGTCAGTTTGGCTTTGACGTACATTATCGGAAGAGGGCGTGGGCCGCCACGGCGGCTGCCACCAGAATGGCGAGGGTGTTCATAACCTTGATGAGGGGGTTGATGGCCGGGCCCGCCGTGTCTTTCGTGGGGTCCCCGACGGTGTCGCCGACGACGGCCGCCTTGTGGGCGTCGGAGCCCTTCCCCCCGTGGTGCCCCTCCTCGATGAACTTCTTGGCGTTGTCCCAGGCGCCGCCGGCGGTGGTCAGGAGGAGGGCGAGGAAGAAGCCGGTGACGATGGAGCCGAGGAGCGCCCCCCCGAGGGCGTAGGGCCCCGCCACGAAGCCGATGGCGAGGGGGGCCGCCACCGCGAGCAGGCCGGGGAAGGCCATCTCCCGGAGGGAGGCGCGGGTCACGATGTCCACGCACCGGCCGTAGTCGGGCTTGGCGGTCCCCTCCATGATGCCGGGGATCTCCTTGAACTGGCGCCGGACCTCGGTGACCACCGAGAAGGCGGCCCGCCCCACCGCCCGCATGCAGGAGGCGCTGAAAAGGAACGGGACCATTCCCCCCAGGAGCAGGCCGGCGACGACCGTGGGCCGGGCGAGGTTGAACTCCAGCTCCCCGTAGGCCACCGGGTTCACATGCTTCAGTTCCAGGATGTAAGCGCCGAAGAGGGTGAGGGCCGCGAGGGCCGCCGAGCCGATGGCGAACGCCTTGGTGACCGCCTTGGTCGTGTTCCCCACCGCGTCGAGGGCGTCGGTGACCTTGCGGGTCTCCGGGGGGAGGCCCCCCATCTCGGCGATGCCCCCCGCGTTGTCGGTGACCGGGCCGTAGGCGTCGAGGGCGATGACGATCCCTGTGAGGCTGAGCATCGCCATCACCGCCACCGCCACGCCGTAGAGGCCCGCCAGCCCGAAGGAGGCGAGGATGCCCGCAGAGACGACCACCGCCGGAAGGGCCGCCGACTCGAGGCCGACGGCGAGGCCGGCGATGATGGTGATGGCGGAGCCGCTCTTGGAGCCCTCCGCGATCGATTGGACCGGCCGGTGGGGCTTCGAGGTGTAGTACTCGGTGATGACGAAGAGGGCGATGGAGATGCCAAGGCCGATGAGGGAGGCGCCGTAGAGGGCGTCGGGGGAGACCCCCGCCGCGCCGCCAAAGACGGCCTGCGTGACCACGTAGAAAAGGACGGCCGCGACCGCCCCGGTGGAGCCGAGCCCCGCGTAGAGGGCCCCCATGATGGAGCCCTTCGGGCCGAGGCGGACGAAGAAGACCCCGACGATGGAGGCGAAGATGGCGGCGGCCCCGAGGAGGAGAGGGTAGGCGACGGTGGGGGCGTCGCCCACCTTGCCGAAGGTGAAGTATCCGAGGAGCATCGCGCCGACCGCGCTCACGGCGTAGGTCTCGAAGAGGTCCGCCCCCATGCCGGCACAGTCGCCCACGTTGTCCCCCACGTTGTCGGCGATGACCGCCGGGTTCCGCGGGTCGTCCTCGGGGATGCCGGCCTCGATCTTGCCCACGAGGTCCGCCCCGACGTCGGCCGACTTGGTGTAGATGCCGCCGCCGATGCGCGCGAAGAGGCTGACGAGCGAGGCCCCGAAGGCGAAGCCCACGATGGGGGTCACCGGGTCGGGGAGCCCGGCCCCCAGGAACGCCATGTAGAAGAGGGAGACGCCGAGGAGCGCGAGGCCGACCACGGCCATGCCGGTCACCGCGCCGCCGCGGAAGGCGAGGGAGAGGGCGGGCTTCAGCCCCCCCGAGGCGGCGTGGGCGACCCGGACGTTTGCCCGGACCGAGACCGCCATGCCCAGGGCCCCCGCCAGGGCGGAGAGGAGGGCTCCGGCGGCGAAGCCGGCGGCGATGGCGGGCCCGAGGGCGACCGCCAGGACGGCGGCGAGGGGGATGCCGAACAGGGCGATGGTGCGGAACTGGCGCTTGAGGTAGGCGGAGGAGCCCTGCCGGATGGCCCGCGAAATCTCGCGGATCTTCTCCCCCCCCTCGGGTTTCTTCAGGACCGAGAGGGCGAGAAGGCCGCCGAAGGCGAGGGCGGCGGCCGCGGCGGCGGGGGCGAGGAGGAGAGGAAGTGCCATGGAGGACGCGTCCCCGTGAAAGGAACGTTCTTTATAAAGGTTTGCGAACCCGCGCGCCCGTGAAACCGCGGGGAGGGGGCCTCCCGCGGGCGGGCCGGGGTCCGGTCGCCCATGCGGGAGACGCGGTCGAGGAGGCTGCGCGGAGCCTCGGTGGTCCGCACCTCGATGAGGGGGATGGCGAGCCGGTCGAGCCTCCGGCGCAGCCGGGCCCGGAGCTCCCGGGCGGCCGCCCGGTAGTCGCGGTGGAGGCGGGCGTCGGAGGTGTTCACCAGCTTGGCGGAACCGGTCTCGGGGTTCTCGATACAGGCGACCCCCAGGTCGGGCAACTCCTCGTCCAGCGGGTCCACGACCCGCACCGCGACCAGTTTCTGCCCCCGGGAGCGGAAGGCCTGGACCGCCGCCTCGAACTCGGGCGGGGGCTCCTCGGTGAAGTCGGAGATGAGGAAAATCGTCCCCGGACCCCGGAGGTGGCGGCCGAGCCCCTCCAAGGCGCGCGGGAGGTCGGTCCCGACCTCCCGGGAGGCGTGGGCGGATAGGGCGGTCGCCACGCGCTCCGCCTGGCCCTTGCCCACCTGGGGCTGCACCACCTTCTCGAGGCCGGTGGTGAAGAGGGCGAGGCCGAAGCGGTGGTCCCCCAGCGATGCGGAGCGGGCAAGGGTGGAGACGAGTCGGGCCATGTGGTCCCGCTTCTCCCCCTGGATGCCGGAGTGGGTGCTCGCCGAGCAGTCCACCGCGAGCCACATCGAGGACTCGGCGTCGGGCGCGGAGAGTTTGGTGTACATCTTCCCCGTCCGGGCGGTGGCCCTCCAGTCGACGGCCCGGATGTCGTCGCCGGCCGCATACTCCCGGCGGTCCTCCGGGTCGTGGCCCCCCGCGACGAGGTGGGGGCCTCCGGAGCCGCCGAGGTCGAGGCGGGGGAGGGTCATGTCGAAGGAGCCGGGGCGGAACGACCCCGCGCCCGGAGCGGAGGGGGCCGCGGCTGCGCCGGGGGCGGTTCCCACGACGGCGAGGCCGATGGCCCGGCCGAGGACCGACTCCCAGTCGAGGGTGTCCCCGGCGGGGCGCGGGAGGATTTCCCACAGGGTGAGGCCGGAGAGGAGGAGGAGGGCCGCGGCGGCGAGTGGGAGGCGGTTCTCCTCGCCGAGAGCCCCCGCCATGGCCAGGAGGAGGACGAGGGAGGCGAGCCCCATGGCCGAGACCGAGACCCAGCGGCGGCCGGAGCCCCCGGCCAGGGCGGCGGCCAGCACGGCGAGGGGGCGGTGGCGCAGCAGTCTCTCCGAGAGCCCCTGCGCCCACCGGGAGGCGAAGGGGCGGCGGATGGCGAGGAGGAGGGAGGAGAGGAGCAGGAGGGTCGAGGCGAGGAGGAGGGGATCGATCCACCGGGAGGCGAGGAGGGCTCCGGCGAGACCGAGCATGGCCGCCACCCGCAGGAGGGGCTGGATGATTGGGGGCGATGGGCCCCGGAGAGTGGCGACGTCGTAGAGGGCGCCGCTCAACTGGACCGATGGGAAGGTCCTCCGCCGGACCCAGAGCGCGGCGAGGACGAGCGCCGGGGCCGAGGCGACCGGGAAGAGCCAGAGGGGGGCGGGAGCGGAGCCCGACACCGAGACGGTGACCACGGAGGAGCCCCACTCCGCGCCCTGCCGGAGGAGGTGGGCGGCGAGGCCCGTCCCTCCCCGCTCCCCCGGCACGAACGGGGGGGGAATCCCCTCCTCGGAGCCGTTCTCGAGCGAGTTTCCGGCCGCGATAAAGCTCTGGCCGAGGATTTTCAGCATGTCGGCGGCCATGGAGCGCCGGTAGTGGGCGGTCTGCTCCTGCGCCTGGTCGAAGGACGCCTTGTCCACCGGGGGGTCCGCGACCGCCCCCGGGGCGAGCAGAAGCAGACCGAGGGCCAGGACGGAGACCCGCCTCCAGCTCCTTCCTCCCATGAATCCATGTCTCCGTCCCAACGATTAAACTCGACGGCCACGGCCGCAGGCTCCCGGCCGGCGCGGGGCCGCGCTCAGGCTCGCGGGAACTCCGTGTAACCGCACTTCCCGCACGACTTCCGCCCTTCGTGGGCCGCCATGAAGACGCCTGGGCCGCAGCGGGGGCAGTTGTCTCGCTGCCGGCCGATCTTCCCGCCCTCGGTCTTGTAGGCCCGGGTGATGCGCCGCTCCCTCTCCTTCTTGTCGCCCATCTACTTCTTCTCGGCGGGTTTCTTCTCCGCGGGCTTCGCCTCCGGCTTCTTCTCCTCCTTGGCCTCCTCCTTCTTCGGCGCCTCCCTCTTCCCCGCCGGGGCCGCCTTCTCACTCTTCTCGCCGCTGAGCCGCTTCAGGATGTGGGGGGCCTCGACCTTCCTGAGGGCCTCGGGAGTGGAGTAGACCCGGGCGAGGCCGGAAGCGCCGGGCCTCCCGTAATCGACCCGCAGGCGGCGGATGGCCACCCGCTCCGGGGGGACCTGGAGGGAGCCGGCGAGGGCCTGGAGGGCCCGGGCCCGGGGGACCATGGGGCCCGCGAAGTCGAGCCGGAAGGCGACCTCCTCCCGGTCCAAGAGGGGGTTGGGCCTCCGCTCCACCACGGTGACCGAGAGGGGCGCCGCGGGCGCGGGCTCGGGGGTCATACCAGCCGGACCGTCTCGAGGTTCATGGGGCTACGGGTCTCGATGCGGAACCTCTTGTAGATAAAACTGGCGAGTTCGATGCACTTGGAGCCGTCCCCGTGGGCGGTGATGACCCGCTCGGGGCGGGGGGAGCACCGGTGGACGTACTCCACCAGCTCCTCCCAGTCGCTGTGGCCCGAGAAGCCGTCCACGGTCTCCACCTGGAGGCCGATTTTGATGCTCTCCCCCTCCCGCTGGACCTCGTTCCACCCCTTCTGGATGCGGCGCCCCATCGTCCCCTCCGCCTGGTAGCCCACGAAGACGAGGGTGTTCTTCTCGCTCGGGGCGAAGTTTCGGAAGTGCTCCATGACCGGGCCGCCGTTCATCATGCCCGAGGTCGCGAGGACGATCGCCTGGCCCCTTTCGGCGATTTCGGCGCGCCGGGCCGGGCTCTCGACCTGGATGAAGAGGTCGGAGAGGAAGGGGTTCTCCCCCCGGTGGAAGATGCGGTCCCGGAGGTCGCTGTTCAGGTATTCGGGGTAGGCGGTGTGGATGGCGGTCGCCTCGGAGATCATCCCGTCGGTGTAGATGGGGACCTCGGGGATGCGTTTCCGCCGGAGGGAGTCCTCGAGGACCAGCATGACCTCCTGGGAGCGGCCCACCGCGAAGGCGGGGATGAGCACCTTGCCGCCCCGGGCGAGGCTTCTCTGGATGATGGCCTCCATCTTCTCCTGGGCCTCCCGGCGGGTGGGCTGGAGATCTCCGTGGGCGCCGTAAGTCGCCTCCATGACCAGCGTCTCCAGGCGGGGGAACCGGAAGGAGGCGCCGTCGAACAGGAGGGAGCGCTCCAGCTTGAAGTCCCCCGTGAAGGCGACGTTGTAGGAGCCGTCGCCGATGTGGAAGTGGACCACCGAGGAGCCGAGGATGTGGCCCGAGTTCTGGAGGGTGATTTTCACGTCGGGGGCGATGTCGGTGACCTCGCCGAAGTCGATGGGGATGGTGTGCTTGATCGCCTCCCGGATGTCTCCCGAGTCGTAGGGGACCTTGCGCCCCTCGCGGGCCGCCACCTCGAGGAAGTCGAGGGTCAGGAGGGCCATGAGGTCCCGGGTCGGCGGCGAGCAGTAGACCGGGCCGTCGTAGCCGTACTTGAAGAGGTAGGGGACGAGGCCGCAGTGGTCGAGGTGGGCGTGGGTGAGGACGACCGCGTCGAGCTGGGTGAGGGGCGAGGCCTCGGGGACGTAGAGGTATGGGGTGGAGTTTTTGTCGGAGCCCGCGGTGATGCCGCAGTCCACCAGGATGCGGGACTCGGGGGTGGAGAGGAGGTAGGCGTTCCGCCCCACCTCCCGGAACCCGCCGAGGGGGGTGAGGCGCACCCACTGGTCCCGGGGGGCCGAAGGGCGGTGGATTTTCTGGCCGATGCGGTGGAGGAGGACCTTCCGCTCGTCGGCGAAGGTGCGCAGGAGGGTCCGGATCTGCCGGACCGTCGAGGAGGCGAGGGGCGGGGTGCGGACCACCCGGGGGGACCACCCGATCGCCTTGGTGACCTCCCGGAGCGTCGAGCCCTGGCGGCCGATGACCAGGCCCGGCTTCTGGGCCTCGATGACCACCTCCCCGGTCTCCGCGTTGAAGAAGAGGTCGCTGATGCCGCTGTCGGGGGGCACCATGGCGCGGAGGGTCTTCTCGGCGGCCTCGGGAGCGATGAGGTTCTTCGGGTCGGGTCGGATGGCGATGCGCTTCTTGAGCTCCCGGGCCAGGGTCCGGACCAGCTCGTGGTCCTCGGCGAGGCGGCGGGACTCGGGGGTGTAGATGACCAGCGTGGGGCCCTCGAACTGGACCGCGCTGACGGGGACCTCCCTGGGGAGCCTCCGCTGGACCTCCTGCCGCAGTTGGGCGATGACTTCCGATGCCATGGGAGTGGGAAAGGGCCCGCCGGCCCGGGGGGCGGAGGGGGCGTGCCTGTGAACGGGGGACGGGGCCCCCCCGGAGAGAGTCAGGAGAGGCGGTCCCGGACGCGCCGGATCGCCTCTTCGGGGACGACCTCGACGGTCCCGGAGGTGACCTTGACGGCCTCGATGCCCTCCCCCGACGCCGCGTCCCGCTTCATGGCGGCGTGGAGGGCCTGGACGGCGAGGGCGACGCCGTCGTCGAGGCTCATGTCCTTCTTGAAATGCTCCTCGAGGACGCCGTAGGCGATGGGGCTGCCGCTGCCGGTGGAGACGATGGTCTTCTCGTCCAACTGCCCGCCGACGGCGTCGATGGAGTAGACCGCGGGCCCGGTCCGGTCCACGCCGCCCGCGAGCAGTTGCACGTAGTAGGGGAAGTAGCGGTTCCCGTTGAGAATGTTGGCGAGGAGGCTCGACATGGCCCGGACCGACATCGGTTCGCCGCGGCGGAGGCGGTAGAGGCGCGCCTCGACGGCGACGATGCGGGCGAGGGTCTGGGCGTCCCCCACGAGACCCGCGGTGGTGAGGGCCATCCGGTCGTCCACGGTGTAGATTTTCTTGGCGCTCTTCGAGGCGATGAAGTGGCCCATGGTGGCCCGCCTCTCGCTCGCCAGGACCACGCCGTCCTTGCAGACGAGGCCGACGGTGGTGGTGCCGTGGTAGAGCTGCTGCTTCAGGTTCTCCAGGTCGGGTTTGGCGACTTCCATCGAAAACTCGTGCGGTGTTGGGGCCGGTGGCTATATAAGACTTGCGGGCCGAGGTTTCGGCCCCTCCCCCGGGAGGCCGCCCGATTCGAAAAGCGTTATCTCCCGGCCCGGGGAAAGGGGTTCATGGCGAGCGAGGAGGGCAACACCCGCGACGACGAGCGGGCCCGGACGGGCGTCGAGGGGTTCGACGACCTCTGCGGAGGCGGCCTCCTCCGGGACCACACCTACCTCGCCGCCGGGGCCGCGGGGTGCGGCAAGACCCTCTTCGCCCTCCAGTTCCTCTACAACGGCGCCACGAAGTTCGACGAACCCGGCGTCTTCCTCGCGACCGAGGAGCGACCCGGGAGAATCCGGAGGAACGCCAAGCGGTTCGGCTGGGACTTCGAGGCCCTGGAACTGAAGAGCAAAATCGCCTTCCTCGACGGCACCTCGACCCGCGTGGGGCTCCCCTCCACGGAGAAGTACGTCGAGGTCCGCGGCCTCGACATGGACTCCCTGCTCGACGACCTCGTCCGCATCCAGGAGGAGATCGGCGCGGTCCGGGCCGTGGTGGACTCCTGGTCCTCCCTCTCCTACATCTACGGCGACCCCGCCAAGGCGCGGGCCGAGGCGCTGCGGCTCGCGGCCACCCTGGAGGCCCTGGGCATGACCGCCCTGGTGACCTCCGAGTGGTCCGACGAGAACCGGGTCCTACTCGAGTCCTTCCTGGTGGACGGCGTCATCCTCTTCTACAACTCCCGGAAGGAGAACTTCCGGACCCGCTCCCTGGAGGTCTACAAGATGCGGGGCTCCGACCACAGCCGGAAAATCCACCCGTTCGAGATCACCCCCCGGGGCATCGTGGTCCACGCCCGGGAAGAGGTCTACGGAGAGATTTGAGGCCCTGCGGATTCTCCGTTCGAAACCTCTTTGTGTCCCGGAACGCCTTCGAAGTGTGGCCCCCGCCGAGAAGCGCCTGAAGGAGCTGGGTCTCCAGCTCCCCCCCGCCCCCGAGCCCATCGCCGCCTACGTCCCCTGCGTCCTGACCGGGAACCTCCTCTTCGTTTCGGCCCACATCCCGAAGGAGGGGGCGAGGATGCTCTACCGAGGCCAGGTGGGCGCCGACCTGACCCCCGAGCAGGGGGCGGAGGCGGCGAAGGTCGCGCTGCTGAACGCGCTGGCCAGCGTGAAAAAAGCCCTCGGTTCCCTCGACAGGGTGAAGCGGGTCGTGAAACTGACCGGGTTCGTCGCCTCCGCTCCGGGGTTCAACGACCAGCCGCGGGTGGTCAACGGCGCCTCCCGCCTGCTCATCGACCTCTTCGGGGAGAGGGGCAAGCACGCGCGGGCCGCGGTGGGGGTGGCGGAGCTGGCGATGGACTCGCCGGTCTACATCGAGATGGTGCTGGAGGTGAAGGAGTAGCGGGGCCAATGAACGGGCTGGGGGGTTTCTTGCCCGGCCGCGCGCTCCGCGCCTCGTCGGCGGCGGGGACGCGATAGACCGGCGCCAATGGCCACCGCCCCCTCCCCGGACCTCCAGAGGCGGATGCTCCGCACGATGATTCTCATCCGGAGATTCGAGGAGAAGACGAAGGCGGAATACATGAAGGGGACCATGTATGGATGGTATCACTCCTGCATCGGCCAGGAGGCCGTCGCCGCAGGGGTCTGCGCGGTGCTGGAAAAGGATGACTGGGCCACCACCACCCACCGCGCCGACGGCCACTGTGTCGCGAAGGGCGCGGACCTGAAAAAACTGATCGCGGAGGCCTTCGGGCGCGAGGGGGGCACATTCAAGGGGCGCGGGGGGCAGGACCACTTCGGGGCGCCCGAGGTGAACATCCCGGTCGCCCTCGGCATCGTCGGCTCGCCGACCCTCCAGGCGGCGGGGCTCGCCCTCGCTTGCAAGCGCGAGAAAAATGGAAGAGCCGTCGCCTGCTTCACCGGCGACGACGCGACCAACATCGGCTTCTTCCACGAGGCGGCCAACCTCGCCTCCCTCTGGGACCTGCCGGTGGTCTTCGTCTGCGAGAACAACGGCTACGGCTGGACGACGCCGCAGCAGAAGCACACGAAACTGAAGCGGCTGGCCGACCGGGCCGCCGCCTACGCCATGCCCGGAGTCACGGTGGACGGCAACGACGCGGTCGCGGTCTGGTCGGCCGCGAAGGAGGCGTTCGAGCGGGCGCGCTCGGGCGGGGGGCCCACATTCCTCGAGTGCCTCACCACCCGCTGGGAGCCCCACGCCATCGGCGACCCCGACACCTACCGCACGAGGGAGCAGAAGGCGGAGTTGAGAAAGAACGACCCCATCCAGCGGCTGAGAGAAAAATTGGGGAGGGGGGGAGTCGTCACATCGGAGGCGGTCGAGGCCATGACCGCCGAGGCCGACCGCGCCCTCGACGAGGCCATCGCCTGGGCGAAGGCGAGCCCCGAGCCGAAGGTGGAAGACCTGACCGAATATGTCTACGCCCCCGAGCCGCCGGAGGTCCTGGAGGGCAAACCGCCCCCCAAGGAGGCGAAGTGGTCCAACATGGCGGTGAACGCGGCCATCCGGACGACGCTCGAAGAGGAGATGGCGAAGGACCCCCGGGTCTTTCTCCTCGGGGAGGATGTCTCCAACTCCATCTTCGAGACCGCCAAGGGGCTCGCCGAGAAGTTCCCGGAGCAGGTCCTGGACACCCCCATCTCGGAGTCGGCCATCGCGGGGGCGGCCATGGGGGCGGCGCTCGCGGGCCAGCGGCCCGTGGCCGAAATCATGTTCCAGGACTTCATGTTCGTCGCCATGGACATGATTTTCAACGCCATCCCGAAGATGCGCTACATGAGCGGCGGGGCCCATAAGGTCCCGCTCGTCATTCGAAGCCCCGGCGGTGCGGGGCTCAACTCCGGCGCCCAGCACAGCCAATCCATCGAAGCGCTCTTCATGCACGCCCCGGGCCTCCGGGTGGTCTGCGCCTCCAACGCCTACGACGCCAAGGGGCTCCTCCGGGCGAGCCTCCTCAGCCCCAACCCGGTCCTCTTCTTCGAGCACAAAATCCTCTACCTGAGCATGGGAAAGGTGCCGCAGGCGGACTACGTGGTCCCCTTCGGGGTGGCCGACGTGAAGCGGGCCGGGAAGGACGTGACGGTCGTGGCGGTCCTCGGCATGGTCCCCGTGGCCCTGAAGGCCGCGGACCAGCTGGCGAAGGAGGGGATCGAATGCGAGGTGATTGACCCGAGGACCCTCAACCCCCTCGACATGGAGACGATACTCGCCAGCGTCCGGAAGACGGGGCGCTTGGTGACCGTCGAGGAGGGGTGCTTCACGGGGGGCATCGGAGCCGAAATCGCCGCGCGGGTGGCGGAGCGGGGACTGGAGCTCCTCAAGGCGCCCCCGGCGCGGGTCGCGGCGCCCGACAGCCCGGTTCCCTACAGCCGGCCCCTGGAGAGGGCGTTCGTGCCGAAGGCGGAGAGGGTGGCGGAGGCGGTGAGGGGGGTTGTGACGGGGAAGTGAGGAAAGCATACCGCGCGGCCGTGTCCCGCAATCGCTGAAAACCCCCGACCCGTGTCCCATCGAATCGGTGACGAACAGAGCGGGCTCCGCCCACCCCCTTGAACCCCCAAGTTTTTCAGGAGGAGTCCCCCGGTGGAAGATGGGGCGGGCTCTCCCGGGTGGTTCCTTCATCCGCTTCCAGTCGCGGGCTCGCCCCTCCCCCATCCCCGCAGGCAGCCGGGCCGGAGGGCGTTGCAGCACGCGACCCTCAGCAGCGCCTCGGGCCTCTGGTCTTCTTACTTCCCATGCGGCCTCACCAGCCGCTTGAGGTCGAGCATCTTGTTGATTTTATCCTTCGAGACCCCCTCCTTCGCCAGAGCCTCCTTGACGCTCAAATCCTCGTCCACCACCCTCCGCGCCACCTTCGCCGCCCGGTCATACCCCAAGTCGTGCGCCAGAGCCGTCACCAGCGCCATGCTCGACTCCGCCTGCCGCAGGCAGCGCTCCGGGTGGGCCGTGATGCCCTTGACGCACCTCTCCGCCAGGACCCGGCTGGCTCCTGCGAGGAGTTGAATCGACTCCAGCAGGTCGTAGGCAATCAGGGGCATCATCATGTTCAGTTCCAAGAACCCCCCCATGCCGCCGAGGGTGATGGCGGCGTCGTTCCCGATGACCTGGGCGCACGCCATCGTCACCGCCTCCGGGACCACCGGGTTCACCTTTCCCGGCATGATGGAGGAGCCTGGCTGGATGGCGGGGAGGTCGATTTCGCCGAGGCCCGCCCTCGGGCCCGACGACATCAGCCGCAGGTCGTTGGCGATTTTCGTGAGGCTCACCGCGACCGTCTTCAGCGCCCCGCTCGCCTCGACCGCGGCATCCTTCGCCCCGAGAGCCTCGAAGGGGTTCTCGGCGCGGCGCAGGTCCTCGATGCCGGTCATCTTCCGCAACTCCGAGACGACCTCCTCGGCGAACTCGGAGTGGGCCCCGACGCCGGTCCCCACCGCGGTGCCGCCGATGGCCAGCTCCTGCAGGTGGTTGCGGGCCGACTCGACCCTCCGGATGCGGTGGTCCAACTGGGCGGCGTAGGCGGAGAACTCCTGGCCCAGGGTGACCGGCAGGGCGTCCTGCATGTGGGTCCGGCCCGCCTTCACCACATCCTTGAACTGGCGCGCCTTCTCTTCGAGGCGCTTCTTCAGGAGCCGGAGGGCGGGGAGGAGGTCGTTTTCAATCTCTTCGAGGGCCGAGAGGTGGAGGGCGGTCGGAATCACGTCGTTGCTCGACTGGCCCAGGTTGACGTGGTCGTTCGGGTGGACCGGGGACTTGCCGCCGCGCTTCCCGGTGAGCATTTCGTTGGCCCGCCCCGCGACTACCTCGTTGGAGTTCATGTGGGTCGAGGTGCCGGAGCCGGTCTGGAAGAGGTCCACGACGAACTGGGAGTCGTGCTTCCCCGAGGCGACCTCCTTCGCGGCCGCCTCGATCGCCCTCCCCAACTTCGGGTCGAGCAGGCCGAGGGAGGTGTTCACCCGGGCCGCGGCGACCTTGACCTCCCCGAGGGCGCGGAGGAATGGGCGCTGGAGCCTGCGGCCCGAGATGGGGAAGTTCTCGCGGGCCCGCTGCGTCTGGGCGCCGTAGTAGGCGTCCGCCGGCACCCGGACCCGGCCGAGGGCGTCCTTCTCGGTGCGGCGGGGGGGCATGGAGGGCGGGAGGGGAGGAGGGAAGGAAAACTTTACCGTCCCTTCCACACCGGCTTCCGCTTCTCCAGGAACGCCCTCATCCCCTCCTTCTGGTCCTCGCTGGCGAAGACCGTCGCGAAGAGCGCCGCCTCCAACTTGTAGTTCCCCCGGTCCGCCCCGGCGAGCGCCTCCTTGGCGAGCCGCAGGGCCACGGGGGGCTTCTCGGCCAGTTTCTTGGCGAGGGCCGCGACCTCTTCCTCCAGTTTCTCCGGCGGCACGACCCGGTTCACGATTCCCCGCCGGTGGGCCTCCTTGGCGTCGAAGTTCTCCCCGAGGAGCACGGTCTCGGCGGCGTACCCCGGCAGGCCGGCGGTGAAGAGCCGCTGCGTCCCGCCCCCGCCCGGGAAGATGCCGACGTTGACCTCCGGCGCCCCGAAGAGCGCCCCTTCCGCCGCGATGCGGATGTCGCACGCCAGCGCCAGTTCGAACCCGCCCCCCAGGGCGAACCCGTGGATGGCCGCAATCGTAGGCCAGGGGAAGGATGCGATTTCACCGTAGAGCGCCTGTCCGTAGGAGTTCACGTAGTTCCACGCCTCCGGGGGGTTCATCGGCACCAGGTCGCGCAGGTCGGCTCCCGCGATGAACCCCTTGCCCGCGCCGTTGAACACGAGGACCCGGACCTCGGGGTCGGCCCGCAGCTCCGCAAGCGCGGCCTTCAACTCCTTCCGGGTCTCGAGGCTCAGGGCGTTGCGGAAGTCGGGGCGGTTGAACGTGACCCGGGCGACCGGGCCCGACTTCGCGACGAGGATGTTTTTGAATTCGGTCATCCCGGCCGGGCGTCAGAAGTCAATCGGCTCCCCTTCCAGGGCGTATTCGACGATCTTCCGGAAGTCCGCCGGCGAGGGGTTCCTCGGGTTGGTCAGCGTGCAGGGGTCGTTCCGGGAGTAGTTCACCATCTTGTCCATGTCGGCCTGGACCTTCTCGGGGGGCACCAGGTCCTTGAGGGCCGTGGGCTGCCCCAGTTTCTTGTACATCTCCCGCAGTTTCGCCACGTAGGCCTTCATCCCCGTCCGGCCGCTGCCGAGCCCCAGGAACCAGGCGACCTCGCCGTAGAGGTTGGCCACGGAGTCCTCCTTGGAGTTGAACTCGATGGAGTAGGGGAGCCAGAACCCCACCGACCGGCCGTGGGGGACCTTGAACAGAGCGCCCATGGAGTGGCCCATCGAGTGGGCGATGCCGACCTGGGAGTTGCCGAACCCGAGCCCCGCGATGGTGGCGCAGTTCGCCATCTTCTCCCGGGCCACCATGTCCTCGCCGTTCTCGTAGGCCCTCGGCAGGTACTCCATGCCGAGTTTGACCCCCTGGAGGCAGAGGGGGGCGGTGTAGTCGTTCCGCCACTTCGCGACGTAGCCCTCGGTGGCGTGGGTGATGGCGTCGAGTCCGGTGTCGGAGGTCACCCGCGGGGGCATCGTGGCCGCCATCACCGGGTCCACCACCGCGAGGTCGGGGATCGCCTCGTGGCTCGACATCGCGACCTTGCGGCGCGCCGCGGTGTCGGTGAGAATCATCGCCCAGGTCACCTCGGAGCCGGTGCCGCTCGTGGTCGGGATGGCGCAGAGGCGCGCCTTCGTGCGGAGGCCGAGCCTCTGGAAGGGGTTGATGGCGTCAGGGGCGATGGACGGGTTCTCGTAGAGGACCCACATCGCCTTCGAGGCGTCCATGCAGGAGCCCCCGCCGAGGCCGATGAGCCACTCCGGCTGAAACGCCTTCACCCGCTCCGCGCCGCGCTGGACGGTCTGGATGGAGGGTTCCGGCTCCACCTCGTCGAACACCTCGACGCTCCAGCCCGACAGCGCCTTCCTCACCCGCTCGACGGTCCCCAGTTGGGACATCATCTTGTCGGTGACGATGAACGCCTTCTCCCCCGGCTTCAGCTTGTTCATCTCGACCGGGAGGTTCTTCAGGGCGTCCTGGCCGAAGACGATTCGGGGGGACAAAAACCACCACATCCTCCCCCCGACGGCCGCCGGTGGAAAAATCTTATCTTCCCGGTGCGCCACTGCCGCCATGGCCCAGCTCCCCTTTCCCTCCGAGGAGTGGTTCCGGAGGTTCGGCGAGGTCCTCAACGAGAGCGCCGAGTACGCCGAGGCGGCCGCCGACTGGGAGGGGGACGTCGCCTTCATCCTGACCGCCGACCCGGCGCGGAACATCCCGGAGTTCATCGGATACATGGACCTCTGGCACGGGAAGTGCCGGGGCGTGAAGAAACTCAACACCCGGGCCGAGATCAAGGCGGAAATCATCCTCTCGGGCCACTACGACCAGTGGCTCGAGGTCATCCGGAAGGAGATGGAACCCCTCCAGTCCATCATGCAGGGGCGGCTCCAGGTGGAGGGGAACATGGGGAAACTGATGAGGAACGTCCAGGCCCCGCTGGTCATGGTGGACCTCATCACGAAAATCGACACGAAGTTTCTCTACTAGGGCACCGGGCTGAGCGCCGCCGACGCCTGCGCCGCCAGTTCGATGGCGGGGGTCGGGTAGACGCCGAGGAGGAGCACCCCGAAGAGGCAGAGGGCGAGGGCTGCGGAGACGCCCCACGGGGCGCGCAGGGGCGCCGAGCCCTCGGGCGGCGGCAGGAAGTAGATGTGCTTCACGACCTTGGCGTAGTAGAAGAGGGAGAGGGCGGAGTTGAGGATGAGGGCGACCGCGAGGACCACCGCGAGGCCGCCCGCCTGCAGGGAGCCGAGGACCAGAAAGGCCTTCGACCAGAAGCCGAGGAGGGGCGGCACCCCGGCCAGGGAGAAGAGGAGGACTGCCATCACGAACGCGGTGAAGGGGGCGCGGCGGCTCAGGCCGTTGAACGCTTCGAAGTCCTCCCGGCCGGTCCACTGGAGGACGGCCGCGAGTCCGACGAAGGCGCCGCCCGCCATGAAGGCGTGGGCGAGGGCGTGGAGGAGGCCGCCGGTGAGGAAGACCTGGTTCGCGGCCGCCGACGCCGTGGCCGCCCCGAGGGGGATGAGGATGTAGCCGGCGTGGGCGATGCTCGAGTAGGCGAGGAGCCGCTTCACGCTCTTCTGGACGAGAGCCGCCGCGTTGCCGACGGTCATGGTGAGGATGGCCAGGACGAAGAAGGGGGGCGTCCAGTCCGCGCGCAGCGCGACGGCGGCGACGAAGAAGACCCGGAAGAGCGCGGCGAACCCCATTTTTTTCGAGGCAGAGGCGAGGAACGACGCGACTGGCGCCGTCGCCCCCTCGTAGGTGTCGGGGAGCCAGGCGTGGAACGGGACCGCCGCGACCTTGAACCCGAAGCCGACGATGAGGAGGGCGAGACCGGCGGTCGCCAGGGGCGCGCCCGACTGGAGGGCGGGGGCGAGCGCGTCGAGGCGGGTCGTCCCGGTGACCCCGTAGAGGAGCGAGATGCCGAAGAGCATGAGGGCGGCGGAGAAGGCCCCGACGACGAAGAACTTCATGGCGGCCTCGGAGGCCTCGGGCCTCGACTTCCGGTAGGCGACGAGCGCGAACGTCGAGAGGCTCGACAGCTCGAAGCCGACGAAGAGGGGGACGAGGTCGGCGCTCGCCGAGACCACCACCATCCCGAGGAGGGAGAGGAGGAGCAGCGCGTGGAACTCCCCCTGGTGGGGTTCGTCGGGCTTGATGTGGGAGAATACGGCGAGGAGCGCGATGAGGCCGCCGGTGAGGACGAGGAAGGTGAAGAAGAGCGCGAACGCGTCGAACCGGAGCATGCCGCCGAGGGCGGGGCCCGGGGGCCCGGTCGCCCAGAGGAGGGCGGCGTAGGCGAGGGACGCCGCGAGGGCGAGGAGGGAGGCGCCGTGGAGGGGGGCGCGCTCCTTCGTCGCCCGGTCGAGGGCGGGGGAGGCGAGCCCGAAGGCGCCGAGAATCAGCAGCAGGAGGAGGGGCTCCACCTCAGCCCCCCGCCACCGAGAGGACCCTCAGGAGGGGCTCCGGGAAGAGGCCGAAGAGCACGATGGCGACCATCAGGAGCGCCATCGGGAGCGCCTCGTAGGCGGCGACGTCATATTTCGGACCGTGGGCCTCGGGGGGGACCCTCGCGGGCCCGAACATCGCCCGCATCAGGGCCCAGAAGAGGTAGGCCGTGCCGATGACCACCGCGCCGATGGGGAGGAGCGTCCAGATGCCGAGGACCGGCCATGCGCCGAGGAAGACGAGGAGCTCCGCGACGAACCCGCTCATCCCCGGGACCCCCGCCGAGGCGAGCGCCCCCAGCATCAGCAGGGTGGCGTAGAGCGGCATCTTCGCCGCCATTCCGGACATCCTCGGGATGTCGCGGGAGCCGGCGTGGTGCTGGAGCGCCCCCGCCGCCATGAAGAGCAGGGGCGAGATGAGCCCGTGGCTCACCATCATGAAAATCGCGCCCTGGATGGCCAGCGGCGTCCCGACCGTGTAGCCGAGGAGGACGAACCCCATGTGGCTGATGGAGGAGTAGGCGACGAGCCGCTTCAAGTCGCGCTGGGCGAGGCAGACCGCCGCGCCGTAGAGGATGGAGACCACGGCCAGGAGGAGCATGAGGTCGGTCATCTTGACGCGCAGCAGCGGGACCTCGCCCGCCACTCCGCCCGGCAGCATCCCGAAGCCGAAGCGGAAGAGCCCGTACCCCCCCATCTTCAGCAGCAGCCCCGCCAGCAGCACCGAGCCCGCCGTGGGCGCCTCCACGTGGGCGTCGGGGAGCCAGGTGTGGACCGGGACGAGCGGGAATTTCACGCCGAAGCCGAAGAGGAAGGTGCAGAAGACGAGCACCTGGAGCCCCTGCGGCAGGCCCGGGGCCGCCTTGCCAATCTCGACCAGGTCGAAGGTCCAGCCGCCGGTGGCGAGGAAGAGGGCCACGAGGCCCAGCAGCATGACCAAGCCGCCGACGTGGGTGTAGATGAGGAACTTGAAGGAGGCGTAGTCGCGCCTCGGCCCCCCCCAGATGGCGATGAAGAAGTACATCGGGATGAGGACCACCTCCCAGAAGACGAAGAAGAGGAAGAGGTCGAGCGAGGTGAAGACGCCGACCACGCCGGTCTCCATCAGCAGCAGGAGGCCGAAATAGGCCCGGGGGCGGTGGGCGACGTCCCAGGAGAAGAGCGCGGCCAGGAAGAAGAGGAGCGTCGTGAGCGCGACCAGCGGGAGCGAGAGGCCGTCCACCCCGAGGGAGTAGGAGATGCCGAAGTATGGGACGAGGAGCGCCTTCTCGGCGAACTGGAAGTGCTGGTTGAACGTGCCGAAGGAGTGGACGAACTGCTGGACGAGGGGGACCGTGAGGAGGAGGGGGATGAGGGTGAAAGCGAGGGCGATGGCCCGGGCCGCCTTGGCGTCGCGGGCGAGGGCGACCGCCGCAGCCCCCGCGAGCGGGAGGAAGAGGAGCATGGAGAGGAGGTTCTCGACCATTTACCGGAACCTCCAGGCGAGGATGATGAGGAGGGCCGCCCCGACCGCCACGAGGGTCGTGTAGTTCTGGACCATGCCGCTCTGGAGCCGCCGCAACTTCTGGCCGAGGCCCGCGGTCCCTCCGGCGATTCCGTGGATGACCCCGTCCACCACCTTGAGGTCGGTCCAGTGGATCCCGTCGGCGAGCCGGACGAAGCCGCGCGCCACGGCCCCGTAGGCGTCGTCGAACCCGAACTTGCGCTCCAGCATGCGGTGCAACGCCGCGCGGGCCGGGGTGGCGGTGAACGCCTCGGGCGACGGCTTGCCCCTCGAGTAGACGGCGCGGGCCAGGAGGAGGCCGCCGACCGCGACCGCGATCGAGAGCGCGGCGACCGGCGGGAGGATGGCCTCCTCCATCAGTTTGCCGGGCGCGTAGAGGTGGGTGTGCCCGAGGTGGTAGGGCTCCTGGGCGAGGCCGACGTAGTGGCCGAAGCCCGCGAAGCCCCAGAGGAAGGCGAGGGCCGCCGGGGGCATCAGCGCGACGAGGACCCACGTCATCACCCGGGGGGACTCGTGGAGGCGCTCCCTCTTCTCGGCGGAGCCCCGGAACTCCTTCCCGAACGCCATGAACCACAGGCGGAAGATGTAGAAGGCGGTGAAGAGCGCGGCCAGGAGACCCGCGGCGAAGAGGAGCGGGTGGGCGCGCCACGCCGCGCCGAGAACCTCGTCCTTCGACCAGAAGCCGCTGAAGGGCGGGACGCCCGCGAGACTCAGCCCGCCCACCAGCATCGCGAGGCTGGTGACCGGCATGACCTTCCGCAGCCCGCCCATCAGCCGCAGGTCGTTGGTCCCGACGGCGTGGATGACCGAGCCCGCGGCGAGGAAGAGGAGCGCCTTGAAATAGGCGTGGCTGAGCAGGTGGAACATCCCGGCGGCGTAGGCGCCGACGCCGAGGGCGAGGAACATGTAGCCCAGCTGGCTCACGGTCGAGTAGGCGAGGACCCGCTTGATGTCGTTGGCGACGAGCCCCATCGAAGCGGCCAGGAGGGCTGTGACCGCCCCGATGATGGCGACGACCAGCATCGCGTCGGGGGCGAGGAGGAAGAGGGGCATGGAGCGGGCCACCAGGTAGACCCCCGCCTTCACCATCGTCGCCGCGTGGATGAGGGCGGAAACCGTGGTGGGGCCCTCCATGGCGTCGGGCAGCCAGGTGTGGAGGGGGACCTGCGCCGACTTCCCGACCGCCCCGCCGAAGAGGAGCAGTGCGGCGAGGGTGACGTCGGCCTGCTGCGCCTGCGCCGCGTTGAATATGGAGTCGAAGTCGAGGGTCCCGAACTGCTTGAAGAGGAGCAGGATGCCCGCCAGCATGAAGAGGTCGCCGAACCGGGTCACCACGAACGCCTTCACCGCAGCGCGGGCCGCCGAGGGCTTTTCGAACCAGAAGCCGATGAGGAGGTAGGAGCAGACGCCGACCAGTTCCCAGAAGATGAAGAGCATGAGGTAGTTGCTCGCGAGGACGAGGCCGAGCATCGAGCCGACGAAGACCGAAATCTCCGCGAAGTAGCGCCGGAGGCCCGGGTCCCCCCTCATGTAGCCGAGCGAGTAGACCACGACTGCGAGCCCCACGGTGGTGACCACCAGGGACATGACGAGGCTCAGGGTGTCCGCGCGGACGCCGTAGGTCAGGGAGGTTCCGGGAATCCACTCCCGCTCCATCTTGAAGGGCAGCGCCTCGGGGTAGAGGAACGACTCCCGGAACGCGCCAAGAGTCAGGAGGAGGGAGAGCGCGACGCCAGCGATGGCGATGAGCCCCCCCTGGTGGGGGGTCCGCTTGCCGACGGCTGCGATGAGGAGGAAGGCGACGACCGGGGCGAGGGGTATGACCCAAGACAACTCCAGGGCACTAACCATGGAACTCCCCTCCGCGCGAGGCTCGCTCGCTTCGCTCGCGAGCCTCGCGCGGCCGCAGAACCCTGCCCCTCGCTTCGCTCGGGGCGGGTTCCGCGGAATCGCCCTTCATGGCAACTCCGCAAAACCCGCCCGGAGCGAGCGCGAAGCTCGAGCGGAGGGCAGGGTTTTGAACTCACGGCTTGAACGCCATCCTTCAACATCTACCATCGAAGGATTGACACCTCCCGCAGGTCCATCCGCCGGTGGCTCCGGAAGAGGACCACGTAGATGGCCATGCCGATGGCCGCCTCGGCGGCGGCGAGGGAGATGGCGAAGAGGGCCCAAATCTGCCCAAGGGCGTCGCCGCCCCGGTGGACCGAGAAGGCGACGAAGTTGAGCGCCGCGCCGTTGAGCATGATCTCGATCGCCATCAGGATGACCAGGCCGTTCCGCTTGGCGAGGACGCCGTAGAGGGCGATGGCGAAGAGAGCGGCCGAGACCGCGAGGTAGGCGGAGAGGGGAACGGTCATTGTTGCCTCTCCCCTCGGGAACCCCCTCGTCCCGCCGGCGCGGGCCTCAATCCCGCGTCGCTTCGCGACGCGTGGCAATCAAAGGATGAGGCCCGCGCCGGTCCCCTGGGAAACTCTCTCGCATCGTCGGCAACGGTCATTCATCCTCCTTCGCCAGGGCCACGCCCGCCACCATCGCCACCGCGAGGATGAGACCAATGAGGACGAGGGGGAAGCCGTAGGCCGAGAGGAGCTCGAGGGCGAAGCGCCGGGTGTCGGGCGGGTGGGGAGAGCCCGGCAGGGGGGTCCGGAGGACCGCAGCGAGGAGGAGTCCGAGGAGGAGGGCCGCGACGGTCAGCCGGGTGGAGACCTCGAGGATTCCGGGCTTGGGGGACCGGGGCGCCGCCTCGGGGGCGGGGGAGGGTGCGCTCATGCCCGCAGGGTCTCCCGGGTGGTCAACATCGCCGCGAAGAGGATGAGAACCGTCACCGCTCCGCCGTTGATGAGCAGCTGAACCACCGCCAGGAACTCGGCCCCGAGCAGGAAGAGGAGGCCGGAGACCCCCGCGAAGACCGCCGCGAGGAAAACCACCGCGCGGACCGTCTGGCGGGTCCAGAGAACGGCGACGGCCGCCGCCAGGGTGACCGCGGAGAGGAGAGCGAACGCGAGGAGCTCCGGGTCCACGCCCCCGAGGGTGGAGGCGACGCCCTGGACCGCTCCCTCGATTTGCATCCCCGGCCATCTCGCGGGGCTTTTAAAAGGTTACGCGCGCGAGGTTTTTTGCGAAATAGGTCCGCGGCCGCCGCCCTCCGACAAGGCCCGACCACGCGCGAATCGGAAACAAACTTTAAATACAGGCTCCCCCATCCCGCTCCATGCCCTACGTCATCACGCTGAAGTGCCTCGAAGAGGTCTACGCCCAGTGCGTGGACGCCTGCCCCGTGGACTGCATCCACCCCGGCCCCTACCAGGGCAAGGCCTTCATGGTCATCGACCCCAACGACTGCATCGAGTGCGACGCCTGCCTCCCCGCCTGCCCCATCGGCGCCATCGTCCCCAACGCGGACGACGACCCGGAGGCGGCGAAAATCAACGCCGAGCTGGCGCCCGCGTTCAAGGGCAACCCGCCCGCGCCCCAGCGGGCCAAGAACGACCCGCCCAAGCGGGGCGACAACAAACTGGTCAACGTATAGGCCGGGGGTTTCACCGGTTCAGGAGGTTCGCCGCGCCGATGCGGAGCATCGTGACCATCGCCTTGAGCCTCCGGGCGGGGCTCTCCCGGATGACCACTCCCTGGAGCGCCCCGTCGATGCGGCGGGTCTCGTCCGCCGTGAGCCTCCACCCCATCGCCCCGGCGTTCTCCTCCGCCTGGGCCGCGCTCTTCGCGCCGGGGATGGCGACGATGGGCCCCCGGCCGAGGAGCCAGTTCAGGGCGACCTGCCCGGAACTCTTCCCGTGAGCGGCGCCGACCTCCCGGAGGACCTGGACGAGGGGCGAGATCTTCCGCAGATTCTCCGGGGAGAAGTAGGCGTCCATCTTCCGGGCGAGGTCCTTGGGGGGGTTGTCGGGGCCATATTTCCCCGAGACGGCCCCCTTGGCGAGGGGGCTGTAGGCGATAAGGGTCTGCCCGTTTTCCCTCAGGTGGGGGAGGAGGTCCCTCTCGGGCCCCCGCTCCAGGAGGTTGTACTGGACCTGGTTCGAGACCACCTCGCCTTCCGGGAGCGAGGCGGCGGCGGCCCGCATCCTCCGCAGGTTGAAGTTGCTCACCCCGATGTGGCGGACCCACCCCCTCTTCCGGAGCCGCGCCATCGCCCGCATCATCCGGGGGACCGTGTAGCGCACGCTCGGGAAGTGGATCTGGTAGAGGTCGATCGCGTCCACCCCCAGGCGTCTCCGGGAGTTCTCGCACGCCCGCTCGAAGTCGTGGAAGGGGGCGACCTTGCTCGCCACGAAAATCTCCTCGCCCTTGTGCTGCTTCAGGAGGCGGCCGACCATCTCCTCGGAGCGGCCCATGCCGTAGACCTCGGCGGTGTCCACCCAGTTCACTCCCAAGGCGAGAGAGCGCTCGAAGGCGGCCGAGACCTCCGCCTCGCCGTAGCTCCCGCCCCAGCCCCACTCGGGGGCGCCCCACTGCCAGGTCCCGAGGCCGATGGGGGAGAGGCGGAGCCCGGTTTTTCCCAACCCGACGCGGTCCACGGGTCAGAGTTCCCCGGCGGCCCGCAGCAACGGCTCCATCCTCTGGAAAATCTTGTAGAGGCTCCGCACGTCGTCCTCGCAGTGGACGAGAATCTCCCGGGCCTTCCGCCTGTCCTCCGTGGAGAGGAACTCGAGGAACTTCATCGGCATCTGGTCGCCCGTCAGGTCGTGGTTCTTCCCGATGCCCAGGAACCGGCACATGCTCGACTGGGAGGTGCGGTCGAGGCGCATGTGCTTCTCCGCGAACTCCGCCAGGTCGACCACTTTGAACCGGAGGAGGGGGGAGGCGTCGAGGCCGTGCCGGAGGGCCCGGGTCACCAGGAAGGGGACGTCGTAGGCGCGCCCCCTCCAGACGACGACGGTGTCGGAGGGGCGGAGGCGCGCCAGGAGCTCCTCCAGAGCCCTCTTCTCGTCGGAGACGCCGGCCACGAAGCGGGTGAGGACCTTAGGGGGGCGGGTCCCCTCGAGGAGCACGTAGGCGGTGACCAGTCCGGTGTCGGCGGCGGTCCCGGTCGTCTCGATGTCGAGGACCTTCACCGGGTTCCGCTTCGCCATGGGCTCCCGGTGCGCGGAACAGGAAAAACGTTTGCTGTCTCCGGGAGGGCAGTGCCGGAGGCGAACCCCCCGGGCTCCGCCCCCCTCGGCCCCCGACGCTCGTGTTGCGGAACGTGAACGCGGCTGTGTCGGGAGCCTCGCCCCCTCCCGTCGCACCTCCCGGTGCCCATGGCCCTCCCGCCCTCCCCCAACCCCGGTCGAGAGAACTAAAGCAGGTAGAACGAGCCCGACGCCCGGGCGACCTCGCGCCTTCCCTGCCGCGCCACCGACTCCATGACCGCGACGGTCCTCCCGCGCTTCACCACCCGGCCCTCCGCCCGGACCCGGCCGGAAACGACGGGGGAGAGGTAGCGGACATGGACCTCCATGGCGACGCTCGGGCGGGTCGGACGCAGTGTCCGGAGGGCGCTGCCCATGGAGGAGTCGAGCGCGGAGAAGAGGGCCCCTCCGTGAACCACCCCCCCGGGGTTGTGGTGCCGGGAGTCGAGGTCGATCTCGATGACGCACCGGCCGCGGCCCAGCGAGACGATGCGCATCCCGATGAGGCGGCCGAAGGGAGAGGCGGGGAGGCTCCGGGGGGGCCGTCGGCGGGAGGTTCGCTCGGAGGCCACGGGTGGCGGGACTACTGGCTGACGAGCCGGTAGAGCGCGAGGAGGACCTTGGCGAAGGCGGCGTCGTCGAGGGCCCGGGCCGCCCGCCCCTCGAAGTTCTCCTTGGCGGACTGGAACTCCTTGTAGACCTCCTCCTCGAGGCCGATGGTGTGGAGGAGCCCGCCAGTCGTGGAGGGCTCGGCGCCCCCCGCGCCCCCGTCCTCCTTCTTGACGGCGCCCAGCTCTTTGGCGCTGAAGCCCGCCTTGTTCAGGGTGCGGTAGATCGTGTCCACCTTGAGGCCGTGCTCCTTCGCCACGGCGTCGATCCCCTTCTTCCGAAGCTCCTCGATGTCGAACCAGGGGGGGAGCTTCTTCCCCTTGGTCTTGGGCCGCTGAATCTCCTTTTTCGCCTTCGCCTTCTTCGACGGCATGGGGGGAGGACGCCCGGGGGGATTCAAATAGATTGCGGGGGGCCGCGCAGGAGGGAGAGGAGGGGGAAGAGCGGGAAGCCGCAGCCGAACCCATAGAGGAGGCCGGTGGCGAACCGGAGGGAGTTGCGGGACTTCCGCCACCCCAGGGACTGGGTCACGCCGTCGAGCGCCAGGGGGGGCGTGAGCAGGAAGAAAACCGCGATGGATGCCAGGGCCGGGGGGTTCGCGAGGAGGCCCGCGACAGCGCCGGCGGCCAGGGCGGGGTAGATGGCGGTGCAGCGGGCGCAGAGGGGGAGGGGGCGCCCCCTCCACCGGAGGCAGCGGTCGGGCCGGGCGTGGCAGAACCACCGGGGGGGGGTCCAGCGGGGGCGGGCCTCCTCCATCGGAGCGGGTCCCCGGTAAGGGATATATCCCCTCCGCCGCGCAGGGGAGGGGACATGGCCCTCCTCCCCAAACTGGCCAAGGCCGGAATCCCCGAAGACCGGGTCGAGGCCCTCCGCAAGGCCGGGATCGCCTCCCTGGCCGCCCTGCGGGACCTCCCTGAGGAGCGCCTGAAGCAGCTGGCGGGCCCCTCGACCGACGCCCTCCGGGCCCTCCGCGACCGGTGGAGCCGCCAGCGGGCGGTGCGGGGGAGGCTCCACAAGAAGTTCGCCCGCTACCACTCCAACGGCCGCAAGAACCTCTCCCCCGCGTGGCGCAAGCCCCGGGGCATCCATAACAAGGTCCGGCAGAGCCGGAAGGGGAAGCCCGCGAAGGTCCGGAGCGGCTACGGCTTCCGGGACGACCTCCGCCACGTCCATCCCTCGGGATTCCTGGAGGTCCTCGTCCACCGGCCCGAGGAGCTCGCGGGGGTCGGGCCCGACCGGGCGGTCCGGGTCGGCGGCAGGGTGGGACGGAAGAAGAGGCTCGAAATCCAGTCCAAGGCCCGGGAGATGGGCCTTCGGGTCCTCAACCCGGTGCGGGAGGGGTGATGGGCGGACTGCGCACCCAGAGGCGCATGGCCGCCTCCCTCCTGGGAGTGGGAGCGCACAAGGTCTGGATGGACCCCGAGAAGGGCGAAGACATCGCCAAAGCCATCACGCGCGAGGATGTCCGGGGGCTCATCGCCGACGGGAGCATCCGGCGCATCTTCAACCGGGGCCCCTCCCGGGGGCGCTGGCGCGCCTTCAAGGCTCTCCGGGACTACGGCCACCGGAAGGGGCCCGGCTCCCGGAAGGGGGCGCGGGGGGCCCGCATGGGCCACAAGGGGCCGTGGATCAAGCGCATCCGGCTGCAGCGGGCGCGCCTCCAATCCCTGCGGGACGCCGGGGCGTTGAAGCGCCGGGCCTACCGCGACCTCTACCGCCGGGCGGGCGGGGCGCAGTTCCGGAACCTGGCCCACCTCGACCAGACGCTCGAGGCGATGGGGGTCAAATCGGCCGCCGCCAAGAGGGGGGGGCGCAAGGCGGCGCGCAGGGCCGTGAAGACGAAAGAGGCCCCCCGGAAGGCGGGAAAGGAGAAGGGGAGGGCGAAGGAGTAGATGGCGGGCCAGCGCCGCGTCCCCTTCCGCCGCGAGAGGAGCGGGGAGACCGACTACCGGCAGCGCCGCAAACTCATCAAGGGGCGGACCCCCCTCGCGGTCTTCCGCCGGAGCAACCGCGCGCTCACCCTCCAACTCGTGAAGTTCGACCCGAAAGGGGACCGGACCCTGGTCTCGGTCAACTCCGCCGAGTTGAAGGGGGCGGGCCTCGATGGGAGCGCCAAGTCGGCGACCGCCGCCTACCTGGCGGGACGCCTCTTCGCCCTCCGCGCCAAAGCCGCGGGGGTCGAGCGCTCCTTTCTCCACTTGGGGCGCCACGCCTCGACCCCGGGGAGCCGGCTCTACGCCGCCCTGCGGGGGGCGCGGGAGGGGGGGCTCGACATCCCGGCGGACGAGGAGGTGCTCCCGGACGATGACCGGTTCGATGAAAAAGTCGTGAAGGCGGTGGAGCCGAAGTTGGCAAGCCTGGTCAACGGGGGGAAGAGATGAGGAAGCAGCAGCGGCGCCCGCCGCGAAGGGAGGAGGAGGCGCCGTGGGTCCCCCGGACCCGGCTCGGCCGCATGGTGGCGTCGGGCGAAGTCGCCACCTGGGAGGGGGCGCTCGCCACCGGCCTGCCCATCCGGGAGGCCCCCCTGGTGGACCGCATCGTCCCCGGGCTCTCGGAGGAGGTCATCGACATTTCGATGGTGCAGCGGATGACCGACTCGGGGAGGCGGGTCAAGTTTCGCGCCACGGTCGCCGTGGGGAACAAGGAGGGGTTCATCGGCATCGGGGGGGCCCGGGACGCCCAGGTGGGCGGGGCCGTGAAGCGGGCGGCGGGCTATGCGAAACTGAACCTGGTCCAGGTGGACCGGGGGTGCGGCTCCTGGGAGTGCGGCTGCTCCAACCCCCACTCCGTCCCCATCGAGGTCGTCGGAGAGGCGGGCTCCGTGCGCATCACCCTCATGCCTGCGCCCCGGGGGCTCGGCCTCGCCGCCGCCGAGACCGCCAAGAAGGTGCTGCGGCTCGCCGGCATCCGGGACTCCTGGACCCGGGTGGACGGGGAGAGCCGGAACGCCATGAACTTCGCCAAGGCGACCTACGACGCCCTGAAGCGGACGCGGCTGATGAAGGGGGCCGAGGGGCTCGCGCTGAAGGCCCCGCCCGCCGCCGCGGCCGGCGACGGCGGGGGGGAGGAGTAGGTGGCGTCGGGGAACGGGCAGGCGAAGCTCTACGCGGTTGTCCGCCTCCGGGGGGAGCCCCGGGTCAAGGGCGACATCACGGACACCCTCCGGATGCTCCGGCTCCAGAAAGTGAACCACTGCGCCCTGGTCCCCGGCGGGATGCTCGGCATGGTCCACAAGACGAAGGACCACGTCGCCTACGGGCCGGTGGACGCCGCCACCGTCGAGGCGCTACTGCGGAGCCGGGGGCGGGTCACCGGTCAGCGGAAACTCACCGACGAGTGGGTGAACAAACACACAGGGTTCGGGGACATCGGGCGCCTCGCGACGGCGCTCGCCTCGGGCGAGATTACGCTGAACAAAATCGAGGGGCTCCAGCCCCTCTTCCGGCTCCACCCTGCGCGGAAGGGGCTTCCGGGGAGGGGGAGCAAGGACCAGGTCCAGAAGGGCGGGGCCGTGGGGAACTGGGGGGAGAAGATTTCGGAGTTGCTGGAGAGGATGCGGTAGGACCAAAGGTCCGCTGGAAAAACAAATCAAACTCCCCCGTGCGGCGCTCTTCCACCTCGCCCTCAACCCCGACCCGCGGAGGCAGCCGCCGCCCCCGCCCCCCCGGTCGCTCTCGGTCCTCCGGCGCCGCTGCGACGGGCTCCTGGAGAGGGACCTGCGGAGCGTCGAGGAGGTCTTCATCTCCAAGCGGGTCGTGGCCGTCGCCGAGTCGTAATCCCGGCCCGCGACGGACCACCTCTTATATCCCCGCGAGCCGATTTTTCACCATGGCATCTCCGCTGGCCAAGAGGTCCTCCGACCCCCCCGAGGACGACATCGAGATCGTGGAGACGGGCCAGGTGGATGCCCGGGGCGCCGTCCTCGTCAACGCCTTCCCCGCCATCGGGATGGTCTCCACCATCGCGGCCCGCTACATCGTGGACACCGTGAAGCTCCCCATGGTGGGGATGCTCCGCTCCCGCTACCTGCCCCCCGTGGCCCTGGTGAAGGACCACATCCCCCACCCTCCCGCCCGCATCTACGCGGGAGAATGCGGCGGGGGGCGGGACTGCCGGAAGGTCGTCGTGGTAGTCTCGGAGTTCATGCCCGCCCCCGACCTGATGGGGACTCTCGGGGAGCGCATCCTCGGCTGGGCCCGCAGGAAGGGGGTCGAGACCCTGGTGACCCTGGAGGGCATCCACCTGGAGGAGGCCCCCGAGGTGGTGGTCTTCGGGGTCGGCTCCGGCCCCAGGACCCGGGACCTGCTCAAGAGCAACCGGGTCGAACTCCTCGAAGAGGGGGTGGTGGCTGGCCTCAGCGGCGTCCTCCTGCTCCAGGGGGCCGCCGCGGAGGTGGAGGTGGCCTGCCTCCTCGCGGGGACCCACGCCAACTACCCCGACGCCCGGGGCGCCGCCAGCCTCGTGGAGGTCCTGGGCCGCATGCTCCCCGGCCTCAAAATCGACCCCGGGCCCCTCTACCAGCAGGCGGAGGCCATCGAGGCCCAGCTCAAGTCGGCCCTCTCCAAGGCCCGGACCACGGTCCCGCGCCTGCCCGAGCCCCCCCAGCCCTACTTCGGCTGACTGTCGCCGGGAGGCTTTCGGCTCCCCTCCCCCCGCAGAGGAGCAGATTAATGGACGAACGACAGACCTTGGCCCATGGTCCGCGACCTCCCGGACTCCCCCCGCGCCCCCCATTCCTGTCCCCCGGGAGGCGATACAGGCCAGATCAGCCTCGACTTCCTCTTCGGCATCGTCCTCTTCCTATTCGCCTTCACCTACGTGATTCTCTTCATCCCCGGCCTCTTCTCCCCCTTCGACACCGAGAGCGACGTCACGACCCTTCAGGGGGACAAGACGGCCATCTGGCTGGTGGAGGAGAAACTCGCGGACGACAAGAGCCGGCCCGGAGTCGTCAACCTGAGCAAGTTGACGGCCTTCATGGCGGAACTGAACGGCACCGACACCCAGAAGACCCTGCTCCGGCAGGAGGCGGGGCTCATCTCCGACATCCGGAGGCTCGACCTCAACGTGAGCGTGGACTGGCTGAACGGCACCGTGAACACCAGCGGGAACGCGACGCCGTCCAGCACCTCCGTGGGCCAGACGCGGCGCGTGGTCAAGGTGGTGAACGTGAGCCTGAATGAATCCGGCATGTCCGGCCATCCACTCATCCACGAGGTGTTCACTTCGACCTCCGCCGACGCCGTGGTGCTGTTCAACCCCGCCAAGGACCCGGTGGACCTCGCCCGGTGGCGCCTCACCGACGGCGAGCAGAATCTCACCTTCCCGAACGCGACCCTTATTGGGCCGCGCGGCTTTCTGACCATCGTGCGCGGCAGCGCCTCCTCCTTTGTCCGTGGGTGCACGCCCGATCTCGAACTGGTCCAAGCGGGCTCCGTCAACTCCGATGCCATCCCGAATATGGTCAACGCTACGACGGCCGCCCCGTGGTTCGACTTGGACAGTGCCGACGAGGTCTGCCTCTACAACCACCGCGGAAACCTCACGGACGCAGTGAACATCGGCGCCGGTGGCGACGACTGCGGGGACGGCGGCGCGACCCGGACGCTGAGTGGCGCAAACCTGCCCCCCTTCACCTCCGACCTCTCGCAGCGCCGGGTCAACCCCGGGATCGAGGGAGCCGAGACCGACGAGACCGACGAGAACTGGGCGTCGTCCTTCGGCGTCTTCACCCCCTCCTGCCCTGCGACCGAGGCGGTCATCTCGGTCAGGGTGTGGTAGCCGTGGCCCGCGGCGACTCGGGGCAACTCCACACCCTCGAGGGCTTCTCTGCTGCGGTGCTGATGATTCTCGTCCTCATCTTCGTTGTCCAGGCCACCTCCATCACCCCCCTCACCGCTTCCGCCGCCAACCTCCACGTCGAGGCTCAACTCCAGTTCTACGGGCGGGACATCCTGGCGGCTCTGGACGACCCATTCGTCGAGGGACCGTTCAACGGAACCCCGGGGAACCTCTCCATCCTGAAGTACGAACTGCTCCGCTGGGATGGCCAGGAATATGTGTGGAACGGGTCCCAGTATGTCCGCAGCGGCGCCTCCTCGGTCTCCGTCAACGTCTCCCCCATGTTCCGGCTCCTGTCGGGAGTCCTCCACCCCAACGGCATCGCCCACAACCTGGAGCTCATCTACATCAGCAACTCCTCGGGCGATCCCGCCCAGAAAAAGTGGATCTGGAACGGGAACCCCAGCCTGAACGCCATCTCCGTTTCCCGGACCCTCGCCCTCCACAACAACGTGACCGACATCTCCACCTTCAGCGCGTTCTATGACAATACCTCCATCGGGGACATCGACACCCGGACCTGCCCGCCCGGCTGCCTCTACAACATCGTCGAGGCCCGCTTGACACTCTGGAGGCTATAGTGGCTCGCACCGGCTTCCGGAGAACGGGGGGCAAGGGAAAGTGGACTTGCGGGCGGGGGAAAGAGAGGACCCGACCCCTCCCCACCCCCGACAACTCGGCCCAACTCATCATCGTCACGGGATTCATCGTCGCCATCGCCCTCATCGCGGTGACCGTCATGCTGAACGACATCATCTACGCCACCAACACCGCCTCCATTGAGACCCTCCGCTCGACCAAGTTCGACGCCGAGGAGGTCCTCGCCCTGGTCCGGCAAGAGGTCGCGTTCACCCGGAGGTCCGTCCCCGACGCAGACGGGCTGGCCCTCCACATGACCAACTTCACCCGCAACCTGTCGAAGCTCTACGGCGCCCGGGGCATCGCGGTGGACCTGAACTGGAGCGGCGCGGTCTATGGGAACTCCGCGGTCCGGAACACCTCCTCCAGTCCGGCGGCCATTGCCTACTGCGGCGACGCCAGCCGCGGGGGGGCGAACGAGTCGGGCCTCAGAACGTGGATGACCGACCTGGGACTCAACTTCACGGATTACAGCTTCAACGGGAGATGCGACGACCAGACCCACAGCGCCGCGAACCGGCTGTTTGTCAACCTGTGCCGGGGTTCGGTCACGACCGAGAACAACTGGCGATGCAACACCTCGGACCCCACTGTGGCCCTCAACGTCAGCACCGTCATCTTCGAGTTCGACCAGCTCTCCCCGAAGTACTCCATCGGCATCTACTCGAACCTCTACTGCGGCTCCACGGACAACGACTCCGTCGGCGGGAACTTCCTGAACCGGACCCAGTGCCAGACGCTCCAGAACTGGACCTATCTGGGGGGAACCCTCATCAAAACCGGAAGCAACGACACCTCCAGCCCCAACAACACCTCCATCCTCGACCTCTTCACCGTGAGCTACCACAACGCAGCGACGCGACCTCCGAACGCCGTCGCCATCGAGAGGCACGGCTTCGATGTGCGGCGGGTCGTCACGGCCCCGGTGTCCGCAGGTTGCCTGGTCAACAACAGCACGACCGGAGCCCTCAAGAACGCCCCCAACGAGTCCCTGGTGAACTTCAGCCGGGGAGGCCTCGTCTTCCAGCGAGGGTCGAGTCCGCCCACCGTCCCGCCCAACCTCACCACTTACATCAGCGAGGCCGCGGACGACTGCGACCCGGTGGACCTGTGCGACTACGGGGGGACGGGGGTGTGCGGCATAGCGGTCAACTGGACCTACGGCAGCGGCAAAATCTACCACTTCCCTCACCTCCAGGGCGAGTTGCGCAACAGCAACCGGGTCATCATCAACGATCCGGACAACCTGCGGCCGATTTTCAATCTCTTCCCCCACGGGGGTGATTGCCGCATTGTCGTGAAGGTCTCTCTGGGGGGCGTGACCTATACGAGCACGCTCTACTGCTGACGCCATGGACCCGAAATCCCGCCTCCGCACCGATTCATCGGGAGTCAGCACCGTCACCGGCTACATCATGACCTTCTTCATCGCCAGCATCATCCTCGGAATCACCATCCTTTCGAGCCAGACCTTGGTCTCCACCTACGGGGATGTCGTCGCGCGGAGGTCCCTGGAGACCATCGGGACAAACCTCGTCCTGCGCATCGTGCAGATGGACCGGGTGATCGCGTCGGCCGGGGCCAGTGCCAGCGACATCGCCGCGGTGAACACCACGATTGAGATTCCCCTGGAAGCCGGTAAGCAACCCTATACCATCGACGTCACAGACACCGCCCTGACCCTCCAAACGAAGGAGGGGTCCGCGACCCAGGTCAAAATCCCCCTCAACATCAGCACTCCGCTCATCGGCCGCACCATCTCCAGCGGGGGGGGAAAGTTGGACATGGTCTACGACCCGGCTCTCGGGAAACTCGACGTGGCCTACGAGGGGGGCGGGGCCGAGAACGCCCTCTACAACGCCACCAAGGGGGCCCCCGAGTGCGTCACGGGCTTCTCCCCCTGCACCGCAAAATCCGACATCATCAAGTCGAGGGACTCCATCGGAGGAACGGTGGAGCCGAATCAGCCAAATACCCTGGATGCCTGCACCGATGGAGCCGCGGGGGCCTACCAATCGGACGAATCCGTGGACCAGATCAAAATCACCGACCTCACGGACAACACTTTTACAACGGGGGATACGGTCCGGGTGGAGGTGAAGGTGTACTGCTTCACGTCTGGGACCTGCGGCAGCTCGGGGAACTGCATCGACGTCTTCTACACCACCGACGCCGCGAGCCCCTCCTGGTCCCAGCAGGGCTCCGCGTCACCCTGCGCCGCCGGACAGGGGTTCCAGACCCACGCATTCGCCTTCCCTCTGGGGAGCCCCGCAGGGACCCACGCGGTCCGGGGCGTCCTCCGCTACAACGAGGTTGCGTCGGCGTGCCCCGGGAGCGCCTGGAGCGACAAGGACGACGTCGCCTTCGTGGTTCGATGACACAGGCCCGCAGCAGGAGGGTGGAGGGAACGTCCGGTGGGATGGACCGGGACGACCGGGCCGTCTCCGAGGTCGTTGGCTACCTCATCATCTTCGCCATCGTCATGCTCGCCATGAGCGTCATCTATGTGAACTCGCTCTCGGCCATGCTGCGGACCGAGGAGCAGAGCTACCTGGCCAACGTGGACCAGAGTTTCAAAGTCATGTCCTTCAACATCAACCGCATCCTGGCGGGAAGCGCCCCCGCCCAGAGCATGGAGGTCCGGCTCCGGGACTCGACCATTTCCCTCCTGCAGAAGTCCACCCTGAACGTCTCCTGGATGAACCGGACCTCCGGCGGGAACGACACGACCGGCGTCGAGACCCTGGCCACCGTGGAGCACTATTTCCGGGACCGGAAAATCGCCTACGAGGGCGGGGGGGTCTGGACGAAGAGCCCCGACGGGGGGGTGGCCATGCTCTCCGCCCCGCCTTTCATCGTCGATAACACCACCGTCATCCCTTACGCCACTCTCTCTACGGCGAACACCTCCCGCTCCGGTCGCAGCCTTGTCCACGTTGAGTTAGAGGTCCCCTGCCGCGTCCTGGGCCAATGCGCGCCCCCGGTGGAGACGAAGATCAACGCCACCCGGGTCACGCTCAACGTGACCAGCGAATATTGCGACGGGTGGAAGACCTTCTTCGAGAGGACCCTCGAGTTCGCCGCCGCCCACTTCGACGACGCCGACTGCGCGGACAACCGGGTCATCGCCAACGTGACCCGGCGGCTGAGCGGGGCCAACACCACCCTCCACCTCGCCGATGTCGCCATGCAGGGGAGCATCCAGTGACGCCGTCACCCCAGGAAACCCGCACGCCGGAGCGGGTGGCGGGCGTGAGGAGGGCACACCCTCCTCCCGCGGTGTGGTTTTCCCGGCCCGGAGGCAAGTGGGGATGATGAAACAGCGGGGGGCCCGGGACGATTTCATCGGAGATTGGGACGGCGCCGAGGAGGTCATGGGGGTCCTCATGCTCCTGGGAATCTTCGCCATCTCCCTCGCGGTCATCTACGCCGGGGGGGTCCCATCTCTCCAAGCGAGCCAGTCCGGGGCGAGCCTCCAGCAGGTCGAGCAGGCGTTCACCGCCCTCGACTCGAAACTGAGCAAGGCGGCCCTCGGGGAGTCGCCGAGCCAGTCTGTGGAGGTCAATCTGGCCGGGGGAGCGCTCACGCTGCGGAACACCTCCTGGATGAACATCACTTTCAAGGACTCGGCCGGGACACTCATCGGCTGCATCAACGTCTCCCTCGGGACCCTTGAATACACGAAGGAGAACCGCACCATCGCCTACGAGAGCGGGGGGCTCTTCGCCAGATATCCCGACGGCGGTCAGGCGTTCCTCTCCCCCCCCGAGCTCCACTACGACGGAGAGACGCTGACCCTCCCTATCATCCAGCTCAACGGGACGGGCAGCCAGTCGGGGGCGGGGACCACCACGGTCCGCATCGACACCTCGAACCAGCCGGTGGTCTATTTCCCGAACGGCAGCGCCACCGGGTGCGGAACGAACGCCCTCAACCGGGTCAACCCGCTGGAGGAGGTCACGGTCAACGTCACCGTCCGGAGCGATTACTGGCAGGCGTGGGCCGCAGCGATGCGGCGCCAGACCAGCATCACCGCGTCCACGGACAACACGAACCAACTGGCGATCGCCCAGTTTGGCACCGAGACCGCCACCACGCCGTTCCAGCAGGGGGTCTTCGCCGCGACGGCGCTGAAGCTCTACAACTCGGCGGAGGTCTGGTCCTACAACTCCGCCACCCAGACTTGCGGCTCCGGCGCCCAGGAGGGGGATGTGGCCGCCGCCAATTCCATCGAACTGCAGAGCAGCGCCAAGGTTTACGGGAACGCCAGCACGGAGGGGACCATCACCCTCCGGAGCAGCGCGCGGGTGGTGGACGGCCCCAACCCCATCACCTCGGGCATCTGCAAGGCGGCCTCGGTGGTCAACGAGGGGGCCGGGTGCGACGGGGGCATCCAAGCTGCGGCTTCCATCTCCTCCATGCCCTCGGTGGACGGGACCGTCGCGAGCAAGATATCGAGCTACTCCGACCCCGCCGTGAACGAGAACGCGGAGAACGGCGCAGGGTGCGGAATTTCGGACTCCGATTTCGTGCTGAACCTCGGCAACAGCGCCTCCTGCACCCTCACGGCGGGGCAGTATTATGTCACCGAGGTGGACCTGGGCAACTCGGCGACCCTCATCCTCGACACCTCCGCGGGCGGCATCGACATCGCGGTGGACAACACCGGCGCCACATCCAAGTTCGATCTGGGCAACAGCGCCATCATCGAGGTGCGGGGGAGCAACAACAACCCCGTCAACTACTACCTGGACAGCGGTCTCAAACCCGCCCTCGCGAATTCCGCGAAATTGACCATGCAGAACGACGGCGGGGGCGGGGACGCCAACCTCCGCAACACCAGCCGCCACCGGGTGTGGCTCCACTCCGGCTCGGGCACGTGGACCATTGACAACAGCGCCTACTTCGTGGGCGTCATGTACGGGCCGAAGAACAACGTGGTGGTTCAGAACTCCGGGAAGGTGTGCGGCGCCCTCATCGGATACGCGGTGGACCTCAAGAACTCCCAGAGGGTGGACTTCGACGTGAACCTGAAGAACGTCCAGCTCTTCTCCAGCGTCCCCCTGGTCATCCAGTACCTCCACCTCAGCGGGAACCGGCTGAACGTCACGCTGGGCTGAGTCAGAACACCCGCTTCACTCCCGGAATCAGGTCGAAGTCCCCGTCCGCGGAGTAGATTTCCTTCACGCCCAGCCGCTCCATCTGGGCGGCGATGACAAGGTCGTCCCAGAGGTCCCCGGAGAGACCCGTCTTCGCCTGAAGCGCGGCCGCGGCGGTGAAATCGGTGTAGAGGGTCTCGGCCTTCACAAGCGCCTCCAGGTTTTTCACCGCGGCCAGGAAGGTCGCCGTCAACCGCGGCTTCTTCTGCCTCCTCAGGTAGGCGGTCACCTGCTGCACGACGAGTGTGGAGGTCGCGGTCTCTTCGCCCCTCTCCACCCGCCGCACGATCTCGCGTGCCCGCAACCCGTGCCGGAGATCTCCCGCGAGGTGGTAGATGAAGACGCTGGCGTCGATGAACCTCATTCAATCTCGCCCGGGGCGTTCTCGATGCCCCAAGTTTGACCCGACGAGGGCGGCGCGAATGCCGCGCCGCCGAGGGGAGTCCCGCGGCGACGGCGATGGACTCTTATACTCCTTGAGGGACCGGTGGCGATGGCCGCGCCAGAACTCGTCCTCCCCCCGAAGCCCAACGGCCTCATCTCGACCATGAAGTTCGTCGTGGAGGCGAACCTCAAGGATCCGAAGAAGGCCGAGGCGGCCTCGAAGATGAACCTGGTGGCCTCGGTCGAGACCGACTACAACACCACCGCCACCCTCCGGTTCAGGGACGGGAAAATCATCTTCGAGAACGGCGCCGCCTCCGACGCCGAGGTCCACATGAAGGGGGACTTCGCCACCCTCGCGAAGGTCACGGCCCGGGAGATGCACCCCCTGCGGGCGATGCTCACCGGGAAAATCAGGGTCAGTGGTTCGAAGTGGAAGGGAATGAAACTCCAGAAACTCACGATTCTGCCGAAGGAGATGGCCCGGGACCGGAAGAGGAAGACGAAGTCCTAGAGGCGGGCCTGCGAGAGCCACTCCGCCACCTCTCGCGCCGGCCCCTCCACGCCCTGCATCCAGACGTGGTCCCCGTCGAGCATCACGAGTCTCTTCGGGCCGGGGAGCCCCTCCACCCACGCCTTCAGTTTCCCGGTCGGGACGAAGGGGTCGCTCTTCCCCGACACGACGAGGACCGGGCAGGGCAGTCTGGCGGGGAACTTGAACAGGGAGACCGGCGGCGAGACCAGAGCCACGGCCTCCACCCGCAGGTCGGAGGCGGCCAGCCGCGCCCCAATCCATGCTCCGAAGGAGTAGCCCGCCACGGCGACTCGCCGGAAACCCCGGGCGGCGAGGAAGTCGAGGGCCGCCCGGGCGTCTTCAACAGCCCCCCACTCTCGGGCTCCGTCGGTGTAACGGGGTTGAGTCGCGGCCCTCGCCCCCACGCCGCGGAAGTTGAACCGGAGGGTCGCAAAAGCGGGGGCGAGAGCCTCCTCCAGGGCGCCGACCACAGGGTCGTCCATGGAGCCGCCGTACCGGGGGTGGGGGTGGAGGAGGAGGGCTGCGCATTCGGAGCCCTCTGGAGTTCGCAAGACCCCCTCCAGGCGGAAGGGGCCGCCGGGGAAGCGGACGGATCCCGTCACGACTTGAGGGCCAGGAGAACAAGGGCCAGGACCAGGCCCGCGTTCATCACCATGGAGAGGACCAGCACGATGTAGAGGACCGGCCGCTCCAGGGTGAAGACCTGCCTCCAGGTGGCTTCCCGCAGGGGCGGCGGGGGGGCGGAGGGCGGGGGCGCTTTCAGGAGGGCGGGGAGCCGGACGGTCCCCGCCTCGAAGTCGAACTCCAGGGGGGAGTAGGTCCCGCTCCGGTCCGCCAGGCCCGGGGAGACCGGGACGAGGAAGACCCCCTGGGGCCGCAGATCCACCTCCCGGAAGAAGGAGGCGGCCCCCACGAGGCGGTGCTTGAAGTTGTAGGCGTCCCCGGTGGACATCCTTCGCTGGACCTCCTGGAGATTGGGGAACCGGTCGTGCGATGCGACGGTCTCCCGGGCGGCCGCGGCGTAGGCCTCCAGGAACGCCTGGGCCACCCGGTTCATCTTGTTCGGGTAGCGGCTCTGGAAGAGGGCCCGGAACGACTCCAGTTCCACTTCGGCCCGGGGAGGAGCCGAGCCCTTCCACCGGGAGTAGCGGGCCTCCTCCATCCCCCGGAAACAGCGGGCCCCATTAAAAGCCATTTCTTCCGACGCATCGCGATTCGGCACCCGCCCGTCCTCCGCGTAGGTCTCCGTGGAAACCGGGCGCCATCCATGGGTGAAAAATCGGTTTTATTAGGTGCAGAGAGAGAGAAGCGAATGGGGAGCAACGGGAGGGGCCACCTCCTCCATCGCGAGCCGCCCGACACGGAGTTTTCCTCTCGCCCCCCACTGGCCCGCGACGACCGGGCCGCCACGGCCGTGCTCGACTTCCTCATGGGGTTCCTCGTCTTCACCCCCTCCCTCTTCTTCGTCCTCCAGGCCGCCCCCTCCCTCTACACCGCCTTCCAGCAGGACGAGGTCTCCCTCCACCCGGTCGCCTACCGGACCTCGGTGGTCCTCGTAGAGGACCCCGGCCTCGCGGTGAACGGCTCCCTCAACGCCTCCGACTGGGAGAGCTATGTCTCCAACGCGACCGCCATAGCCAGGGTGGGCCTCGCGAAGAGCCGGGACGACCCCAACCTCCTCACCCTCCCCAAAATCGGGGCCCTGCGGAACCTCTCGGCCAACCTCTCCCTCGACAATCTGCGCGTCGAGTTGGGCATCAACGCGAGCCGCAACAACCCCCGGTACAACATTTCCCTCCAGCGGTTCGCGAGCAACAGCAGCAGGCCCCTCTACGCCACAGACCTGAGCGGGACGAGGCTCCTGGCCGTGGGCCATCCGGTGGCCGGCGCGGAGAACCGGGAGCGGGTGGAGCGCGTCGTGGCTCTGGAGGACCCGGCCGGCAACCTCTCCCGGTCCGGGAGCCTGAGCACGACGGACGCCGCGACCCAGGTGGACATCGCCACCTTCTCGGCGGTCCCCCCCGTGGCCTCCTTCACCGCCACCATCACCGGCAAGTGGGCCGACCCCCCGGCCGCGGCCCGCCTGAGGGTGAACTTCAACGGGGGTCCGGTCGAGTATGACGCCAACATCCCTCCGGCGGCGGACGGAGACCTCATCAAGACCCACGACCTCACCGCGGCCCTGAACGCCTACCCTGCCGGGATCCCGGTCACCATCGACATCACCATCAAGAACACGCTGGGCTCCTACCTCCTGACCGGGACTGACCGGACCGGCGGCGGCCGGCCGGCGGGCAAACTTGTCGTGGAGGTGTGGTAGATGGCGAGCCCGCCTCCGCCGGCCGCCCGAAGGGCGACGATTCTCTCCCGCGACGACCGGGGGAGTTCCCAGGTCCTGGAGGGCTTCGCGGCGGGCTCCCTCGTCATCCTCGCCCTCCTCACCGTGGCCCAGACCAAGTCGGTCCTCGTCCCCCTCTCGGAGCAGACCCTCGACGTGAACCTCGAACTCGCGGGCAAGGACGCCCTCTACGCCATCGGGGACTCCCGGCTCGCCGCCCTGGTGGGCGAAATCAACACCTCCTATGCGGTCCCGTCCAACTTGAGCGCCGAGGTGGCGAACCTCCTCCCCGCCCGCGCCCGGGCGAACTACTACCTGGGGTTCGTGAACAACTCCACGGGGCTGGTCCACTACCGGAGCCTCTCCCCCTACGTCCGGCCCCCCGAAAACGGGGTCACCGTCCGCCACTATCTCGTCCTCTACAACGACCAACTGGCCAGCACCTCGCCCCTCAAGGTCAACCTGAGCAACGAGTCCTCGGGCTCCACCCTGCCCCGCGCGGCCCTCCTGGGCCTGGAGCTCTGGTGGCTGTGAACGGTCCCCTTCCCCGGGACGACAGGGCGCAGATGCTGATCCTCATGGGTTTGGGCGTCACCCTCGGCCTCGTCGCCGCGGCGGTCTTCCTGAACGAGATCGCCCTGACCGGCTTCCTGACGACCCAGTCGGAACTCACCTTCCCCAAGAGCGCCATACGGGACTTCCGCCTCCAGGCGGTTGCGGCGGTCAAGTCGGCGGCTCAGCGAAGCGCCCACGACCCGGCCACATTCACATCCGTCATGTCCAACGCGAGCACCGAACTGGGAAAACTGGCCGCCCTCCAGGGAGCCTACCTGGAGATTCGGACCAACCCGGTCGTCTTCGAGGGCCAGACCACCTTCTCGAGCGTGTCCCTCACCGTCATCTACGACGACGCCGGCGTCCTCTACGAGTCCACGGAGGCGGTGGCCGCATGAGCGGCTTTCGGGCGGACGACCGGGCCGTCTCCTCGGTGATGGGCTACATCATGGTCATGGGAATCCTGGGGACCTTCGCCACCGTGGCGATGCTGGGGAGCGGGGGCGCCCTCCATCCCGGGATCCCCGCCATGCAGAGCGAGTTCGAGGACGTGGCGAACTATGTGGCGGCCCAGGTGATGGACACCTATATCGTCTCCCCGCCGAGCAAGGGGACGCTGAACTCGACGCTTAAGATCCCCTTCACCATCGGCAACCAGCACTTCTCCGTGAACTTCGCGGATGCGGGGGACGACCGCGAAATCCGCGTCACGAACCTCGGGGAGTCGGTGGACGCCCGGGTGACGCTGTCCGGAGTCGTGCGCAGCGTCCCGGTCTCCGGCTCCATCTCCAGTTCCACCGGCGGAGGGAAGGTCTCCTTTTCCATCTCCAAAACCACGCCTCCCGTGGCTGTGGCCCGGGTCTACCCCCAGAGTGTCAAGGTCGGGAAGAACGTCACCTTCGACGGGACCCTCTCCACGGGGGAGGCGCCCCTCACCTTCCGGTGGACCTTCGGGGACGGGACCAACTCCTCCCTCGCCAAGCCCGTGAGGAGCTACTCGGTCGCCGGCAACTACACCGTGAACCTGACGGTCACCGATTCCAGCGGAGCCCAGGCGAGCGACACGGCCACGGTCCAGGTGACGAACGTCGCTCCGAGCCCCTGCCTCGAGTATGACAAGGCGGTGACCCCGGCCAACATCACCCCCGGGGGGACCGCCACCATCACCCTCTCCCTCTTCGGGTGCGGCGAGTCCACCCAGGAGCGGAAGGCCGACGTGGCCCTGGTTCTCGACACCTCGGGGAGCATGGATCCGGCAGACGTGGGGGACGACGGGTACACCAACATCAACACGACCCTCGGGACCGTGGCCCCGGCGAAGTTCACCCACACCTTCGCGGTGGCTTCGGGAGTGAGCAATCTTGAGGTCACGGCCCGGCACGACGGCGCCGCCACCTGCGGCGCGGGATTGTCGTGCGACATCGAGTTGTGGGTCGAGGACCCCTCGGGGACCGCAACCCGGGCCCAGACCACCGGGACCACATCGGAGACATTCACCCTCGCCAACCCCGCCGCCGGGAACTACACGGCCCACGTGGTCGGCAACTTCCCCGTCGGCTCCCAGGCGGTCCGGGTTTTCGTCAATACCACCGCCTTGACCCTCGCCCAGACCATCTCCGACAGCGTGTCCGCCGGGGGGGTGGACACCCACTCCTACAACCTGGGCGGCTCCCCGGCCTCCTTCCGCATCGAGGTCGCCAACGTGGGGGGGACCAGCGACCTCGACGGCTGCCAGAACCGGACCGGGGGCCTCACCTGGGGCTCCTCCTGCACTTCCTCGGGCAGCGGCTGGACCCACTTCCCCAACAGCCTCTCCCCCAACGGGGAGTATGTGGAGGTCTCCTCCCCGGCCACCGGGTGGTGGGGGGTGAGGGTCCGCGGGGACTTCTCCAGCGGCAGCCAGAACTACGACCTCAAGTTCTACACGGGCTCGACCTCCTCCACCTCCGTCACAGGGACCATCATCGCCAACACGACCGCCGTTTTGAACCGGAACTACACCTCGGTCCAGGAGAACCTCACGAGCCTCTCCTACTTCCGGGTCGAGGCCCTCGCCGTCAACGGGAGCAAGGCCCTGGTCCTCTGGACCTACGATGCCGGCGCGGGGACCTGGAGCAGCGACTCCACCAGCCCCTACCGGTTCACGAAGACCTCGGCCAGCGGGGACTACCGGGCCTACGTGGTGGCCGACTTCGCCACGGGGACCCAGAACGCCACCCTCGCCGGCCAGGAGGCGAAGATTGACGCCGCGAAGATTGCGAGCCACATCTTCATCGGCCTCCTCAACAACTCCACCGACAAGTCCGGCCTCGTCCAGTTCCCCGACTCCCAGAACGTGAACGCCAGCACCATCAGCGACTCCTGCGACGCCGTGAACCGGACCCTCCTCAGCAGCGACCACTCCACGACCCGGGCGACCATCCTGGCTCTCTCCGCCGAGTTTGCCACTCCGTCCGGCTACGCACTCCGCGTCGGTCAGCGGCAACTGACCGCCCTCAGCAAGTTTTACCAAGGGAACGCGTCGGAGAAGAACAACACCAGCGCGGTCATCGTCTTCGTCTCCGACGGCGAGCCCACCCGGGGCTTGCCCACCGCCTGCAGCAGTTCCGGGTCCACCCCGGTGGCGCACGGCCTCCAGGAGGCCACCGCGGCCAAGAGCAACGGCACCGTCATTTTCACCATCGCCTTCGGGACCGACGCCAACGTAAGCTTCATGCGGGACGTCGCCTCGGAGCCCTCCTACGCCTTCGTGGCGGCGTCGGCGGAGAACCTGAAGAACATCTACGAGACCATCGCCCGGACCCTGAAGGAGATCGCCGCTTACGACGTCACGGTCCAGGACACCCTGCCCGCGGGAGTCACGCCCGTCAATTCGACCCTTCCCTCCAATACTACGTTCATCTCCAACGCCAACGGGACCACGACCCTCAAGTGGACCTACAGCAACGTCAAGATCAATGAACTCAAGTCCATCCAGTTCCAGGTCACCGTGACCAACTCCTCCCTCTCCACCATGAACGACTACGCCAACTCCTGGGTCTCCTGGGACGTCTGGCCCCAGGGCGGGGGCTACTCGACCTCCAACTTCCCCCAGACCAGCGTCACCATCACCACCCTCTCCGGCGGGGGGGTGACCGTGGGATGACGCGCGCTCGGGATTCCCTGGAGGCCGACGATGCGGGCGTGTCGGAAGTGGTGGGGCAACTGCTCATTTTCACCATGGTCATCATCTCCGTGAGCGTCGTCTACTCCGCCGGCCTCCCTATCCTCAGCGGCTCCCAGGATGCCATCCAGTTCGAGGCCACCCGCCAGGGGTTCCTCGTCCTCCAGTCCGACGTGAACAAGGCCCTCTACGACCAGTCGCCGGTGAAGACGACCCTCCTCCAGATGGGGGGCGGGTCCCTGAGCCTCGGCACCGGCGGAACCCTCGGCGTCCTCGCCATCAACGCCTCCGGGGGGGCGGTCTACTCCACCTCCCTGAACCTGACCCACGTCGAATATCTCCAGGGGGACCGGCGCATCGCGTTCTCCAACGGGGGCGTCCTCGAGATGCATCCGGACGGCGGCGTCGTCCGGTCCCCTCCGAAACTGTTCGTCTACGAGGACGTGAAGAACGGCGAGGTGGTCCTGGCCGCCTCCCTGAGCCGCCTCCGGAACGCCACCAACACCACCACCGGGGTGAGCGGGAAGGGGGCCGTCCGGGTCCAGGCCGCCTACAACTCCACCAACGTCACCCTCTTCGAGAGCGGGAGCGGCCGGGTCCACCTGAACTTCAGCGCCCCGGTCTACTACCCCGCCTGGAGGAACTTCTTCAACGACATGCAGCGGAAGTTGAACAACACGGCCGCCGTGGTCATCGCGGGCGTGGACGAGGAGATCAACGTCACGGTCTACTACGACAAGTTGCAACTCACCGAGCACGTGGTGGACCTGCGGCTCTCCTGACCGCATCAGAGCGGGAACTTGGGGAGGACCGCCTTCACCGCGCACCACCCCTTCACACCCTCGAAGAGGGAGAACGCCCCGCCTCCGACGAGGAGGCCGGCGGCGAGGAACCGGGCGTCCACGGCGGCGGCGACTCCGAGGCCGACCAGGAGGGCGCCGAGGCCGAGTCTCAATCCGCGGCGAGGCGTGTCGATGTTGCAGGCGAGGGGCATGGTGGAGTGTTCGGGCCGGGCTCCTTAAATCGCTTCATGGCCCCGCCAGCCCGCCGAAGGCCCCCCGCGCCACCGCCAGCGTCGCGAGATAGACCCCGGCGACGAGGGCCCAGCGGGGGCCGAGGGCGTGGGCGAAGATCTCGCGGGAGGAGCCCTCCTCGACCGCCCCCTCGAAGCGGACCAGGAGGGCGGCGAGGGCGAAGAGGTAGAGCCCCGCGGCGGGGGCGAGGAAGTCGAAGGTCAGCGGGCTCGCGGCCAGGGCGGGCGGCCCCTCCTCCAGGAGGCCGGCCGCGGTCGAGGCCCGGACCAGGATGGAGCCGACCGTGTCGGAGAGGGCCACGGTGACCCCGCCGATGAGGGGGGCGAAGACGCCGCTGGTGGTCCGCATGGTGGAGGTCACCTCGGCGAGCGCCCGACGCATCCGCTCCTCCACGCCCCCCAGTTCGCGGAGGTGGTCGGCCAGCCGGGTGATGGCCGCGCCCGCAGCCTCGGGGCTCTTCCCGACGCAAACCGCGAAGAGGCGGAAGAGAGCCTTGACCCGGGCCGAGGGGACGCGGCCCAGGGCCCCCGCGGGGCCGAGGAGGGCGCCCTCGAGGCCGGTCCTGGAGGCGAGGAGCCGGCCGGAGGCGTCGCCGAGAGCTGCCGCCAGCTCCCCGCCCTCCAGGGTCCGGGAGGCGAACTGCAGCGCCTCCTCGGGGGGCCGCCCCTCCCCGATGCGGCGGCCGAGGAGCAGCAGCGCGTCGGGCAGTTCGCCCTCCATCCCGCGTATCCGCTCCCGGAGCCTCCGGCGGGGCAGGGCCCACCGGACCGAGAAGAGGAGAGCCCCCGCGGCCACGCCCGGGAGCAGGGCGGCCGACGGAGGGAGGCCCGCCGCGGGGAGGAGCAGGAGCGCCGTCGCCCCGCCCGCCGCCCCCGCGAACGCCCCCTCGGCGAGGGAGCGGCGGGCCCCGGGCGCGCTCCGCAGGTCGGGGTGGTCTTCCGGGAGCGGCGCGGGGGCGTGGGCGAAGGGGCGCATCCGGAGCGTCCGCTCCGAGTAGAGGAGGGTGGCGAGGGGGAAGAGGACCAGGTAGAGGAGCGCCACCTCGGCGGGGCCGGGGCGGAACCCCACGACCCCCGCCGCCGGGAGCATGGCCACCAGCGCGAGGGGGATCATCACGAAGACCGAGAAGAGAATCATCGCCGGCTGGCGGAGCCTCTCCGCCATCTCCTCCATGAGCCCCCGGGTCCCGTCGAGGACCACCTCCAGGGCGCGGTTCAGGGCCATCACCCGCTGCGCCTCGTCCCCCTCGGCGGTGGAGGCGCGGAGGAGGTGGAGGGCGCGGCGGAACGACTCCGATTTCCGGCCGAAGCGGTCCCCGAGGGCGGCGAGCCCCTCCTCGACCGTGGAGTGGACCCGGAGCCCCACGTCCCAGAGGGCCTTCCGCAGCTCCCGGGCCAGGCTCCGGTCGGAGGACTCGGCCGCGAACCGGACGGCCGTCTCGAGGCTCGGGACCAGCCGGAGGGCCATGACCATGTAGGCGGTGATTTCGGGGACGTCGCCGAGGGAGCGGAGGGCCTGGAGCCGGGCGAGACGCTTGGGGTGGTCCGAGAGAAGGATCATGGCGGCGGCGGGGAGGAGGGCCGCGCCGAGGGCGAACGCCCACGCCCCCGGGAGGGCGAGCAGGGCGGAGATGGCGGCCGCCGCCAGGAGGGGGATGGCGAGGAGGAGGGCCGCCCCGTAAGCGGCCAGGAGAACCTCCCCGGGTTCCAGGGGAAGGGCGGTGAGCCGGAGCGCCTCCTTCAACTCCCCCGACGCCCGGGCCTCCGCCCTCCGGGCGAACTCCCGGTAGTCTCCGTAGAGCGGGGCGAGGCGGCCCCTGCAGAATCGGGCGAAAGCGACGTAGAGGGAGACCCCCGGCCCCCCCTCGCCCGTCAGCCCCTCTTCGAGGCGAACCCCTTGAACCAGCTCCGCCATTCCTCCAGCACCTTCCCGTGGTCCACCCGGCCGCCGCTGCGGCACCCGTCCACCGCCTGCCAGAACCGGGTGTTGGAGGCCGCCACCGCCGGGGCTTCCAGGAGACCGGGCCGCCCCGCGCCCACCATCGCCTCCAGGATGGCGGTCCGGGTCCGGAGTCGGGCCAGGACCTCCTTGCGGTCCACCCCCCACTTGGCGGCCACCCGGCCCAGGAGGGGCGACCCCTCCAGCTCGGGGGCGGAGGCGGGCCCCCGGTCGTGGCGGTAGAGGTCGGCGAACAGGAGGTCGCCGGGCCGGCCCCGGACCACCTCGGCGACCTGGAGGAGTTTGCGCGACCGGGCCGAGCCGCCCCCGGCCCGGACCCGGGAGCAGACCGCGACCGCGTCGGTGATGAGGAAGGAGTCGTGGGGGACCCCGAGGGTCCGGACGATGCGGTCGTAGACCGCCTGGGCCGAGGCCCCGTGGATGGTCCCCAGGACCGCGTTCCCCGCGCTCCCCACCTGCATCGCCTCGTAGAGGGTCTTCACCTCGGGCCCGCGCACCTCCCCCATCACGAGGGCGGAGTTCCCGAGGCGCAGGGCGGCCCGGAGGGCGGTCTCGGGGGCTGCCTCGGCCGACGAGCCCCCGACGGCTCCCTGGGTCCGGAGCCCCTGGAGCTTCCAGCCGAGCCCCTGGAGAGTCTCGATCGGGATTTCGGGGGTGTCTTCGATGGTGAGGATGCGGGTCCGCTGGGGAATCTCAAGGAGGAGCGCCGTGAGGAGCGAGGTCTTGCCGGCCCCCACGTCCCCCGCCACCAGCAGGGAGCACTGGCCGTCCACGAGCAGGCCCAGCAGGGCCGCGGCCTCGGCGGAGAGCATCCCCCGCGCCACCAGCATCGGGAGGGTCCAGGGCTCCCTCCGGTGGCGCCGGAAGGCGTAGGCGACGCCGTGGCCGCTGATGGGGGAGCCCACCGCCGAGATGCGGGTGTGGAACTCCTCCAGGGCGAGGTCGAGGACCGGCGTCGCCTCGGAGAAGGGCCTCCCGCTGAGGGAGCGGAACCTGGAGGCGAGGGCCTCGGCGTCCTCCTCGGAGAGGGTGATGTTGGTGGTCGCCTCCCCCTCCTCCAGGACCACCTGGAGCGGGTTCTTGGCCACCGGGGCGTTCGCGTAGATGTCCTGCACGTGGGGGTCCGACAGGAGGTCCTCGAGGACACCCAGCCCCGCGGTGTTCTTCACCAGGAGCTCGGCCAGCTCCTCCGCCTCGCCCGGGGCCAACTCCGCCCCCCCGCGGCGGGCCGCCTCCGACACCGCCCTCTCGGCGACCGATTTCAGCGCCCGCCGGAACCGGCGCGGGTCGGCCATGTCGGCGCTCCCGGGCCGGTGGTCGAGGAGGGCGGCGCGCGCCTCCTCGAGGAGGGCGAGGCGCTCCTCCCCGAGTTCCGCCTCCCGGGGCTGCAGGAGGTAGAACTCTTCGAGGCTGTCGGGCAGGCGGTAGATGGAGACCGGGGTTCGGCCCGCCTCGTACGCGCGGAGGAAGAGCGCCCCGGAGGGGGGCTCCAGGCCGATGCGGGAGGTGAGGAGCCGGGGTCGCGCCCCAGAGGGGGAGGGCAGTCCCGGGGATTCGGGAAGCCGGCTCCTCCACCCCTTCCAGACCGAGTCGCACGGCTCGCAGCGGAGCTCCCCGCCCTCCTCCCGCAGCCGCCGCACCCCCGCGAGAGCCCCCTCGACATCCGACACGAGGAGACGCGACAAAGCGGCGACCGCCCCGGCCCGCTCCTCCCCCCGCGCCCGGCAGACCGGGTCGCCGCGGGGGCAGGGAGGGGGTCGGAAGGTCTTCAGAAGAGAGCGGACCGCGGAGAGGGCGCGGAGCCCCTCCAACGCAGGCCCCGCAAACTCCCGGACGTGGCGGTGGCGCAGTTCAAGCCGGTCCAGCGGCTCGGCGGCCAGGAGGTCCATGAGGTTCGACCGGCAGAGGGGGTCCCGGAGTGAGGAGACTCCGTGGGGGCAGCGGTGGCACTCCGCCCGCAACACCCGCTCGCCGCCGCCGGAGGAGAGGGAGGTCGGGCAGGCCACCCGCTCCGGCGGTCTCCGGAGGAGGAGTCCCTTCGCCCGCTTGGGTGCCTCCCCCGTCGTCCGCTCTTCGGGCGCTCCCTCTCCATCCAGGAATCGAATCTCCTCCACGGGCGTGAGGAAGTTCCGGACCCCCTATTTCACGGTTTCGCACGGCTCCGGAGCAGACTTATCCTCCCGCCCGCGGCCTCTCACCGTGGACCCCCCCTCCTTGGGCCTCGTCTACCTCCACCTCTTCCGCAAGGGCGACCGCATCGGTGCCCGGCCCGGCTTCCTCTCCCCCCGGGACCCGGTGCAAAGCGCCCCCTCCGCCGAGCAGACCCTCACCCTCCTTCAGGGGCATGTGATCGCCGCAGCTCGCTCCCCGAAGCCGCCGGGGCCGGTCTTCCCCAAACCGGGGGAGCGGTTCGTCCTCGTGGATTTCGAGGAGTGCCGCGACCAGCCCTCCGAGGTGGCGGAGACGCTCTCTTCGGGGAAGCACCTCTTCATGACCCTCGGCTGGTTCCCCTCCCCCGCCGAGGCGGCCCTGGCGGTCTCCCGGGCCCGGGAATTCCTCGAGTCCTTCGCGGGGCCCGCTGCGGAGCCCTAGTGCCGCTTCCATGAACATAGGCCGCTTTCCGCGCGGGCTCCGCCCGCGCGGAAAGCGGCAGGTCCACCCCCGGGGCCTCCCCCCGCGCGACGGGGTCCCCTGGGGTCTATGCTCGCAGAACCCGCCCCGAGCGAAGCGAGGGGCGGGTTCTGCGCTATAATCTCCTTGCACAAGAACATTCACCCCCCGCGCGCGGCAAGGGTTTGGAAGTCCCGGAGGATGGCCCTCGATGGCCTCCCCCTCGGTCACCTACCTCCCTCTCCACGGCGGCCACACCCCCCGCTGGCTCTGGGTCCGGATGGAGAGGCTCGCGGCGCCGCTGCTCGACATCCTGGTGGACGAGCACGGCCCCGGCGGTCTTGTGGAGAGGCTGGCCGACCCCTTCTGGTTCCAGGCGCTCGCGTGCATCCTCGCCTACGACTGGCACTCCTCGGGGACCACCACGGTCCTCACCGGGGTGCTGCGGAACACCCTGAAGCCCGAGGAGCACGGCGTCGCCCTGGCGGGCGGCAAGGGCCCCCGCTCCCGGAACACCCCGGACGAACTGCGGGAGCGGGCCGAGGAGTGGGACCTCGACCCGGAGCCCCTGGTCCGGGCGTCGCGCCTCTCGGCCAAGGTGGACTCCGCCCTCGTCCAGGACGGCTACTCCCTCTACCATCACGCGTTCTTCGTGGCCCGGGAGGAGGGGGGCTCCCGGTGGGCCGTCGTCCAGCAGGGCATGAACTCCCGCGCGAAGATGGCCCGTCGCTACCAGTGGCTCTCGGGCGTCGAGTCCTTCGCCGAGACCCCCCGCGAGGCGATCACCGGCGACTCCAGCCACCCGCAGGTTCTCGACATGACCGCGCGGGCCAGCGAGGAGGCCCGGAGGGTCTCTCTCGACCTCGTGAGGGGCTCGGTCGCGGAGCTCCAGCGCGGCCTCGGGCTCCTCTTGCGGAAGGGCGGGCAGGCGGGGCTCGAACGATGGACGGGGGAAGGGGTGGCGCGCCCCGGGACGGAGGAGCCCTGGACCCTCCCCCGCCAACTCAACTGGGGGGCTCTGCGGCGGGCCTACGACCTCCAGCCGCGGAACTACGACGAGTTCATCGCGACTCCAGAGATCGGGCCCGCTACGGTCCGCGCCCTCGCCCTGGTTTCTGAGTTCCTCCACGGGGCCCGCCCCTCCTGGAGGGACCCGGTCCGTTTCTCCTTCGCATTCGGGGGGAAAGACGGCGTCCCCCACCCGGTGGAGAGGGAGCGGATGGACGAGGCGACGCAGGTTTTGAAGGAGGCGGTCGAGCGTGCGAAACTGGGCGACCGGGAGCGGCTGGGCCTCCTGAAACGGCTGCGGGAGTTCGCGCCTCCGGTCCGTGTTTCCCGGGCTTTTTGATGAGGAACCCCCCGGGTCTCCATGGCCCCCGGGAGAGGCGCGTCCTCGCCCTCGACCGCCGCATCGGCCCCGCTCCGGAGTCGGTCATCCGGACCCCGGGGAGGTCTGGTCGGCGGCCGTGGCCCAAATCGTCGACAAACTGGAGCGGTCCTTCGGCCCCACCTCCCGGAGTGACAGAACTCGCGCGAGCGCAGCGAGCGCGAGTTCTGTCACTCCGGGCGGGCACGGAGGGGAGGATTTTTGCCGGGTTCGCCCGTTGGGGGGACCATGCCCGCCAGGAAGTTCAAGGTCCTCGTGGCCGAGGAACTGAACCCGGAAGGGCTGCGCGGGCTGACGCGCGCGGCCCGGGTCGAGGTGAAGACGGGCCTCTCGGAGGCCGACCTCCTCAAGGCGGTCGCGGATTGCGACGCCCTCATCGTCCGGAGCGCGACCCAGGTGACGCGCAGGGTCCTCGAGGCCGGGAAGCGGCTCAAGGTGGTGGGGCGCGCCGGGGTCGGCGTGGACAACATCGACGTCGAGGCGGCCACCGAGCGCGGCGTCGCGGTGGTGAACGCCCCCGAGGAGTCCACCGCGGCGGCGGCCGAGCACACCGTCGCCATGATGCTCGCCCTCGCCCGGCGCATCCCGCAGGCCGACGCCTCCATGCGGAAGGGGAAATGGGAGCGCTCCCGCTTCGTGGGGGTCCAGGTGGTCGGGAAGACGCTCGGGGTCATCGGCCTCGGCCGGGTGGGCTCCGACGTCGCCCGGAAGGCGCGAGGGCTCGGCATGAGGGTGGTCGGGACCGACCCCTTCCTCAGCCCGGGCCGGGCGCGGGAGATGGGGATCGAGTTCCTCCCCATGGAGAAGGTCCTGGCCCAGGCGGACTTCCTGACCCTCCACGTCCCCCTCACCTCCGAGACCCGCCACCTGCTCGGAAAGAAGGAGCTGTCCAGTGTCAAGCCGGGGGTCCGCGTCGTCAACGCCTCCCGGGGGGGCGTGATTGACGAGGCCGCCCTCGTCGAGGCGCTCAAGTCGGGCCGGGTGGCCGGGGCGGCCCTCGACGTCTTCGCCGAGGAGCCGCCGAAGGGCAGCCCCCTCCTCTCGATGGAGCAGGTGGTCCTCACCCCGCACCTCGGCGCCTCGACGGTGGAGGCGCAGAGCCGGGTGGCGCAGACCATCGCCGACCAGGTCCTGGCGGCCCTCGAGGGGCGCCCCGTGAGGAACGCCATCAACATCGTCACGCTGAGGCCGGAGCACGCCGAGGCCCTGGGGCCCTACCTGCCGCTGGCGGAGAAGGTGGGCTCCCTCGCCTCCCAGTTGCTCGGCGCCCCGCCCCGGCAGGTCGAGGTCGCCCTCCACGGCGCCGAGGTGGAGGCTGAGGCGCAAGTCCTCTCCAACGCCGCCCTCAGGGGGGCCCTCGAACCGTGGGAGCCCGGGGTGAACCTGGTGAACGCCTCCCGCGTCGCCAAGCGGAAAGGGGTCCAGACCTCCGCCTTCGCCACCGAGGCGATCGAGGGGCTCGCGGGCCTCGTCGCGGTGAAGGTGGCTGCCGGGAAGGCGAAGAAGGAGGTGGCGGGGACCGTCTTCGGCCGGGACGACCCGCGCATCGTGAAGATTGACGGCTACCGGGTCAACGCGGTGCCCGAAGGCTACATGATTGTGGGCCCCCACATCGACAAGCCGCGCATCATCGGTCCCGTGGGGATGGTGATGGGGGACGCCAGAATCAACATCGCAGCCATGCAGGTGGGGCGCATCCGGCAGGGGGAGGAGGCCATCATGGTCCTGAACGTGGACGCGCCTGTGACACCGGAGATTCTCGCCAGACTCCGGAAGATTGACGGGATTCTCGACGTGAAACTCGTAAAGCTCTGAGGATGGGCGACAAGAAGCCGAAACCGCAGGAGAAGAGGGCCGGCCCGGCCGCCCCGGTCGAGGCCCCCCTCGACAAGTCCAACTTCCCCGAGTGGTGGCAGGAGATTCTCAAGCGCACGGGCATCGTGGACGTCCGCTACCCGGTGAAGGGGCTCACGGTCTGGCCCCCCTTCGGGGCGGCCCTCCGGCGGCGGGTGCTCGACCTGCTCCGGAGGCTTCTCGACGAAGAGCACCAGGAGGTGCTCTTTCCGCTGCTCATCCCGGCCGACGTCCTCGGCAAGGAGAGCCAGCACATCAAGGGATTCGAGAGGGAGGTCTACTGGGTGACGAAGGGCGGGAGCGAGGAGTTGGAGGTTCCTCTCGCCCTCCGGCCGACGAGCGAGACCGCGATGTACCCCCTCTTCAAGCTCTGGATCCGCAGCCACGCCGACCTCCCCCTGAGGGTCTACCAGATTGTGAACGTCTTCCGCCACGAGACGAAGCACACCCGCCCCCTCATCCGGGTGCGCGAAATCACCACATTCAAGGAGGCGCACACGGTCCATGCGACGGCGGCGGAGGCGGCGGCCCAGGTGGAGTACGCCAAAAAGATGTACCAGAGGTTCTTCGACGCCCTCGGGGTGCCCGTCCTGGTCTCCCGGAGACCGGAGTGGGACAAATTCCCGGGAGCGGAAACATCCTGGGCCTTCGACGCGGTGATGCCCGACGGCCGCACCCTCCAGGTCGGGACGATCCACAACCTGGGGCAGAACTTCGCGAAGACCTTCGACCTCACCTACGAGGACGCGAAGGGCGGGCACGTCCACGCGTTCCAGACCTGCTACGGCATCTCCGAGCGGGCCATCGCGGCGACCGTGGCGGTCCACGGGGACGACCGGGGGCTGGTGCTGCCGCCGGATGTCGCTCCGGTCCAGGTGGCGGTGGTCCCCATCCAGTATGGCGAGCAGCCGGAGGTCCGGAAGGCCGCCGAGGCGGTGCGCGACCGGCTGCGGAACGCGGGGCTCCGGGTCGCGCTCGACCTCTCCGACGAGAGGCCGGGGGCCAAGTTTTACCGGTGGGAGTTCCGGGGGGTTCCCCTCCGCGTCGAGATTGGGGCCAAGGAGGTGGCGGCGGGGGAGCTGACCCTCGTCCGCAGGGATGCCGGGACCAAGGAGAGGGTCGCGTCCAAGGAGGTGGTGGCGGAGGTCGGGAAGAGGCTCGAATCGGTCGGGGCCTCCCTGCTCGAAAAGGCCCGGGCGGCTCTCAAGCCCCCTCGGGTGCGGAGGTGCGACACCCTTGAGCAACTCAAGCTCCTGAGCAAATCGGAAGGCGTGGTCACGATTCCGTGGTGCGGGACCCGGGAGTGCGCCGAGAGGCTGGAGGCGGAAACCGCGGCCCTTCTGGACCAGAAGGCGAGCCTCCTCGGAGAGCTCCCGCCGGCGGGAAAGATGCCGTGCGCCGCCTGCGGGTCGCCCGCGAAGGCCGAGGCGCTCATCGGCCGCGCCTACTGAGGATGGACCCGGACCGGATTCAAGCCCTCCTCCGCCGCGCCATCGCCCGCGGCGCCCGCTATGCCGACGCCCGGTTCCAGCGCATCGCCTCGACCCGCCTCCTCTGGAGGGGCGGGGAGGCGCGGGAGGTCGGCTCCGGGACCGAGACGGGCCTCTGCGTCCGGGTCCTCGGCAGGACGTGGGGATTCGCCAGCGGAGCCCCGGCCGACGCCGCGAAACTCGCGGAACGGGCGGCGCGGCTCGCCCGCGGCGGCCTCCGGCCCCGACTCGCGCCGCGCCTCCCCGCGCCCCTGAGCCACCGGTGGCTCGCGCCCTCCCGGCGCCCCCCCGCCACCGTCCCGCTCGAAGAGAAGGTCGCCCTGGTCAAGCGCACCGCCAAGGCAGCCCGCGTCCCGGGGGTCCGGAGCGCCACGGTCACCTACACCGACCTCGAGGAGGAGCGGTGGTTCCTCGGCCCCGAGACCGAGTTGCGCGCCTCGGTCCCGAGGGTGCTCCTCGGCGTCCGGGCGGTCGCCCGGGAGGGGGCCCGGGTCCAGGAGGCCTCGGAGAGGCACGGGGCGGCCGGCGGGTTCGAAATCGCGGAGGCGGGCTCGGCCCGCGCCGACCGGGCCGGGAAGAAGGCGCGGGACCTCCTGAAGGCGAAGCCCGCTCCGGGCGGGAAGATGGCGGTGGTGATGGACGGGGACCTGGCCGGTGTCTTCGCCCACGAGGCGGTGGGCCACGCCGCCGAGGCGGACCACCTCCTCCTGGGGGAGACCATTCTCGAGGGGCACCTCGGGAAGCGCATCGGCTCCCCCGCCTTCACCCTCCGGGACGAGCCCGCCCTCGCGGGCGCCTTCGGCTACACCCCCTTCGACGACGAGGGGGTTCCCGGGGGCTCCACGACCGTGGTCGAGACGGGGCGCCTCCGTGGCTTCCTCCACAGCCGCGAGACCGCGGCGCACCTCCGCGCGGCGCCCACCGGGAACGGCCGGGCCGAGGGGTTCGAGGACGTCCCCGTGGTGCGGATGACCAACCTGGTGATCCCTCCCGGGGACAGGACCGGGGAGGAGTTGCTCGACGTGCGGCGGGGCATCTACGCCCGGAAGATGCACGGCGGGCAGGTGGACACCGTGACCGGGACGTTCCAGTTCTCCGCGGAGGAGGCGTTCCTCATCCGCAACGGCGAGCTCGGGCCCCGGCTGCGGAACGTGAGCCTCTCGGGCTCGACCCTCCGGACCCTCCGGGGGGTGGAGGCGCGGGGGAAGGAGAGGGAGGCCTCCATCGGGTGGTGCGGCAAGATGGGGCAGTCGGTGCCGGTGTCGGAGCTCTGCCCCGCCCTCCGCATCTCGGAGATTCTGGTGGGATGATGTGGGCCCTTCTCGAATCCGTCCTCCGCGCCGCCCGCCGCCACGGCGACGCGGCCGAGGTCTACGGGGAAGGGGCGGCGAGCCTCGCCCTCCTGGCCGAGAACGGAAAGCGGGCCCGGGCGGAGTTCTCGCGGGCGGAGGGGGTGGCCCTCCGGCTCCGCCGCCGGGGCCGGTGGGGACTCGCATACCTCGCGGGGCCCCCGGGACCCGGCGACGCCGAGAGCCTCGCCGCCCGCGCCGCCGCGAACGCCCGCGCCTCCCCCGCCCCCGCCGCGCCCCTCCGCCTCCCGGGGCGCCGGAAGTTCCGGCCGGTCCCGGGGACCTGGGACCCCCGCCTCGCCCGGCTCGACGAGCGGGACGCCCATGACGCCCTCCACGCCCTCCTCGGGGCGGCGGCGCGGGTCTCGAAGCGGGTGCGCCTCTCCGAGGCCCGGGTGTCGCTCACCGCCTCGCGGACCTTCCTCGCCAACAGCCTCGGCCTCCAGGTCTCCGACCGGGGGACCTACGCCGCCGCGAGCGCCACCGCCCTCGCGGGGGATGTGTCGGGGGACGAGTATGCGATGGCCCGCCGGGCCCGCGACATCGACTGGGAGCGGGTGGGTCGGTGGGCCGCCGAGGCGGCGTGGGAGTCGCGCCGCCCGAAGCCGCTGGAGCCCGGGACCTACGACCTCCTCCTCGCCCCGCGCGCACTGGTGGAACTGGTCCAGTACACCACCGCCACCCACTTCTCGGGAGACAGCCTCCTGCAGGGGGCGACGCCCTACCGGCGGGGGGCGCGGGCGATGGCGCCGGGCTTCTCCCTGGTGGACGACGGGCGGCTCCCGGCGGGCTGGTCGAGCGGCGCGGCCGACGGCGAGGGAGTCCCCCGCCGCCGGAACGACCTCGTCCGCAACGGGGTGGTGACCGGATTCCTCTACGACCTCGCCACCGCCGCCCGGGCCCGGGCCTCCAGCACCGGCAACGGGAACCGGAGCCTCCGCTCCGCCCCCGGGGCGGGCCCCACCAACCTCCTCCTCGACGGGCCCCGGCGCAAGACCTCGGAGATGGAGGCGGAGCGCGCCCTCCTCGTCACCGACCTCATCGGCGCCCACACCTCCCGCCGCGCCTCCGGGGAGTTCTCTGTCGCGGTGCAGCGGGGATTCCTGCGGCCCGCCGGGACGCCGGTGAAGGGGGCGATGCTGGCCGGCTCGTCCGTCGAACTCCTCAGGCAGGTCGAAGCGCTCGGGGATGACGTGGAGGCGCGGGGGCTCCTGGTGGCCCCCACAGTCCGCGTGGCCGGGTGGCGGGTGACGGGGTAGTTTATAGCGGCGGAAACCAACATCGGGATACGGGACCCATGGAGAATCCGCCGGAAGAGAAGAGGGCCGAGGAGACGCCCGGGCAGGAGGCGCCGCCCCCCGGGGCGCCCTCCCCGGAGTCCCCGGGCCAGATCACCCCCGCCCAGCTCAAGGCCCACCGGGCCGCGGGGAGCGCGACCGTTCCGGCCCCCGGGGCGCGCTCTGCCAAGATCCCCCGCGTCTCCACCGGCATCCCCTTCCTGGACCAGCTGCTCGGGGGCGGCTTCCCCGCCAGGTCGGTGGTCTGCTTCCGGATGGACCCCGCCGTTGGGGCCGACGTCTTCCTCTACCAGTTCGCCGTGGCCCGCCGGTGCCACTACGTGACGCCCGGGAAGCGGGCCGACGACATCCGGCGCACCATGTCGGACTTCGGGATGGACCCGGCGAACGTGTCGTTCGTCACCGGCGACGAGGCGAAATACCTCCTCCCCCGCCAACTCCAATTGGTCCGGGAGGAGAAGGACACCAACCTCGTCCTCGACCCGTTCTCCTTCTACGTGGACGCGAGCCGGAACCCCGAGAAGGTCCGGAAACTCCTCGAACTCCTGAGGGACGTGGTCTCCCAGACCGGGGGGGTGGCCCTCCTGGCGCTCTTCACCGGGACCCACCGGAAGGAGATGGAGAACGTGGTCCTCAACTTCTGCGACGCCATCGTGGAGGTGGAGAGCCACACCGCCGGCGAGCGCGAGGAGACGGTCCTCTCCATCCCGAAAATCCGCGGCACCACGCCCCTCTCCCGCGTGAAGGTGGTCATCGGGGAGAAAATCAAGATTGACACGTCGCGTGAAATCGCATAGCTCCGGGAGCCTCTCAGGACGCTATATGCGAAAGGTTGAACGACCCCCTCCAACCGACCCGCCATCTTCACCAGTCTCTTCGCCTTCCGGGTCCGGAACTTGTCGGGGCTCTTCCGGTTGAGGCGGTTGAAGAGGTAGAATCCCGCGGCGATGAGAGCCGCCGTGAGCGCGAGGGGGTCCTCCCCGCCGTGGGCCGCTTTCTCCCTCCAACAGAGGCCCCGCCCAATCTTTAAAGGGGGGAGCTCAAAGCGCACCGATGCCCCTCTCCCTCCAGGACCGCCTCGACATCCTCGACCTCTGCGCCCGATACAACCGGAGCGTGGATTCCGGAGATGCGGAGGGGTGGCTCGCGGTCTGGACGGAGGACGGGGTGTTCGAGACCCCCTTCGGGACCTTCAAGGGGCACAAGGCCCTGCGGAGCTTCCTCCGGATGTTCGTCTCCATGGGGGGCCGGGGGAGGCGCCACTGGAGCGGGAACTTCGTCCTGGAGGGGGAGGGCGACGGGGCCAGACTCTGGGCGACCCTCCTCCTGGTGAGCACCCAGGGGACGCCGAGCCTCTTCGCAACCGGGACCTACACAGACACCCTCCAGCGGGTGGGCGGGGCGTGGAGATTCAAGCACCGGAAACTGGCCCTCGACTCGATGGAGTGGATGAAGGCGGTGCGGCCCCCCTCCCCCGGGGCCCCGAAGCCGGGCTGACGGTGTTCACCGAGAAGGAGGCGGCCTACCTCCGGTCCCAGAAACTGGCCCGCTTCGCCACGGCGGCTCCCGACGGCCAGCCCGACGTGGTGGCCGTGAACTTCGAGTTCGACGGGCAGGTCTTCCACATCGGCGGCCTCCGGCAGAGGAAGACGGTGAAATACCGGAACGTCCTGCGGAACCCCAGAGTCGCCCTGGTCGTGGACGACCTGGAGTCGGTGGATCCCTGGAAGCCGAGGGGCATCCGCATCTACGGCCGGGGCGAGGTCGTTCAGCGGCGCGGCTTCCTGGGGCCGGGCGACTACATCCGGCTGACGCCCGACGCGAAGTGGTCGTGGGGCATCGAGGGGCCGGTGTTCCGCGACGGAAAATTCAACGTGCAGAGGGCGAGGCGCTGACTGTCTCCGGGGGGAGGGGTCTTTGCCCCCCTCTCGTGCGGTCCCGGCGATGCGAGAGGGTTCCCAAGAGGACCCGGAAACTCTGTGGAAGAGGCGTCCTCACGATTTCGGTCCCTTCTGGAGTGTCTCAAAAAGCAGGTCCCGAGCCCCCCTTACGAGCGCCTCGAAATCGGCCCGGGGGGGGACGAAGTCGACCCGGACGCCGCGGCTCCGGAGGACCCGGCGCGTCGGCTGCCCCATGGCCGCGACGACGCCCCGGGCCATCGCCCGACTCACCGGCAGCTCCAATCCCGCCTCCCGGGCGGCGTCGAGGAACGAATCCGCGGTCCCCGCGCTGGTGAAGGCGAAGATCTCCACCCGCCCCGCGGCGGATTCCCGGACCGCGCGTCGCAGGGCCGCGGAGTCGCGGGGCCGCTCCAGGGTGTAGAGCGGCGCGTCCCGGACCGACCCCCCGGCGGCGCTGAGCCCGCGGGGGAGGGCGGGGTCCCCCTGCCGGCTCCGGAGGAGGAGGACGCGCCTCCCCCGGACGCGCGGGCGGAGGGAGCGGAGGAGGCCCGCCGAGGAGTGGACGGGGGGGACGCGGGGCCGCAGGCCGCGCTCCCGGAGGGCGCGGGCGGTGTCGGGCCCGATTCCCCAGATTTCAGCGCGCCGGAGGGGTGCGAGGGCCCGCCGGTCGAGGGCCTCCGCCGCCCGGCGGCTGGTGAAGACCGCGATCTCCGCGGGCCCCAGGCGCGGCCGCTTCAGGACCCGCGGCTCCAGGGCGGGGGCTGCGACGGCCCGCAGGCCGAGGGAGGCGCAGAGGCGGCGCCCCGCGCGGAGCCGGTCCCGGGGGCGGAGGAGCAGAATCGCGGGCCGGGCCATGGGTTTCCGTGGCGAAACGAAAGGTTTAAAGAAGCCCCTCTTCCGGTTCCGCCATGGCCTCCCCAATCCGGGCCCTCGTGGAGGACGTGGCGAGGAAAGTGGACTCCGACCCCCGGCTCCGGGACTCGATGAAGCGCTGGCTCTCGACCTACGACGGCAAAATCGTCGGCTTCCGCATCGGGGGCTCCATCGACCGCTCCGAGTGGCGCGAGCGGTTCCACTTCATCCTCTCCCGGGACGGCGCCCGCGTCGAAGAGGGGGACTACCCGAGCCCCGAGGTGACCCTCCTCATCGAGCGCGACGAGGACGCCGTGGAGATTTTCAAGAACCCGGGGAAGACGATGGAGATGATCCGGGGCGGGCGGGTCTGGGTCATGGGGAACATGAACGAGGCCCTGCCCTTCTTCAACGAGGTCGTCTCCCGCTGCGGCGACGTGGTGAAGAAGCACCTCGCGTCCTGACTCCGCCAACTTCAAGTCGCCCGGGCTTCTGGAAAGGGATGCTCGTCTCTTCCTACTCCGTGCCCTTGGGCGCCCCCGCGCCCCCTTTCTCTCTGCCCGGGACCGACGGGAAGACCTGGTCCCTGGAGTCGTTCCGGGACCGGAAGGCGCTGGTGGTCGTCTTCACCTGCAACCACTGCCCCTACGCCCAGGCGTGGGAGGGGCGGCTCCTCGACATCCAGCGCGACTACGGCCCCCGGGGCGTCGCCCTCGTCGCCATCAACCCGAACGACGAGCGCCAGTATCCCCAGGACTCGATGGCGGAGATGGTGAAGCGGGCGAAGCAGAAGAACTACAACTTCCCCTACCTGCGGGACGAGAGCCAGGCTGTGGCGCGGGCCTACGGGGCGCAGGTGACGCCCCACATCCTCCTCTTCGACGCCGAGCGCAAACTCCGCTACCAGGGGCGGGTGGACGACAACCACGAGAACCCCGGCAAGGTCAAGGTCCGGGACCTGAGGAACGCCCTCGACGCCCTCCTCGCCGGCAGGGCGGTGCCGGTGGCCGAGACGCCCGCCCAGGGCTGTTCGGTCAAATGGAAGAACTGAAGCGATTGCGGGAGAGAAGCAGGCCCATCGTCCAGCGGCTCCTGGAGAGGGAGTCGGCCTTCTGCTCCGGGCGCTGCGCGGCGGAGAGCGAGAAGAGGCTCGCGGACGCCCTGTTCAGGGTCGCCGTGGCGAGCCTCTCGCCCGACCCGATGCTTCCGCGCACCTTCGAACTCCCGTAGAAAAGTTGAAGGGGCGGCCCCGGAAGGGTCGCCATGGCGACCCTCGACTCCGCGGCCACCGGCCTCCTCGGCATCTGGGCCGGGGCCATCCTCCACTACTCCTTCGCCGCGACCCCCGTCCTCTTCCGCAAACTGGGCCGGGAGGAGGCCGGGAAAATCGTCGGGCTCCTCTTCGGCGGATACTACGCCTTCGGGTGGGCGGCCGGCGGGCTCGCCTTGGCCTCCCTCGCGGCCCTGGGAGGACCGATGCCCCGGACCGCCATGGCGGGGGCGGCGCTCGCGACGGCGCTGGCGCAGGGGACGGTCGTCCGGCGGTGGGTCATCCGGCTGCGCGACGCGCGCGCCTCGGCCCCGGGCGGGGAGGCCGACCGGAGGTTCGGGGCGGCCCACGGGGCGAGCATGGTGCTGAACCTCGTGGTGCTGGGGCTGGCGCTGGCGGCGATTCTCACCTGACTCCATGGCAGAATGTGGAGATGAAGCGGGACGGGGATTCCGTGGAGGTGTCGGCCTCCCAACTGAAAGGGGCCGAAGTGGTGCGCGCGAAGGTGCGGGTCCCGCTGAAGGAGTACGTGGCGCAGGTCAAGGGCGCGGTGGAGACGTTCCAAAAGCTAGCCGAGGAGGCGGGTTGTGAAGGCGACGAGGCAGGAGTCCAAGATGACATCGATTCAACTTGGAAGCGGGCGGGGGCTCTGGCCGGTCAGGCATAAACGACCACCCGCTTCACCGACTTCAACCGCCTCAGCCTCTCGATGAGCCGCGCCGGCACCGGCCTCCCGGTGATGAGGGTCAGCCGCGCCTCCTCCGCAAGGTAGGGGTCCTCCGCGAAGGCCTGCCTCACCGGAATCCGCGCCTCCGCCACAGCCGCGGTGATTTCACTCAGTACCCCGGGCCTCGCGGCGTCCTCCGGGAAGACCTCCAGGACCCCGAGGCCGAGGCCCCGGGCCGCCTCCTTCAGGAAGGCGACCGGGCGCAGCCCGGTGAAGACCGCCCGGAGGTGGTCGTCGGCCTGAAGCGTATCGAGGGTTGCCCGCACCACCCGCCGGTCCACCCCGGCGGCGCGGCCGATGGCGACGTCGCTCATCGGCACCGGCCCGCAGAAGACGGTGTCCCCCTCCGCCCGCAGGCCGAGGTCGTAGAGCAGCCGGGCCACCTTCACCTGCCCCTTCCTGTGGGAAAAACGCTCCTCGACCTTGCGCCAGAAATCGCGCGAGTCGCCGTGGCCGGCCGGGAGCGCCTTGCGCGGAGGCATGTGCGCATATATATCCGGATGCTCAAAAAGGGGCCAGCATGACCCGCGCCCCCGCCGTCGCGGTCCTCGGCCCCCGGGGCTCCTACTCCGAGCAGGCGGCCCGCAAGTGGCGCCCCGGCGCGCGCCTCACCTACCAGCCGACCCCGGCCCACGTCTTCCGGGCCGTGGAGCGGGGGCGCGCCCCGGTGGGGGTCGTCCCCATCGAGAACTCGGTGGCGGGCCCCGTGGACGTCACCCTCGACCTCCTGCGGGAGTCCGACGTCTCCATCGTCGCCGAGATCGCCCTCCCCATCCGCCACTGCCTCGCCTCCAAGGGCTCCCTGAAGTCGGTGAGGGCGGTCGCCTCCAACGCGATGGCCCTCGCCCAGTGCCGCCGGTTCCTGGAGCGGACGCTGCCCGACGCGCGGGCGGTCCCGGTCCCCAGCACCGCCGAGGCGGCGCGGCGCGCCTCCCGCCGCCCGACCCTGGCCGCCGTCGCCTCGGAGGAAGCGGCGCGCACCTACGGTCTCCGGATTCTGAGGCGGAACATCCAGGACTACCGCTCCAACGCCACCCGCTTCATCGCCCTCGGCCGGGAGTTGCCCGCACCCACCCGGAGGGACAAGACCTCCCTGCTCATCTCGCTCGCCAAGGACCGGCCCGGCTTCCTCCACGGGGTCCTCGGCGTCTTCGCGGCTCGGCGCATCAACCTCACCAAGGTCGAGTCGCGCCCCACGAAGCGGAGGCTCGGAGAGTACGTCTTCTACCTCGACTGCGAGGGGCACGCGGGCGCGCCCCCGGTCCGGGAGGCGCTGGCGGCGCTGCGGCGCATCGCGGAGTTCCGGGTCCTGGGCTCATACCCGCGGGCGTAGCGGCCACACCCTATAATACGGGGAAGTCCCCATCGGGTCCCATGGCCAAGACCACCGTCACCATGGAAATCGAGCTCCGGGACGTCCCGGGCCAGCTGCTGAAGGCCCTCCAGCCCCTCTCCGACCACGGCGGCAACATACGCTCCATCATCCACCACCGGGGAAAGGTCACGCCGAGGAACACCATCCCGGTGAACATCGTCTTCGAAATCGCCGAGGCGCGCCTCGCCCCGCTCCTCGCGGCGCTGAAGAGCGAGGGGTTCCGGGTGGCCCGCCTCGGCCGGGAGCGCTTCGGGGTCTCCGCCACGGTCCTCCTCATCGGCCACATCGTCCACACCGACCTGAAGGAGACCATCCACGCGGTGGACTCGACGGGATACGCCGAGGTGGTGGACATGAGCCTCTCCATGCCCGGGGTCGAGGAGCGCTCCTCGGCCAGTTTGAAAATCAGCGCCACGGGGCCCCGGGAGCTGGGCAGGGCCCTCTCGGCGCTGGAGAGCGTCGCGCGGAAGAAGGGACTCCTCCTGGTCAAGCCGGTGGGAGCATGAAGGCCAGGCCGATCCGCCTCCACCTCGTCGGCTTCGGGACGGTGGGCCGGGGGCTGGTCCGCGTCCTGAAGGAGCAGGGGCCCGCCCTCCGGCGCGCGGGCCTCGACTTCCGCATCGCCGCCCTCTCCGACATCTGGGGCACCCTCCACGCCCCGGAGGGGCTCGACCCGGCGCGCCTCCTCCGCATCTCCCGGCCCTCCGAGGCGAAGGGGCGCGCCCCCGCGGGGGCGAGGCGGATGAGCGGCGCGGAGGCCGCGCGCAAACTCGACTCCGACATCCTGGTGGAGATGACGCCGACCAACGTGGTCACGGGGCAGCCCGCGCTGGGCCACCTCGAGGCAGCCCTCGGCGCGGGGAGGTGCGCGGTCACCAGCAACAAGGGGCCCCTCGCCGTGCGGTACCGTGAACTGATGTCCCTCGCCGCGAAGAACGGGGCGGAGCTCCGCTACGAGGCGGCCGTCGGCGGGGCGATGCCCATCATCAACCTCGCCCGGGAGGCCCTGGCGGGGAACCCCGTGCTTTCCATCCGCGGCGTGCTGAACGGGACGACGAACTACATCCTCACCCGCATGGCCGAGGACTCGCTCCCCTTCGCCGAGGCGCTCGCCGAAGCGCAGGAGCTGGGATACGCCGAGGCCGACCCCTCCTACGACATCGAGGGCAAGGACGCGGGGGCGAAACTGGTCATCCTCGCCAACGCCATCTTCGGCCGCAACGCCCGCTACTCCCAGGTCCGGGTCACCGGCATCACCTCCATCACCCCCGAGGCGCTCCGGCTCGCCGAGCGGGCGGGGTTCGCCCTGCGACTGGTGGCCCGGGCGGACCGGGACGGCCCGATGGAGGTCGCCCCGCGGCTGGTGCGGAGGAACTCCGCCCTCGCCGTCGAGGGGACCCTGAACGCCGCCTCGCTCATCACGGAACTGGCGGGCGAAATCACCGTCACCGGCCGCGGCGCGGGCGCCCTGGAGGCGGCGAGCGCCATCCTGAGCGACCTGGTGAGCCTTGGCTCCCGGCGCTCCTTCCCGCGGAAGGGATGAGCCCTGCCTTCACTTCTTCTCGGGTGCCGGCGGCGGGTTCGAGGGCTCCGACGGCGGCAGCCGCCACGTCCCCATCTCCGGGCGGGGGCGCAGCGGGGGCCGGGGCGGCGGGGGAGGGGGGGCGGCCTTCCTCTTGGGCTTTGGCGGCGGCTTGGGCCGGGGCTTGAACTGCTCCTGCGTCATCTCCCAGACCACCGTGTGGCCGTAGACGAAGGGGACGTCGAGCAGGAAGACGAGGAGCACGGTGTTGAGCGCCAGGGTGGCCCCCTGGTTCCACGAGAGGGCGAGGGGGTATTCCCCCGGGGAGTAGTGCCCGGTCGGGAGCGCGAGGAGCGGGGTGAGCCCGGAGGGCAGGGTGAAGGGCAGGCTCACCACCAGGCCGACCCCCGCGACGATGATGAGCAGGAGGATGAACAGGGGCACCAGGGCCATGAACATGGACCACCACTGGCCCCGGGTCGCCTTCCAGCTCTGGGAGAGGCTCTGGAGAGGCTTCGCCTCGCCGAGGGCGATGGCGAAGGGGAAGAGGTTCCACCGCAGGCCGATGTAGACCGCCGCGGCGACCCCCGCGACCATGGCTGCGACGTGGACGGGAGTCACGTGGGGCTGGAAGAGCGAGGGGACGTAGCCGGGGGGCGGGGGGGCGAGGGCGTTGGCCAGGAGGTAGCCCGAGCCCGCCACCAGGAAGAAGACCGCGAGGAGCAGGAGGACCGTCGCGAAGTAGCGGGGCCAGCTCCGGGCGGCGTCCTTCAGCGCCTTCGGGAAGTCGGGATTTCCTCCCCGAACCTGGCGGCAGGTGATGATGAGCACAAGGTGGAAGAAGAGGTAGAGGCAGAGCTGGACGGCGATGAGGGGGAGCCCGTTGGGCCGCAGCACCTCGGTGACGGCCGTGCGGAAGCGCTCCTCGTCCGCAGTGCCGAACCGGATGGGCCAGCCGGTCGCCTGGAGGAATGGATTGACCGCCGCCATGTGGTAGGCGAACGCGAACCCCACCCAGGTGAGCGCCATGAGCGTGGCGGGCTTCGCCAGCGCCTTGTAGTCCCGCCACATCTGCCGGAAAACCTCGTCGAAGACTTCCGCCTGCATGACCCCGCGAATCCATCGGCGGAACCCAACAAATAGATATCCTCACGAATCGGACCCCGAGGATGGGGATCGGAAAACGGGCCGCGGCGCCCCGGAATCCCGCGCCCTCCTCCCCTCCGGCCCGATTCCACGTCCGGTGCTTCTCCTGCGGCGACCCCTTCGACTTCTTCGGGGCCCCCTGGTGCTCGAAGCACCGCCTCGGCGCCCACTCCAAGGTCTGCCCCCGGTGCAACCGGTGCGCCTGCGGCAGCAAGGCGTCGTGGGCCGAGTGGCGGGAGTTCCAGAGGGAACTGGGACGCTACGGGCGGCCCAAGGGGGTGGACTGGCGGCGCTTCACGACGGACGCGGCGAGCGTGGTGGTCCTCTGGGTCCTCATCTGGAGCGCCGTCTATGTGGTCACCGGGGTCTCCGCAGACAAGATTCTCCCGCTCCTGGCGTGGGTGGTGGTCCTCAACCTGGCCGCGGGTGGCGCCCAGGGGCGGTGGATGGATTGGTGGCGGAGAAGGCTCGGAATTGAATAGTGCCGCTTCCACACATGCCGCTCGATATTTTCGGATGTGGCGTCGGGCCCCCTCAGAGCAGCCGGTTGATTCCGGCGAGCAGCGCCTCCACGGAAGCCATGATGATGTCCTCCCGGGCGCCCCGGGCGGTGATGGTCCTGTCGCCGCGGGCGAGTTTCACCACCACCTCCACCACCGCGTCCGTCCCGCCGGTGATGGCGTCCACGTGGTACTCCACCAGTTCGATGTCCTCGACCTTCTGCCCCTTCATCACCTTCCGGATGGCGTTGAGGGCGGCGTCCACCGGCCCCACGCCGGTCGCGGCCTCCAGGACCTCCTTGCCGTTCACCTGGAGCCGGACCGAGGCGGTGGGAGTGGACTTGTTGCCCGCCACCACCGACAGTTCGGTGAGTTTCACGCGGGGCTCCTTCGCCACCTGGAGGACCGACTCGACGATGGCCCGCAGGTCGGAGTCGGTGACGCGGAGCCCCTTGTCGCCGAGCCCCTTCACCCGGGCGAGGATTTCGTCCACCTGGGGCGGGGCGGCCTCCATGGACATCTCCTTGAGCGCCATCTCGATCGAGGCCTTGCCGGTGTGCTTCCCGAAGACGATGCGCCGGGTCCGGCCGACGGTCTCGGGGCGGATGGCCTCGTAGGTCATCGGGTCGGCCCGGAGGCCGTGGACGTGGATGCCCGAGCCGTGGGCGAAGGCGTTCTCGCCGACGACCGCCTTGTTGAAGGCGACCGGCATCCGGGTGAGGCGGGAAACGAGCCGGGAGGCCTCGTAGAGGCGCTCCTTGCGGATGTTCGTCTTGGCGCCGTGGAGGGTCTCCAGCGCGAGAACTACCTCCTCCAGCGACGCGTTTCCGGCCCGCTCGCCGATGCCGTTCACCGTCACGTGGACCACCCGCGCCCCCGCGAGGACCGCGGCCACCGTGTTGGCGGTCCCGAGGCCGAAGTCGTTGTGGCCGTGGAAGCCCGCCGGGGGGCCGAGGGTCTTCAACGTGGCGAAAATCTCCGCCACCTTCCCCGGGTGGAGGACGCCGACCGTGTCGCAGAAGGTGATGCGCTCGGCCTTGGCCTCCTTGGCGGCGGCCCGGTAGCAGGAGGTCAGGAACCCGAAATCGGCCCGCGACGCGTCCTCGGCGCTGTACTCGACCTTGAGGCCGTGGTCCCGCGCGTAGGCGGCCGCGTCGAGAGACTCCCGGAGCACCTGCTCCCGGGTCTTCTTCAATTTCTTCTCGATGTGGAGGTCGGAGAGGGGCACGACGAAGTGGATGGCGTCCACGTCGCAGGCGAGCGCGTGGTCGATGTCCGCCTTGACGGCCCGGGTGTAGGCGGAAATCTCCGCCTTCAGCCCGGCCTTGGCGATGGCCCGGATGGCCCCGCGCTCCCCATCGGAGGTCGGCGCCGAGCCCGCCTCGATAATGTCCACGCCCAACTCGTCCAGTTTGCGGGCGATGGCGAGTTTGTCCTCCGCGGTGAGGAGGACTCCCGGGGTCTGCTCGCCGTCCCGCAAGGTGGTGTCAAGGATGCGGAGGGACATGGGGACCTTTCACGCCGGAGGTGATATATCGCTTCTCAATCTTCGAACCAGAGGGAGCGGTGCTCCCGCGTCCCGCTCTCGTCCACATCCACGCTCACCCACTTCTGCCCCCGCTTGTCCTTGGTGAGCCCCTCCTCCAGGTGGACCCGGACGAAGGTGGTGGAGTAGCAGTTGAAGCAGTAGACCTCGAACCACTTGCCCGGGCCGAGGAGCGCCTGCCTCAGCCCGAGGTCCACGTTCTCGCCGCGCCCCTCCAGCGTCTGGATTTCGCCGCAGTCGAGGACCGATTTCCGGAGGCCCGCCTCCACCGCCGCGGCGACGTCCCGGTAGAGCTCCTCCTCCAGGCCGCCCTTCGGGTAGAGGTTGGCCCACGCCACCGCCGACGGGCCCCTCCGCTTCAGCCCGGGCCGGAACGGCCTGGCGAGCCGCGGGTCCTTGCGGAAGGGCTCGAGGAGCCCGGCGACCCGCTCGGCGGTTTCGCACATGGGCCCCCGTCGGCGGGGGACGGCATAATCTACACGCCCCGCACGAGGACCCCGGCCCGCCCCACCGCCCGCTTGAAGGCCGCCAGGTCGGCCCTCCCGAAGTGGAGGATGCCCGCGAGGAGCGCCGCCGACGCCCCCACCCGTCTCAGAACCTCGACCGCGTGGGCGGGGGTTCCGCACCCGCCCGAGGCCACGACGGGCACCGGGACCCGCTCCGCGACCGCGCGGGTGAGGGCGAGGTCGTACCCTTCCCGAGTCCCGTCGCGGTCCATGCTGGTGAGGAGGACTTCGCCCGCGCCCCGGGCGACGCCCTCCGCCGCCCACGCGACCGCGTCCAGGCCGGTGAATCTCCGCCCCCCGTGGGTCGAGGCCTCGAACCAGCAGGGCCCCTCCTCGGTCGGGACGACCGTCCGCCCCCGCGCCTCGGTCCGGCTCCGGACGCGCCTCCGCCTGGCGTCAATCGCCAGGACGCACGCCTGGGAGCCGTAGCGGCGCGAGATTTCAGTCAGGACCCCGGGCCTCTCGATCGCCCCCGTGTTCACCGAGACCTTGTCCGCCCCCGCCTTGAACAGCCTGCGCGCGTCCTCGAGGCGCCGGACGCCTCCGCCGACGGTGAGGGGGACGAAGACCTCCTCCGCGGTCCGGCGGACCACGCCGGCCATGGTGGCACGCCGGTCGGCGGACGCGGTGATGTCGAGGAAGACGATTTCGTCGGCGCCCTGCCTGCTGTAGCGGGCCGCCATCTCCCACGGGAGCCCGGCGTGGACGGGGCGCTTGAACTCCCGGCCCTTCACCACCCGGCCGCCGGGGATTCCGAGGTCGCAGTCCAAACATGGAATGATCCGTTTCGCAAGCGCCATCTCGGAGGGTGTCAGGAAGTCAAAAAACGAATAACTTGCGCGGAACGTTTTTCGTACAATCGGGCAGCGCGGAGCGGCGCAAGGGGCATGGCAGGAGTCAACGCCCGAGCCGGCCGCGCAACCTTTAAATAGTTTCGCCCCGGCGTTTTTGGATGCATTTCGGAGGAGGGAGTTCGGCCCGCCGTCTGTCGTTCGTCTTGTCGCTCCTGCTCCTCCCCGCGTTCGGCGCGGTCCCGACCGGCGCCGGCTCCTCTTCCTTCACCGGGCGGCGCGAGGTGGAGGAGGCTCTGGAGGCCGCCCCCGGGGCGGTCGAAGCCGCGAAGGCCCCGGAGCCAGCCTCCGCCCCCGCGCAGGAGGAGGAGCCCGGCGAGCCCGCCCCCGCCGCGGAGTCCGCCCCGGTCTCCCGCGAAGCGGTCTCGACCTCCGCCGCGCCCGCCGCCCCCGCCCCCGTCCGCGGCTCACGTAGCGGCTCACAACGGCCCCGGAACTCCCCAACACTCCCCTTCGCCCTCGCCGCGGTCGCCCTCCTGCTCGCCCTCGCCGGGACCGCACAGGCCCTCACCCCGGATTTCGACTACTGCCCGGGCAAGCCTGCGAATCCGACGGGCATCGAGGACCGGAGGGTCCTCCTCGCCAGTTCCCCCGACGGGCTGAACTTCACCCGCAACAACACCATCCTCGCCGACCGCGCCAGCGTCCCCGACGCCGTCGTGCTGAACTCGGGACGCGTCCTCGTCTACTTTGTCGTGGGTTGCAAGAAAATCAACGGGACCGAGCAATCGGTGGTCGGCAGCCAGATCGGTGTCGCGGTCTCGGACGACAACGGCACCTCCTGGGTCCTCAAGAACGTGACCTTCAACGGCACGCCACCCAACGGCACCCCGCCCGCGGACCCGAACGTGGTCCTGCTGCCGAACGGGAGCCTGAGGCTCTTCGCCACCATCGACCCGGACACGGCGGGCAGCCTGAAAGCCAACACCTACTCCTTCAACTCCACCGACGGCTTCAACTACACATTCGAGGGGGAGCGGGTGAACGGCACCAGCGTCTTCAACAACGACTCCGCCTACAACCAGGGTGTCCTCGACCCGGAGACCTACCGGTTCTCGGACACCGACTGGAGGCTCTGGAACGGGGGAAGGGCGGGCTTCAACCGTTTCTCCACCTCCACCGACGGGAACAATTTCACGGACAAAGGCTACTTCTGCCCGGGCAACGAGACCATCGGCGGGGGCGGCCAATGCTTCACAGTGGGCGACATCTCCTCGACGTCCAACTCCAGTTTCGCGCGGATGTACGTGTTCGGGAGGGTCGGAGGCATCAGCTACATCCGCTCCCTGAACAACTCGTCCAACGACACCGGGAACTGGACCAACGAGAGCGGGAACCGTCTCGTCCTCGACACGACCACCGGGCTGGAGTCGGACCAACTGGCCGCGCCCACGGTGGTCCGGATGGCGACAGGGACCTACCTCATGGCCTATGAGGTCACCATCCCCCCCAGCAACATCACCTCCTTCGCCAACAATGTCACCAACAGCAACGCGACCTCCCTCAACGCGACCCTGAACGCATCGGTCCTCTTCAACGCCACCGCGAACCAGACCGGCAACTGGACCTGGTTCTACAACGGGACCCTGGTCAAGACCGACAACCTGGCCAACGCCTCCAATCTCACGCAACTGTTCAACCAGACCGGCTCCTTCCAGGTCCGGGTGAACTTCACCAACACCAGCGCCGGGACTGGCTGGAACGACACGGTGGTGTGGAGCGTGACGGTCGCGCCCCCGGCCCCCGCCATCGTCTCCCGGTCCAACAACGTCACCAACAACGCCAGCCTCAGCATCACCATCAACGTCAACCAGACCGTCTTCTTCAACGCCACCGCCGACCAGGCGGGGCAGTGGACCTGGCGGAAGAACGGCACGCTCCAGAAGTTCGACAACGTCTCCAACACGACAAACAACTTCACCGTGAACTTCACCACCGCCGGGGCCCAGAACGTCTCGGTCAACGTCAGCAACGCCAACGGGACCAGCTCGACCCTTCTCTGGAACGTCACGGTCAACGCGCCGCCGGTCCCCGAGCCCTATGCGGTCTTCGGCCGGGTGTTCAACGAGACCGGCTCCAACGACACCAACGGGACCGACGTCTCCGTCATCGTCGTCAACCAGACCACCCTCAACGGGACCTGCACCCGGAACACCGTCACCGCCGCGGACGGCAGTTACACCGTGGACCTCGACGGTTGCGGCCTCGGCAACTACTCCCGGGGAGACAAACTGACCGTCCGGGCCACCAACCAGAGCAGGGGGGCCTACGGCGAGAACGAGACGCGCAACATCAGCACCAACCTCAACGTCTCCAGCACCGAGGTCAACATCACCTGGCGGCTGGAGCCCCTCTGGCGGAACGCCACCAGCAACAAGACCGCCGTCGGCTTCGACGAGTCCATCCGCCTCTCCGCCGAGGGTGTGGACGGGCGGAACCTGACCCGGGCGGTCCTCTTCACCAACGAGTCGGGCGGGTTCGCCCCCTCCGGCTCCATCCGGGGGGCGGGCGGGAACTTCACCACCCACCTCTCCGGCGCCGACGACCCCTCCGACTGGCTCGGCTCACAGAATATCCAGGCGCTGGCCCGCGACCCCATCAACGGGACCATCTACATCGGCGCAACGGGCGGCAGGTTCGGGGTCTACTACCCCGCCAACGCCACCGCCGTGGACCTCAACGCCACCGACGTCGGCGACTGGCTCGGGACGCAAACCGTCAACGCGCTCGCCTTCGACCCCTCCAGCGGGCGCCTCTTCCTCGGGGGAGTCAACGGGACGCTCGGGGCCTACTACCTCTCCAACAACACCACGGTGAACCTCTCCGGGACCGACACCGCCGACTGGCTCGGGCTCTCGACCATCCGCTCCCTCGCCGTCAACTCCACCGGCGCCGTCTTCATCGCCGCCGAATCCGGCAAGTTCGGGGTCTACTACCCCTCCAACAACACCACCGTGGACCTCTCCGCCACCGACGCCGGGAACTGGATCGGGACCGACAACATCCTCGCGCTCGCCGTCAACTCCACCGGCCACGTCTACCTCGGCGTTGCCCTCGGCAAGTTCGGAGTCTACAACCCAGCCACCAACGTCGGCACCGACCTCTCCACCACCGACGCCGGGAACTGGATCGGGACCGACAACATCCTCGCGCTCGCCAACGACTCCGCCGGGCGCATCTATCTCTCCGCCGACTCCGGCAAGTTCGGCCGCTACGACTCCTCCACCAACGTCCTCACCGACCTCTCTGCGACCGACACGGGCGACTTCCTCGGGAGCAGTTCCATCTTCGCCCTCGCCTACGACCCCGCGAGCACCCTCGTCTACCTCGGCGCCGACTCCGGCAAGTTCGGCGCCTACAGCACGGTCACCAACGTCGTCACCAACCTCTCCGGGGCCGACCCCGGCGACTGGCTCGGGAGCAACGCGGTCCGGGCGCTGGTTTCCGACCCCGCCGAGCACTTCATCTACCTCGGAGGCGACACCCTGGCGGCCAACCCCAGGTTCGGCGTCTACAACCGCACCTCGGAGTTCAACTTCGCCCTCCCCAACAGCGGCACCTGGCTCGAGGCCAACTTCACATGGCGGAACGGGGACATCCCGGGCGGGACCTACATCGGCTGGTGGATTCACCTCCTCGACGACGAGAAGCGGGCGAACAACACCTCCCTCAGGTCCTTCCGGGTCGTCCCGTCGCTCACCAACTGGAGCAACAACGTGACCAACAACACCAACCTGACCTTCACCGTGGAGATTCCGAAGGTGGTCCGCTTCGCCATCAATGCGAGCGGGAACGTCGACTGGAACTGGTTCCGGAACGGCGTCCTGGTGAAGAACTCCACCACCAACTCGAACAACGACACATTCGACGCCGTGTTCAACGTCACCGGCGTCTTCAACATCTCCGCCTTCGGCGCCAACACGGCGGTCGGCGACACCGAGATGAAGACATGGTTCGTCACCGCCCAGGACACCACGCCGCCCGTCACCTTCAACAACACCGCCACGGTGAGCCCCATCGAGGTCGTCAAGCCCGGCAATGTGACGTTCCAAGTCTCCATCTCCGACCCCGGCAACGTAACCAGCACCACCTTCCGCGTGGACGGGGTGGCCAACCTGAGCCAGGGCAACTACTCCGCCAACCTGAGCGCGAGCCTCGTGGCGGGCGACTCCAAGAACGGGACCTGGGAGGTCCAGCTCCCGACCGGCGCCCTCGCGACCGGGTTCTACAACTGGACGAGCGTGAATGCGACCGACTTCACCGGGAACGTCGCCACGACCAACATTACGAAGCAGTTCCGCGTCGTCGCCGCGGTCAACATCACCCTCTTCCCCACCCGCAGCCTCATCGCGTTGCCGGTGGACCGGGCGCTCATCGACTCCAACCCGACCGCCGAGCAGCTCTGCGGCGGGACGCCCCTGCAGCACCTCGCCAGGTTCGAAGGGGGCTCGCAGACCTTCTCGAGCCACATCTGCGGCCTGCTCGCCAACAACTACAACATCGAACTCCTCCGCGGCTACTGGTCGAAGGCGCCCGGCGCCGACCCGGTGAACGGGACCAACGTCACGAAGCAGGGCTTCGACCTGCCCTCGCTCGGCCGGCAGCTGGAGACCGGCTGGAACCTCGTCGCCGTCCGGAACTCCAGCAACTCGGCGGCGGGCGTCTGCGGCTCCATCGGCCCGAACGCCGCCGCCGTGGCCCGCCTCAACACTACAAGCAACTCCTACGAGACCCACATCTGCGGCCTCGGGGCGAACAACTTCACCACCGCTGTCGGGCGGGGCTACTGGGTCTACGTCAATGCGCCCGTCTTCTGGAACCAGTAGGGCGGCATCTTGCGCCGGCTCCTCGCGCTCCTCGCCCTGGCGGCGGTAGGGGGCGCAGGGTTGGCCGCTGCCGCAGAGATTCCCCGCCCCCTCTACGGGGTTGTGAACTACGAGTGCGGCCCCCTGGCGGGGGGCGCGGTGACGGTGCTCGACACCGCGAAGGGCCAGTCGGTCTCGGCCACCACGGCCTCCGACGGCTCCTGGTCGGTGGACCTGCCCGACGCGTTCACGCCGGGGGACCCCCTCACCGTGACGGCGACGGCGGGCTCCGTGTCGGGGAGCGTCTCCACCACCGCCGGGGCGGGAATCCAGCGGGCGCCCGACATCCTGCTCCAGGCGCCCCCGCTCCTCGCCATCTCCTCCCCGACAGCCGGTTCCCGGACGACGCTGGCGGCCGTCGAAGTGGTCGGAAGCGCCGACGGGACCGGGTCGGCCCCCAGGCTCTACATCAACGGCGCGGAGGTCCCCGTGGCCGCCGACCTGTCGTTCCGGACCACGGTTCCCCTCTCCCTCGGGGCGAACACCATCAACGCCACCCTCCTCGACTGCATGGGGAACTCGGTCCAGCAGTCGCTCGCCGTCCAGCGGGACGCGCCCCCCGCGGGGGCCTTTGTCCCCGCCCCGTCGCCGGCCGCCGCGAGCCCCGCCCCCTCCGCCCCCCGCGCGGTCGTTCTCAACATTCGCGTGGAGCCGGACCCGCTGCTGCTCGGAAGGACGGCCACGGTCTCGGTGGCCGTCCGGAACGACGGGGGCGCCGGGGAGGTCTCGGTCACCCTCCTCGCCGACGGGACGCCTGCGGAGACCCTGCGGGCCGAGCTGGCCGCCGGAGGGAGCCGCACGCTCCACTTCTTCCTCGCCCCCAAGAGGTCCGGCCCCCTGAACCTCACCGTCGGCTCCCTGCGGGCCAACCTGACGGTGGCCGAGGCTCTGCCGCCCGCGGAGCTGCCGGTCCGCCCCACCGCCGCGCCCTCCCCCTCGCCCTCCCCCTCTCCGACGCCCGCGGCCACGGAGGCCCCGGCATCGCCCGCCCCGACCCCGCGCCCCACGCCGGGGCTGGAGGCGGGGCTGGCCGCGGCCGCGCTCGCTGCGGCGCTCGCCCTCCGGAGGCGGCGATGAGGGATTTGCGGATTCGGGGATTTGAGATCTGGAGATTGGAGAAATCTCGCAATCTCAAATCTCTCAATCTCCCAATCTGTTTGCTCCTTCTCACCCCTTCCGGCTCCCTCCCCGCCGGGGCGGGCGTGGCCTCCCTCTCCCAGCGCGGGGAGGAGGAGAAGGCGCTGGCCGCCCTCCGCGAGGCCGGGGTCGAGATTCCGCTCCCGGAGACCGACGGACCGCCCCCCCGCGAGGAGGGGCCGGCGGAGGGGTCCGGCGAGCCCGCCCCCGCCGCGGAGTCCGCCCCGGTCTCCCGCGAAGCGGTCTCGACCTCCGCCGCGCCCGCCGCCCCCGCCCCCGTCCGCGGCTCACGTAGCGGCTCACAACGGCCCCGGAACTCCCCAACACTCCCCTTCGCCCTCGCCGCGGTCGCCCTCCTGCTCCTGGCGGGCGCCGCCGCGGCGGTCAACGAGCCCAACATCACCTCCTGGTCCAACAACATCACCAACAACCAGAACCTCACCTTCTCGGTCATCAACAACACCCCGATTCTCTTCAACGCCACGGCGAACCAGTCCGGGAACTGGACCTGGTATGTCGTCAATCCTTCCGGGAACACAAGCATCGCCAAGAACTTGACCAACAACACTTCGGACAACCTTTCCATGTCGTTCAGCAACGCCACCCTCCCGGCCAACTTCACCGTGAACGCCTCGGTGAACAACACCAACGGAACCAGCCTGAACCTCTCGTGGACTGTGACGGTCACGCCCCCGGCCCCCGCCATCGTCTCCCGGTCCAACAACGTCACCAACGACTCCAGCCTCAGCATCACCATCAACGTCAACCAGACCGTCTTCTTCAACGCCACCGCCGACCAGGCGGGGCAGTGGACCTGGCGGAAGAACGGCACGCTCCAGAAGTTCGACAACGTCTCCAACACGACAAACAACTTCACCGTGAACTTCACCACCGCCGGGGCCCAGAACGTCTCGGTCAACGTCAGCAACGCCAACGGGACCAGCTCGACCCTTCTCTGGAACGTCACCGTGGACCCCGGCGCGCCACCCGCCGACCCCTACGCGGTGTGGGGCTTCCTGAAAAACGAGAGCGGCAACCCCATCGCCGACCACCCGGTCATCCTCGTCGAGACCAACACCTCCTGCAAGTTGAACGCCACGACGGCCTCCGACGGCTCCTTCACCTTCGACCTGGCCAGCTGCGGGGCGGGAGGATACTACCGGAATGACACCGTGGTGGTCAACGCCACGAACCAGACTCTCGGCGCCTACGGCGAGTCGGAGGCGCCCGTCAGCAACAACACCAGCGTCTCGGAGACGAAGGTCAACGTGACCCGGGTCCCGGAGCCCCTCTGGCGCAAGGCGGGCAGCAACGAGACCGTCATCCGGCGGCCGAACAACGACACCGTCCTCCTCTTCGCCCAGGGGGTGGACGGGCGCAACCTGACCAACGCCACCCTCTACACGAACGAGACCGGCGTCTTCGCGCCGTCGAACTCCGCGAACAACAGCACGGGGGCCAACTCGACCTTCCTCTTCGCGCTCCCGAACTCCGCCGAATGGCTCGCGTCCAACTTCACCTGGCGCAACACCACCCTCCCGGAGGGGACCCGCATCGGCTGGTGGATCAACTACACCGACGACGAGGGGCGGACCAACAACACCACCCTCAGGACCTTTCTCCTCCTCGGCCCGACACCGGGCATCGACTCCTTCGGCAACAACAAGACCAACAACAACACGACCGGAGTCTTCCTGAACACCTCGGAGCCGGTACTCTTCAACGCCACCGCGAACCAGAGCGGGAACTGGACTTGGCGGCAGGACGGCGCGATTGTGAACCAGACCAATGGGACCAACGCTACGAACTACTCGACCTCCTTCGCGAGCGGGGCTTTCCACAACGTGAGCGTGGAGTTCGCCAATGTGAATGGAAGCGCCTCCGTTCTGTGGAACGTCACGGTGGACCTGCCCCCCGCGGCGGTGGCGAATCTGACCGCATCCGCCATCGGCGTCGCCTACGTGAACTGGACCTGGACCAACCCCACCGATAGCGATTTCACCTGCACCAACGTCTCGGTGAACGGGACCTTCCTGTCGTGCGTCGCCGGGACCCCGGGCGGGGCCTCCTTCTTCAACTACACGAACTTCACGGCCAACGTCTCGCAGGCCATCCTCGCCCGGGCGCAGGACGCCAACGGCAACGTGAACCTCACGCAAATCACCAACGCAACGTTCACGCTGGCCGACCCGCCCCCCGCCCCGGCGGTGACCGCGACCTCCCCCTCGTCGCTCAACGTGCTGCTCAACACCGCCTCCAATCCCGCCGCCACAGAGTTCGCCGTCAACGTGACCGGGACGGCGACCGGCTGGCTGCTCGGCAACGGGAGCGTCGGGCCCTCCGCGGAGTGGAGGACCTTCGCCAACTGGGGCGGGGCCTCCGGCGCCAACGCCACCGGCCTTCTCACGAACCGCTCCTACACATTCGCGGTCAGGGCCCGGAACGGGAACCTGACCGAGACGGTCCTGAGTGCGGGAACCTCCAACTTCACCCTCGCGGACCGGCCCACCAACCTGTCGGCCGTCTCGGTCCAGTCCAACGCCATCAACCTCACCTGGAGCAACAACACCAACACGCCCGGCGTCTCCATCGAGGTGTTCCGCAACGGGGCTCTCATCGCCAACCTGTCGGGGGCCAACTCCTACTCCGACGCGGTCCTGGCGCCGAACACCTCCTACACCTACGTCGTCGGCGCCCGGAACGCGAACGGGCTCTACAACAACTCGACGATGGCCAGCAACTACACCCACGCCGCGGCGCCGGCGAGCGTCCAGGCGCTCACCATAACCGCGACGCAAATCAACGTCACGTGGAGCAACAACTCCAACCCGGCGGGAGCGCCGTTCGAGGTCTTCCGCGACGGGGTCCTGGCCATCAACACCACGGCCACCCTCTTCGCGGACACCGGCCGGTCGCCGAGCACCTCCTACAACTACACGGTAGGGGCGCGAAACGCCAACGGCCTGATGAACAACTCCACCCCCGCGCCCAACACCACATACGGGGTGCCGGTCATCCTGTCGTTCTCGAACAACAAGACGCAGAACAACACGACGAGCCTCACCCTCAACACCTCCGAATACGCCTCGCTCAACGCGACGGCCAACCAGACCATCGCCACCTGGACCTGGAGGGTGGACGGCGCTGACCTGGGCGTGAACAACGACACCCTCGCCATCGCCTGGCCCACCATCGGGACCCGCACCCTCAACGTGAGCGGCGCCAACCCGAACGGGACCACCCAGAATGTCTCGTGGACGGTGAACGTGGTCGCCCAGCCCGGGAACCGGAGGGTCGTGAACCAGAGCAGCGGCCCCGCCTGCGCCCAGGGGGTCGCCAACTACACCTCCATCCAGGCCGCCATCAACGCGGCCGTGAACGGCGACGAGGTGGTGGTGTGCGCCGGGACCTACACCGAGAGCCTGGTCGTGAACAAGTCCATCGCCCTCCGGGCCAACAACACAACCTACGACGTCACGGTGAACGCCTCCCTGAACAACCAGGTGGCGGTCAACATCACCGCGTCAGGGGTCAACGTCTCCTGGCTTGTGGTCCAGAATTCGACATCGGGTGACATCGGCGGCATCCGGGTCGGGGCCGACATGGTCAACGTGAGCTACAACAAGGCCCGGAGCAACTACAAGGGCATCTTCCTGGACAGGGTGAACAACACCTCGGTCGCCTGGAACATCGCCGAGAACAACTCGGACGACGGCATCTTCCTCCAGTTCACCAACTACTCGCTCATCGCGAACAACACCGCCCGGAGCAACCTCAACAACGGCATCTGCCTCGGCGGGACGAAGAACTACTTCAACAGCATCCGGGACAACCTCGCGACCGGAAACACAAACTACGGGACCTTCCTCGTGGACTCCCACAGCAACAACTTCCAGAACAACAACTTCTCCTACAACTCCGACGGCGTTCACTCGACGGGCTCCAGCACCGCCAACAACTTCACCAACGACGTGGCCAAGTCCAACTCCGTCTCGGGCTTCCGCTTCATCAATGCCGCGAACGGCAGTCTTACGGGCGTCCTTGCGCTGAACAACAGCAACGGCATCCACTTCGACTCCTCCTCGAACGGCAGCGTCAACAACAGCAACTCCAGCCAGAACGGCAAGCACGGAGTCTTCCTCTTCAACTCCTCCGGCATCAGCGTGTCCGGCACCGTCCTCTCGTTCAACAACAACTCCGGCCTGTTCCTGGAGTCGTCCGCCAGCAACTCATTCACGGGCAACAACATCTACAACAACACCGTCAACGGGACCGGCTTCTTCAACAACGGCGGGGGCAATCTCCTGCAGCACAACAATATTCACAACAACACCGGGTTCAACCTCAACTACAGCCAGACCCAGCCCGTCAACGCCTCGCCCAACTGGTGGGGCTCGACCATCTGCACCCTCATCAACGCCTCCATCTCCAACCTGGTGAATGTGACCTACAGGCCCTTCCTCGACGGCCCCAACCCCGGCGGCAACCCCACCGACTGCCAGTTGCCGTCCATCCTCCAGAACGGCAACTCCAAGACGGGCAACAGCACCCCGACGCTCTACGCGGACATCAACGAATCCATCACGTTCAACGTCACGGCGAACCAAGCGGCGACCACCTGGAACTGGACCCGTGACTGGGTCAACCAGAGCGGCTTCTCGGGCAACGGGACCGCCAACGCCTCCTTCACCACCAACTTCACCACCAACGGCACCCACACGGTGAGCGTCAACGGGACCAACATCGAGGGGACGACCCAGACGATTGTCTGGACGGTCATCGTCAACGGCACCCCGAACATCCTGGCGGCTTCGCCCGCTTCGCCGGTGGCGACGAACCTCACCGACTCCTCCCTCCAGTTCAACCTCACCTCCAACCAGACCGTGAACGTGACGTGGTCCGTCAACGGAACGGCGGTCCAGGTGAACAACACCTCCCTGGGCAACGCGGGGACCTTCGTGCGCTACGTGAACATCACCCCCTCCACCGGCTACTGGAACGTCACCGCGTTCGCCAGCAACGCCAACGGCAACCGCCAGGTCGAGTGGCTCTGGCGGGTGGTGGACGACGTGCCGCCCGGCCCGGTGACCAACCTCGCCAACACCTCGGGCTCCGAGTTCATCAACTGGACCTGGACCGACCCCGGAGGCGACTGGAACCACACCCAGGTGTTCATCAACGGCACGCCGGTGGCCAACGTCACCGCCGGATACTACAACGTGAATGTCAGCGCCAACGTGTCGGTGGCCATCCACCTCCGGACCGTGGACAGGAACTTCACGGCCAACCTGACCAACGCCACCGACACCGCGTTCAGCCGGGCCATCGTGCCGGGCGGCGTGGCGGTCACGGCGGTCAACAACACCAGTTTGAACGCGACCTGGACCTCCGCCGGGAACCCGGCGGGGACCCGCTACATCGTGGTCCGGGACGGGGCCGTGACCGTCTGTGCGGACGTCCTGGCGTTCGTCTGCGCCGACTCCAATGCCGTGCCCGCTCTCGGCCCCAACACCAGCCACACCTACGTGGTGAGCGCCCGGAACGGCGACAACATCCTGAACTCCTCAGGCGGGGTGGCGAACTTCACCCTCGCGAGCGTGCCGGGGACCCCGTCCGCCGTGCCGGTGAACAACACGACCATCAACGTCTCCTGGGCCCCCGCCGGGAACCCGGCCGGCACCGAATACCAGGTCTTCAACATCACCGGCGGGCTCCTCAACACCACTCCCCTCACCTACCACCTCCACGGCGGGCTGATTGACAACACGTTCTCCGACTACTGGGTCCGGGCGAAGAACGGGGCGGGCGTTTTCAGCAACAACTCCTCCAACGCCACCGCGACCACGCCGGACCAGAAGCCGCCCTTCTTCGGCCTCGTCACCGCCAACCTCACCGCGGTCAACGTGAGCGACGCCGTCAACTTCTCCGGGAACTGGACCGACAACGTGGCGCTCAAGAACTACACCTTCCACTGGAACGCCTCGGGCCCCTACTGCAACACCTTCGCCGCCGCCGGGACCGTCTCCTTCTCCGGGACCGCCAACCTCTCCTCCAACGTCTCGGCGATTCCGGCGACCTGCGCCGGGAAGACCATCGGGTTCTTCTTCGTCGCCAACGACACCTCGGGCAACCTCAACGCCACTGCCGTCAACACCACCCGGGTCAACAAGTATGACCTCGCGGCGACCCTCAGCAACACCACCCTCATCGGCGAGGTCCGGGACAACCTGACCCTCAACCTCACAGTCCGGAACACGGGAACCGTGGCGGACGTCTACTCGGTGGCATGCAGCGCGGGCGGCGTCGTGGGAACGGCCATCCTGAACGCCACCGCGTGCGGGTCCGTGCCCGCGCAGACCCGGCTCCTGCAGCCCGACGAGACCGACGTCATCACCCTCTCGGTGAACTCGACGAGGGCGGGCACCTTCTTCGTATCGGTGAACGCCTCCTCGGTCAACAAGGCCGACCTCTCCCGGATCGCGGCGGCGGCATTCGTCTACAAGGCGCCCGTGGAGGTGGTGGCCAACGCCCTCAGCCTCGCCACATTCAACAACTCCAGCGACCCCTCGACCTTCAACGCGGTCTTCAACTTCACCATCCGCAACACCGGGACGCGGGCCCACGCCTTCGTCCTGGGCAACTCGAGCGCCCAGCCTCTGGTCGCGAACGGCCTCAACATCTCCTTCAACAACACCACCGCGTGGAACAACACGACGGTGGTCCTCCAGCCTGGCCAGGTGGTGAACCACCTCGCGGTGACCAACTCGACTGCGGCGAACACCTACACGGTCGCCCTCTTCGTGAACGCCACCGACGACCCGTTCAAGAACGCCTCGCTCACCCTCAAAATGGTCGTCTCCCAGACGCCGGTCTACAACGTCAGCGTCTCGTTGGACTCCAACGCGAAGACCGGCGAAATCAACAACGAGACCGTCTACAACGTCACCGTCAAGAACGCGGGGAACAGCCCCGACTCCTACACCATCGCACTCGCGAAGACCTCCAACGCCACCCTCGCCGGCCTCAACGCCACCGCCCTGGCGGGCCTCGCCCCCGGCGAAGTCCGGACCGGGACCCTCACGGTCAACTCCTCCTTCCCGGGCACCTTCGCCGACAAACTCACGGTGACCAACACCGGCGCCAACACCAGCAACGTCACCGCCGCCATCACCACCGTCACCCGCGGCGTCCTCCTCTCGGTCGCCCCCCTCGCGCAGACCGCCAACACCAGCGACTTCGCCAACTACACGGTGACCGTGAAGAACACCGGCGCCAAGGACCACACCTACACCGTCACGAATCTTTCCACGGTGGCCGACCCCGCCAACAACGTCAGCCACCCGACCTCGGTCACCGTCGCCCAGGGGGCCTCCCAGACCTTCACCCTCGCCGTCCGCTCCTTCGCCGCGGGGACTTTCTTCACCAACATCACCGCAGCCGTCGCCGGGGAGGCGGGCAAGTCCTCCTCGGCGGTCGTCTCGACCCTCGTCACCCAGTCGAAGGTGTGCGGCGTGCGGCTCGCCATCACCGACCCCGACAAGAACTCCGACGCCAAGGACGAGGAGCAGTCGGTCGAGAAGAGCGCCAACGGGACCTACATCCTCTCTTTGGAGAACCTCGGCAACGTCGCCGACCTGGTCAACCTCTCCGTCACCCAGAACCCGAGGGGCGCCGATGTCTTCCTGAACGACCTGCTCGTCTCCAACGCCACCTTCCGGGGCGGCGTCAACCGGAGCCTCGGCCCCTCCTCCGCCGACCAGGCCATCCTGAAGGTGAAGGGCGACTTCGCCGCCTATCCGGTCCGCATCGAAGCGCGCTCCATCGAGTGCAACACCGGCCTCCGGGACGAGGTGAAGACCGTGACCATCATCAAGGAGCGCGCCGCCGCCGACGTGAAGAGCTCCTTCATCGCGGAGGACGCCTCCCTGAACGGCACCAACGTGAGCAACGCCTCCATCGGCTCCCTCGTCCTCGGCTCCGACGTCACCGACTCCACCATCAGCAACTCCCGGGTCACCAACACCTCGGGCGCATCGACCATCACGAACTCGGTCCTCCGGAACGTGGCGGTGGACGGCGCCACCATCGCCAACAACGTCATCTCCAGCGGGACCATCAACATCGGCAACATCACCTGGGCCTTCAACGCCGCGAACCAGACCAACATCCACACCATCGTCAACGCCACCGAGATCAACCAGTCCCTCGCCGGGGCCTCGGGGGCCTCGGTCGGCCTCAACAGCACCGCCGCCAGGGCCAACGTGACCTTCAACCTCGGGAGCGACGTCCCGGCGGCCGCGGGGACCGTGGTCCGGACCGGCCACCTGCCGGTGGGGACCGGGAACCTCGCCGCGGACGACAAGCGCGTCGGCGACTACACGGAGATCGACCCGGCCTCGGCGCTCCGGAGCGCGGTCGCCGCCTCCGGCGGGAGCGCGCGGGTCCGCCTCTTCTACAACGCGGGGGACCTCCCGGCCAACATCGACGAGGACAACCTCCTCATCCGGAGATACAACGCGACCAACGGCTCCTGGCACGTCCTCGGCCCCTGCCAGGTGAACAAGGTCCAGCGGTACGTGGACTGCCCCACCACCGGCTTCAGCGTCTTCGCCATCACCGGGAACCTGCAAGCCTCTCCGCCGCCCGCGCCGTCGCAGCAGCCTTCGGCGGGCGCCGGGGGGGGAGGCGGCGGAGGAGCGGCCGCCGAAGAGGACAGGGGGCCCAAGGCGCTCGAAATCGAGTCCCAGGACGTCGAACTGAAGGCGGGGCAGACCTCCACGGCCAGGTTCAGCGGGACCGACGTCGCCGCCATCCACCTCAAGGCAGACCGGGACGGCGCCGCCCGGGTCACCGTGAAGAAACTGGAATCGCTCCCCAGGGAGGTCCCCGTGCCCCTGGCCGCCACCTACGGCGTGGCGGAAATCACCACCGACGCCCCCGGCAAGATCGCCGAAGCCAAGGTCCAGGTCCGCGTCTCCCAGAAGTGGCTCGACGCCTTCAACGTGGATCTCCGGAAGGTGACCGTGGAGCGCTTCGCAAACGGCCAGTGGACCAAACTCGCGGCCACGGCGGCGGGCCAGCAGGGCGACTTCCTCCTCTTCGAGTCGGAGGCGACCCCCGGCTTCTCCTACTTCGCCATCACCGCCGAGAAGCGGGCCCCCCTGGCCCTGCCCTCCCTGACCGTCACCATCCTCGACGCCCAGAAGCAGTTCATCGGCTTCCTCCAGGCGGGGGTCGAGAGGGTGGTGGACTTCGCCCGGACCAGCGTCGTCCAGGTCGCCATGACCCTCAAGACCTCGGTGGCGCAAATCGTCCTCGAAATCCAGAAGCTCGGCGGCAAGCCGGCCGAGGTCCCGGCCGCGCCCGACACCCCCTACGAATACTTCACCGTCCGGACCGTCAACATCGAGGAGAACGACCTGGTCGGGGCGACCCTCCGGTTCAAGGTGGACCGGGCCTGGCTCCGGGAGAACCGGGTGGACCCCTCCTCGGTGGTCCTGAACCGGTTCAACGGGGTGAAGTGGACGCCCCTCCCGACGGAGCGGCTGGAGGAGCACGACGGGACGGTTCTCTACAAGGCCAAGACGCCCGGGTTCAGCATCTTCGCCCTTGCGGGCGAGACCGAGCCCGCCCGGGTCAGCCTCTTCGCGGTGACGGCCGTGGTGGGCGAGGCCGCGCCGCCGTCCGCCGCGCCCGCTCCCGCTCCCCCGGAGCCCTCCTTCCCGCTGGCCTCGGTCCTCGGCCTCGGGGGCCTGGTGGCCGCGGTGGCGGTCGCCATCGTCCTCGGAAACCTGGCGAAGAAGCGGAAGAAATAACTCAGACTTTCGGCAGCGTGATGCCCTGCTGGGCCTGATACTTGCCCCTCTTGTCCCCGTAGGAGGTCTCGCAGAGCTGGTCCCCCTCGATGAAGAGAAGTTGGGCGATCCCCTCTCCGGAGTAGATGCGGGCCGGGAGGGGGGTCGTGTTGGAGATTTCGATGGTCAGGTGCCCCTCCCACTCCGGCTCGAGGGGGGTGATGTTCACGATGATCCCGCACCGGGCGTAGGTGGACTTGCCGATGCAGAGCCCCAGGGTGGAGCGGGGGATGCGGAAATACTCCACCGAGCGCCCCAGGGCGAAGGAGTTGGGCGGAATGGTGCAGACCGGGCCCTTGAAGTCCACGAAGGAGCGGGCGTCGAAGGCCTTGGGGTCCACCACCGTGGAGTTCACGTTGGTGAAAATCTTGTACTCGTCCGAGATGCGCATGTCGTAGCCGTAGGAGGAGACGCCGTAGGAGACCCCCTTCCGGACCTGGGACTCCTCGAAGGGCTCGATGATGCGGTGCTTCCTCGCCATTTCTCGAATCCACTGGTCCGATTTGATGCCCGCCATGGGTGGTCAAACGGCGGGCGGCTCTTTTAAAACTATTCTCCGGGGCCTACGAGGCGCCGCCGCCCGGGGGGGACTCGGCGGGGGCCTCGGAAGTCCGGCGGCGCCCCTCGACCGCCGCCAGGCGCGCCTCCAGCTCCTGGACGCGGGACTCCAGTTCCCGGGGCCCCCGGTCGAGGCGGCGCTCCAGGTCCGCCCGCAACTCGCGCAGGGCCCGGTCGGTGACGAAGCCATCGTAGATGTCGGCCAGTTTCTTCAGGGAGACCTCCTGCTCGCGGATGCGCTCCCCCAGGGGGTCGATCCGCGCCAGGTCCTCGATGATGCGGCCGTCCACCTGGGAGAGGGTCTTGACCGCCTCCTTGAAGTTGCGCTCGAGCGCCCCGACCCGCTCGTCCATCTGGACCCGGACCTCCTGCTTGAAGGCGAACTCCCGGGAGACCTCGGCGAGGCGCTTGATCTCCCCGGCGAGGGAGTCCACCCGGGCCGCCTGCTCCCGGGCCTGACGCTCCAGCCGCGACTCCAGGGCGGCCCGCGTCGTGTCCACCTCCTCCTTGAGAAAGCTGTCCCTGAAGTCCTCGAGGGCCTTCCGGTCCACGAAGGAGCCGTAGACGTCGTTGAGTTTCTTCAACTGGACCCCCTGGTCGTTCACCCGCTCCATGAGCGCGTCCAACTTCTCCAGGCGGGCGATGAGGCCGCCGTCCACCTCCGAGAGCTTCTGGATGTCCGCCCGCAGGCTCTCCTCCAGGCCGGAGGCCTTGCGCTCCAGGGCCGCCCTGAGGGCCGCGATGTCCTCCCGGAGCCCCGCCAGCTCCTCCCGGGCCAGGGACTCCCGGAGCCCCAGGAGGTCCTTCTCGGTGGTGAAGGTGGCGGCCTGGTCCCGCAACTTCTGCAGGGAGAGGTCGTGCTCGTCGAGCCGGGCCAGGAGGGTCTCCATCTTGGAGAGGTCCTCGATGACTTCGGCGTCCACGTCGGAGAGCCCCTTGACGTCGGCCTTCAGGCCGGCCTCGACGTCCGCCAATTTCTGCTGCAGGCTCGCCCGGGCCTCCTCCAGGGCCGTCCGGAGGGACTCCCACTGGTCCTTCCCCACGAACCCCTTGGCGGCCTCGGTGAGGCGCGCCGCGGCCAACTCCTGCTCCCGGGTCTTGGCCTCGAGGGCGGCGGCCCAGCGTTCCACCCTCTCTTCGACCGCCTTCCGGAGCTCCTTGATCTCCCGGCCGGTGATGAAGTCCCGGGCCTGGTTCTGGAGCTTGTGGAGGGCGAGTTCGAGTTCGTTCAACTTCTCGAAAATGCGCTCGGAGACCCCGATCTCCTCCACCTCGGCCCCGAGGGCCGAGAGTTTCCGGAGGTTCTCCTTGAGGGTGTTCTCATACTCCTCGGAGGCCATGGGCATTGGAGAGTTCCCCCCACGGTTTATAAAGGCATAGGCCGCCCGGAGCCTCCGCCTGTGCCCGAAAAATCGCGCACGGAAAAAAGCCGGGGTGGGGGCTCCGCCCCCTCCCCCCGGCGACAGACGTCGGGGGGGGGATTTGAACCCCCGAGGCCCGTGAGGGCCAACAGGTTAGCAACCTGCCGCCTTGGACCGAGCTTGGCTACCCCGACACGGCCCGTCCCGAGATACAGGAGCCGCCCCTCTTCATTCCTCCTTCCTCTCCAGGGGTAGGGGGGCTCCGCGCCCCCTCCCCCCGGAGAGAGTGGGGCCGCCCAGATTTGAACTGGGGTCAACACCACCCCAAGGTGCTAGGATACCAGACTACCCTACGGCCCCGGAACCGGGTGGGGATAGGGGGGTGGGGGGGGATATGAACTTGCACGCGGACCCGGCTCAGCCCTCGCGCCCGAACCGCTTCAGAATCTCCTCCCCCTCCCCGGTGAGCCGGAACCTCTCCCCCCGGGCCTCCACCAGCCCCTTGCCGCGGAGGTCCTCCAGAAGCCCCTCCGCCATCTTGGGGGGCATGCGGAGCAGGTGGGCCATGCCGGCGAGGGGGAGGGGGCCCCGGGAGCGGAGCACCTCCAGGGCCTGGCGGCGGCGGGGGTTGCCCGAGAGGTAGCCCGGGGGGACGGCCATGGAGACCTCTCTGGAGCGAAAGGGCTCTTGAAAGGACCGTTTATGCCTTCCCGCGCCCACGGAGGGGTGGCGCGGGCTAGTCCGGGGGGTTCGGCGTCCCCTGTCACTCGAAATCGCCGTCGCGAGGGACGAAGCCCCTGGAAGAGGCCCGCCCGCGGCTCCGGCCCGGGGCGCGACGAGGAAGCCTCGTCCCGCGGGGCCGGCGCAGGTCCGCATTCCGTCCGTAGGGACGGGGGCGAGCCGGGCGGCAGGCACCGGTCGAGGCCCGGGAGGGAGCAGACCCACTGCCGGCGTCCGGCGCTCGCGGGAGCGCGGGGCCGAGGAGCCCCCGGGAACCACCGGGGTCCCGGGCGGGTTGCCAACCGGGGGCGCGCCCGCGCCTTACTGTCGCCGGGAGGAGGCCTCGCCCCCTCCCGTCGCACCTCCCGGCGCTCCTGGCCCCGCCCTCCGGGCAGGGCCGTTCCACAGGTCCGCTCTCCCCCCCCTCCCCCGGCCCGTCCATACCTGCGACCAGGTTCGATAGGTTTTTTCGAGCGAGGTGGAGCGTTGATGGATGGCCGAGTTCCGCAGGGTCGCCGCCGTGTCGGAGATTCCGCCCGGGAAGGGGAAGACGGTTGCCGTGGGGGCCAAGAAAATCGCCCTCTTCAACGTGGAGGGGAAGTTCTACGCCATTGACAACGCCTGCCTCCACCGTGGGGGACCTCTCGGGGAGGGGGAGTGCGGGGGGAAGGTGGTCACCTGTCCCTGGCATGGCTGGGAGTGGGACGTCACCACCGGGGCCAACACGGCCAACCCCTCGGTGAAGGTGGCGACCTATCCCGTGAAGGTCCAGGGTCAGGAAATCCAGGTCCAAATATAGGGCCCCGCTCCGGCGCTTTGGGAAGAGTCGGTCCTTGTGCAAGGAAATTATGGCGCGGAACCCTGCCCCCCGCTCGCGCTTCGCGCTCGCTCCGGGCGGGTTCCGCGAGGGCCGACCCCCGGGGACCCCGTCGCGCGGGGGGAGGCCCCGGGGGGTGACCGGTCGTG
>JAWCQZ010000001.1:381159-514118 GCA_038869515.1 Halobacteria archaeon
CCCGCGTGGGCCCCCCCCGGGGCCCCGGGGGGGGGGGGGGGGGCCCCCGGGGGTGGGGCCGCCCTTTTGCGCGCGGGCTCCGCCCGCGCGCAAAAGGGCCTATGTTCTGGATTTCGACTTTTCGGGATTAGTCCGAATCGTTTTGTGTCGAAGTCATCATCGTTAGTTTTAAATACTACATCCGTCGAAGGGGGGGTTCGATGGTTCAGGACGTCAAGGAGATTCTGGCCGAGAAGATTGCGGGCGAAATCGCCCTCTCCCCCAATCCCGGGGAGACGATCAAGAAGTGGCGCAAGAACTTCGAAGTCTCCCAGGTGGACATCGCGGCGCAGTTGAAGGTCACCGCGTCGGTCATCAGCGACTACGAGTCGGGGCGGAGGAAGTCGCCCGGGACCGCCATGGTCTCCCGGTTCGTCCGGGCCCTCATCGACCTCGACCAGAACCGCGGGGGGCAGAAGATCGAGCACTACCAGACCCTCGTCCGGGACTCCCCCATCTCGGAGGTCATCTTCGACATGCGGGAGTATCCCACCCCGATGGGGCTGGGGGAGTTTCAGAAGCGCATCGAGGCCGAGCTCCTCACCGTGAACTCCGGGAACTCCGTCCACGGCTACACCATCATCGACTCCATGAAGGCCATCCTGAAGCTCGGCACCACCGATTTCTACAAGCTCTACGGGTGGTCCACCGAGCGCGCGCTCATCTTCACCAACGTCTCGACCGGGAAGTCCCCCCTCATCGCCATCCGGGTCACCAACCTCAAGCCCGGGGCGGTCATCCTCCACGGCCTCCACGCGAAGGACGTGGACCCCCTCGCGGTCCAGATCGCCAGAATCGAGCGGCTACCGCTGATGACGTGCAACATGCCGGTGGCGAAAATCGTGGAGGCTCTGCGGCAATGAACGCTGCCGGCCTCGCGGGCAAGGGGGGCGCCATCCTCTCCTACGGCACCTACATCCCCCGGAACCGCATCGCCGTCGAGGAGATTGCGAAGCAGTGGGGCAAGAACCCCGACGACATCAAGCGGGGGCTCGACCTCGTGGAGAAGTCGGTCCCCGACACCGACGAGGACACGGTGACCATCTCCGTGGAGGCGGCCCGGAACGCGCTGCGCCGGGTGAACTTCCCCCCCTCCCGCATCGGGGCGATCTACGTCGGCTCGGAAAGCCACCCCTACGCGGTGAAGCCGACCGCCACCATCGTGGCCCAGGCCATCGGCGCCTCCCCGCAGATGACCGCCGCCGACTACGAGTTCGCCTGCAAGGCGGGCACGGCGGCCATCCAGACCTGCATGGGGCTGGTCGGCGCGGGGATGATCCCCTGCGGCATGGCCATCGGTGCGGACGTCGCCCAGAGCCAGCCCGGGGACGCCCTGGAGTACGCGGCGAGCGCGGGGGCCGCGGCCTACATCATCGGGAAACCCGACGGCTCCGAAGCCCTCGCCGCCATCGAAGCGACCCACTCCTTCACGACCGACACCCCCGACTTCTGGAGGCGGGACGGGGCGCCCTACCCGCACCACGGCGGCCGCTTCACCGGCGAGCCCGCCTACTTCAAGCACGTCACCAGCGCGGCGAAGGGGCTCTTCCAGATGCTCGGGACGGGGCCGGGGGACTACGACTACGCGGTCTTCCACATGCCGAACGGGAAGTTCCCCGCCCGGGCCGGGGCGGAACTCGGCTTCAAGAGGGAGCAGATGGAGCCGGGGCTCATCGTGCGGCGGCTCGGGAACTCCTACTCGGCGTCGAGCATGATCGGCCTCGCGGCGGTGCTCGACATCGCCAAGCCGGGGCAGCGCATCATGGTCACCTCCTTCGGCTCCGGGGCCGGCTCGGACGCATTCAGTCTGCGGGTGGAGACCGCGATTGAGAAGTATCGTGGAAAGGTGCCCACCGTCGCCGATTTTTCCAAGAGCGTGCGGCGGTTGACCTACGCGGAATACGCGAAGCACCTGGAGTTGGTGTGACCGTGCGCGAAGTCGCCATCCTCGGCGTCGGAACCACCAAATTCGGCGAACTGTGGGACAAGTCCTTCCGCGACGGATTCGCCGAGGCGGGCATCAAAGCGATCGCTGACGCGGGCATTTCGGGCAAGGACATGGAGGCCATCTACGTGGGCAACATGTCGGCCGGCCGCTTCATCGAGCAGGAGCACGTCGGGCCCCTCGTGGCCGACGCGGCGGGCCTCGCCGACCTCGGGGTCCCGGCGACCCGCATCGAGGGCGCCTGCGCCTCGGGCGCGCTGGCGTTCCGGCAGGGGTTCCTCGCGGTCGCCTCAGGGCTCCACGACGTCGTGGTGGTGGCGGGGGTCGAGAAGATGACCGACGTCCCCTCGGAGGAGGCGGAGGCGATGCTCGCGAGCGCGGGCGACCGGGAGTGGGAGGGGTTCCAGGGGGCGACCCTCGCGGCGCTCTACGCAATGATGGCACGGGTCCACATGAAGAACTACGGCACGACCCGGGAGCAGATGGCCCAGGTGGCGGTGAAGAACCACCTCCACGCGTCGAAGAACCCCGAGGCGCAGTTCCGGAGCGCCATCAAACTCGAGGTGGTCCTCGGGAGCCCCTTCGTCGCCGACCCGCTGCGGGTCTTGGACGGGGCATCGTTGGCCGACGGCTCCTCCGCCATCGTCCTGGCCCCCCTGGAGATGGCGAAGAAGCGCGGCGACTCCATCGTCACCGTCGCCGCCTCGGCCCAGGCCTCGGCCAGCCTCGCGCTCCACGACCGGACCGACCTCGCCGCCATCCCCTCCATCGGCCTGGCCGGGAAGAAGGCGTTCCAGATGGCCGGAATCGGGCCGACGGATGTGGACGTCGCGGAACTCCACGACATCCAGACCATCGCCGAAATCATCGCCCTGGAGGAGTTGGGCTTCTGCCCGAGGGGTCAGGGGGGAAAGTTCACCGCGGAGGGCCAGACCACCTGGGACGGGGCGCTGCCGGTGAACCCGGGCGGCGGCCTGAAGGGGTGCGGCCACCCGCCGGGGGCGACCGGCGTGCGGCAGATTGCGGAACTGACGCTCCAACTGCGCGGCAAGGCGGGCGACCGCCAGGTCCCGAATGCCGAAATCGGCCTCGCGGAGTGCCACGGAGGGACCGGCGGGAGCGCCGCGGTCCACATCCTGAGGAGGCACCGCTGATGCTGATCGGCCTCTCGTTCGGCTCGGGGCTCCTGGGGCCCATCCTGACCCTGAAGGAGAGGCTCGCCGGAAAGGCCCGGGACGACGATGAGCCGGCCGCGGAGGATGCATGAAGGTCCCGCGCTTCTGGAGGTCCTTCCCGAGCCGATACAACCTCGTCGGGACGAAGTGCAAGTCGTGCAGCACGCCCTACTTCCCGCCCCGGAAAATCTGCCCCAAGTGCCGGAGGGGCGGGGCGATGGAGGAGTTCCAGTTCGCCGGGAATGGCAAGGTGCTCACCTGGACCGCGGTCCACCAGGCCCCGGCGGGGTGGGAGCGGCAGGCGCCCTACACGCTGGCGATTGTGCAACTGGACGAGGGGCCGAAACTCACGACCCAACTCGTCGGCCTGGAGAATGAGCCCGAGGCGGGGATGAAGGTGAAGGCGGTCTTCCGGAAGATGGCGGAGGAGGGGCCGGAGGGGGTCATCTACTACGGGTATAAGTTTGCGCCAGCGTGAACGGTTGTGATTTTTAGAGCGCGCTCCTCGCTCAGAAGCGTGTTTCGTCACTTCTCGCCTGGAGGAGTCCGACCCGTTCCTCGAGCGTCGTTAATCACTCAAGAATCCGATGATGTGCCGGTTGCACTCCCGCCACCTCTGCGCAATCATCAGGTGGGTCGTGCCGGGGACGACGACCAGGTCCGCCCCCGGAATCCCATCGGCCAACTCTTCCGAGTAGCGGACCGGCGTGAGGGGGTCGCTCTCGCCCACCATCACGAGGGTCGGGGCTTTGATTTCCGGGAGCCGCTCCCGCGTGTCGTGCTCCGCGATGGCCCCCAGTTGGCCGAAGAAGCCCCGCAGGGGCCACCAGTCCGCCGGGGGGGTGCGGGAGGCCCAGCGCATGAGGCCGTTGAACTCCGGTCGCGAGAAGCCGGCGTTGGTCGAGATGAGCACCATCCGGTTGACCCGCCCGGGGTGGTTCAGCGCGAGGTGCTGGGCAATCATCCCCCCCATGGAGACGCCCACCACGTGGGCTCTCCGGATGCGGAGGTGGTCGAGGAGGGCCACGGCGTCGTCCGCCATCTGCTCCATCGAGTAGGGGCCGCGCGGCGCGTCGGAGAGGCCGGTGCCCCGGTTGTCGAAACGGATGAGTTTGAAGTGGTTCTTCATGTCGCGGACCTGGAGGGCCCAGGAGTCCAGGGGCTGCATGTGCCCCCCGATGACGAGGACGGGGGGGCTGCCGCCGTCGATGCGGTAGCGGAGGCGGATGTCGCCCGTTCGGAAAAAGGGCATCCTTCGCACCCGGTTTCTTTCGAGGGGGTTAAATGGCTTCTGCCGATTTTCCGCAACCTCCGCCAGCTCGAAATCGGTAACGGTAGACCTAATCTACCTTCTGGAACCGGTTCTTCAGTTTGCCCAACACCTTCGGGAGGGTAGTGTACTCCATGTCCTGCGCGGGCAGGCGGTGAGGCTCGAAGGGGCCGTGGCGGCGCATGTAGTCGGTGATTTCGGCGGCCTTCTGCCGGGTCGGCTCGTAGGCGGGGTCGTCGAAGAGATCCACCGGCCCCTCCAGCATCCCGTCGTTGACCACGAAGCCCGCGGCGATGACCCGGGGCGGGCCGTCGAACCGGGTGCAGCGGGCCTGCTTGAAGCCGCAGGGCATCAGGGGGCCGTTGTGGGAGCCCCGCATCCAGCCGCTGACCAGGTGGGGGAAGGAGAAGGGCTCGATGACCTCGCCGACCGCGGGGAGGCCCGCCTGCGCCCGGACCAGGGCCACCGGGTCGTCCTTGCCCACATACTCCCCGGCGATGAGGGCGAGTTTCTCGGTGGAGACAGCCGCCACCGGCTCGTCGGCCGGGAGTTTCGGGTGGTCGGGCTTCGGAAAGACCCGCTTCACGATGTAGCGGCTCTTGGTGCCGATGATGGCGAGGAGGTCGTACATCTCCTCCGGGAGGTTGAGGATGACCTTCTTGTTGTCGTAGACATCCCACACCTCGAAGCGGAAGCCTTCGTGGAGGCTCGGGTCGATGATGAGTCCCGCCGTGTTGAAGGGGTCGCCGAACATCCGGAAGACGGGGAGATTGAATGCCCCGGGATCGGTCTTGTCCATCATGAAGGCGATGAGGGGCTCCCCCTTGCGCTCGGTGAACTCCATCTCCGCGACGCCGGGCCCCATGCCCCGGATGTTGCCGGAGAAGGCGTCGGAGAGGAGGTCCTGGCCCGCACCGTAGAGTTTCAACTTCTTCGACTGGGCCGTGCACGCTTCGAAGGTCTTCCAGGCGAGCTGGTGAATCGCTTTGTTGTCAGTCCCCTTCCGGTGGGACATGATGAGCTCCAAGTCGTCGCCGCAGTTGCCGACCCAGTAGTCGAGGATGAGTTTCTCCTTCTGGGCCTTCTCCATCGACTTCTCCGCGATGTCGAGGAGGTCGGGGTGGACCACCGTGTGGCCGGGGTAGGAGCCGATATCGGCCTTGATGAGGGAAACGGTGGTTCCGGCCATGGTGGGCTAGGGGAAACCGGGTATAAAAGGGTAGCGGCGGCCCGGCTTCGCCTGGCTCCCTTCCCGGCAGGAAAAACCGGAATCGGCGGGCCGGACGCGGAGACCATTTATCCGGGGCCCGAGACTCCCCCGATGGCGGGCAAGAAGGTGTGCGAGGTCTGCCGGGGCGAGGAGTGGGACTCCCCCCTCTGGGGCCACTACCGGGCCCACGTGGAGCGCGGGGAGTGCGGCCTCCCCCGGGCGCGGGAGGCCCTGCGGCGGGCCTTCGCGGGCTGGAGCGAGCCCTACTTCCAGGCCATCTTCGAGAGGAACTTCAGTCCCCGGGGCGCGAACCAGCCGGCAGCACGAGTCCTGAAGGAGTGAGGCCATCTCCCGGGCCCGTCAATGGACGTCTTCTCCCATCTCCTCTGGACGGCGATCGCCTTCCACGGCGAGCGCCCCTTCTGGCTCTGGGCGCTCCTCGGGACGCTGCCCGACATCCTCACCTGGGGGCCGTGGACCGTGCCCCTCATCGCCCGCCGGAGGTGGAACGACTTCGACCTGGACCGCGTCCCGGGCTGGGTGATGGGCCTCTACGGGGCCACCCACAACCTCTTCACGCCGCTCGCCCTCTGGGGCGCCGCCTTCGCCGCCACGGGGCAGGTCGTCACCGCCCCGCTGGCGTGGCTCCTCCACGTCCTCATGGACGCCCCGACCCACTCCCGCCACTTCCTCCCGACCCCCATCCTCTGGCCGGTGTCGGACTGGAAGTTCCCCGGGGTGAGGTGGGGGCAGAGGTGGTTCATGGCGGGGAACATCGCGGCCATGGCGGCGCTGATGCTCTACCTGTTCGCCGTCCAGGGCGTGCGGCTCAAGTGGGCGTGACCTTCGGGGGCTCGCCTTCCAGGATTCGGCACGCCTCGCACACCCCGCGCGCGCTCGCCTCGCCGCAGACGCGGCACGCCACCGCGGGCGCCCCCTCGGGGGGCCGCAGGCGGGTCAGGAGCCCTTCGAAGCCACGGACCACGGCGTACTTGGTCCCGGGGTGGCGCGCCTCGATGGAGTTGAGCGACTCCCGGACCTCGGCCCGGAAGGACCTGCCGGAGTGGGGGCACTCCGCGAAGGAGACCGGCAGGTCGCGGAGCATGGCGTAGAGGGCGACCTCCCGTTCCGGGACCCACCGCAGGGGCTTGAGGCGCGGGAGAGCGCCGGGCAGGTTCGCGGAGGAGTTTTGCCGCAGGGTCCGCTCGGAGTCCCCCCGGAGGAGGTTGAGGAGGATGGTCTGCGCCTCGTCGTCGAGGTTGTGGCCGGTGGCGAGCCGGGCCGCGCCCGACTCCCGGGCCGTCCGGTTGAGCAGCGTGCGCCGGAAGACCCCGCAGGCGGAGCAGGGGTGGCCGTCGCCCCCCGCCACCGCGGAGTCGGTGGTGGTCCCGAAGGCCTCCGAGAAGCGGACCACCCGGTGCTCGACCCCGAGGCGCGCGGTGAGCGCCTCCGCCGCCTTGAGGGTCTCGCTCCGGTAGCCCGCGATGCCCTCGTCCACGGTGATGGCGACGAGGCCGACCCGGGGCCGCAGTGTGCGGAGGAGGAAGAGCGCCGAGGCGCTGTCCTTGCCGCCGCTGAGGCCGACCGCCACCCGCTCGCCCGGCCTCAGGCCGGCCGTCCTCAGCGCCCGTTTCACCCGCCGCTCCACGTCCTCCAGGAGGTGCTCCCGGCAGTGGTGCCTCCCCGAGGCGCGCTGGAAGAAGACCGCCGGCGCGGGGCAGCGGGAGCAGAGGGCCATCGCCCCCGTGGGTCGTGCGCGGCGAAAAACCTGCCCGGGGTAACCTCGTTTCGGCCGGGAAAGCGCGCCTGCGGGCCCGAAATGTTTAAAACGCTCGTCCCTCACGGCGGGAGAATGAGCGACCCGCGCTGGGCCGAATTCGTCGGGCGCGAGATGCCGCCCGGGAGGCCCCTGGCCCTGACCGCGGAGGCGATCAAGAAGTTCGCGGAGTCGGTGGGGGACACCCGGCCCGAGTACCTGAACGGCTCCGTGGCCCCTCCGGCGTTCGCGAACCACATCTTCGTCAAGTCCCTGGGAGGGGGCATCGCGGCGATGAAGGGGCTCATCAAGAACCCCATGATGGTCCTCCACACCGGGGAGACCTACGAATACCTCGGCCCGGTGAAGGCGGGGGACACCCTGACCACCGGGGGGCGCATCAAGTCGGTCGAGGAGCGGAACAACATGCTCTGGGTCGCGATGGAGAACGTCGCCAGAAACCAGGAGGGGAGGGATGTCCTCCGGGCCGTCATGACCCTCGGCGTCCGGGCGGGGGGATACTGATGGCGGGCCACGCGCCCTCCTGGGACAAAGTCAAGGAGGGCGACGCGACCGCCCCCCTCAAGAAGGGCCCCATCACCCGGGAGGAGATCAAGGCCTACGGGCTCGCCTCGGGCGACACCAACCCCATCCATATGGACGAGAAGGCGGGGGTGATGGCGGGCCTCGGCGGGGTCATCCAGCACGGCCTCCGCTCGATGGCCTTCATGTCCCAGATGCTCACCGACTGGGCCGGGGCGCCCGACCGGCTGAAGAAAATCGACGTCCAGTTCCGGGCGATGGTCCGGCCGGGGGACGTCGTGACCAGCACCGGGAAAATCACCAGGAAGTACCAGGCCAACGGGCAGAAACTGGTGGACGTGGACCTCCTCCAGGAGGCGCGGACCCCGGTCGGCAAGGGCTCGGGCTCCGCGTGGCCCGCGGGGACCAGACTGGTCTACAAGGTCGTGAAGGAGGAGAAGACGCCGGAGAAGAAGAAAATCGTGGATTTCTCCCTGGTGAAGGAGGGCTCCAACGCCCCGGCTCTCCAGGGCAAATTCACGCAATTCGACGCCAACGTCTCCGTCTCCACGGCGGGCGCCCCGAAGGTCGAGTGGGCCGAGGCGCTCTTCCGGGGGTGGCTGAAGGACGGGGACGCCCTCACCGTCGAGGCGGCCCCCGGCGGGTTCGAGATCGTCCGGAAGTCGAACTCGATTCTCGGGAAGGCGACGGTCGCGCTGGCCTGAAAACCGCCCTCTGGCCGACGAAGTCCGCCGCCCTCTCGACCGCCCTCGCCGCCACCGCCTTCGCCCCCTTCACCAGGACCGGACGCTCCAGCAGCCGCGGGTGCTCCGCGAGCAGCCGCGCCACGCGCTCCACTGAAATAGATGTGAACCGCAATCCCGACTCCCATGAAGAACTATGCGGCGATAAACTCCGTCTCCACCAGCGTCTGCGCCGCCTGCTCCTTCGTCAGCCCCTCCCCCAGAATCGTCCAGCGATCGGGCCTCATCTTGGGCGCCATCACCAGCGCCTCGATGGCCTCGGCGTCGGCGATGCCCAACTCCTCCGCGTTCGTCGGGACCCCCAATTTCTTCAGCCCCTCCCGCACCGCCCGCCAGTCGCCGCCGTGGAGGTGAACCACCGGGAGGGTCCCGGCCCCGGTCTGGAGGCCGTGGAGGGCGGGCTTCCTGGCGACGCGGTCGAGGGCGTGGCTGAACATGTGCTCCGCCCCCGAGGCGGGGCGGCTGGAGCCGGCGATGGCCATCGCGACCCCGCTCGAGATGAGCGCCTCCATGACGATGTGGGCGGAGCGCTCGTCCCCGGGCTTAATCTCCCCGGCCCGCTCCAGGAGGATGCGGGCGGTCATCTCGCTGAGGGCCGCCGCGTATCCGCTGTAGGGCTCCCCTCTGACCTTGTGGGCCAGCCGGTAGTCCAGGACCGCTGCGAGGTTCGAGACGATGTCCCCGCACCCCGCCCGCAGGAGCTTGGGGGGCGCCCGGGCGATGACCGCGGTGTCGGCGAGGATGGCGAGCGGAGCGCGCGCCTCGACCGATAGGGAGCGCGCCCCGTGGTTCACCGTGGCGCGGTTGGAGGCGACCCCGTCGTGGCTCGCCGCGGTGGGGACGCTGAGGAAGGGCACTCCCAGGCGGGTGGAGAGGACCTTGGCGAGGTCGATCACGCGGCCGCCGCCGACGCCCACCAGGAAGCGCGCCTTCCGGGCGTCGGCCTGGAGTTCGTCCGCGCCCTTTCCCACCGGGGCCTCGAAGAGGGCCGTCTCGAACCGCCCCTCCCGCAGGGAGTCGGCCACCCGGCGCCCCGCCGCCTCCCCCGTCCGGGGGCCTGTGAGGACCGCCGCGGGGCCCGTCAGCCCCAGTTCGCGGCAGAGGGGGGCGATGTCGCCCAGGGCCCCGGGCCGGAGGATGACCTTCCGGGGCAACTCGATGCCCTTCGCCGCCGCGCTCGCCACGGTCGGGGGCTCGTTCCGGGAGTCTATTAGGTTTGTCACGGGGGCCCTTTACCCCGCAAGCGGGGAATAAAGTCTATCGCCCCCGGCTGTCGAAAGAGGGGGGATGGGGTCTTCGTTGAGCGCCGTGCTCCGGGTCGCGGCGCTGGCCTCCCTCCTCGCCCTCTCCGCCCTGGGCTCGGTCCGCCTCCTCCGCAAGGGGCTCCCATTTCCGCCCGAGGCGGTCGCGGTCCTCGCGGCCCTCGGCTTCGCCGCCCTCTACCTCCTCCGGGGCTCCTCGCTCTCCCGGCGCAGGGGGCTCCTCCTCGCCCTGGCCGGGGGGGGCGCCGCGGCCTACTTCGGAGCGGCCCTGGGGGGCCTCCCGGCCCTCCTCTTCGACCCCTTCGAGAGCACCCTCTTCCCGGGCTGGAGCGCGCTGCTGGTGGCCCTGGCCGCCGGGGCGGCTTTCGGCGCGGTCCTCTTCGGGCCACTGTCGCCGGGGGGGAGGGGCTCCGCCCCCCCCTCCCGTCCGCAGGCCCACCCCCCCTCCCCGGGGCCGGAGGGGGACGGGGCGAGACGCCGCCGGGTGTGATGGGGAGCCCGAGCCTCCCGGACCTCCTGGAAGAACTCCGGGCCCGCGGCGCCTCGGAGCGGACCCTGGCGGCCATGGCCGGGGTGGACCGGGCCCTCTTCGTCCCCGAGAAGCTCCGGCGGGAGGCATACCGGGACGTTCCCCTCCCCATCGGCGAGGGGCAGACCATCAGCGCCCCCCACATGGTGGCCATCCTGTGCGACCTCCTCGAACTCGCTCCGGGCCACAAGGTCCTGGAGGTGGGCGGCGGCTCCGGATACCAGGCGGCGGTCATGGCGCGCCTCGCGGCCCCCGGGGGCCGCCTCTACACCGTCGAAATTCTGCCGGCCCTGGCGGAGAGGGCGCGGGCCAACCTCCGGGCCGCCGGGGTCTCCAACGCCACCGTCGTGGTCGGCGACGGCTCGCTCGGGCTCCCGGAGCGCGCCCCCTTCGACCGCATCGCGGTGGCCTGCTCGGCTCCCGACATCCCCCCGCCCCTCCTGGAGCAGCTGACCCGGGGGGGCCGCATGGCCATCCCCGTGGGGCGGGTCTTCCAGGAGCTCCTCCTGGTCGTGAAGGAGGACGGCGCCGTGCGCGTCCCCCAGGGGGGCGTGGCCTTCGTCCCCCTGGTCGGCAAGTTCGGATTCCGCGAGTGATCCCCCTCTCCCCCCGCGGAGACAGATTCATAGCCTCCCCCCGCGAAGGCCCCCCATGTTCCCCAAGGAGGTCCAGGAGTCGGTCCGGAGGTGGGCCGCCGAGCTCAACGCCGACCCCGACATGGTCGCCACCGAGTACGAGAAGGTCTTCCGGAGCCGCCACCTGGAGAAACTGGATGAACCCACCCGTCACCAGGAGGCCCTCAAGGAGTTGAAGTTCAGACTCATGGACCGGCTCCAGTTGCGGAAGTTCAGAAAGGGCAAGCACGAGCCCGTCGAGTGAGGGGCTCCCGGAGCCCGGGCGCGGGCCGGACTTCCCAGTCTCCCCACCTCCTTAAATCTCCGGCCAGAGTGGAACCATGGTCTCCCTCCGGGCCCTCGCGGCGGTGGCTCTGGCGGCCGGCATCGCCGGGGGGATGCTCGCCCTGGGGGCGGAACCCCTCCTCCGGCCTCCCCCCGGGCTTCCCGCCCCGCCCGCTCCTCCGCCCCTCAACCTCTCGGGAAACATCACCCTCGAAGAGCTGGTGGAGGCGGCCTACCAGCGGGTCGCTCCCTCCGTGATCCACATCACGACGACCGTCGTCCGCTCCACCCTCTTCGGGCCCTCCGAGAGCACGGGCCAGGGCTCGGGAGTGGTCATCAACGCCACCGGCCTCCTCCTGACCAACTACCACGTGGTCCAGGGGGCCTCGCGGATCGAGGTCAACTTGACCTCCGGGCGACGGGCAGGCGCCCAGGTGGTGGGCTCGGACCCCGAGCGCGACATCGCGGTCCTGCGGGTCGTGGCGCGGCCCGAGGAGCTGCCCGCAGCCCCCCTCGGGAACTCGTCGGACCTGCGGGTTGGCCAGTCGGTCATGGCCATCGGCAACCCGTTCGGCCTCGACCGGACCGTGACCCTCGGCATCGTGAGCGCCCTCAACCGGAGCCTCGACGCCGAGGACGGGACGGTGCTCAACGGCCTCATCCAGACCGACGCCTCCATCAACCCCGGCAACAGCGGGGGGCCCCTGGTGAACCTCCGGGGCGAGGTGGTGGGCATCAACACCGCCATCCTCTCCCCGAGCGGAGGCAACATCGGCATCGGCTTCGCCATCCCGGTGGACGAGGCGCGCCGGGTCGCCGACTCCATCCAGGAGAGGGCGCGGGAGGCGGGGCCGCCGAGGGCGTGGCTGGGCGTCTCCGGGACGACCGTGGACGCCGCGCTGGTCCGGCTCCTCCGGCTCCCGGTGGCCCAGGGGGTCCTGCTCATCGAAGTGGTCCCGGGCAGCCCCGCGGACCGGGCGGGCCTCCGGGGCGGAGACACCACCCTCATCCTGAACAACCGGGTCCTCCTCGTCGGCGGAGACATCCTCCTGGAGGCGGACGGCAAGCCGCTGAAATCGATGGATGACCTCGCCGCGCTCATCGGCTCCAAGAGGCCCGGGGAGGAGATGGCCCTGACCTTCCTGCGGGACTCCGACCGGCGGACGGTGGCGGTGACGCTCGGGACCCGGCCCGCCTAGCCCGCCAGGGCCCCGTCGAAAACCAGCACCGGCAGCCCCTCCAGGAAGTAGCGCCCCGCGCGTTCATAGGCGTAGTTCACGCCGCCCCGGGTGACGATTCTCGCCCGGGGCCCGGGCAGCATGTGGCGCCGGAGGGCCGCCGCGAGGGAGGCGACGGCGCCGGTGCCGCAGGAGAGGGTCTCCCCCTCCACCCCGCGCTCGAAGGTGCGGATGCGGAGGGTCGAGCCCTCCACCTGGACGAAGTTCACGTTGGTCCCCTTCGGGAACGAGGGGTGCCACCGGATTTTTGGCCCGAGGGCCGCGACGGGGGCCTTTGCGACCTCCTCGACGAACACGACGGCGTGGGGCACTCCGGTGTTGACCGCTGTGACCCTGACCCCGGTGCCCTTCAAGGGCTCGTTCACCATCTCGCCGCGCCCCCGGACCGGGACGTCGCGCCGGTCGAACCGGGCGCCCCCGAAGCCGGCCCGCGCCCAGAGGTCTCCGGCGCGATTGCGGACCTCCACCCGCTCGATGCCCGCAATCGTCTCGATGGCGTAGGCGGCCCGGGGACGCGTGCTGTGGACCCACCCGGCGGCGCAGAGCAGCCCGTTGCCGCACATCTCCGCTTCCGATTTGTCGGGCTGGAAGAGTCGCATCCGGAAATCGGCGCGCTTCGACGGCAGCAGGTAGAGGACCCCGTCTGCCCCGACCGAGCGGTTCCGGTCGCAGACCCGGGCGGCGAAGTCGGCCTTGCGCTTCACGAATTCGCGGCGGCGCTCGTCAATCAGGATGAAGTCGTTGCCGGAGGAGTGGAGTTTGGCGAAGGGGATGGGCATGGTTGGCGAGCATAGGGCGCACTCCGAATGAACCTTGCGGGTTCCGTGGCGAGAGAACCCCGGGACTCGTTGCCAGAGCCGCGCGCACCGCGTTCCGGGTCCCGCCGACGTTCGGCCCCGCGAACCCGGTGGCCCCGGCGATGAACGGCCCCCGATCCCGTCAGGCGCGGCCGTAGACCGGAATCGCCGCGCCGCTGACCGATTTGGCCGAGTCGCCCGCGAGGAAGAGGATGGCCTCGGCGACCTCCCCGGGCTTCACCCATGCGGAGAAGTCGGCGTCGGGCATCACCCTCCGGTTGGCGGGGGTGTCGAGGATGGAGGGACAGACCGCGTTCACGGTGACCCCCGCCCCCTTCAACTCCTCCGCAAGCGTCTCCACGAGCCGGAGCACTCCCGCCTTGGCCGCCGAGTAGGCGGCGGCCCCCGCTTCCCCTCGGAGGCCGGCCCGGGAGGAGACGCAGACGATGCGGCCGGAGCGCTGGCGGGCCATGAGGGGCGCGGCGGCCTTGCAGGCGAGGAATGCGGACTTCAGGTTGAGGTCGAGCATGCAGTCCCAGTCCCTCTCCGAGGTCTCGGCCACCGGCGGGCCTCCGAGGTAGCCGCCGACGAGGCAGACCAGGATGTCGAGGCGTCCGTGCCCTCTCGCCACATCCCGCACCGCCCGCCGGACCTCCCGCTCCTTCGTGACGTCGCACTTCACCGTCCCGGGACGGTTCTTCAGAGCCCGGGTCTCCCGCTCCAGCACCCCGACCTCCCGCTCGTAGATGTAGGTCGTGGTGGTCTTCGCCCCCGCGCGGCAGAAGGCCTCGGTGACGACCCGGCCGAGGTCTCCGGTGCCGCCGGTGACGAGGACGACCTTGTTTTGGAGTGTCACTTTCGCCTCCTATTCGGAGGTGTCGGGCATGCCGTCCTCGGCCTTCGGGCTGCGGTCGGCGGACGATTCAGGGACACGGTCGCATTTTTCCCCTGAAAGCCAAAAGGGTTCGCGTGGCCAGGATTCCCGTCGCCCTGCTGGGCGCCACCGGCTTCACCGGCACCTTCGCCGCCCGGGCCCTCGACCAATCGGGCGCCGAGTTCCTCTTGGCGGGCCGGAGGGTCGAGGCTCTGAAAGAGTTGGCCCGGAGCCTGGAGTCGAAGCCGGGAGTGGTGAAGGCCGACGCCACCGACCCCGCCGGCCTCCGTGCGCTGGCCAAGCGGGTCTCCTCCATCGCCTCCACGGCGGGCCCCTTCCTCCGCCTCGGGCCCCCGGTGGTGGAGGCGTGCATCGCGGCGGGGACCCACTACACCGACACCACCGGAGAGCCGCCCTTTGTCAAGCGGGTCTTCGACCAGCACGCCGACGCCAAGCGCGCGGGGTGCGCGCTCGTCCCCGGCGTCGCCATCATCCCCGGCCTCGGGGACTTCGCCGCGGCCCTCGCCGCGCGGGGCGTCCGGCGGCCCGAGGAGGCCGAAATCCGGCTGCGCCAGTGGGTCTCCGGGGGCGGGGGGTTCAACATGGGGCGGGGGACTCTCCGGAGCCTCCTCGAACTGATGGGCGAGCCGTGGTACGGCTTCCGGGAGGGGCGCCACTTCGAGAAGTCGAGCCTCTCGGTGGGCCCGTGGGGGGTCGAAATCCCCTCCTGCGAGGTGCTGACCGTCCCGCGCCACCTCAAGGTGAAGCGGGTGGTCGCCGCGGTTTCGCTCCCGCCCCTGCTCGAGGCGGCGGGGCTGCTGATGGAGCCGGTCGAAATCCCGGTCCCGGCGCTCCGTGCCCGGGGCCTCGCGCGGCTCGTGGACCGCCTGCCGGGCCTCTCGAACGGGGCCGCGGACGCCCGCGCCCGGGTGTCGGTCAAGGCGGTGGTCCGGGGGGGCGGAGAGGAGGCGGAGGCGGTGGTGAGGGGGAGGAGCGTCTACGACCTCTCGGGCCGGATGGTCGCCCGCATGGCCCTCGAACTGGCGGAGAAGGGCCCGGCCGGGGCGCTCGCGCCCGCGCAGGCGGTCGAGCCGGGAAAATTCCTCAAATCGGTCGGGGTGGAGGTCGGGTGAGTCAGGCGGAGCGAGGAGGCTCCCGCGCCCCCCCCCAGACCGCCGCCAGGTAGAGCCCGACCACGAGGTTGAAGACCGGCGCACCGCCGATGCCCATGAGCCCCATTTGGCTCAGCCCGGTCACCCCGGCGATGTAGACCGGGTCGGCGGGGACCTCGATGAGCCGGAGGGCGGCCACCACGAGGAGCCACGCGGGCTCTTTCGGGGCTCGCAGGGCGGCGACCGCCTGGAAGGCGGCGTAGCCAAGCCAGACGACCCCCGTCCGCTGGAGGAGGTAGGTCGGGTCCCCCGCGGTCCCGGGGTGGAGCAGCGAGACGTAGAACGCGGGGGCGAGGAGAGCGGTCCCGCCGAGCCAGATGTCGAACCCGGCCAGGGCGCCGACGAGGACCCGCGCGTGGCGCATATGGCGGCCCGGGAGGCGGAGGCGGTCGAGGAGGCTCACGCCCCCTCCTTGGAGAGGACCCTCTTGAGGCTTCGCCCCGCGGCGGCCCCGAGGGCGGAGAGCAGCAGACCGATGGTGAGGCTCGCCAGGAACAGCACCGGGAGGCCCGCTCCCCCGAGGAGGGCGCTCCCGAGGGCCCCCGCCACGCGGCCGGCGGGGGTGGCAGCCAACTGGACCAGGAGGAGCAGGAGCCAGGCTCCCAGGGCGCCGAGGATGGCGGAGCGGAAGGCGCGCTCCCGGGCGAGGTAGCCGCCGGCGATGCCCGCCAGGGCGGCGGCCTGCCAGAGGCCGAGGAACCCTCCGGTGAGCATGACGCCGAAGGCGACCCCGAGAGCCCGGACGTCGAACTTCATGGCGCCAGCACCGTCCGGACCTCCGGCCGCGGAATCTCCTCCGGCTTCGTCCCGAACGCCACGGGGTGGTACTCCCCCTTGAGCCACAGTTTCAACTGGTCGTCGTAGTGGGGGCCGCTGAAGTCGCTCGACTGCCCCCCCGGCAGGACGACGAGGCTCCGGGAGGGGTCGGCGAGGTCGACCACCATCCTCCAGGAGGCGCCGCTGGCGAGGTTCTCCGTCTGGGGGGCGTCCTCCGGGAGGGGGAGGAGGTCGTTCTCCCGGTGGACCGGCAACTCCCGCTCCAGGGAGACCGGGGAGACCGTGAAGAACCAGCCCCCGAGGGCGTAGGGGCCCCGGGAGAGCCCCCGGATGCCGGAGAGGTGGTTCAGGACGAGGGGGTGGGCGCGGCCCCAGGTCCAGGTCGCCATGTCGGGTCCGAACTCCTTCCGGAGCGCCTCCAGAGACTCCCGGAGCGCGAGGAGGAGGATGTCGTCGCGGGCCTCCCGCCGGGGCGTCCACGCCAGGTCGAACCAGCGGGAGGAGGGGTCGAATTTCGTCAGGTGCTCCAGCCGCTCGATGTTGGGCATGAGGTGGCCGGGGGCCAGCCCCGCCGCGGCGTAGTCGTCGGCCCATGTGAGGTTGCGGTAAGCCTTCAGGAAGCGGGTGTAGAGGGTCGGGGCGACGAGGTCGGGCCCCATGTCGCCGCTCCAGCCCCGCAGGTGGGCGACCGCGCGCTCCATCTCGGAGGTCCGGGCTCCGGGGTTCGCGTCGTAGGCGGCCACGAGGAGTGCGGCGATTTCCCGGCCGTCAATCGCGATCCGGTCGAACTGGAGCCTGGCCATCGTGTCGAGGGTGTGGGTCCCGTTCCGGAGCATCTCGTTGATGCGCCTGGAGCGGTAGCCGTCGGAGAGGTCCCAGCCCATCGATTCGCACGTGCCGTTGTCCAGGCAGTAGGTGTAGTTCCGGGCCGACATCTGGTTCGCGCTCGCGAGGTATCCCTGGGGCGGGTTGAGGACGTGGGGTTGGGACTCGAAGGGGATGAACCCGGCCCAGTCCTCTCCCGCGAGGGCGGAGCCGTTGGTGAGGGTGTAGCCGTCGTGCCCCTTCCGGACGGGGAAGGTCCCGGCGACCCACATCGCGATGTTTCCCTCGCGGTCCCCGTAGACGAAATTGAGGGGCGGGCACTGCCAGTGGCGGATGCCCTCCAGGAACTCGGAGTGGTTCCGGGCGCGGTTCACCCGGAGGATGGCGAGCCCCTCGTGGGTGGGCCGGGAGCAGCTCCAGCGGACCGCGACGGTCCGGTTCGATTTCTCGACGAGAGGCCCGTGGACCGTCTCCCGGAGGGTGAGGGGGATGTCCGCCCCGCCCTTCACCTTCAGCGTCTCGGCCCGGGTCCTCGGCGCCCGCCACTCCCCCCGGAAGAGGTAGCGACCCTGCGCGTCCCACTCGTACTCGTAGAGGTCCATCACGTCGCCGCCCACGTTGGTCATCGACCAGGCGATGCGGTCGTTGAATCCGATGAGGATGGCGGGGAGGCCGGGGGCCGAGATGCCGTACTGGTTGAACCCGGGGACGACGACGTGGGCCTCGTACCAGACCGGCGGCAACTGGAGCTGGAGGTGGGGGTCCCCCGCAAGGAGGGGGGCTCCGGTGGCGCTGCGGCCGGGGCCCACCGCCCAGTTGTTGGAGCCGGCGCGGGCCGGGGCGCTGGCGGAGGAGGTCCGGGGCGGGGCCGAGACGACCCCGGGGCTCCCGGTCGCGCTCCAGGCGCCGTCGGGGATGACCGGGAGGGTCAGGTTGTTCCCGAGGAGGAAGAGGTCGCCCCACACCCGCTCCGGCCCGAAGGCCCGCTCCAGTTCCGCGAACTGCAGGTCGGAGAAGTCGGCGGCGAGGAAGTAGGCGAAGAGCTTCCCGACGGCGAGGGTGTCGAGCGGCCGCCACGGCTCGGGCCGGTGGCCGATGAACTTGAGTTCGGTGGGGAGGCTCCGGTCGTCGAGGCGGGAGATGTAGCCGTTGACCCCCCGGGTGTAGGCCTCCAGCAGGCGCCCCTCCTCGGCGGAAATGTCGTCGAGGGAGGCCTGCGCCGCGCGCCCGAGGCCGACGGCCCGGATGAAGCGGTCGAGTTCGACGGTGTCCTTCCCGAGCAGTTCCGAGAGGCGCCCCTCCGCGAGGTGCTTCTGGACCACCATCTGGAAGAGGCGGTCCTGCGCCTGGACGAAGCCGAGCGCCGCGGCGGCGTCGGTGTCGCTCGAAGCGAAGATGTGGGGCACCCCCCAGGAGTCCCGGACCACGGTGACCGGCGCCGACAGCCCAGGGAGCGACAGAGTGGTGTTCCGCGGCTCGTCGGGGGGCGCGAAGAGGCCGGTGGTGGGGCCCAGGAGGGGGCCGATGGCCGAAATGGGGCCGAGGGGGGTGGAGAGGAGCACGAGGAGCGCGACAAGGGCGGCGCCGCTCACCCCCAGGAGAGCCCGCGGGTTCATCCCGCCAGAGCCCTGGGGGGCATTTAAACTGTGCGCGCTCCCCGTGAGAAAGTTTCATTCACGGCCCGCCCCCCGTCTCCCCGGATGGTCCGCCCCGTCTGGAAACCCTCTCCGCGGATGGTCCGCGACGCCAACATCACCCGCTTCATGCGGAAGCACCGCATCCGCACCCTCCGGAACCTCCACCGCCGTTCGATCGGGAACATCGCCTGGTTCTGGGACGCGGTCTCCAAGGACCTATGCGTAGAGTGGTCCAAGCCCTACCGGAAGGTCCTCGACGACTCCAAAGGAGCTCCGTGGGCGAGATGGTTCGTCGGAGGCAAGGTCAACCTGACCCACAACTGCGTGGACCGCCACGCCCGGGGGCCGCGCCGGGACAAAGTCGCAATCATCTGGGAGGGCGAGGAGGGCGCGGTCCGGAAGTGGACCTACCGCGACCTCGACGCCGAGGTGTCGCGGGTCGCCAGCGCTCTCTTGGAACTTCGAGTGAGGAGAGGCGACCGGGTCGGCATCCAGATGCCCTTCGTCCCGGAGGCTGTGGCGGCCGTCTTCGCGACAGCCAAAATCGGCGCCATCTGCACCCCCATCTTCTCCGGCTTTGGCGCATCGGCCGCGGCGGCGCGCCTCTCCGACGCGGGAGCGAAGGTCCTCTTCACCGCCGACGGCTTCCCGAGGCGCGGCAAACCGGTGGCGCTGAAGCCGGTGGCCGACGAGGCGGCGGCCCAGGCCGGGGTCGAGAAGGTGGTGGTTCTCCGCCGGATGGGGCTCGACCTCCCGCGGACCCCGGGGGACGTGGATTACCACGAGCTCATGTCGCGCCAGAAGCCGGAGTGCGCTGCGCGCCCGATGGACTCCGAGGAGCCCTTCCTCATCATCCACACCTCGGGCACCACCGGCAAGCCCAAGGGGGCGGTCCACGTCCACGGGGGGTTCCTGGTGAAAATCGCGAGCGAAGTCGCCTACGGCTTCGACCTGAAGGAGGAGGACCTCCTCTTCTGGCTCACCGACCCGGGGTGGATCATGGCGCCGTGGGAACTGGTCGGGGCGCTCGCCCTCGGGGGGAGCGTGCTTCTCTACGACGGCGCCCCCGACTTCCCGGACGGCGACCGGCTCTGGCGGCTGGTCGAGAACCACCGGGTCACGACCTTCGGCATCTCCCCCACCGCCATCCGCGCCCTCATGGGCCGCTCCGAGCCGCAGAGGCGCGACCTCTCCTCCCTCCGCATCCTCGGCTCGACCGGGGAGCCGTGGAACCCGGGGCCCTACCGATGGTATTTCGAGAGGGTCGGGGGCAAACGCTGCCCGGTCATCAACATCTCCGGGGGCACGGAGGTCGGGGCGTGCTTCCTCATGCCCCTGCCGATCCAGCCGCTCGCCACTTGCAGCCTCGGGGGGCCCGCCCCCGGGATGGACGTCGAGGTGTTCGATGAGGGGGGCCGGCCGGTCCGCGGCGAGACCGGCGAACTGGTCTGCCGCAAGCCGTGGCCCGGCATGACCCGGGGGCTCTGGAGGGACCCGGAGCGGTTCATCGAGACCTACTGGTCGCGCTGGCCCGGCGTCTGGGTCCACGGGGACTGGGCGCGGATTGAGGACGGGCAGTGGTTCCTCCTGGGCCGCAGCGACGACACCCTCAAGGTCGCCGGGAAGCGGGTCGGCCCCGCCGAGGTGGAGTCGGCGCTGGTGGAGCACCCCGGGGTCGCCGAGGCGGCCGCCGTGGGAATCCCCCACGAGGTGAAGGGGCAGGCCATCGTCTGCTTCGCCATCGCGAGGCCGGGAGAGTCGCCCGACCCGGCGGCCCTCGCCGGCCACGTGGCGGCGCGGCTCGGGAAGGCGCTCAAGCCGGAGCGGGTCCACGTGGTGGCCGCGCTGCCGAAGACCCGGAACGGGAAAATCGTGCGGCGGGTGCTGCAGCGGGTCTACACCGGGCAGCCGCCCGGGGACACCTCGACGCTGGAGAATCCCGAGGTGCTGGAGCAGATTCAGAAACTCGCGGCCTGACTATTCCTCCACCCGGATGGCGTACTCCTGGATGACCGGATTCGCGAGGAGTTTTTTGCACATCTCCTCCCCCTGCTTGAGCGCCTCCTCCCGGCCTCCGGCCCCGACCTCGACGACGTAGACCTTCGCGGTCCGCGCCGACTTGACGTCCTTGAACCCGAGGGTCCGCAGCGCCTTGGCGGTGTGCTCCCCCTCGGGGTCCTGGACCCCCTTCTTCAAACGGACCGTGATTTCCAGGCGCATCGGGGGTCTGGGAAGTCCCCGAAAAGAAGATTGCGACCCTTACGCAAGCGCCGACGAGAGGAGGAGGGCGGCGAAAGTCCCGCAGAGCACCACCGAGCCGAGGAAGAGGGAGAGCTGGCGGCGGTCCGCGACGAGGCCGGTCATGGTTCCGCATCCCCCGGGTCTGTTCCTATATACTTTCTAGGCTCACGCCGCCGGTTTCCGGAGGAGGGGGAGGAGGAACATCAGCGCCACCGCCCCGCCCGTGGCCAGGAGAACGGTCCCTTCCGGTCCCAGGAGGACGTCACCGAGTGCGACGAAAAGGGCGGTCATGGGGAGCATCCCGAGCAGGCTGGCGGCAGCGAAGGGACGGAGGGGGACCCCCGCCGCCCCCGCGGCGTAGGAGACCGCGTCGAAGGAGGCGAGGGGGACCAGCCGGAGCAGGAGGGTGCCCCAGAAGCCGTGGCGGCCCCAGAAGGACTCCACCTGTCTGGCGGCATCCCCGAAAGCCCACCGGAGGGGCGCGCGCCCCGCCCCCCGGGCGATTCCGTAGCAGAGAAGGGAGCCCGCGGTCTGGCCCGCCACAGCGCACCCGAAGCCGACCGGGAACCCGAAGAGGGCTCCCCCGAGGGCCCCCACGAGCCCGTTGGGGATGACGACGACCACGGCCGCCAGGACCATCGCCCCGGTGAGGAGGAGGGGGCCCGCCGCCCCCGCGCCCGCGATGCTCTCCCGCAGGCCCGACTCGGGCCGGAGCAGGCCGAGGGTCGAGGAGAGCCAATAGAAGAACGCGAGGGCCGCGAGAGCGGCCGCGACGAGCAGGAGGGCCCGGAGGCGTTCGCGGGTCACTTGGAAGCGCCCTCGATTCTCGCGTTCCTGCCTGCGGAACGGGGTTGAGTCGAGGGCGGTTCGTGCTTGTAGAAGCCCTGGCCCGTTTTTCGGCCCAGGTTTCCTTCCTTCACCAGTCTCCTCAAGGCCTCCGGGGGCTTGAACCGCTCTCCGTAGGTCTCGGCGAGGGACTCCTCCACGGCGAGGGCGGTGTCGAGGCCCACCAGGTCGGCCAGTTCGAAGGGGCCCATCGGGTGGCGGAAGGCGAGCCGGATGGCCTTGTCGATATCCTCCGGGCTCGCGACCCCCTCCTCCCAGATGCGGAAGCACTCGAGGCGGAAGGCGTTGATGGCGCGCGTGGTGATGAACCCCTTGGAGTCCTTGCAGACCACCGGGTCCTTCTCCAGCCGTTTCGTCAGTTCCAGGGTCGCCCGCAGCGTAGCCTCGGAGGTCTCGGGAATCCGGGCGATTTCGATGAGGGCCATGACCTGGGGCGGGTTGAACCAGTGCATGCCGATGAACCGGTCCTTCCGCCGCACAGCGACCGCGAGGCTCGCGATGGTGAACTGGGAGGTGTTGCTGGCGAAGAGCGTGCCGGGGGGCGCGAGGGAGTCGAGTTCCCGGAAGACCGCCCGTTTCAGTTCGAGGTTCTCGGGGACCGCCTCGATGACGAAGTCGGTCTCCGCGGCCTCGGCCAGGTCGGTGGTGGCCCGGATGCGCTCCCGGGCGGCCCGGGCCCGGTCCGGAGAGAGGGCACCCTTCTCGGCGAACTTCGAGAGGCTCTGCTCGATTTTCGCCAGGGCGGAGTCGAGGGGAGCGCGGGCCACGTCCCGCAGGACCACGTCGAGCCCCGAGGTGGCGCACACCTGGGCGATGCCGTGCCCCATAATGCCGGCGCCGAGGACGCCGACCGTGCGGATGGCCATGGGGCTGAGTGGATGGGGGGAGTAAAGATTTTTGGAGATGGGGGAGAGGGGGCGAAGCACCCTTTCCCCCCGGCGACAGTTAAATTTCGAACTCCTCGCCCCGGGCGGGGGCCTCCGCCTCGACCCCCAGTTCGGCCCGCGCCCACTCCGCGAACCCGGCGCACTTCTCGCCGTGGACCGCGAAGATTTTCCGGGTCCCCCGGTCGACGAATCCCTTGGCCAGTTCCTTGAGTTGGGAGTCGCCGCTGTGGGAGGAGAAGTTGAAGAGGCTCACCCCCATCTTCAGGGGCACGGTCTCGCCCCGGACATCGATGTAACCTCCCTCGACCGCCTTGCGGCCGTTGGTCCCCTGGATCTGGTAGCCGGTCAGGAAGATGCGGCTCTTCTCGTGGTCCTTCAACTTCTGGACGTAGTAGAGGACCGGGCCCCCCTCCATCATCCCCGCCGTGGTGATGACGGCCGCGGGCTCATCGAGGACCCGGGCCCGCTCCTCGGGCTCCACCCGCCGCGCCTTCTCGAGGGCGGCCCGGAGTTCCTTGGCCCGCGCGTAGGCGGGGTGGTTCAGGAACATGCGGGCGATGTCGAACCCCATCCCGTCCACCCAGGGGTGGATGCCGTAGTTCTCCAGGACCAGGAGCATCTCCTGCCACCGGGCGACGCCGAAGCAGGGGATGACGGCGTGGCCCCCCTCCTCCAGGGTCTGGAGGACCGACTCCACGAACTCCAGCTCCAGGTCGAAGCGGGCCTTGTGGTCGGTGCCGAAATAGGTGCACTCCATGATGAGCACGTCGGCCTCGGGGTATTTCGTCTCGGTGTCGGGGACGAGGCGGGTCGGCGTCGAGGTGATGTCCCCGGTGTAGAGGAGGGTCCGGTGTCCGTTCACGTGGGTCGCGGCGGAGCCGGGGATGTGGTTGGCCGAGTAGAGGGTCACCTCGGTCCCCGCGGCGGGGAACGGCTTGCGGTAGGGGACGATGCGCGCGATTTCGCGGAACCGCTGGACGTCCTCCCGTCGGAAGGGGGGGTCCACCCCCCGCTTCTTGGAGACCTTCAGCGTGTCCCGGACGAGCATGTGGGCGACGTCGAGGGTCGGCGGGGTCATGTAGACCACGGGCCGCATGTCCGACAGGTTGGGGACCGTGCCGCTGTGGTCGAGGTGGGCGTGGCTGACCACCACGCTGCCCGCCTCCACAGGGAGGGGGAATTCGGGCGGGGTGGTGGGCTTGATGCCGTAGTCGAGGACGAGGCGCCCCTCGCGCGGGGTGTGGCCCGACTCGGCCCCCCCGTTCTCGACGAGGATGCCGGAGCGGCCGATTTCGCCGCAGGCCCCGAGGAACTTGAGTCTCACTACGCGCGCGGGACTTCCCGGAGGTCACCCCCTGCCGGTGGACGTGATGGGGAGGTGGAGCGCATCGTGCACCCTGGCGCCGGGCGCGGATAAAGCGTTTCGCCTCTTGGCGGGCTCACGCCGCGGTCCCGTCGGCCCCGATCATCTGGAGGCATTTGTCGGGGCGGGTCTGGAACGTGTAGATGATTTTCGCCACGTCCCTGAATGCGGTGATTTTGTTCTTGGCCATGTAGTCGAGGACCATCTGCCGGTTCTTCAGCTGCCGCTGCAATTCCTGGGGTGTCCAGGCCCGCCGCTTGCGGATTTCCTCGAGGGCCTTGCTGATGCCCACCTCGGGGAAGGTGTCGGTGGTCGGGTCCCACTTGAAGATGTCCACGGTCTTGAGGATTTTGGTCACCGGGTCAATCTCCGAAATCTCGACGAGGTTGATGCAGCGCCGGACCCGCCGCCCGTCGGAGGTGTAGGTCTGGGCCTGGACCGAGACGATGTCGAGGGCCTCGATCATTGTCCGGGGGACAGAGATGGGCGGGTTCTCCAGCCGGTGGATGACCCGGTCGATGGAGTCGGCGTGCATCGTCGAGTAGGTGGTGTGGCCGGTGGACATCGCCTGGAAGAGGGTCAGCGCCTCCTTCCCCCGCACCTCGCCCACCAGCAGGTACTCGGGCCGCTGCCGGAGGGCCGCACGGAGCAGTTCATACATGTCCACCGCCCCCTGGCCGTCGGGGGTGAAGGAGTCCCGGGTCTTGCCGGGGATCCAGTTCTTGTGGGGCAGCTGGATCTCCCGGGTGTCCTCCAGGCTGATGACCTTCACGCTGGGGGGGATGAAGAGGGAGACCGCGTTCATGGCGGTGGTCTTCCCGGACGCCGTGCCCCCGGAGAAGATGAGGGACTTCCCGTTCTCGATGCAGAGCCAGAGGTAGGCCATCATCTGGCTCGAGAAGGTGTTCCACTGGATCATGTTGATGGGCGTGGGCTTGTCCTCCTGGAACTTCCGGATGGTGAAGGTGGTGCCCTTGGTGGTGATTTCGTCCCCCAGGGTCATCTGGATGCGCGAGCCGTCGGGCATCGTGGCGTCCACCAGCGGGTTGGCGATGGAGATGTGCTTCCCGGCCCGCTGGGCGAGGCGGATGACGAACGAGGTGAGGCTCTCGGGCTCGTAGACGAGGTTGGTCTCGATGTTCTGGTACTTCTTGTGGAAGAGGAAGAGCGGGGTCTGCCAGCCGTTGCAGGAGACATCCTCGATGAAGGGGTCGGCCATCACCGCGGTGAGCTTCTCGAGCTTTACGAAGTCGCGGACGATGTAGTAGCGGATTTTGTAGTAGGCCGCAGGCTCCAGTTTGGCGTCGTAGTCGAGGAGGAGCTCGCTCAGCTTCTCGGTCACGATGGTCTCCTTGTCCTGCTCGTCGCCGGCCTCGGTGATGAGGAGAAGGTCCTGGAGCCGGGACTTGAGTTCGGCCACCAGGGTCTGCTCGAAGGGGGTCAGTTTCGGCTCCACCACGTGGTAGACCCGGTTGTTGGTCTCCTCGCTGTAGAGGATGACGGCGAACGAGTAGGGCTTCTCCAGCCAGTAGCGCTCCACCTCCTGGGCGCCGGGAATCCCCTCGAAGACCGCCAGGGGGCCGTGCCTGTCGGCGTCGTAGGGCTCGGGCTGGTAGACCGCCTTGGGCTTCTTGGCCTTCTTGCCGCCGCCGAAGAGGGACCCCTTGCCCTTCCTCTTCCCCTTCGTCTTCCCCTCGACCTCCGCCTCCGGCTTGGACTCCTCTTCGACCACCGCCTCCTCCGAAGCGGCGGCCTTGGGGGTCTCCACCTCCTTGGGGACGAGCCCCCCGGTGTCGGCCTGGGTCGCAGCCGCCTGGGCGGGGGGCAGGATCGGCTTGATTTCGGGAAGGCCCGCGGGGGGCGGTTCCTCGGTGGCCCGGGTCTCCGGAGGAGCCGGGAGCGGCGGGGTCGGCTCCTCTTCAGCCGGGGGCGGGGAGGCGGCCTCCGGGGAAACCTCCTTCTTGCGGAAGAGACCGCCCCTCTTCTTGGGCGCCGGGGCTTCGGCCTGCGCCTCCTCGACCACCACGTCGCCGGCGGGGGGCGGGGGGGAGGCCGGGGCCTCCTCCGCAGCCTGGACCGCTCCGTTCTCGGCGGATTCGTCCGACCCGCTCCGCTTCTTCAGAAGGCCCATCTACCTCCCACTGTCGGGGGCCCCGGATATTAAATTTCGCAACGGGTCAGCGGGACCGGCGGGGGAACAGGAGGAGGGCCGCTCCGAGGGCCGCCAACCCGAAGAGCGCCTCGAAGCCGGGGGATTTCGCGGGCGCGGCCGCCGTCGCGGGCTCCACCGCCGCGAGGCTGAAGACGGAGAACCCGGAGGTCGCCACCGAGAAGGTGGAGACGCCCGCGGAGGAGCCGAGGTAGGCGGCGGGCAGGGCGTGGGGCGCTCCCGACGCCGGCTCGCGGACCGCGATGACGTTCTTGGGCCCGCCGTTCTTGGCGACCCAGGCGTCGCCGACGGTGAACGTGAGGGTGGAGGTCTTGGGCTGCAGCAAGTTGTTGAGTTTCACGTCCACGCTGAAGGCGACATCCTTGATGGAGAGGGTGCGCGAGGGGGCCGAGGGCTCCGGAGAAAGGGCGAGGGGGCCCTTGGCCGCGACCCGCTTGGCGACCTCCGGGTCACGGTAGGGGGTGACGACGACGACCCCGTCCGAGGCGAGGGATTTCGCCACGTCGCGGATGGAGGAGGCGCCGATGTCGTTGAGGACCGACTCCACCTGGACCGACCCTTCTCCCACCTCCGGGCTGGCGGTCCCCAGCGGGACGGAGATGGCCGGAATCTCAAACGCGGGGTTTTTTAGGCCGTCGGCCTGGGCGTCGAAGGAGAACCTCCGGAACCGCCAGTTGAGTCCGGCGCCCAGGTCCTTGTATCCGAACTCGCCGACGGCCGCGTTCACGAAGTCGTCCTCGTCGATTTCGAAGGTGACCGGCTCGAACCGGTAGGCCTTCGCCTCCGGCGTCCCCGCGAGCCCGAGGAGGAGGTCGCGGCGGCAGACATCGCCCCCTCCCGCTTTCACACAGGCCGCGTACTTGTCGGCGGCAGCGGAGGCCTGGGGGCTCAGGCCCGCCTTGAGCCTCTCCAGGTCGACGACGGGGCAGACCCTGGCCGCGCAGGCGCTGGCTTCGGTCCCCGCGTCCGCGATGGATTTGCCCGCCTTCAGCGACCTCTCGAACACGGGGGCGCACTGCTGGACGCAGGCGGAGACGGGGTTGACCCTGGGAATGACCGGGGGCTTGGCTTGGGCGGTCACCACGGCGTCGACCACGACCCGCTCCAGCTTGTTCACCGAAACCGTGGGGCAGAGCCCGGGTGCCGCCTCGAAGGTCTGCTGGACGCAGGAGGCGGGGTCGGAAGTCCCCTGGAACCGGAGGACGGAAACCGGGGCGGGCGTGTAGGGCGCCCCCTCCGGCCCCGCGGTCTTGATGCCCATCCGCGCCTTGACCCGCTTCACGAACTCCTCCTCCGCCCTCTTCTGCTCCGGAGAGCGCGTGTCCGGGGTCCCGGAGGGGCTGGCCGCCGGGCTGGAGTTGGCCTTTCCGCCTCCAAAGCAGCCCTTGAAGAAATTCCCGATGGCCCGGGCGCAGCGGGTGAGGGTGCTGGGCTGGTCGTCCACCTGTCCGCCGGTCGCCACCTCCCCCACCGCGGTCCCGACCTGCTGGGCGACCTCCTGCCCGATGGTCTCCGAGGCGGGTTGGACCGGGATTTGGACCATCCCTCCGACGATGGCCGTCCCCTCGGCGGTGAGAGCGGTGAGGACGTCGGAGGCCCGCTTCCAGCAGACCTCGAAGTCGTATTCGATTTCCGAGCAGGAAGAGCCGAGCCCGAATTCGGGCCTGTTGTAGCACGCGCGGACGAAGTTCTTCCTGGCCTGGCAGAGGCACTCGTCCTTGGTCACGCCTCCCGGCGGGGGGTTGCAGTAGGTGTTCTTCATCCAGTCGTAGTCCTGCACCGCCCTGCTGGCGGCCTGGGTGCTGCTCCACTGCTGCGCCTGGGCCGGGGAGGCGAGAAGCGCTGCGAGCAGGAGGAGCGGCACCGCAAGGAGGAGGCGACCCATGGGACGAGAGAGGGTCCAGGTAATAAATAGATTGGCCGCCCGCACCCCAGTCCTCTATAAGAGAGGGCCCCTGCTCCCCCCCTGGGCCGCATGACCCGCCGGAGGCGGGAGGCCCTCATCGCCACCATCGCCCTCCTTGCCCTCTTCGTCCTCCTCCCCTTCGTCGTCGCCTGGAACCTCCTCCACCCCGCCCGCAACCGGAGCCTTTTTGTTCCCACTGAATAAGTGGGAAATGGGCATGGCCATTGGGAAAATTGACGAACGGGGGCGGGTACTCATCCCGGAGCCCCTGCGCGAGCAGGCCGGCCTCCTCCCCGGCCGCCGGGTCCGCATCCGGACCCGGGACGGGGGGGTCTCCATCGAGCCGGTTCCCGGGGCGGACCCCTTCCTCGCCCTCCTCCGGAGCCCCGTCCGGGGCGGCTGGAGGGACCCGGAACCCATGGAGGAGGAGCAGTGGAGCCCCCGCGGCTCTTCGCGGACTCGAGCGCGCTGATTGCAGCCGCCCACGGGGACGACCCGGCCCACCCCCGGGCCGCCCGGAAGTTCCAGCGCCTCGCCTCGGAGCGGGCACGGGTCCTGGCGGGCCCCGTCGCCCTGGCCGAGACCCACTACTTTTTCCTCCGGACCCGGGACCGGGAGACCGCCCACGAAGTCCTCCTCGCCGTCCTCGACTCCCCCCTGTTCGAGGCGGTCTCCCTGAGTCCCGCCACCCTCCGCCGCGCCCTCGGCCTCTGCCGGACCACCCGCCTCACCACCAACGACGCGCTGGTGGCGCAGCACGCCATCGACCTCGGAGTCCCCCTTCTGACCCTCGATGCCGACTTCCGGGGAGTCCCCGGACTCTCCCTGGAGCCCTGGTGAACTCCCTTTGATGGCTCGCTGGAGGCGCATCCTCATCGCCGTCGCCGCCGTCGTCCTCGTCCTCCTCTTCGTGGTCCTCCCCTTCTTCGTTGCCTGGAACCTCCTCCACCCCGCCCGCAACCAAACCACCCTGAGCCCCCGAGACCTGGGCCTCTCCTTCGAGAGCGTCGCCCTCCGCTCCGCCGACGGCGTCGCCCTCCAGTCCTGGTTCGTCCCGGGGAACCGGACCGACGCGGCCATCCTGCTCGTCCACGGCTACCAGGGCTCCAAGGCCTCCATGCTTCCCCAGGCGGAGTTCCTCCACCGGGCGGGCTATCCCCTGCTCCTCCTCGACCTGCGGAACCACGGGCGCTCCCAGGACTCCCTGACCACCTTCGGCCTCCTGGAGTGGCAGGACGCGGTGGCCGCCGCCGACCACCTCCAGGGCCGGAACTTCTCGCGCCTCGGCATCCTCGGGGTCTCGATGGGCTCCTCCACGGCGCTCCACGCCGCGGCCCGGGACCCCCGGTTCGCTGCGGTGGTGAGCGACGTCGGGTTCCACTCCCTTCGGGAGAGCGCGGGGGACGCCTTCCGGAACATCGTCGGGCTCCCCGACGCGGTGTTCCTTCCGATGACCTCGTGGTGGGGCCAGGTCCTGGGCGGCGCCTCCATGGACGACATCGCCCCGGGGCGGGAAATCGGCCGCATCTCCCCCCGCCCGGTCCTCATCATCCACACCGACGCGGACAGGTTGACGGGGGCGGCCGCGGGCCGCCGCCTCTTCGAGGCGGCCGGGGAGCCGAAGGAGTTCTGGGCGGTCCCCGACGCGGAGCACGGCCGGGTCCACCAGAAATACACCGCCGAGTATGAGGCGCGTGTGCTCGGTTTCTTCGACCGCAACCTCGCCCCGGCGTAACCCGAAAGGCTTTGGATGGGTGGAGCCCAGAGAGGAGAGGGTCATGAAGAACCTTCTCTGGTGGCTCATCATCGGCTCCCGCGGCGGCCTGGTCCGGGCCGAAATCCTGAAGGCGCTCAAGGAGCACCCCCACACCGCAGCCCAACTGGCCGAAAGGCTCCATTTGGACTACACCACCGTCCGCTACCACCTCCGCATCATGGGCGAGAACAACGTGGTCTCGGGGGCGGGGAAGAAGTACGGGGAGACCTACGCCCTCACCCAGACCATGGAGTTCCACTGGCCCCTCTTCCTGGAGATTCTCGCCAAACTCGGAAAGGAGGCCGCCGCCCCGCCGGCCGCCCCGGCCGCCGGGGCCCCGGGAGGAGGGGGCGGCGCAAGTGGGGAAAAGGTTCATTCTCCCCCTCCGGCCTCCCCCCCGGAAGGAGGGAACCCGCCATGAGCCTCAGCGACTCATCCAACATCCTCTACCTGGTGATGACCTTCGCCACCGTGGTTCCCGCCCTGTGGGCCGGGACCTACCTCGGGAAGTCCTACCGGCAGGCGAAGGCCCGGTTCACCCTGGTTCTCGGCATCGCCCTCGCGGCCCTCCTCGCCCACGAGATTGCGGAAATCGCGACCCTCGTGACCCACCAGTCCTACAGCCCCACTACCGGGGACCTGGGGCGGAACGGGGTGGACCTGATTGTCGGCTGGGCGCTCTTCTACGTGATATCGAGATAGGAAGTCCAGCGCCACTCGGAAGTTGTAGCCGCTCCCCTCGGAAACTTTCTCGTTCCGCCGGGACGAGGGTTCAGGCGGCCCGCAGGACCGGGGCGGGAGCAGGGACTTTCAGACTCTTCTCGACGAAATCGGTGAGGTCGAGCCCCCACTTCAGGGTCTCCGCGGGGAAGCGGGGCACCTTGCCCTGGAGGACGATTTCACCGGTGCCGAGGCGGCGCAGGGTCTCCAGGACGAAGGGCTTCTCGCGGCGGTAGATGTCGGCCTTGGCCTCGTTGAAGAAGCCCCGGGCACGGCCGTTGGCCTGGAGCTCCCTCTCGGTGAAGCCCTCCATCGCCTTCCAGTGGGGGGCGTAGCGGGCACCTCCGGGCCCGCCGATGGGGAACCGGAAGTAAGCGATTGGGGCGCCCCGATCGAGGTCGGTGGTGGTGAGGTGGAGCATGGTTCCCGCCTCGGCGTCCCGGTTGCGGATGTGCTCCCAGAGCACCTCGTCGAGGGAGCGCTTCGGGCCCCACGGGGTCGCGTGGTGGAGGTTGAGCATCGTGTAGCGGTCGCACGCCTCGGGGCCCCAGATGTGCATGAACCGGCCCAGGACCATGAAGTCCACCGGGGCGGCCCGGTCGAGGACCTTCATGTACTCCCGGTCGCACTGGAGGGTCCACTCGCCGAGGTCCTTCTGGTAGAGGTCCCACTTGAACTCCCGGGCGGGGAACCAGTGGGCCGGGATTCCCAACTCCTTCGCGAGGGCGAAGAGTTGGTCGGTGACCGGCGACTTGCCGGGCCTCCGGTTGATGAAGAGCCACGGGATCCGGATGTTGATGTCGCCCCGCTGGGCGGCATCCCAGACCGACTTGAAGAGGTCGATGGATTCGGGCTCGCGGCAGATGGTGAGCCATCCGACCCGGAGGGGCTGGGTGCGGGGGGCCATGGGAGGCCTGGGTTGGGGGCGGGGATTTGAAGGTTGCGCGCCGTCGGGGGAGGGGGAGTCCCCGGGCCCTCCGGCCCCATCTACCCGCTCCTCCGCGCCCGGCCAGAAGCGGGGCCGGAACCGGGAGCGGGCCGAAACCGGTCATCATAACCGAAACCGGGTGCAAGAATCGTCGTCAGACTCACGTCGATTCAGAAGAAGGGGGCGGGCGGAGAGGAGAGCGGCTTTGGGTCCCCGCCCGCGCTCACAGGCGGCCCATGGCGACGCCCGTGCGTCTCTCCACGCTGCTCCTCCTCTTGGCGGCCCTCCCCGTCGCCTCCGCCGACGTCCCCTCGCTGGTCTCCCTCTCCGGGCGCCTGACCGACACCGGCGGCAGCCCGGTCGCCGGTCCTGTCAGCCTCGGCTTCACCATCTACAACAACTCCACGACCGGCACCGCCCTCTGGGCCGAGACGCAGAGCAGCGTCGCCCTCTCCAACGGGGTCTTCTCGGTGCTCCTCGGGAGTGTCACGCCGCTGAACCTCTCCTTCAGCGAGTCCTACTGGGTCGCCATGACCGTCAACGGCGACCTCCAGAACCCCCGCCTTCGGCTCGCCGCCTCCCCCTACGCGGTGGCGGCCAACCGCTCCCAGAACGCCACCTGGGCCGACCGGGCGGCGAGGGCTGACAACCTCTCCTGCGTCGGGTGCGTCAACGGGACCCACCTCGCCGCCGGGACCGCCACCACCCTCGCCCAGGGGTGGGACCTCTGCGCGCCGGGGGTGAACGCCACCTTCGTGCTGGTCACCCCGTCCCAGGGGTTCGCCGAGGTGCGCCTCCACCTCTTCGGGGAGCGGAGTCTGGCCTACGAGCGGGCCGACGCCTACGAGCGGGCGACCGGGGTCGGGAACGTCTCCTCGACCACGGCCTCGGGCGGGGTCGAGAGCGGAGGCACCATCACCACCAGCGAGGTGGCCGCCGGGGCCAACCCCACCGGGCCCTCGGGCGCAGGCGGGGGGTTCGGCGTCGCGACCCACACCCACACGATTGACAAACTCTTCCAGCACAACCACTCCCTCACCTCCCAGACGACCGAGTTGAACCGCACCAACGCCTCGGTCAACCGGACCGGGGGGCTCCCCGCCGACGCCGCTCTCTTCGTGGACGGGGTGAACCGGACCGGCGACCTCGCCTGGACGACGCGGAGCCCCGCTCTGCCCCGCGACCTGATGCTGAACCAGACCGTCACCGCCTGGACGTCGGCGGCCGGGGTCCACTGGTTCGACGTGCAGTGCACTGCTCCCGGGGCGGTTCGGTTCGTGGTCTCGGCGCGATGAGGGGCCCGGGGGTCCTCCTGCTGCTCGCCCTGACCGCGGGGGCCGCCCTCGGCGAGGCGCTCGCCGGCGGGAACTTCAAGGTGGAGGTGGCGGCCACGGTCGCGGGCGCCGCGGCGGGTGCCAGCTTCCAGGTCTGCGCGGGGGCCGGGTGCATGGCGGTCCCTGTGCCCGCCGCGCCGCCCCCGCCCGGCAACCCCGGGAACGCGGGCGGAGGGGGAGGCGGGGGCGGTGGTGCGGCCCCCCCGCCCGCGCTTGTCGCCGCCCCGGAGCCGACCCCCTCTCCCCCGCGCGAGGAGCCGGGCCCCCCCGCTCCGGGAATCGCGCCGGAGCCGCCTGCCGGGGAGCCGGGGATCCTCCCGCCCCTCCCCCGACCCGAGCCGGAGTCCGGCCCGGCTCCGGGGCCCGCCCTCCCGTGGCCCGCGGCGGCCGTCGCTGTCGCCGCCACCCTGGCCGCGCTGCTCCTGGTTCGGGGGGCCGCCGGACGGACGCCCGCCGCCGGGGCGGAGGAGGTCGCCGTCGCCCCGCGGACCGAGGTCATCGGCGGCAACTGCCCCTTCTGCGGGGACCTGATCAAGGGGAGCGGCCTCGTCTCCATCTGCCCCTCCTGCAGGGCGGTCCACCACTCCGAGTGCTGGGGCGCCAACGCGGGGTGCACCACCCTCGGGTGCTCCCGGGCCCCGGCGCGTCCCGGCGCGGGCGAGGCCGCGGAGTAGAAGGGTTTTCTTCCCCCGCGCCTCCAACGGGCGATGCTCCGCCGCCTCCTCGGCCTCGACGCGGAGGGCTCCGGGGCCGTTCTCTGCCCCTCCTGCGGCGCAGCGACCGCGTCCGACCCCTGCCCCGAGTGCGGCGCCCCGCTGCGGCCGCCCCCCTCCCCGGCCGCCCTCGGATTGGTCGGGGCGCTCTGGCTGGTCGCCATCCTCGGGGCGGCCGCGGGAGCCAACATCCTCGGGGGGAACTCCCCGGTCCTGAGCCGCGCCTCCGGAGCGCTCTTCTTCCTGCCCCTGCTGCTTGCCCTGACCGTGAGCCTCCTCTGGGTCCTCCGGCTCCGCAGGCGGGGGAAGCCCGAGGAGAAGGCGGAGCAGAGCTGAGACAGATTCATTTCCTGGAGAGCGGTTCCTGGGTCCATGGTCGCCCGACTCTCCGTTGCAACCACTCCGCCCGAGAAGTTCGGGGGCTACCTCGCCCTCTTCCAGTGGGAGGGGAGGCCCGCCCCCGCCGTCAAGGCCGTGGACAGGGCCGTCGGGGGCCTCCTCTCGCGCCTCGCCGCCGAGGAGAAGTTCGAGGGGAAGGAGGGGAAGCGGTTGGAGTTCCCCGCGCCCGCAGGACCGGCGAAGCGCATCGTGCTCTTCGGCCTCGGCAAGCGCCGGGGGGGCCCCGCGGGGCTGGAGAGGCTCCGGCGCGCCGCGGGGCAGGCAGCGCTCCGCGCCCGGGACTCCGGGGCGAAGGATGCGGCGCTCGCCGCCGATGGGCTCGGCTTCCCGGCCGCCCGGGCGGCCCGCGCCCTGGCCGAGGGCGCCCTGCTCGCGACCTACCGGTTCAACCGCTACCGGACCGAGAGCCAGAAGGAGGAGAAGGGGGACCCCGCCATCTCCATCCTCGTTGCCTCTCCGGGCCGCCGGGGGGCCGAGAAGGGGCTCGAGCGCGCGCGGGCCGTCGCCGAGGCGGTCAACTTCGCGCGGGAGTTGGTGAACGAGCCCGCGGGCTCTCTGCCGCCGCGGAAACTGGCCGAGGCCGCAGCCAAGATGGCGAAGGAGCGGGGGCTGACGTGCGAAATTTTGGATGAGAAGCAGATCGAGAAACGGGGGATGGAGGGGCTCCGGGCGGTCTCCCGGGGCTCCGAGGAGCCGCCGAGATTCATCCACCTCACCTACGCCCCGAAGGGCGCCAAGCGCAAGGTGGTCCTCGCGGGCAAGGGCATCACCTTCGACTCGGGCGGCCTCGACCTGAAGCCGGCCGACGGGATGCTCCGGATGAAGTATGACATGGCCGGCGCCGCCGCGGTCCTCGGGACCCTCCTCGGCGCCTCCATGTTGAAGCCCAAGGTCGAAATCCACGCCCTCGTCCCGACGACCGAGAACATGCCGGGCTCGCGGGCCTACAAGCCGGGCGACGTCGTGAAGCCGCTCAACGGCAAGACGGTCGAAATCGGCAACACCGACGCCGAGGGGCGGGTGGTGCTCGCCGACGCCCTCGGATACGCCCGCGACCTCAAGCCCGACGAGGTGATTGACGTTGCGACCCTCACCGGGGCGTGCGTGATTGCCGTCGGGAACCTCGCGGCGGGCCTCTTCACCGACGACGAGCGCATGGCCCGGGGGCTCCTCGCGGCCGCGGCGCGGGCCGGGGAGCACGTGTGGCGCCTCCCGCTCTACGAGGAGTACAAGGAGTTGATCAAGGGGGACATCGCCGACCTGAAGAACGTCGGGCCCCGGGAGGGGGGGGCCATCACGGCGGCGCTCTTCCTGAAGGAGTTCGCCCAGCACCCGAAGTGGGCCCATCTCGACATCGCCGGGGCGGCCTTCACCGAGAAGGAGCTGCCCTACAGCCCCAAAGGGGGGACGGGGTTCGCGGTGCGGACGCTGCTGGAGTATCTGTCGCCGTCGTAAGGTTGAAAACGGGGGCGGCTGCCTATATAACGGAGCCATGAAGGTCCTGGCCCTCTTCAAAGTGGGCGACATCGCCATGCAGGTGAGGGAGCAGGAGAGGGGGTTCCTTCTGGAGCACTTCGTCGGGGACGATTTGCACTACTCGAAAACCTACCCGAAGAAGGAGACCGCCATGCGGGACTTCGAGTTCCTCAAGCGGGAGACCGTGAGCGGGGACCGGGAGCCGAGGTTTCACCTCCTCCGCGGGCATCACTGACTGTCGCCACGAGGACCTTCACTCTGTACGCGGGAGCTTGCTTTGAGAGAACGCGACGACATGGTCCCTTGCGGTTCTGCGCAGATGCGGCTGTTGGAAAGTTTTCTGTTTCGGGCGCCTCACGCCATCCCCTCCGGGAGTGTGCGCGGTCGTCCCGCACCTGCTTTCCGGTCCGCCGACCACCCGCGACCCAACGTTTATAGAGTCCCACCCCCAACCCCCACCGTGCCCCCCCGCAAATCCATCCAATCCATCGCCGCCGGCTACAAATCACCCTCCATTGCCATCTTCGGTTCCCACTCTGCATTGGAAACCGGCCTCGCCGCCAAGACGGCCGGTTTCAAAACCATCCTCATCGCCGAGAAGGGGCGCGACGCCCTCTACACGCTCCACAACCGCCACCTCTTCGACGAGGTCATCCTCCTGAAGCAGTTCAAAGAGGGCCTGCGGGAGGAGGTCCAGCAGAAGTTGCGCGACGCCGACGCGCTCCTCCTCCCGAACCGCTCGATGGTCGCCTACTGGGGGCTCGACGCCATCGAGAACCGGCTGAAGGTCCCCCTCTACGGCTCCCGGAGCCTGCTGCGGGCCGAGGAGCGCACCGCCAAGCGGAGCCAATACTGGTTCCTGGAGAGGGCGAAGGTCCGCACTCCCAAGCGGTTCTCCTCGCCATCTCGCATCGACCGCCCGGTGATGGTGAAGGTCCAGCAGAAACGCAATCCGCGGGAGCGCGCCTTCTTCGTGGCGACCTCGCCCGACGACTTCCGCGCCGAGGCGCAGAGGCGCGTCAAGCAGGGACTCATCTCCCGCGAAGGGCTCCGCAAGGCGGTCATCGAGGAGTATGTGGTCGGCCCGCTCCTCAACGCCAACTTCCACGCCTACGCCCTCAAGGACCTGTTCGGCGACCTCGACCTCGTCGGATTCTCCGACCGGGAGCAGGCGAACGAGTCTGGCTTCCGGGCGCTGCCCGCCCCGGTCCAGGCGGGTCTCGAGGCGCGCGGCTTCCCCCGGGTCAACGAGGAGGTGGCCCACCGGGGCAAGACCCTGCGGGAGTCGAAGCATGAGATGGTTTATGGAGCGGCCGAGAGGCTGCTCCGCGTGTTCGCCAAGGAGGCCCCGCCCGGCCTCATCGGCCCCCTCGGGCTCCAGGGGGCGCTGGGGCTCGACCGGCGCGGCGGCGTCGAGTTCGTCGTCTTCGACCTCTCCCTCCGGGTCCCCGGCGACCCAGCCATCGGGCCGACGAGCCCGGCGCTGCACGGGGTGGGCTCCCTGAGCATCAAGCACCGGAAAATCCTCGGCGGCCTCCGGCGCCCCTTCGGGGAGCGGCGCATCTCGGCGCCCCTCGATTTGGCCATGATGGAACTGGAGGTCGCCCACCGGGAAGGGCGGCTGGCCGAAGTGGTGACTTAAATATCCTTAAAATGCGGGAGGGAGTTGAAGGGTGTGAAGGGGCGCGCGGAAAACGGGCCCGGCCCGCCTTCCGCCCAGCCCTCCGGCCACGGTAGCGCAGTCTGGGAGCGCAAACGGCTGAAGACCGTTGTGTCGCTGGTTCAAATCCGGCCCGTGGCATGAGGTCCCGGGCCACTCGGGAACCCTCTCGTCTCGCCGGGACGACGGCATCGCTGTCGACAGGACGCTTTCGAAAGAAAGTATTCAACCCCGGCCCCGCCTGGGTCTGGACGGGGATGGGAAACCTGAACGCCTTCTTAGACCACGCCGCCCGCTGCGCCGAGTTCCTCCGGGAGTCGGGCTCCGCCACCATCGTCGCCCACCACGACGCCGACGGGGTGGCCACGGCGGCCATCCTGAAATCGGCCCTCGACCGCGCCTCCGTCGAGAGCGAGGTGAGGTTCGTCCCCCAGGCAGACCCCGCCATCCTGGAGGGGCGGGGGGGCCCCCTCGTCCTCTGGGCGGAACTGGGCTCCACCCTCCTCGACGAGATGAAGGCGCGGCGCTACCGCTCCCTCGTGGTGGACCACCACCCCCCCTCCGGCTCCCCGGGGGGACGGGTCGAGATGCTCAACCCCTACTCCTTCGGATTCGAGGGCTCCACCGAGGTGAGCGGCGCCGGGGTCGCCTGGCTCCTCGCCCGCGCCCTCGACCCCGCCAACGCCGACCTCGCCGACCTCGGGGTCGTGGGGGCCCTCGCGGACGGCCTCGACCGCGCCGCCGGGAGACTCCCCCCTCTCGCCCGGACCCTCGTGGAGACGGGGCGGGGGGCGGGCGTGGTGGAGGCCGCCCCGGGCCTCCGCGCCTTCGGCGCCTCCAGCCGGCCGCTGGTCGCCTGCCTCTCCGGTCTCCCGGGCCTCCCGAGCCCGGGGAGGGCCGCCTCCTTCCTCCGCGACCTGGGGGTCCCGGCCCGGGATCGCCGCGGCTGGCTGAAGTGGGCCGACCTCGACCCCGGCGCGCGGCGCCGGCTCGCCCGCGCCCTGCTTCACCTCGCCCTCGCCACCGGGACCGAGCCCGGGAGCGTGGTCGGGGAGACCTACCGCCTGCCCCGCCGCCCCCCGCCCCTCCGGGACGCGACCGAGTTCGCCAGCCTCCTGAACGCCACCGCCCGCTACGGTCGGGGGGAGGTGGGGCTCAGCCTCTGCCTGGAGAGCCGGGGGCTCCCCGAGGCGCTCGCCCTTGCGGGGCGCCACCGGAGGGCGATCTCGCGGGGGGTCCGGGCGCTGCTCGAGGAGGGGCCGGCGGTCCGCCGCCACTACCGCTACTTCGACGGGCGGGAGACGATGCCCGAGCAGGTCGTGGGGGCGGTCGCCACCGCCTCCCTCCGGCGCCTGCGGGACCCGGGGCCCATGGTGGTCTTCGCATCCGGGCTGCCGGATGGCACGCCGAGCCTGAAGGTCTCCGCCCGAGCCTTCGGGGCCCGCTGCGCCCTCGGCCCAGCTCTGGCCTCGGCGGCGCGCCTGGCGGGCGGGGTGGGGGGCGGCCACGGGAGCGCCGCGGGAGCCCGCATCCCCGCCTGCGGGCTGGACTCCTTCCTCGATGGGCTGGACGCCGCGCTCGCCCCCGGGGCGATTCCGAGGTTCTGACGCAGGGGGGCGCGTTTTTGGAGTCCGGTTCAATCTCCGGACCCCGTTTCATCGGGGGCTTCAGGGCGCCCTGGGGGGAGGGTGAGGGGGCTCCACCGCCTCACCCGCAAGTTGAACGGGGCGGAAAACCGTGACCCAAGAAAGCCTTTAGGAAAACCGCCCCCACGGGTCAGGAGGAGTCTTCTCCATGGCCAACGTCACGTGGAAAATCGGAGGGCAAGCCGGGGACGGCATCGAGTCGACCGGCGAGATGTTCGCCTACGCCGCCTCCCGCTACGGCCTCCACCTCTTCACCCACCGGAACTTCTCCTCCCGCATCCGGGGGGGCTACACCTCCTACGAGGCGCGCCTCCACCACGGGCGCGTCCTCGCCCGGTACGACACCTTCGACCTCCTCATCGCCCTCGACCAGGAGACGATCGACCGGGACATCGACGACGTCCGGGACAAGGGGGTCCTCATCTACGACTCGACCACCTACAAGCCCCAGATGGACGAGAAGCACTGGAAGCGCCTCCGGACCTACGGCATCCCCATCACCGACATGGCCATCTCCATCGGCTCGGAACTCTACCGGAACACGGTGGCCGTCGGGGTCTCCTGCTTCCTCCTGGGGCTCCCCGTCGAGAACGTCATGGAGATTATTGAGCGGATGTTCGGCCGCAAGGGCTCCGGGGTCGTCGAGTCCAACCGGAAGGCCCTGGAGGCGGGGCGGGCGTGGGCCGCGCAGAACATCGGGGCCCAGAAGGACCTCGCCGTGGAGGGGGTCCCGGGGCGGAGGATGTATCTCATCACCGGCAACGAGGCCATCGCCATGGGGGCGATCCGGGCGGGGTGCCGCTTCTTCGCCGGATACCCCATCACCCCGGCCACCTCCATCATGGAGTACCTCATCCGCCACTTCCCCGAGTACGGCGGCGTCGCCATCCAGGTGGAGGACGAGATCGCCGCCATCCACGCGGCCATCGGCGCGGGCTACATGGGGGCGCGGGCGATGACCTCCTCCAGCGGGCCGGGCATCAGCCTCATGACCGAGGCGCTGGGCCTGGCGTCCATGACCGAGATTCCGGTGGTCGTGGTGGATGTCCAGCGGGCGGGCCCCTCCACCGGGATGCCGACGAAGCACGAGCAGGCCGACCTCAACCACGTGGTCTTCGGCGGGACCGGGGACATCCCCCGCGCTGTCCTGGCGCCGGGCACCGTGGAGGAGTGCTTCGAGGAGGCGCAGCGCGCCTTCAACATCGCCGACCGGTTCCAGTGCCCGGTCTTCCTCCTGGCCGACGAGGAGCTCTGCATGAACAAGCAGAGCGTCGAGAAACTGAACGTGGACGGAATTCCCATCGACCGCGGCGAGATCGCCTACTCGGCGGGCGCGGGCTACAAGCGCTACCTCCAGACCCCGACGGGGGTGTCTCCCCGGGTGGTGCCGGGGACGCCGGGCGGCGCCCACGTCGAGTCGGGCGTCGAGCACGCGGAGGAGGGGCGCATCATCGAGAACCCCCATCTCCGGCGGGCCATGATGGAGAAGCGGATGCGGAAGCTGAAGCACATCTCCGACTACCTCCCGGCCCCGGTCCTCCACGGCGACCCCAAAGCGGAGGCCGTGCTGGTGGGCTTCGGCTCCACCACCGGGCCCGCCCTGGAGGCCCTCGGCCGGTTCCGCGGCGGCAACGGCCGCTCCCGCGCCCCGAAGGGCAAGAAGGTCGCCTACCTCCAGCTCAGGGCCCTGTGGCCCTTCCAGGGGGAGCAGGTCCGCAAGCTCCTCGCCCCGGCGAGGAGGATTGTGGTCGCCGAGAGCAACGCCGGGGGCCAACTGGCCCGCCTCGTGAGGTCGGAGATGGACGGCCACGACCGCATCCACTCCCTGCTCAAATACGATGGCCGGCCCTTCCGGCCCAGCGAAATCGTCGAGGGGGTGAGGACGCACCTGTGAGCGCCGAGGCCCGCACCCCCGCGCCGGAGGCCCCCCGCGCCCCCACCGACAAGAAGCTCTTCACCGGCTACAAGTCCACCTGGTGCCCCGGGTGCGGCGACTTCGGGGTCCTCGAGGCCGCCAAGCGGGCCTACGCCGAACTCGGCTACGGGCCGGACGACGTGGTGATGGTCGCCGGCATCGGCTGCTCGGGCCGCATCGGGGCCTACTTCAAGTGCTACGCCCTCCACGTCACCCACGGCCGGACCCTGCCGGTCGCCACTGCGGTCCGGATGGCAGACCCGGAGCGGCCGGTCCTGGTGGCGGGGGGGGACGGCGACGCCTACGCGATCGGCCTGGGCCACTTCCTCCACGCGGTCCGCCGGAACATCGACGTGACCTACATGGTGATGGACAACGAGGTCTACGGCCTCACCCTGGGGCAGAAGAGCCCCACCGCCCAATTGGGGCTGGTGACCAAGACGAGCCCCGAGGGGGTCGTGGAGCACCCAGTCCGGCCCCTCCCCCTCGCCCTCATCACCGGCGCCACCTTCGTGGCCCAGGCCTTCTCGGGCGAGGTGAAGCAGCTGGCCGAGATCCTCAAGGCCGCTGCGCGGCACAAGGGGTTCGCCCTGGTGAACATCCTGAGCCCCTGCGTCACCTACAACAAGGTCCACTCCTACGACTGGGCCCGGCCCCGCGTCCGCCCCATCCCGGAGGGGGAGTGGGAGAGCGCCGACTTCGACCGGGCCATGAAGCTCGCCATGGAGTTCCCCGAGACCATCCACACCGGGGTCCTCTACCAGACCCGGCGCCCCATCTTCGAGGAACTCAAGGGGCCCCGGAAGCCCGTGACGACGCCCGATGTCTTCCGGCCCGCGGACATCACGCCCCTGCTCGAAGAGCTCTATTGAGACGAAAGAGGAGCTGCCTTGATGGCCGGTCCACTCAGTTCTTCAGCCGCTCCGCGATTTCCCTCTTCAACTGCTCCTCGCTCTTGCCTTCGACGGGGATGCCCAGGTCTCGGGCCGCCTTCGCCACCGCGCTCTCCGGGGCCTTCGGCTCCCGCAACTCGCGCTCCACCTCTTCCCGGCCGCGCCGGAACTCGCCCCACGCCCGCCCCACGCCGCGGGCCAGCTCGGGGAGCTTCTTGGGGCCCACGAAGAGAAGGATCGCCACCACGACAAGGACGATCAGCCACTCGACCATCCTTCACGCTCCCCGCGGCCTCTTATAGGCTTTCTCCACGCGCCCCGCGGCCCCCACGCCCGCGAAATAGAGCCCCATCATCGGGAGGGCGACCATCAGCTGGGTGACGCCGCTCGCGTCGGGGGTGATGACCGCCGCGAAGACGAAGATGGCGATGACGGCCATGCGCCACCCCTCCCGCCACCCCCGGGCGGAGACGAGGCCCGTCGAGGTGAGGAGGACCATGAGGAGGGGCATCTGGAAGATGAGGCCGAAGGCGAGGAGGAAGAGGAGAACGAGCGAGACGAAGTCGGTGACCCGCCAGAACGACTCCACCCCGTAGGCCTCGTTCAACTGGTGGAGGAGCTGGAAGGTGAGCGGCAGGACCAGGAAGAAGGCGAGGAGGGCCCCGGCCGCGAAGAGGAGGGTCCCGGGGACCACCCACCTCCGCAAGAGGCGCCTCTCCGACTCCTGCAGGCCGGGGCCCACGAAGGCCCCGATCTCGCGGAGCACCACAGGCATGGCCGCGGCGAGTCCGAGGAAGAGGGAGTCCATGATGTGGACGGTGAAGGTGTCGGCCGGGTGGATGGCGGCGAGGCGCACCCCCGCCGGGAGCTGGAGGGAGGAGAGGAGCCGGAAGAAGGAGGCCGCCAGGGTGTCCGTGAAGGTAGGGTAGGGGAACGGGAGCGAGAGGGGGCCCGCGGGGACCCATCCCACGCCGAAGGAGAAGACGGCGAAGGCCGCCGCCCCCACGGCCGCGAAGGCCCGGAGGAAGCGGCGGCGCAACTCCTCGAGGTGGTCCCAGAAAGGCATCTCGTCGCCTGAACCCCCCCGAACCCTCTCGCTCCGGGGCCCGCTTCGCAGCCCCTGCGCGCCTCCGGCCGGACGCGCGCACTGCGAAACGGGGTCGGGTTCGGGGCGGTCGGCCATGAGGGGGGTGGGAGCCGGGGCAAATAAACCGTGGGACCCCGTGGACCGGCGGCGAAGTCACCTCCGAGCGAACCTGTGGCCGAGGAGACGAGAGGGCTTCCGAGCGGACCGGCGACAACTACGCCAGATCGAGCATCCGCTGGATCGCCCGCCGGGCCCTGGCGGCCACCGGCTCCGGGACGCGGACCTCGTGCTGGAGGTCCTCGAGGGACCAGAGGACCTTCTCCAGGGTGTTCCGCTTCATGTGGCCGCAGACCGCCCCCTCGGCGGCGGGGTAGAAGGCGGCGTCGGGCCTCAACCGCTCCATCTTATGGAGGATGCCGGTCTCGGTCCCGATGATGAACTCCGTCCGGGGGGATGCGGCGACGTGGCGGACCATCCCCTCGGTGCTCAAGACGCGGTCGGCGAGGTGGATGCAGGAGGACATGCAGCCGCACTCGGGGTGCATGAGGAACTCGGCCTTGGGGTGCTCCTGCTTCAGCGCGAGGATATCCTCGGTCCGGACCATGACGTGGACCGGGCAGTAGCCGGGCCAGATGCGCATTGGGCGGCCGGTCTTCTGCTGGATGTAGGCGCCGAGATACCGGTCGGGGAGGAAGAGGATCTCCTTCCCGGGCGGGATGGCCTCGACCACTTTCAGGGCGTTGGTGGAGGTGCAGCAGTAGTCCGACTCCGCCTTCACCTCGGCGGTCGTGTTCACGTAGGAGACGACGACAGCTCCGGGGTGCTCCGCCTTCCAGGCGCGCAACTGATCGGCGGTGATCATGTCCGCGAGGGTGCACCCCGCCTCGGGGTCGGGCATCAGGACCCGCTTGCCCGGGTTGAGGATGGCGGCGGTCTCGGCCATGAACCGGACCCCGGCGAAGAGGATGACGTCGGCCTTCGTCTTGGAGGCGGCCTGGGCCAGCCCCAGCGAGTCACCGACGAAATCGGCCACGTCCTGGATCTCGGCTTCCTGGTAGTTGTGGGCGAGGAGGACCGCGTTGCGCTTCTCCTTCCAGCGGAGGACCTCGCGGGCGAGTTCGCTCCGGGTGCCGTCGGAGCCGTTGGCTTTCCCCGGGAAGTCGGCCGCGGCGCGGGGGGAGAGGGTGGCGGCCATCCGGAGGTGTGGAGCCAGAAGCGGTTTAACCCTTTCCCGCACTGCGGCGGCGGGGAGCGAGGAGGTCCAAACTCAGGTCCACCGCCCGGACCGAGTGGGTCAGAGCGCCGATCGAGACGGTGTCCGCCCCGGCCCGGGCGTAGGCGGCGAGGTTGCTCCGGGTCACGCCCCCCGACGCCTCGATGGAGACGCGCTTCCGCAACCCCGCCCCCCGCAGGAGGCGGTCCGCCCTCGCCACCTCGGCGGGCGGGACGTTGTCCAGCATCACGCTCCTCGCGCCGAGGCGGGCCGCCCGCAGGGCTTCGGCGGCGGAGGAGACCTCCACTTCCACCGGTTTCCGCGCGCGGAGGGCGCGGCGCAGGGCCGCCTCCAGGGAGCCCGCCGCGGCGAGGTGGTTGTCCTTCACCAGGATCGCGTCGTGGAGCCCCGCGCGGTGGGGCCACCCGCCGCCGAGCCGGACGGCGCGCTTGTCGAAGCGGCGGAGACCTGGAGCGGTCTTCCGGGTGGCGGCCACCCGCGCCCCGGGGTTCGCGCGCCGCGCGAGGCTGGCGCACCGCCGGGTCTCGGTGGCGATGCCCGACATCCGCTGGAGGAGGTTGAGGGCGGTCCGCTCGGCGGCGAGGATCGCCCGGGTGGCGCCCCGGACCTCCAGGACCGGGGTGCCGGCGGGGACCCAGACCCCCTCCCGGACCCGGGGCCGGGCCGAGGCCCCGACCAGCCGGAAGAGGCGGGAGGCCTCCCGGAGCCCGGCGACGACCGCCCGCTCCCTGCACACCACCGCGCCCCGCGAGCGGTGGCCCGGGGGGATGACCGCGCGGCTGGTGGCGTCCCCCTTCCCCGCATCCTCCCGCAGGAAGGCGAGAAGGGCCCGGTCGAGGGGGGAAACGGCTGCCATGGGGCTCTTTTAAACTCCGCTACCCATACCTATTCCTATGGCCGGCGAGCTGGCGGAGAAGCGGTGCCTGCCCTGCGAGGGCGGGGTCCCGCCCCTCGGCGAGGCGGAGGCGAAGGGATACCTCTCCCGGGTGAAGGAGTGGGGCCTCGTGGATGGGAAAAGAATCCGCAGGGAGTGGCGGCTGAAGGACTTCAAGCAGGCGTGGGGGCTCTTCAGCCAGATCGCCCTCCTGGCCGAGGAGGAGGGGCACCACCCCGACATGCGCATCACATACAACTGGATCCGCGTCGAGTTGACCACCCACGCCATCGGGGGGCTCTCCGAGAACGACTTCATCATGGCGGCGAAGATCGACCGCCTGGCCGCCCGCGCCGCCCCCTGACCCCCGCGACAGCGCCCTGCGCCGCGTCCCGGCGACCGGCAATTTTAAATCTTTTTAAAACTTCCAACATGACTATGGAGGTGATCCCTGTGGCCCTGAAGGACGTCGTGGCGAAACTGAAGTCCATCTTCCGGCGCAAGAAGCCCGCCGCGTAGATGGGCCCGGAGGGGCCCGAACCGCCCCGAACTCCCGCGTTCCGACGGCGGAACGGGGTCGAGTCCGGGGCGGTTCTGGAGAGGATTGTCGGGGGGCTCTCCCGCCTCCTCCGCTCCCTCGGCACCAAGGACGCCTACGCCCGGGTCTACTCCGCCCTGGCCCTCTCGGCCCGGGGGCTGACCGCCCGGGAGCTCGCCCGGAGGACCCGCTACAGCCTCGGCTCCCTCAGCCTCCACCTCGGAGGGCTGGAGCGGTCGGGGCTCGTCTCCCGGGTCCGGCGGGGGCGGACCTACGTCTTCCGCCCCGAGTCCGATCTGACGGCCCGCTACCGGGAGCGCATCTCCGAGATGCTCCGGACCGAACTCCTCCCCCTGCGGGGGGACCTGGAGGACGCGATCCGCCGCCTGCGCTCCGGCAAGGAGAGGGACCCGGAGGGGGGGCTCCTGCGGAGCCTCCAGGAGCTGAGGGACCGGGTCGCCGACGCCGAGACCTACCTCCGGAAACTCCTCGACGTGGAGCCGGCGCGCCCGTAGGAAAGTTTAAACCGATTTCCCGCAACGGCCTCGATGTCCTCCGCTCCCGCGACCTCGGACGCCGCCCTCGCGGGGCGGGCCGCGGTCCTCGCCCGCATCCAGGAGGCGGAGAGGAGGATCGAGGCCCTTGTCGCGGAGGCGAAGCGAGACGCCGAGGCCGAGGTTCAGAGGGCCCGGGCCGAGGCGCGCCGGGTCGTGGAGGAGGCGCGGGCCGAGGCTGCGCGCCGGCGCGAGAGCGCCCTGGCGGAGGCCCGGCGGGACCTCGAGGCGGAGCGGAAGCGCATTCTGGGGGAGGGGGCGAAGCGGGCCGCGGAGTTCCGGAGGTCAGCCGAGGCCCGGGTCCCCATCGCCGTGGAGCGAATCCTGGCCCGCCTGGAAGAGGAGATCAAGGCCGCCGGAAAGAACTGAGATGCTCGCCCCGGACCCCGTCTCCCGCATCCTCGTCGCGGGCTCCCGCGACCGCCTCGAGCCGGTCCTCCGGACCCTCCAGCGCCTCCGCGCGGTCCACCTCGAGGACTACAAGGGGGGCGACGCCGGGTTCTCCCTCGGCCGGCCCCTCGAGGGCTCGGCCGCCCTCTCCGAGAAGCTGCTCTTCCTCCGCTCCGCCGCCAAGAGCCTCGGGTCGGAGCCGGGGGACCTCGCGGGGCCGGTCGAGCCCGCGCGCCTCGACGCGAGGCTCCGGGAGCTGGAGGCGCTGGAGGCGCGCATCCGGGAGGCGGAGGGGCGCCGCCAAGCCGCCGAGGCCCGGCTGCGGGACCTGGAGGCGCGCCGCGAGGCGCTCGCCCTCTTCGCCAAACTCCCCCTGCCCTTGGAGCTCTACGGCGGCTCCAAGGCGCTCGCGGTCTTCACCGGGACCCTCGGCAAGGCGCTCCCGCCCGAGCGGCTGGCGCTCCTCGGGGAGCACGAGGTGTTCGGCGGCCCCGAGGCGCTCGCCCTCTTCGTCCCCGCCTCGGCCGCCGCGGCCGCCCAGCGCCTCCTCTCGGAGCACGGCTTCGCAGAGGTCCCGCCGCCCCCCGGGAGCGGGATCCCCGCGGAACTCGTGGCGGGGCTCGACGCGGAGGCCGCCTCCCTGAAGGCGGAGGAGGAGCGCCTCCGGGCCGACCTGCAGCGCCTCCGGAAGGAGAACGCCGACCTCCTCCTGGCGGGCGAGGAGGCGCTCTCGCTGGAGGCTGAGAAGGCCGAGGCGCCGCTCCGCCTCGCCCTCTCGGCCAACGCGTTCGCCCTGGAGGGGTGGGTCCTGACCCGCCGCTCCCGGGAGATCGAAAGGGAGCTCCGGAACGGGGCGGGCGACTCGCTCCACATCGCCATCGAGGAGGCGCGGGGGGAGGAGGTGCCGGTCGCCCTCCGGAACCCGAGGCCCGCGAAGCCCTTCGAAGGGCTCCTCGAACTGCTCTCGCGCCCCCTCTACCGGGAGGTGGACCCCACCGCCATCCTCGCCCTCCTCTTCTCGGTCTTCTTCGGCCTCATGGTCGGGGATGTCGGCTACGGCGCGGCCATCCTGCTCCTCGGGCTCTACATGGGGCGCCCGGGCAACCTCTTTCAGCGGGTCTTCGGCGTCGGCTCCCCCGACCTCTCCCGCGCCATGGTCGCGGGGGCGGTCGCCTCGATGCTCTTCGGCGGGGTCCTCTTCGGGGAGGCCTTCGGCATCCACTTCCTCCCCAAGAGCCCGGTCGAGGCGTGGGACGGGCCCTACGCCCTCGTCCACGGGAACCGGGAACTCTTCTGGTCCTCCATCTTCGGGAACCGCGAGGCCCACCTCTCCTACGCGGTGGGGGACGTCGTCCTGCCGCTCTCGAAACTGGAGGCGAAGGACCTCGGGAAGTTGCTGCTCATCACCGCGCTCTTCGGCAGCGCGCACATCTCCCTCGGCCTCCTCCTCGGGTTTCGCAACGAGGCGCGGGTCCACGGCCTCAAGACCGCGGTGCTGGTGAAGGGGGGGTGGCTGGTCGGGTTCCAGGCCATCGCCCTCCTCGCCGCGTCGGTCTGGGCCTTCGGCCTGCAGCGGGTCCTCGGGGTGGTCAACGGGGCGATGGCGGGCCACCTCCCCGGCTTCGGCTTCCCCGCGGTCCTCGCCTGGCTCTTCGTCGCCATGGTGGTGGTCTGCGTCCTCATGGTCTTCCTCGGCGAGGGGGCCCATCTGAAGGGCATGGAGAAGATCGGCCCCCTCCTCGAGATGCCCCAGATCCTGGTGAACACCATCTCCTACACCCGGCTCGCCGCCGTCGGGGCGGCCAAGGCGGGGCTCGCCCTGGTGGCGAACGACTTTTTCTTCGCCAACGGGCTCTACGCTCCCGGGGGCCCCTCCCCCATGCTCGCCGGGGGCGTCGCGTTCCACCTCATGGTCCCCTTCCTCGGCATCCTCTCGGGCAGCCTCCAGTCCCTCCGGCTCCACTATTATGAGTTCTTCTCCAAGTTCTACACCGGCGGGGGGCGCCCCTTCGAGCCCTTTGGCAAGCGGCGGCGCTACACGAAGCTCCGCCCCGCGGCGGAGGCAAAAGATTGATATGACCCCCTCCTATCCCACGCGACGGACATGAAGCCCCTCCACACCGCTCTGGCGCTGCTCCTGCTGGTCGCCCCCGCCGTGGTCCAGGCAGCCGAGACGGCGGACGCGGGCGCCTCCCGGGGGTTCACCAACCTGGGGCTCGCCGTGGGCGCGGGGCTCGCCATCGGGCTCGCGGGCCTCGGCACCGGCCTCGCCCAGGCCAACATCGGCGCCGCCGCCGTCGGGGCCATCGCCGAGGACCCGAAGTTCTTCGGCAAGGGACTCATCATGACGGTCATCCCGGAAACCATCGTCCTCTTCGGGTTCGTCATGGCGTTCCTCCTCTTCGGAAAGACCGCCTGAAGGATGGGGCTCGAGGGGGTCCTGAAGGAGATTGAGAACCGCGGCGACCGGGAGGTCCGCTCCCTCCGGGAGCGCGCCGCCAGGGAGGCGGAGGCTCTCCTCGCGGAGGCCCGGGCCGAGGCGAAACGCATCGTCGAGGCGGCCGAGAAGCAAACCGCCGAGGAGGCCGCACGCCTGAGGAAGGCGCAGATTCCCGCCGCCGAACTGGAGGCGCGCCGGGAGATGCTCCGCGTGGAGCGGGAGATCCTGGGGACGGTCCTCGCCCGGACCCTGGAGCAGCTGGCGCGCCTCGACGCCGAGAAGAACCGGGCGTGGCTCTCCCTGCTGGCCAAGCGCGCCCTCCGGGAGGGGGGGCAGAAGCTCTACGGGAACCCCCGGGACCTCGCGACCCTCAAGGCCCTGGGAGCGGTGGGGGGCGAGGCGCCCTGCGCCGGGGGCGTGGCGGCTGAGGCGGCGGGGGGGGCCGCCTGGATCGACTACACCTACGACACCCTGCTGGAGGGGGTCTGGCGCGCCTCCCTGAAGGAGATCCACGGGGCGCTTTTCCCGCGGTAGGAAGTGCACAACGCCCCGGAATGGCACCTCAAACTTCGTCGACGGGGCCCGCAAGGCGCGGAGTCCGGCCCTGATGGCCCGGCGCTCCGGCGACGTGGCCTACGCGGCTACGCGGGCGAAGACGCGGAGGAACCAGCTGCTCCCGGGGGACGCCTACGCCCGGATGCTGCTTATGGAGATTCCCGAGATTTCCCGCGTCCTCGGCGAGGCGGTCTACCGGCCGGAGATGGAGGCGATGGCCACCCGGTTCCGCGGCGTCGACCTCCTGGAGGAGGCGACCCAGGCCAACTTGGCGCGGACCTACCGCGAGGTCCTCTCCTTCTCCCGGGGCCCCCTCCGCGAACAGGTGGCCCTCTACCTGCGGCGGTGGGACCTCTGGAACGTGAAGACCATCCTGCGCGGGAAGTTCGCCCGCGCCCCCGCCGACGAAATCAGGGCCGACCTCATCCCCGCCGGGGAGCTCTCCCCCGCATTCCTCGACGAACTCCTGGAGGCCGGGTCGGCGGCGGGGGTGGTGGAGGCGCTGAAGGGGACCCCCTTCCACGAGCCGCTGGCGCGGGCCCTGGCCGACTCGGGGCAGGGGGAGGCGGTGAAGAACCTCATGCCCCTGGAGAACCGGCTCGACCGCCTCTACTACGAGACGCTCCTCGCGCGCCGCCCCGCGACCCGGGCCGACGCGCTCTTCCGCGACTTCGTCCGGGTCGAGGTGGACGTGGTGAACCTCCGCACCCTCCTCCGGATGAAGGCGGACGACCAGCCCGCCGAGAAGGTCCGGGAGTTCCTGCTCGCCGGGGGCAAATACCTGAAACCGGAACTGCTGCGGCGGCTCGCTGAGGCTCCCGCCGCCGAGGTCCCCGGGCTCCTCCGGGGGACTCCCCTGGCGGGGGCTCTCTCTCCCTTGGAGCAGGACCCCCGGGCGACCGGCAAGGCGCTGCGCGCGCTCGAGAAGTTCCACCTCTCAAAGGCGAGGGCCTTCGGCCACGCCTACCCGCTCTCCGCCCTGCCGGTCCTCGACCTCCTCCTGCGGAAGAAGAACGAGGTGGACAACATCCGCATCATCGCGCGGGGGAAGGAGGCGGGGATGGGGGAGGAGGAGATTCGAGAGCAGTTGGTGATGTAAGGCCGCGCTCTTCAGGATGCTTTCGCCCTGCGCTTACAGAGATTTTATTGTGTGAGGAGATTATGGCGCGGAACCCTGCCCTCTGCTCGCGCTTCGCGCTCGCTTCGGGCGGGTTCCGCGAGGGCCGACCCCCGGGAACCTCGTTGCGCGGAAAGCGGCCTATGTTCTGTTGGCGATTCGTGGACCTCCCCACTACGGGGGGGCGTTTGAATTGGAAAAGGTTGCGCCGCGGTCGCGCTACTTCAACTCCGCTTCGACTTTGCCCCCCCTTCCCGCGCGGGTGGCGAACCGAATCCACAACGCTCCGTCCTTGACTCCGTGGGCCGCGCCCTCCGCCCCTTCGGCCTCCACCGACGCGAGGGGTCCGGCGCCGCGGATGCGGACCTCCCAGGTGCGGCCCCGGGCTCCCGGGCCCACGGCCACCCGCAGGGAGGGGTCCCGGCGGTGGAGAGATGCGACGGTGTCGCCGTCGTCCTCCGCGAGCAGGAGCCGGGCGTTACCGTCCCCGTCCGGGAACGCCTCCAGGAAGAGGGGGTCGGGGCGGGCTTCGGCAGGGGTCCCCTCCGGGGCCAGAGGGAGAAGGGTCCCCTCCCGGACGAGGAGGGGCAGCCTCTCCAGGGGAGCGGGAACCTCGGCCCAGCCGGGGCCCCGGCGGAGCTCGCCGCTCCACCAGTCGGTCCAGGCGCCATCGGGGAGGTAGAGCCGTTTCGTCGTCGCCCCCTCCTCCAGCACCGGCGCCACGAGGATGGAGGGGCCGAGCATGTATTGGGCGTCGAGGGCGTGGGTCTCCGGGTCGCCGGGGAACTCCAGGGCCATCGGCCTCAGGAGGGGGAGGCCGGTCCGGGACGCCTCGTGCGCGCAAGAGTAGAGGTAGGGGACGAGCCGCTGGCGGAGGCCCAGATGCTCCTTGAACACCGCCAGCGCCCGCTCGCCGTAGAGCCACGGCTCGCGGGGGGTGGTCCCGTGGCAGCGGGCGTGGCTCACGAAGAGGCCGAACTGCGCCCACCGGATGTAGAGTTCCTCGGTGGGGGTCCCGAAGAACCCCCCGATGTCGTGGCTCCAGTGGGCGAGGCCCGACAGGGCCGCGTTCAGCCCTCCGCGGAGGAGGTGGGGCAGGTCGAGCCAGCGGCAGCGGGTGTCGCCCGACCAGTGGACCGGGTAGCGCTGGGAGCCCGCCCAGGCGGAGCGCGCCCAGACCATCCCCCGCCCGTGGACCCGCTCCACCGCCTCGAAGACCGCCCGGTTGTAGAGGAGGGGGTAGAGGTTGTGGACCTGCCGGCCGCCCCCGGCGCCGAACTCGCCCCACGGCGGCGCCTCCTCCCCGTAGTCGGTCTTGAACGTCGCCGCGCCCTCCCTGAGGAGGCTCTCGAGCCGGCCCCCGAGCCACGACCGCCCCTCGGGCCGGGTGAAGTCCACCGGAACCGCGAAGGGGTTGTCCATGGAGGCGGCGGGTTTTCCTCCGGCAGTCGGCAGGAGCCCCATGGACTCGGCCTCCCGGTAGATGGGGAACCCCTTCGGCAGGTAGGGGTTCATCCAGAGGCAGAGGCGGACCCCCCGCTTCCGGAGCCAGGAGGCGAGGCCGGGCGGGTCGGGGAAGCGCCCCTCGGCCCACTCCCCGGTGAATGCGTCCCGGACGAGGCGCCTCCGCCCCCTCAACCAGAGGGGGTCGAGGCTCACGACGCCGACCGGGATCCCGTGGCGCCCCGCCTCCTCGACCACCCGCTCCACCTCGGCCCGGCTCGGATACATGCACCGGGAGAGCCAGAGGCCGAACGACCACCGGGGCGGGACGGGCGGCCGGCCGGCAAGGGCGGTGTAGGTCCCGACGAGGTCGGCGGGGGTCGCTCCGTGGAGGAGGAAGAGGTCGAGGGGGCCCTCGGCGAAGACGCGGAGGCGGCCCCCCTCCGCCACCCAGAGGGAGCGGGTGGTGGAGTGGAGGAAGAGGGCGCGCCCCCGGCAGGAGAGGAGGAGCGGGATCGGCTTGTAGGAGCGGCTTCCCACCGAGTTGGCCAGGGTGTCCACGCACCAGAGCAGGTGGCGCCCGCCCCGGAGGTCCCAGGCGGCGAACCGCTCCCCGAGGCCCCAGAGGTGCTCGTGCTCCTCGAGGGGGAGCTCGAATACCCACCCCCGGACCTCCCGGCGTTTCGGGTCGGACCAGAGGCCCACCCGCAGCGGCAGCGGAGGCGCCGGCAGGAGGAGGCGCTCGCCCTCCGCCTTGGCCCCCGCGACGGGGGTGCCGCGGACCTCTCCCGCGAGGATCCCGGACAGCACCTCCCCGGGGCTCCGGACCCGGACCCACCCGGGGGCCGCCTCGACCGCCAGGTCGCCCCCCTCGGTCTCGATTCGGGGACCGCTCCCGGTGGGGACGAGCCACCGAACCCGGGGCTCCGGGAACTCCAACTCCCGCTTCTCCCGGAGCCTCTGGAGGGGGAGGAGGGGGAGGCCGGGGGCGAAGAGGCTGAGGTTGTCGAGGGTTGTCCGGAGGCCGCCTTTCACCATGTCAAGCCGGCGGGCCGTTCCCTGAGAGGACCACCGTTTCTGCGGTCATCTCCCGCCGCTGGGGGGCCGGGGCGGAATAATCCACCGGACTATTTTCGCGAGAGCCGCGCCGCGATGGTCTCCGCCATCTGGCTGGCCCGGGCGCTCCCGTTCAGGTCGTAGGTGACCACACCGTCGGCGATGGTCTTCTCGGTGGCGGCCTCGATCTCCCGGGCCAGTTTGGAGAGCTTGAGGTAGTCGAGGAGCATCGCCCCGGCGAGGATGGTGCCTGTAGGATTGGCCTTGTCCTGGCCCTTGTACTTGGGCGCCGCCCCGTGGGCCGGCTCGAACATCGCGTAGGTGTCGCCGTAGTTCGCGGAGGGGATGAGGCCGATGGAGCCCACGAGAGCCGAGCACTCCTCGCTCAGGATGTCCATGAAGAGGTTGGTGCTCAGCAGCACCTTCTGGTTGAACTGGGCGGGGTTCTTCACAACCTGCTGCGCCGCGTTGTCGATGTGCATCTCCTCGAGGGTGATGGAGGGGAACTTCTTGGCTGCCGCCCGCGTCTCCTCGAGGAAGAGGCCGTCCGACTCCTTGAGGATGTTCGACTTGTGGATGGCCACCACCGTCTTCCACTTTCGGGCCTGTGCCGCCTCGAGGGCGGATTTGGCCACCCGGCGGCAGGAGCCGCGGGAGACACGCCGCAGGGCCACCACGATGTCGTCGGTGATCCAGACCTCCCGGCCGAAGTAGAGCCCCTCGGTGGACTCCCGGACGCAGAGGAAATCCACGTCCCCGAGGCGCCTCGGGGTCTTGGGGTGGGTCCGGATGGGGCGGACGTTGGCGTAGAGGTCGAAGTGCTGCCGGATGGAGACCGCCACGCTCTTCGGAGAGTGGGGGCCGCCCGGGGTGACCGTCGGGCCCTTGAAGCAGGCGTCGGCGTCCTCCAGAATCTCCCAGGTCGCCTCCGGGATGAGGGTGTCCCCCTTCTTCTTCTCCCACCACTCGGACCCCGCCTCGCACTCGATGAACTCCACGGGGGCCGCCACCGCCTTCAGGACCTTGAGGAGCCCGGCGGTCAGCTCCGGCCCCACGCCGTCCCCCCGGATCAGCGCGACGGTCTTCGCCATGTCAGGGGCGGACGGGCGGCGGGCTCAAAACGTTTCCGGATGCCCCCGGGGCCGGCCCCAGGCGGCCGAGTTCGGCCTTGAGGGCGGCGACCACCTGGTCCACCTCCCTCTCCGAGACGGTCAAGGGGGGCAGCAACCGCAGAACGTCGGGTCCGGTGGTGTTGATGAGAATCTTTCTCTTCCGCATCCGCTCCACCACCTCCTCTCCCCTCTCCCGCAGGGCGATCCCGGCGAAGAGGCCCCGCCCCCGGACCTCCTTGACCCGGTCGCCCGGGATGGCCCGGAGCCCCTCCAGGAGCCTCGCGCCCAGTTTGGCGGCCCGTTCGACCAGCTTCTGCTTTTCGAGCGTGGAGAGGACCGCGAGGCCGGCGGCGCAGGAGAGGGGGTTGCCGCCGAAGGTGGAGCCGTGGTCCCCCGGTCCGAACTTGAGCCCCCACGCCTCCTTCGCGACCACCGCGCCGAGGGGGAGGCCGCCGCCGAGCGCCTTGCCGAGGGCCAGGATGTCGGGCTGGACTCCGGCGTGGTCCTTCGCGAACCACCGGCCGGTCCGGCCGAGGCCGGTCTGGACCTCGTCGAGGATGAGGAGCGCCCCCTTCTCGTCGCAGAGCGCGCGGACCTCCCTCAGGTAGTCGTCCGAGGCGACGTGGACCCCGCCCTCCCCCTGAATGGGCTCGAGGATGACCCCGGCGGTGTCGGGGCCGACGACGAAGCGGAGCGCCTTGATGTCGTTGTAGGGGACGAACTTGACCGACTTCAGGAGGATGTGGGAGAAGGGGTCGCGGAACCGCCGGTCGTGGGTGACGCTCAGCGCCCCGATGGTGCGGCCGTGGAAGGCGTCGTGCGCCGCGACAAACTCGCGCCTCCCGGTCGCCTTCGCGGCCAGTTTCAGCGCCCCCTCGACCGCTTCCGCGCCCGAGTTGCAGAAGAAGGTGCGCTCCAGGCCCGACACCTTCGCGAGCCGCTCGGCCAGGGCCACCTGGGGCTCGGCGAGGTAGTGGTTGGAGACGTGGAGATATCTGCGGACCTGCTCCTGGATGGCCTTGAGAACGGCGGGGTGGCGGTGGCCGAGGAGGTTCACGGAGACCCCCGAGAAGAAGTCGAGGTATTTCCGGCCCGAGGCGTCCCAGAGGTAGTTTCCCTCGGCGCGGGAGACCGCCACGGGCTGCCGCTTGTAGGTGGGGATGAGGACCCTCTTCTCGCGGTCGGTGAGGCTCACGGCGTCCTGTGGGCGGGGGAGGCAAATAATACTTTGGAGGTGGGGCGTTCGCGGCCACCGATTCCTGTTTTGCGACTATTTCCGCCGTTTCGGACCTCCGGCGCCCTGCGGGGGGCGGGAAAAACGGATAAATCCGCGCGGACCCTACCGTCAACCCCATGGCGCCCTCCCGGTGTCTCTGGGCGGTTCTCTGGGCCGCGCTCCTCTTCGCGCCGGCCGAGGCGGCATGCTTCAACCAGCCCAAGACCCTCGCCGGGAAAATCCTCGACTCCGCCGACGGCGTCGCCACAGCCACTTCCAGCAACACCGTGGTGTCCGCTCCCAGGAACGGCATCTACGCCAACTCGACCCAAATCGTCAACCGCTCCTTCTTCTACGACGCCGGCTCCCTCTGGGGGACCTGGTGCGTGGGCGACCCCATCACGGTGAGCATCGCCACATCGGCGGGACAGGGGACCTACACGGCCGCCACCTCGAAGAGCCTCACCACCGACAACCCGGAGGTCTTCCCCGACGCCACCCTGCAGGCCCCCGCTCCGACCCCCACACCCACCCCAACTCCCACTCCCACCCCGACCCCGACACCCGTTCCAACCCCAACACCCGCCCCGACCCCCGCACCCCCGGCCGCCGGGGGCGGCGGAGGCGGAGGGGGTGGCGGGGGAGGCGGCGCTTCGGAAGCGGCACCCCCGCCGCCCCCGCCTCCCGCCCCCGTGACCGAGGCGGCCCGGGTGGAGTTGCCCCCCGTGACCGCCGGCCAGGTGGCCTCCATCCCCGTGGCCTCGACCCCCATCCAGGAGATTGCGGTCGAGGCGGCCCGGAACATCCGGGAGGCGGTGCGCATCGAGACGCAGCGGTTCTCCGCCAGGCCCTCCACGGCCTCCTCCTCCCCGTCGGGCCGCGCCTACGCCTACCTCGCCATCGAGGCCCCGGCCCTCGACCCCGGAGACGTGGCCAGGGTGACGCTCAAGGCCAAGGTGGAGAAGGTGTGGGCCGCCACCCACAAAATCGCCCCCGAGAGCCTGAAGGTCGAGCGCTACACCGTGACCTGGGTCCCCCTCCCGACCCGCGTGGAGTCGCAGGACGCCCGGTTCATCCACCTCAAAGCGGAGAGCCCCGGCCTCTCATTCTTCGCCATCACCGGGGAGGAGGGGAGCGCGGTGAGGCCCGGCCTCGCCCCGGCTGCGCCCTCGGCGACGCCGCCCCCCACGCCCGCCCCCTCCGCAGTCTACCTGCCTCCGGTGGGCGGCCCGGGGGCGGGGCCCGCCCGGAGCCCCGGGTTCGAGGCGGCTCTCGCGGGGATCTCCCTCGCCGCGGCCCTCTTCGCCTGCCGGAACCCCCGCCGATGAGGCCCCTGGGCACGGCGCTCCTCCTGGCCCTGCTTCTCGCCGCGGCGGCCCCCGCCGCCGCCCAGGTGTGCCAGGCGCTCCCGAAGCAGGTGACGGGGCGCATCCTGCCCTCGGCCGACGGGGTTGCCACCGCCACCTCCCCCGGGTTCACGGCGACCGCCACCAACACACGGACCGGGGCGGCGGCCACTTCAACGGCCCCGACCGGAAGCTCCTTCTGGTTCGACGCCGGCTCTTCGTGGGGGACCTGGTGCATCGGCGACACGGTCCAGGTTGCGGTGAGGGTGACCACCGGCTCGGGGCCCTACTCCGCGGCGGTCACCAAGCCACTCACCAGCGCGAACCCGGAGGTCTTCCCCGACGCCACCCTGGCCGCCGGAGAGCCTCCGCCGCCCCCGGTGGCCGCCCCTCCCACCCCGGCGCCGACGGTGGTCCCCTCCCCGGCTGCCACCGCCGCTCCAGCCGCCTCCCCCTCCGGCGCCGGAGGCCCAGTCGCGCCTGCCGCACCGGTTCCGGGCACCCCGGCCACCCCCCGGCCGACAGCGACGTCGGCCTCCGCTCCGCGGGCCGCGCCAGGGGAGCCCGGAGCGACCCCCGCCCCCGCCGCCACGCCCCTCCCGGGTGAGGGGGCGTTCTTGCCGCCGGTTCCCGCCAGCCCCGTCCGGAGCCCCGGCTTCGGGGCGGCGGCGGTCGCGGCGGGGCTGGGACTGGCGGCGCTATTCGGCGGCCGTCAGGCCGAGGCGGCGGGCCCGAGCCGGGCGAGGTTCACGCGGCGCAACTCCTGGTAGGCCTCCTCCGAGAGGAGGCCTCGGCTCCGGTAGTCCTCCAGGGAGGCGAGCAGGGCCGAGACCTCCGAGCGGCGCCGGACCGAGCTCTCGACCACCCTCCGGTGGAGCGATTCGAGGCGGGCTCCGAGGGGAACGGGGCGGCGGGGGGCGAAGGCGTCGGGGAGGAGGGCGGGGCTGCCCCGGACCAGGGCCGCGGCCACCCGCAGGAAGACGCGGGAGGGGCGGCTCCAGGGACGGGAGGCGACCGCCGGCCGCCCCGAGGCGATGGAGCGGGAGACGGCCCGGCTCTCCGGGATGACGGCGGCCACGGGCGCCCCGCAGAGGCGCGCCACCTCCCCGGCACCCGGCAACCCCCACCGGGCCCGGTTCAGCTCCGTCCGGAGGTCGAGCGACGGATGCGCCTCCCGCGCCTGGCGGATGGTGATGAGGGCGTCGGCCATGGCGGGCAGCTCGGGGTTGGTCACCACCAGGGCCCCGTCGGCGTGGGGCAGGAGCGTGCGGACCGGCTCCAGGCCGGGGGAGCAGTCGAGGAGGGCCCAGTCGGCCTCCAGGGCGCGCACGCTCCGGAAGAAGGCGGCGAGGCGCTCCCGCGGGGCCTCCAGGGGGGCTCCGGGAGCGGGCAGGAGGCACCGCAGGCGCGGGGCGACCTCCTGCAGAGCCCCTTCGAGGCCGCCGCGGCCCGCCAGGACCTCGTCCAGCGGAACGGTCGGCGCGTCCACGCCCAGGTGGTAGCCCAGGTTGGGGGTGGTCCAGTTCATGTCCACGGCCACCACCCGGGAGCCCCGTGCGGCGAGCGCGGCGCCGAGGTTGGCGACCGTGGTCGTTTTTCCCACACCTCCCTTCCCTGAGAGGACCGCCAGGACCCTCATTCGGTGAGGTCGAGGAGTCGCGATTATATACTTTGGGGCGGAGCCTCCGGTCGATAGGTCATCCCGCCTCCCGGATTCGAACCGGGGACCACGCGGTGGCTGCGCGTTCGCCCTCGCGGGCGTTTCGGACTACAGCCGCGCACTCTACCGGGCTGAGTTAAGGCGGGCCAAGGATTCGGGGGGAGAGGCTGTGCGCCCCTCCCCCCTGTCCTTTCGACACCTTCACCCCCTTCCCGCACTCTTATGCTTTTTCTACCCGGCCGGGCGGCTCAGGCGATGTCCCGGCTCGTGTCGATGCGGATGCCGTCCTGGACCTTGAACCGCAGGACCACCATGGAGGAGGGGCGGCCCCGGATTTTCGGGATGCTCATCTTGTGGGCCACCTTGTCCCCGACGCGCTCCGACTCGACGTGGAAGATGGCGTCGGACACGTTCATCACGCCGTTCTCCACCGCCTCGGGGTGGGCCCCCCGGAGGGCGAAGAGGTAGGTGAGGGCCTTGGTCTGCTTGGAGATCTCGTAGGCGAGGTTGGCGAGACGGAGGAGGCGGGCAGGAGGGGCCCCCAGGTGGAGGTAGAAGGAGAAGTTGTCGAAGATGATGTTGAGTTCCCCGTCGGAGTCCTTGTGACCGTCGCGGATCTGCTTGAGTTGGCGCTCGGTGAAGTCGAGGACTTCGCGGTCCCTCTGCACGTCCCCGATGTTCTCCGCCGGCTCCCCGTAGGCGTCGAGGTAGTAGTGGGAGAAGACGTCCACGAAGGTGATGTTCTCGGTGTCGAAGTTCATGTCGGTGATGTTCCGGGCGACATGGGCCGGCCGGCGGGATGTGGTGAAGTAGTAGGTCTTGCGGATGGAGGAGAACTGGTAGAGGAACGCCTCGGCCATGGAGTGGGGATCCACCGAGAGATAGACCACGGAACCGGCGGGCAGGCCGCCGTCGAGGCTCCGGTCGAGGATGTCGATGCCGGTGGAGCGGACCGGAGTGGCGAGGAGCCTCTGGGCGCGCCCCCGCAGGGAAGAGCGGGGAGTGTAAGGCTGGACCCGGGTGTCGACCTTCAGAGCTTCCAGCCGCTCCAGAAACGACTGGCGCCCTCCTGGAAAGGGCATTCAAGAAACCTTGAATATGGCACGAATATTAACCCTTTCGAGCATGAACTCCCGCGTCCCGGAAATCGAGGCTGAACTGGAGGGACTCAACCGCGAGGGGGAGAGGGTGCTCGCGCACCTGGAGGCCCTCAAGGCCCAGTTCGACCGGGGGCTCATCTCCCGGCCCCTTTACGAGAAGACTGTGGAGGAGGCGCGGACCCGCCTCGTCGCCATTGACCAGCGGATTCCCGTCCTGATGGAGCAGCGGGAGAGGCTCGGCGGGAAGGCCGCGGAAGGGAGCGCCCGACCCGGGGAGGCTGCCCTGGAGCCGCCCGCAGTTCGCGGGGTTCCCGCGCGCCGGAGCGCTCCCGCCGCGCCGTTCCCCGAGGAGTCCCGGAAAGCGGAGGAGGCCCTGGAAGCTGCCCGCCAGTCCCGGGCCGACCTCCAGATGCTGCGGCCCGTCCTGGAGGCCCTCGCCCCCCGGCTGGCCGCGGTGGAGGACCGCCTCAAGGAGGTCTCCCTGCCGGAGCTCCAGGGCCAGGTCCGGCAGATGCTGGAGCGCCAGGCCCGCCTGGAGGCTCACGCCCGGGAGATGGACCGGGCCGCCAAGGCAGAGTTCCAGCGGCTCACCGACCTGACAAAGCCGCTCCCCGCCGCCCTCGAGAAACTCCAGGAGGACATCTCGACCGCGCGCATTGAAATCAAGGCCCTCAAGTACGAGGCCGAGGCCCTGAACAACCTGCACGAGGACCGCATCCGGGCGCTCGAGGAAGCCGCGGCGGAGAAGAGGCGCTGATGGGCCAGGAGAGGGACGAGCTGGTCGCCACCCTGGAGGTTCTGAAGCGGAAACTCGAGAAGGGCTCCATCTCCCGGGAGGACTACGAGTGGATGTCGGGGCAGGTGAGGAAGCGGCTCGACGCCCTGGGGCCCGCGCCGCCGGGGGCGGGGGGGCAGCCCACCCCCCTCCAGGTCCGGGAGGACGTGGCGGAGCTGCGGCGCATCGCCCGCGACCAGGACGAGCGCATCGAGACCCTGGGACGGACCGTGAAGGAGCTCTCGGCCCTCGACTCCCGGGTCCGGGAGTTCGCCTCCATGCTCACCGGGTTCCAGGAGCTGGTGGGGCTCCGGAAGGAGCTGGAGCACCGGATGGCCCTCCAGGAGGTCAAGGTCAAGGAGCTCCTGGAAAAGACCATCGAACTCGAGAAGTACGACGTCCAGGCCCTCTTCCGGCTGATGGAGAAGCTGAAGGGGATTCCAGAGGAGTTCGCCACCAAGATCGAAGCGCAGGAGGTTCGCCTGCGGGACCTCCTGCAGCGGGCCGCCTCCTTCACCGACGTGGACGTCAAGGCCCTCGTCGAGGGGCTGGACGAGATGCGCTCCTTCGCCCAGAACCTCGTGCAGCGGGTCGAGCTGCAGGAGAGGACCCTCCGGGAGCTCTACGAGAGCCGCACCGAGGCGCTGAAGAAGAGCGACCTGGAGGGTCTCCTCCAGTCCCTGGAGGGGCTCCGGGAGCAGCCGAAGATCCTGGAGCAGAAACTGGCGGCCCAGGAGGCGGCCCTGAGGGAGATCCAGGAGAAGGCGAAGGTGCTCGACACGGCGGGCCAGCCGCAGAAGATCGCCGCGATGAAGAAGACCCTCGACGAGGTCAAGCGGCTCGGCATCGACAAGCTCGGCTCCCGCCTGGAAGCCGTGGACAAGTACGACGAGTCCCTCCGGGAGATATTCCGGAAACTGGAGTCCCTGGCCAAGGAGCAGGAGGTCCGTCTCGGGGCGCTGCAGAAGCGGGTCGAGGAGGTCCCCGAGCTGCGGGCGGCCATCAAGAAATACACCGCCTGGACCGCCGCCCTCATCGAGGAGGCGAGGCTCGCGCCCGGGAAGCTGGAGGAGCGGATGGGGGCGGTCGAGGCCGCCCTGACCGACTTTCAGGCCCAGGTGCGCGAGATTCCGGGCGCCCCCGACCTCCGCGAACTGAAGGATCTGGCCGCCCGGGTGAAGCCCGGGGTGGAGCGGCTCCAGACGCGGATGGAGGAGGTCGCGCGGGAGATGGAGCGGTTCCGGGTCCTGGTGGACTCGGGGTCCCTCCCCGACCCGGCCGAGATCCGGGCCCTCCGCGAGAAGGCCGCGGAGGTCCGGGGCCAGATGCGGGAGGTCGAGGAGAGCATGCGGAAGCAGCGGGAGGAGGTCCAGAGGCGGCTCGGGGAGGCCCAGACCGCGGTCCCCGACCTCGCCGAGCGGGCGGCGGAGGTGGCGGAGATCACCCGGAGGCTCATGAGCCTGCCCCCCGGGCTGCTGGAGCGCATCGAGAGCGTCGGGAAGGAGGTGGAGGCCCTGGCGGGCGCGGCCGAGCAGAAGAAGGGCGTGGAGGCGCTCCGGGAGTCGGTGGCCGACCTGGAGCGGCGCTTCCGGGAGGTCTCCAAGCACCTCGAGGAGGTCCCCGCCCCGGAGGTCGTGCGCACGCTGCAGCAGGGGCTGTCGGACCTCCAGGGATCCCTCTTCAGCCTCGAGCGGAAAATCGAGGAGGAGAGGCTCCAGTGGGTCTCCCGCTTCGAGTCGCTCCAGGTCCCGGCCGACCTGGCCGGCACCCTCGCGAGGGCGAGCGCTGTGGCCAAGGACATCGGGGACCTGCCCGCCCGGGTGAAGGACCTCGAGGCCAGGAGCGCCACGGTCGTCCGGCGGGAGGACCTCGAGTCCCTCGACACCCTGGTGACCGAACTGCAGGAGTTGCCGAAGAAGAACGAGCAGAGGCTGGCCGCCGTCACCCGGCGGCTCGACGCCCTCGAGCGGACGTCCGCCGCCTTCCGCCCCGAGGAGGTCGCCTCCCTCAAGGCCGCGGTGGAGGAGGTCCGGGGGCTGCCGAGGGAGTTGGAGTCGAAGGTCGAGGCGCTCGGGCAGAGGCTGGGCGCGCTGGAGTCGAAGCGGGAGGGGCTCGCCACCCGGGAGGAGGTCGAGGAGGTGCGGGCCCTCGTCGGGGAACTCCACGGGCTCCCGCGGCAACTGGAGGGGCGGCTGGAGGCGGTGGGGCAGAAGGTGGCGGCCCTGGAGTCGGCGGCGGCTTCGGTCCCGCGCCGGAAGGAGCTCGATGCGGTCAAGGCCCTGGCGGAGGAGTTGAAAGGCTTCCCTCCGCGACTCGAAGGGCAGTTGGAATCCCTTCGCCAGAAACTCGCGGGTCTGGAGGCGGCGGCCGGCGGGGCGGCGCGGCGGGAAGAGGTGGAGGGGCTGAGGAGCGCCCTCGAGGAAGCGCGCGGCTTGCCGAGGGAGAACAAGCAGAGGATTGCGGAACTCTCCGAGAGGCTGCAGGCTCTGGGAGCCCTCGCCGAGGAGGTGCGGGGGCGCGGAGAGTCCCTCGGGACCCGGGTCCGGGAACTGGAGGGCCTCCCGCAACGCATCGAGGAGGGGGCCCGGCAGCTCGGCGCCCGCATCGCCGCCGTCGAGGCGGCCGGGGTGCGCGAGGCCCGGGAAGCGGAGGAGAGGATGGACGGGTTGAGTCGGCAGGTGGGGGCCCTGGAGGCCCGGACCGAGACGCGGGCCGGCCGCGAACAGGTCGACTCGCTGGCGGCCCGCGTGGAGGAGGTCGGAGACCTGGGCCGGCGGGCCGAGGAGCGGCTCTCCGCCCTCGCCTCCGAGATCCAGGAGGTCCGGGCCGCGGTGGGGAGGGCGGCGACGCGGGAGGAGGCCAAAGCGGCGCAGGGGCGGGCCGGCGAACTGGGCCGGCGGCTCGACGGGCTCGCCTCCGAACTCCGGCAGGGGGCCGAGGGGCTCCGCCGGGAGCTCAAGGGGCTGGAAAAGCGGGCGGCCGCCCTGGGCACGGGCCTGGAGGGGGTCCGGAAGGAGCTCGGGGAGTTCCCCGCGGCCGAGCTGCTGAAGAGGACCGTGGACGAGATGGAGGGGCTGAAGGAGTTCCCCGCCTTCGCCGAGGCGCGGCTCTCGGGCATCGCTTCCGCCCTCGACTCCCTCGGGAGCCGGGAGGGGGCGGCCGAGAAGCGGCTGGAGGATTTGAGGAAATCGCTGGAGGGGCTCCGGCCCCGCCTCGACGCCGCGGGCTCCCGGGCCGAGGAGGCCCTCAAGGGACTCCGGGAGCTCCGGAAGTTCCCCGCCGAGGCGCGCCAGAGCATGGACGGCCTTCGATCGGAACTGGAGGCGCGGGCACGGGAGATTTCCGAACTGCGGGGCCGGGCCGAGGCGCTGGAGGGGGCCGCGGCGACCTTCGCCTCGGCGGAGCGCGTCGGGGCCCTGGAGGAGGAGGTGGGGCGGATGGCCGCCCTCGGGGCCGCGGCGGAGGAGAGGCTCCGGCGCTCGCTGGAGACCACCCGGGAGGTGGCGGGCCTCTCCCGGCTGGCGGCGGAGTCAGCGGAGCGGATCCGCTCCGACGTGGCCGGCTGGCGCTCCGAGATGGCGGAGGCCCGGGAACGCATGGCGGACGAGATGGCGGATTCCCTCTCCCGGGTGGACGGCGCCCTCCGCGCCGCGGAGGAGAGGCGCGCCCGGGAGGCGGGCCGCCTCGAAGCGGAGTGGAGGGAGAACGCGGCCCGTCTCGTGCAACAGGCGGAGGCGTGGAGGAGCGAGAGCGACGCCCGGCTCCGCAGCGTGGAGGGCCGGCTCGGGGCGGCAAGCGACGCCCTCCGGGCCCTCGAGGAGCGGCAGTCCCAGGAGACGGGCCGAATCGAAGCGGAGTGGAAAGGGGCGGTCGCGAGCCTGGACCACCGGTTCGAGTCGTGGAGGTCGGAGGTCGCCGAAGCCGGGCGGCGCCGGGAGGACGAGCACGGCCAAGCGCTCTCGAAACTGGCCGGGACCGTGGAGGAGCACGGGAAATCCCTGGAGGAGGCGCGGGCCTCGCAGGCCACCCTGGTCGCCGCCGAGAACGAGTTGAGGGGGGCCCTCGAACATCTCCGGGAGGCCCGGGAGTCCGACCAGGCCCGGCAGAGGGAGGAGGCGGAGGGGCTGAGGCGGGAGACCCGCCAGGTCCAGGAGGCTCTCGCCGACAGGTTCCAGAAATCGGTGGAGGAGGTACGGGCCGCCCTGCAGGAGGAGGGGGCCCTGCGCTCTCGCCTTGAGGAGAGGCTCCTCCGGGCGGAGGAGTCGGTCACGGCCCTCTCCGCCCTGAAGGAGGCCTCCGATCTCACAGCGGCCCAGCTCCGGCAGCGGAGCGACACCCTGGCAGGGGAACTCCGCGAGGTCCGGGCGGCCCTCGACGCCGCCCGCCAATCGGGGGAGCGCGTCGCTGCGGACCTCGCCCGGGTGGCCTCGGAGGCCCACCAGACGGCCCGGGGCCTCGAAGAGTTCCGGACCGGCGCGGCCCGCGCCGACATGGAGGCCGCCGAGAGGGCGGCGGCGCTGGAGAGGCGCGCCGCGGCCCTTGAGCAGGCCCTCGAGGGGCTCCGCCAGAGGAGCGAGGAGGCCGCCACCCGGAAGGAGCTCCAGGGGTGGGGGGCGTCGGTCATGGAGTCGCAGAAGGGGCTCCAGGCCCACCTCGACGACCAGCTCGCCCAGGTCCGGCGCGCCCAGAAGGAGCTGGCCGACGGGGCGCGCGCCCTCGAATCGAGAATGAAGGAGGCTCCCGGGGAGTTCCAGAGGGCCGCTTCCGCCCTCCAGCGGCCTCTGGAGCGGAGGCTGGAGGCTCTCGAAGGGGCCCACCGCGCCCTCCGCGACCTGGGGGAGAGCCGGTTCGCCGTCGTGGAGAAGAGGCTCCGGGATGTGGCCGACCTCCCCGCAGCCCTGGAGCAGGTGAGGGGGCGGCAGGAGCAGGCCCTCGAAGGGCTCCACCAGCGGGTCGGGGCTCTCCGGGAGGCCCACCAGGCGTCGGAGCAGCGGACCGCCTCCCTCCAGGAGGCCGTGGAGGCGCTCCGGCGGGAGCAGGCGGAGGCGGCCCGCGCCTCTGAGGCGGGGCAGGCCCGCGCCGAGGAGGCGCGCCTCGCGCTCGAGCGGAGGCTCGACCAGTTCGCACAGCAGCAGGAGCTCGCCCTCCAGGGGCTCCGGAACCTGGTCCGCGCCTCCAGCGCCGACGTCCTGGAGGGGCGGGTGAAGGCCATCGAGTCGGGCCAGGAGGAGGTGCTCCACCACGCCGTCACCCGGTTGCGGACGTTCGAGCGGGAGGTGTCCGACCTCCGGGACCTCGTGGAGGCCCTCTTCCGGAGCCGGGACCCGGCCTCCCTGGAGGCGCAGGAGCGGCGCATCGAGGGGGCCCTTCAGGAACTGAAATCACAGGCCCCCCCGAGTGGTGATGAGCGGGCGGCGGTCGAGGCCCGCCTGTCGCGTCTCGATAGCCTCCGGGAGGGGCTCCGGGGGTGGAGGGCCCACCAGGGCGATGCCGAGGAGGCGCGCCGGAGGGTCGACGCCCAGGAGCGGGAGACCGCGGCGATGGGGGCGATGGTGCGGACCCTCGCCGACCGCCTCAAAATGGCGGAGGAGGGGTTCCACTCGATGCGGGGTTCCGTTGAATCCACGCTCCGGGGGCTCGCCGAGACCGACGCGAAGGTCATCGAGGATTTGGCAGAGGTGAAGGGGCTCCTGGGGCGGCTCGTCGAATTGGAGGCGAGTTTGCGGAGGCTGCAGGCGATGGTGGAGACGCGCCCCGCATCCGACATGGCGCAGGGCCTCAGGATCTGAGGGCGGGGGGCGCGGAGCGGGGGGACGCGGCGGCGGGGATGAGGATCACTGCTTTGTGACCGCTCGTCGGGCGGGCTTTCCCGGGCAGATGCCGCCTTCAAGACGCGGGCGAGGGCCCGGCGCTCCAGAATATGCGGCGGCCCCGGAAGATGGGCATCGCTTACGGGGCTCGGGCTACACCACGCCGCCCTTCTTCAGTTCCGCCACCTTCCCCGCGTCGAGCCCCAGCCACTCCTTCAGCACCTCCTCCGTGTGCTCCCCCAGCCCCGGGGCGGCCCTCCGGAACACGGGCGGCGTGTCGGAGAGTTTCAGCGGCGACCCCAGCACCTTGATTTTCCCCAACTTGGGGTGCTCCATCTCGACGACCATCTTCCGGTGGAGCATCTGCGGGTCGTTGAACATCTCCGGAATCGTGCTGGCGGGCCCCGCCGGGACGTCCTGCCCGTTCAGGAACTTCACCCACTCGTCCCTCGGCTTGGTCCTGAAGAGCGCCTCGACCTCGGCGTTCGCCTTGGCCAGCGAGTCGTCGGGCGCCATGTGGTACCCCTTCCACTCCGGCTTGTTCACCGCCTTGCAGAAGTTCTCCCAGAAGTGGGGCTCCAGGGCCGCGAGGGTGACGAACTTCCCGTCCGCCGCCTCGTAGATGCGGTAGCAGGGGTAGCGCCCCGAGAGGACCCGCTCCCGCGGCGTCGGGTTCCGGTTCTCGGCGATGGCCGCCGCCGCGGCGAGAGTCAGCCACGAGGCGGCGCCGTCGGCCATCGAGATGTCGATGCACTGCCCGCACCCGGTCTTCTGGCGCGCCACCAGGGCGGCGAGGATGGACATCACCGCCATCGAGCCCCCGCCCCCGATGTCGGCGATTTGGAGCGGGATGACCTCGGGCTTCGGGCCCGCCCCGAGACCGAGCCCCCCCGCGACGCCGACGTAGTTGAGGTCGTGGCCCGGCCACTCCCGGTAGGGCCCGTCCTGGCCGTAGCCCGAGATGGAGCAGTAGACGGCCCTCGGGTTCACCTTCTTGACCGCCTCCCAGCCGATCCCGAGCCGGTCGACCACACCGGGCCGGAACCCCTCAACGACGACGTCCGCCTTTTTCGCCATCTCGAGGAATAGGTCGCGCCCCTTCGGGTCCTTCAGGTTCAGGGTGACGGAGCGCTTGTTGCGGTTCAGGAGGAGGAATGCCGCCCCCTCCTTCGCGGGGGGCTTCCGGACAGCCGGCGGCGCCCACCGCACCGTGTCGCCGGTCCGCTGCTGCTCGATTTTCACCACGTCGGCCCCCAAGTCCCCGAGCATCTGGGTGCACCAGGGGCCGGGGAGGAGGACCGTGAGGTCGAGCACCTTCACGCCGTCGAGGGCGGCAGCCATCGGGGCGGAACGATGCGAAGCAAATAAACTGTCGCCAGGGGGGGGCTCCGCGGCCCCCCTCCCCCCGTCCGCAGGCCCGCCCCCCACGGAGTGCCGTCGGGCGAAACGAACTCATCTATACCTTTTTGTGCGACCCATCGTTGAACCCAACCATGACGGTCACAATCGCGGTCGGTGGGTTCTGGGGCGACGAAGGAAAGGGAAAAATCGTCGCCTACCTCGCGAAGCGCGACCGCCCCGCCCTCATCGCCCGCGGGGGGGTGGGGCCGAACGCCGGCCACACCGTGGAGGGGAAGGGGTTCAAGGAGGGGCTCCGGATGGTCCCCTCGGGCTACGTCCACAAAGGGGCGCGCCTCCTCATCGGCGCCGGGGTGCTGGTGAACCCCGCGCTCCTGGTCGCGGAGGCCGACCGCCTCGGCCTCCGGAAGAGGCTCGGGGTGGACGGCAACTGCGGCGTCATCGAGGAGCGCCATGTGGAGATTGAGAAGGCCGAGACCCATCTGGCCGAGACCATCGGCTCCACCAAGAGCGGGTGCGGCGCGGCCAACGCCGACCGGGCCTACCGGCGCGCCCGCCTGGCGCGCGAGGTGCCTGAGTTGAGGGAGTTGATCGCCGACGTCCCCGCCGAACTCCAGCGGGCCATCGCCAGCAATCGCAACGTGCTGCTCGAGGGGACCCAGGGTTTCGCCCTCTCCCTCTACCACGGTTCCTACCCCTACGTCACCAGCAAGGACACCACCGCGGCGCAGGTCGCCGCCGACGTCGGGGTGGGGCCGACCCAGGTGGACGAGGTCGTCGTCGTCTTCAAGGCCTTCCCGACCCGGGTGGGGCCAGGTCCCTTCCCCTCGGAGATGGGAGAGGCGGAGGCCGAAAAACTGGGGCTGGTGGAGTTCGGGACGGTCACCGGCCGGCGGCGGAGGGTGGGGCGGTGGGACCCCGCGCTGGCCCGGCGCTCCTGCCTCCTCAACGGCGCCACCCGGATGGCCATCACCGGGATCGACAAGGTGGACCCCGCCTGCCGGGGGGCGCGGAGGTGGGGCGACCTGACTCCCAGGGCGCGGGCCTTCGTCGAGAGGGCGGAGCGCGACGCGGGGGTCCCGGCGGCGCTCATCTCCACCGGGCCCGCCCTGGAGGAGACCGTGGACCGGAGGGCGAAGGGTAGAAGTGGCCGGAAAGCGAGGGGGTGGAGATGAAGCGGGACCTTATGGAAATCCTGGCATGTCCGGCGTGCAAGGGTGACCTCCAACTCTCCGCCAAGAAGGAGGAGGGGGACGAAATCCTCGAAGGCGAACTGCGCTGCCCGAAGTGCCGCGAGGCGTTCCCCATCGACGACGGAATCCCGAACCTCCTGCCGCCCGACCTGCGCGCCAAGTAGCGGTCGAAACTATTCATACAGGGCCGTTGAGGGTCCCGGATGGCCAAGCCCGCCCCCCCGCCCCCCCAGCCGTCGCAGACCATCCACATCGGCCGCAAGGGGGCCCACTCGATCGAGTTCGACTTCCCGGAGGTGGTCTACCCCCTCGAGAAGGGGGAGGAGGTCTCCCTAGAACTGAAAATCGTCAACCACGCGGAGCCCGCCCACGTGAAGCTCTCGGTCGGCGGCTCCCTCAAGGAAGCGGTGCTCATCCGCAGCGACAGCCCCTACGTGAAGGGGGAGGAGGCCGTGCCGGTCATCCTCCGCCTCCCGAAGGACGCCCGGACCCCGCTGAAGGGCGAGATCGCGGTCACCGCTGGCTACGGGGCGTCGCGGGCCTCCTTCGGCGTGCTCCTCGGCGACCCGCGCCCCGTCCGGGAGAAGAGGGGGGAGCGGGAGGGGCCCGCCGGGGAGGGCGGGGCGATGGAAGGGGGGGCCGCCCCGGCGGCGCTCCGCGCGCGGTCGGCCCCCGCCTGGGCCCGGGAGTGGCGGATCTGGGCGGCGGCGGCCCTCGCGGCCTCCCTCGCCTCCGCGGCGCTCCTCGCCTCCGCCGGAGGGGTGGTGGAGACCTTTGCGGCGGCGTGGGTGGCGGCGGCCCTGATGGTGGCGCTCCTCCTCCGCGCTCCCTCGTGATATGACGGGGAGCGCGGGGCGCAGAACCCTGCCCTCGGCTCGCGCTTCGCGCTCGCTCCGGGCGGGTTCCGCGAGTGGAGACCCCCGGGACCCCGTGTACAGGGGGAGGGCCCGGGGGTGGACCTGCCGTTTTCCGCGCGGGCTCCGCCCGCGCGGAAAACGGCCTATGTTCTGCGAAGAATAGAAACGTTTTTCATCCCTCGGTCGCTAACCCGAGCGTGCCCACCAACGGCCGCGACGGGGGGTCGACGCGCTTCATTTTCGTCACCGGAGGGGTCATGAGCGGCCTCGGCAAGGGGATCGCCGCCGCCTCCATCGGCCGCCTCCTCAAGGGGCTCGGGGCGACGGTCGCGCCGGTGAAGATGGACCCCTACCTGAACGTGGACGCGGGGACCATCGGCCCCTTCCAGCACGGGGAGGTGTGGGTCACCGAGGACGGCGGCGAGATCGACATGGACCTCGGCCACTACGAGCGGTTCCTCCACCAGGACGTTCCGAGGGACCACAACATCACCGCGGGGCAGATCTGGCAGGCGGTCATCGAGAAGGAGCGCCGCGGCGAGTACCTCGGGCAGACGGTCCAGATCATCCCCCACATCACCGACGAGATCCGGAGGCGGCTCCAGGTCGTGGCGGACCGCTCGAAGCCCGACGCGGTCATCGCGGAGCTGGGGGGCACCGTCGGGGACATCGAGAGCGAGGCGTTCCTCGAGGCGGCGCGCCAGGTGGCCCAGGCCCACCGGGACCGCGTCCTCTTCGTCCACGTCACCTTGGTCCCCGAGGGGCACGGGGGGGAGCAGAAGACCAAGCCGACCCAGCACAGCGTCGCGGAGCTCCGCGCCCGGGGCATCCAGCCCGACGTCATCATCGCCCGGACCGACTCGACGCTCGCCCCGGAGAGCCGGTCGAAAATCGCCCTCTTCTGCCAGGTCGCGCCCGAGCAGGTCATCAGCGGGCCCACGGTCTCCAACATCTACCGGGTCCCCCTCGTCTTCGAGGAGGAGGGGCTCGGCCGGATTCTCGCGGAGCGGCTCAAACTGAAGGGGAAGGGGGGCGGCCTCGCCGACTGGCGGCGGGTCGTGGAGGAGATGGACGGGGCGGAGCGGGAGGTCACCATCGCCATGGCCGGGAAGTACGTCGCGATGGCCGACTCCTACATCTCGCTCAACGAGGCGCTGAAGCACGCGGCCGCCTCCCTCGGGGCGCGGGTGAAGATCCACTACGTCAACACCGAGGAGGTGGAGAGGGACCCGGCGGCCCTCGCCTCCCTGGCGGGGGTCGGGGGCGTCCTGGTCCCGGGGGGCTTCGGGGGGCGCGGGGCGGAGGGGAAAATCCGCACCATCCAGTTCGCCCGGGAGAGGGGGGTGCCCTACCTGGGACTCTGCTTCGGGTTCCAGTTGGCGGTGGTCGAGTTCGCCCGCAACGCGGCGGGGCTGAAGAAGGCCCACACCACCGAGATCGACCCGAAGACCCCCTACCCGGTGGTGGACATCCTCGAGCACCTGCGGCAGGCCCGGATGGGGGGGACGATGCGCCTGGGGGCGCAGCCCGTCAAGCTCCGGCCCGACACCCGGGCGCGCACCATCTACGGCGGGCAGGAGATTATCCTGGAGCGCCACCGCCACCGCTACGAGGTGAACCCGCGCTTCATCCCGGCGCTGGAGCAGGCGGGGCTCGTCTTCTCGGGGCTCTCGCCCGACGGAAGGATGGAGGCCATCGAGTTGCCGGGCCCCTACTTCTTCATGGCGACCCAATACCACCCTGAGTTCAAGTCGCGGCCGGGGGCTCCCGCCCCGGTCTTCAAGGCGTTCCTCCAGGCCGCCCTCAAGAGCGGGGGAGGGGTTCATAAGCCCCAGGGCGCAGGGTCTGGATGAAACCGGGCCCCGAGGAGACGTTCGACACCCTCCTTGAGGAGGTGAAGGTCACCGAGTCCACCGCCCCGCGGTTCCTCCTCCAGGGGAAGGAGGTGGACCTCTGGAGCGAGGCCTACCGCCCCTACCACTCCAAGACCTCCGCCGAATACATCCGGGAGCGGGTCCTCCAGGCCCAGAAGGAGGGGAAGGACCCCTTCCCCGACGTGGTCGGGAAGCGGGCGGAGAAGGAGATGGTGAAGAATGCCCTCCTCAGCGGCTCGACCCTCCTCTTCAAGGGCCGGAAGGGCTACGGCAAGACCACCTTCTCCAAGTCGGTCGCGCGGCTGCTCCCCGAGAAGATCGTGGCTGTTCGCGGCTGCAAAATCTACGACGACCCGACCCGCCCCTCCTGCTTCGCCTGCAAGAGGAAACTGCTGACCCAGGACGCGGTCGAGGTCGCCTGGGTCCCCCGGGTCTGGGTCCGCATCCCCGGCGACCCGCAACTCACAACCCGGCAGCTCATCGGCGGCATCTCCATCCAGAAAATCCGCGAAGGGCTCGACCTGGACCACCCCGAGGTTTTCGTCCCCGGCCGTGCCCTGAAGGCGAACCGGGGCATCGGCTACTACGACGAACTCGGCTCCATCCCGTCGAGCCTCCAGACCCTGCTCCACGAACTCTTCGAGGAGGGGCAGGTGACCACCACCGAGGGGGACGTGATCCCTTTCCGCATCGACGCCGTGGAGATCGCCGCCACCAACCCCGCCAACTACCGGGGGACCAACCCCATCAAGGAGCCCCTCCTCGACCGCATGGAGGAGATCACCATCGGGCCCCCCGAGACCCTCGCCGAGGAGGTCGAAATCGGCAGGCGCAACATGTACCTCGCCCGGCGGGGGCAGGACCCGAAGATGCCGGCGTGGCACATGGAGCTCCTCGCGACCGCGGTCCGGCTCGCCCGGGACCGGGAGGAGACCGACATCGCCCGCGCCATCGAGACCGAGCCCTCCTGCCGCGCCACCATCAAGCTCTTCGACCACGTGAAGTCCCAGGCCCTCATGAACGGCCGGGAGGTGCCGCTGCTGGCGGACTACGGCCCCGCCTTTTCGGCGGCCAAGCTGGCCCTCGGCGGGCGCATGGAGCTAGGCTACGGCTCCCGGGAGCCCAAGGAGAAGGTCATCGAGCGGCTGGTGGAGCGGGCCGTCGACGCGGTCTGCAAGCGGGTCTACGAGAAGTTGCCCGAGGACAGGTTCGAGAAACTCATGGCGGAACTGAAGTCCCTCGCCAAGGAGGGGCAGTGGAGCCCCGCGAGGGAGACGGCGGCGAAACTGAAGGGGAAGCCGGTCCTGGCGGCCCTCCTGAAGGAGATGGCGGAGAAGGTGGAGGAGTTCTACCCGAGCGCCGCCGAGATGGTGGCGGAGTCTGTGGCCCGGTGCAACAAGACCCTGGAGCGGGTGGACGGGTCCTACCGGTTCGTCGAGGGGAACGGCGGTTCGGTCACCGAGGAGTAGTTGTTGCCGGTCCTCTCGGGAACTCTCCCGTCATGTCGGCAACGTAGGAAAGCGGGTGAAGAATTTTTTATACATCTTGAACTTGGCCCAGGCGCTCCAATGCCTCCCGGATGGTCTCCCGCCCGCAGGCGTAGGAGAAGCGGACGTAGTCCTTACCGCTCGGGCCGAAATCATCCCCGGGGGTGACCGCCACGCCCGCCTCTTCGAGAATCTTCTCCGCGAACGCCGCTCCGCCCCCCCGGGAGGCGACGCCGAGCCAGAGGTAGAAGGTCCCGGCGGGGGGCTCGACGGCGAAGCCGAGGTCCCGGAGCCCCTCCACCAGGATGTCGCGCCGGGCCCGGAACTCCCGGACCATCTTCGCGACGGCGGACGCGGGCATCTTCAGGGCCGCGAGCGCCCCGTGCTGGGCGATGCTGGGCGCGCAGGTCACCGTGTGCTGCTGGACCTTGAGCATCACATTCGCCACCTCCGGAGGGGCCACGGCCCAGCCGATGCGCCAGCCGGTCATGGCGTAGCTCTTCGAGAAGCCGTTGACGACCACGGTCCTCTCGGCCATCCCGGGCAGGGAGGCGATGCTGACGTGGGGCTTCCCGTAGACGATCTTCTCGTAAATCTCGTCGGAGAGGACCCAGAGGTCCCGGTCCCGGGCCAGGTCGGCCGCCTCTCCGATTTCCTTCCGGGAGAGGACCGCGCCGGAGGGGTTGTTGGGGGAGTTGAGGATGAGGAGTTTCGTCCCGGGGCCCGCCCTCGCCGCGGCTTCCCCCAGGTCCCTGCACCAGACCACCCGCCCCCCCGCCATCTTGACGCAGGCGGCGAGCGTGACCCAGGCGGGGTCGATGAGGAGGACCTCGTCTCCCGGTTCGATGAGGGCCTGGCACGCCTCATAGATGGCCTGCTTCGCCCCCGATGTGACCACCACGTTCCCCGCTTCGGCCGGGACGCGGTTCTCCCTCCGGAGTTTCCGCGCGACGGCCTCCCGGAGCTCGGGGATGCCGGCGCTCGGGGTGTAGTGGGTCTCGCCCCGGGCGGCGGCGCGGGCCGCGGCCTGCCGGATGGGGGCCGGCGTCGGGAAGTCGGGCTCCCCGAGGGTGAATGCGAAGACCCGGCGCCCCTCCTTCCGGAGGCGGGCGGCCCGGTCGGAGGCGCGGAGTGTGGCCGATTCGCCGATTTCGTCGAACCGGCGGGAGAGGCGGCGCATGGGGTCTCCGGAGGCGGGGCGCGGTTTAAATCTGTATGCACCGGGGGGCCCCGCCGGGTGGCCGGAGGTCCAAACCTTTAAGGGTGGGGAGCGGGCGGGAAATCTCCGGAGCGGACATGGAGGTCCACTACCGAATCCAAGGCGCCTGCCGCGAGTGCGGCCACCTCCTCCCGCCCATCGAGACCGAGAGCCTGCGGGGGGTCGTCTGCCCCCGGTGCGGCGGCGACATCGAGGTCTTCAGGGCGGAAGAGCTCCTGCTCGCGTAGAGCGGCTGGCGGAGGGTCGCTCGGCCTTATTCTGGAGAGGCGCCCATAGGGCCCCATGGCCAAGCGGATTCCCGGGCGGGGCGAGAACCTCGCCTACTACATCAAAATCGTGGGCACCGGCGAGAGGCAGGCGGAGGACCTGAGCCGCGAGGAGGCGGCCGAGGCGATGGAGCTCGTCCTCTCCGGGCGGGCGACCCCCGCCCAGACCGGCGCCTTCCTGCTGGCCCTCCGGATGAAGGGGGAGGCGGGGCCCGAGATCGCGGGGTTCGCGGAGGCGGCGCGGCGGCGCTCGACGCCCGCCCGGGCGCCCCCCGGGGCCCTCGACACCGCCGACTACGCGGGGCGCACCCGGGAGCCCTTCCTCAGCCTCGCCGCCGACTTCATCGCCGCGGCCGCCGGGGTGCCGGTCGTCCGCCACGGGAACGGCGCGGCGCCGGAGTTCGCGGGGCGCCGCTCGCTCTTCGACACCCTGCGGGCGCTCGGGGTGGAGCCCGGGCCCCGGCACGGATCGCCGCTCCAGTTCATCCACGTCTCCCAGGCCTGCCCGCCCCTCGACCGGCTCCTCCACCTCCGGAGGGAGCTGGGGGTCCGCTCCGCGGCCCACGTGGTGGCCCGGCTCCTCGACCCCGCCGCAGCCGGAGTCCACCTCCTCGGCATCGCCCACCGCCCCACCCTCGACCTCATGGCCTCCGCCCTCCGGCAGCTGGGGGCCCGCCGGGCACTCCTGGTGGACGGGGTCTCGGGCTCGGAGGAGTTGCCGATGGACGCCGATGCGGGGGTGTGCGAGGTGCGGGACAGGGAGGTCCGGAACCACCGGCTGGGGGCGCGGGAGTTCGGACTGCGGCCCGGGAGCGTGGGGCCGGTGAAGGACGCGGGCGAAGACGCGGCCCTGGTCGAATCCATCCTGAGGGGCACCGTCCCCGGCCCCGCGCGGGACGGTGCCCTCCTCAACGGGGCGCTCCGGCTCTACGCCGCCGGGCGGACAGACTCGAAGGAAGGGGCGCTCCGGCTCGCCCGGGAGGCGCTCGATTCGGGCAAGGCTTTCTCCCTCCTGGAGCAACTCCGGGGATGATCCGGGAAGCGATTGCGGCCCTGTCGGACGGGCGCGACCTGTCGCCCGCCGAGGCCGCGGGGGCGATGGGGGAGATTCTCGCAGGGCAGGCGACGCCGGCGCAAATCGCGGGCTTCCTCGTCGCCCTCCGCGCCAAGGGCGAGAGCGCTCCCGAGATCGCGGCGATGGCGAGAGCGATGCGGGAGAGGTCCATTCGCATCTCCCCGAAGGTCGCGGGGCCCCTGGTGGACACCTGCGGGACCGGCGGCGACCGGGTCCGGACCTTCAACGTCTCCACCTCGGCCGCCCTCGTGGTCGCCGGCGCGGGGGTCCCGGTGGCGAAGCACGGCAACCGCTCGGTCACCGGCCCCTGCGGCTCCGCCGACCTCCTCGAGGCGCTCGGGGTCAACCTCTCCGCCCCCGCCGGGGACGTGGAGCGCTCCATCGAGAGGGCGAACATCGGCTTCCTCTTCGCCCCGATGTTCCACCCCGCGATGCGCCACGCCGGGCCGGTCCGGAAGGAGCTGGGAATCCGCACCGCCTTCAACCTCCTCGGCCCCCTCACCAACCCCGCCGGGGCGCAGGTTCAGTTGGTCGGGGTCTACGACCCGGCCCTCACCGGCCTCGTCGCCAAGGTGCTCCGCCTCCTCGGGACGAAGAGCGCCCTGGTGGTCCACGGCGCGCCGGGGGTTGACGAAATCTCGCTGGCGGGCCCCACCCGCGCCGTGGAGGTCTCCCGCTCCAAGGTCCGGACCCTGACCCTCAACCCCTCCGACTTCGGCCTCAAGCGGCTCCCCCCGGCGGCTGTCCCGGCCGCGCCCCCCGAGGAGAGCGCCCGGCGGCTGGTCGCCCTCCTGCGCGGGGAGCGGGGCCCCCTCCGGGACTCGGTGGCGGCCAACGCGGCGGCGCTGCTCAAAATCGGGGGGAAGGCGAGGACGTGGAGGGAGGGGGTCGAGGTGGCGGCCCGCTCCATCGACTCCGGCGCCGCCCTCGCGGCCCTCCGGGGGCTGGTGGAGCACGGGGGCGGGGACCTGCGGCGGCTGGAGCGTCTCGGGGGATAAGGTTCAAGAGGGGCCCGACGCGGCATAGAGCCCTGGTCCCCGGCCATGGCAGGCACCGTCCTCGACCAAATCGTCGCCGAGGTCCGCAAGGATGTGGCCCGGCGGAAGCGGAAGGACCCCGACCTCAGCGACCGCCTCACGAAAATCGTCGACTTCGAGGGGGCGCTCCGGAGGGCGCGGACCCCTGCCCTCATCGCCGAAATCAAGCCGAAGTCCCCCTCGGGGGGCGAGTTGCTGCCCGGGGTGCGCCCCGAGAGGCAGGCGAAGGCCTACGTCGAAGGGGGCGCCGACGCAATCTCGGTCCTGACCGAGCCGAAGTTCTTCGGCGGCGACCCCGAGCACCTCGTGGCGGTGCGGCAGGAGTTCGAGTCGGTGCCGTTGCTGCGGAAGGATTTCATCCTGGACCCCTTCCAGGTGGAGGAGGCCTACGCCTACGAGGCGGACGCGGTGCTCCTTATGGTCTCGGTCCTCGGCCCGCGCTTGGGGGAGATGCTCGACGCGGCGAAGGAGCAGAAGCTGCAGGCGCTGGTCGAGGTGCACGACGAGCGCGAGCTCGACGCCGCCCTGAAGGCGGGGGCGACGCTGGTCGGGGTGAACAACCGGAACATGGGGACGCTGGAGGTGGACCTCGGAGTCACAGAGAGGCTCGCGGAGCGGGTCCCGGACTCCGTTTTCCTGGTGAGCGAGTCGGGAGTGGAGCGGCCGGAGGATGTCAAGCGGGCGGTCAAGGCGGGGGCGGATGGAATCCTCGTCGGGACAGCGCTGATGAGAGCGAAGGACCCGGCGGCGCTGCTGCGGAGCTTGAGGCCCTGAGGGCCGCCCCGAGTCGCATGCGCGGCACCCTCCGGCTGCGACCTATGAATTCTTCAACTTCTTGACCAATTCCTCGACCGTGACCTCGACCGGCCCCCCGACGCTCTTCAAGACGCCTTCCGGGTCCTTCAGCAGGTGGCCCGTCGCGACGCAGACCGCCCGGGAGCCCTTCTTGATGGCCCCCGTCTCCACCAGTTTCCTCAGCCCTGCGATGGAGGCGGCGCTGGCGGGCTCCACCGCGATCCCCTCCATCTGCGCCAGGTCGAGCTGTGCCTCGAGGATGGCCTCGTCGGGGACCGCCGCCGCGGCGCCCTTGCTCTCGGAGATGGCGGTCAGCGCCCTCGGTGCGTTGACCGGGTTCCCGATGCGGATGGCGGTGGCGACCGTCTCGGGGCTCTCCACCGGCCGGATGGCCCTCCGCCCCCGGGCGACGGCGTCCGCCACCGGCGCGGCCCCCGCCGCCTGGATGCCCGCCATGCGGGGGACCTTGTGGGTGAAGCCCAGCTGGTGGAACTCCTTGAACCCCTTGTAGATGGCGGAGATGTTCCCGGCGTTCCCCACCGGCAGGACCACCCAGTCCGGGACGTCCCAGTTGAGCCCCTCGGCGACCTCGTAGGCGAGGGTCTTCTGCCCCTCCAGCCGGTAGGGGTTGACCGAGTTGAGGAGGTAGACGCCCGACGACGCGCACACCTCCCGCACCGCCCGGAGAGCCTCGTCGAAGTTGCCCGGAATGGTGTAGACCTCGGCGCCGTGCATGAGCGCCTGGGCCAGTTTTCCGAGGGCGACCTTGCCCCCGGGAAGGACCACGATGCACCTCATCCCCGCCTGCGCCGCGTAGAGGCTGAGGCTGGCGCTCGTGTTGCCCGTCGAGGCGCACGCCACCGCCTTCATGCCGAGTTCGCGCGCCTTCGTCACCCCGACGGTCATCCCGCGGTCCTTGAAGGAGCCGGTGGGGTTCATCCCCTCATACTTGACGTAGACCTCGGCGAGCCCGAGTTCCTTCTCGAACCGCTTGCACCTGTAGAGCGGCGTGTCCCCCTCCTGCAGCGTGACCGCCTCGACCTTGCCCGAGACCGGGAGGAGTTGCCGGTAGCGCCACACCCCCTTGCCGGAGAATGTGCGCCGGGTGAGCCGCTGGTCGCGGAAGTCCCACATCACTTCGAGGAGGAGGCCGTCCTCGGGGCAGACGGCCGCCGCGGGGTCGTCGGGGGTGGCTTGGCAGGCGGAGCAGCGGAGGAGGTAGGTCATCGCTGTGTCGGTCGTGGCGTCTTGATATGAAAAGTTTCGCGGTCAGGGGCCGCCGCGCGAAAGCGGCGAAGAGAGGAATCCCGGCCCCGAGTCGCATCCACAGGCCGGGATGGCCGGAGCCGGGATTCGAACCCGGGAGCCCCCTGCGGGGCAGTGGACTCTCAGACCACCGCTTTGGGCCGCGCCGTGCGGCTCCTTTTTTCCATTCTCTCCCTCAGCGAGAGCTGACTCCGCGCCGACTTCAGCGGCCATCCTTGCGAATGGGTCGGCCACTCAAGACTCGATGGCAAGAGCAGAGTGAAAGCGGGGGCCGGAGTCGGGACCCGCACGCGCGGGTCCTCGCGGCCGCGGGGAGGGGACGAAAGCCCTTCCCCTGCGTTATTTTTTAGCGGATTTTTGAAGGACCCCCATCCCAATCTTCAGCGCTTCCTCCAGTTTGTTCACGTTCACCCCGACCCCCTGCGCCACCTCCGGCCTCCCCCCGCCCTTCCCGCCGAGGATTTCGCACATCTTTTTGACGACCTCCCGGGCGTCCGTCTTCCCCCCGGTCGCCACCACGAACCTCCCGTCCCTGCGCGCCACGATGCAGAGGAGGCCCCTCCCGGCGACCTCCCGGGCCACCTTCGCCATGTTGCTGTCGTCGATTTCGGTTTTGACTACCGCGACGCAGCCCTTCGCCTCCCGCACCGCCTCCTCGACGTGGGCCCGGGCCATGGCGGCGTGGAGCCGCTCCAGCGCCTTCCCCCGCTCCTTCCACTCCTCGAAGAACTTCTCCACCGACTTCGGCAACTGCTCCGGCGGGACCCGCAGGGCGTCGGCTGCCCGCCGCAGGGTGGACTCCCTCTCTTGCACCGCCCGCAGGGCGGCCTCGCCCGCCGCGTATTCGAGGCGCTCCACGCCGTCCTGGATGCGCTCCGCCCGGAGAATCTTCACCGAACCGATGACCCCGGTGCTTTCGCAGTGGGTCCCGCCGCACGCCTGGACGTTCCCGTCCACCGTGACGGTCCGGATTCTCGGTCCGGGCGCGATGCCCCCCTGGTAGAGGCCGAATCCGTGGGCCCGCTCCGCCTCGTTGCGGTCGCGGAAGACCGCCTCGACCGGGAGGTTCTCCATGAGCAGCGCGTTCGCCACCGACTCGATGCGGCGCAACTCCTCCGGGTCGAGGGGGCGGAAGTGGGTGATATCGAGCCGCGCCGAGTGGATTCCCTTCTGCGCGCCGGTCTGCCAGACGTGGGGCCCGAGGACCCGCCGGCACGCCTCGAGGACCACGTGGGTCGCGGTGTGGTGCTTGGTGTGGGCGATGCGGCGCGCCGCGTTCACCTCCCCTTCGACCCTGTCGCCGGCCTTGAACTCCCGGGGGTGGTCCACCCGGTGGAGGACGACTCCCTTGCTCTCCTGGACGTCCCGCACCGTCGCCGCCTTCCCCTTCACCGCAAGCACCCCCTGGTCGGCGGGCTGGCCGCCCCCCTCGGGGTAGAACGCGGTCGCGTCGAGGGCCACCCACTGGCCGGCCACGGCCGTCACCTTGGCGGTGAAGGCGAGGTCGGCGGGCTTCTCGTAGTAGAGCCTCCGGGTCGCGGGGGCCTGGACCTCCGGCAGCGCCGTCTCCTTCGCCACGGCCGCCCGCTTCGCGTGCCTCTGGGCGACCCGGGAGTAGAAGTCGTCGGGGACCTCGACCGTGACTCCGAGGGGCGCCGCCACCTCCCGCACAACTTCGGGGACGAGGCCGTGGCTGTCGTACCACTCCACCAGCGCGTCGAGGGCCACCCGTTTCTGCTTTCCGATCTCCCGCTCCACCATCCTCCGCCCCCGCTCCAGGGTCTCCCGGTAGCGCTTCCCCTCCTCCTCCAGCATCTCCTTCAGGGACTCGTGGCCCAGCGGGAAGTGCAGCTCGACCACCTCGGGGACGGAGAGCCGGAGCCCCAGGCCGTCCATGAGCCGCCGGAGCCTCCGGAGAATGAGCCGCGCCAGGTATCCGACGTGGACGTTGCTCGGCACCACCCCGTCCCGCACCATCCAGCCGAGGGTCCGCGCATGGTCCACCACGGCGTAGGCCGACTCAATGGGCTCCAGCGTTCTCTCCAGTTTGTCCGCATCGAGCCCGACCTCCTTCGAGACCCTCTTCCGGAGTTCCCGGAGGGTCGTCCCGCGCAAGTCCCCCATCGGCCCCGCGAGCCGCGCCACCTTCCCGAGGAGGTCGCGGTGCTTCTCGATGTCGAGTCCCGCGAGCCCCTGGATCCGGCGCACGACCTCCGGGAAGACCGAGTCGTAGACGGTCGGCGTCCCCTGCGAGGCCCAGGCAAGCCGCTCCAGGCCGTAGCCGGTGTCCACGATGCGCCGCTCCATGGGCCGGTACTTCTGCCCCCCCAGCTCCACGTCTCCAGCGGGGTGGGCCTCCCGGTCCATGAAGACGAGCGTCGCCACCTCGAGCCCGCCGAGCATCACCTCGACGCTCGGGCCGGCGTTGCCTCCGCCGAACCACCACTTCTCCTTGTAGGTCACCGCCGCCGGGTCGGCCCCCGCCTTCCAGAGGAACTCCGAGCAGAGCCGGAGCGTCTCGTCCCGCCAGTAGACCTCCTTGCCGGGGGCGTTGAACGCGTGGTGGGCCATCATCTCGAAACTGGTGAGGTGGCGCCCCGAGCGCCCGACCGACTCCACGTCGTCGAGGCGGATGCACGGCTGGGAGATGGCGAGCGGGTTGGCCGGGGGCGGCACCTGGCCCGAGGTGACCCAGGGCTGGAAGTCGTAGATGGAGGCGTTGGTGAGCAGGACGTCGTCGCGCCACCGCGCCGCCACCACCGGATAGGGCTTCAGGCGGGTGTGGCCCTGCGACTCCAGGAAGGAGAGGTAGGCCTCCCGCATCTGCTCCACCGACTTTCGCTGGAGGACCGGCGCACCGATGAAGGAGTAGGGGACGCAGGGCGCGTCGCCGCACCGGTCCCGTCCCGGGTCGAGGCTCCAGAAGTCGGCGCCGCACGACCCGCACGTCTTGCGGTGGTATCCGCACTCCTTGAAGAACGCCAGGTCCTGGAACATGGCTTCGTGGCGCGAGAGGGGCTCTTTCGAAAAGAACCTTCCGTTCCGCGAAAATCGCGCGCGGGGCAGGTCCAGAAAATATATATGCGCCCCCTCCGGTCCCCAACGATGGCGTTCGAGGCCGTCCACCTGCGACGGTTCCCGCTCCTCTGGTGGCTCAAGTTCGAGGGCTACGAGCCGAACTTTTTCCTTTTCGCCGGGCTCCTCCTCCTGATTTTCCTGCCCGCGGCTCCCCTGGCGGCCATCGCCGCGGCGGCCGGCGTCTGGCTCGCCAGCGGCTTCGACGTCCAGGTCCCCGGCTCCTTCCGCACCCGCAAGCCGGCCCTTTCAGCGGAGACCGCCTCCTTCCTCGAGAAACTCCACGGGGTTCCGGTGGCCGAGCCCCTCGCCAAGGGGGAGCGGACCTACCGGACCCGCCTGGCGCTGAACCTCGGCACCGCACTCTTCCCCGTCGCCTTCCTGGTCTACCTCGTCTGGAGCGGCTCCTCGACCGCGCTCGCATCCCTCGCGACCCTCATCCCGGTCGTTTTCCTCACCGTCCTCCTCGGGAAGGCGGAGCCCGGCGTCGGCATCCTCCTCCCTCCCTACGCGGCCCTGGCGGCGCTCCCCATCACCCTCCTCCTCCACGGCGGCCCCCTGATGGCCATGGCGACCGCCGGCATCGGCGTCATGGTGGGCTCCCTGGTCCTCGTCTTCTCGGTGAAGCGGGACGAGCCCGGAGCCCCCGTCTACCGCATCGGCGGCAAGGGGAGCGGCGCAGCGGTCGTCCTGACGGCCATCCTCGCCCTCCTGCTCTGATTTATCGCCGCCGCTCGCCGAACCGCGCCGCGGCCTCCCGGTAGACCGAGAGAGTCCGCTCCACCACCGCCTCGACGGAGAAGCGCTCCGCCACGAGCCTCCGCGCCTCCGCCCCCAGCCGCTCCCGGAGGCCCGGGTCCCCCAGGAGGGTCCGCAACCCCTCGGCGAGCCCCTCCACGTCCCCCGGCGGGAAGCGGAGGCCGCTGCGCCCCGGTTCCAGGAACTCCGCCACCCCGGGGATGGAGGAGGCGACCACCGGCCTCCCGCACGCCATCGCCTCCTGGAGGATGTTGGAGACCCCGACGTTGGCGTAGACAGGGACCGCCACCGCGTCGGCGCCGTTGAAGAGGGCGGGCAGGTCGCGGTGGGGCACCGCGGGGCGGAAGACCACGCGGTCGCCGAGGCCCAGGTCCCGCGCCAGGGCGCGGAGGCGGGGCTCCTCGGGCCCTTCCCCCACCAGGAGGACCCGGAGGCCGGGGAACTCGGGCCCGATGCGGGCCGCCGCCTCGAGCAGGAGGTGGAGCCCCTTCCAGGGCTCGAACCTCCCCCCGGCCAGGAGCGTGGGACCGTCGAAGAGGCGGGGAACCTTGCGGGGCGCGAAGGCCTTCGCGTCCACGCCGTTCGGGACCACCCGGATGCGCTCCCGGGGAATGCCGAGGCCCCGGAGGAGGCCCGCGGCGTGCTCCGTGGTGGGGAGCAGGAAGTCGTAGCCGTCGAGGTAGAGTTTCTGGAGCGCCGCCGCCATCCGGACGGAGGGGTGGGGCAGCGCCAGCGTCCTCTCCATCGGCTCCCCGGGGGACCAGCCGGGGGGCCGGAGGTGGCTGGCGACCTCGGAGGGGAGGAAGCCGCCGAACCGGAGCAGCCGCACCGCGGGCGTCGTCTTCCCCGCCAGGAGCCCCGCGAGGCCGGAGGCCGCCACCTCCATCGCGTGGAGGACGGGGGTCCGGTGGCGGAGGGCCGCGGCCGCCGCCCCGACTCCGAGGAGGACGCCCGAGGCGAGCCACGGGAGGGGCCGGAACTCCCCGGCGGTCGAGGGGAGGGGGAGGCGGTAGACCGTGCTCCCCGAGAAGGCGCGCCCCGCCTCCCTCTGTGAGACCATGACCGGCGAGTGGCCGCGGGAGGCGAGGCCCCGGAGCAGGTGCTGGGCCTGGATGGAGCCGCCCCCCAGGGCCGAGCGGCAGACCAGCAGGACGCGCATCCTCCCCCCTGCGCCTCCCGCTCCATAATCCTTCGGCGCAATTCGGAGAGATGTCGGAAAACTATTCATAGCGGCCGTCCCACGGTCGGGCTGTGCGGAAGCGAATCCTCCAAATCGGTCTTGGCGGCTGGGGAAAGAACCACCTGAGGGTCTGGAACGAACTCCGCCAGGAGGTCTTCGTCGCGGACGTCGTCGAGAAGTCCCTCCAGGAGTGCCAAATCTACAACATCCCCGCCTCCCGGACCGGAACCGACTTCCGCGCCTTCCTCGACAAGGTGGACGCGGTGGACATCGTCACGCCCACCGACACCCACTTCCCGGTGGCCAAAGCGTGCCTCGAGGCGGGGAAGGACCTCCACATCGAGAAGCCTCTCACCCTCAACACCCGCGAGGGGGAGGCCCTCGTGAAACTGGCGCGGGAGCAGAAGCGGCTCGTGCAGGCGGGCCACATCTTCCGCTACAACCCGGCGAGCCTCTTCATCCGCGACGCCATCCGGAAGGGCGACCTCGGCCAGGTCCGCGTCCTCTTCGGCCGCTACGCTGGCTTCAAGCGGCCCCGGACCGACGTCGGCGTCCTCCAGACCGACGCCATCCACTACCTCGACCTCTTCTCCTTCTTCCTGGACAAGCGCCCCCTGCGCGTGCAGGCGGTGGCCCGCGACTTCCTCGGCCGGGGGCTGGAGGACACGGCCCTGGTGAACCTCGACTACGGCTCCGCCATCGCCCACGTCGAGGCGGGCTACTTCCCGCCCCAGACCCAGCGGGACGTCACCGTCGTCGGGGACCAGAAGGCGGTCGCGGCCGACATCGTGGCCCAGAAGGTCCACGTCCACTCCCAGAGGCACGTGAACAGGGAGGGGCGGTGGACCGCGGAGGGGGGCGCCGTCTGGAGCCCCGAAATCCGGCAAGTCGAGCCCCTGAAGACCGAACTGGAGTCGTTCCTGAAGTGCGTCGAGACCCGCGAGAGCCCGGTGGCCGACGGCCAGGTGGGCCTCGAGGCCCTGAAGGTCGTCGAGGCGGCCTACGAGTCGGCGCGCCTGAAGCGGGAGGTCGAAATCCGGTGGTGAAGACCGGGGTCTCCCCGCTGGCCAGACTCCACCCCCGCGTATTCCTGGGCGCGGGCTCAGCCGTCGAGGAGTTCGCCGTCCTGGGGGTCCCCCCCGGCGGCCGCCCCGCCCCCCTGCGCATCGGCCCCGGCGCCCGCATCCGGAGCCACACGGTCATCTACGGCGGCAACTCCATCGGCCGCGGATTCGGGACCGGCCACGGGGCCCTCCTCCGGGAGGGGAACCGCGTCGGGAGCGAGGTCGTGGTGGGGAGCCACTCCGTGGTCGAGGGGCGCTGTCGCATCGAGGACCGCGCGACCATCCACTCCAACTGCTTCATCGGCGAGGAGACGGTCCTCCGGAGAAACGCCTGGGTCGGCCCCGGCGTCGTCACGGTGAACACCAAGTTCCCCCGCTGCGCCTACAAGGAGGCGTGCTTCGACCCGCCGGTGGTGGGTCGGGACGCCGTCATCGGGGGCGGGGCCATCCTCATGCCCGGCGTGGAGGTGGGGGCGGGCTCCATGGTGGCCGCGGGAGCGGTGGTGACCCGCGACGTCCCCGCGGGGACCCTGGCGGTGGGCTCCCCAGCCCGCGTCGCGAAGCGCATGGAGGAAGTCCTCTGCCTCAACGGAAAGCGCTACCGGAGGTCGAGGTGACGCGCCCCGGCCACAAACGCGAGGCCCGGCGCGGCCGCTTCGGCTCCCGCGCATCCCGCGTCCTCCGGGAGAAGCGCCGGGTGGACCTTGCAGCCCGGAAGCGGTCCCGGGCGCGGGCGCCGGCGCCCCGCCCGGCGCCGAGGCCCCCGGCCCGCCTCTCCGTCCCCCTCTCCCGCGTCGTCATTGACGACGAGGTCCGGAGGGCCGCCCTCCGGGCCCTCGACTCGGGCCGCTACATTCTCGCGGACGAGTGCCGAGCCTTCGAAGCGGAGCTCGCCAGGCTCACGGGCACGAAGCACGCGGTCCTCGTCAACTCGGGCACCTCCGCGATTTACCTCGCCCTGAAGGCTCTCGGGGTCAAGGAGGGCTCCGAGGTGATAGTCCCCTCGCTCACCGCGTTCCCGACGGTGGAGCCCATCTGCCACCTTGGAGCCCGGCCGGTCTTCGTGGACATCGGCGACACCTGCACCGCGGACCCGGATGCGGTCCGCAAGGCTGTCACTCCGAGGACCGCGGCCATCCTGCCGGTCCACCTCTACGGCCACCCCGCCGACCTCGGCCCCCTGCTCGAAGTGGCCAGCGACCACTCCATTCCCCTCGTCGAAGACGCCTGCCAGGCACACGGGGCGCGCACCCGGGGGAGGCGGGTCGGCTCCATGGGCGCGGCGGGCTGCTTCTCCTTCTATCCATCGAAGAACCTCACCGTGGCGGGGGACGGGGGAGCGGTCACCACAGACCGGGACGACATCGCCAAGGCCATCCGGATGCTGCGGGACCATGGCCGCCAGTCCAAATACCTCCACGAGGCGGTCGGCTACAACTTCCGGTTCAACGAAATCCAGGCGGCGGTGGGCCGGGTCCTGTTGCGCCGCCTGGAGGGATTCAACCGGAGGCGGCGCGAGGTCGCGGCGGCCTACCGGAAGGGCCTCGCAGCCACCCCTCTGGGCCTTCCCCCCGAAACCATAGAAACGGAGCCCGTCTACCACCTCTTCGTGGTCCGCACCCCGCGCCGGGAGCAACTCCAGGAGTTCCTCAAGGAGCGCGGGATCGAGACCGGCGTCCACTACCCGGTCCCCTGCCACCTCCAGCCCGCCCTGGCCCACCTGCCCCGGACCTCACTGCCCCGGACCGAGGCCGCGGCGCGGGAGATCCTTTCGCTCCCTATTTTCCCGAGCATCACCGCCGCACAGAGGGAGCACGTGGTGCGCTCGGTCGTGGAGTTCTTCGCCTAAACGAGGCCGCGGCGCCCCAGGATGCGCCGGGGGACCCGCCCGAACCCGGCCAGGGCATCCTCACGGGTGAGCCCCGCCACCACTCCGAAGGAGGCGAGGTCCTCCGGGGCCCGGACCTCGGCGCGGCTCTCCGCCCCGGAAGTGAGCAGGACGGGGGCCTTCGCCTTCTTGGCCAGGAGGGCGTTGTGCCGGAGCCTCTGGAGGGCGCGGACGCGGTTCCCGCCCCGGAGCCGCAGCAGGTCGCCGACGCACAACTCGACCGCGACGCCGCTCTCGGCGGCGAACCGGGCCGTGACCGTGTCGAGGAACCCGGGGGTTGAGAGGGCGTCCACGGCGGGGTGCCGGGCCGCCTTGCGCAACTCCTCCTTCGACCCGGTGGCGACGAAGACCGCCCCTTTCAGGCCCCGGTTCCGGGGGGACTCGGGGAGGAGGGTGACCGGGAAGAGGCCCGGGACCGGCGGACCCGCGGCAACCACTCCCGCCCCCGACCAGCCCCATTCGCGGAGGAAGCCCGGGAGGTCCGGGTCCGGGGGGAGGCGTGTCCGGAGGTCGTAGAACTCTTTCATCGCCGAAGATGGGGCCTTCCGGCTTCTATCTTATGGCAGGCCGCGGGCGCGCTGCCCCGCGCTGGTGAGGGCCCGGAAGGCCCGGCCCCGGCGCCGCGCCGCGGGCGCCAGGCGGGGGTCGGCTTGCACCTCGGGGCTCGCCCGGTCCACGACGATGACCTCGAACCACTGGTGGCGGCCGTCGTCGGCCACCCAGTAGGAGTTGAGGACCTCCATGTTGGGGAACCGGCGCGCGACCCGCTCCTCCGCGATGCGCTGGATGGACTTGGCGGGGGTCATCCGGTTGACGCCCATGTGCTTGGTCTTGCGCCCCCCCTTGAACCGCATCTTCCTCCGCCCCCCGCGCCGCACGCGCGCCCGGACCACGCCGACGCCCGGCTTCGCCCGGTAGCCGAGGCGCCGCGCCCGGTCGAGCCGGGTCGGCCGCTCGACCCGGAGGAGGGCGGGGCCCCGGCGCCACTTCTGGAGCCGCTCAAAGCGGAGTTCTTGTTTCCAGAAGGAGGCGTCCATCAGCTTGTAGGCGGAGGGCATGCTGGGCCCCTTTGGACCCCCCCGCCCATTAAAAGTTTCTTCCCTCTCCGGAGTGGGGAGAGATGGAGTCGCCCCTCGCCCCCCGCCACCGCGCCCTCGGCGCCTCCTGGACCCGCGTGGCCGGGGCCGACCTCCCCCTCCACTACGGCTCCCCCGGGGCCGAGGTCCAGAAGGCGCGCCGGAGGGTCGCCCTCGCCGACCTCTCCTTCCGGCCCAAAGGCGAGGCGAGGGGCCCCGACGCCGCCGCCTTCCTCCACAACCTCCTCGCCTGCGACGTCAGGGCGGTCGCCCCCGGGGCCGGGTGCTACGGGGCCCTGCTCGACTCCAAGGGGAAGATGGTGGCCGACCTCCACCTCTGGAGAATCGAGGAGGACCGCTTCCTCCTCGACACCGAGCCGGAGTCCTCAGGGCTCCCCGGCCGCCTGGGGACGTTCGTCCTCAACTCCAAGGTCGCCGTCGCCCCCGCCCGCATGGGCCACCTCCACCTCCTGGGCCCCGGGGCGGTGGAGCTCCTCTCGCGGCTCGGGGCGGGAGCGCCGGCGAAGGAGCACGCCCACTTCGCCGCCTCCGTGGCGGGAGCGGAGGCGCGCGTGGTCCGCCTCTCCCGCTACGGCGTCGAGGGATTCGACCTCCTCGTTCCGGCCTCCGGGCTCGAAGCTCTCTGGGAGGCCTTCCGCAGGGCGGGGGCCCAGCCCGCGGGGTGGCAAGCCCTGGAAACGCTCCGGGTCGAGGCGGGAATCCCGCGCTTCGGCGCGGAGATGGACGCGGGGACATTTCCGCAGGAGGCGCGCATCGAGGGGCGGGCGGTGTCGTTCACCAAGGGGTGCTACCCGGGCCAGGAGACCATGGCGCGGCTCAAGAACCTGGGCCACGTGAACCGGCTCCTGGCGGGGCTCCTCCTGGACGGGCCCGCGCAGGCCGGGGCGCTCCTCCACGCAGAGGGCAAGGAGGCGGGCCGCCTCACGACCGCGTGCGACTCCCCGACCCTCGGGAAGAGCGCCGGGCTGGCCATGGTCCGGCAGGAGTTCGCCCGGACGGGGACGAGACTTCAGATTGAGAACGGCCCCGGGGCCGTCGTGGCCGACCTGCCCCTGATTCCGGCCGCCGCCACGGTGCCGCCGAGGAACCCAAACCGCCCCGAACCCAACCCCGTTTCGCGGGCGGAACGCGAGAGTTCGGGGCGGTTTCAATGAGAGCCGTGACCCTCCGGGGCCACGGGGGCCCCGAGGTCCTGAAGGTCGAGACCCTGCCCGACCCCAGACCCGGCCCCAAGGAGGCGCTCGTCCGGGTCAAGGCCTGCGGCCTGAACCACCTCGACGTCTGGGTCCGGAAGGGGCTGCCCAACCTCGAACTGGCCCATCCCCACATCCCGGGCGCCGACATCTCGGGAACCGTGGTGGAGGCCGGCCCCGGAGCCGGGCGGGAGTGGGTCGGGCGCGACGTGGTCCTCCAGCCGGGCCTCTCCTGCGGCGCCTGCCCCGCCTGCGCCTCCGGCCGCGACGACATGTGCCCCCGCTACGGCATCCTCGGCGAGCACCGCCCCGGGGGGTGCGCCGAACTGGTCGCCGTGCCCCGGGAGAACCTCATGCCCAAGCCCGCGCGCATCTCCCACGCGGAGGCCGCCTGCATCCCGGTGGTCTTCCTGACCGCCTGGCACATGCTGGTCGCCCGCGCGCAGGTGCGCCCCGGTGAGAGCGTGGTGGTCATGGCCGCGGGCTCCGGGGTCGGCAGCGCCGCCGTCCAGATTGCGAAACTCTGGGGCGCCACCGTCATCGCCGCCGCCGGCTCTGCGGGAAAACTGGACCGGGCCCGGAAACTCGGCGCGGACCACGGAATCGACTACGGCACGGAGGACCTCGGAGCCCGCATCAAGGAGTTGACCGGCGGCAGGGGCGCCGACGTGATTGCCGACAGCGTCGGCGTCGCCCAGTGGGAGAGGATGGTCCGGGCTCTGGCCTGGGGCGGGCGGCTCGTGACCTGCGGGGCGACCTCCGGTTTCGACGCCAGGACCGACCTGCGCCACCTCTTCTTCCGTCGGCTCAGTCTGCTCGGGTCCACCATGGGGTCGAAGGGGGAGCTGCACGATGTGATGCGCCACGTCGAGGCGGGGAAACTGAAACCGGTGCTTGACACCGTCTTCCCTCTCGAAAAGGTGGCGGAGGCGCACAAGAGGCTCGAAGGAAGGGAAGTGTTCGGGAAGTTGGTGCTGGAGTTGTAGCGGCGGCTCTTGCCCAGAACCTTCAAATGTAGGCGTTTCCCCGCCCCGTTTTTTGAAATATTGTGATGTGCGCGAGCATCGCGTGCGCACATCACAGTCTCCCCTTCGTGCTCGGAACCCTCCCGTGGGTCACCTGGGCCCCCCGCCGCAGGGCCACGCCCAGCGCCTTGAACAGCGCCTCCAGCATGTGGTGGTCGTCCTCGCCATCCGTCGCGGCGTGGAGGGTGACGCCCCCGTGCTTGGCCAGTTGCTCCAGGAAGTGGACCGCGCTCCGTGTCGCCAGGCCGCCGACCCTCTTTTCCACGAACTTGCCCTCGAAGGCGACGTAGGAGCGGCCCCCGAGGTCGAGGGCCACGGTTGCCAGGGACTCGTCCATGGGGACGGCGGCGCTGCCGAAACGCTCGATGCCCCGCCGGTCCCCGAGGGCCTTCGAGAGGGCCTGTCCCAGGACAATCGCGGTGTCCTCGACGGTGTGGTGGTCGCCGGTGGGAAGGTCTCCCCGGGCCCGGAGGTCGAGGTCCATGCGGCCGTGGAGGGCCATCGCCTCGAGGATGTGGTTGAAGAGAGGGATGCCGGTCCGGGCCTTGACCCGGCCCGTCCCGTCGAGGGAGAGGCGGCAGCGGATGGAGGTCTCCTTGGTTTTCCGCTCGACGGTGGCGGTGCGCGCCATGGGCAGGAATGGCTGCCGGTGACTATACCCCTTTCTCCAGGGCGAGGGCTTCCGGGAGAGCGATTTTCCCCTCGTAGAGCCCCCGCCCCAGCACCGCTCCCGCAGCCCCGGCGTCGCGGATGGCCCGCACGTCGTCGAGGCTGGAGATGCCCCCCGCGACGAGGATGGGGACGCCCAATTTCGTGAGTTCCTTGACGGGCCCCAGGGGCAGCCCCCTCCCGCGCCCCTCCACATCCACGTTGGTGAAGAGGAAGGTTCCGGCGACCCCCTCGAACCGCTCGACCAGTTCCCGGGGCGTCGCTCCGGTTCCCCGCGTCCAGCCCCGCGTCGCCACCTCGCCCCTCCTCGCGTCCACCGCGACCACGACGGCCTCGGGCCCATACTGCTCCACGGTCCTCTCCACCATCTCGGGCCTCTCCACCGCCGCCGTCCCGAAGATGACCCGGCTCGCCCCCTGGCCGAGCCAGAAGGCGGCCCGGGTCAGGGTCCGGATGCCGCCCCCGACCTGGACCTTCGCGTCGCCCCGGGAGCGGACGATGTCGAGGAGGAGTTCCCGGTTGGAGCCCGCCCCCGCCGCGCCGTCGAGGTCCACCACGTGGAGCCACCGGGCCCCCGCGTCCACCCACCGCTGTGCGGCGGCCACCGGGTCCCCGAGATCGAGGAGGGTTCTCTCGCCCCCCTCCAGGACCACGGCGCGGCCCTTCTGGAGGTCCACGGCGGGATAGATGGCGAAGGCCATGGTGGGGTTTTTCATCCGGCCTCCATAACCTTTCGGATGCCTCCGGAGGTTCTCGCGTTCGGCGCCCTCAACGTGGACCGCCTGGTGCGGGTCGATTTCATCCCCGGCTCCGGCGCCGAGACCTCGGGACGCGAGGTGGAGCTCTCGCCCGGGGGGGCGGCGGGCAACTTCGCCGCAGGAATGGCCCGCCTTGGTCTCCGGTCGGGGCTGGTGGCGCGGGTCGGGAGCGACCCGCACGGCGATTTCCTCCTCCGGGCCCTCCGGCGGGAGCGGGTGGATGTTCGCGGGGTCCGGAGGGTCGGAGGGTTCAGCGGCCGGGTGACCGCGATGGTGGACCGGCAGGGGGAGCGCGCGCTCATCGTGGAGCCCGGGGTGAACGACGGATGGAAAGGCCTCCCCCCCTCCGTCCCGTTCGGTCGGGCCCGATGGCTCCACCTCACCTCCTTCGCCTGCACCGAGGGGGACGGGCCCCTGCGGGTCCAGGCCGCGGCCGCCCGTCTCTGCGCGGGCCGGGTCAGCCTCGACCCGGGAAACCTCTACGCGCGGCGCGGGGAGAGGGGGTTGCGTCCCCTCCTCCGGAGGACGGCGGTGCTGCTGCCTTCCGAGGAGGAGTTGCAGAAAATCACGTCGGGAGCGGCCGTTCCCGGGGCGGAGGCCCTCGCCGAGGGGGGGATGACCGTGGCGGTCAAGATGGGTCCTCGGGGCTGCTTCGCCACGAACGGCCGGGAGTCGGCCCGCCTGCCGTCGCTCGCGGCGAAGGTCGTGGACACCACCGGCGCGGGGGACGCCTTCGACTCCGGATTCATCTTCGGCCGCCTCCGCGGCCACCCACTGAGGGAGTGCGCCCTCCTCGGGAGCCTCGCCGCCGCGTCGTGCGTGGCGCGGGCGGGGGCGTGGACGGGGCTGCCGAGCCGGGCCGAGCTGCTGCGGAGATTCGAGACCGCCCGGGGGCGGATGTGAAGGTCGCCCTCCGCGCGTTTGCATCTTGTCGAGAGGCGCTCGGGACCGATTTGATGGAGGTGGAGGCTCCGGCCGGCTCGACCCTCCGGGATCTGCTGCGCTCCCTGAAGTCGAAGGGCCTCGACGTGCTGGAGGGCGAAAATCTCCGCGCCGAGACCAACGTGCTGGTGAACGGGGAGCAGGTGGAGTACGGGAAGGGGCTGGATACCGTCCTGCAGGAGGGGGACGAGGTCGCCGTTTTCCCGCCGGTGGCGGGGGGCTAAGCAGCCCCAAAAAAGTCCCCCCAGATTCCGGTGGGGAACCGGAAGGCCGGTATTTTGCTCCTTTCGCAACCCCGGAAGGAGCCTTCCAGAAAGGCTCGATGAGGAAGAATTAATTCGGCCTCACTTAGCCCCGGTGCCCCGCCCGATCCAGCATCCGCTTCACCGCATTCAGCCTCCCCATCGCCTCCTCCCGCAACGCGTTGTAGCGCGGCGCATCGAGCAGCCCCCGTCCCCTCATGTACTCAAGGTTCTCCAGGGTCTTCTCCTCCCGCGCCCGCTCGCGGAGGAGCCGCGCGACCTCGCGGGGGACCGGGGGCGTCCGGGGCACGACGGGGCGTGGAGCCGGTTTCGGGGACGCGGGTTTCGACTTCTGGGGTTTCGTCGCAGGCGGCTTCTCCGGCTCCGCGAGCGGGCCCTTTTTTGGAACTCCCGGGCGCTCCCGCGGCGCCCCCTTCCGGCGCTTCAGGGCAGGCACTCTCGCGGGGAGCGACCTCAGGACCTTCCACGCCTGCGGCAGCCCCGGGACCAGGAGGAGTCCCCGCTGGTGGAGGAATGCCAGGAGTGTCAGGGCCCATGCGGCCCCGGCGGCGGCCAGGAGCGTTCCAACCGGGAGAGGTCCCGCGGGCTCGGGGGGCGGCGGCGCGGGGAGGTCGGCCGCAGAGGTCGGGACAGGCGATGGCTCGGGAACCCGGTCCGAGACGTTCACAGCGGGCTCGGCAACTCTGGGCACCTCCACAAATCCGGTATCGAGCGTGTGGACGAGCCCCCCCTTTGCGCCCACCGCCGCCCGGGAGCCGTCCTGCGACAGCGCGAGCGCCTCCACCGGGCGGAAGAAACTCCTGCGCCACAGGGTGGTCCAATCGGAGCCGAGGGCCGCCACGTCATCGCCCCACGCTGCCAGCAGGAACGAGCCATTGGCCGAGAAGTCCAGGCCCGCGATGCTCAAGGGCGGCTCCAAGGTCCGGGTGAGCCTCTCGGTCCCGTTCCGGTCGAAGACACGGAGCCTCCCCTGGGCGCTCCCGATGGCCACCGCCGAGCCGTCCTCCGCCACCGCAAGGGCGGAGGTGGTCTGGACCGGCCGCCTCCACCTCTCCGCGGCCTGCCCGTCGAGGAGCAGGAGAGTGCCGGGGATGGAAACCGCGAGCGTGCCCCCGTCGGCCGAAAGGCCCAGGGCCTCCAGGGGCCCCTCCAGCCTCTGCCCGGTCACGGGCCGCCCGTCCCGGTCCACGAAGACGAGGGTCCCGTCCTGGGTCCCGATTGCGGTGCGGAACCCCCGGGCTGCCACGGCCATCGAGTTCACCACCGCCGTGGCCCGGTAGGTCCAGAGGGGGGAGAAGTCGGAGCCCCGGAGGGTGATTTCGGTTCCAACGGCGGTGGCGAGGAACGAGCCGTCCGGGGCCGCGGCGAACTTCGGGACGATTCCGACGGGGAGGCTCCGGACCACCGAGCCGTTGTCGCCAAGCAGTGTGAGCGCCCCCCCGTGGACAGCCACGTAGGTCGCGTTGGGCGGCAGGGCGAGGCCGGTGACCCGGTCGAGGGCGGGGTAGGACCAGCGCTCCACCGGCTCCTGTTGGGCGGCCGCGGGAGCCAGGAGGGTCGCCAGGGCCGCCCACCCGAGGAGCCGCAGCAGCCCGCCCACGCTCACCCCTTCCGCACCATCGGGACGTCCGGATGATTGGAGGATGTCTCGCGGAAGGGCCCCTCCCGCACCTCGATGGCGACGACGCCCTTGACGCTGGCGCAGGGATTGGACGAGCCCGGCATCACGAGCCGGAGGGGCCCTCCCTGGTCCTCCCGGAGGGGCCCCTCCCCGAGCCGCAGAAGGAGGAGCCCCAGGCGCCGGAACTCCTCCAGGGCCGCCACCCCGGCGAAGCCGTCGGAAGCGATGACCCGGACGTGGGTCGCGCCCGGGCTCGGCCCCGCCATCTCCAGGAGGCGTTCGACCGGGACTCCCTCTGCGGTCGGCTCGGGCCTGAACGGGCTCAGGGGCCCCCGGCTCCGGGGAAGCCGCGCGAGGAGGGAGCCGGGGAGTTCGAGGGGCGTCCGGACGGCGCCGGTGACGCGGAGGGCAGGGGGGCTCACGGCTTCAGCAGAAGGTCCATGAGGCCGGTCGCCTTCCTGTGCCCGAGGGAGCCATTGGCCGCCGAGGCCTCGCTGAAATCGGGCCCGTCGCCCTTCCCGCGCGGCGCGGGCCAGAGGGCGAAGGGGACCGGCTCCGGAGTGTGGCGCTTCAGGGCCACCGGCGTGTAGTGGTCGGTGGTCAGGAGCGCCCGCACCGGCTCGCCGAGTTCCGGGAGGCCGTCGAGGACCGGGCCGACGCACCGCCGGTCGAAGTCCTCCAGCGCCCGCAACTTGTTCTTCAGGGAGCCCTCGTGGCCCGCCTCGTCGGTGGACTCGACGTGGAGGTAGAGCAGGTCCACCCGGCGCAGGGCGTCGAGGGCCGCCCGGGCCTTCCCCTCGTAGTTGGTGTCGTAGTAGCCGGTCGCGCCCGGGACCTCGATGACCTCGAACTTCAGGTACCGCCCGACGCCGCGGAGCAGGTCCACGGCGGTGATGATGGCCCCGCGCGCGCCGAACTTCTCCTCGAAGGGCCGCACCTTCGGCGCTTTCCCGCAGCCCCAGAACCAGATCATCGTCGCCGGCGGCTTTCCGGCCTCCCGGCGCTTCCGGTTCACCGGGTGGTCCGCGAGCACCGCACGGGAGTCGAGCATGAACTTGCGGAGGACCGGGTCGCGGGGCAGATGGGGCTCGAAGGGCTTGTCGGAGATGTTGTGGGGCGGGGTGCACTGGGACTCCACCCCGTCGCGCCGGATGAGCAGGTTCCGGTAGGAGACGCCGGGTAGGAAATCGAAGCCGTCGCCCCCGAGTTCCTCCTGAACCGCCCGCATCAACTCGGCCCCCTCCTGACTGGTGATGTGGCCCGCGGAGTAGTCCTTCATCACTCCGCTCTCGACCCAGACGAGGTTGCACCGATAGGCGACGTCTGTCGGGCCGAGGGGGATGTTCCGGGCCGCCGCCTCCAGGGGCGCCCGCCCCGTGTAGAACTCGGAGGGGTCGTAGCCGAGTATCGCCATGTTGGCCACGTCGGAGCCGGGCTCCAGCCCGGGGGGGCAGGTGGTCGCCGTCCCCAGCAGCCCCTCTCGGGCGAGGCGGTCCATGTTGGGTTTCTTCGCGGCCTGAAGCGGCGTCCGGTTCCCCAGTTCGGGGATCGGGTAGTCCCCCATGCCGTCGCCGAGGAAAATGATGCGCTTCATCGACCCTCCTGTCGGGTCGGGGAATTAATACGCCTTCGCAAACCTCCGCCGCGGCGCGGCGGCCCCCTCCTCCGGTCAGGAGAGCCCCTTCCGGACCTCCGCCTCGACCCTGCGCGCCACATCGGCCGGGCTCCCATCGGCGGGGACCGCCACCACCCGCCCCGGCTCCTCCTCCGCCACCCGGAGGTAGTTCTCCTGGACCCGCCGGAGGAACCTCTCTTTCTCGAAGGCGGTCCTCCCCCCCCTCCGCCCCTGCAGCCGGCGCACCGCCTCCCGGGGGTCGAGGACGAGGAGCACGGTCCGGTCGGGCCAGACGCTCCAGGGCCGGTGGGCCTCCCGGAGCCACTCCACAGGGTCTCCCGCCACCCGCCCGCGCAGGGTCTCCCCCTGGTAGGCGAGGCGGCTGTCGGAGTAGCGGTTGGTCACCACCGGCAGGCCCCGCGCGAGGGCGGGGCGGACGGTTCGCGAGAGGTGGAGCGCGTGGTCGGCGAGGAAGAGGTGGGCGAGGGCGAGGGGGTCGGCGTGCCGCCGCAAACTTTCCCGGATGGTCCGCCCAAGCCAGCCGCCGGTGGGCTCGGCAGTGAAGAGCGCTCCGTGGAAACGGGGGCGGAGGAGCCGGAGGACCGTGTCCTTCCCCGCACCGTCGATGCCTTCGATGGAGACGAGGCGGCCCGCCATTGTGTCGCCCTCGACTCCCCGCATATCAAACTGCTGCCGCAGGCAGTTTCATATCCGGGGACTCCGACCGCTCCTCATGCGCATCGTGGTCCTGGGCGGCGCGGGGGACATGGGGAGGCAGGTCTGCAAGGAGCTCGCGGCCAGCCCGGAGGTTTCGGAAATCGCGGTAGCCGACATCAGCCTCGACCGGGCGCAGGAGGTGGCGAAGGGTCTCGGCTCGATGGCCCGGGCCGCCCGCCGCATGGAGCGGCTGGAGGAGGTCCGCATCGCCTTCACCGGGGACGCCCAGGATGCCGAGGGCCTCGCCAACGTGGAGCACGCGCTGCACATGTTCACCGGCGAGGTCGCGGCCCACCTGGGCGGCAAACCGGTCCGGGTCCGGGCGGGAACCGGCCGCGAGATCGTGGAGTTCCCGCCCCCGGTGGGCCCCGTCCCGGTCTACTATGCCGGCCACGCCGAGCCGGTCACCCTGCCCCGCTTCATCCCGGGGCTGCAGACGGTGACCCTGAAGGGCGGCATCACTCCGCCGTGGCGGGCGACGTCTCGAAGCCCGGAGTCTTCGCCCCCGAGGGATGCGTGGAGCCGGAGAAGTTTTTCCCTCTCCTGGAGGCCCGCGGGGTGAGGGTGGAGACTCGGGAAGATGGCTGAGAGGGAGCAGGAGGCCATCGAGCGCAGGGCGGAGTCGCGGCGCCGCAACAAGAGGCGGCCCCGCTACCGGCACGCCAGGCCCTACCGGAAGCCGCTCAAATGAACAGCCTGAACATCACCCACGCGCCGATGACCATGCCGACCGAGTATTTCAGCCCTGCCATCGCCTTCCCCTGGCCCATCTGCCCCGCCATGAGGCCCGACCCGAACCCCTGAAGGATCGCCGCGTGGAAGAAGATGCGCTTGTAGAGGGGCACGTCCACTCCCGCGAGGACGCTGACCCCCGATTTGCTCACGTTGGCGCTCGCCCGCTCGATTTCGGGGAGGAAGGTGGCGGCCATGATGAAGACGACGATGGTGAACACGCCGAAAGACATGAAGATGATGACCACGTAGATGAGCATGTTGAGGGCCCGCTCCTTCTCCAGGACGTGGACCGTCCGGGCGTCCTTGGCGGTGATGTCGAGGACCTCGCGCACGTCGCCGCTCGATTTCAGGGCCTGGGTCAGCAGTTTCACGGTCCGGGAGACCGACCCGATGCGCAGCCGGTTGGCGAAGCGGGCGAACGCGTCCTGGACCGACATGCCCCAGATCATGTCCCGGTGGATTTTCTTGATCTCCTCGGTGAGGGCCCCGTGGGCCTGCTTCGACATGAGTTCGATGGACTCCGACATGGTCATGCCGATCTCGTTGGTGAGGGCCATGCGGTGGAGGAAGTCGGGAATCTCGTTGCGGATTTTCTTCTCCCGCTTGGCCTTGATTTCGTAGAAGACCGAGACCGGGGTGACCAGGACGATGCCCATGATGATCATCATGTCGTCGATGAACTGGTTCTGGAGGGCGTTCGGGTTCAGGGCGAACAGGATGAAGAACACCCCCAGGGCCGCGGGCCCGCTGAGGATGAGGGCCCGGAAGGGCTCCTCGAGGCAGTAGTTCCAGAGGTCGAGCCTCTTCTTCAGCGCCAGTTTCTTCCGCGTCTCCAGGATGGCCTCGTACTTCTCCCGCTCCGGGGTGCCCTCCTCGGGGAGCTCGACGTTCACGTCGAGGGACTTCTCCAGTTTCAGCAACGGCGCTTTGCCCGCGTCCTGGGGCGTGATGATGTAGATGGTGAAGAGGAACATGCCGGAGCCCGCCGGGATGAGCATGTAGGTGATGGCGTAGAGCGCGATGGGGCTCCCCCCCTGGACGAGGCCGATGACCGTCTGAATGATGACGATGAAGAGGGGCCCCGCCACGAAGGCGGTGACGTAGGACTCCGCCATGAGGCCCAGCGTCTCCAGGAACCCCTTCTGGTCCTGGATGGCCGCGTCGAGGTACTGGTTCGCCTTCTCCTGGAAGAACGACACCATGTTCCCGCCCGAGTCGATGACCGTGAGGAGGGAGTGCAGCATCTCCTGGAACTTCGGGCTGGGCGAGTTCTCGATGGCGTGCTGGATGGCGGTGCGGAGGTCGTTGCCGAAAATCTCCATGTCGTTGACGATGCCCTGGAACTCGACCGAGACCTCGCCGTAGATCTCCTTGGCGCGGGCCAGAGAGCGGAAGACCTCGATGATGTTCATCCCCCCCTTGCTCATGGCGTACATGTAGGTGACCGCGTAGGGCAGCACCTTGTTGATCCTGCCTTTGCGGCTGCCGGCGCGGCTCCGGGGACCGCCCCGGACGAGGGCCCGGGTGAGCATCATGAGGCCGAAGAAGCAGAGGAGGAAGAAGACGGCGAAGAGCATGGGGTCCTTGTACTGGAGGAAGCCCTGGACCGATTCCCGGGAGAGCTTCGTGATGGGTCCGCTTCCGATTTTCAGGACGAAAACGAGCAGATACCCCACGAGGCCACCGACCGCGGCGCCCGCCACGCCCCCCAGGAGCGAGAAGAAGTAGACGTTCGACAGGAAGGCCTCCGGGGTCGTGGCCATCCGCGCCCTCCGGAGCTCCTGGGAGATGGCCGGGAACTGGTCCTTGCGCTTCTCGACCCACTTGCGGGCGAGGCGGACGGCGAGAGGGTTCGCTTTCATGGTCGCACTCCTATCTTGCGCGAGATTCGGGCCTTATAGTTTCGCGGGGCGGCGGGGCTACGGGTGGCCGTCGGGGCCCCGGGGGGAGCGTTCCAGGAGGCCGAGCCACTCGGTGAAGAGTTCGCAGGAGCGGGGGAAGCACTCCAGGGTGCAGCCGATGCAGGGTGCCAGGGCGTTTCCGGCCATGAGGAGGGCGCGCCCCGGGGCCCGGGGCCCGGCTTCGTTGCCGGCGCGCCCGTTGGAGCCCCGGCCGTCGTCCCGCGCCGCCGTCGTCACGCCTTCCTCCGGGAGGTCCACGAGGGGTCGGCGGGATGGATGAGGACGATGTTGTTGCCGCGGAGGATGATGGAGCCGAGGGTGCGGACCTTGCCCGCGTCCGCCACCTCCGAAGCGTCGGTCAGGAAGACGTTGAGATAGTCGTCCACGCCGTTCAAGGTGCCTTCGAGGAGGGTCTTCTCGCCCTTCATTTCGATGCGGATACGGGAACCGACCATGTCGAGGACCCGCTGGTTGGGGAACATGGCGGGGATGAGAACTTCTCCCGGCGCTCCCTCCTTAAAAACCATCCGAAAACGGCGAAAATTTTCAGCATCGGAGAGACCCGGGAAGATTTGAAATCGGGTGCAAATCGGTCTCCGGGCGGTGGACAATCCCGGAGAGTCGGATTTTGTTTATGAGGGTGCCTCAATATTTCTTCTATTTCCTGAAAAGAGACCCTCCAGTGACGCCCGGACTTCGAAGAGTCCTGCAAGGGTGTTGACGTTCATGGCGAGGCCCGGGCTGCGGACGGTCCACCGCTCCTCCTCCCCCGGAGCCCAGAGGTTGAGACCGGCCGGGGCGAGACCGCCCTGGGCCGGCATCTCCTGCCGTCCGGCCGGGACCCAGAGAGAGAGCGGCCGGTGGGTCTCACCGTAGCGGCGAATGGTGGCTGCAACCGTCTCCGGAGGGAGCCGGGGGAGGTCCGCCGCCACCACCAGGAGGGGGAGGCCGAGTCTGCGGGCCGCCAGGGCGGCGTCCTCAACGAATCCCCGCCCCGGAGTCTCGATGACGGCGAGTCCGCGGGCGCGGGCCCACCGGGCGGTCGCGGGGGTCCGGGGCGAAGTCGCGACCGAGACCGGCCCGGCGTTGCCGCGCTCCAGGGCGTCCACCACCCATCCGACGAGGGGCTTCCCGAGGAGGGTCGCCATCGGCTTCTCGCCCCCCCCGAAGCGGGTCGAGCGCCCCCCCGCCATGACGACCGCCTTCACAGGAAGACCACCGCCGCCGCGAGGAGGATGGCTCGGGAGATTTCGTGGATCGCCCCGAGGACGTCGCCGTTGACCCCGCCGAGGGTCCGGTGGGCGGCGGCCACCCCCAGCCTCGGGACCAGGTGGCCGGCCCCGAGGAGCGCCGCGGCCGGCAGCAGCCCGCCGGAGGGCGTGAAGCCGAAGGTCCAGCCCCAGAGGCCGAAGGTGAGGAGGGCGGTGAGCGTGAAGGAGAGGAGGAGCCGGGCAACCGTGGCCTCCTCGAGGAACGCCCTGCCCGACCCCTCGCCGAAGGGCCGCCCGAACGCCGCGGCGACCACCATAGCGTGCTTGGCCCCCGCCTCGGCGGAGGCGAAAAGTGCGAGGAGGATTCCGAAGTTCAGAAACCCCGCGGCCCGGTGCGCAGCGGCTGCCAGCACCAGCAGGGTGAGGATGCCGGCCAGAAGGCCCGCCGCCCCGACGGCAGGGTCCCGCAGGACCTTCCGGCGCTCCTCGGGACTCCCCTTCTTGGCGATGGCGTCGGCGAAGTCCACGAGACCGTCGAAGTGGTGGATGCCGGTCAGCAGGTAGAGGAGGGCGAGGAGGAGAGCCGCTGTGAGGAGGGTGCCGATGCTGGCGAGAGCAAGGCCGTAGGCGGCGAGGGCGAGGGGGAGGGCAATCAGGAGGCCGGCGACGGGAAAGAACTGCATCGATTTGCCCACGCCTTCCATCGGGCGGGGACCCACTGGCAGCCGCGTCAGGAAGGCGAGGACGTCCAGGAGGCCCATGGGGGGAGTGCTGCGGGGGATTTGAAAGGATTGGCCACGGGACCCCGTTTCAGGCTCCTGCGCGCAGCTCCCGGATGCGGAAGGTGGCCCTCTGCATCGCCGCCAGCATCGCCCGGGATGACGGCTCCGTGGACTGGCTGCCCCCGGCGGGGAGGACTGCGGATGCCGGGAGTTCTACGGTTCCAGATCGCCCACAACTTCCTTGCGATGCTCCCCGTTTGACTTCGGAACGCGAGAATCGGTCGGCGGTTTCAAGCGCTTGCGCGAGTGGCGACCGGAAGGGCCCCGCGCAAGCGTTCGGATGAAGCTAAAAACGCCAAAGTAGTGTTAGAGCAGCGTCTTCACCATCCCCAAAAACTCCTCGTTCCCGTAACTCTTCCCCCCGAACTGCTTCGCGAACCGGTTGATCGCCTTGTCGTCGAGCGCGGTGAGGAACTCCTTGATGCGATAGTAGCGGGTGTTGATATCCTCGATTTCGGCGCGCCACCCCCTCTCGTAGAGCTCCAAAAACGCTTCCGAGAAGTCCTTCGCTCCCAGGGCCTCCGCCGCCACCCGTCCCGCGACGGCGCCCCCGGTCATCGCCGCCGTGATGCCCCCGCCCGTCAGCGGGTCGCAGTGGCGCGCGGCGTCGCCGACCAGCATGACGCCGGGCGCGATGCACCTCCTGGGCGGCGCGGCGACCGGGACCCCGCCGACGATGCGGCGGTCAATCCTGCCTCGGGGGAAGTGCTGCGCGACGAATTTGTTGAGGTAGTGGGTCGAGGAGAGGCCGCTCTTCAGGTTCCGCGACACCTGCGTCCCGAGCCCCACGTTGGCGCTCGTCGGCCCCTTGGGGAAGACCCACGCGTAGCCGCCGGGGGCCACCTCGTTGCCGAGGTAGATGTCAATCCGCTCCGGGTCCACCTCGATGCCGGTCATGCAGTATTCGAAGGCCGACTCGGCGTCCTTCGCCTTCAGCGCGGTCCGCAGCCCGGCCCACCTCCCCACCCTGCTGTCCACGCCGTCGGCGCCGACGACCAGCGGGGTCTCCACCTCCAGTGTGTGGTCCGGCGCCTCCGCGAGGACCCTCCAGCGGCCGTTCTTCCGCTCCATCCCGACCACCGTGGCGCGGGTGAGGACCTGCGCCCCCGCCTCCACCGCCCGCCGGGCGAGGTGCTTGTCGAAGAGGCGCCGGTCGAGGACGTAGCCCTCTCCCTGGATGTCGGCCCGCGTCCCGTCGGGGGCGTAGACGCGGGCCCCTTTGATGGTGGCCGAGACCCACCTCGGGTCGGCGGACATGTGCTTCTCTAATTCGGCCCGCGACACCCCCTCCGCGCACCGGACCGGCCAGCCGATTTCGGGGAGGCGCTCGAGGACCAGGACGCTCGCTCCCCGGGATGCGGCGGCCTGCGCGGCCATGGAGCCCCCCGGGCCCGCGCCCACCACGACCACGTCGGCCTCCATTCCGACCCGCGGGCCCCCTTTCGGCACCGGCTCTGGGCCCCGGGGCCCCCGGGAGATGGCCTCCACCGGGCATGCGGGGATGCAGAGGTCGCACTCCGTGCAGTTCTCCATGACCCCGATGGCGCCGGTCCTCAGCGCGATTGCGTCGGGGGGGCAGACCGAGACGCAGCAGCCGCAGAGGTCGCACACCCGGGGGTCGATGGTGACCATCTGAAGGGGATGGGGCCTGCCGCTTCAAAGTAGTGTCTGTCAGCGTTTCCGCAGGACCAGCGCCAGCAGCCCGAGGGCGGCGAGGGCGGGTAGAACCTCGAATCCCGGGCTGGGGCGGGGAATGTTGCTGGGGATGTTGCTGATTTCAATCGTCATCTTCGAGGGCGTAGGGCTTGCGGGTGCAGCGGGCTGTTGCGCTGCCGGAGCAGCAACCGCCGGGGCGGCTGTGGCTGGGGACGGCGTCCTGCAGGCGCCCCGCTCGCAGCCGAGAGAGCATGTTTCGGTCACCGTCCACTCTGTCCCGTCCGCGCTGCAGGCGCGGATGTTGCTCCCGGAGCACTCACGCGCTCCCGGGGTGCATATCTGGACCTTCTTCAAATCCGCCCGGACGTTGACCGCGCCTCCCGGGGTCAGGGTGACGACGTCCGTGAAGTCTTGGTATCCCGTCCTCGCGACCCGGATGGAGTGCGTGCCCTCCTCCAGATCCTTCAGAACCAGCGGGGTAGTCCCCCGGGACACTCCGCCGAGGTAGACCGAGGCCCCGGACGGTTCCGAGGAAACGGTGAGGGTTCCCACTCCGACAAGAGTCGCGGACACGAGCGCCTGCCCTGCCGTGGCGCCGCAGGAGACTGTGAGCGCCTTGGTGTAGTCTTTGTAATTCTGCTTGATGAGGCGCACGGTGTGGGCCCCCGGAGTGACCTCGAGGGAGACGATGGCTCCCGGCTTCGTCGTTTGGCCTGTGGACGTCCCGTCGAGGACGATGAGGGCGCTGTCCGGGGTGGAGGCGACGCCGACGTAGGAGTGGGCCGAGGTTTGGATGGGAAGTCCCCACCGTTCGGTGCTATACGAGGGGTCATCGAAAAGAGAGGCGTCCTTGCATGTGTCTGTCCACCCCGTGATTTTCAGATCGGCGTAATCGTGGCACTCCACGATGAGGTTCTGCGTCTGGTCGCCCGTGGATGGGACGGGCACCGTGGCCGTGAAGCTCCTCTTCCCCCCGGAGGGGGGGACGCACGACGCCGTCCCCTTCACCCAGCCGCTCTTCCCGTAGTCCCACCACCAGCAAAGGGCTCCGCCCGCGCCGTCGTTTCGGGCCGTGACCTGGATGGGGGCACTCTCCCCGCAATTCTCGTTCGAGACAGTGACCCGGTCCACCGATACCGTGCCCCGGTACCCCTGGGCGGAGGCGGCCAGCAACAGAACGAGCGGAACCGAGACCAGTATGCGGATGTGCCGCTTGGCCGTTCTCTCTCTTCCCGTTGCCATCTGACAGATACAACTTCTTGTATATATCACTTACGTCTACCGGTCGCCCGAGCCGATTTGTGGCCTTATTCAGACTCCTGGGGAAAACCGGGGTGACCGGCATCCTCCTGGAACTGCGCCAGGGGGATCGGAACTTCTACCAGTTGAAGAAAATCATCGGCCACCCGACGGCGACCTTGGAACGGCTCCGGGAACTCGAAAGAACGGGTCTCGTCAGCCGTGGGCCCCGCGGGAAGCGGGGCTCCATGGCCTACTCGCTCACCGAGCGGGGAAGGGAGATTTCGAACTTCGTCAACAAGCACAGGGACCTCTGACTCGTCCCGCCAGCGGAGGGGCGGGGGCCCGGTATAAACCCGCCGCTACTTGACGATTCTCAAGTCCCCTCACAATTTCCCTTTTGGGAAACACCGGGCGGCCCCTTCAGATGAACACGACCGGGACCTCCCGGACCCCCTCGAAGCCCCGGTCCCCCGTGACCAGTTCGCACCGGTGCGCCTCGGCGGTGGCGAGAATCAGGGCGTTGGCCATGGAGAGTTTTCGGTGGAGGACCCGCAACTCGGCCCCTCGGAGGGCGACCTCCGCGGAAACGGGGACCGGCGTGGAGTTCGCCCGGACCAAGTCCACGGCCCGGAGGGCCGTCTCCGGGTCGGCGGTCAGATATTTCCGGTAGACCTCGTAGAGCGCGATGGTCGAAGAGTAGATGCGGGAGGTCTCGTAGTCCCCCACCCTCTTCGCCCGGGGCGAGCCGTTGAAGAGCTCGATCCAGGTCGAGGAGTCAAAGAGCGCGTTCTGTTTTTTCACGCAGGCCTCGCGCGGGAACCTTGCGGGGGCCCGAGCCCCGCAGGTCCCCGGCCCGCCGGACCCGGGGAACCAGGCGGATGCCGAAGCGGTCGGAGAGGACCAGGAACTCCGAGGCCCCGGTCTCGTCGCGCACCTCCTTCGGGAGGAGGAGCCTGCCTTTGTCATCGAGTCTCGCCACCGCTTCGGCCATATCCCACTTTTCTATGAAAGGTGGGAACTTAAGGGCTCCGGCCTCGCAACGTTCATAAGGCCCCCTCCCCACCCGACCCGATGTTCGAGGAGGAGGTGGAGGCCGCCGCGCGCCTCCTCGCCGGCGCCCGCCACGCCGTCGCGTTCACCGGCGCGGGCATCTCCACCGAGTCGGGCATCCCCGACTTCCGGGGGCCGCAGGGGCTCTGGAAACGGTTCGACCCGATGAAAATGGCCCACATCGAGACCTTCAAAAAGGACCCCCGCGCCTTCTGGGAGTTCGCCGCGAGCCGCAACCTCTCCGGCGCCAGGCCCAACGCCGGCCACGCCGCCCTCGCGGAACTGGAGAGGGCGGGCCTCCTGCGGGCGGTCGTGACCCAGAACGTGGACGGCCTCCACCAGGAGGCGGGGTGCGGCCGCGTCATCGAATTGCACGGCACCACGCGGACGGCCGGATGTCTGGAGTGCGGGCGCAAATATCCGCGGGAGGAGACGGTCGCGCGGGTCAAGTCGGGAGAGAACCCGCCCCTCTGCGGGTGCGGGGGGCTGCTGAAGCCCGACACCGTCCTCTTCGGCGAGCCCCTCCCCGCCGACGCCCTGCGGCGCGCGTTCGCCGAGGCCGCGACCTGCGACCTGATGCTGGTCCTCGGTTCGAGCCTGGTGGTCTACCCCGCGGCCTCCATCCCGGAGGAGACGGCCCGCCGGAAGCAGCCCCTCGTCCTGGTGAACGCCGAACCGACCGACAAGGACTGGATCGCCGAGGTGGTCATCCACGCGAAAATCGGCGAGGTCCTCCCCGGAATCGCGAAACGGGCCTGCGCGTTGCGAAAATAGCCTCGCGCTCCGGCCCCGCATCCCCGTCGAAACCGAGGGGGAATGGTTTTTATATTGGGACGGGATATGCCCGCTCTCCTGCTAATGGATTCCGCGAACAGGAGGCGCACAGCGTAGCCGCGCCATGGAAATGGACGCCGTCAGTCCCGGCAAGCAGGTGGTCCTCCCCGGCGACCTCGTCGCCGAGGACCCCACCCTCGCGGGCGAGGGGACCTACGTCGAGGGCAACCGGGTCTTCTCCCTCCACCACGGCATCGTCGAGTCGAAGGATGGCGTCCGGGTCATCCCCCTCAACGGGCGCTACCTGCCGATGCCCGGGGACACGGTCATCGGCCTCGTCACCGACATGCAGTTCTCGGGATGGCGGGTGGACATCGGCGGCCCCGTCCAGGCGTTCCTCAAACTGGAGGACCACTTCGCCCGGGTCGAGCGCGGGGAGCTCGACAAGCACCTCAGGCCCGGGGACCTCATCCTGGCCCGGGTGGCCAGGGTGGGCCCCGAGATGAAAATCGACCTCATCCTCAACGAGCCCGACCTCACCGTACTCCGGGAGGGGCGGGTCATGGACGTGGACCCCACCCGGGTCCGGCGCATCATCGGCCGCGGCGGCTCCATGATTCGCCTCCTGAAGCGCAAATACCGGTGCGACATCGTCGTCGCCACCAACGGCCGGGCGTGGGTCCGGGGCCCCGACTCCGAGGTGGAGGAGGCGCTCCGCACACTCAAACTCATCGAGGCCGAGGCCCACACCTCCGGCCTGACCAACCGGATCGCCACCCTGCTGGGCGTCTCCACGGAGGGGCTCACCGACCCCCCCGGCGAAGGGCGCAGGCGCGACCGCCCCCCCCGGGAGGACCGGAGGGGCACCCGCCGGGACGACGGCCCGCGGGGCGAAGGGCGGCGGGGCCCCCGGCGCGGCGACCGGCGCCCCCCCCGCGACGACTTCGAAATCCCTTCCGAAATCACCCAGCGGCCCGCCCGGAGAATGGGCGGCCGCGGAGGCGGGAGGCGGAGGGAGTAGCCGTGGCGCGGCGGGACAACGTTTTAGGCGCAAAGGAGCAGGTGCCCCCGTCATGAGCGGCATGAAATCGTCCGAACCCCTCATCGTGAAGGGGAAGCGCCTCGACGGCCGCGCCGTGGACCAGTTGCGCCCCATCAAAATGGAGGTCGGCGTCCTGAAGCGGGCGGACGGCTCCTGCTACTACGAGCAGGGCGACAACAAGGTCATGGCGGCGGTCTACGGGCCCCGGGAGGTCCACCCCCGCCACCAGGAGGAGGCGACCAAGGCCATCGTGCGCTACCGCTACAACATGGCCTCCTTCTCCGTGGACGACCGGAAGCGCCCCGGCCCCGACCGGCGCTCCGTCGAGTTGAGCAAGGTCTCCCGGCAGGCCATCGAGCCCCTCGTCCTCACCGAGCGCTTCCCCCGGAGCGCCGTGGACGTCTTCGTCGAGGTTCTCCAGGCGGACGCCGGGACCCGGACCGCCGGCATCAACGCGGCCTGCCTCGCCCTCGTGGACGCGGGCATCCCCATGCGGGGCCTCGTCGCCGCCTGCGCCGCCGGGAAGGTGGAGGACACGGTCGTGCTCGACCTCAACCAGAAGGAGGACAACTTCGGCCAGGCCGACATGCCGGTGGCCCTCTGGCGCGGGGGGACCACCCTCGTCCAGATGGACGGCCACATGACCTTCGAGGAGTTCCAGAAGGGCTACGCCATGGCCCGGAAGGGGTGCGAGGACATCCTCGCGATGATGCGGGAGACCCTCCTCACGCAGGCCAAGAAGGGGGACGGGGGGAAGGAGTAGGCCATGCCGACCGGCAAGGTCCAGAACACCCTCGTCACCGAGCTCCGCCGGGACCAGATCTACACCGCCCTCGGGAAGAAGGTCCGGGTGGACGGCCGGGCCCCGGACGAGTCCCGCCCCATCCGCATCGAGACGGGAGTCATCCGCAAGGCGCAGGGCTCGGCGCGGGTCTACCTCGGCTCCACCCAGGTCCTCGTGGGCGTCAAACTGATGCCCGGGACCCCGTTCCCCGACACCCCCAAGAGCGGGGTCATCATCTCCAACGCCGAACTCGTCCCGATGGCGAGCCCCATCTTCGAGCCGGGGCCGCCGAACGAGAACGCCATCGAACTCGCGCGCCTCGTGGACCGCGGGGTGCGGGAGTCGAAGGCGATCGACCTCGAGAAGCTCTTCATCGAGGAAAACAAGGTCTGGATGCTCTTCGTGGACGTCCACGCCCTCGACGACGACGGCAACCTGATTGACGCCGCCTGCATCGGGGCCACCGCCGCCCTCCTCACCGCCAAGGTCCCCCGCTCCCAGTTCGGCCTCGGGGAGGACATCCCCCTGGAGGTCCGGCACGCCCCCGTGGCGGTGACCGTGGCCGACGTCCGGGGCCACCTCATCGTGGACCCCGGCCTCGACGAGGGGGCCGTGGCCGACAGCCGCCTCACCGTGATGACCCGGGAGGACGGGGCCCTCTGCGGCCTCCAGAAGGGGGGCACCGGCTCCCTCTCCCCCGAGCGCCTCGAGGAGATGGTGCGCCTCGGCATCGAGAAGGGGAAGGAGCGGCGCAAACTCCTGCCCCGGCAGGTCTAGGCCGGACGGGGGACCGCCGCCATGGCCCGCTTCAAGAAGACCCGCTCGACGGCCCGCTTCGGGCCCCGCTACGGCCGCAAGGCGCGGAAGGTGGTGGCCGACATCGAGGCCGCCATGCGCCCCCGCTCCGCCTGCCCGAAGTGCTCCGCCCTCTCGGTCCGGAGGGTCGGGACCGCCCTCTTTCGCTGCCGCCGCTGCGGCGTGGTCTTCGCCGGCGGGGCCTACCTGCCCGCCTCCGTCCGGGCGCCTCCCGCCGAGGAGGCCGCCGCCGAATGAGGCCGCGGCTCGCCGCCCGCTTCCTTCTGCAACTCCCCGACGCCCGGGTCGTCCTCCGGGCGCTGCGGCCCGAGGCGCGCTCCTCCCCCGGCGCCTCCATCGCTCTGCGGCGCGGGGCCCTCGAACTCCGGCTCCAGGGGACGACCCCGTCGGGCCTGCGGAGCCAGGTGAACGCGTGGCTGCGGCTGGTGGAGGTTGCGGCGGGGGCCGCCGCCGCGGCCGGTCCGACCCGGAAGGTTTAATCCGCCGCCGTGCCAGGAGCCGCCATGGCCGCCAACCTCCCGCCCCAGGTCCAGAACCAGTTGGTGCAGTTGCGCCAGCTGCAGCAGCAGGCGCAGTCGGTCGCCCTCCAGAAGAGCCAGGTGGACTCCCTCCTCCGGGAGACCGAGTCCGCCCTGGCGGAGTTGGAAAAAATCGGCCCCGACGACACCATCTACCGGGCCGCCGGCACCGTCCTCATGAAGGCGAAGCGGGACGAGGTGAAGGCCAACCTGGCGGAGAAGAAGGAGACCTACTCCCTGCGGCTCAAGACCCTGGAGCGGCAGGAGGAGCGCATCAAGAAGCGCGGCGAGGAGCTCCAGCAGCAGTTGCAGCAGAGCCTCAAGTCGGCCGGGGTCGCGGGGCCCGCGGCTGGATGATGTATATTTTTATACAAAAAAGTATTTTCAATTACATCTGAAGTCGGAGGCCATGGCCGCATCCCCGCCCCTCCGCGCCCGCTCCGCCCGCGTCCCGCTGAACCCCCTCGGGCTCTTCGCCGCCCTGGAGGGGGGCCCCCGCTTCCTCCTCGAGTCGGTCGAGGGGCCCCAGAAGAGCGCCCGCTACTCCTTCGTCGGCTTCGACCCCCTCGCGGAGTTCCGCGCCCGCGGGCACCGGGTCGAGGTGACGGATGCCCGGGGCCGGAGGAGCCGCCACCGCTCCTCCGACCCCTACGGCGAGCTCCGGGGGCTCCTGGCCTCCTCCGGGCGGGGGGACCGGAACCTGCCGGTCCCTTTCGCGGGGGGCCTGGTCGGCTACATCTCCTACGACGCTGCCCGCGGTTTCGAGCGCCTCCCCGACCGGTGCCTTCCCGACCCGGGCTTTCCCGACCTCCACTTCATCGTCCCGGGCCAACTGGTCTGCTTCGACCACGTGGCCCGGAGGGTCCTCCACCTCTCCCGGGGCGCGCCGGCCCGGCTGCCCCGACCCCGGGAGCCGGAGGGAGCCCTCCGGACCTCGGGACTCCGCGCGAGCATGGACCGGCCCCGCTTCGAGCGCGCCGTGAACCGGGCCCTCGGCCACATCCGTGACGGCGACATCTTCCAGGGGGTCCTCTCCCGCCGCCTCGCGATGCGGGCCCGCGGGGATCCGGTGAACTTCTACCGCGTCCTGCGGCGCATCAATCCTTCCCCCTACATGTTTCACCTCGACTTCGGCGACGAGCAGATTGTCGGCTCCTCCCCGGAGACCCTGGTGCGCCTCCGCGGCGGAGAACTCACCCTGCGCCCCATCGCGGGGACCCGCCCGCGGGGGGGGACGGCCGAGGAGGACGAGCGGCTCAAGGTGGAGCTGCTGCTGGACGAGAAGGAGCGGGCCGAGCACCTGATGCTGGTGGACCTCGGGCGGAACGACCTCGGCCGCGTCTCTTCCTACGGGAGCGTGGAGGTGGACGAACTCATGGTCGTCGAGAAATACTCCCACGTCCAGCACATCGTCTCCAACGTCCACGCCCGGCTCGCCCCCGGGAGCGACGGGTTCGACGCTCTCAAGGCCGGCTTCCCGGCCGGGACCGTGAGCGGGGCGCCGAAAATCCGCGCCATGGAACTCATCGAGGAGCTGGAGCCCGTCCGGCGGGGCCCCTACGCGGGCGGGGTCGGCTACTTCTCCTTCGACGGGAACATGGACTTCGCCATCACCATCCGCACCATGTACCTGCGGAAGGAGCGGGCCCACCTTCACGCCGGCGCCGGCATCGTGGCGGACTCCGTCCCGTCGCGGGAGTTCGCGGAGACCGAGCAGAAGTTGGGGGCGATGGTGAAGGCCCTCGGAGAGATGAAATGAGAGTCCTCGTCATCGACAACTACGACTCCTTCGTCTACAACCTCGTCCAGATGGTCGGTGCCTCGGGAGCCCAGGTTCAGGTCCTCCGCAACGACGCTCCGCTCTCCGAAGCGAAGCGGGCCGACCCCGACGCCATCCTCATCTCCCCCGGCCCGGGCCACCCGAGGGATGCGAGGCTCTCCCTGGAGGTGCTGCGGGAGATGCCCGGGGTTCCCACCCTCGGGGTCTGCCTGGGCCACCAGGCCATCGGCCTGGTCTTCGGGGCCCGCGTCGCCCACGCCGCGAAGCCGATGCACGGCAAGACCTCCCGGATTTTCCACAACGGGAAGGGGCTTTTTCGGAGCCTCCCGAGCCCTCTCACCGCGACCCGCTACCACAGCCTCGTCGTGACCGGCGTGAAGCGACCCCTGGAAATTGCGGCCCGAACCGGGGAGGGAGAGGTGATGGCCCTGAGGCACCGAAAATATCCGGTCGAGGGGGTCCAGTTCCACCCCGAGTCGGTGGTGACCGAGGGGGGAAAAGTCATGGTGAAGAACTTCCTGAAAGCGGTGAAGTGAGCGCCCTTCCCACGCCGCCTCGTGGACGGTGCGGAACTCCCGGGACGACGCTCCGCTCCCGCTGCCGCTGGCGCCCGGGGAGGGCGGGTCGCCCTCCCCACGACCCCGAGGGGATGCTCCTCGCCTTAGACGTCATGCTGGCGAAGGGGTTCACGACTGCTACGCAGTCGGGGGTTGCCTGCGGAGCAGGCAACAGCTGCAAAACGCACGCGGCGCCCTCCGGCAGGTCCGAACTCACCCTCTGATTTCACAGCGACAGTTGGTCGTGCAGTTCCCGCTTCTCCCGCGGCCGAAAGTCTATCAAACCCCGCGCCCCGGGAACCCCATGACCTGGCTCCCGGTGGTGGTCCTCCTCGCGGTCTTCCTTCTGATTGCGGCCCGCCAGGTCGGCCGGGTCCGCCTCCGCATCTGGCACATCATGCTCGGCGGGGCGGCCGCAGTCCTGCTGACTGGGCAAATCGGGCCCGCCGAAGCTGCGGCGGCGGTCAACCCCGACGTGATGCTCTTCCTCTTCGGAATGTTCGTCGTCGGTCGGGCGCTGGAGGAGAGCGGCTACCTCTACCACCTCGGCGAGCGGTGGTTCGGGCGGACCCGGTCGGCCGACGGGCTCCTCCTCCTGGTGTTCCTCTGGATGGGACTGCTCTCGGCATTCCTGCTCAACGACACACTCGCCATCATCGGGACCCCGCTGGTACTCAACCTCGCCCGGAAGCACGGCCTGCCGCCCAAGATGCTCCTGCTGGCCCTCGCCTTCGCGGTGACCATCGGGAGCGTGGCGAGCCCCATCGGCAACCCGCAGAACCTCCTGGTGGCGTTGGACGGCGGCGTGCCGAGCCCGTTCGTCACGTTCGGCCGGTTTCTCCTGCTCCCGACGCTGGTCAACCTCGTCGCCGCCTACCTCCTGCTGCGGTTTGCCTTTCGGGACCGCATGCCCCGGGGCCCCCTGGAGCACCGGCCGGAGCCGGTGAAGGACCCGGCCCTCGCACGGCTCTGCCAAATCGCCCTCGCCCTGGTGGTGGCGGGGGTCGCGGCCCGCATTTCCATCTCCCTCCTCGGGCTCCCCGCCGAGTTCCGCCTCACTTGCATCGCTCTCGCCGGGGCCGCGCCCATCCTCCTCCTGAGCCCGAAGCGGGCGGACATCGCCCGCCGCATCGACTGGCCGACGTTGGTCTTCTTCGTCGCCATGTTCGTCCTGATGCAATCGGTCTGGGACACCGGCTTCTTCCAGTCCCTGCTGACCCTGACCGGCGCCGACGTCGCCTCCCTCCCGATGATTCTCCTGGTCTCGGTGGTCCTGAGCCAGTTCATCTCCAACGTGCCCCTGGTCGCCCTCTACCTGCCGCTCCTGGTGCACGGCGGGGCCTCGACGGAGGGGCTGATGGCCCTTGCGGCGGGCTCGACCGTCGCGGGAAACCTCACCATCCTCGGGGCGGCGAGCAACGTCATCATCATCCAGAACGCGGAGAGACAGGGGGAGACCCTGACCTTCCGGGAGTTCACGCGGTTCGGGGTCCCGCTGACGGCGCTGAACCTCTTCGTCTATTGGCTCTTCCTGAGGTAGCGCGCTATCCGAGGTCCTCCAGGCACTCCTTCAGCGGCTTCCGGATGCAGGAGATGATGGGGGTGTCCCGCAGCGTGTATTTCCGCGTCTCCAGGGTCCGCATCCCCTCCACCAGCGCGAGGAAGTCGGCGGGGCTCTCGGTCTCGAACGCTACCATGAACTCGTGGTCGTCGAGGCCGAAGGAGTAGGATGTGTTGTTCTTCACGCTCGGGTGCTTGTGGCCCATCGCGATGTGCTCCTTCATCATCCGCATCCGCTCCGCCGGGGGCAACTGATACCAGTCGTGGGTCTTCACGAATGGATAGACGAAGAGGTATTTCCGGCCCGCCGGTTCGACCCGCGACATCGTCCCCTCCTGCCCCGAGTGGCGATGATCGGCGACGTAGGGCGAGGGGCGGGCCATCGCGAGGAAACCGTATCTCATCTCCAGCCACCGCCCGAGGCCGGTCCTCTGGAGCGCCGCCGCGTGGGCCTGGAGGTCGTCGAGGGAGGCCGCGAACCTCCAGAGCAGGAGGTCGGTCTCGGCCCGGAGGCCGGTCGTCGAGTAGGGGAGGGACTTCACCCGGGGCGCCCACTCCTCCACGGCGGCAATGAACTCCCGCTTCCCTGCCTCGCGCTCCTTGGCAGGCTGCCGCCGCCAGGCGGGGTCGGTGCGGTAGAAGGAGAAGTGGAGGAACTGGGGCGCATCGGGGTCGGCCATGACCGAGGATGCGAGCCAAAGGGGATTATGTTTTTCCCCGTCTCTTCCCCATCGCCACCATGGCGGGCCTCCCCATCACACTTCTTACCGATTTCGGGTCCACCTACACGGCCGCCATGAAGGGGAGGATCCTCTCCGCGGCCCCTGACGCCCGCATCGTCGAGATCTCCACCAAGATCCCTTCCCACTCCGTCCGCGAGGGGGCCTTCCTTCTCCGTTCGGTGGTGCGCCACTTCCCACCGGCCGTCCACGTGGGCGTGGTGGATCCCGGGGTCGGGACCCGGAGGAAGGGGCTCATCGTGAAAGCCGGCGGCGCCTATTTGGTGGGTCCAGACAACGGCCTCCTCATGCCTGCGGCCCGGGCCCTCGGCAAGCCCGAGCCATTCGAAATCACCAAGGAGTTCCCCGGAGTCTCGCGGACCTTCCACGGCCGCGACCTCTTCGCCCCCGTGGCCGCCCGCCTCTCCCGCGGCGAGACCCCCGACGAGTTCGGCGTCCCCCTGGGCAACCCGGTGGACCTCGACCTGGACGCCTGCGAGGTCTCCGCCGACCTGCTCACCGGCGAGGTCCTCTCGGTGGACGGGTTCGGGAACGTGGTCACCAACATCCCGGCCGGCGCCGTGGCCCCCCACATTCGTCCCGGGGACCGCCTCGGCCTCCACGGGAAAATTGTCCCCTTCGCCGCCACCTACGGCGAGGTGGATGTCCACCGGCCCCTGGTCCTGGTGGGTTCCCACGACACCGTCGAAATCGCGGTCAACCAGGGGAGCGCGGCCGAGACGTTCCGGCTGAAGGCGGGAGACCGGGTCCAATTGAAGGTGGTCCGATGACGGGCCGGCCCGTCCGGCGCGGCGTCGAGATCGTCCCCTCCTTCCCGGTCCCGGAAATCCTGCGGCTGGTCAAGGAGGCGGAGGCCCAGGGCTTCGACACCGTATGGTTCACCGACCACTTCAACAACCGGAACGTCTACGTGGCCCTCGCCAGCGTCGCGGTCCAGACCCGGAAAATCGTCATCTCGCCCGGGATCACCAATCCCTACCTCATCCACCCCGCATGGACGGCGTCGGCGAGCGCGAGCCTGAACGAGCTCGCCGGGGGGCGCACCCACCTCGGCATCGGCGCCGGGGACCGGACCACCCTGCGGCGCATCGGCGTGAAGCGCGAGAAGCCCCTCGCCCGCATCCGGGAGGCGGTGGACGTCATCCGCGCCCTCCACCGGGGGCAGGTGGTGGACTCGGACCTCTTCGGCATGGGCGGGGCGCGCCTCGACTACCCGGGCGGGGCCGTCCCGATCTACGTCGGCTCCCAGGGGCCGAAGATGCTGGAGTTGGCGGGCGAGATTGCCGACGGCGTCCTCATCAACGGCTCCCACCCGCTCGACTTCGAGGCCTCCCGGGAGCCCCTCCGGCGCGGGCTGGAGCAGCGGGGGCGGGCGAAGATGCGGGTCCCCATCGAGACGCCCGCCGAGAGGTTCGACCTGGGAGCCTACACCTGCGTCTCGGTCCACGCCGACGGGGAGAGGGCGCGGAGGGCGGCCCGCATCGTCGCCGGCTTCGTCACCGCGGGGGCGGGCGAGGTCACCCTCCAGCGCCACGGAATCCGCGCGGAGGAGTTGGCCGCGCTGCAGGCCGCTCTGGGGGCGCCGCCCTCCAAGGAGAAGTGGGGCAAGGTGGGCGCCTGCGTCACGGAGCGGATGGTCGAGCGGTTCACCATCGCCGGCACTCCCGGGGAGGTCGTCGAGCGGCTCCGGCGGCTGTTGGGGGCCGGGGTGACCCACCTCATCTTCGGCTCGCCTCTCGGGCCCGACAAGTTCGAGGCGCTGAAGGCCATCGGGAAGGAGATTCTTCCCACCCTCGGGGCGTAGGAATCTACGGCTTCCGGCAAACCTACCGCTTCCCGAGCCTGGCGCACTATTCGCCCGCAGTTTGACGCACTCCGGGACCGAACCTCGCGCGCGAGCGTTCGGTTGAATCTAAAAACGCCAAAGTAGTGTTAATGCAACGCCAGAGTTCAGCAATCGGGCAACCCGCTGGCGAACTTCTCCGGCGGCGGCATCCTCCCCTTGCCATGCGCGAGGATGGTTTCGATGTCGGCCTCCCCAGAGGCGACCCACCGGATAAAGCCCCAGTTCCAGTTCCGGCCTTTGCCCTTGCTGTTCCAGTAGGTCACGTCCTGCTCAATCAGCAGCCACTTCAGGACCTTCAGGACGTATTCGTCGGTCAGGCCGATGCCGAAATCGAACCGCTTTCGCGCCAGGATTGTCTTGGGCTCGCCACACCTGGCCACGGCCTCGACGGTCCCCATGAACTCTCGGAACAGACACCCACGTATTTAAACCGCAAGACATGGGGTGAGATGTATCTGGACTTGCCCGCAGACGCGGCCCGGGGCTACAAGAGTCTCTCGCAGCGGGCGCGGGTCATGACCCAGGCATGGGGCCGGGAGAATCTCTACTGCCCTGCGTGCCCGTCGAAGGGTCTTGAAGCGGCTCCCGAAGGAATGGAGGTCATCGATTTTTCCTGTCCACGATGTGAATCGCCTTACCAACTCAAGTCGAAGAGCGGGCCGTTCGGGAGGAGCGTGGTAAACTCCGCCTACGCGCCGAAAATACGCGCCATCATGAACGGAACCGCACCAAACTATCTTTTCATGCGGTATGACCCGGATGCGCTGAAGGTTCGGGAATTGTTCGTCGTCCCGCGCCACTTCCTCTCTCCGGACGTCATCGAGGAGCGGTCGGCGTTGAAGGCCACCGCGCGGAGATCTGGGTGGGTGGGTTCCAACATCCTGCTCTACCGGTTGCCGCCCGAGGCCCGGATTCCGTTGGTGGATTCAGGTTCAGCTATCGACCCTCGGCGTGTTCGCGCAGTTTGGAGGCAGTTCTCCTTCTTCGGGGAACTTTCGCCGAAGTTCCGGGGATGGACCTCCGATGTTCTTTCGTGCGTCAGGCGGATTGGGAAGACGGATTTCATGCTTGACGATGTTTACAGCTTCGAGCGCGAGTTGAGCCGTCTCCATCCTCAAAATCGGAATGTGCGGCCAAAGATCCGGCAACAGCTCCAGGTCCTTCGAGACTTTGGCATTTTGAAATTCGAGGGGGAGGGGCGGTACCGGCTAATTCGATAGAAGCCCCTCACGCAACGGCCTCTACAGGGTGAACCGCAGGGGCCAGTTCAACGTGCCCTTCGGGGATTACCCGGCCTCTGCGGTCCTCGACGAGGAGAACCTCCGCGCCGCCTCCCGCCTCCTGGGGGGCGTGGCTCTGCGGGCCGGCGATTTCCAGGAGACGCTGAGAGATGCCGCCGCAGGCGACTTCGTGTACCTGGACCCTCCCTACCAGCCCATCAGCCGGACATCGAGTTTCACAGGCTATACCGAGAGCCAGTTCGGCGCCCAGGAGCAACGGCGGTTGGCGGAAGTCTTTCGTGACTTGGCAGAAAGGGGATGTCTGGTGATGGAAAGCAACTCCCACGCTGGGCTCGTGAAGGAACTTTACAGGGGGTTCCACATCACCCCGACGAGGGCCCCGAGGGCCATCAACTGCAAGGGGGAGGGGAGGGGCAGAATCACCGAGTTTGTGATCACGAACTACTTGCCTGCGCAGACACGCCTTTCCGCGAGCTGGCCAGCCTAAACCTACTGCTTCCTGGCATTTTGCACCTCCCAGAAACATCTCCGGAATTCCACGGGCGTCCTCCCGGGCCAGCTGGACGATGAGGGCCTCGTGCTCCGGGGTCGCCTTCCGGAGGGGGTTCCGGGGAGCCCGGGGGCGGTCCACCTCCTCATTCGGGAAGCGGCGCCGGATGTCGGCCCGGGAGAAGGGCGGGGGGTCGGAGTCCACCGAAGCGGACCGGGAGCTGCTTCTGCGGATATTTTCCGGTCGAAAATCGGGAGGAGAAACTGTCTGGGACGTCACGAAGCGGTAGGTTCAACCAAGATGCGGGCATCGGCGGGTTGGCGTAGTGGAGGAACACAACGCTTAAGACTCCTGTAATAGTAGTCGTCGGAATGGCAACCCGCGATTGCCCGAAGTGCGGCTATAAATGGGCACCTAGAGTTTCCACTCCTAAGAGATGCCCGCGCTGTGGAAAGTGGCTGGTTCCGAGGCCGGTTGGGAGCCAGGAGTAGAACGATGTTCGAAGTGTTTCAGAAGGAGAATATCGAGAAATTGAAAACAACGAATCCGCTTTTCCTGCACGTAGTCTCATCCGCAGTCGCCGAGGCGGGCTTTGAACCGAGAGGGACCGTCGTCCGCATCGTCAGGACGTTGCGCGGTGGCTTCAGGCCCATGGGGGCGGAAGAAGAGTTTGAAGGCGTTTGCTCGATGCCAAGGGCTTGCTGGGAGCCGTGGGCGGTTTTCCGAAAACCCCTCGAACGCGGTTTGACGCTGGCGGAGAATTTGAGGAGATACGATGCGGGAGCCCTCCGGAGGAATCCCGATGGAACACCTTTCACGGACGTCATCATCAGTGAGCGGACACCCGAAACCGAGCGTAACATTGCTCCCCATCCAACCCTAAAGCCCCAATCTTTCATGCGGCGTATTGTCTGGGCTGCGTTGCCCACAGGCAAGGGTCAAGTGCTTGATACCTTCTGCGGGGCTGGGTCCACGCTGGCGGCGGCTGCGTCGCCGGGCTACGATTCGACGGGGTTGCAGGTCTCAAAAGAGTATTGCGCCGTGGCCCGGGAACCGATGCCCAAACTGGCCTTGCTCAGGGTCAATCCATGGCGGACCAAGGGAAACAACGGCGATATCGCCGGAGCCCTGAAAATGTTCGGGATGGGTTTGAACCGGTTTTCCGACAAGGAGGGTTCGGAGCAAGGGGTCCAAGCATGAGAGCGTTCTACATCGGCCGCTTCCAGCCCTACCACCTCGGCCACCAGGCCATTCTCCAGCAAATCGCCGAGCGGGCTGACGAGGTGGCGGTCGCCATCGGCTCCGCTCAGAGGAGCCACACCCTCGACGACCCCTTCACCGCCGGCGAGCGGATGATGATGGTGGTGGACAGTTTGAAGGGGGTCATCCCGATCCCGTTCTACGTCATCCCGCTGGAGGACGTGGAGCGCAACTCGGTCTGGGTCTCGAACGTGAAGTCGATGACCCCGCCCTTCGACGCGGCCTACTCCAACAACCCGCTGGTGGCGCGCCTCTTCCGGGAAGCCGGCGTGAAGGTCCGCCACAGCCCCCTCTACAAGCGGAACGAGTACTCGGGGACAGAAATCCGGCGGAGGATGGTGGCGGGCGAGAAGTGGGAGCACCTCGTCCCCAAGGCGGTGGTGAGGATTCTGCGGGAGGTCCGGGGGGTCCAGCGGCTCAAGGATCTGGCGAAGGGCGACCAGGAGTAGGCCGTGACCCCTCCGCTCCGCATCGCCAACTGCTCCGGCTTCTACGGCGACCGCTTCTCCGCCCCCAAGGAGATGGTCGAGGGGGGTCCCATCGACGTCCTCACGGGCGACTACCTGGCGGAACTCACCATGCTGATTCTCTGGAAGGACAAGCAGAAGGACCCCTCCCTCGGATACGCCAAGACATTCCTGAAGCAGGCCGAGGAGGTGCTCGCGACCTGCGCCCGGAGGGGGATCAAAATCGTCGTCAACGCGGGGGGGCTCAACCCGGCGGGTCTCGCCGGGAAACTCCGCGAGCTCCGGGACCGGCTCGGGGTGAAGGCGAGCGTCGCCCACATCGAGGGCGACGACCTCCTCCCCCGCCTGAAGGGGTTGCAGAAGGCGGGCCACCCCCTGCGGAACCTCGACACCGGAAAGCCGCTCGCGGAACTGAAGGCCCCGCCCCTCACCGCCAACGCCTACCTCGGGGCGTGGGGAGTCGTCGAGGCGCTGAAGGCGGGGGCGGACGTGGTCATCTGCCCGCGCGTCACCGACGCCTCCCTCGTGGTGGGCCCCGCCGCCTGGAAATTCGGCTGGGGCCGGTCCGACTGGGACCGGCTCGCGTCGGCTGTGGTGGCGGGCCACATCGTCGAGTGCGGCGCCCAGGCGACCGGCGGGAACTACGCATTCTTCCAGGAGGCGGGGGATCTCCGCCACCCCGGGTTCCCGCTGGTCGAGATGGAGCCCGACGGGACGTTCGTGGTGACGAAGCACCCGGGCACCGGGGGCCGGGTCACCGCAGGCACGGTGACCGCCCAGCTGCTCTACGAGGTCTCCGGTCCCCGCTACATGAACCCCGACGCCGTTGCGCGCTTCGACACGGTGCGGCTGGAGGAGGTGGGGCCCGACCGGGTCCGGGTCTCCGGCGTCCGGGGGGAGCCCGCGCCCGACGAGACCAAGGTCTGCATCAACTACCTCGGGGGGTTCCGGAACTCGATGACCTTCGTCCTCACCGGCCTCGACATCGAGGCGAAGGCCGAACTGGTCCGGCGCACCCTCTTCGAGAGCCTCGGCGGGGAGAAGCGGTTCGCCTCGGTGGACGTCCAACTCATCCGGTCCGACAAGCCCGACCCCCCCACCAACGAGGAGGCGAGCGCGCTCCTCCGGTTCACCCTCAAGGACCCCGACCCCAAGAAGGTGGGCCGCGCCTTCTCGAGCGCGGTGATGCAGATGGGGCTCGCGACATACCCGGGCTTCTACACCACGACGCCGCCGACCGACGAGAGCCCCTACGGGGTCTACTGGCCGGCGCTCGTCCCGCGGGATGCGGTCCGGGAAGAGGTGGTGATGGAGGACGGGAGCCGTCGCGCGGTGGAGCAGGCGCCGCCGGGCGCGAAATCCGCTGAAATCCGCCTCCCCGCCTACATTCCGCCCCCCGCCCATGACGGCCCGACCCGGAGGGTCCCCCTCGGGAGGGTCGCCGGCGCCCGCTCCGGGGACAAAGGGGGGAACGCCAACGTCGGGGTGTGGGTGCGGAGCGAGAAGGAGTATGGCTGGCTCTACCGCTTCCTGACCGCCGAGAAATTCAAGGACCTCATCACGGAGGCCCGCCGGCTGCCGGTCGAGAGATACGAGTTTCCCAACCTGCGGGCGCTCAACTTCGTGGTGAAGGGGCTCCTCGGGGAGGGGGTCTCCTCCTCCACGAGGATGGACCCGCTGGCCAAAAGCCTGGGGGAGTACCTGCGGGCGAAATTGGTGGAGGTGCCGGTGGCGCTTGTGCCGCCCCCATGACCGCCGGTGACCGAAGCGGAGATTTCGGGTCCGGTGTCCATCTCCACCGGCGGTCGCCTCAACCGCGCCGCCGTCGGCTGGTCGCGCCACCCGCTCCAGGAGTGCTCCATCGAGGGGCGCTGGCCCCGGAAGAAGCGGTGGCACTTCTGGCTGGTGACTTCGGACACGCATCTCGTCGCGCTCACATTCGCGGACGTTGACTACTTCGGACTGGCCCACGTCTCCTTCTGGAGCTACGACTCGAAGGACGCGGTCTCCAAGGGGGCGCTCCGGCTCGGAGGGTGGAAGAGGGGGCTGCCGCCCGGCGCCAGCCGGGGGCCGCCGTTCGAGGTCTCGGGAATGGGGCTCCGCCTCTCCATCGCCGAGTCACCGGCCGGGGCGAAGTTGGCCGCACGGAGCAAGCGCATCTCCCTCGACATCGAGGTGGAGCGCCCCCCGGGCCACGAGACGCTCAACGTCCTGGTACCCTGGAGCGACCGCAGGTTCCAGTTCACCTCGAAGCAGAACTGCCTCCCGGCGCGCGGGAAGGCGGTGGTGGACGGCGCCGAGCACCGGTTCGACCCCGAGAACCGCGCCTACGGGACCCTCGACTTCGGCCGCGGGGTGTGGCCCTGCAACGTGGAGTGGAACTGGGCGACCGCGTGCGGGGTCCAGGGGAACCGCGTCGTCGGGCTCAACCTCGGCGGCAAGTGGACCGACGGGACCGGCGTCACCGAGAACGGGGTGGTGGTGGACGGCAAACTGACCAAAATCCACACTGACGTGAGGTTCGATTACGACCGGCGCAACCTGATGAAGCCTTGGACAGTCCGGGGGGAGGAGGTGAACCTCCGCTTCGACCCGCTGAAGGCGAACCCGCTGCGGGTCCCGCTCGGGGTCGTGTCGGTGAACAACCGGCAGTGCTACGGGAGGTTCAGCGGGAGGGTGGCGGGGGTCGAGGTGCGGGATTTGATGGGCTCCGCGGAAGATTTCAGGGCGAGATGGTGAAGGACGGGTTTGAAAGGCCTGCAAACCCCGAATGGGAGGCACTCGTCGGGCCGCGCTCTCGGGGGCGGGGCAGAAAAGGGGATATGGACGCCACTTTCTATCCCTAACCACCCATGCTCGACAAACTCGGCTCCTCCCTCCGCGACGCCCTGAAGAAACTCGCGACCCTCGGCCGCGTGGACAAGGAGGCGGTGGAGGCGACGGTCAAGGACGTCCAGCGGGCGCTGCTCTCCTCCGACGTCAACGTCAAACTGGTGATGGAGATGTCGAACTCCATCCGGAAGCGGGCGCTCGACGAGAAGCCCGCGCCGGGGATGACCGCCCGAGACCACGTCCTCAAGGTGGTCTACGAGGAGATGGTGAAACTCCTCGGAAAGCCGGCGCCCGTCGAACTCAAGCCCCAGACCATCCTCCTCGTGGGCCTCTACGGGGCGGGCAAGACGACGACGGCCGGGAAGATCGCCCGCCACTTCCAGAGGAAGGGGCTCCGCGCGGGCGCCATCGGGGCCGACATCCACCGGCCCGCCGCCATGGACCAGTTGAAGCAGCTCTGCGACAAACTCCGGATTCCCTGCCACGTGGAGCTGGGAGCGAAGGACCCGGTGGCGGTGGCCCGGAAGGGCCGCGAGGCGCTCAAGGGGCAGGAGGTCGTCGTCGTGGACACGGCGGGCCGTCACGCCCTCGACAGGGACCTCATCCGGGAGATGAAGGCCATCGCAGCGGAACTCAAGCCCGACCACCGCTGGCTGGTCATGGACGGCGCGATGGGCCAGGCCGCGCGGGAGCACGCCAGGGCGTTCCACGAGGCGGTCGGGCTCACCGGCGTCGTGGTTACGAAACTGGACGGGACCGCCAAGGGGGGCGGCGCCCTCGCGGCGGTCGCGGAGTCGGGAGCCTCCATCGCCTTCCTCGGAGCGGGCGAGCACCCCGAGGACCTGGAGAAGTTCGAGCCCGACGGGTTCGTCTCGCGGCTCCTCGGGATGGGGGACCTGAAGGCCCTGCTGGAGCGCGCCCAGGAGGCGCTGGAGGGGAAGGAGATCGATGTCAAGTCGCTCGCGAGGGGGAGGTTCACCCTCGACGACCTCTACGACCAGTTGAAGTCCCTGGACCGGCTCGGGCCCCTCAAGAACGTCCTCGGGATGCTGCCCATCGGCAACATCCCGGGGGTCCGGATGGACGACAAGACCGTCCAGTCCACCAAGGAGAGGCTCCGCCGCTTCCGCGTGGTCATGGACTCCATGACCGCCGAGGAGCGCGCCAACCCGAAACTCATCTCCGGTTCGCGGGTGGTCCGCATCGCTCGCGGCTCGGGGAGCCGGGTGGAGGAGGTGCGGGAGTTGCTGAAATACCACAAAACGATGCAGCGGGCCCTGAAACAGATGACGGGCTCCCGCGAGTCCATGAGGAAGATGATGCGGCAATTCGGCGGGTGAAGCGGGCAGGCGTTTCGACGGGTTAGAAAGGTTTAAATCCGCACCCCGGGCCTCTCCCCGGATGCGATTCATCGCCGCCTCCCTGATGCTCGCCCTGGTTCTTGGGGCCTCGGCCGCCCTCGCCCAGGAGAACCAGACGAACCCGAGCAACCAGACCAACCAGACCAACCAGACCAACCAGACCGCTTCTCCCACCCCAGGTCCGAGCCCCTCCCCCCCGCCCTCCACAGGCCAGGTGGTCATCCTGACGAGCCCTGCCGACGGGGAGATTTTCATCGACGGGGTGAAAGTCGGGACCGGTTTCTACGTCAACTTCTCCTTCCCCGCCGGGTTCTACCGGGTCTCCTTCGGGGAGATCCCCGGCTACCGGAAACCGGCCAACATCACTCTGGAGGTGGCCGGCGGCAAGGAGACCCGGCGGACCGTGAACTACGAGGCCGCAGCGACACCCCCGCTCACGGTCCCGAAACTGGCGGTGACCAAGGAAGTCGCCAAGCCCTCGGCTGCGGTGGCGGAGAGCATCGAGGTGGTCATCACCGTGACCAACAGCGGCAACGGCCGGGCCCTGAATGTCTCCTACAGCGACGTCCTGAGCGACTGCTTTGAGCGGGCCGCGGGGACCCTGGAATGGAAAGGCGAACTTGACCCGGAAGAGCGGATTCGGAACGTCTATTCCATCAAACCCACACGGGAGGACCTCTGCTTCCTCGACCCGACCAAGGCGGTCTACTTCGACTCCACCGGTAACCGCCACTCTGCCCTTTCCGGGGACGTGAAAATCCTCGTGACCGGGAGGAAAGAAGAGGCTCCGAAAATCGACATCCGGAAGGCGGTCGGCAAGTCGGACCCCTTCGTCGGAGACGACGTGACGGTGACCCTGACCCTGAAGAACACCGGGAACGCCCCGGCCCTGGGCGTGGTGGCCAGCGACGTCATCCCATCGTGCGCCCAAGTCACGGGAGGGACGCCTGGCTGGAACGGGACCCTGGCGGTGAACAAGGAGGAGCAGGCGACCTACACACTGTCGGTCAAGGAGGCGGGCATCTGCCGTCTCGGGTCGGCCACCGTGCAGTACCTGGACTCCCGGGGCGGAAAGTACACGGCGGAGTCGAGTCCCGCCACAATCACTTCCAAGACCAAGTCGTTCGTCGAGGCCTACCGGGACGTCATCTCCATCGTGGCCGTGACCGGCGGCGCCATCGGGGCCCTCGTCACCATCACCAACCTCGCCAAGAAGGCGAAGACCAGGGTTTCGGAAAAGAAGAAGAAAGAGTAAGCGCCCCCCCCTCATGGTCGAAGCCCCCGAGACGGTTTCCCGGGAGAGCTGGCGCCGCCGGCAGGCCGTGGAGTTCGGCATGGTGGCGCTCGCCCTCTCGTCGGTGGCGGTCATCCTCGTGGACCTGGTGGTTCCCGACCTGACCGTGGCCCGGAAGAACGTCCTTCTGGCCGCCGACTTCGCCATCTGCGTCGTCTTCTGGGTGGACTTCGGGTTCCGCCTCCGGCGCGAGACCCGCAAGGCGTCCTACTTCGGGCGCCGTTGGTATGAACTCGTCGGCATGTTGCCTGCCGCGGTGTTCGCTCTTTTGGAGGCCCAGTCCTCCCTGGGCGTCATCGCCCGGACCTTCCGCCTCATCGGCGCCGCGGCCCGACTTACGCGATTCGCTTCGACCTCGCGCTCTCTCTTCGCCCGCATGCATCTTGTCCCTTTCGGGATCGTCGTGATGGCGGTCGTCCTCATCAGCGGCACCCTCGCCTACGAATTCGAGCGGGACGCGGAGGGGGGCAACATCAAGAACGTCGCCGACGGCATCTGGTATGCTTTGGCCACCGTTACCACCGTGGGCTACGGCGACAGGTTCCCGGTGACGGCGGCGGGACGGGCCGTGGGAGCATTCACCATGCTCGCGGGCATTACCCTCTTCGGCACCCTCATCGCCCTCATGGGGGCGGCACTCGCCACCCGGTGGGGCCGGGCCTTCGCGGCAGAGGACCCGGAATTGGCCCTCATCCAGCGGCGTCTTGCGGAGGCCAAGGACCTCACCGAGGAGGAGGCGCGGGCGCTGGCGAAGCGGGTCGAGGACTACTGCCGGACCCGGAGCCAAAAGGGTCAGTAGCCCCGCTCCACTGCATAGTCCGCGAGCTGGAGGAGGAGGTCCTTGGCCCGCCCCTCCTTGAATGGGGCGACGGCCCGCTGCGCCGACACGGCGAAGCCCCGCGCCCTCCGGGCCGCGTAGTCGATGGAGCCCAACTCCCGGAGGGTCCGGAGGGCGGAGGCGACCCCGCGCCGGCCGGCCCGGTTTGGGTCGAATCCCCGGGCGAGGGCGTGGATGGCAACGAGGGTCTTCTTCTTCCGCTGCAGGTCGATCCCCACGCTCTTGCCGAGGAGCTCGTCGGTCGCCGTCAGGCCGAGGAGGTCGTCCTGGATCTGGAAGGCGAGCCCGACATTCCAGCCGTAGGACTCCGCGCGCGCCACGGCGGCGGGCGGGGCCCCGGCCAGGAGGGCCCCGAGGCCCGCCGAGGCCCGGAGGAGGGCCGCGGTCTTGAGGCCGACCATCCGCAGGTATTCGGTCTCGGTGACCCGGGCCCGCTCTTCAAAAGCCATGTCGAGGGCCTGCCCCTCGCAGATTTCGACGCAGGTCTTCGCCAGCATGGCGGCGGCGCGGTCGCGGCGGGCGGGGTCGGCCCGGGCCTCACCGAGCTTCTGGAAGGCGCGGGCGAAGAGGGTGTCGCCGGCGAGGATGGCGAGGGGGAGGCCGTACTTGACGTGGACCGTGGGGACCCCGCGGCGGAGGGTGTCCCGGTCCATGATGTCGTCGTGGATGAGGGTGAAGGTGTGGACGAGCTCGACCGCGGTGGCGGCGGGCAGGAGGGCGCGGGAGTCGCCCCCGACTGCGGCCCCGGAGAGGAGGAGGAGGGCGGGCCGCATCCGCTTCCCCCCGGCCCCGAGGAGGTGGCGGCAGGCCGCCGAGAGGTCGGGGACCGAGAGGGAGTCGCCGCGGGCCAGCTCCCGGTCGACGCGCCCGGCGAGGCGGGCCAGTTCGGCCTGGAGGGGGGGCGCGCTCACAGGTGCCCCCGCTGCTGGAGAATCTCGCGGGTCGCCCCGGTGAAGAGGACGCTCTGCCTCCGGAGGTCCCCGGGGGTCCGGCAGCCGGTGAGGAAGAGGGCGGTCCGCAACTCCGCCTCGAGGAACCGGATGACTTTTCCAACCTCCCCCTCCCCTTTGAGCGCGGCCCTCATGAACGGGAGGCCAGCGGCTGCAACTGTCGCCCCGAGCGCCAGAGCCTTCGCCGCGTCGAGGCCGGTCCGGACGCCCCCGGTGGCGATGATGGGCAGCCCCGTGGAGCGGCACTCGACGATGGAGACCGGGGTCGGGATGCCCCAGGTTCGGAAGACCCGGCCCAGGTCCACCTGGAGGGCGTCGCCCCTGGCCCGGGCACGGAAGGCCTCCACGGGGGCGAAATTGGTCCCGCCGAGCCCTCCCACGTCGATGGCGGCTGCGCCGGCCTGCTTCAGGGCATCGGCCACCTCCCGGGAGATGCCCGCCCCGGTCTCCTTCACGATGACCGGCCGGTTCACACCGCGGCACACCCTCTCCACCATCTCCAGGCAGCCCCGGGCCTGGACGTCCCCCTCGGGCTGGACCGCCTCCTGGAGGAAGTTCAGGTGGATGGCGACCGCGTCGGCGTCAATCATCTCGATGACTCGCTGGACCCCTTCGGGGCCGTATTTCCGCAGTTGGGGAACCCCGATGTTGCCGTAGACGAAGGCGCCGGGAGCGCGCTCCCGGACCACCCGGTAGGAGCGGACGAGAGACCCGTCCTCCAGGGCCGCCCGCTGGGAGCCCACGCCGATACCGATGGAGGCCTTCTCGGCCGCGGCGGCGAGGCGCGCGTTGATTTTTTCGGTGGCCGGGTGGCCCCCCGTCATGGAGGCGATGAGCAGGGGGGCCTTCAATGTCTTGCCAAGGAATTTTGTTTCCAGCAAAATCTCTTCCCGGTCGATCTCCGGCAGGGCGTTGTGGAGGAGGTGGACTTCGTGGAAGGAGGGGGGCCCCTCCATGTCGTGCCGGGTCGAGAGGATGCGGATGTGCTCGAGCTTCCGCTTGGAGGTTTGCTTCGACTTCCTCATCGGATCCGGGTCCCCACATGCTTCCCGGCCAAAAACCTGCGGATGCTCCCCGCCCTGCGGCCGCTGAAGACGAACGCCGCGACGCCCCGCCGGGCGAGGCCGCGCAGTTCGCCCACCTTCCCTTCCATGGCTCCGGTCACATCCCCCTCCACAGGGAAGAAATCGACCCGCTCCCCGCGCCCGAGGACGCGCAGGGGCGCTCCCCCGCGGAGAATCCCCTCGACGTCGGTCGCCATGCCGACCCGGCGGGCCCCGAGGGCGGCGGCGAGGACCGAGACGATGCGGTCGCCGGAGAGGACGGTGTAGGAGCCCGGCCTCGCGCCCGCGACGACGTCCCCGTAAAGGACCGGCAGGAACCCGGCCGCGAGGACCTGCCGCACGGGACGGACCAGGGCGGCGGCGCTGCCGGCGCTGAAAGGGTCGACGGGGACCGGGGCGAGGCCCGCGCGGACAAGCCCGTCGCACACCCGCCGGTCGAGGTCGAGGACCGAGCGGTGGATTCTCCAGGCGGGCTCACCCCGCTCGACAGGCCCGTGGCCGAAGGAGCCGGCGCCGTGGACCAGGACGAGGGGGGGGTGTCCGCGCAACTCGCGGGCGACGCGGTCGAGGAGCGCCGTCCTGACCCTGGGCCTCCGGTCGCCCGCGGTGAGGAGGCTGCCGCCCAGTTTCAGGACGAGGGGCCGCGTCATCGCCCCACCACCAGCCCCCGCGCCTCGGGCCTGACCACCATGGGGGTCCCGCCCGCCCTGCGGACCGCCCGCGCCACAACCGCCGGACGGAGAGCGAGGGCCACGACGCACCCTCCGCCACCGGCGCCGGTGAGCTTCGCTCCGAGGGCCCCCGCCTCCAGGGCGGAATCGGCCATCGCCCGCAGCCGCGGGGTGCCGACGCCCAGAGAGTCGAGGAGGAGGCCGTTCACCTCCATCCGGCCGCCGAGCCCCTCCAGGTCCCCCCGCCGGAGGGCGCGGGCCCCCCGCCGGGTCAGGTCGCCGATGGTCTCCAGCGTCTTGCGGGCCGAAGGGAAGCGCCGGAGGGCCGCCACCCGTGCCACCAGGATTCCCGTGTTGACCCGTTCCCCGGAGTCCCCGAGGACGAACGAGCAGCGCGGCAGGGGCAAGGCGCTCCCCTGTGGGACGACCCTCGCCCCCCCCAGAGCGGAGATGAGGGTGTCCATGGGGCTCGCCCGCCCCTGGACCCGCCGCTCCACCTCCCGCGCGAGCGGGGCGACGGTCCGGGGCGCGGTGGCGCGGCCGAGGGCGGCCCGGGCGGCGCCGAGAAGGGCGACCGAGAGGGCTGCCGACGACGCAAGGCCGCGGCCCGGCGGGACGTCGGAGGCGATGCGGAGCCGGAGACCCGGGAAGGGCTTCTCGGCCCCCGGCGCCCGTGTTGCGGAAGGTGAACGCGGCTGCGTCGCGGGCCTCGACTCCTCCCGCAGGAGGGCGAGGGCCTCCCGCACGTAGGGGCTCCGTGCCGCCTCCGCGGGGCGGATGGAGGTCTCCCGGGCCTCCCGGGCCTCGACCCGGGTGCGGAGGGAGATGGCGCAGGCGAGGGCGGGCTCGCCGTAGACCACGGCGTGCTCGCCGAGGAGGCAGACCCGGCCGGGGGCGGAGGCGACCGCCATCGGTATGTCAGGGAGCGGGAGAGACTATAGCGTTGACATGGCCGAGCAGGTCGCCGCCCCCTACGCGGTCCAGCCCCTCTGGGCCCTCTGCGTCCACTGCATGCAGCACCCCGAGGACGAGCTGGCCCTCCAGAAACTGCTCGCCGGGTGCCGGGGGACGGGGCGGCACGTCCTCCGCCGGGCCCACTCGACGAGCCTCCTCTCGACCCGGATGGCCTTCCGCCCCTACCAGGGGGAGGGGACCCTCTCGGTTTCCCAGACCATTCCCCAGTTCCTCACCCGGGGGCGGAGGACCGACGCCGTGGCGGCCCGGGTCCGTCTCCACATCACCCGCCGCTTGAAGGTGGGGGTTCTCTACGACGACTCCTCCTCGATGACCGCCCGGTGGCGGAACCACTACTTCCCCTACAATCCCCTCACCGAGGAGACCGCCCCCCAGACCGGGGCCAAGGTGGGCGCCCTCTGCCTGCTCGAAGCCTTCGGGTCGGAGGCCGACCTCATCTTCGCCGCCTTCGGCTCCGCTGTCGCGGGCCCCTACCTGCGGCGGCGGGAGATCTACCGCGCCCTGCTGGAGAGGAACGGCTCCGGGGGAACTCGCCTCGACCTCGCCCTCGAAGCGCTCTTCCGCCACCCGTGGCACTCGTCGGGGGGGACCCGGGTGGTGGTGGTCCTCACGGACGGCGTGCCCGAGACCGGTCTCCAAGCGGCCGAGGAGGACGTGAAAATCCAGAGGAGGTCCCTCGCGCTTGTCCAGAAACTCCTGGCGGGGGGGACGGGAGTGGTGTGGGTCCCCATCCTCACCGACGAGCGGCTCGCCCGGTTCCGCATCGGAGAGTGCGATGCGGTCTCCTTCTCGGAGAGGCTCGCCCGCATGGGGGCCGAGGTGGCCCCGGTGAAGGAGACCGACCGCCTCCTGGAGAGCCTCTTCGGGGGCGTCGCCCGCCTCCTCCGCCGCTGGGAGGAGAGCGAGGGGAAGCACCTGCTGTCGGGCGGGACGTAGAAACTCAGGGCAGGGTGATTTCGCGCGCTCCGCCGGCGGGGCGGCCGGCGGCGAGGCGGTAGGCCCAGCGGCGCCGGTTTCCCCCGCGCTCCAGAAGCCCGGAGCGGTGGAGCCGGGAGAGGTAGGTCGAGACGGTGCTCAGGCTGACCGCCCCGTGGACCTCCCGGAAGGAGCGCTGGACGTCGAGCGAGGTGAACCACCCCTCGGGGAAGTCGGTCTCGAGGAATCCCTGGAGGGTCTCCATCGTGGTGAGGCCGGGCAGGCGGGGCCCCCGCCCGGGGTCGGGGATGGGGGTCGGGCCGGTAAGGGCCGCGTCCACCTTCCGGGCCATCTGGGACGCCTTTCGCTTCAGGAACTCGATGGCCTCGGCGAGCGTGGCCTGGAATTTGGAGGGGTCCTCCTCCGGGAAGGTGAACTCCTGCAGGGCCTCGGAGCCCCGCTCGTCCGACACCTGGACGCGGATCCTCATGATAGTGAAGGGGACGGGCGGGCCCCGTCCCCTATCCATCCCCTCACCTTGTGAAGGTGTGAAGTAGAATCTAACCATATATATAAGCATTTCGGTAAAAACAGGACTTAAAGGAGTGATTCAGAGTTGATTACTGTCGTTGACACGATTCGGCACGAAGAAGGGCCTATATAGACTTTCTTCGGAAAAGTTTTCCACCCCTCTCGGTTCATTCGCTCCACCGCTCCACACCCGATTCCTAAAACCGGCATCGGTGGGGCCTACACTCCTCAACATCTCTTCCACACTGCCGACACCCTCCCGCCTGCGAAAACCGGAGGTCGGGAGGGGCCTCCATGGGAGGCGATGCCCATCGCCTCGCTGGTCACCGTGGGGGACGAAATCCTGGCGGGGGACATCCTCAACACGAACGCCCGGTGGCTCGCCCGGGAGATGCGGAAGCGGGGGGTCCCCATCGTGCGGATGGTGACGGTCTCCGACGACGCCGAGACCATCGCCCGAGCCATCCGGGCGGAGCGGGAAGAGCCCCCGACCCCCGCGTTTGGAAGCGGAACGGGGTTGCGTTGGGGGCCTCGCTCCCTCCCCGACCACATCCTGGTCACCGGGGGCCTCGGGGCGACCCCCGACGACGTGACCCGCCAGGGGGTCGCTCTGGCCTTCGGCCTGAAACTGGTCCGGAATCCGGAAGCGGAGGCCCTCCTGAAGGCCCGGTTCACAGGCAAGTTGCTGGAGTTGAACATGGTGATGGCGACGCTGCCCGAGGGGGCGGAGGCCATCCAGAACCCCGCCGGGGCGGCCCCGGGATTCGTCGTCGAGAACGTGGTGGTCCTGCCCGGGGTCCCCCGGGAGATGGAGGCGATGTTCCCGCTGGTGGCCGACCGGTTCGCCGGCCCGCCCCTCCACACCGAGTGGCTCACCACGAACCGGTTCGAGGTGGAAATCACCCCGGCCCTTGAGGAGGCGGTCCGGAAGTTCCCGGAGGTCCGCATCGGCTCCTACCCGGTCCGGGTAGAGGAGGAGAGAAAGTCGAAATTCCTGGTGAAGTTGAAGATGGCCTCGACCGACCGGGGTGCGGTGGAGCGGTGCAGGGAGTTCCTGAAGGGACGAATTCGAGATGCGAGGCAGGAGAGCCCGGGAAGAGGGGCGTCAATCGTGAACGAAAGGTAGAAGGTCGGGCCCCCGCTCCATAGTCCCCCGATGGCGGAAAAACTGAAGGTCTCCCAGGCCATGGTCAGGGCCCTCGCCGAGGAGGAGGGGGTCAAGCACATCTTCGGCCACCCCGGGGGAGCCATCCTGCCCTTCTACGACTCCCTCTTCGACTCGCCCATCAAGCACTACCTGATGCGCCACGAGAGCGGCGCCTCCTACGCGGCCGACGGATTCTCCCGCGCCACCGGCAAAATCGGGACCTGCGTCGCCACCTCGGGCCCCGGGGCGACCAACCTGGTGACCGGCATCGCGGGCGCCTGGATGGACTCCATCCCGATGGTCGCCATCACCGGCCAGGTGCCGCGGCACATGATCGGCAACGACGCCTTCCAGGAGTCGGACGTGACCGGCATCACCCTGCCCATCACCAAGCACAACTGGCTGGTCCTCGACCCCGCCGAGGTCCTGCCGACCCTGAAGGCCGCCTTCGCCATCGCGGGCCACGGCCGGCCCGGGCCGGTGCTGGTGGACGTGCCGAGGGACGTGCAGCAGCAGGAGATCGAGTACCACTGGCCCGAGAAGGTGAGCCTCCCGGGGTTCAAGCCGGTCCAGAAGGGCCATCCGGGGCAGGTGAAGAAGGCCGCCGATGCCCTGGCGGGGGCCGAGCGCCCCCTCATCATCGCCGGGGGCGGGGCCATCTCGGGCGAGGCCTCCAAGGAACTGAAGGACCTCGCGATCACCCTGAACATCCCGGTCATCACGACCCTCATGGGCAAGGGGGCCTTTCCCGAGCGCCATCCCCTCTTCATCGGCCAGCCCGGGATGCACGGGACCAAGTACGGCAACCACGCCATCATGCAGGCGGACTGGATTCTCTCGGTGGGGATGCGGTTCGACGACCGCGTGGTGGGGCTCGCCGAGCACTTCGCGCCGCAGGCGAAGTTCATCCACGTGGACGTGGACCCCGCGGAAATCGGGAAGAACAAGGCGCCGACCATCCCCATCGTGGGGAACTGCAAGGAGGTGCTGCGGGACATGGTCAAGGAGTCGAAGCCCCGGGCCCGGGACGGCTGGCTGAAGCAGATTGACCAGTGGCGGAAGGAGATGCCGCTGGGCTACAAGCAGAAATCCGGCAACGGCGTCATGCCCCAGGCGGTCTGCGAGATGCTCAACATCCTGGCCTCCGACGCCATCATCACCACCGACGTGGGGCAGCACCAGATGTGGATGATGCAACTCTACCTCTGCGACGAGCCCCGCCAGTTCCTCACCAGCGGCGGCCTCGGGGCGATGGGCTACGGCCTGCCCGCGGCGATGGGGGCGAAGGCGGGGCGGCCCGAGAAGACCGTCATCAATGTGAACGGCGACGGGTCGTTCATGATGTCCTGCATGAACCTGCCGGTGGCGGTGGACGAGGACCTGCCCATCACGGTGGTCATCTTCAACAACAAGTTCCTCGGCATGGTGCGCCAGTGGCAGGACGTCTTCTGGAAGAAGCGCTACTCCGGGTCGGACTTCCGCACGACGAAGACCGACTTCGTGAAGGTGGCCGAGGGGTTCGGAGCGGAGGGCATCCGGGTGACGAAGGAGGAGGAGCTGGAGGACGCCCTCAAGGACGGAATCGCCGCCCAGAAGAGGGGGAAGACGATGGTCCTCGACGTCCACATCAACGAGTGGGAGAATGTGAGTCCGATGGTGCCGCCCGGGGGAAGGATTGACCAGATGCTGGACTTGGCGGGGTAGCGCAACCCCGGTTTGAGAGCTGAAACTCAGTAACGGAAGCCGCACGCCCGCCATCTGGGTGGTGGTCGGGGGCGGGTGGG
>JAWCQZ010000002.1:0-299836 GCA_038869515.1 Halobacteria archaeon
GGACCCCGCGACCCAGTCCACCGTCGGCTACGGCTACGTCCCGGGCATCGGCTGGATGGGGACCGACTTCGGGTTCAACCCGGGGGACGGGGTCTACATCTACCTGAGCGGGAACACGCCGTCGTTCCAGTGGCTCCCCGAGTTGATGCAGCCCTAAACGTTTTTCTACCCGGTGTCCTGGAAGAAAGATGGTCCTCTCCGACTCCTTCGGCCGCCCCGCCACCGACCTCCGGGTCTCGGTCACCGAGCGGTGCAACTTCCGCTGCGTCTACTGCCACAACGAGGGGCAGGGCCCCGTCCAACCCGTCTCCTCCGACGCGACCTCCGAAATCTCCCCGGAGGAGATTGAGCGGGTCGTCAGGGTCGCCGCGCGCCTGGGCATCCGGCGGGTGAAGCTCTCCGGCGGGGAGCCCCTGGTCCGGAGGGACCTGGAGGAGGTCGTCGCCCGGTGCGCCCTCTATGCCCCGGAGGTCTCCCTCGTCACCAACGGGGCCCTCCTGGCGGGCCGCGCCCTCGAACTGAAGGCGGCCGGCCTCGACCGCGTCAACATCTCGGTGGACTCCCTGGAGCCCTCGGTCTTCCGGGAGGTCCGCGGGGGTCCCCTGCTCCCGGTTCTCGAGGGGCTCCGCGCGGCCCTCCGGGTGGGCCTCACCCCCGTCAAGCTCAACATGGTCGTCATGCCCCGGACCCTGCCCTTCGTGGACGAGATGGTGGACTACGTGGTTTCTGCCGGGGAGCCGGGGGCCCTCGTCCTGAATCTCATCCAGTTCATGCCCGAGCGGGTCCGGGGCGGACTCCTCACCGTGGACATGGCCCAGGTCCACGGGCGCCTCGCCCGCCGCTCCGACCGCGTCGAGGTCCGGGAGATGCACCACCGGAGGGTCTACCACGTGGGTCCCGCGAAAATCGAGGTGGTGGACCCCTACGAGAACCCCGACTTCTGCGCCGCCTGCCACCGGCTGCGCCTGACCGCCGACGGGTTCCTCAAGGGGTGCCTGAACCGGGACGACGACCGGGTTCCGGTCCGGGGGCTGAACGAGGCGGGCACCGAGGCGGCCTTCCGGCGGGTGGTGGCGGAGCGGGTCCCGTACTACGGGGGGCTGCTCAAGCGGCAGGCGGACGGTTCCTGGAGACCCGCCGCTGGCGCGGTCGCGTAGCCCCCGACCCTGCCGGAGAAGGTGCAGAACCGAGTGGAGCGCAAAGAACTCTCATGGCCTCACCGCCGCTCGCAACCCGTGCCTAGGTCGGCCCAACGGGCGGAGAAGGGTCAGGCCCGCAGGTGCTCGAACCTCAGCCCTTTCACCCTGCGAAAGTCCCCGTCGAACGACAGCAGCTCCATCTCCAGACCGAGGGCCTGGGCCGCGAGGATGGAGTCGTTGGCCGAGAGGCCGAAGGATTCGTGGATTTCGCCGGAGCGGCGGAGGGTCTGGGGGTCCACGGGAAGCAGCCGGTAGGTCGTGACCAGGTCCTCCAACCTCCGACGGGCCTCCCGGCGCCCGCGGGCGCGGGAGAGGATGTGGAGAAACTCCGAGGCGACGATGGCGTTGAACGAAATCCCCTCCCCCTGTTCCAGGGCCCTCCTTGCGGCCCCGCTCTCCGCGGCGGTCCGATCGAGAGCAAAGAGGAACACGTTGGTGTCAGCGAATTTCACCGTAGAGTTCGTCCTCCATCCCCTTGAGCCTCTCCATGGTGAGCCCGAGCCGCAGCGGGCGCTTGCGGGCGTTCTCCAGGAAAATGTTGGGCTTCCGGACCACAACCTCGTTCTTCTTCTCCACGATCACCACGTTTCCACCGCGGCGGATTCCCAGGCGGCGGCGGACGGCCTCGGGGAGGAGGAGACGCCCCCGGTCGTCGACGCGCACGATGGCCGCCATCTTCCCACTTCCCACTTCCCACGCTTAAACCTGCCGCTCCTGCAAACGCCGACCGCACATTCTTTAAACCGGTTCCCCCCGCTGGGGATGGGCCTCGAAGGCATACGGGTCCTGGACCTGAGCCAGTTCTTCTCCGGCCCCCGGGCCGGCCAGTTGCTGGCCGACTATGGAGCGGAGGTCATCAAAATCGAGCCTCCGGGGGGCGAGGCGGTGAGGCTCCTCTCGGCCGTCCTGCCCGGGGCCGAGCGCTCCCTCTCCATCCTCAACCGCAACAAGAAGGGGCTCACCCTCAACCTCAAGCACCCCCGCGGAGCGGAGCTCTTCCGCCAACTGGTCAAGAGCGCCGACGTCCTCATCGAGAACTTCGTCCCGGGCACCATGGAGCGCCTGGGCCATGGATATGAGACCCTGCGCGAGCTGAACCCCCGCCTCATCTACCTCGCGGTCTCGGGCTTCGGCCGGACCGGCCCCCGGGCCAACCAGCCCGCCTACGACCTCATCGCCCAGTCCGCGGCGGGGCTGGTGGCCCTCCAGGAGAACCCCGACCGGACCCCGCGGGTCCTCATCGCCGACTTCGTCTCCGGGGCCTACGGGGCCCTCGCGGTCCTGGCGGCGCTCCTGGAGCGGGAGAGGACCGGGAAGGGGCGGCTCATCGACCTCTCGATGCAGGAGGTCATGTACATCCACAACTACCGCGCCCTCTCCGCGCGGGCGATGGGGGAGCGGCGGCAGGAGATGGTGGAAGCCCTCGCGCTCGACACCCTCCTCACCGACCCCGACCGCCGGCTCCCCTTCTGGAACATCTGGCACACCAAGGACGGCCTCCTCGCGGCGGTCACCGTGACCGACGAGGAGTGGCGCAGGCTCGCCGAGGCGGTGGGCGTCGAGGAGCTGAAGAAGCCCGCCTACTCCAGCATCGCGGGGCGCATCAAGAACCGCAAGCGCGGCATCGAACTGCTCGACCCCTGGTTCCGGGGGCGAACCACCGCCGAGGCGGAGTCGGCCCTCCGGGCCCAGGGGGTCCCCTGCGCGCCGGTCCTCGACCTCGACGGGGTCAACCGCGACGTCCAGTTGGAAGCGCGGGGGATGCTGGCGGAGGCGCCCCACCCCCGCCTGGGTGCCATCGGAGTCCCCGGGAGCCCCGTGGGGGGCTCGGTCCGCCGCGCCCACCCCGACGCCGGGGAGCACAACGCGGAGATTCTCGGCGCCCTCGGGGTAAGCACGGAGGAGTTGGCGCGCCTGAAGAAGGAGCGCGTCATCTGACGTGTGAAGACTTTTTGCCTCCGGAGGCCAAGGGAAGTTCGATGACCATGCGGGTCGGGGACATCATGCGGCAGCCCATCACCGTCTCCCCCCGGGCGACGGTCATCGAGGCGGCCCGCCTGATGCGCGAGAAGAACATCGGCTGGCTCATCGTGAGCACCGGTCAGCAGCCCATCGGCATCGTGACCGAGCGCGACCTCCTCTACAAGGTGATGGCGGCCGGGCTCTTCACCGAGTCCACCAACGTCATGCAGGTGATGACATCGAAACTGGTCGTCGGGACCCCGAAGATGACCGTCCAGGAGGCGGTGGCGGTCATGCACAAGCACACCATCCGTCGGCTCCCCATCGTGGACCACGACAAACTGGTCGGGGTGGTCACAAGCCGCGACATCTTCGCCGAGCTGGACAAGCACCCCGCGGAACCCGCGAAGTCGGTCCCGAAGAAGAAGGCCCCGGGCCGGAACAGGGCGGCCCCTCGCAGGCGCTAAGTGAGGCCAAATTAATTCTCCCCTTTCTGGAAGGCTTCTTCCGGGGCTGCGAAAGGGGCAAAGTACCGGCCTTCCGGTTCCCCACCGGAATCTGGGGGGACTTTTTTGGGGCTGCTTAGCACTACTTCGTTACGTATGAAAAAGTAGCGGGGACTGGATTCGAACCAGCGATCTTTGGGTTATGAGCCCAACGGGTTAACCAGGCTACCCCACCCCGCTATAGGTTAAATTTACCCGTAAGAGCCCGTCTCACGGGCAGCGGTTTTGAAACCGTGGTTTTCGGCGTCTCTTCATCGGCTGGACGGCCTCGGAGGGCAGGCGACCGCCCGCCACTGGCCCTCACGTTTGCCGGGGTAAAAAGACTTCTGGACTAGGAAGTCCCTCTTCCGCTCCCCGTAGTGGTCCTCGCTCCGGGCCTCTCCCGGCGACGCCGATTAACTGGATTCGACGGTGGTTAGCTCAGGAACAAGGATATCCATCGCAGGCCGTGCTGCCTTTGGAACGCCAAACGTCTTTATCTGCGCGGGGGCACAGGCCCCGATGACCTCCCCCGCGGTCGAGTATTACGCCCGGAAATACGGCGCCGATACCCGGGCGGCCGTCATGCACGTCATGCGCGAACTGGGCGAACTGGTGAGCGCGCTGGAGAAGGGGAACGACCCTCACGCGAAACTGGAAATCGTCGAAATCGCGGGCCACATGGAGTTCCTCGCGAAGCGGTACGGGTTCGACCTCGCGGCGGAGCTGGAGGCCCTCTACAAGAAGAAACTTGAAAAGGCGGGGACCCCGGGGTAGCCATGCTCTCCAACTATTTCACCAACCCGAAGGCCCGCGCCGCCTCGACCAAGGACCTCTCGCGCGACGAGGGAGAGCAGTGGATCGCCCGCGCCGAGGCGCGCCTCGCGGAGTCCCCGGTGGCCTACAAGTGGAACGCCCTCATCGGCGGCATGGTCATCGAGTTGCGGACCAACAACTGGCATCTCTACGAGTTCTGGGTCGAGAACTGGTTCCCGGGCCCCGCCAAGGTCCGCCCCCACGGCCGCCTCTACGCGGTCACCGGCATTCCGGGCGAGCCGCCCCACGCGCGCTACGTCCCGTCACTCCACACGGCGGTCTTCGTGAACACCGACTACTACGGGCAGTGCAAGTCGTGGGCCCTCGGCATCGCCGCCGATTTGCTGGAGGAGCGCCACGGGGTCCACTCCATCCACGGCGGGTGCACCGTGGTCAACGGCAAGGGCGTGGTCATCATCGCCCCGACGGGCACCGGCAAGTCCACCCACTGCTACAACCTGCTCGACGTCCCGGGGGCGAAACTGCACTCCGACGACTGGCTCTACGTGGACTGGGAGGGCGGCGAGGCCACGGCCCGCATCTCGGAGCGGAAGTTTTACCTGCGGACCGACATGGCGAAGAATTTCCCCTACGTGAAGCCGCTCCTCGACCGCTGCCTCTGCGAGAACGTCGAGAACAACGACTACGCCGCCTTCGGGAACTCCCGGGCCATCCTCGACCCGACATGGATTCGGGGACGGGGAGCCATCGCCGCGAAGGCCCCCGTGGGCGCGGTCATCCTCCTCCGGCGCGACAAGACCTCCCCGGCGGAGGTGCGCCTCGACGCCGACGAGGCGGTGAAGGTCCTCGAGGAGGGGCGCACCACGGCCCAGATGGGCTCAGGCGGGAAGCCCGGGGAGATGATCCAGGAGGCCTTCTACAACCCCTACCTGCTGGTCCTGCGCCGGGAGGTCCAGCGGAGGTCGTTCCGGAGGATGCTGGAAGGCATCCCGTTCGCATTCCTGAACACCGGGGTGGAGACCGTGCAGCAGAGCCAGGCGAGAATCCGGAAGATCATCGGGGTCAAGTAGCCCGGAACGACTCACTCAATAATGGCCCATCTCGCCGCGCCGCCTCACGTTCCACGCCGATAGCCGGAACACCCCGTAGGCCAGCGGCAGCCCGACGAGCGAGAACAGGACCAGGAACACCGCGTCCCCCCGAATCGCCGGGCTCGCGAGCGTCTCCCCGCCGAGCAGCGCCCGCCGGATGCCGTCGAGGGCGTGGGAGAGCGGGAAGGCCCAGGCGACCGACTGGAGCCAGCCGGGCAGGATGAGCAGCGGGTAGAGCACCCCGGCGAGGAGGTTGTTCCCCCAGGTGAAGGCCCAGACCACCGGGTCCCCCTCCTTCACTTTCAGGACCACCGCCGCGGAGAGGAGGCCGAAGACGAGGTGGGAAGTGACGAGCAGGAGGGTGAGAAGGGCGGCCGTCGCGACGGCGGGGCCGGCGGCCGCGAAGGCGGGGGCGCCGAGCAGAAATCCGGCGCCGAACGCCAGGAGGAGGAAGAGGGCCGCCTCCAGGAAGCGGTAGGCCGACTCCCCGAAGAGGACCGTGGCGAAGGAGCGGGCGGAGGAGTAGAGCGTCTCGAGCGTCCCCATCCACTGCTCCTCGCGCAGCGAGCGCGAGAGGGACTGGACCGAGGCCCAGACGAACTGGGAGCAGGCGATGCCCACCAGGGCGAAGGCGAAGTAGGAGGAGCCGTATCCCGCCGCCGCGACCTGTTGGGGGGTGACGATGAAGGAGAGCAGAAAGTAGACCGTCACCATGCTCGCCATGCCGATGATGTCGAGAAGGACCCACAGTTTGTAGGACCACCAGATGTGGAAGCCGCGGAGGACGAAGGCCCACGTGCGCCATACCGGGGCGAGGGGGTGGCTGCGGGAGGGGGCGGTGAGGATGCGGGCCAGGTCGGGGGCAGCGTGTGGATTTGGTGACTTGAGATTTGGAATTTTAAGAGCGAGCGCCATTTCAATCACCCCGTCGGAGCGGGTGCGATGTGAAATTCCAGGCCGTTCCTGCCACGACCGGCCTCTCCGGCAACAACTTCAGGCCGGCTCCGCGAACACCGGCGTCCCCGACAGGGTGAGTTGCGAGGCGTCCAGCGTCTTCTCGCTCCCGTAGAGGTCGGTCACCTTCAGGCGGCCCGTGATTTGCGAGGAGAGTTTCGCCGCGGATGTCGTCCCGGTCGTCCCCGAGGGGGATGAGGTCGCCGCCGGGGTCCCGGATGGAGAGGGCGGGGAGCTGCCCGGCTGGCCGCCGGGGGCGGGCATCGAACCGCCGCCCGAGGGCGCGCCGCCGGACGCGGGGCTCCCGGAGGGCGAAGGCATCGGACTGCCGCCGGAAGGCGCGCTTCCGCCGGGCGGGGAGCTGCCGGAGGAGCCGCCGCAGTCCACGGGGCAGCCGCCGGTCTGCTTCTCGATCGAGTCGCACGTCCCGTCGCCGCACTTGCCGCCCTGGAGCGAGAGGCTCCGCTTCGTGGAACCAGCGGTCTCGCAGGAGGCCGCGGCCTTCGCCGTGGTGCCTCCGCAGTCCACGGGGCAGCCGCCGGTCTGCTTCTCGATCGAGTCGCACGTCCCGTCGCCGCACTTCCCGCCGGTGGTGGTGGAGCCCGTCTGCCCGGGCCCGGAGGTCCCGGACGAAGTCGTCACCTGCGAGGGGTCCCAGAGGATGTAGACCGGCCTCCCGGCCACCGTGAACTTCACCTGGCCCTTGTCGAGTTCCTCCGCCGCCGTGAACTGGCCAATCTTGGCCGCCAGAATCTTGTGGACATAGAAGAGGAGGCGGGCGCCCACCTGGGAACCGGGCGAGTCGCGGTAGACGAGGGAGCCGGTCCCGACACCTCCCGCCCCCTTGTCGGAGGAGACGCCCATGACGTCGGGGGTGAAGAGGGTCGCGCCGTTGGCGAACCCGGTGGCGTAGCGCTGCACATACCAGGCTGCCTGCTGCTCCTCGGACTGGGTGGAGCCGCTGGACTGGCTGGAGGAGGGGGAACTTGGGGGGGACCCGCTGGGTGGAGACCCTGAGGGGGGAGAACCGGAGGGTGGGGAGCCTGAGGGGGGAGAGCCGGAAGGGGTCGGCATGGGGCTCCCGAGGGAGCCGCCGCAGTCCACGGGGCAGCCGCCGGTCTGCTTCTCGATCGAGTCGCACGTCCCGTCGCCGCACTTGCCGCCGGCGGCCTGGAAGTAGACGACCCTCGCGGGGGCCGGGACCTCGCACGCGGCCGCGGCTTTCACGGTGGAGCCCCCCGAGTCCCCGCCGTAGAAGACGCCCCCGCCGCTCTGGGCTTTGCCGGTGAACGTCCCGATTTCGGTAATCCACATCGGTTTCGAGACCCCGGCCGTCTTCATGAGGGAGTTGAAGTCGTCGAGCGATGACCGGTATTTGGACTCGGCTTCGATGCCGTTGCGCTCGATGTTCCAATGCCAGTTGAGGGCGTCGATGGTGCTCCCCAGGCCCGCCTTGAAGGCGTCCTTGAACCAATCCCTCGAGGACTGGGCGCCCGGGGGAGAGGCGCCGAGGTCGAAGGCCCCGTCGTTGGACACGATGCAGCCGGAGCAGTGCTTCTTGATGATCTCCGCGGCGAGTTTCTGGACCTTCGCGAATTCCGCTCCCTTGCCGGCATAGCCCCCGTCGGGCCCCTGGACCTCGTTGAAAATCTCCCACAGTTTCACCGGCTGGCCGCCGAGACCCGGCATGTCATCCTTTCCGTCGCCGTCGTAGCGCTCCGCCATGGCTTCCATCCAGCGCGAGAAATCGTCGAGGTCGCACACCGGGCCGAAGTAGCCGCCGAAATACCAGAAGGAGCCCTCCTGCACCACCTTGGCGGTTTCGCCGCTGGCCTTGGAGCCGCACTTCGAGGTGTCCCACGCGCTGTAGTGGCGAACCGTCACAATGGGGTCGAGGCCGTATTTCCTCGCCATCTTCACGTGGAGATCAGGGAACTCCCACCGGTAGCCCTTGCCCTTCTCGGGCTCGACGAGGTTCCAGACGAAGGGGCCGGGCTCGGAGCGGACGTATTTCATCCCGGCGGCCGCGGTGTATTTGTAGTCGTCATCGAACTTCTCCTCCAGAGCCTTCAAAGTCTGCGCGAGGAGGGAGGTGTCGGAGTAGAGGGCTGCGGTCCCCTTTTCGAGGACGGTCGAGCGGAGCCCGCTCACCACGCGGGTGAGGGCCTGGTAGGAGGGGACATCCATGCCGCCGAAATGCTCGGAAAGCCCGGAGGCCCCGCCCGCCGCTGGAAGGGTCGCCGCGGCCGTGGCTGCCGGAGCTCCGCCCGCAGCCCCCCCGCCACCCCCGCCGCCCCCGCCACCGGCCACGGGCACGGTGGGGCTGGGCGACGGGGTGGGGCCGAGAGAGAGGTCCTTCACCCAGGAGGCCGTTTTCGCGGCATCGGCGCTCTCCTTCGCGGGCTTGACCGCGGCCCCTGCGGCCGGGGCGGCGGAGGGGGACACCGTGGGAGATGGCGAGCCCGCCGGCGACGAGGGCTGGGTGCAGCCGCTGACCAGAACGGCGAGGGCGACAAGAGCGGCGACCCAGGCGCCGGACCGGGGACCCATTGAGCTGCATCGCCTCCGGAAGTAAATAACTACCGGCAATCACCGTGGCTTTCAGTAGGCCCCCGTCGCCCCCGCCCGCCGGAGGACGGCGAAGCCGCGCCGGAAGGCGAGGATGCCCGAGGGCAGCAGGACCGCCCCCGCCGCCACCAGGGCGAGGGCCGCCCCGGCCACGTCCGGATTCACCAGGGTCGCGCCGCCGAGGAGCACCTTCCGGAGCGCGTCGAGGGCCCAGGTGAAGGGCAGCCACGCCGAGGCCGCCGCGAGGGCCGGAATCGCGCCGAGCAGGGAGAGCGGATAGAGGACGCCGCCGAGCAGTTGGATGGTCGTGTCGAGGATGAAGGTCACCGGATCGCCCTTCTTGTGGACCATGAGGATGCCCGCGGCCAGGATGCCGATGCCGAGGTGGGCGAAGACCATGAGGAGCACCAGCAAGAGGGCGGAAAGGGCCGTTCCGAGGTTGAGGACCAGGGGCGCGCCGAAGGCGAGAGTCCCCACGGCGAGGGTCCCGACCATCATGTAGGAGCCGAGGATGAAGCCGACCGACACCTGCCCGACCGCGTAGTCCCGCAGCCGGATGGGCGTTGCCATGACCGCCTCGAAGGTCCCCCCCATCAGTTCGTGGACCATGATGTGGCCGATGCGGGTGATGGAGACGGTCAGGAATTGGGACGAAGCGACGCCGACGAGAGCGAAGGCGAGGTAGGAGGTGCCGTAGCCCGCCCGGGCGAGGTCCTCGGGCCGGACGAGGAGCCCCATGAATGCGTAGGCCCCCACCATCGAGAAGAGCGAAAGGAACTCGATGATGTGGAACGTCTTGTAGGAGAGGAAGATGCGGGTCCGGAGGCGCGTCAGGGCCCACGCCTTCGAGAGGCGGGCGCGGGGGACGGGCTCGCGGAAGAGCGGATCCAGAGCGGCGAGGCTTCGATCAGGGGCGTCCATGGGCCTTGAAGAACTCCCAAATCACCTCCGTCGCGTCCACGTCCCGGCTCGTCCGGCCGATGATGAACGGGGGGAGATATTGGACTCCTCCGGGCCAGGTGTGGCCCCCGCCGTCAATCGTGTAGAGGACCACCTCCGAGGCCTCCCGGCAGGGGAGCCACGCGTGGCGGGTCACGCGGGTCCCGTCCCCGGGGTCGCGGTCTGGCTCCAGGGCCGTCGCCGGCTCGGAGGGGCAGCCGTTCAGCCGCGCCCAGAGCCGGAGGGAGTCGGGCACCGGGGCGACCTTGCCGAAACTGCGGCGCGCGATGCCGACCTCTCCCCCCGCGTAGGGGACCAGGGGGTCGAGGACCCCACTGAGGGCGACGATCGAGACCGGTCTCGAGGGCGCGCAGGACGACATGAGGGGCTCCGGCATCGCCCCGGCCACCGGCCCGATGGCGGCAATCTTGTCCGACAATTCGCACCCGAGCCGGAAGGACATCATCGCCCCGTTGGAGATGCCCGTGGAGAAGACGCGGCCGCGGTCGACGTTGAACTCGGAGGCGAGGCGGTCGATGAGCGCGGAGATGAATCCGACGTCGTCCGCGCTCCTCCGCGGGGCTTGAACCGCCCACGAACTCTCGCGTTCCGCTGCGGAACGGGGTTGAGTTCGGGGCGGTTTGGGGTCCGCGCGGCCGTCGTTCCAGCGCGAGCCGACGCCGTCGGGGTAGGCCACCAGGAACCCCTCGCGGGCCGCCAGCTCGTTCCAGGCGTTGAGGGTGAGGAACTCGGTCTGCCGGCCGTTGCTCCCGCCGCCGTGGAGGACGAGGACGAGGGGCGCGGGCCGGGAGGCGTCGAGGCCCGCGGGCTTGTGAAGGCGGTAGAGGCGGTCTTCGCCGCCCCACCTCAGGGTGCGGACCTCGTCGCCGGAGCCGAAGACGGCGCCCCACGCGATGAAACCCAGGAGGAGGCCCAGGAGGGTGAGGCCGCCGATGGCGAGAAGGGCCAGCATCACGCCCCTCATGGCAACCCCGCAAAATCGCGCCCGAGCGAGCGAAGGCAGCGATTTTGCGAACGCGCGAACGCCGTCATCGCGTCAAACTCAGGAACACCTCCTCCAAATCGGGCTCCTTCCGCCCCACGGAGAGCACCGGGGCCCCGCGGGCCCTGAGCAGTTCCACGATGGAAGGGATGGACTCCACCGCGCGCTCCACCTCCACCTCGACCGTGGAACCGTTCGCCATGACTCCCCGCACGCCGCCCGCGGACTCCAGGGCCCTGGCCACACCGGGCTCCACGGCCGCTGCGAGGCGAATTTCAACCCGCTCCCGGGCCCGGAGCCGCTTCGCGAGTTCCTCCACCGGCCCGTCGGCGAGGAGGCGCCCCTTGTGGAGGATGACGACGCGGGGGCAGAGCGCCTCCACCTCCGCGAGGTTGTGGCTGGTGAAGAGAATCGCCTTTCCGTGCTCCGCCGCCAGCCGCCGCAGGAGGTCCCGGGTCTCCTGGGCCATCCGGACGTCGAGGCCCGCCGTGGGCTCGTCCATGAGGAGGACATCGGGATTGTGGAGCAGCGCCCGGGCCACCATCAGTTTCGCCTTCATCCCCGTGGAGAACTTCAGGACCCGCTGGTCGGCGACTCCCGCCAGGTCGAACGCCTCCAGCAGCGCCTCCACCCGCTTGCGCGCCGCGGCCCGGTCCACCTCGTGGAGGGCGGCGAAGAAGCGCAGGTTGTCCCGGGCGGTGAGGCGCCAGTAGAGCGAGCGCCCCCCGGCCTCGCCGTGGACCCACCCCAGGGACCGCCGCGCCCCCGCGGGGTCGGCCACGACGTCGCGCCCCATGACGCGGGCCGTGCCCGAGGTCGGCAGGACCAGGGTGCAGAGAATCTTGATGAGGGTGGTCTTGCCCGCGCCGTTGGGGCCGAGGAGCCCCACCATGCGGCCGGACTCGACGGAGAAGGAGACCCGGTCGAGCGCGGCGATCTCCTTCCTCTTCCGGAAGCGGCCTTTGTCGTAGGTCTTGGTCAGTTCGGAAACCTCGATGGCGGGCCCGGCCATGGGCACATCGAGGGAGTCGAGCGGGAAAAGGGATTCTTCGGCGTGTGCCGACCGGTCAGGTTTTTGCCGCGCGGGGCCCCCGGGAACCCATGGAGGACATCGGATTCGCCGAGCCCCCCGACGCAGCGCCCCTCGACGCCATGAACCAGAAGCCGGTTCGCCGGGGAAGCGTCGCGAAGGCCCCCGACGGCGCCACCGTGCTGGTGAACGACAGAAAGCAGCCCTTCCAGGTGACCGACGAGGTGCTCTCCATCTGGAAGATGTGCGACGGGACGAGGAGCGTGGACCAGATGTGCGCGCTCATCACCTCGACCGCGATGGCGGTGGGAGTGGACTTCGAGAAGGTGCGGGGGGTCGTGCTGGAAATCCTCGGGAAGTTGGAGGGGGCGGGGCTGGTGAAGGGGTAGAGCCGCGTCTGTCCCTTCCTGCCCGCCAATTTTCGGACCCTCTCCCGGAAAGCGAGGAGCCGGTCGGCGCGGGCGATGAGGTCGTCGAAATCAGGCGTGCCGGCAGTGTCCTCCAGTTGCCGGGCCATGGGCCCGGAGAACTCGTCCAGAAACCGCTCAAGAAGTCCGGACATCTCCCGGGCGGCCCGCCGGGTGGCTGCACCGGTCATCTGCTTCCACTGCGTGGCTTCATCGAGCGGAACAACCGGGCGGCGAAGGAGGAGTGCCTGAACCTCCATGTCCTGCGGGACCCCCGGCAGGTCCAGGCCCTGCTGGACCGGCACCGGTGGCGGTTCAACCACCAAAGGCCGATGGTGGCCCCGGGCGGGAGGACGCCCGTGGAATTCCGGAGAAGTTTCTTGGATGCTGGGAAGCGGTAGGGCTAACCCTTTCCGGGCACCCGCTCCACGATGCCGTCGAAGCCCCGGTCGAAACTGAGAATCCGGTTGATGCCGTGGACCCGTATCAGTTCGATGGAAGCGCAGTCGGCGAAACTCAGCCGCCGGTAGCGGCGGAACGTGCCCCACGCTTCCCTGAAGACCTCGCTTCCGTAGAGGAGGGTGATGCGGGGCGAGTCCAGGATGGTCCGCCCGATGTCCTCAGCGATGTCAAAGCGGCGGGTCCGGGCCAGAGCCAGGGTTACGCACTCGGCGACCACGTAATCAGAGGTGTGCAGGGTGCCGAGCCCGCCCCGGAGGGCCGAGGCCATCACGTGGACCGCCTCTGGATGGCGCGGGTCCTGGGGATTCCGGTAAGCGACCAGCATCCCGGTATCCAAAAAACGCGCTCATTCGGCCCGCCGCCGGTGGTGGCGTGAAGAGAGAAGGTCGGCGGAGTCCGGGCGGCCGTAGACCCATTGGTCGATCTCCTCGGAGGATGTCTTGACGCCCCAATCCAGGGGCTTCCTCAGGGCCTCCTCCAAGGGGTCCCGGCCCTTCCGGCGCGGCATGAACTGCTCCCGGTTCTTCCGCGCGAAATCCACCAGCCGGTCCACCATCTGCTGAAGGGTGACCCGCTCCCCACGGAGCACCATTTCGGCCCGGAGGCGGTCGAGCCCCTCCTTGGCCCTGGCGGTCACCTTAATTGAGGTTGCAATTTCTTCTCAGTAGAAAGTTCTTCTAGTTAAGATCTGCGCCTCTTCCGAGGGGCGGACCGGGCCATCCGCCCCTGCACCTTCGCCGCAAGCCAGTCCCGCCTCTTCATCGCCCGCCGCGCCGCCGCCTCCACCTGCGCCCGCATCGCCTCCAGGTCCTCCGGCGGCCTCTCGCCCACGACCCTCTTGACCGGCGTGTATGCCGACTCCCGGAACTTCACGTCGAGCGGGCGGACCTTTCCATTCTCCTCGGCGAAGGAGCCGGAGCCGCGCTCCAGGCGGCCGACGACGCCCGACTCGATTCCGCGACGCTTCCAGAGGGCCCGGAGGCTCTCCACCGTCGCGGGGGGGGCCGCCACCATGAGAGAGTCCACCGAGACCCCGAGGGGGTCGATTTGGAGGTCTTCCAGCATCGCGAGGACCCTCCGGTTCACCCGCCGCTGGAACTCGCCCGGCTGGATGACGACCCGCGCCCCCGCGGCGCGCGCCAGTTCGGCCGCGTCGCCACGGATGCCCCCGTTGGTGATGTCGAGCATCGCGTGGATTCGAGGGATCAGAGGGCTCCGGAGGAGCGCCTCGGCGGCCCGGACGAACCGGATGTTGAGCGTCTCCTCCACGACTCCGGGCCTCCCGTGGCAGAGGGCGGTTGCCGAGATGGTCCCGCCCCCGGCCCCCTCGGTCGTCAGCAGCAGGTCTCCGGGCCGGGCGGCACGGCGGGGCAGGAGGCGCTTCACGACCCCGACCGCCCCGACTCCCCCCGAGAGGCGGTCGCCAATCACCATGTCCCCCCCGATACGGAGGGTGGAGCCGGAGACGTAGGGGACGGAGGCGGCCTTGCCGAGGGCCGCCACCCCGGCGACGAAGTCGAAAATCTTGGCGACATCGCCGTCGTCCGCGAGGTGGATGTCGGAGAAAAGGGCGACCGGGGCCGCGCCGGTGACGTAGAGGTCGCGGACCGCGGCCCGCGCCGCATGGAATCCCGCCAGGAGCGGGAAGTCGGAGAGGCGGGAGTGGATGCCGTCCACGGCGACCGCGACCCCAGGGCCGCGGGCGATACGGACCACGCCCGCGTCGTCCAGGTCCTTCGCGCCCAGAACGGCCCGGGCGGGGCCGATCACCCCGGCAATCAACCGGTGGACGAGCTGGTCCCCGGCGCCCCGGGAGCCCACGCCGAACCGCCCCATGGTCACCCCGCTCAACTCGGGCCGGAGGGGCGGGCCGACGGCCTCGGTGGCCCGGACCTCGGCGAGGACCGCCTCGGCGAGGGCGAGGGCGCGCTCGCGGGGGATGGATTTCCACTCGAGGATGCGGTCGGCCAGACGGCAGGCGATGTCGGGGTGGGAAAGGAAGCGACGGGTATGGCCTTCGAGATCCATGATGGGAGTGGACGGCTCGGGATTTAAGTCGCGCTGAGCCTTTTTCCGGGATTCGGTCACCGGTTCGGCCCATGGGATTCGAGGCTGGTGGAACATAGGCCCTTTTCCGCGCGGGCGGAGCCCGCGCGGAAAAGGGCGGCCCCACCCCCGGGGCCTCCCCCCGCGCGACGGGGTCCCCGGGGGTCGGCCCTCGCGGAACCCGCCCGGAGCGAGCGCGAAGCGCGAGCGGAGGGCAGGGTTCCGCGCCATAATTTCCTTGCACAATAAAATAAACCAGGCCTCCCGCTGCTGGAAACCCATTGAACCCGCGGGGGCCATCGGCTCCCGCAATGTCCCAAGGATTTGAGAGTTCGGAGCCGCGATAGGGCGCCCGGCGGTGGAAGGACGGGGCCGGGAGGCCGAAGTTTTTGCGGTCGAAAGCCGTTGGAAACCGGGATAGAGGGCTTGAGTCAGGGCGGAACAGCGTTATTCACCAGCCTCAACACAAGAGACAGAACTGAGAGGACCAGTTTCGTGTGGCGCATTTACGTAGCATGGTCCCACAAAGTGGTTGTTGTTGATTGTGGCCCAGAACCGACCCCCCGGACCCGATGAGATGACTTGGAGCGTTCCGGGAACAGTGAAGGGTTTTGGAGTGATAGGTCCTCCAAACGGGAACTCAGGCGGGTCCAGGAGAGTGCAGGAAGGCGAGGAGTTGTGGCCCACGAACCCCACGATGGACGGGCGGACATCAAACGGCAAATCGGCCGAGAGAGAGTATTGCGCAACAACGGTGGAGAGTTCACTGGAGTTCAAATATAGGCTGACGTCGATGGAGGCCCCATTGGTCCACAAGCGGAGGGTCCCGGGACCGCTTGCGCCCGTGTTCAGGATGGGCACATGAACCCGATAAATCTGCTCGCTTCCCCGTTCCTCGGCAAACTCAATTCCGATGGTTGCGATGACGAAGTCGGGATTGGGAAACGTGCCGGAAAGCAGGCCTGAACTCGGGGAGACAACGTGGAGGTCGTGGGCAGTAGCTTCGGCATGCGCCGGGAACGTGGAGGAGACCAACCAAAAGACCAGCAGGATGAGGGGGAGTCCCTTCGGGTGGTTCATGGGGACTTTCTCTTCGACAGCACAAGCACCGCCGTGAGGAGTGCGAGTATAGCCAATATCATTGTGAAGCCCGGTTGCCGGGGCTCGGCTGGCCTCACTCTGGAGTCTAACTCGAATTCAATCAGAAAGAGTTGTAGCCCAAAACCGGCTGGAGCATCCAAAAAGACCATTTTCGTTCCATCCGGGGACCACGAAGCGCAGCATCCTACACCTCCCTTTATTGAGGTGAGCTTCGTGAAAGTGGCATTCTTTACATCCACTACATATATCTGATGGTGTTGTTCGGGCTCCTGATGGGATAGCGCAATGTACCTACCATCCGGAGACCAAACCGGGAGTCCGTTACGTCCTCCACCAATAAGGGGTGGGGTTACATTGGTGAAATCTGAGTTCATAACATGGAGGCCTCCATCTTTTAAAAATGCAATAGAGAAAGCAAGCGTCCTGCCGTTTGGAGAAAGGGAACCTGGCCCGCGAATGTTCAAGGTAAAGGAAACGTTGGTTGTATTAACAGGCGAGTCCGGCCATCCACGCCTAACAATTCCGGCGAGCCACGTCTCACCACCTGAAATGAACGTGAGCCTGTATCCATCCGCACTCCAAGAGACACAACAAACTTCACGACTCCACGGCAGCAGTTCAGTGACGTTTTTAGTGGCAACATCCAGCAGACAAATCCCTTTGCATCCGGACCTGTCTCCGACGAAGGCGATTTTCGTCCCGTCCGGACTCCAGGCGGGGTCGTGATTCGTGCCCTCAAACGTCAACTGCTCGACTCCTTTGGCCTTGATTTCCAGCGCCCCCGCGACTCCCATCAATGCCACAAAAGCCACCCCGACCCACCCCGCCCTCACAAATCGCCCGCCGATACGCGCCGGTCTGCTCACTCTCTCCAGCCTCCCACCCCGGGAAGGGGCGGCAACCGCAGTCCAACGTGCCCGCGACGGCCAACCCTCCCCGTGACGTTTGTTCCTCCCATCTGTGGACTCCCATCTCCGCCACTCCCCGCTCACGGAACCCGGTTCCGCCCGCAGGGCCCGGCGAGTAATAATCCGTTGGGAAAATCCGTTGGGAATATTTAAAGGTGGAGGGCGACTCCCTTACTCCGATACGTGGCGGAACAGGCTGTGCAGCTCGATTTTCGGGTATAAGTTGAATAGTCGCCGACGGAATGGAGTAATCGTTAACGGGTTTACTGAGTCGGAGTTTGATTCATCCGGAGGCGCGCGCGGAGTCCTGGGTTCGCCGAATCGTTGTTCCTTGTACTTTGTGGGCCGCAGTCGGAATTTTAAGGAAAGGTGCGAAGGTATACGGCGCCGCTGAAAGAATATAAAGTTCCGCGCAATGGATCAGCCTTTCCGCTTCTCCACAACCCGCACTCTCTCAATCCTCGTCCCGGGATAGTTCCCCGTCGCATCCTTCTCCAGCGGCTTCACCATGTCCCACACCGTCAGCAGCGCGGCGGTCACCCCGACCAGCGCCTCCATCTCGACCCCCGTTTTGTAGGTCGCCCGCACGGTGCAGGTCGCCCGCACGCCGCCCCTGCCGACTTCGAGTTCGGTCTCCACCCCTGTCAGCGGAATCGGGTGGCAGAGCGGCAAAATTTCCCACGTCCGCTTCACCGCGCCCGCTGCCGCGGTCTGCGCCACTGCGAGGACGTTGCCCTTCGCCACCCTGCCGGTGCGAATCGCGCGGAGGGTCGCCGGTCTCAGTCGCAGGAGGCCGGTGGCGGTCGCGACCCGGGCCACGGCGGGCTTGGAGGTGATGTCCACCATCCTGACGCTGCCCGCCTCACGGCGGCGTGCCGTGCTCATGTTAGCGTCGCCTCCGCCCGGTTGCTGGCCGAGTCATACTCCACCACCCCGGCCGGGGGCTCCACAACCACGGCAACCTGTCGGAAACCGTCGGGCGCCTGGAGGTTGCTCATGGTGAGGGTGAGGCTCTCGCCGGGGTCCAACTCCTTCAAGGGCTGGCGCCGCACCTCGTCGGCCCCGGCGAGGATGGAGATCTCCCCGGCCGCAGGGAGGAGGCCGAGGTTCCGGACCTTGAACTTGATGTCGAGGTAGGTCCGGAAGGAGAGACTCTTCTTCGACGCGCTCTCGATGGAGACCGCCAAATCGGGCCGGGCGGGCTCCGCGTAAATCCGCTTCAGGGGCGCGGCGTCCTCCTCCCGTGGGAGGCGGGCGAAGGTCGAGGGGACCGGGAGCTTCGGCGCCATGACGCTCGTGGAGGAGTTGCTGTGGCCGAGGCCGAGCGCGTGGCCGATTTCGTGGAGGGCGAGGTTCCGCGCGTCCACGGCCCCGAGGGGGGTCCCCGACTGCGTCCTCGGGAGCAATTCGATGGTGGCGCTCCGGAAGAGGGTCCGGGGACCGAGGTCCACGAAGACGAGGTGGGTGTCGCCGAGCTCCTCGGCGTGTGTGGGGCGGCTGAGCCGCTCGACGAAAAGAACCGTGATGTTGGCCTCCCCAGGGACCTCGGCGAAGCGGAGGCGGCCCCCGGTCGCGCTCTCCCAGACGCGGAGGGCCTCCCGGACAGCCTCCTGCTGGGCTGCGGGGCCGGGCCCGAGGGCCACCGCGAGGCGGTCGGTCGGCCACCGCCCCCCGGGGTGGGACTCGGGCGTGGTCTCGATGGCCTCCGACTCGGGCGGGGGGGTGGCGACCGGCCCCGGGGTGGCGGCCGGGGAGGGGGCCGCCACGGGCGCCGGGGAGGGTGAGACCCACGACGGGGTCACGGGGCTCGGCTGGGTGGTGCAGCCGGCCACGAGGAGAACCGCTATCAGGAGGGGGGCGGCGCGCCGGTCCATGGGGGGCGTTCCCTTCATACGTTAAAATAATCCTCCATCCACCAATCCCCCATGGCCTCCGACCCCAAGTCGCTCCAGCGGCTCTCCCGGATCACCGCCGAGGTGGACCGGGCCGCCGCCCGGGAACTCACCCGGCGCCTCGAGGAGATGGAGCGGCGCCTCGCCGCCCTCGAGCGGGCCGGGCCCCGACCCTCCGAGGGGGGGGTGGACGCCATCCGGGTCCGGACCATCGAGGGGCGGATGGCGGACCAGGAGGCCTCCCTGCGGACCGCGCGGGAGGAGCTGCGCGAGTTGAGGCTCCGGGTGGAGGCGGTCTCGACCGAGACGGGGGCGCGTGCGAACACGACCCAGATGGGCCTGCAGGAGGTCCGGCGCCTCCTCGAGGAGCGGACGGGGGCCCTGAAGGCGCTCGAGGGCGAGCTCCGGCGGGAGGCGGAGAGGGCCGACGGGGCGCGGCGGGAGGCGGAGAGGCGGCTCGACGAGGCGGCTCCCGCCCTCCGGGCGGCGGCGGACCTCGCGGAGGTCCTCGGCCCGGGGGCCGCGGCCCAGATGAGGAGGCTCCCCGAGGCGCTCCAGGGAATCGAGGCGCTCCGGGAGAGGCTCCAGAGGGCGGAGCAGGCGGTCGGGCAGGTCGCGGCCCAGTCGGAGGGGCTCCTGCGCGCCCACGAGGAGACGGCGGCCGTGCTGGAGGATGTGAAACGGGAAAGGGGGCCCCAGTCGTCCCAGGCCCTGGAGCAGAGGCTGGCGGCGCTCGAGAAGGAGGCGGGCCGGTGGGAGGACCTCGGGGACGTCCTGCTCAGTTTGCGGGAGGGTCTCGGGGCGCTCCAGAAAGAGGCGGCCAAGGTCGAGGAGGTCCGCAGCCGCCTCGGAGACCTGGAGGCCCACGGGCGCGACATCGGCCGCATCTCCGGGGCGGTGGAGGCGCTGCTCGGCGAGGTGGAGGGGTTGAAGTCGAGGCCCGCAGCGGACGGCACCGGTGCCGACCCCGAGATGGCGCGGCGGATGGAGGAGCACGAGAAGACCCTCCAGAAGTTCGCCGGGGTGACCGAGGAGGTCCTGAAGTGGATGGAGGCGGTCGAGGAGCAGCGGAGGGCCATCGAGGGGGCGCTCCAGACCCTCCGGGAGAGCCCGGTGGACCGGCGGCTGCAGGAACTGGAGATTGGCCAGGCGAAGGCGACGGGGGCGATCGAACACCTGCTGAAGCAGGTGGACGAACTTGAGGCGGGCGTTGAGAGGGTGAGGCGGGCGGTGCTGCAGCATCCGCCGCCCTGAGCCGACAGGTCGAACGACCTCCGGTTCGGGGTTCAAGGCGGCGGAGGAGCGGAGGGTGGAAGGGGGCTGAGCCCTGCACTTCGGAGTTGAAATTGCCACCAGCCGAACGACTCGTGATTCTACGGGTATCCGCGACCGCCCGGGCTGCGGGCCCGCCCCGCGCTTGCGCGGTCGGCGCGTGCGAAGCAGGCGCCGATTTGCGGCGCCAGTCGCAAGGTATGGGCCCCGCCGAGGCCCGGGCGCGAGCGCAAGGCCGCCCCCGCCCGGCCTTGCATGGGGCAGCTCGACGGGCCGCGCTCTCTGAAACCGCCCGCGAACTCTCGCGTTGCGGTTGGATGAATGACCTACGCCTTCGGCTGCTGCTGCGTCACGCAGTGTATCGACCCGAACCCGCTCACCAGCGCCTCGCACCGGATGGGTACCACCTCCCGCTTCGGGAACGCCTCCTGCACGATGCCCACCGCCCTGGCGTCGTTCCGGTGGCCGTAAATCGGCTGCAGCACCACCCGGCTCCCGACGTAGAAGTTGGCGTAGGAGGCGGGGAGCCGCGCGCCGCCGTAGGGGACCCCGCGGGGCCGGTAGAGCCTCCCGGGCATCGGCAGGGGCCGCACCTCGAATGGTTCGCCCTCCTCGTCGCGGGCCTCCACCAGCCTCCGGAAGTTCTCCTTCAGCGCCGCGTGGTTGTCGCTCCTTCGGTCGGGGTCCAGGGCGCAGAGGACCGTGCGCGGGTCGGCGAAGCGGGCCAGTTCGTCCACATGCCCGTCGGTGTCGTCTCCCTTCACCCCCCGGGCGAGCCAGATGACGCTCTCCGTTCCGGTGAACTCCCGCAGGACGCGCTCGACGTCGGCCCGCTTCAGCCGGGGGTTGCGGTTCCGGTTCAGGAGGCACTCCTCCGTGGTGAGGAGGCTTCCCCGGCCGTTCACGTCAATCGCGCCCCCCTCCATGACAACTCCCGCCCGGAATGCCGGGACCTTCACAATCTTGCGAATGAGCTCCGGGACCCCGTCGTCGGCCAGGAGGGATGGATACTTGTTGCCCCAGGCGTTGAAGGTCCACTTGGCGAAGGCCAGTCCGCGCTCGCCGACCAGGAAGGTGGGCCCGTAGTCGCGAATCCAGACGTCGGCGGTCGGAATCCTGTGGAGGCGGACGCGTTTCCCGCCCAATCCTCCGCCCTCCAAGAGTCGCGTGACGTGCGCCTCCTCCGCGGGGTCGTTGACGAGGATGTGCACCCGCTCGCCCCGGGCGAGGGCGCGAACCATCCGGAGGTAGATCCCTTCCACCTCCCGCAGCATCTTCCCCGGGAAGGTCACCGGGTCCTTCGGCCAGGCCAGCCAGGTCGCTGCGCGGGGCTCCCACTCGGCGGGCATCCGGTAGCCGAGGGCGCGGGGCGTGGGCATCGAGAGGCCAAGGGATGAACAGTCTTTAAAGGCTCCATGCGAGAGGAAGGGGCGTGAAAATCGTAGACTCCCACACCCACACCCTCGCCCGCCTCCACGGCGCGCGCGAGTTCTGCAGGGAGGAGGGGATCGGGTGCGCCGAGGAGGACCTGCTCCGGCAGATGGCGGAGGCGGGGGTCGAGCGGCTCATCTCCATCACCGACGACCTCGACCAGCCCACCCCCATCGGCCTCGACGACATCCGGAAGCAGCGGGGGCGGCTCGACGCCATCGCCCCGGTTCTCGGGGTCAACCCGCACAAGACGACCGCGGCGGGACTCGACCGACTGGCCGCGGCCCTGAAGAAGGGCGAGGCGAGGGGGATCAAAATCTGGGCGGGCTACTACCACGTCCGGCCCGACGCCCGCCTCTACGACAAGGTCTACAAACTCGCGGGGAGGCACGAGGTGCCGGTCATGGTCCACACCGGCGACACCTTCTGGAAGGGGCGCGCCCGGCGCGACCCGCGGGGCCGACGGCTCCCGCCGCGCGAGCGCTGGGCCATCGCCGACCTGGCCCACCCCTACGTGATGGACGAGGTGGCGAGCCGCTTCCCCGAGACCGACATCCTCCTTGCCCACGTCGGAAACCCCTGGGTCAACTACGCGGCCCTCGTCGCCTACCGGAACGAGAACGTCTTCCTCGACCTCTCCGCCTTCGTCATCGGCGGCTCGGTCCGGACCAATCCCTCGGGTCGGGACGCGGCCGAGGCCATCGGTTGGGCGATGCGCTTCGTGGGGGACGACTCGAAGTTCCTCTACGGCTCCGACTGGCCCCTGGTGGAGATGAAGGACTACCTGGAGTTCGTGAGGGCCGCTGTGCCGGCGGACGCCCACAATGCGGTCTTCCGGGAGAACGCGGTGAGGCTCTTCCGGCTATGAATGTCCTCGTCACCGGCGCCTCCGGCTACGTCGGCAACCGGCTGATGGAGTTCCTCGATGGCGAACCCGCCGTCCAAAAGGTCATCGGGCTCGACGTGAAGCCCCCGCCCCGGCAGTTCAGGAAACTGGAGTTCCACTCCAGGGACGTCCGCGACCCCGGCCTCGCGGCGCTCTTCCAGCAGACCCGCCCCGAGGTCGTGGTCCACCTCGCCTTCGTCCTCAATCCCATCCACAACCGGCGCCTCATGCGCGACATCGACGTGAACGGGAGCGCGAACGTCCTGAACGCCGCTGCGGCCTCGGGAGCCCGCAAGGTCATCGTCGCCTCCAGCGCCACCGCCTACGGGGCCCACCCCGACAACCCCGAGTGGCTCACCGAGAGCGCGCCCATCCGGGGAAACCGCGAGTTCTCCTACTCCTCCGACAAGGCGGAGGTGGAGGCGCTCTGCGCGAAGTTCGCCCGGGAGCACCCGGGGGTGGTCCTCACCGTCCTCCGGCCGAGCGTCGTCGTCGGTCCGACCCAGAAGAACTACCTCCTCAACAAGGTCCTGCCCCCGAGGACCTACTTCATGGTCCGGGGACTCACGCCGTTAATGCAGTTCGTCCACGAGGAGGACATGGCCCGCGTCTACCAGGAGGCCATCCTGAAGGACCGTCCCGGCGCGTGGAACGTCACCGGCGACGGCGGGCTGACAATGGAGGAGATGGCGAAAATCGCCGGGAAGCGGACCGTCCGCTTCTTCATGGGCGTGGCGAAGTTCGGCATGGGGCTCGCGTGGCTTCTCCGGAGAATCGACGCGCCCCCGAGCGTCATCCCCTTCATCGCCTACCCATGGACGATGGACAACCGGAAAATCAAGGAGGAGTGGGGGTTCCGCTTCAACTACACGAGCGAGGAGGCGTTCCGCAAGCTGGCGGAGTCGGAGAGGGGCCGGCCCCGGTGAGTCCCCCGTTCCCTCTTATTCCCTCTTCCCAACTCCCGGAAACTCCTTTTCCCGACAGGCCCAAACCCCCTCGATGAACGGGCGGGTGGTGGTCATCGGCCTGGACGGCCTCCCCTGGTCCGCGTGGAAACGGGTCGCACCGCGCCTCCCTCCCCTCTCCGACGGCGCGGGCGGACCCCTCCTCTCCTGCCAGCCGCCGGTCACCATTCCCGCGTGGGCCGTGGCGGCCACAGGACGGACCCCGGGAGAAATCGGGCTCTACGGGCTCCGGGTCGCGGAAGGGCGCAGACCGAGGCTCGCGCGCCCCGCAGACGTCCAAGCAGGGCCGGTCTGGGACTCTCCCGGCATTCGCTGCGCCCTCGTCGGCTTCCCTCCCGGCTCTCCCCCCGCGCCCCTGAACGGGTGGCGCGTCTCCTGCTGCCTGGCGCCCCCCGGCGCCCCCTGGGCCTGGCCCGACGACCTCCAGCGTGAACTGGAGCTCGTGGTCGGGAACTACACCCCCGACATCGTCTACCGCCGGGAGGACCCCGGCGCGGCCGTCGCGGAGGCCCGCGCGATGGCCGTGGCCCGCTTCCGCATCGCGGCCCACATCGCCCGGACCCGGCCGTGGGACCTCCTCTGGCTGGTGGAGATGGGGACCGACAGGCTCCAGCACGCCCTGGGCCCCGACCACCCGGCCGTGGAGGCGCACGCGCAGTTCGTGGTCGAGTGCGCCGGGGCCCTTGCGGCGGAGCACCCCGACGCGTCGCTCCTCTTCATGTCGGACCACGGCTCGGAGGCGGCGCGGGGAACCTTCGCCCTGAACGACTGGCTGCGGGAGCAGGGCCATCTGGCTCTCCGCGACGCTCCCGCCCCCGGGAGCGAGCCCGCCGCCGACTGGCGGAAAACCTCGGCCTGGGGGTGGGGGGGTTACTGGGGCAAGATTTTCGTGGAGGGCCGCCGCGCCGCCCTGCGGGACTCCATCGCGGACGGCCTGGAGTCCCTCCGGGGCCCGGGGGGCTTCCGCATCCGGGCCCACCGCCCCGAAGAGCTCTACCCGGTCTGCCGCGGAAACCCGCCCGACCTGCTCCTGGAGCCGGCGCCGGGCTGGAGGGTCGGGGGCACCGTGGGCCACCCCGGCCTCTTCCTCGACCGGAACGACACCGGTCCCGACGGCGCCGTCCACTGCCCCGAAGGGTTCCACTGGGTGGTGGACCCGCACCGGCGGGGCCGGCCGGGGCTCCGCACCCTCTACGACGTCCGGCCCTTCCTGGAGGCGGGGCTCGCAACTCAACCCCGTTCACGCTTCGGAACGCGGGAGTGGCGAGCCGAGCAGAGGTTGGAGGCGTGACCGCGTTCACGCTCTGGCTCACGGGCATCCCCGGCTCGGGCAAGACCACCCTTGCCCGTCTCGTCTCCCGCGAGTTGCGGGCCCGGGGCGCGGGGCACGAGCTCATCGACGGCGAGGAGTTGCGCAAGGAGAGCCCCGGGCTCGGCTTCACCCTCGACGAGCGCACGCTCCACATCGGGCGGGCCGCGGCCCGCGCCCAGCCCGTTCTGGCCTCCGGCCGGTCGGCCCTCATGTCATTCGTCTCGCCCCACCGCTCCCTCCGCATCCTGGCGCGCCGCAAGTTGGAGGTCCTCGGACCGTTCGTCGAGGTCTGGGCCCGGTGCCCCGCCGGGGCGGCGGCGGCCCGGAAGCCCGACCTCTACCGGCGGGCCCCCGACGCCGCCTTCTACGAGCCCGGGGAGCCGGAACTGGTCCTCGACACTGGCGGAGAGGGGGCCGACATCTCGGCCCACCGCATCGTCCGGGCCCTCGAGGCGCGTGGGCTCCTCGAGCCGCCCCTGGCGGTCCGGGAGATGGTCCGGTCTGCGCGGGCCACCGCCCCCGTAGCGCGCACCGGAGCCCTTCGCACGCGAGCCGTCTCCAGCGCTGGCTTGAAAATCAACGCTCGCGCGGGTGTGAAAGATTGAGGCGCCCGAGAGTGAGATGGGATATGTGATGACTGCCCCCGCCCATCCCGGGCAGGAAGCCCCCGACGGCCGAAGGGTCCTCTTCACCACCCCCTACCGCCTGAAGGACCCCCGGCTCTACGGAGACACCTATGATTACCCGAGGTTCTACCAGCGGCGGCTCCTCCACACCTCGGGGAGGCGCGGGGGGGCTGCGGGGCTCCGGTTCCTGAGGTTCAATCTCCCCTTCGTCCGCATCCTCGAATTCCCGACGTGGAGGGAGTGGATGGAGGCGCTTCGGAGCGAGCAGTGGGACGCCATCGGGTTCTCCTTCTACACCAACGAGGTCCCCGAGGTCGTGGAGATGGCCCGGGCCGCCCGGGCCGTCCATCCCGGAGTCGAACTCTGGGCGGGGAACTACGGCGCCCAGACTCCAGGTGTGGAGGAGGTCTTCGACGAAATGTTCATCGGCTACGCGGAGGCCGAGGTCGGGCGCCGCCTCGGGGCCTCCCTGAAGGAGGTTCGCCACCCGCCCCTCGTCGGCTTCACCGCCTTCAGCGGGTGGAAAATCATCCCCACGGGCGTCCTCTACGTCACCCGGGGGTGCGCGGTCGGGTGCACCTTCTGCCAGACCACCTTCTTCCAGCCGAAGCCCGAGGCGGTCTCCCTCGACTCTGTCCGGGCCGTGGTCGAATACTACCGCGCCCTGGGGATCCGGAAGGTGGTCATCCTCGACGAGTTCTTCGGCGCCGTCCCGAAGCAGGCCGAGGCGGTCATCGACCTCCTCCACGCGAACGGGATGAAGTGGCGCCCCCAGACACGCCCCAACTACCTCCACAAGCACCTCGACGACTGGGCCGAGCGGGGGTTGTCGGGCTGCTTCATCGGAATCGAGTCCTTCGACGACGCGGTGTTGAGAGACTGGCAGAAGGGCTACCGGGGCGCCAGCCAGAACCTCGACCTCATCCGGAGGCTCCAGGAGCGAAGCATGGTCATCACCGGCTACTACATCATCGGCCATGAGAGCCAGGACCGGGCCCGCATCAAGGAGGAGTTGAAGTTCCTCCGGACCCTCCGGCTCGACACCACCCAACTCAACATTCTGACGCCGCTTCCGGCGACCGACTCCTGGCGGGAGATCGAGGCGCGCTTCGGCATCTCCGAGACCGACTGGCACCTCTGGGACAACCACCACCTGGTCTGGAACCACCCGAAGGTCCCCAAGGCGGAGATGGAGGAACTCCTCCACTGGGGCCTCCGCCACTGCCACCCCAACACCGGGGTGGTCCGGACCTGGATCAAGAGCCTGCAGGGGTTCGGCGGCTCCTACCGCGGCGGCCTCCGGTTCTACCTGGAGAGCGCCCTCCAGGCCCAGCGCATCTCCTACGACCAGGTGAACCTCTTCGGGGGGCCGCGGGGCCTCGCGTCCGAGATGCGGAACCTCTGGCCATCCCGGGACGAGCCTCTGAGATTCCGCGAACCGGCGGGCTACGCGGGCAGCCACTCCACCCGCAGGGCGGGGTATTTCGTGAACAGCTCCCTGCTCTCGTTGCCCAGGCGCCCCGGAAGGTAGGCCACCAGCGGGCCCGACAGAGTCGTGTTCAGGCTGGCCCGGACATATCCGGCGCTTCGGAAGGTGGCGTCGAACAGCGGGGCCAGCTCGCCGGTGGTCCCGACGACGGGGTATTCTTTGGCCCGGAGGAACTCGAAGACGCAGAAATCCCAAAGGGCGTCCGGTCTCTCGCGGGGATCGGGGGCCTTCGGGGAGCGGATGGCTTCCGCGACCTCCGGGATGTCCGAGGAGAGCCCCGTCGTCCGCGTCCGGGCGTCGAATCGCATCTTGCACAGGGCGAAGCGCGACGGAACGGTCAGCAAGGAGGTCGCCCCGGGGTCCTCCACGAGCAAAGCGACCGTCGGTTGCTCCTTCAGATGCCGAGCCCCCCAGATGAAGTAGTAGGAGGTGTCCACGAGACGCACGCTCACCTCCGCGGGGGAGAAGACGTATGCGTTGAGGTCGGGCCGGGCCAGGGTGACCTCGCTGATGATGGCAGCCATCTCTTCCAGGGACGCGTATTGGAGATCGAGTTCCGTGGAAGGCTCCGTGGAGAGCACTCCGGGGGCCCCGGGGAGCCCCGCCAGCCCCGTGGCGGACTGGGCCGCAACCACGGCCGCCAGGAGCCCGGCCCCTATCCTCCGGACCCCTCCCGCCGTGAAAAGCCGGCCGAGGGCGGCCCCCGCCGCGAGGGCCCACGGCAGCAGCGGGTAGACCAGGAGCTTCGAGTTCTTGTAGGGGATGGCCGAGAAGAACAGGAGCAGGGAGAGCCCCAGGAGAACCAGGAACGCCTCGAACCTCCGCCCGCGGCGCCACGCCCAGGCGCCCCCTGCGAGAGCGAGGAGGGCCACGACGAGGTCGAACCGGAGGAGGAAGGGGACGTAATACCCCGGGGGCCCGTAGAAGGTCTCCAGGAACTGGGGAGAGATGGCGCCGGTGGTCCAGATGACGAGCTGGAACAGGGCGAGCAGGAGGCCCGGGAGGAAGGTGAGGAAGGCGGTGTAGAGGAGGGCGAAGGCCCCGAAGGCGACCAGGGCCCCCCGCAAAAGGAGGGCCCGGTGGCGGCCCAGGAATCCGAGGAAGCCGAGGGCCAGCTCCGGCACGGTGAACGCCCCTTCCCGCCCCTTCTGCGCCCGCAACCCGAGCGGTCCCGCGACCCAGTCGGGCCGCACCAACCCCATCACTCCGACGGCCCCCAGAGCGAGCAGGGCGTTCAGGAAGGTCTGCTCCTTGGCGGTGGCGGAGAGTCCGAACGCAAGGGCTCCGAGGAGGACCAGCCGCCCGTTCCCCGTCTCAACGAACCGGAGGAGCGCCGCGAGGACGAGCAGGTCGAGGAGCAGGAGGAGGGTGTCGGGGGTGTTCAGGTGGGCGACGGCCACCTGGGTCGGCGAGACGGCGTAGAGGCCCGTCGCCGCGACGACTCCCGCGCCCCCGAGGTGGCGCCGGAACGGGAGGAACGCGAGGGGCAGGAGGGCCCCCGCCAGGGCGGGGACCACCCGGGCCGTCGCGATGGAGACCCCTCCGAAGGCGAACGCCGCGGCGTCGAGGTAGTAGAGGAGGGGTCCGTGCGTGAGCGGGTTGTGGCGATACTCCCCCGTCTGGAGGATCCGGGCGCTGACCGCCGCGGAGCCCACCTCGCGGGGGTCGGTGGGAATCTCCGCGAGGTTCCAGAAGCGGAGGACTCCGCCGAGGAGGAGGAGCGCCGCGAAGAGGAGCCAAAAGGGCCGCGACTCCCGGAGGAACTCGAAGCTCACACGGGGGGATTCGCCGCCCGATACAAAGCCCTTTTTGGGGCTCCTCGCCGCACGCTCGGCGCCGGTGCTCGGGCTCGCAGCCCGCGCGAGAGCGAGGCGGCCGCAGGCGGCATTTGTGCGGTGTGCGCGAGCTTCGCGTTTTGAAAGGCGTTGTCTGGCGCGTTAAAATTCCCCGTACACCCCTTCCGCCGTGTTGATGGTGATGCCGCTCTTCCCGATGGAGAAGGGGTGGACCTTGTGGCTGTGGTCGGAGCCCCGCATCTTCAGGACCTCGACGCTGTGGATGCGGGAGTCGAGGATGCGCCGGTGGTAGAGGACCATGTGGCCGTCGGTGATGAACGCCTCGGGGCCCGGGTGGCCCTGCAGGTGGAAGTGCTCGTCCCCGGTCCCCCGGGTCATCGGCCGGTTCCCCTCGGCGGTCATGAGTGTGGTGAGTTCGAGGATTTTCAGCGCCTGGTTCAGTTTGTGGAGGGCATTCCGCTGCTGGGCGGTGTCCCGGATGTTGTAGGTGAGGGCCGTGATGGAGTCGATCACCGCGCGGCCGGTCTTGAACTCCTCCTGCAGCCCGATGAGGACGTCGATCAACTGCTCGAAGTCGTAGGGGTCGCTGAGGACCGCCTTCTCGGCCGTGGGCGCTCCCGCCCGGGAGGAGGAGGCGTCCACCAGAACCAGTTTCCGCTGCTCCTCGAGGGCCTTGAGGTTCCACCCGAAGACCGAGGCCTCCTCCCGGACCTGGGCCGGGCTCTGCTCCGCGGCTATCAGGATGCCGGGCTCTCCACGACGGGCCCCCTCGTAGAGGTACTGGAGGCCGAGGATGGTCTTGCCCGAGCCCTGGGTCCCGCTGAGGATGTAGGTCCGTCCCTTGAGGAGTCCGCCCCCGGTGATGTCGTCGAGGCCGGGGATTCCGGTGGTGACCCGGGCGAGTGGCATGGAGGCACTTTCGGGCCGCCCCTATTAATGTTGCCCGGACTCGCTGAAATCGGTTTTCGAGCCTGCGGAACTCATGCGGTGAGCACCATGAGTGCGGCTCCCGCCACGATGAGCAGGGCGCCGGTCCCGCGGATGGCGTAGACCCGGACGGGGCGCGACTCCCGGAGGAGCCCGGGCCCGAGGCGGGCCAGGGCCGCCCCGATGGCGACGCCGAAGAGCCCCTGGGTCGCCAGGAGCCCCTCGGTCAACTGCACCGAGGAGGCGAGGGCGGCGAAGAGGGCGAGGAGGAAGCCGTAGACCAGGGCCGCCGAGAGGAGGGTCGGAGCGAGGGCCCTCCGCCACTCCCGCCGGACGGCCCCGAGGACGGAGGGGCGGAGGGCGAAGACGGGGACGAAGAGCAGACACCAGAGCCCATACCTCCAGAACGCCAGTTGGGCTGGCTCCATGGCCCGGAGCAGCGGGTTCGTGAGAGTGTTGGCGACGACGATGAGCAGGTTGGCTGCGAGGACGAGCCAGAGAACGCGGCTCGCCAGGGCCCCCCGGAGACCCCCCTTCTCGGGCCACGCGGAGAGGACTCCGCCGACGGCCGCAAGGGCGATTCCTCCGGCCACGCCGGGCCCCCGGAACTCGCCGATGAGGAGCATGGCGAGGGGTATGGCGAGAAGGGGCCGGGTCGCCCCCAGGGGCAGGACTGAGGAGAGGTCCCCCTCGCGCAGCGCGAGGTAGTAGAGGGCGATGCTGCCCCAGGAGAGGGCCGAAACGGCGAGGAGGAGCACCGGCTCGGCGGGCCACCGGAGGGCGCCCCACGGGGCCCCGAGGGCGCCGTAGAGGAGGAAGAAGACGAAAGTGGAGAAGGCGTAGTAGGACCAGGGGCTCCCCATCCGGTGCTCGAGGATGAACTTGTCCACGGCGCCGGAGCCGGAGAAGAGGGCGGCGGCCGCGAGGGCCCAGAGGACTCCGTCCACCTACCTCGTCTCGCTTTCCTTGGCCCGGCCCCCCGCCTTCAGCGCCGCCTGGGCGGCCGCGAGGCGCGCCACCGGGACCCGGTAGGGGGAGCAGGAGACGTAGTCGAGCCCGAGGTCGTGGCAGAACTCGATGGAGGCGGGGTCGCCTCCGTGCTCGCCGCAGATGCCCACCGAGAGCTCCTTCCGGGTCTTCCGGCCCGACGCGACCGCCCGGGCCATCAAGTCCCCGACCCCCTCGGTGTCGAGGGTGGCGAAGGGATTCTCCTTCAGAATCTGCTTCTGGAGGTAGGCGGGCAGGAATTTGCCCTCGGCGTCGTCCCGGCTGTAGCCCCAGGTCATCTGGGTGAGGTCGTTGGTCCCGAAGGAGAAGAACTCGGCCGTTTGCGCCAGGTCGCCGGCGATGACGCACGCCCGGGGAATCTCAAGCATGGTGCCGATTTTCGCCGGGACCCTGACCCCGGTCTCCTTCTCGACGCGGTCATGCACGCGGTCCGCCATCTCCCGGAGGAATCCCATCTCGTTCACGTGGCCGACCCCCGGGAACATCACCTGGGGCCTCGGGTCCATCCCCGCCCGCTTGAGTTCGGCGGCGGCCTCGTAGATGGCGCGGATCTGGGTCTCGTAGATTTCGGGGAAGACGATGCCCAGGCGGCAGACCCGGAGACCCAGCATCGGGTTGGCCTCGTGGAGGGCCCGGACCTTCCGGAGGAGCGCCTCCTTCGACTTGAGGGCTGCGCCGTCCCCCCGCTCCCGCAGGAGGGCCACCTCCACCTCCAGGTCCACCAGCCGCGGCATGAACTCGTGGAGGGGCGGGTCGAGGAGCCGGATGATGACCGGGAGGCCGTCCATCGCCCCGAGGATGCCCTTGAAGTCGTCGCGCTGGAGCGGGAGCAGCTCCTTCTCGAGGACCGCCCGCCGTTCCTCCGGCGTGTCGGCCATGACCATCCGCTGGACGATGGCGGTCCGCTCGCCGAGGAACATGTGCTCCGTGCGGCAGAGGCCGATGCCCTGGGCTCCCAGTTCCCGCGCCAGGGTGGCGTCGGCGGGCATGTCGGCGTTGGCCCACACCTGGAGGCCGTCGGCCCGCCCCTTGCTCCGGGCGCGAGGGGGCTTCCTCCGGACCTCGTCGGCCCACCGCAGGAAGTTGTCGAAGTAGCGGACCAGGTCCTCCTCCTCGCGGGTCAGCCGGTCCCCGCGCAGGCGGCGGATGACCGCGGAGTCGAGGGTGTGGATGGCTCCCGTGAACACCTCTCCCGAGAACCCGTCGATGGAGACCGCGTCGCCCTCCTTCAGCACCTTCCCGTCCACCGAGACCGTCCCGGCGCGGTGGTCGATCTGGAGGCCCCCGCACCCCACGACGCAGGGCTTCCCCATGCCCCGGGCCACCACCGCGGCGTGGCTCGTCGCCCCGCCCCGGCTCGTGAGGATGCCCCGGGCCGCCAGCATTCCGGGCAGGTCGTCGGGGTTGGTCTCCTCCCGGACGAGGATGACCGGCCCCGTCCCCCCCTCGGCCACCGCCCGCTCCGAGGAGAGGACGATGTGGCCCGAGGCGGCCCCCGGGCTCGCGTTGATTCCCGAGGCGATGCGCCGGCGCTCCTTCGTCGCGGCCTCCTTCTCGGCCGGGTTGAAAACCGGGGCGAGGAAGACCGAGAGCGGGTGGGGGTCGTTCCCCTGCTGGACGACGCGGAGGAGCGCCTCCTCCTTGGTGATGAGCCCCTCCCCGACCATATCCACGGCGATCTTCACCGCGGCGATGCCGGTCCGCTTGCCCGACCTGCACTGGAGCATGTAGAGGCGCCCCTTCTCGACGGTGAACTCCACGTCCTGGAGGTCCCGGAAGTGCTTCTCGAGGCGCTGCCCGATGGTCTCCAGCTGGCGGTAGACCGCCGGCATGACCCTCTTCAACTCGGCGATTTTCCGCGGGGTCCGGATGCCCGCCACGACATCCTCCCCCTGGGCGTTCTGGAGGAACTCTCCGTAGAGCTCCCGCGCTCCCGTGGCCGGGTTCCGGGTGAAGGCGACGCCGGTTCCCGACTCCGCGCCCGTGTTGCCGAAGACCATCGCCTGGACGTTCACCGCGGTGCCGAGGGTGTGGGGAATCTTGTAGGCGCTCCGGTAGGCCACCGCCCGCGGGTTGTCCCAGGAGCGGAAGACAGCCTGGACCGCCATCCGCAACTGCGCCCGCGGCTCCTGGGGGAACTCCTTCCCGGTCTCGGCGGCGTAGAGCTCCTTGAACCGCTCCACCAGCCCCTTGAGGTCCTCGGTCCCCAGGTCGGTGTCGAACCGGGCCCGCTTGCCGTGCTTCAGGTCGGCGAGGAGTTCCTCGAACTTGGACTTGGGGATGCCCGAGACGATGGCGCCGAACATGGCGACGAAGCGCCGGTAGGCGTCGTAGGCGAACCGCTCGTCTCCCGAGAGCCGGGCGAGTCCCCGGACCACGTCGTCGTTCAGGCCCAGGTTGAGGACCGTGTCCATCATGCCGGGCATGGAGAACTTGGCCCCGCTCCGGACCGAGACCAGGAGGGGCCTGGCGGTGTCGCCGAACCGCTTCCCCGACCGGCGCTCGATGGCGGCCACTCCCTCCTCGACCCCCGGCCAGATGGACTTCAGGAAGGCGTCCCCGCGGCGCTGGAACTCGTTGCACGCCTCGGTGGTGATGGTGAACCCCGGCGGGACCGTGATGCCCGCGCGGGCCATCTCGGCGAGGCCGCTCCCCTTCCCCCCGAGGAGGTCCTTCATCGCGGCGGAGCCCTCCTCGAAGAGGTAGACGAACTTCTTCCCCGGCTTCTTGGGCGAAGTGCGTGCCATGGTGGCCGTATGGGCGCGGGAGCCCTGTTAAGATTTTCGGAACCGCCTGCGGCCTACGGGGGCGGGGCGCCCGGCCCCTTCTCGGCCGGCGCGTCGCGGGGCGAGGCGCCGGGAGACACCGAAGGCGGTCCGTCCGGCGCCTCCATGAGCCGCGCATACTCGCGGGCCAGGGCCAGGATGGCCACCCCCATGGCAAGCGCCGAGAGGGTCAGGAGCCCGCCGACCCACGGGCTCCCGAGGGCGAGCAGGAGGTGGGCCAGGAACCAGACCGCCACCGCCCCGAGGAAGAGCGCCAACCCCCTCCCCCGGACGACCCGGTGGAGCCGGAACCACACGACGGGGAGCGCCAGGAAGAAGTAGGCCCCCCCGATGATGACGAGGAGGATGGCCCGTGTCTCCGCCTCCGCCATGGGGCGTAAAAGCGGCTTGGCCTATTGAAGCCTGCGGGCGAAGGCTATTTCAATCTTTTTTTCTTTTGGGGTGTCCAGAGACCTTTTCCTTGCGCGCGGGCCCGTAGGGCCGAAGCGCGCGAAGAAAAGGGATTTGGGGCGGGTAGATCAGTTGGTAGATCACTCCCTTGGCATGGGAGAGGCCTCGGGTTCAAATCCCGACCCGTCCAACCCCCTGGAGGAGGGGGGCTATGCGCCCCCTCCCCCCCGTTCCGGTCCACCGCCCCCACCCCCGCATTTCCGTCCTTTTCCTGTCCAACACAAACCATAAAATAGAGGAGGGGACTTCCAGCCATGAGCGCCGATTTCCTCGACCTCGCTCGGCTCGGGGGGCGCAAGGCGCGGCAGGTCACCACCCACTCCCGCGACAAGCCCCACCCGAAGTTCCCGGACCGGATGCATCGGGACTGGGTCCACATCGGCCCCGGCTCGACCTATGAGTTCCCGGAGGTCCGGGGGCCCGGGGCCCTCACCTGCCTCTGGGCCACGCTCATCCCGGGCTCCGCGACCAGCCTCCGCGAGGCCGTCTCGCAGAACCTGGTCTGGAAATTCCTGAGATACCGAAACCTCCGGTGCCTCCGGGACACGTGGTTGAAGATCCGGTTCGACGGGGAGCGGGAGCCCCGGGTGGCCGCCCCCATCGGGGACTTCTTCGGGACGGGCTTCGGAGAGTACCGCCACTTCCAGTCGGCCCTGGCGGGGATGACCAGCGGGGGCTATTACGCCTACTTCCCGATGCCTTTCCGGGAATCCTGCCGGGTCGAGGTGGAGAACACCCGAAAGGACCAGGCGGTCACCTTCTACGGCGCCGCGACATTCACCTCCCTTCCTGAGCCGCGGGACGACCTGGCCTATTTCCACGCGTCCTATCGGCGCGAGGCCGAGACGCGCCCCGGGGCTCCATACCCAATCCTCGAGACCCGGGGCCACGGCCGGTTCCTTGGGTGCGCGGTGAACATGGAGGCGAAGCGCAAGAGGGACTGGTTCCTCTTCCTCGAGGGAAACCTCGACATCCACCTCGATGGCGAGCCGGAGCCCTCCGTCGAATATACCGGGACCGAGGACTACTTCATGGGGGGCTGGTACTTCAACAAGGGGACCTTCTCCGCGCCCTACCACGGGCTGACGCAGAAGTCGTGGCGAAGGTTCCGCATCTCCGCCTACCGCTTCCACGTCCCAGACCCCGTCGAGTTCGCCTCCTCCATCCGCGTCCTCCTCCACCACGGGGAGTTCGACGAGGTCGCCGCAGACTACTCCAGCGTGGCCTACTGGTACGCGCGCCCGTAGAGGAGGGGTTTAAGCCCACGAAAGTCCAGACGGCGGGATGGCCCCCGCCTCGGCCCGCCGCAGGGCGGCCCGCATCCAGTACAGACTGCCCGCGGGCGAGCGGTTCCGCATCGTCAGCCGGGCCAAGTGGCTCCTGAAGGCGGAGTTGCCCGGGGGGCTCTACGTCAACCTCCTTCGGCAGGAGGGGGGCTTCACCGCCAACTGCCAAACCCTCTCCGTCAAGAACGGCTGGACGAAGATCCGCGTCACCATGGAGGACATCAAGGGCGCCGCCGAAGTTCTCGGGCGCGGCTTCGCGATCGATCCCGCCGTCGCGATGGGCCCGCTCGTCCCCGCCGTCGAGGGCGACACCTTCGTGGTGGACAAGAGCCTCTGGGGGGAACTGGGGGAGGTGGAGGGCGCCCCCGCCCTGAAGAAGGTCCTCGGGGACATGCGCGTCCAGTCCATCCTCCTCTTCTTCGGGACCCACTTCCCCCACCGGGAGGTGGTCCCGGGCCAGCGGTGGGAGTACGAGGACCACTGGAGCCTGAAGTGGCCCTTCGTCCCCATCATCCAGCCCCAGGCCACCCGGGTCAAGGTCCGCTGCCAGTTCCGCCGGTGGATTCCCTTCTCGGGCCAGGAGTGCCCCGAGGTGGCCCAGGAAATCGCCGTCGAGCCCGAGGCGGAACGCTTCGGCTTCTACCGGGTCGAGGGGGCCGGGAGCGGCCGCATCGTCTTCGAGCCGGAGTTCGGGAAGATTGCGAGGTCGGAGAAGAGACTCAGACTCGACCTGAAGCCGAGAATCGGCGGCGGGGGGAGCTGGAGGGTGGAGATGGAGACGAGTTCCTGGCACGAATGAGGGGTCAAAAAGTGTTTCGGAGGCGGTTGACGCCCGCGGGGGCTGCGGCCCCAGGAGGGTCGTGCGGAAAGCGGCAGGTCCACCCCCGGGGCCCCCCTCCGCGCAACGAGGTTCTCGGGGGTCGGCCCTCGCGGAACCCGCCCGGAGCGAGCGCGAAGCGCGAGCGGAGGGCAGGGTTCCGCGCCATAATTTCCTTGGGTTTCCAGGCGCGAAAAGTCACAAAGTAGTGGACGAGCATCTTCTTATGGACCGGGCGGGAATTGAACCCGCGGCCTCTCGCTTGCGAAGCGAGCGTTCTACCACTGAACCACCGGCCCCCAAGGACCCGGGGGAGGGGGCTGGGCGCCCCCTCCCCCCGGGTCCTTTGGAACCCTTCACCCCCTCCCCGCATTTTATTCCTTCCGGGACCCGTGCTGCGGCCCGGCATGGAGGCTTTATCCCCTCCACCCGCCTCTTTCCCGGGATGGCCTACCGCCGCAAGACCCGGTCGAAACTCCGTCTCGGCAGCCGCGAGCGCTGCACCGTGACGCGCTCCGTCCAGGAGTTCCGGCCCGGAGAATCGGTCCACATCCGCATCGACCCCTCCTTCCACAAGGGACTCCCCCACCCGCGGTTCGAGGGGCGGACCGGCAAGGTCCTGGGCCAGCAGGGCCGGGCTTTCCTGGTGGAGGTCCGGGACGGGCGGAAACTCAAGACCCTCCTCACGCGGCCGGAGCACCTCTCTCCCGCCCCCGGGGGCCCCCGGCCATGATGGTCAAGCAGGTGGTCTCGGAGGAGCCCGTCCTCCTCTCCGAGGTCAAGGAGGTCCTCGCCAGGTCCCCCGAGCCGCGCGACGAGATGAAGTACGAGAAGAAGCGGGCCCTCGAGCACGCGGAAGCCTTCGTCAAGATGGAGGCCGGGAAAGCGGCCGCCCTGGCCCGTGAACTCGCCGGGCTGGAGAAGATCAAGCCCGACATCGCCCATCGCATCGCCGACCTTCTGCCCGCGACGCGGGACGAGGTCCGGGCCCTCTACGCCAAGGAGCGCTTCAACCTCAGCGACGCGGAGCTCGACAAAATCGTCGAGATTGTGAAGAAACACCGCTGAATTCGCCATGGACGCACGACCACCGGCATCGGGAGACGCGAGAAGACCCCCGCCCCGGGGCCTGCCGGGGAGGGGGCCGCGGGGCCCCCGCTCCGACGACGACCGCCCCCGCCGGGAGCGGGAGGAGTGGGCCTGGGTCCTCGACTTCCTCCCCTACGGCCACCCCGACGACAACCGCCCCTCCTACCAGAAGCGGCCCACCTCCCTCGGGATCGGCGAGAAGAACCTGGCCCTCCTCGAGATGGTCCCACGGGAGGGGAAGACCCTCCAGATCCAGCAACGGGTCTACGTGGGGGACGACGAGGCCCAGCGGACCCTCGTGGACCACGTGAAGCGCCGCATCCTCTTCGACGAACTCACCCAGGCCGCCAAGAGCGAACTGGCCGCCGTCCTGGAGAAGATGGTGGCGGCCCAGGAGCCCCGTTTCGTGGACATCTTCAACTCCTCCTACCCCCTGACCACCCGCCTCCACATGCTCTGCCTGCTCCCGGGCGTGGGGCAGAAGATGATGCAGGCGGTCCTCGAGGAGAGGGCCAAGAAGCCCTTCTCCGGCTTCGCCGAACTCTCGGAGCGGGTCAAGGGGCTCCACAACCCGGCCAAAATCGTCGCCAAGCGCATAGAGGAGGAGCTCACCGACCCGAACGTCAAGTACCGCCTCTACACCCGCCCGTAGGCCCTCCATGGGGCGATCCCTCCGGAAGGATCAACGGTTCCTGAAGGACCACCGGGCGCTCGAGCGCATCGTTTCCTGGGCCGACCCCGGCCCATCCGACACCGTCCTCGAAATCGGCTCCGGTCCGGGGAACCTGACCGCCCTACTGGCGGAGCGGGGATGCCGCGTGGTGGCCGTGGAGAGGGACCGCCGTTTCGCGGAGGAATTGCGGCGCCTGGCCCTCCCCGGCGTCGAGGTGGTGGAGAAGGATGCGCTCCAGGTCCCCTGGCCCCCCTTCGACCTCTTCGTCTCCAACATCCCCTACTCCATCACGAGTCCCCTCCTCTTCCGGCTCCTGGGGCACCCCTTCCGCCGCGCCGTCGTGACGGTCCAGAGGGAGGTCGCGGAGAGGCTCGCCGCCCGTCCCGGGGGTAAGGAGTACGGCCGCCTCACCGTGGGCGTCGGGAGGCGCGCGTCGGTTCGAATCCTCGGGACCCTCCCGCCCTCCGCCTTCGCGCCGCGGCCGCGCGTCGCATCGGCGGTGGTGCTCCTGGAGCCCAGGGGCCCGCCGCGGCCCGACGACCCTTGGTTCGAGGAGGTCGTGCGCGTCCTCTTCTCCCGGCGCAGGAAAAAAATCGCCTCCATCCTCCGCGACGTCTGGGGCGTCGAGGGCCCGGTCGGTCACGGAGACGAGAGGCCGGAGGCCCTCGGCCCCGAGGAGCTCGGCGCCCTCGCCGCGGAAATCCGGGCCCGCCTCCCGCCGGGAACCCCCGGAAGGCCCTAGCGGAGGGAGATGGGTTTCTCCCTGAGGGCCGTGCCGCACGCGGGGCAGAAGTTGAACTCGGGGGCCGCGCTCTTCCCGCAGCCGGGGCAGGACGGAGGGCCGGCCGCCGACTTCTCGCCGCAGTAGGGGCACACCTGGAACTCGGGGGCCAGGGGGTTGCCGCACTTGGCGCACTTTCGCGTCGCCCCCCGGGCGAGGAGGCTCCGCCGCAGCCCCTCCACCTCGTTCTCCAGGTAGTCGTGGTCGCCCATGAGGAGGTCGGTGGCCTTCAGGTCGTAGCGGCAGTCCACGCCCACCTCGGTCCCCTCTGGCTCGAGCGTCACCTGCAGTTCCGTGCGGCACTGCTCGATGCGATGCCGCCCGATGGCGTTCCCGCGACGCATGTAGAGGATGCGAGGGGGCTCGGAGCCGGAGCCCATGGAGAACCCCCGCCCCTCGAAGTAGGCGCGGGCCCACTCGTAGAGGCTCTCGGGCGCCGCCGACACTGAAAACCGGCTGCGGTGGGTTCCCATGACGAGGTGTCAGTGCGGGGTCCTGATATATTTGCGCAATTTTCCCGGGGAATCTTTATCCATCTTTTGCCCCACCCCTCCGATGGCCGAGTTTTCCGGGCAGCCCGCTCCTGTGAACCTCCGCGTCTGGCTCCGGGAGTTCCGGCTCCCCTTCGCCACGCTGAGCATCGCCCTGGTGGGGGTCGGCACCGCCGCGGCGGCCCTGGCGGGCCCCCTCGACCCCGGACTCCTCCTCCTCACCCTGGCCGGCATCCTCCTCATCCACGTCGGGACCAACACCGTGAACGACGTCTTCGACTACGCGGGCGGGACCGACCGCGTCAACCGGGAGCCCACCCCCTTCAGCGGTGGCTCGCGGGTCCTCGTGGAGGGGCTCCTCAAGCCCGGCGCCGTCTACCGCGTCGCCCTCGCCTGTCTCGCCGCGGGCTCCGCCATCGGCCTCTACCTCGCCTGGGCCCGGGGCTGGCCCATCCTCGCCCTCGGGCTGGTCGGCGTCGGCCTCGGCTTCTTCTACGTCGAGCCCCGCGTCAACCTCGCGGCCCGGGGCCTCGGAGAACTCGCCGTCGGCCTCGGCTTCGGCCCGCTCATCGTCGGCGGGACCTACTACGTCCAGACGCAGCGGTTCGACCCGCCGGCCATCGCCGCCGGGACGGTCATGGGGCTCATGGTGGCCGCGGTCCTCTGGGTCAACGAACTCCCCGATTACACCGCCGACCGGGAGTCGGGGAAGCGGAACCTGGTGGTCCGCCTCGGCCGCGAGAGGGCGGCTCGGGTTTTCCCGGGGCTTCTCGGGGCCGCCTACGCCCTCCTGGCCGCCTCGGTCGCCCTCCGCCTCCTCCCCCCGACCGCCCTGCTGCCCCTCCTCACCCTCCCGATGGCCGCCAAGGCGGTCCGCATCGCGCGCGCGCACCACAGCGAGACGCCCAAACTCATCCCCGCGAACGCCGCCACGGTCATGGGCGCCCTCTTCTCCGGCATCTTGCTCACCGCGGGCATCGCCCTCGGGCTCGTTCTGCCATGAAGGCGAACGGCAGGTTCAACGGGCTCGCCGACCCCCTCTGCGACCTGCCGAAGGTCGAGGGCGAACTCCTCCGCCGCGTCCGGAGCGGGGACCCCCACCTCGAGAAGATGGCCCGCTACACCCTCCAGGCCGGCGGCAAGCGGCTCCGGCCCGCCCTGGCCCTCCTCGCCTATCGGGCGGTGGGCGGCGACGACGTGGATTCCCTCCTCCCCCTGGCCGCCGCCTACGAGCTGGTCCACAGCGCGACCCTCATCCACGACGACATCAACGACGGCGCCCCGGTCCGGCGCGGGCGGCCCACCCTGGCTCAGGAGTTCGGCCCCGCCAGCGCCATCGTGGCGGGGGACTACCTCTTCGTCAAGGGCTACGAGGTGTGCGGCCGCTACGGCGAGGAGATCATCCGCGTCACCGCCGAAGCCTGTACCGCCCTCGCGGAGGGGCAGATCCTCGAACTCCGGAACGTCCGCAACCTCGACATGGGCGAGCGGACCTACCACCGCATCATCGCCCGGAAGACCGCCGCCCCCCTCGCCGCCGGGGCCCGGGCGGGGGCCATCCTGGGGGGCGGGACGCCCCGGCAGGTCGAGGGGCTGGCCGCCTACGGCCACCACCTGGGCATGGCGTTCCAGATCACCGACGACCTCCTCGACGTCGCGGGGGACCCGGATGCCCTCGGGAAGCCGGTGGGGCAGGACCTGGCCCACGGCGTCCTCACCCTCCCCATCCTCTACGGCCTCCGCCACGGGAGCGCCGGGGACCGCAGGCTCATCCGCAAGGCCCTCGCCGGACCGCCGACGCCCGCGGCTCAGCAAGCCGGTCTTGCCGCCGTCCGCCGCTCCGGGGGGGTGGAGCACTCCCGGCTCGCCGCCCGCCGCCACGCCCGCGCGGCCATCGAGGTCCTGCCGCCGGGGCTCCGTTACCGGGAGCACTTGGAGAAGATGGTGGACTCCATCGTCACGCGCCTGAAGTAGGCTCCCGGAGCAATCATGAAATACGATGTCGTGGTGGTCGGCGCGGGGCCTGCGGGGACCTGCGCCGCCCGCTTCGCCGCGACCGGCGGCGCCAGGACGCTCCTCATCGAAAAGAAACGGGACGTCGGCTACCCCGTCGTCTGCGGCGAGTATCTCCCCGGGCGGGAGGAGATGGCCCGCCTCCTCCCCCACGTGCCGTGGGTCCGCGACCTGTTCACACTCCCGCGGGAGGTGGTCTCGCGCCAACTGCCCCAGATCGACCTCGTGGCCCCCTCCGGCCTCCACTTCGCACTCCCATTCGACGGCATGTCGGTGGAGCGGTTCCTCTTCGAGCGCCACCTCGCGGTGGAGGCGACCCGGGCGGGGGCCGAAATCATGGTGAACACCGAGTTCCGGAGCCTCCGGGACGGGAAGACCGTCGTCGCCCGCCATCGGGGGCGGGACCTCGAGATCGAAGCGAAGGCCGTCATCGGCTGCGACGGGCCGTCGAGCCCGGTGGCCCTGGCGGCGGGACTGGAGCGGCCCCGCGGTCTCGCCCCCTGCGTCGCCTACGAGGTCGCGGGCGACTTTCCCCCCATCACCGAACTTTACTTCGGCCAGGTGGCCCCGGGAGGATACGCGTGGGTCATCCCGAAGCGCGAGACCTGCAACGTGGGGCTCGGGGTGCAGCAGGGATGGAACGAGGGGGACCTGCGCGCCCTCCTGGCGAAGTTCGTCGCGAAGGTCTCCGGCGAGAACATGGGGGTCTACTTCACGAGCGGGGCGGTCCCGATGGAGGGCCCGAGCGAGCGGACGGTCGCGGGCCGCGTCCTCCTGGCCGGCGACTCCGCGGGCCACGTCATGGCGTGCAACGGCGGCGGCATCCCCATCGCGATGATCTGCGGCCGCATCGCGGGGGAGACGGCCGCGGAGCACGTGGCGCGGGGGACCCCCCTCGCCGACTACGAGAAGCGGTGGCGATTCGCCGTCGAAAAACTGCTCGACAACTGCCTCCTGACCAAGAGACTGGGCGAGATGGGGCTGAAGTCGGACATCCTGCTGGAGATGGTTATGCGCTCATTCGGGGCCGCCGACAGGTTCCTCCAGGCGTTCGGCAGGGACGGATTCATGGTGCGCGGCCTGACCGGGCAGAGCCTCCTCGGAGTCTGACTTCGTTGCCGGCGAAACGGGAGCGCTCCCGGGGGACCGGCAACAATTTTGGGGATTGTTTATTACCACGCCTCGCCCACTTGCCGGATGGCGCCGGGAGTCGAGGACGCGGTCACCCGGTTCTGGCAGGGGCACCGCCGGTGGGCCTTCCTCATCATGGTGGTCGCAGCCTTCGGCCTCTTCGTCGCCACGCAACTTTTCACCGACTGGGGCCGCTCGACCCGGCGCGTCGTCGTGGCCGAGTCGGTCTTCTTCATCTTCACCGGATTCTTCATGACCCTCCACCACCGGAAGTCGAAGGGGGTCTGGATGCACGTCCGGGAGATTCCGGTCTGCCACGGGTTCATGGGGGTCGCCATCCAGGGCGGGGCGGTGGCCTTCCTGCTGAACGGGTTGGGCCTGACGTAACCCGGGGACCTTTTTGGAATCGCGTTAATGTGGCCCCGCCCTCCTTTGCCCGATGCGCCTCCTCTACGTAGCCCCCGACATCGCCCTGGACCCCGCCCACCCCACCGGGGGGGCCACCCGGGTGCGCGAGGTCGCCCACCACCTCGCCGCCCTGGGCCACGAGGTCTGGGTCATCGCCCGCCGCTCCTCCCGGGAGGAGCCCTCCGAGGGGGAGTTGGAGCCGGGGGTCCGGGTGCTGCGGCTCTACCGGGGCGTCCTCATCCCCCTCGCGTTCGAGCAGGAGGCGGTGGGCCGCAAAGCCGCGGGCTCCCTGAAGCGGCTCGCGGTGCGCGCCTACCTCGGGGGCCCCTACCGGTGGTGGGTCCTCCGCCACGCCCTCCGGCTCATCCGCAACCACCGGATCGAGGGGGTGGTCGAGCGGGCCCACGCCTACGGGGCGGGGGTGGCGGCGGCCCGGCGCAGGGGGCTCCCGTCGGTCGTCGAGGTGGTGGACGCCGACTACCGCCGGACCGCCCTCGAGCGGGCCGACCGGGTCCTCTCCAACGCCCCCGAAATCGTCGAGGGGATTCCGGCGGACAAGGTCCGCATCTACGCCCTCGGGGGCAGCCCGGAGCGCTTCCGCCCCCGGGGCCGCCGGGAGGAGTTCCGGCGGCGGCTCGGCCTCTCCGGTCCCGCGGTCGTCTACACCGGCGCCCTGAAGCCGTGGCACGGAGTCGAGGAGGCGATCGAGGCGATGGCCCGCGTGGAGGCGACCTTCGTGGTCGTGGGCGGAACCCCCGCGGACGTCGCCCGCCTGCAGGAGTTCGCGGAATCGAAGGGCGTGGCGTCGAAGGTCCGCTTCACCGGCTCCGTCCCCTACGACGAGGTCCCGGGCTACCTCGAGGCGGCCGACGTCGCCGTGGCCCCCTTCAATCCGGCCAAGGGGGAGATGACCCGGAGGTTCGGTTACTATTTCTCCCCCATCAAACTGTTCGAGTACATGGCCGCGGGCAAGCCCATCGTGGCGAGCGGCGTCGGGCAGGTCCCCGCCATCCTGGACGGGGGCCGCCGGGGACTCCTCGTGGAGCCCGGGAATCCGAAAGCGCTCGCCGGGGGCTTGAACCGCCTTTTGTCCGACTCCGTGCTGGCGGGGGACCTGGGCAAGAGGGCCTCCGAAGCCGCGGGAGAATACTCTTGGGAGCGCGTGGCCCGGACAATCCACGACGCCCTCGTTGAGGCTGCCGCGGAGAGGCGGAAATGACCGTTCTGGTGACCGGCGGTGCGGGCTTCGTGGGTTCCCGGATTTGCGGGGCCCTCCTGGACCGCGGCGAGCGGGTCGTCGCCCTCGACAACTTGGAGCCTTTCTATCCTGCGGTCATCAAGAGGGGAAATCTGGAGGAACTGAAGGGCCGCAGGGGCTTCGAGTTCGTGCGGGGCGACATCCGCAACACCCCGCATCTCCGGCGCCTCCTCCGGGAGAGCCGCGCCGGGGCGGTCCTCCACACGGCCGCCCGCCCCGGGGTCCAGGCATCCCTCGAGGACCCCGTCTCGACCTTCGACGTCAACGCGCGGGGAACCCTCTCGCTGCTGGAGGCGATGGAGGGGAGCCGCGTGGAGACGGTGGTCTTCGCCTCCTCCTCCACCGTCTACGGCCGCCGGGGTTCCGGCCGCCGCCAGTTCCGCGAGGAGGATGCGGGGGCGCCCATCTCCCCCTACGGCGTCTCGAAACTGGCGGGGGAGCACTACCTCCGCGTCTTCTCGGGCCTGCGGGGCTTCCGCTGCGCCGCGCTCCGGCTCTTCACGGTCTACGGTCCGCGGATGCGCCCCGACCTTGGCATCCCGACCCTCGTCTCACGGGCCGTCCGGGGGCAGACGATTGAAATCTACGGGAGCCCGGTCCGCGACTTCACCCACGTGGACGACGTGGTTGCCGGGTTCATGCGGGCCCTCGACCGGGGCAGCGGGGTCTACAACATCGGCGGCGGTCGGCCCGTGTCCATTCGCGAGGTGGCCCGGACCGTGGTCCGTCTCACCGGGAGCGGTTCGCGGATTGTGGCCCGGCCCCCGAGGCCCGGGGACATGGGCTACACCTGGGCGGACACGTCGAAGGCGCGGCGCGAACTGGGATGGAGGCCCAGGGCGAGGCTGGAGAGGGGGCTGCGCGAATACATCGAATGGTTCCAGGAGGAGGGCCGGTGGCTCTAGAGGCTCTGTGGCCCCTCGCCGCCGCTTTCTGGTTCCTCGTCCCCGCCTACATCGCGAACTCCTCGGCGGTCGTCCTCGGGGGCGGGACCCCGATGGACTTCGGGCGGAAGTGGCCCGACGGCAAGGAGCTCTTCGGCAGCCACAAGACCTGGCGGGGCTACTTCGGCGGCATCGCGGGCGGGGTCTTCTGGGGCCTCCTCCAGAACATCATCCACCCCGGCTCCTTCCCCTGGGCGGTCCTCATCGCCCTCCCGGCCGGGGCGATGACCGGCGACCTGGTCAAGTCCTTTTTCAAGCGGCGCATCGGCATAGCTCCGGGGAAAACCTTCCCCGTGGCGGACCAGTTCGACTTTCTGCTGGGGGCGTGGCTCTTCGCGTGGCTGGCCGACCCCGCGTGGTTCGGGCTGATTTTCGCTCCCGCGACGGTCGTGGCGGCGCTGGTGCTGACGCCGGCGCTCCACGTCGGGGTGAACCGGGTCGGGTATTTGCTGAAGTTGAAGAAGGAGAAGTACTGAGCTGCGGGCGTCGAGCCTCTCCTGCGTTTTAATCTTGGATTTCCCCGGGGAACTTCAGGAGATACTCCTGCGCCAGCCGCATCTCCTCTTCGTTCACGCCCTTCCGGATGATGCCTTTCCGGATGAGGCCCGCGAGAGTCCGCACGCGCTTGAGGCGCTCCTCGGCCCCCTTGATCTCCGCTGACGAGGGGGGGAACCATTCCAGTTTCAGCCCGACCCTGTAGATGGCCTCCCGGAGGTCTTTGTTCTCCGGGCTCTCTCGGAGGCGGATGAGGACCTCCTCGATGGTGGGGTTCCTCAGCAGCCGCTCCCTAAGTTCGGAAATCGCGGGCGCAATCCGCTTCTCCATCCCGAGCACCTTCCCCCGGGGCTCGAAGCCGCAGATGTCGTAGGCGAGTTCGGCCTGCTCCGGCAGGGCGAAGAGGCTGGTCCACTGGTTCCGGGTCCGCAGGGGCATCACCACCACCCGCTCCGCCGCGACGAGACGGTTGACGTTTTTGTAGAGGGTCCGCAGGCTGACTTTCGTCAGGCTGCGGAGTTCGGTGGCCGTTTTGGGGCCGCTCCGAAGGTGTTCCAGGAGCTCGAGGTCGCGGTCCATCCCCACCCATCCCCCTCGAAGTATAAGCCTTTTACATTGAATTCATTTCAAGAACCGGAATCGGCGAGTCGATACTCCAGGTCAAACAGGTTCGCCTGTAAAGGGATTGCATCACAGTTTTGGAATATCTGCGCTTCCGCCCCTCTCACCGGCAGAAATGGCGACCTTTGGACTCCCGCCCCCGCGGCCCTCCACCCGCGTGCCGCCTCTCCGCCCATCCCCGCAGCCCCGCGGAGCCGTGCCGCGCCCCGCCGCGCCCGGGGGCCTCCGCCGGGCGAGACTCCCCGACCACGGCATCGGTGCGTGCCGGTGCGGATCTCCCTCGAAGGGGCCGCAGCCCCGGCCCGCCGGAGAGCGGCGCGGGCCACCCCCTCGCAGGGCGAAGTCATACATGGATTTCGCACTCGCCGCGGCGACGGCCGGCATCACCTTGATTGCCCTCTCCGCCATCAGCTTCGCCGCCTCGGCGGCGTTCGCATCCCCGGAAGTCCCCTTCGGCGAGAGCGGGAAAACGGAAAAGGCGGAGGCCACCCCGGCCCCCCGCGAGGTCTCCGCGGAGTCCTCCGGGGAGGGGCGGGACCTGGTCAGGACCCTCCTCCGCGACGTGAAGAAGGCGGTCAAGGTCGCCGATGCGCTCCTCGGGTTGGAGGATGGGGCCTCGGCACCCTAGCCAACGCCCTCCGGAAACCTCTCCAGGTACTCCCTCGCCCCCCGAATCTCCTCCGCCGTGGCCACCTGCGCCAGCGACTCCTCGGTCGCCCCCTGCTTCAGCCGCGCGGCCAGTTTCAGCGTCCAGGTCAACTCCTCCTGCGCCCGCTTGACCTCCTCCTCGGTGGGCGGCCTCCATCCGTTGCTCGCCCCCACCCGGTAGAGCAGGTCGCGGGCCGGGCGGTCCTCGGGGTTCTCCCCCGCCTCTATCAGCGCCTCGTCGGCCGTCGGGTTGCGGAGGAGTCTGCCCTTGAGCCTCTGGAGGGCCGCCGCGAGTTTGGCCCCGACGTAGGCGTCGTTCCCCTTGGTCGGGATGTAGCCGCACATGGCGATGGCCCTCTTCTCGTGGGCGGGGAGCGCGTAGAGGCTCGACCAGCCCCCCTCGGGGGAGGGGATGGGCAGTTTGAGCAGTTTGCCCTCCTCGACGAGTTCCTTCACCCGCTTGTGGAATGTCTTCTCGGTCATCTCCCGCTGGCCGGTGAGGGTGTCCACGAGTTCCTTGGTGGTCTTGGGGCCCGGTTGGAGCAGGTCCAGGATGTCCATGTCCTATCGGATGGCCGGTCCGGGGCTATTATCTTCCTTTCGGACGCCCTAAACCGGCCCAAAACAAGGGATCCGGGACCTTCCGCAGGGGTCGAAGTTCCAAGGACTACGCCTGGACCAACCGGGGTGCGGGCTGGAAGGACTTTTTGGGGGGAGGGGGGAGAGCGGGCCTGTGGACGGGGGGAGAGGGGCTCCCGCCCCTCTCCCCCCGGCGACAGTTATGGATAGATTCCGCGCGTCTCGATGGCCTCGGCCACTCGCCCCACCGCGAGCATGAGGGCTGCCGTCCGCAGGGAGACCTTCTCCCTCTTCGAGATGCCGCTGACCTCGTGGAAGGCGCGGACCATGATGTGTTCCAGCCGTCGGTGGACCTCCGGGAGGTCCCAGAAGTAGTTCTGCAGGTCCTGGACCCACTCGAAGTAGGAGACCACCACGCCGCCGGCGTTGGTGAGGATGTCGGGGAGGACCTCGACCCCCTTCCGGCGGAGGACGGAGTCCGCCCCCGGGGTCACCGGCCCGTTCGCCGCCTCCACCACCCGGTCGGCCTGCACGCGCCCGGCGTTCTTCTCCGTCAGGGTCCCCTCCAGGGCCGCCAGGACCAGCATGTCGGCCTCCTGCTCCAGGAACTCGTCGGCGGCAACTCTCTTGGCGCCTTTGAGGCCCTGGACCGTCCCGGTCTTTTCCTTCTGGTACCAGGCGGCGGCCGGGTTGATGCCCTTGGGATTGTAGGCCCCGCCCCGGGAGTCGGAGACCCCCACGATGGTGGCACCGGTCTCCGCCTTCATGAGACGGGCCATGTGGCTGCCCACGTTCCCGTAGCCCTGGACCAGGACTTTCTGCTTCCGCAGGTCGAGCCCCCGGGTGCGCGCATACTCCCGGAGGACGTAGAGGGCCCCGCGGGCCGTCGCTTCCCTGCGCCCCTCGGAGCCTCCGATGCTGAGGGGCTTGCCGGTGACCACCCCCGGGACCGAGTAGCCCTTCGTCATGCTGTAGGTGTCCATGACCCACGCCATGACCTGGGCGTCGGTCCCCACGTCGGGGGCCGGGATGTCCACCTCGGGGCCGATGAGCGGCGAAATCTCAGAGACGTAGCGGCGGGTCATGCGCTCCAGTTCGTCGGGGGAGAGGGTCTTGGGGTCGCACACCACACCACCCTTGGCGCCGCTGTAGGGGAGGTTGACCACCGCGCATTTCCAGGTCATCAGCATGGCGAGGGCCCGGACCTCGTCCAGGGTGACCCCGGGGTGGTACCGGATGCCCCCCTTGCAGGGCCCCCGCGCGATGGTGTGCTGGACCCGGTGCCCGGTGAAGACGTGGACGGCGCCGCCGTCCATCTTCGCCGGGAAGTGGACCGTCAACTCGCGCTTGGGGCGCTTCAGGATCTCCAACACCCCCGGGTCGAGGCGGAGTTGCCGGGCCGCGGACTCCAGTTGGGCCTGGGCGGCCCGGTAGGGGTTCCCCTCGGGCATCCGGGAATGGGGAGGCGACCCGGACTAAACGTTTCCGCCGTCCTGCACGAGCGCCAGGAGGTCCTCGAAGAGCGCCCGGTCCATCCTCTCGGGGACTCCGAAGAGCCGCGCCCCCGACAACTTGCAGACGTAGGTCCCGCCCCGGTGGAGGACCGCCTCCTCGCCGCTCCTCAGGTCCACCCCGAGGCCGTGGCGCTCCGCCAGGGCCCGGACCCGCTCCAGGGCCGCCCCCCCCTCCAGCCGCAGGGGGCGGGGCCCCTCGGCCGCGAGCCGGACGCAGCCCATGGACCAGTAGAGGCGGGCGTTCGGGGCGAGCTGGAGGGACTCCGAGGGGCCGGGCTTGCGGGCCAGGAACGCCTCGACCCGCTCCCACATCAGCACGGCTCGATGGTGGCCGGGGGCTTCGACGAAATCGCGTAGGCCACCCAGGTGACCCCCCCCACTTCGTTGGTGATTCGGTTCGAGACGGCCTCGAGGACTTCGGGGGGCAGCCGCGCCCAGTCGGCGGTCATCGCCTCCTCCGACTCCACCACCCGCACGATGACGATGTGGCCGAGGGCGCGCTCGTCGCCGAGGACGCCTGTGGCCCGGTCGTCGCCCACGGCCGCGAAGGCCTGCCACACCTTCGGGTACCACTGCGCCTTCTGCAGCTCCTCCTCGACGATGGCGGAGGCGTCGCGGCAGATGCGGAGCTTCTCCTCGGTGACCTCGCCGATGACCCGCGCCGCGAGGCCGGGCCCCGGGAAGGGGTGGCGGTGGATGATGTCGCCCGGCAGGCCGAGGGTGTGGCCGAGGGCGCGGACCTCGTCTTTGTAGAGGTCCCGCAGCGGCTCGAGGACCTTCAGGCCCATTTTCTCGGGCAGGCCCGCCACGTTGTGGTGGGACTTGATGCGCGAGGCCCGGCGGCTGGTGGCGGCCGACTCGATGCGGTCGGGGTAGATGGTCCCCTGGACCAGCCACTCGGCCCCCTGGAGCTTCCGCGCCTCCTCCTCGAAGACCCGGACGAACTCCTCGCCGATGATGAGCCTCTTCCTCTCGGGGTCGGCCACGCCCTTCAGCCGCTTCAGGAACCGCTCGCGGGCGTCAACGAAGACCAGGGGCAGCCCCAGGCGGGCCGCCAGCCCCTTCACCGCCTCGGGCTCGCCCTTCCGGCAGAGGCCGTGGTCGACGAAGATGGAGGTGAGGCGGCCCGGCAGGGCGCGGTGAACCAGGACGGCGGCCACCGTCGAGTCCACGCCGCCGCTGAGGCCGCACACGAGTTTGGAGTTCCCCGCCGACTCCTTCGCCTCCCGGGTGATCGACTCGATGAGGGCCTCGGGGGTCCAGTCGGGGCCGAGGCGGCAGACGTCGAAGAGGAACCGGGAGAGGATCTCCCGCCCCCGCGGGGTGTGGCGGACCTCCGGGTGGAACTGGATGCCGTAGAGGGGGATGGAGCCGAGGGCCTTCAGGACCCTGTTGTCGGGCTGGGGCCCCTCGGGCTGGACGTTGACCCGGAAGGCCGCGATGGGGGAGTGGGCGGTCTTGCCGAGGACCTTGGCGCCGTCGGGGAGCCGCTCGATGCGGTCGCCGTGGCTCATCCAGACGGTGGTCTTGCCCCCGAAGCCCCAGAAGAGGAGGTCCCCGTCCACGACCTGGAGCTCGGTCCGGCCGTACTCCCGCATGGGCGCCCTGGCCACCCCCTCGCAGGTGAGATGGGCGATGAGTTGCGCCCCGTAGCAGATGCCGAGGACCGGGAGCCCCATCCGGAGGAGGGCCGGGTCGCACCGGGGCGCGCCGTCGGCGTAGACGCTCGCGGGGCCGCCCGAGAGGATGATGCTCTTGACGTTCCTGGCCCGGAGGTCGGCGGGCTTGACCTCGGGCGGGAAGAGTTCGGCGAAGACGTGCTGCTCCCGGCAGCGGCGGGCGATGAGGTGGCTGTACTGGCCGCCGAAGTCGAGGACGGCGACAGCGACCGGGCGGGGAGGTTCGGCCATGGTGGGGATGGGTTTGTGGGTTTTCAACCTTCTTGGTTGCCCGGGTCGTGGGGGAGGGGGCGGGCCTGCGGACGGGGAGTTACGGCCGGCGACCCCCCGGGGCGCTGGCCCCCCCTGCCCCGGCTACGGGCGCAGGAGCAGCCACGCGACCCCTCCGACCCCGGCGATGGCTCCCACGACCCCGGCGAACATCCCCTTCCCGCCCCCTTTCAGCACCTTCTCCCCGTCGAAGGGGGCGAAGGGGAGCATGTTGAACCCCGCCAGGAAGAGGTTGATGTAAACCGCCAGGGAGGCGACCTCCCGGAAGGAGGTGAGGAGGACCGGGAGCGCGACTCCGGCCATCAGGACGTTGGTGAGGGGCCCTGCGGCCCCGATGAGGCCGTAGTCCCTGCGGCGGATCTCGGTCCCGGCAATCATCACGGCCCCGGGCGCCGCGAAGAGGAACCCGATGAGGGCGGTGGCCAGCATCAGGAGGAGCCCCCGGGGGAAGGCCCGGAACTCGGCCCAGCACCCCTTCCTCTGGGCGACCACCTTGTGGGCCATCTCGTGGAGGACGAACGCCGGCCCGATGATGGCGGTGACGAGGAGGACCAGCCCCAGCGGGTTCGGGTGCGGCGGCGCGGCGCCGTAGAGGGGGGGCACGGTGTAGAGAATCACGAAGGCGGCCACGAGGGCCCCCAAGGCGAGCGAGAGGTGGCGGGCCTCGGTGCGGCTGAAGCGGAGGCGCCGCGGGTCGGCCCCGGGAGCCCAGGTCTCCGGGCCGAGGGGCGGGGGGGACCAGGGGGCGGGGGGAGCCGACTCCCAGGCCATGGTGGAGTTGGCGGGGGACCGAGGAAAAACGTGCGCCCTCTGCCGGCGCGGCAACAACTGGGACTGGATTGCGTTGAGATTTCATGCCTGAAGCCCGGGGCGTCCGCCGGCGGGCCTTTTAAGAATTTCGCGCAGCGAAAATTCTTGTGAAACCCCTGGATTTATCCCGCCACGGAACGTATCTCCCGGCCAGAGCATGAAAGAACAGTTCGGGGAAATTCATATAAACGGGAAGCGGCCCTCCTCTTTTGCGTGAATCTCGTCAAAGACGATTCCGCCCGCGTCCCGTTTTCGGCCATCGGGGCCCTCCTCCTTTCCGCAGCCATCGTCACCACAGCCCTGCTCGTCAAGCTCGACGCCCAGATCGCCCGCGAGACCGCCCGGGAGCCTGAAATTTCGGAGAGCGCCGAGCTCCTTGCATCAGCCAAGCAGGACGTGGCCCGGCTGCTGTCGTGGTCGGTCCAGGGGGCGGCCTCCGGGGTTTCCCGGGCGCCGGTGGTCGCGGGATTCCGGGGAACCATCCCCAATAACCAGACACCGGAAAGGTGCGCCGAGAACCAAACGTGCGTTTCACTCTTCAACGAGGAGCGGGTCCGGAGAGAGGCCCTCCGGCGGCTGGGCGGCTACCTGGCCGCGTCCAACGCGACCTACCGCCAGGGGGAGTCGCGGGTGGAGGCGCACCTGCCGGAGAACTGGACGAACCTGACGCTGGAGCCCGTGAACATGGACATCGCGCGGACTCTGAATCCGCCCCTCTGGGGGCCCAGGGGGGACGCCGAGGCCTACTGGCTCGCCCGGCTCCCCGTGAACTTCACCGTGACGAAGCCGCGCCAGAAAACCCACCGGGAAACCGCGCCCGTCGAGACCTTCGTCCCGGCCCGGTTCCCCCTCGTCCGGAACCTCACCGAGGGGTTCGCCCGGGAGAGGCTCCGGGGGGGCCCGGTATTCTGGGAGTTCACCGGGGGCTCTCTGGGCCAGGTGTGGGTGAAGGGCTACCTCCAGTGGGCGGGCAAGGGCACGGGGGACTTGAACGACGTCTACGGGGCGGGAGGAATCCGGCCGAACGAGGACGTGGAGAAGCTCCTGAACGGGGTCCTCCTCCTCGACGAGGGGTTCCAGTTCCAGACCGTGGACCCGGGCTCGCTCCGGGCGGTGCTGCCCCTGGAGTTCCAGACGGCCCTCGACGAAGTCGAGCAGGTCGGCGGCGGGCTCGTGCAGGCCGGGAAAACCCTCGAAGAGTTGCTGGCGGGCGACGGGTCCGGGAGGGCGCGGGAGCAGATGCGCGAGCCGAGGAGCGCCGACGAGTTCCTGGTCTGCCCCCTCGAGTCGCCGAAGGCCGACATCCCGGCGGGGAGCAGCAACTCCTGCAAAACGACTCCCGAGGACGATGGCGCCTGCGGGCTGTGCAGGTCGGGCGAAATCCGGTCGAAGGTCAAGGAGATCGCCTCCCAGGTCTACTCCGCGGAGATTCGGGCCGACCTCTCCCGGCAGACTGGAACCACGGGCCCGTGCCCCGGAGCGTCGGGCTGGCGATACACCGGCCACTCCTGCTCGGCCGCCGCGGCGCCATCCGGGGCCCTCGGGGCCGATGTTTGCGCGGTGACCTACACCCGGACATGCGCCGAGTCCAAGGACGGGGAGACCACCACCTACTCCCGGTCAAGGAGCGACGCCGTGAACGTGAGGTTCGTGGCCTCCGATTATTCCCGGACGAACCTGGACCTCTCGGCGGCGGGGCTGCCGGGGTCGGGCTCGACGGGCAGAGATGTGGCCGGGGCCTTCTCTTCGGCGACCTTTGACAAAAAAACGGACCCGAATTTGGCCGATGCGATGTCGGAATACCGGTCAAAGCACTGGAGGTTCGAGGACCAGAGAGGGGTCCTCTCGGACCCCGGGAGTTCCAGCGTCCCGGGCAAGACGGTCGCCACCGAGAAGCCGGGGTGGCTGGAGGATGAGGCGAAGGAGGAGGTCCGCCGCCTCATCGACCGGTTCAAGGAGATAAAGACGTGGCCCGGGACGACCCCGGAGAACAGGACCCACTACGCGGACTACCTGAAGAAGGTGAGCGAGGAGCTGGTGAAGGGGATGACGGAGAAAGCCCCGGGGCTCGCGGAGCGGAGCCGCTTCGCCGACGACGGGACCTACCGCAGCGCGGCCGCCAAGGCCCTCTACCTCGCCCGGGCGTGGTTCGTGGACGACGCGGTGAGGCGGATCCACGATTTTGGCGAGAAGGGGGTGGCGGAGATCAACGCGAGGATTGACGACCTCCTGAAGGGCGCGAGGGGCGGAAAGGAGGACCGGGAGACCCGGGAGAGCGCCCGGGAGGCCATCCGGAAGAGGGGGGAGTTTTTAAAGGGGGCCGCGTCGTTCCCGCTCGGAATGGAGATGAACCTCTCTGTGGGCGACAGGACGGCGGAGGCGCGCGGGTGGGCCCGGGGGTGGAATGAGACGGTTCGGCTGAGCATCGACCAGAGGCCGGACTGGCTGAACGGGAACGAAACGGAGGGTTTCATTCCCCTGAAAATCCGGACGTGGAGCCTGCCCGTCCCCGTGGCTCCTACGCGGCACGGAGGGGCGATGATTCTGCCGCCGCCCTTCCCGTGGGTCGTGACGGCGAACGCGTGGGTGGTCCATGTGGAGGGGGAGTTTGCGCTGACGGCGGAGGATGCGGGGGAGAGCGTCTGGACCGGGGAGGGGTTTGAGAGGGTGGGGTGGGTGAGGGAGTTCACACCGGAAATAAAGGACCCGCTTACAGGGAAAGTTCTGGGTGACAACCGAAGGATGAGATTCGACTTCTGGACTGTTTTACCGATCGTCGTACCACCGGGACCGGGGGGCGTAGGTGATGTTGCTGGCGGAGAACCGCTCTCTTGCTCGCCACCCGAAGCATGTTGAGGGGAGTCATTCCAATTATTCTACTCATAGTTCTATCGGTTGTTGGCCATGCCGCATCCAATGAATATGGCGAGGTCGTTGCCTATTTTAATGGCAAAACAGTCCCACCGCTGGAGAAGGCGTCTCTCACCGTTGGCCAAATTTTCGAGCTAAAGGTGGACATCTCCATGAAAAGGCAAGGAGACGTCGTTTTGGCTCTCACATCGCCGGGTTCCACTGATGATCGACAACCCTACAAAACTATCGAAGGTCCCAGCCAATTCGGCAAATCCTTCCGCTCCGGCTTACGAGACGCAGGCGAGCGATTCGAGCTTCGCTGGCGATTGCAACCCACCGGGGCTTGGACCGGCGGGACGGCACCGATCAATCTCTATGTCGGATTTGAGAATCCAAAACCGCCTTACGAACGTTTTCCGTTGGAGTTTGCAATCGCCAGCATCTACATCGAGCCCTCGGGCGGCGCGCCCGCGCAACCTCCGATAGGGACTCCCCGCCAGCCGGGGTTTGAACTGCTCGCCGCCCTCGCCGCGCTGGCCGTCGCTCTCTTGGCGCGCAGGCGGTAGAGTCGCAGCAGACCAGATTTACTGAATGGCTCTAATGTGTACTCGAGATGTAGCCACGCTTAATAGCAATTGCGCGGGTTCATTGACGTGCCACAAGAAGGAAACCCGTTCGGGATTACCGAGAAGATGGTCCGCAAGGTCGCCCGAGAGACCGCGGAGTGCATGAGTGACTTCAAAACAAATTTCGTCGAGAAATACAAAATAAACATAAGCAACAAACTCACGTCAGAACTGGTCGGAAAAATATTTGAGACGCGTTGTGAATCGATCTTCTCAAAATCTCTTGGTTACGCGGTGCGGCGGGAAGCCAGCGATAAAGATCCAGACCTGTATTTCACGAGAATAAACAGACCGCTTGAGGTAAAACTGACCTCAACACTCACCGCGTGGACTGGCGGCGAGTTCAGCAAGAGGCCTTTCGATTACCTTCTGGTTTCATGGGGAGGCAGCTTCGATGAGTACTTCGTGGCGCTGGTTCGCCTTGTGAAGAAAGATTGGAAATCGAACTACCAGAAGAAGTTCTACGGCCCTTCGTATTCTGCCAAAAAATTGTACGAGCGAAAAGACAAGAAGGTGTTCATGGGGGATTTCAAAGTGAACGAGAGCCGCGGGAGTGTAAAAATCGTCAGAGAGCGGATTTAGCCCTGCCCGGTGAGACGTAGGCGGAAAGAGGGGGAATAGCCTCTTTGAGGCGCTCTTTGATTATACAGTGGTATCTCTCGCTTACCTCGCACCCGAGATAGTGTCGCCCATTCTTCTTGGCGGCAACGGCTGTCGTCCCCGAGCCCATGAATGGATCAAAAACAAGGTCGCCGGGGTTGCTGCTGGCCTTCACGAAAATCTCAAGGAGTCGGACCGGCAATTGCGCGATGTGGTCCGTCTTCTCTCTGCTCACGTTCTTGACAATGTTAAAAATGAAAACATCGTAGGGACCGGTCCCATTTTTGCCCTGTCGTATCAGCTTTTGGATCCGCCGATCTGTGGGATTCTTGTAGGGCTGGACCACCTCTTGTTTGTTGAAAGTGTACTCGTCGCTCTTTGTATAGAATAGGATGGAGTGCTGGGTGCGCGTGTAGTTTCGCTTCGAATGTCCAGTATTCGTGTTATAGTGCCAAGTAATCCAACGCCGGAACTTGAGTTTTTTGTCCAAGTATGGCTTAAGGTAAGCGTTGTTCTCTGGATAATTAAAAAGATAGAAGCTTCCAGTCGATTTGAGGATCCGGATGCATTCGGATAGCCACGAGTGGCACCATTCCAGATATTGTTCGAATCTCAGATCATCATCGTAGGTATCATATTTTTTCCCGATGTTGAATGGGGGGTCGGCAATGATCAAGTCGATGCAGGAGTCGGGCAGCGTCTGCATGAAGGACGCGCAATCGCCCAAATGGACGTAGTTAAGCGGAGGCACCTTTTTCATGGACAAGCACCTTCCGACCTAGATCGGTCAACTCATACAAGCGCCCTCGCTTATCTTGCTCATTCAAGCATTTTACAAGACCCCGGTCTTTCATACCCGATAGGGTCATACTGACGTGGTTCAATCGGATTCCCACCTCGTGGGATATCTCAGAAGGCGTCATCGTCCTATGGGCAAGGCAGACCAGGACTTTCCGCCGATATGTCGATGCCTTGATGAGTGCGACTGCGGGGACCATGTTCCGATCCATCGGTAGGTCTTGGATCCTGGCATATAATAGTTTAAGGACATTCTTAATATAAATCACGTACTATACTTAAATCTTGCTACCACCGATAGGCGACGACGAACCACCATCACGAGTCGTCAGATGGGAACATAGGCCGTTTTCCGCGCGGGCGGAGCCCGCGCGGAAAACGGCAGGTCCACCCCCGGCCCCTCCCCCCGCACACGGGGTCCCGGGGGTCTCCACTCGCGGAACCCGCCCGAAGCGAGCGCGAAGCGCGAGCGGAGGGCGGGGTTCCGCGCTATAATTTCCTTGCACAAGGACATACTGGACTCTCTACGCCTCGGAAATATGGATTTTCCCCTCCGCTCCCGCTACCGCTGGCGCCCCCCGGAAGGCCGGTCGGCCGCCCCACGACCCGAAGGGGATGCTCCTCGCCTTCGTCGTCATGCCGGTGAAGGGGTTTACGACTGCTACGCAGTCGGGAGTTGCCTACGGAGTAGACAGCGCGGAGCACAGGACCTCCTGCGTGAACGTCGGGATGTTCGCACGCCTCTCGGACTGGTTCCACCTGCGCCAGATGCGCTGGCGGGGGACGGAGCGAGTGGCGTCGGTGGTCCTGGTGGCGTTCATCGGAATGAACGTGTTCGCGTTCCTCGGGAGGCGGATGGGGATGAGCCCGAGGGCGGCCCGGTCGATTCTGCGGGCTCTCTGAACCCGATAAGATGCGGTTATCCGTTCACGGGGTCAGGACCCGAAGGGGGATATTCCAACAGCCACGATCATTTCAAAACACCGCCCCATGCTTCCTTTCCGGCAGCGGGAACTCCTTGTCCTCGAAGAGGGCGTAGCGCTTCACGAGCTCCTCCCGCAGGTCCCCGGGCTCCAGGATGTGGTCCACGATGAGTTCCCCGGCCATTTTGACGATGTCGATGTCCCGCCGGAACTCCTCCTGCAACTCCTTCACCCGCTTCTCTCTCTCCGCCCCCTGCAGGTCCTTGATCTTGTTGAAGTGGACCGCGTTGATGGCCGCCTCGGGGCCCATGATGGCGATGGCCGCCCCCGGCAGGGCGAGGACCGCCTCGGGCTCGTAGGCCGCGCCCGCCATGGCGTAGAGGCCCGCCCCGTAGCACTTCCGGACGACCACCGACAGTTTGGGGACCGTGGCCATCGAGGTCGCGTAGATGAACTTCCGGCCACGGCGGAGGATGCCCTTCCTCTCCACCACGCTCCCGACCATGAAGCCCGGCGTGTCGGCGAGGTAGAGGAGCGGGATGTTGAACGCGTCGCACTTCCAGATGAACTCGGCCGCTTTCTCGCTCGACTCCGGGAAGATGGCCCCGGCCCGCACCTTCGGCTGGTTGGCGATGATGCCGACGGCCCTCCCGCCGAGCCGCGCCAGCCCGGTCACCATCTCGGCCGCGTGACCGGGCTTGATTTCGCAGAGGGTGCCCTCGTCCACCAGCGCCCGGATGAAATCGAGCATGTCGAATGCCTTGTTCGGGTTCTCCGGGACTATCTCTTCGATTTTGGAGCCGTTGGCCGGGGGGCGGGGCTTGGCCGCCGGGGGGCGCTGGCCGCTGTGGTCGGGCAGGTAGGAGAGGATGCGCTTCACCGCTGCCGCCGCCTCCTCTTCGGTCCCGACGACGAGGTCGCAGGAGCCGGAGTCCTTCATGTGCATGTCGGCCCCGCCGAGCGCTTGCATGTCGATTTTCTCACCGGTCACCATCTCGACCATGCGCGGGCTGGCGATGCACATCGCGCTCATGCCGCGGACCATGACCGTGAAGTCGCAGAATACCGGCGTGTAGGCGGCGCCCGCCACGCAGGGGCCGTACATGACGCAGACCTGGGGCACGACGCCCGACAGGAGCGAGTGGTTGTAGAAGATGCGCCCCGCCCCCCGATTCTGCGCGAAGAAGCCCGCCTGCTTGTCGATGCGCGCACCCGAGGAGTCCACCAGGTAGAGGATGGGCTTGCGGGCGCGCAGGGCGCGCTCCTGGGTCCGCAGGAATTTCTCGATGGTCCGGTCGGCCAGGCTCCCGGCCTTCACCGTGTAGTCGTTGGCGGTGAAGAATACCCGGCGCCCCTCGACGACCCCGGCGCCGGTGACGATGCCGTCGGCCGGAGTCTCGGGATTCTCCTGCGCCGCGAAGAGGCCGTCTTCGAACTCGGGGCCCTTCGGGAAGAAGAGTTTCAGCCGCTCCCGGACGAAGAGTTTCTTCTCCTCCTTCAGTTTATCGCGATATTTGGCGGGGCCGCCCTGGCGGATGCGGCGGGACTCGTCGGCGACGCGGGTTCGGGACATGGGCCAGGATTTGGGTTCGGCAAGCATAAGGGTTTTTAAAAAATTCTTCACCAGCTTTCCTGCGTTGCCGACGGGACGAGAGGGTTCCCGAGTGGACCGGCAACTACTTCGGCTCCGCCTCGACGACGCCCCACTCCTTGTTGTCGGACTTGTGCTTCATCACGACGAGTTTCAACGGCATCCCCACCCGGAGGTCGGCGGGCTTCGCCCGGACGCGGGTGATGAGCCGGCCCAACCCGTTGGGCAGGTCCACCGCGCCGAGGACGTAGGGCACCTTGAAAATCACGCTGAACCTCTTGTCGTGGAACTCCGACCAGGTGTAGAGGGAGCCCTCCGGAGGCACCTCGACCCACTCGAGCGCGTCGTGGAGGCAGCCGGGGCAGAAGGGGCGCGGGGGCCAGAGGGAGACTCCGCACTTCGGGCAGCGGGTCGTGGTGAGTTTTCCGGCCCGGAGGTTGTCGAAGTAGGGCCGGAGAAAGGCCGCGTTGGCGTTGGTGGGGCGGAGGAAGTCGAGGAGCCCCATGCTATCTCTCCCGCTCCAGCAAAGCGACCACCGAGGAGTTCACCATGCCCCCCTCGGCCTGGACCATGCCGATGCGGGCCCCCGAGACCTGGTTCGGCGCCTCGCCGCGCAACTGGCGGACGATGTTGACGAACTCGTAGAGCGGGGTCACCGGCCACGGGTGGCCGCGGCTGGTCACTCCCCCATCGGTGTTGATGGGGATGTCGCCCGAGGCGTCGGTGAGTCCCTGCTCGATGGCCGACACCATGCCGCCCCGGGGCAGGAGGCCGAGGTCCTCGGGGATGATCAGTTCCTGGGGTGCGAATGGGGCGTAGACGTCGGTGACATCCACGTCCTTCGGAGCCAGCCCCCCGCGCTTGAACGCCTCCGCGGCGGCGCGCTTCGCGGCGACGAAGGAGGCGACCGTCCCGGCCACGCCGTCCACCGGGACGAAGGAGGAGTTGTCGTGGGCCTCCCCGATGGACCGGAGGAAGACCGGGGTCTTTTTCAACTTCCGGGCCCGGGTCTCGGTGGTGAGGACGAGGGCCGCGCACCCGTCCATCTGGGCGCAGCACTGGAGGAGGGTGATGGGCTCGCTGAGCGTCCGGCTCTTCAGGACCTCCTCGACCGTGATGGGGTCCCGGAAGGCTGCGTCGGGGTTCCTCCGGGCGTGCCTGCGGTTCCGGACAGCGGCCATCGCGAAGTGCTCGGGCCTCGCCCCGAACTCGTGCATGTAGCGCCGGGCAGACATGGCGTAGAGGGGGATGACCGAGTAGAGGAGGAAGGGCTGGTGGGTGAGGGGCTCCACCCAGGGCATCCCGGTCTCGGGGAGGAGCCGGTGCTTCATGGCGAGGAGGACGAACTCGTCGGTGACGCTCTTCTCCCGGGCCGCAGCCACCACCACCGCGGTCTCGAGGTTGCCCAGGGCGATCTCCTGGGCGGCGAACTTGATGGCGAGAGCCCCCGAGCAGCCCCCCATCGCCACCTCGGCCATGCGCTTGGGCTGGAGGCGCAGCTCCATGGCGAGCATCTGGAGGTTGAGCCCCAGCAGCGGCTCCCGGGGCGTGAAGGGGGGCGGGGCGTAGAGCCCCTCCAGGTCCGCCATTGCGAGACCCGCGTCCTGGAGCGCGGCCCGCACCGCGAGGGCCGCCATCTCGTTCTCGGTCCGGCCCTTGTGGACTCCGCAGGGCAGGGGGACGCCGACGCCTGCGACGGCCACCTTGTTCATCTCAATTGACCTGGCTCTTCTCGACCTCGACCCGGCGCAGGGGGTAGATGGACTTGGCCTCCTTGTAGAGGTCGGCAGACAGTTTCCCGAGGACCATCTCCTGGACCAACTGGACCAGGTCGAGGGCCCCCGCCCGCTGGCGCAGGACGGTCACCATCGCCTCCCGGACCGCCTTCACCTGGGGCTCGTTCGCCCTCCGGAGGGTGAAGCCGCTCGCCTGGAGGACGACCCGCGCCCCGTCCTTGGTGGAGAGGTGGACGATGGCGTCAATCTTCGAGGTCCGCCGCTTCGCGAGGCTCCGCATGTAGTCCCGGGCCATCTGGTGACCGTCGAAGACGGTCCTCGCCGTGGTGCCGTCCACGGAGGCGATCTTGAAGGAGACCCGGGTGGACTGGCGCCACTGGTCGCCGGTGATTTCGGCCATGTTGGTCTCGATGCGGCGGCCCACCAGTTTGGCGGGGTCGTCGGCCACGGTCTCCCCGAGGGGGAGGTTTCCGAGGAAGTCGGGGGACATGATGGTGTAGGAGGACTTGGGCCGTTTCGTCTTCTTCATGGACCCCAAGAAAGCGGTGGGCGGTTTTGAACCTTTCCTGCCGCCGGGAGGGGGAGGGGAGCTCCGCCCCCCTCCCCCTCCCGTCCACAGGCCCGCTCTCCCCCACCCCCACCGATGGCGATTTGTATCACTTCTCCGACTCTTTTACGCCCGCGCGAGCGCCGGGAGAGGGCCTACTTCCCCTTCCATTTCGGCGGCTTCTTCGTCATGAAGGCGATGACCCCCTCCCGGAAGTCCTCCATCGTCATGTTCAGGGAGAGTTGGGCCGCCAGGTAGTCGAGGGCGCGGTCGAACTCCATCTCCCGCATGTCGTAGAAGGCGCGCCGCCCGAGGGCGAGGACCGCTGGGCTCTTCGAGACGAGGGCCTCCACGATTTCGCCCACCTTCCTGTCCAACTGGTCCCGGGGGACCACGTGGTTCACCCACCCCAGAACCTTCGCCTCCTCGGCCGGAATGCGCTGCCCCAGGAGCATCATCTCCAGGAGCCGCTTGGGCTGGGTCGTGGTCCGGTAGAGGGTCGCCATGATGATGTAGGGAAAGAGGCCGATGTTCGCCTCGGGGGTCCCGAGGGTCGCCTCGGAGACCGCCACGGTGATGTCACACCCGGCCGCGATGCCGAACCCCCCGCCCAGGGCGTGGCCGTTCACCCGGGCCACGGTGGGCTTCCCCATGGCGACCAGGGTCCGGGCGAGGTTCGCGAACTCCCGGTGGCCCTGGTGGCGCTCCACCGGCCCGGGCACCTTCTCGGAGCCCAGGTCGCCCCCGGCGCAGAAGGCGCGGTCGCCGGCGCCGGTGATGACCACGACCCGCACTGCGGAGTCGGCGTCGGCCGCCTTGAGGGCCGCGGTCAGTTCCCGGGTCATCTGCGGGGTGATGGCGTTCTGCTTCTCCGGGCGGTTCAGCGCAATCCAGGCGGCGGGGCCGCGGGACTCGACGAGGAGGGTCTGGTATGCCATCAGACCGGGTAGACCCCGTGCTTCCTCGGGTGCCTCACGACCTTCTTCTCCCGCGTGAACTCGAGGCAGGCAATCAGCCGCGACCGGGTCTCCCGCGGGTCGATCACGTCGTCCACGTATCCCGCCGCGGCCGCCCTCTCCGCCCGGATGTGGGGGCGGATGGCCTCCGCCAGCATGTCCACGGTCTTCGCCGCCTCCTCCTTCGACTTCGCCTGGGCCAGTTTGTCCCGGGCGAAGATGGCGACCATCCCCTCCGGACCCATGACGCTGATTTCGGCCCCCGGCCACGCCAGGAGGAGATCGGGGTCGTAAGCGCGGCCGCACATCGCGTAGTAGGCCGCCCCGTAGCACTTTCGGATGATGATGGACATCTTGGGGACCGTCGCCTCCGACACCGCGTGGACCAGTTTCGCCCCGTGGCGGATGATGCCCGACTGCTCCGCCTTCGAGCCCACCATGAATCCCGGCACGTCGCTGAGGAAGAGGAGCGGGATGTTGAAGGCGTCGCAGAGCCAGATGAAGCGCGCCGCCTTGTCGGCGGCGTTGATGTCGATCGCCCCCGCGTAGAACATCGGGTTGCTGGCGATGATGCCGACCGAGTAGCCCCCGACGCGGCCGAGGGAGGTGATGACGCTCCGTCCCCACTTGGGTTTGATCTCGAAAGTCTTTCCCTCGTCAACGATGAGATTGACGACCCTGTGCATGTCGTAGGCGGTGCGGGCCGAGTCGGGGAGGACGTTCAGGATTTCGTCCCCCATGAGCGCCTTCGGGTCGCCGCTCCAGGGGGCCCGGGGGGGCAACTCCCGGTTGTTGGAGGGGAAGTAGGAGAGGTATTCGCGGACGGCCCGGATGCAGGCGGGGTCATCCTCCACCTCGAGGTCCCCGACGCCGCTCACCTCGCAGTGGACCTTGGAGCCCCCGAGGGCGTCTTCGGTGAGGTCCTCGCCGGTGACCATCTTGACCAGCGCGGGGCCGGCGAGCCCCATCGAGGAGCGCCCCTTCACCATCGGGATGAAATCGGAGAGGCCGGGGATGTAGGCGGTCCCGGCGAAGCCGGGGCCCATCATCGCCGCGACGAGGGGGACGACGCCCGACATGAGCGACTCCTCCTTGAAGAGGTAGCCCGAGTCGGCGAAGCGGGTCGCCCCGGGCCCCCCGAAGCCCCCCGCGCTGGTGTCGATGCGCGCGCCGCCGCTGTCAATGAGCCAGACCATCGGGAACCCCATCTGGAGGGCGAGGGCCCGGATGCGGGCGACCTTCATCTCGCTCGTGATGCCGATGGAGCCCCCCTTGACGGTGAAGTCGTAGGCCGCGACCCCGGCCCAGCGGCCGTCCACCTTGCCGTAGCCGGTGACGCAGCCATCGGCGGGGACGAGTTCTCTGGTCCCGAACTCGCTCCCGAGGATGCCGGTCTCGATGAAGGTCCCGGGGTCGAAGAGGAGGTCGAGCCGCTCCCGGACGGTCAGTTTGCCGCGGTCGTGCTGCTTCCTGACCCGCTCCCCGCCGCCCATCTGCCGGACCCTGGCGCGGGAGGCCGCGAGCTTGTCGGCCTCCGATTTCATCTTGTCGCCCATGAGGTCTCGTAGGAAAGTCCCCTCGGGCGGGAAAAACCGAACGGGACTTCGGGCGGGGGAAACCGGGGAGGGAAGGGAGAAGCGGCCTCATTTCCGCATCGCCGCCGCCCTCAGCGCCTCGATGAAGTGAGTGGTGTAGTTCCCTCCCCGGAAGAGGTCGCTCCCCACCGCGTTCTTCAGGAATGGGATGTTGTGCTTCAGCCCCCCGATTTCGTACCTCTCCAGGGCCCCCGCCATCCTCGAAATCGCGGTCTCCCGGTCGGGCCCGTGGACGATGAGTTTTGCGATGAGCGGGTCGTAGTGGGGGGTGAGGGCGTCCCCCTGCGTGTAGCCGGAATCCACCCGGACCCCCTCCCCGGAGGGCTCCCGGTAGGTGGCCAGCGGACCGGGGGAGGGGAAGAATCGCTCCGGGTCCTCCGCGTAGACCCGGCACTGGATGGCGTGGCCGGAGACCGGGAGGCGCGCCTCGTCGAGGGCGAGCAGCTCCCCGGCGGCGATGCGCAACTGCTGCTCGACCAGGTCAAGACGGTTTGACTTTCGACCGCCTTCGGCTGCCGTCCGGCCTGCGGTGCTCGCCTTCGGCTGCGCTCCGCGGACGATTTCGGTCACCATCTCGGTCACCGGGTGCTCCACCTGCAGCCGGGTGTTGACCTCGAGGAAGTAGGGGTTCCGGTCCCCGTCCACCACGAACTCCACCGTCCCGGCGTTCTCGTACTTCGCGACCTTCGCAACCGCCCGGGCCGCCTCGCGGAGGCGCTGGCGCAGGGCGGGGGTCGCGAATGGGGAGGGCGACTCCTCGATGACCTTCTGGAACCGCCGCTGAACCGAGCACTCCCGCTCGACGAAGGTGACCACCTTGCCGGCGCGGTCGCCCAGGACCTGGACCTCGATGTGGTGGGGGTCGCGCAGGTACTTCTCCAGGTAGAGCCGGCCGTCCCCGAACGCCTGCTGCGCCCGCCGGGAGGCCTCGTCGAACGCCTTCGCGATGTCGGCCGGGGAGTCGACCCGCTTGGTCCCGATGCCCCCGCCCCCCGCCGAGGCTTTCAGGAGGACCGGGTAGCCGACCCGCTCCGCCTCCCGCGCCGCCTCGTCGGGGCCGGGGAGGATGGGGGTCCCCGGGGCCAGGGGGGCCCCGACGCGCCGGGCGACCTCGCGGGCGCGCTCCTTGTCCCCCAGCGCCTCCATCGCCTCGGGCGACGGGCCGACGAATAGGATGGACTCCTCCCGGCAGCGGCGGGCGAACGTGGGGCGCTCCGAGAGGAAGCCGTAGCCGGGGTGGATGGCCTCGGCGCCCGCCTTCTTCGCGGCGGCGACGACCTTCTCGATGTCGAGGTAGGTCTCCCCGGGCGCGTTGCCTCCGAGGGGGACCGCCGCGTCCGCCTCCTTCACGTGGAGCGCCTTCGCGTCGACGTCGGAATGGAGCGCGACGGTCCGGATGGAGAGGCGGCGGGCGGTGCGGATGACTCTGCGCGCGATCTCGCCTCGGTTTGCTACGAGCAGAGACCGGATGGGTTTGGACTCCACGGCGTCATTCGATGACGAACATCACGGCCTCTTCCACCACGTTCCCCCCTTCCTGGATTTTGACCTCCTTGATGGTCCCCGCCGCGGGGGACTCCACGGGAATTTCCATCTTCATGGATTCGAGGATGGTGAGGGTCTCGCCCGCCTTGACCGCCTGACCGGGTTTCACCAGGACTTTCCAGACATTGGCGGTGATGGGGGATTTGACCTCGGTGGCCATGCTACGCCCCCGCGGGCGCCCGGGCCTGCGGCGCTTCCAAGTCGCGGATGACCGCCTTGAGCGCCTCAGCCGACGCCTGGAGGGCCTTCATCTCGTCGGGCGGGAGCCTCTTCTCGACCACCGTTACCAGCCCCCTGCGGCCAAGGACGCAGGGGACGCTCAGGGCGACGCCGGAGAGGCCGTATTCGCCCCGGAGGAGGACGCTCGTCACGGTCTCCTCCCTCCGGTCCTGGACCACGGTCCGGACCATGAGGGCGATGACGGTGCCCGGGGTCGTGGTGGTCGCCCCCTTCCGCTTGATGACCTCCATCGCGCGCTCCCGGAGCTTCGGGACGACCTCGTTCCACGGGACCCCGACGCCACTCACCTTGCTCAGGCTCCTGGAGGGGAACATCGTGTCCCCGTGCTCCCCGAGGACGACCGGGTCGGCCCGCTTCGCCCCCATGGCCAGGAGAATTCCCTTGAGGCGCGCGGTGTCGTGGACGGTCCCCATGCCGATGGCGCGCTCCCGGGGCCAGCCGTGGGCGGTCACCGCCCGGTAGAGCAGGATGTCGACGGGGTTCGCCACCATGAGGAGGACCGCGCCGGGGCAGTTCGCCTTGAGCCCCGCCATGATTTTGGCGAGGATTCCGTCGTTGGTCTTGACGAGGTCGAGGCGGCTCATGCCGGGCTTCCGGGGGACCCCCGCGGTGACGACGACGATGTCGGAGCCCTTCAGGAGCCCGTAGTCGGAGCCTCCGACCACCTTCACCGGCTTCCCGAGGGCGGCGGCGGCCGACTCCATGTCGAGCGCCTCCCCTTCCGCGAGGTCGTGGAGGATGTCCACGATGGCCATCTCGTCCGGATCCGTCAGGTAGAGGCAGGCGAGGGCCGCCGTGGAGCCGAGCCTGCCTGCGCCGACGAATCCCAGTTTCATGGGACCGAGATGCCGAGTCGCCTTTTAACCCTTATGCCGCAGACAGTCCATGGCCCGGCTGGTCCGTGAGGGCGAGGTCGCCGTGGAGGTCCCCGAGAAGGTCTTCTACAACCCCAAAATGGAGGTCAACCGGGACCTCTCGGTGGCGCTCCTGAAGATTGCCAGGCCGGAGCTCCGGGACTACGTGGACGCGACGGCGGCCACCGGCGTCCTGGGGCTCCGGGTGGCGAAGGAGACCCGCCAGAAGGGGCTCGTCCTCAACGACGTGAACCCGCGGGCCGCGCGGCTCCTGCGGAGGAACGCGAAGCGGAACCGCGTGGCGTGCGAGGTTCGGAATGAGAACGCCAACGTGCTCTTCCACGGCCGCCGCTTCGACGGGGTGGACCTCGACCCCTTCGGGAGCCCCGCTCCGTTTTTGGACGGTGCGGCCCGCTCCGCCCTCCGCTTCCTGGCGGTCACGGCGACCGACCGGGCGGTGCTCTGCGGGAGCCACCCCGCGGGGCCGAGGAACTACGGCGCGGCGACGCTGCTCACCGAGGACCACCCCGAGGTGGGCCTCCGGGTCCTCGCGGGGTCGGTCCTCCGCCACCTCGCCCTCCACGACAAGGGCGGGACCCTCCTCTTCTCGGTCTCCCACGCCCACTTCTACCGGCTCTGGCTGAAAGTGAAGGAGTCGGCTGCGGCGGGAGACCGGGCGCTGGAGAGCCTCGGGTTCATTTCGCGGTGCGCCTGCGGGTTCCGGGGGGTTCACCCCGGCCTCGCCCCGCCCCTGCCGGAGAGGTGCCCGGAGTGCGGAAAGCGAGCGAGGCGGGCGGGGCCCCTCCACCTCGGAGGGCTCGCGGACCGGAGGCTCGCCGCGAGGCTCGCGAGGTTCCTCGACGGACGGGAGTGGCCCCACGCCCCCGCGGAGGCGCGCCTCGCGGCCCGGAGCGCGGAGGAGGTCGAGGCGGTCGGTTACTACGAGTTCCACCCCCTCTGCCGGGAGGCGGGGGTCGAGCCGCCACCGCTGGAGGAGTTCCTGGAGACGCTGCGGGGGCGGGGCTACCGGGCGAGCCGGACGGTCTTTTCGGGGACCGGGCTCAAGAGCGACGCTTCGAAACGCGAGCTGGTCGAGGCGCTGAAATCCTTCTGAAGGCCCCACCTCTGCCGATTTCGCGGAAGAAGCAACTCTCCTCCATCGTGTGGCACGCGGGCCCGAGGGGCTCGACGTCGAGGAGGAGGCAGTCGTTGTCACAGTCCACCCGCGCGCGCTTCACCACCTGGAAGTGGCCGCTGGTCTCGCCCTTGACCCAGAGCTGGTTCCGGGAGCGGGAGAAGAAGGTCGCCTTGCCCGTCTCCAGAGTCAGAGCCGCCGCCTTCCGGTCCATGAAAGCCACCATGAGGATGTCGCCCAGGAGCCAGTCCCGGAGGACCGCGGTGGCGAGAGGTTTGCAGGCGAGTTGCGCGGCCACGGCCCTGGCCTTCGCCGGGGGGAGGCGGAACGGGGCGCGGTCGATGTCGAGCCGCGCCGCCCGCCCCGAGCCCGACACGCGGAGGACCTTCCGCCGCCGGAGGTCGCGGACGCGCCTCCAGAGGGTCCCGTAGGAGACGCCGAGCCCGGCCGCGAGGGTCCGGGCCGAGGCGGGCTCGGCCCGGAGGGCGCGGACGATTTTTTGGTCCAGATTTTGAATCATTCAGGGGCCCGAGGGCGGCCGGGGATATGAAGGTGACGGGCCCGATTGACTCCTATCATTTTTATGCAAGGAAATTATGGCGCGGAACCCTGCCCTCCGCTCGCGCTTCGCGCTCGCTTCGGGCGGGTTCCGCGAGGGCCGACCCCGGGGACCCCGTTGTGCGGAGGGGGGCCCCGGGCTCTTCGAGCCCCTCTGGTACATCCTCCTGCTCGTTGCCACCCGGACCCTCTCCCCGGCGCTGGTGACAGCATTCGCCGCCCTGCCGGGCCTCACCCTGCTGATGGAGGTCCGATTCGCGGCCGGAAAACCTCTTTTCCCGCAAGCTCCGTCCTGACTCCATGGTCCGTATCCTGGTCCTCGGCGGCGCCGGTGAGATGGGCAAGCGGGTCGTGGACGAACTCATCCAGATGTCGAGGGCCGAGGTGGCCATCGGCGACGCCCGGGAGGAGGCGGCGCGCCAGGTGGCCGCCAAATACCCGGGCCGCGCCTCGGCCCTGAAGGTGGACGCCCTCGACACGGCGGGCCTCGCGAAGGCGATGGGCGACGCCGACGTCTCGGTGAACTGCGTCGGCCCCCACTACCGGTTCGCGGTCCCCATCGCAAGGGCCGCCCTGAAGGCGGGCGCGGTCCTCACCGACATCTGCGACGACTTCGAGCCCGCCATGGAACTGCTGGCCATGGACGGAGAGGCCCGGAAGGCGAAGGCGGCCGTCGTCACCGGCGTGGGCTGGACTCCGGGGCTCTCCAACCTCTTCGCCCGCCTCGGGACCGAGGAGGTCCCCGGGGCCCGGGAGGCCCGCATCGCCTGGACCGGGGACGGCAACGCCGAGGGGCTCGCGGTCATCGAGCACATGCTCACCATCATCACCGGGGATGTCGCCTCCTACCGGGACGGAAAACTGGTGAAGGTCCCCGCCATGGGAGGCGCCGAGCGGCTCGACTTCCCGGAACCCGTCGGCCGGGCCACGGTCTACGATGTGGGCCATCCCGAGCCGGTCACGGTCCCGAAGTTCCTGCCCCAGCTGCGAACGGTCACCCTGAAGGGGGGCATCGTCCCGGCCTGGAGCAACGGCTTCCTCCGGCTCCTGGCCTCCCTGGGGATGACCCGGACTCCGGAGAAGAGGAAGCGGCTCTCGAAGCGCATCCACGGTCTGGCCCACTGGGGACCCTTCCGGCGGAGCCTCTCCAAGGTCACCCTCTCCACCCTCCGAGTCGAGGTCCGGGGCGACGGGGCCTCCAAGGCCTACACCGCCATCGACGTCATGGACCGGCTGACCGGAATCCCGTGCGCCGTGGGGGCCCTGCGGCTGGCTGCGAAGCGGGGCGAGCCCGGCGTCTTCGCCCCCGAGGGCTACTTCGAGCCCCGGCCCTTCCTGGAAGAGGTGGCCCGCCGGGGAGTGAAGCTGGGTGGCCTCTGAGAGCGGCCTCCTCCGCCACGTCGCCGCCCTCTCCCGGGAACTCCCCCACCGGGGCTCCGCGACCCCGGAGGAGAGGAAGGGGGCGGAGTATGTGGCGGCCGAGATGCGCAAATCGGGCCTCGCGCCCTCCATCGAGGAGTTCACCTCGGTCTCCACCTTCTCCTGGACCTACATCGCCATCTACGGCCTCGGCCTCGCCGGGTGGCTCCTCGGGCCCCTCTCTCTGCCCGCGGGTCTCGGGGCGGGCCTCGCGGGGCTCGCGCTCTTCTGGCTCGAAGTCAACACCTACACGCCGCTGACCGCCCTCCTGCCCCACCGCCCGAGCCAGAACGTCATCGCCCGCGTCCGGCCCCGAGGGGAGAGGGCGGGGACCCTGGTCTTCACCGCCCACGTTGACTCCTCGCGCTCCGCCTGGTTCTTCAACCCCTGCCGGGTCCACCGGTTTCGCTCCACCTTCCTGCTCACGACCGGCGCGATGGCGCTGGTCCCGGCGGCGCTGCTCCTCGGCTCCGCGTGGCCGCCCCTCTGGCTCCTCGGCCTTCCGGCGGCCGCCTCCCTCGCTTTCGGCATTGCGACCCTCGTCGACCGGGAATGGCGTGGGGTCCAGGTCCCCGGGGCGACCGACAACGCCAGCGGGGTCGCGGTGCTCCTCGGGCTTGCCGAGGCGCTCGCCCGGGAGCCCCCCGCCCGGACCGAGGTGTGGCTGGTCGCGACAGGATGCGAGGAGGTGGGCCACACCGGGATGAAGCACCTGCTGAGGACCCACCGCGGTGAGCTTCGGGGGGCCCGCATCGTCAATATCGACCACGTGGGAGCGGGGGATGTGATGATAGTCTCGCAGGAAGGGATGCTCCTCCCCCGCTACCGGAGCGACCCCGTTCTGCTGGAGGCGGCCCGGCGGGCGGGCGAGCCCCTCGGGGTCCGGCCCCGGCCCTTCCACATCATGCTCAACGACTCCACCGCCGCCCTGGCCCGCGGATGCCCGGCCGTCGGCATCATGGCGATGAAGGGCGACTGCCTGCTGAACTGGCACTGGCCCACCGACACCTGGGAGAAGGTGGAGCCGGCGAACCTGGAGAGAGCCCTGGCGGTGGCGGAGGGGATTCTGCGGGCGGTAGGCGGAAAGTAATGGTCTGGTTCTCCCCCGACGCAGTCCAAGCGGTCCAGTCCGCCCTCGCGCCCCTGGAGCCCCTCTGGCTCCTCCTGACCCGTCTCGGCGACGGCCCCCTCTACATTGTCCTCATGGGGCTCGCCTACTGGTGCGTGGACAAGTCGAAGGGGTTCCGGCTCGGGATGCTGCTCCTGGTCTCGGCCGAGGCGAACACCGCGGCCAAGGAGGCGTTCGCCGCTCCCCGCCCGCCCCGCGAACTGTGGCTCGACTCCATGGTCGCCAAAGACCCGGCCGGCGGCGGCTTCGGCCTCCCGAGCGGGCACGCCCAGTCGGCGGCCGTCTTCTGGGGGGGCCTCCGGCTCCGGTGGAGGCTCTGGTGGCTGCTCCTCCTGGGACTCCCTCTCATCGCAGGGGTCTCCCTGAGCCGCATCGCCCTCGGGGTCCACTTCCCGGGAGACGTGGCGGGGGGCCTCCTGCTGGGCGGGCTCCTTCTCGGGCTCGACGCAAAGGGGGGCGACCGGCTCGCGAACTGGGGCGCGGGCCTCGCGGGCGGGGCGCGGTGGGCCCTCGCCCTCGTGCCCGGCCTCGCCGCCCTCGCCCTTCTCGCGTGGCGCCCGGTGGCCGACCTGGCGGGAACCGCGGGACTCCTGCTCGGATTCCCGGTCGGATACCTCATGGAGGCGCGCTGGGTCGGGATGTCGCGGCCCGTGGACCTGCGGCGGGCGGGGTTCCGCCTCGCCGTGGGCCTGGGGACGGTCTTCGTCTTCTACTACGCCGGCACGGCCTTCGGGCGCACCGACCCCGCCGTGGCGTTCCCATCCAGTTTCGGGCTGGCGCTGATGGCGACGGTCGGGGCGCCGTGGGTGTTCCGCAAGCTGCGGCTTTGATGGGCTCTGCGATTGCGGGTTAATCCAAAAACCTCACGCCCTCGGCCGCCCTCAACTTCCCCTCCACCTTCGTCTCCCGGTGGAGACGGATGCGCTTCCCCTCCACCGAGCCCCGGACCCGGCATCCCGGAGCGAGGAAGACCGTCGCCTTGGAGACCACCGAGCCGTGGATGTCGGCGCCGGAGGCGACCTGGATGTTGCCCCGCGCCCGCAGGGAGCCGACCAGGACCGTGTCGGGACCCACCTCGGCCCGGGCCGCCTCGATGTTCCCGAGGAGGCGGCACTCCCGCCCCGCGCGGAAGGCCCGGGAGGTCCGGATGGAGTCGGGCTCGACGGTCGAGCCGGGGGGGACGATGAGGGACTTCGACTGCGCCTCGAGGGTCTCGAAGAGTTTCTCCAGGCCCTGCTTGCCCGAGAGCCCGAGGACGGTGGCGAGGTAGAACAGGATGAAGAGGATGACCGGGTAGGGGTTCTGGAGGGTGAGGGTCCCGGTGGACTCGAAGCCCCCCGCGACGGCCGCGCCCTGGCCCAGCGTGAGGTCCCCCGCGGCGGCCAGTTTCCCCTCCACTTTGGCCAACTCCCCGAGGGAGACGTCGCCCCCCGCCCGGGCGTCGCCGCCGATGCGCGCCATGCGGTCGAGGCGCAGGTCCTCCTCGGCCGCGACGTCCCCCGAGACCTCCACCCGGGGACCCACGAACACGGAGAGGCCCGAGAGGCCGTAGGAGATTTTCGAGCCCTCGCCCACGAAGATGTCGGCATCGGCGGTCACGGTCTGCTCGTCGAAGACGCACCCCTCGGGGACGACGAAGGCGGAGAAGAGTTGCTCTTGGACGGTCTCGGGGGCGACGGGGATGGAATCGGGGGAAGGTTTGGATTTGGGCTTACTGTCTTTCGATTTCGGTTGGAGGGTTTGGGCCACGTGGAGGGGTTTTCGGTCGCGTCTATATACTTTCTAAACTGCGCATTTTGGCCATTCTGAGCAAGCGCCGCGAAAAAAACGGAAGAAAGGTTGAAAGGCCCGAATCCCCACTCCCCCCATGCCCCCCCTCCGCAAGGTCCTCGTCGCCAACCGCGGCGAGATCGCCATCCGCATCCTCCGCGCCTGCCGCGAGATGGGGCTGCGGACGGTCGCGGTCTACTCGGCCGCCGACGCCAACGCGCTCCACACCAAGTACGCCGACGAGGCGCACCCCATCGGCCCCCCGCCCGCCTCCGAGTCCTACCTGAACATCCCGCGCATCCTCGAGGTCGCCGGCAAGACGCGGGCCGACGCCATCCACCCCGGCTACGGCTTCCTCGCCGAGAGCGCCGATTTCGCCCGGGCGTGCGAGGTGCGGGGCGTCCGGTTCGTCGGGCCCCCCGCCCGCGTCCTGGAGGTCATGGGACCCAAGCTGTCGGCCCGGGAGGCGATGGCGAGGGCCCGGATCCCGGTCGTCCCCGGCTCCGGCGCCCTGGAGAGCGTGGAGGAGGCGGTGGAGGCCGCCGAGATGCTGGGCTGGCCCGCGGTGCTGAAGCCCTCCGGCGGGGGCGGGGGGAAGGGGATGCGGGTGGTCCGCGACCGGAAGGAGCTTGAGGACGCGTTCGAATCCACGAAGGCCCTGGCGAAGTCGGCCTTCGCGGACCCGGCGGTCTACCTGGAGAGGTTCCTTCCCCGGCCCCGCCACATCGAGGTCCAGGTCCTGGCGGACCGGAAGGGGACCACGCTCCACCTCTTCGAGCGCGAGTGCTCCATCCAGCGGCGGTTCCAGAAGTTCATGGAGGAGGCCCCGAGTCCCCTCCTGACCCCCGCCCGGCGCAAGACGCTCACCGCCCTCGCGGTCAAGGCCGCCAGGGGAGTGGGATATTCGAACGCGGGAACCCTCGAGTTCCTCTGGTCCGGGGGCCGCTTCTACTTCGGGGAGATGAACCCCCGGTTGCAGGTCGAGCACACGGTCACCGAGATGGTCACCGGTGTCGACATCGTGAAGACCCAGCTCCGCGTCGCCTCGGGCGGGTCCCTGGGGCTCCGGCAGGCCGACGTGGAACTGCGCGGCCACGCCATCCAGTGCCGGGTCATGGCGGAGGACCCCCTCACCCACGCCCCGAGCCCGGGGACCATCCAGGGCTACCGGAGCCCCGGAGGCGTCGGGGTCCGCGTGGACTCGGGCGTCCACATGGGCTACACCATCCCCGGCTTCTACGACTCCCTCGTCGCCAAGGTCACCGTGTGGGGCAACGACCGGCCGGAGGCGGTGGCCCGACTGCAGCGGGCCCTCTACGAGTTCATCATCGACGGGGTGAGGACCAACATCCCCCTCTGCAAGGCCGTGGTCGCCCATCCGAAATTCCAGAAGGGGGACCTGGGCACCGACTTCCTGGAGAGGAATCGCATCGCGGAGCAGGTCCGGAGCGTCCTCGAACTGGAGCAGTCGAAGGCCCTCCAGATGGCCTCCATCTTCGCCGAGGGGAGGGAGGAGGCCTTCCGCGCCGCGGTGGCGATGGCGGCCCCGCCAGCCCCCGAGCCCCCGGAGAGGGAGGAGGTCGTGGTGGTGGCGACCGCGGTCCAGCGCTACCTGGAGACTGAAGTCGGCGGGGCGAAGCCCCCCTCCAGGTGGCTCCTCGAGTCGCGCCGGGAGTCGGTGGGCGGGGAGTAGAATCAAAAACAGACAGCAACGGGTCCCCGGCCCGTCCGTGGAGACGACCCGCGAAACCCGGGATAATCTTTTTCCGCCCGGCCGATTTTGGGGTTTCCGGGAGATGGCGACCCTGGAAGAGTTGCGGGAAGAGACCCGGCGCATCGACCGGCAGCTGCTGGAGCTCATCGCGAAGCGCACGACGATGGGGCACACCATCGTGGAACTGAAGCGGCAGAAGGGGATGGAGCTCTACGACGAGGCGCACATCCGGGAGGTCCTCCAGATGGCGCGGGACTACGCCAAGAAGAACCGGCTCCACTCCAAGTCCCTCCAGCAGATTTTCGACATCCTCATCGAGATGCGGATGCACCAGGAGCTGGAGGACGTGGGACAATCCCTGGAGGCCGCCGGGGCCGCGTCTCCCTCCGGCGGAGAGGGGAAGCGGAAGGGCGGGCTGTTCGATTTCAGGCGCGACGTCGCCCTCGGAAGCCGGAAGCCGAAGTGACAGAACTCGCGCTCGCTGCGCTCGCGCGAGTTCTGCGACGCCCCGGCCTGAAGCCCGGGGCGTCCGCCGGCGGGCCTTTTAAGAATTTTCGCGCAGTGAAGCGCGGGGAAAGGGAGAAGTAGAGTCCCCTCCCAGGGCCGTTCATGGGCATGGACACCAGCGGGGACCCGACCGTCCCCATCGCCGTCTGGAAGGGGCGGGAGCTCCTGAAGCCTGGAGAGCCCGCCGACTCCCTGACCATCATCCTCCGGACAGTCGGGTGCTCCTGGGGCCGCTGCCTCATGTGCGGCTTTTTCAACATGACCTCCCCGGGCCTCGTCGCCTCCGACGCGCTCATCACCCAGTACGAGTCAGCGATGTCCGAGTGCCCCGAGGGGGCCGTCATCAAGCTCTACACTTCGGGCTCCTTCTACGACGCGAAGGAGGTCCCTCCCGAAGCCCAGGAGGAGATTCTCAAGAGGCTGGCCGGCGACCCCCGCCCCCGGAAGGTCATCATCGAGACGATGCCGGAATACATCACCCCGGAGATTTTCCGCCTCCCGGTCCCCCCGGGGCTCGAGTTCGCCATCGGCCTCGAGTCCTCCAGCGACTACGTCCGGGACAGGTGCGTGGTGAAGGGGTTCACCTGGGAGGGGTTCAAGCGCGCCTGCGGGGTGGCCCGGGACCACGGCGCCACCGTCAAGGCCTACACCATCCTGAAGCCCCCCTTCCTCACCGAGGCGGACGCCATCGAGGACGCCGTGAAGACCTGCCGGGACGCCTTCTCGGTCCCCAACGTGACCACCGTCTCCATGAACCTCTGCAACGTCCAGCGGAACACGCCGGTGGAGCGGCTGTGGCGGCGGGGCGAGTTCCGGCCCCCCTGGCTCTGGAGCGCCACCGAGGCCCTGGGGCGGATGCGCTCCGAGGCCCCGGCCGACCGGGTGGTGATTTCGGACCCCCTGGCCGCGGGCTCCCCCCGGGGCCCCCACAACTGCGGCGAGTGCGACGCGGGCTTCGCGGCCGCCATCCGCCGCTACGACCTGAGCCAGGACCCGGCGGAGTTCGGGGGGCTCTCCTGCGGGTGCCGCGACGTGTGGAGGACGGTCCTGGAACTGGAAGACCACGCCTTCGGAGCGCCGCTCGTCGAAGCGCGGGTTCGATAGACCCTCTGCCGCGTCGCCTGTCCGTTCATTCGTTGCCGACGGGACGGGAGGGTTTCCGAGTGGACCGGCAACTAAGGCCGCTCCAGGCGCACGGTCAGCTCGCCCCGGACGGAGACGTCGAAGGCGGGCCGGAACCCCGGAACCAGGAACCCCAGGAACCCCTCCAGATAGGCGGTCGTCGCCGCGACGAAGATTTCGCCCTCCAGGCCGGCCAGGAGGTCGCCGTGGGGGAGCCCCCGGACGCGGAACGCCCAGCGGCGCGGCCCGGCCTCGACCACCTCTGCCTCGGCTCCGGCCAGGAGGGCGGCCGCCTCCAGGAGGGCCGCCGGATCGCCGCCGGGCGGCAGGGAAGAGGCCATGCGCTTGCCCTCCTCCGCCCCGGCCTCCCGGTAGACCTCCAGGAGCCGGGCCCGGGCGTCGGGGCTGGCCGCGGCCGCCCGCTGGAGGGCGCGGCCCTGGAGCTCCGCCCGCGGGGAGGCGAGGCCCCGCCGGGCCGGCGAGATGCTTCCCCAGGTGGCCGCGAACTTCCGGTAGCGCGCCTCGCGCCTCGGGTCCTTCTCCGCGGGCGTCACGGGTTCCTCCTGCCGGAAGGGCCTCCGGTTTCCGAGGGCGGGCGGGTTCTCATGGGTCATTTCCGGAGCGCGGACCAGAACACCAGAAAGATGCCGGGCAACTGGAAGAGGAGGGAGACGAAGTAGCCCTCCTCGATGGTGGCGAAGACCTTCGTCTGGAGGAGGACCTGGAAGACGACCCAGTAGAACACCCCGATGTTGCTCCCGAAGACGAGGAGGAAGAGGCCCATCGCCAGGAAGATGAGTTTCGAGTCCCGGGTGGCCTTGTAGGCGTTCCAGATGAAGATGAGGAGGGCGCCGCCGACGAGGTAGGTGATGGCGGCCAGGGCGGCCACGAGCTCCGCGGCCATCAGGCCCTCCCTAGTCGAGGTGGCATGGGACCTCCTTGTGACGCCGGGTGGTCAAGAAGGTCGTGGCGTCGAGGACGCCGTCGAGGCCGGAGAGCACCCGCAGCACCGCCTCCTTCAGGGAGGGGACCGAGTCGGTGCGGACCTTCGCCAGGAGGTCGTAGGGCTCCAGCAGTTCGTAGATTTCGAGGACCGGGGCCATCTCGCGGAGCCGCTCCACGACGGCGTTCTTGCGCTCGGGCCGGACCCGGATGGCGAGAAAGGCGGTCATGGAGCGGTTCACCGACTCGGGGTTCACCACCAGGGTGAAACGCTCGATGACGCCCGATGAGGAGAGCCGGCGGACCCGGTTCATGACCGTGGAGGTGGAGACCCCGGTCTCCCGGGCCATGTCGTGGAAGGTGGCGCGGCCGTCCCGGGCGAGGCGGCGGAGGATGGCCCAGTCCACCCTGTCGAATTTGGGCGGGCGGGTCCGGGGGGGGGCGCGGGGGCCCATCGGCCTCCATGGGCGGGGGCAGGGATAAATTTGTGGATTTCTGAAAATATCTGAAAATAATTCGACGCCGGAGGGGAAAACCCATGGCCGGAGAGGGGGCATGGCGACCCATGGAGCCCCTTCTGGGCTGCCAGATCCACACTCTCCCGGAGGTGGACTCGACCAACCGGGCCCTCCGGGACCTCGCGCGCCGGGGGGCCCCCGAGGGGACGGTGGTCATGGCGGAGAGGCAGACCGCCGGCCGGGGGCGGCTGGACAGGTCGTGGGAGTCGCCTCCGGGGGGGCTCTACCTCTCGGTCCTCCTGCGGCCGGTGCCCCTCCTCCCCCTGCGCCTCGGGGTCGCGGCGGCCCGGGCGGTCGAGGAGATGTGCGGGTTCGGCCCGGAACTCAAATGGCCGAACGACCTACTGGCCGACGGGAGGAAACTGGCTGGAATCCTGGTGGAGGCCGAGGAGCCGTGGGCCGTGGCGGGCATCGGCGTCAACGTCCAGACCGAAGAGCTCTCCCCGGAGGTGGCCAACACCGCCACCTCCCTGCGCCTCCTCGGCCACCGGGTCTCCCCGCCGGAACTGGCGCGGGTGGTGCTCCAGGAACTGGAGGCGGTCTACCGGGGCCCCTTCCGCATCGCCTACTACGAGGCGCGGTGCGGGACCCTGGGGCGCAGGGTCCAGGTCGAGACGGCCGGCGGGAGCGTGACCGGGGTCGCCCGGAGGCTCGACCCCGACGGGGCGCTCGTGGTGGAAACCGCCGACGGGGAGGCCCGGATCCTGGCGGGGGATGTCGTCCACTTGAGATAGCCAGGCCGGTTATCGCGCCCGCGGCCGGACGCGGACGCGCATCGCGTAGCCCACGGCTCCGCCGACCATGAGGGCGTCGAGGAGCAGCGCCTGCGCGAGGCCGATCCCGGCGGGGGCGGCCTCGGGGACCGCCGCGGCCGCGGGCGCCCCGGGCGGGAGCCAGTCCGCGTTCCGGGTGAATGCGTTGAAGAGTCCCCCGGAGGCCAGCCCGGAGCCGCCGGACGGAAGCAGGACCGAAGGGTTGTCGCGGGGTCCCGGGGGCTGCGGGAGGGCGGGCTCCCCGCCGCCGCCTGCGGCCGCTCCCCCCGCGGCGGCCGGGGCGGCCCCGGGCGGGGGCGGCGCGGGGTCTGTGATGGGGGGCGGCCCGTGCTCCTCCCAGATGCACGAGTCGCAGGAGCGGATCTGGATGTGGACAAGGGAGAGCGGGAGGTCGGTGACGATGGGGAGGACCGCCTTGCCCGTGGAGTTCGTGGTCTCGACGCTGGTGACCTGCTCTCCGAGGGCGGTCCCGCGGGCCCCCCACCCGGGGACGGCGGCCCCGTTGTTGGTCACCGTCACGGTGTAGTAGCCCTGGAAGAGGGTGAATGAGGCCCCCCCGTAGGAGACAGTGGTGGAACTGATTTTGCTGGCGTCGGTGGAGACTTCCAGGGCGGAGGCGGAGCCCGCCAGGAGCAGCAGCGAGAGGGTGACCCATATGGCGGTCCCGCGGAATCCGCCCCGAACGAAGCGAGGGGCAGGGTTCCGCGCCCCGCGCGATGCGAGCGAAGCCAGCCGAGAGCGAAGAGGAGGGCTCATGGCATCACCCACTCCACTTTGTTTTTGAGGAGCGATATCTCCGTCGCCAGGGCGCTCGTCAGGAGGCTGGTGCCCTGGACGTAGGCGGTCGCCGGAGAGCCCGATGCCACCGTGACGCCCATGACGAACTTCTCCTCGCTCCCGTCGCCGATGAACACCGAGATGTTGAACGCCGCCGATCCCGCGCCCTGGAGCCAGTCGCTCCAGGGGCTCCGGGTGGGGGTGATGGTGAGGTTGGCGTAGCCGCTGGCGTCGGTCACTCCCGAGATTTGCGTGGTTCCGTTGGACTGGCCCGCCCCGGAAAGGAGGGAGTGGCCCGAGGTCTCGACGATGCGGACCGTGAGGTTGGCCTTGGGGCTCCCGCCCTGGGTGGCCCGGACCGCCACCGTGGTGGGGACCCTGTTGTCCACGGTGGAGGGGGTCGCGTTGACCGTGGTGGAGACGCCGCTGAGGGTCACGGTGTTCTGGCTGCCGCCGTAGGCCGGGGCGGCGGCGATGGTGCCGGTGAGGTAGGAGATCTTGCTGACCGCCGCCGCGATTTCGCCGGGCAGGCTGGTGAAGAGGCTCCAGTAGTCCTCGCCGGAGAAAACGGGGCCGGAGCCCCGCGGCGCGAGGGCGGTGTTCACCGTGAGGACCGACTCGGGAGTGGTGTTGGCGCTCCCCGACGCCACCACCCGCATCGAGTATCCGGCGAGGGTCGAGGGGGCGGGGACCACCGTCAGGTTCGCATAGCCGCCGGAGTTGGTAGTGCCGGAGACCGTCGTCCGGGTCGCCCTGGCCTGGGTCGGGGCCGCGAAGAGGCCGACTCCGTTGTATTCGGTGACGTTGACCGTGGCCCCGTTCACCGGGTTGGAGCCGTTCATGACGCGGATGTTCAACTGGACCGGCCTGCCCGCGTCCACCGAGGAGGGGAGGTTGCCGACAGCCCACCCGGTGGCGAGGTTCTCGGCCGTGACCATGGAGGAGACGGAGCCGTTGGCATTGGTGGCGTTTCCGTAGCCTCGGAGGGTGTAGGGCCCCGCGGCGCCGGTTGCGTTCAGTTGGAGCGTGTAGGAGACGTTCTGGCCGGTCGAGCCGCCGGTGACGTAGGTCCCGTTCAGGGTCCCGACGCTGCCGTTCATCGCGGCGCCGCCGGCGTAGGAGACGCCGGAGGGGAGGGTGACGTTGTAGGTCAGGTTGTTCGCGTTTCCGGCCCCGGTGTTCTCGAGGACCAGCGTGTAGTTGAAGTTGCTGTTCCGGGCGACCTTCTCCGGGACGATGGCCGAGACCCGCAGGTCCGGGCCGCGGGCGGTCACGCTGCCGGCGGTCCCGGTGTGCGAGCCGCCGTTGGCCGAGGTCGCGTTGACCTGGACGGTGGAGTGGGTCCCAGCCTCGTCCGCCACCAGGTAGAAGCGGGAGGTGTTGGAGGCTCCCGCCGCGAGGGTCCCGACGCTGGAGGCGTTGGAGCCGTTGTTGAGCCTCAGGCCCGAGGGGAGGGTGATGTTGGCCCAGACGCCGGTGAGGCTGGAGTTGGCGCAGCTGGCGCAGGCGTTGGAGTTGGTCACGGTCACGTCGATGGTGAAGAGTTGCCCCACGGCCACGTCGGAGGCGTTGGGGGTGGCGCTGTCGAGGGTGAGGACCGTGGAGGAGACCGGGGAGGTCGTGGCCGTGGAGGTGTCGCCGGCGGCGACCTGGGTGGAGTTGTTCCCGTAGAGCACGAATGCGCAGGAGGAGCCCGGGGTGTCGAGGCGGTAGGTGTAGTTCGTCGAGTTGGAGCCGCCTCCGGCCGTCAGGTTCCCCAGGGAGCGGTTGGCGCTGCCGCTGACGAGTGTGGCCCCCGCGGGGCAGGTCCCGAGGACGACGTTGGCGGTCACCCCGGTGGCCGCCGTGGCGCCGCTGTTGGCGACGGTCACGGTGATGTTGAATGGCTGGTTGGAGGCGACGGCGGTGCGGTTCGGGGTGGCCGTCGTCGTTAGTGTCGGGCCGTCGGTCGTCACGGCCTGGGTATCGGTGAATGTGTCGGAACCGATGGTGGGAGAGGTTGCCTGGCCGTTCACGGTGTAGGCGCCGTAGGCCCCCGCCTGGAACGTGAAGTTCCGGCTCGCGCTGCCGCCGGCGGCGATCTGCGGGATGACGCTCCAGTTGCCGGTCCCTCCCGAGTCGTTGCGAACGAACCTCAGGCCGGAGGCGCTCGCGTAGGCGGTGAGGTTGGTGCTGTTCACCGCCCGGGTGGCGTGGCCGTTGGTGACGGTGAACGTGACGTTGATGTAGCCGTTCAGGCCGACGGAGTCCCCGGTCCGGTTGGTCGCGCTGGTCACGGTGAGGGTCATGGGGGCGCAGAGGACGAGGCAGATGGATGAGGAGTTGGTCACGTTCGAGGTGTTGGTCGCCTTGGCCGCCGCGTCGAGGGTGTAGGTCTCGTTGGGCCCCGCGCTGAACTCCAGCGTCCAGTTGGCCCACGCGAACTGGCCCGGCGCGAGATTCCCGAGGAGGATGCCGTCGGAGCCGCTGCCGCCCAGGAGGGTGGAGTTGTTGTAGGCCAGCAGGCGGGTGATGTTGGCGTGGGCCGTCCGGTTCGCGGTGACGTTCGGGGCGACGGCGCCGCCGGTGTTCTTGACCCGGACCGAGAGGTTGAAGTCGTCCCCGGTCGCGTTGGCGCAGGGGGTCGAGGGGCAGTCGTAGGAGACCGACTTGTTCAACACCACGTAGTCGACCACGAGGGCCGGTTCCTGCGGAGTCGAGGGCGGGACCGCGACGTTCCAGGTCCACAACTCCTGGTCGCTGCCGTTCGCGTTGGCGGCCCAGGCGCTCACGTTCCAGTTCCCGGCGAGTGCGCTGGCGTTGGTGTAGGCCGCCGAGGCGACCGAGGCGTTGGTCTGGACCAGAGAGCCGTTGACGCGCCAGGTGACGGTGGCGGTCTGATTGAGCGACACCGAGAAGGTCCGGGAGGCGCCGGGCGAGTCGCTGACCGGACTCGCGGGGGAGGGGGAGGAGAAGGAGGGGTCGCCGACCACCGTGACCGTCCAGGTGCGGGTGGCGCTGGTCCCGTTGGCGTTGCTCACGTTGGCGGTGACGGCGAAGACCCCCCGGGAGGTGAAGTTGCGGCCGTATTGGGCGGCGGAGGCGGAGGCGTTGGTCTGGACCACCGAGCCGTCCACCTTCCAGGTCCAGTTGCCGGCCTGGTCGGAGGTCGCATTGAAGAGGACCCCGGTCCCCGCGCCGACGTCGAAGGATGTCGCGGAGGTTCCGGTGACGTTGTTGGAGGCGGAGGTGATGGAGGGGCCGTCCCCGGCGCTGATGGAGGCCTGGGCGGTGACGTTGGCGGAGCCGTTGCCGACGTCGGTGGAGACGGTGTAGGCGCCGTTGACCTCCACGCGGAAGGTGTAGTTGTATTCCCGGCTCTGGCCCGCGGGGACGCTCAGGCTCACGTTGTCGGAAGAGTTGCTGACGCGGGTCAGGCCCGCGGAGTCGTAGGTGGTGACGAGCCAGACCGAGAGCGGCGTCTCCGCCGCGCTGGTGACGGTGACGGTGTGGTTGAAGTGCTGGCCGGGAGCCGCCTGGCTCCGGTTGATGGCCGCGGAGGCGGTGTGGGTGGAGCCGACGGTGTAGGTCGCCTCCACGCTCGCCCCCTTCAGGCTCCCGTTCTTGATGCGGACCCAGACGGTGTGGCTCCCGGAGGAGGCCTTGCCGGCGAGGGTGAGGCGGTAGTTGCCGCCCGCGGTGTTGGAGAAGTCCGTGAAGGAGTCCGCGGCGCCGTCGTGGTGGACCGTGACGTCCCCGGAGGCGAGGCCCGCGACCCCGGCGTCGCTCTCGAGCAGTTTGGAGACGTTGAACATCACGAGGACCGGCTGGGAAGGAGGATACTTCCCGCTGGAGGCGTTGGGCGCGGTGATGTTGACGCGGAGGGCCCGCTCGAGCCGGCTCATGGAGCCGAGGACGCCCGCGGTTCCGTTGCGGCCGCTGGTGAACTCGCCGCCCGAGTCCCGGTCGCGGCACCGGAGCGAGCCGCCCCCGCCGGAGCCGAAATCGTTGTCGGCGTCCTTGCACGCGTGGGGGCTCTTCAGGCGCCGGACGCCCTCCAGGACCGCCTTCCGGTAACTGTCGGTCCCGAACGTCCCGTAGGCGTTTCCGAGGGCCCGGAGGACCGACGCGGCCCCGCCCGTCTCGCCGCTGTCGCCGGTGTAGAAGCGGTCCGCCGCGATGTCGTGCCGCCACCGCAGTTCGCCGCTCCCGTCAATGGTGCCGCCGCCGTCCGCGTCGTCGGCGGCCTTGTCGGTCCCGGTCTGGAGGAGCCAGGAGGCGGCGCTCTGGGCCGCGCTCTTCAGCGAGGAAACAGTCGCGTTGGAGTCGCCGCCGTAGGCGGTCCGGGTCGCGTTGTAGAGCCCGACGAGGGTGTCGAGGACGCCCGCGGCGCCGTAGTCGCGGCCGGTGAGGCAGGGGGTCGCCGGGCTCGACGACGTGGAGCAGGCGGAGCCCGAGTCGAGGATGAGCCAGGCGCCGGAGGAAAGTTGCCGGGCCACGAGCCACCGGCCGCCCTTGACCGCGAGGTCGAGGTAGGCCGGGTCGCTGGTGGCGAAGTGGAGGTCGAGGAGGGCCTGGACGACGCCCGCGGTCCCCTCCTGGACCCCGGTGAAATATTCGGGCCCGCCCGGGGGCGGGGGCAGGGTCCGCGGCCACTTCGCCTGGTCGGCGCCGACCGCCACCGCCTGGGAGACGAGCCAGTTCGCCGCGCTCTTCGCGGCGTTCAGGTATGTTACGTTTCCCGTGGCGTTGAACGCGTCCAGGAGAACCTCGATGGCCCCGGCGGCGCCGGTCATGGCGGTGTCCCGTTGGGACGACGCGCCGCAGGCCCCTGCGCTCGGCGCGACGCAGAAGGAGAGGTTGGCGGTCCCGTCGGTGTAGGCCGAGCCGCTGGCGTTGTAGGCCACCGAGGTGTTGTTCAGGAGCCAGGCGAGCCCCTCCTTCGCCCCGCTCCAGTAGGAGCCGTTCCCGCTGAGGAGGTGGGCCCGCAGGAGGGCCTGGACGGGGCCGAGGGTGCCGCCCGGCAGGTCGCTGCGGACCGCGACCGCGCCCGCCGACTCCGACTGCATCCACCAGCGGCCGGTGGTCCCGGTCCGGGTGGCGTTGGTGAGGAGGAGCCAGTTGGAGGAGTTGTTCACCGCGCTCCGGAGGGCGGAGTCCCCGGTGGCTTCGTAGGCCTCGGCGAGCGCCAGGAGCGCGCCGGCGCCGCCCTCTCCGTCCGTGGTGGAGACGTTGGAGTCGTTCATCGAGAGTTTCCACTTGAGTTGCCCGCCCGAGGAGACCGCCATGGGGCCGCTCGCGAGTTCCCGGGCGGTCTCCTGGAGCAGGGCGGTCGGGGTCCCGGGGACGGAGAGGGTGAAGGTCCGGGTCTTGGTCTGGCCCGTGGAGTTGGTCGTGCTGTTGGCGAAGACCTCCAGCGTGTAGTCTCCGTTGCCGCTGACGGTGAAGGTGGTGTTGCACGCCTTGGTCCCCGCGCACTCGGAGGAGAGGTTGGTCCAGGCGTTGGGCTGGATGCGGGCCCGGAAGACGAGGATGTCCTCGGTGGTGGTGGTGTTCACCGGGATCTCCGCGTGGGAGAGAGTGGCCCCGGGGGCGGGGCTGGAGATGGTGATGACGAAGCCGGTGATGTTGACCTTGACGACGTCGGTGGCCGTGATGTCGCTCGAGTTGAGCCCGGCGGCGTTCCTGGTGCGCATCTTGAACTCGTAGCACTTCATCGTGGTCAGGTCGGTCACGGTGTAGGGCGAGGCGATGCCGGAGGTCACGTTGGTCCAGTTGTTGGAGAAGGCGTTGCAGTTCGACCCGCTCAACGCGGTCTCGCGGCGGTCGAGGAAATTGGCCCCGATCCCCGACTCGGGGTCGCTGGCGTTGGTGAAGGTGAGGGTGACGTTCCCGGTGTCGTTGGTCCCGTTCAAGTAGGAGAGGGAGCCGCCCGTCGGGGCCGAGGTGTCCACCATGACCGCGGGGCCGCTGACGTTGGTCCAGTAGCCGTCGCCGTTGCTGACGTTGAGGTGGATGGCGATGCACCGGCCCGCGGTGGTGGTGACCGTCTGGGGCTGGGAGACGTTGGTGAAGTTGGTGGCGACCGCGCTCCACCCGGAGCAAGAGCCGGAGGAGAGGGTCGCGGTCTGGCTGCGGATGAGGTTCCCGTTGATGCCGGTCTCGGCGTCGGTGCCGTTCGTGAAGTTCACGGGGCGGCTCGTGTTGGTGTGGTAGCCACCGGTGTAGGAGATGTCCGTCCCCGTCGGCGGAGTCGCGTCGGTGACGTGGGCCCGCGTGATGTTGCCCCAGGACTCCGACTCCAGGTTCCCGAGAGCCACGACCCGGAGGTAGTAGTACCAGTCGCCGCCCGCGATGCCGGTGTCGTTGTAGGAGAGGGTCGAGTTCGCCGCCTGCGTGATGTTCGCGATGCGGACGTAGGTGGTGGTGCCGTTGTGGCCGTAGGAGGAGTTGTTGCGCGAGCGGTGGAGGGTGTAGCGGAGGTAGCCGCCGTTCGGGTCCTTCTGGGAGGTGAAGGAGAGATTGGCGTGGTCGGTCCCGGTGGAGGGCGAGAGGTCGGGAATCTTCTCGAGGAGGGAGGAGTCGAAGTTCATCGGGTTGTTCGTGCTCAGGTTCCGGTGGGTCACCGCGGTGTAGTTGGCGCCGTCGTTGGAGGTGGTCCGGTTGACCTCTGTGAGGACCACGGCCCGCTCGCACTTGGCCCAGCCGGCGCCCCACTGGGTCCCGGCGTCCCAGAAGAACCGGCCGTCGAACATCTGCTGGTTCGGCGGGGTCCGGGAGTCCCCGAGGATGGAGTCGGCAAGCTCGAGACCGCGGGCGAACCCTTTGAGGGTGGCGTTGACGCTCGCCCCGGGGTGGGTGGCGTTGAAGAGATTGGTGGAGTTGAAGACATTGCCCACGATGTTCGTGGCGACGCCGCCGCCGGTCCCGCTGCAGGAAGGCGAGGCGACGCTCTGGACCGCAGACCACGCGGTGTTGCCCGCCGCGTCGGCGGAGCGCACCCGGTAGTAGATGACGGCGTCGTAGTCCACGTCGTCCACGGGGTCGTCCGCCCCCCCGGGGCCGTTCTGGGCGGAGGTGTTGTGGCTGGTGACGAGGCTTCCGTTGGACCAGTTCCGGGTCGCGAGGAGGTCGGGGTCGCGGCCGACGAGAGCGAATCCGCTGGCGGGCTCGTCGGTGGTCCAGGTGACGTGGAGGCGGAGGAAGCCGCCGACGTTGTCGATGGCGGCGGAGAGGCCGGAGATGACCGGGGGCGACAGGTCCGCCGCCGTGACCGTCCACGACACGTTGGACGAAGTGCCGTTGGTGTTGTTCACCGTGGCGTTCACGATGAAGGTGGCGGGGAGAGTCGCGTTCGAGAAGGACCGGTCGAAGGTGCCGGAGGTCGCGTTCACGCTGCTGTTCTCGACCACTCCGTTCACTCGCCAAGTCCAGGTGCCCGATTGGTTGGCGCTGCCGTTGAACCGGACGACGGTCCCGTTGTCCACGGTGAAAGTCAGGGTGGCGTTGTTTGTGGCGTTGTTCCCCCAGGAGGTGACGTTCGGAGGCCCCTCCAGGGCGCCAAACGTGGCGCCGGAGAGGGGAGTCGTGTTCCAGGTGTTGAACTGGTCGCGCGCCGTGACGTTCAGAGCGGCGTAGGTCCCGTGGCCCGCCGTGGAGGTCTCCACGTAGGTGTAGCGGTTGGGGTAGTAGAACCTGACCGCCGTGGAGTTGGAGCAGGAGGCGGTGTCGAAGGAGTGCTGGATGCCGCCGTCGCCGGTCTGGTTCTCGATGCCCACGGTGGCCGTGGCGCAGCTGTCGCCGTTGGCCAGGCCGCGGCTTCCGACGTCGGCGTAGTTGAACTGGATGTCGGAGGAGTTCTCGTAGAGCACCGCCTCGAAGTTGTAGGTGTCGGTCGAGCAACCGGAGACGAAATCGGAGACGTTCCACTGAACCACGAAGATGCGGTTCGGGGCCTCTCCGAGAGTCTGGCCGAAGACGCCGCCCCCGGCCCCCTGGCCGTGGCAGAGGTCGTCCCAGAAGGGGGCCACGATGCCGTTCGGAGTCGCGGTGTTGGGGATGGCGACGTTGGAGAAGACCGCGCTGCTGTTGACGAAGTTGAGGTATCCGTCGTTGCAGATGAAAACCCGGTCGTAGGGAGTCCCGTAGAAGTTGAAGGAGAACCCCATGCTGACGTTGGCGGTGGTGCAGATGTCGTTCCCGGCGCCCATCCGGGCGGAGAGGTTGACGCCGGTGCCGGAGACATTGATGAAGAAGTAAGAGGGTCCGGCGCTCTGGCTGGAGTTCCGGATTCCGTAGACTCCCCCGGTCTGGAAGGCGGAGCCCGAGCCGCTGTAGAAGGTCTCGTTGTAGGCTGCGCGGGCGAGGCTGCGCTGGAGGGTGGAGCCGTTGGGGTAGGAGATGTTCATGCGGACCTCGCTCACGTTGCCCGGGCTGTGGACGGTGGTGTTGAAGCGGGCCGGACTCCCGGTGCTCAGGCTTGAGATGTTCCAGGCGGAGGAGCGGAGGTCGAGTCTCGGGTATGCCCAGGTCGCCGACTCGGGGTTGTTGTACCAAGCGAAGGTGCTGGTGCCGTGGTTGGGAGACCGGAGGTTGCTCCAGGTGCCGTCGCCCTGGAAGATGCCCGCGTTGAACTGGGTCGTGGTGTCGCGGTAGAAAACCAGCGGCCCCTCGCGGCCGGTGGAGTCGGTGGCAAGCACAACGTGCTCCGGCTCGTCCGACGTGGTCGAGGACGCGGGGTCGGGGAGGGTCTGGTTGAACCCCTCCCACGACTCGTTCGAAGAGTGCCAGCGGAGGTCTCCCGCCTGGTCGAACGTCCCCTGCCCGTAGATGACGTGGGCCCTTCCGAGGGGGTCCCAGGCGACGTCGAAGGAGCGGCGCGGGTAAGGCGATGTCGAGGTGGTCGGGCAGGTGGAGGTGAGGCTGGAATTGACGAGCCGGTCGGGGCCCCAGGTGTTGGTGGTCCCGTTCCAGACCTGCGCGTGGAGGGTGCAGGTCCCCCGCGTCTCGAGGAAGGCCATCGCGATGTTGCTCGAGGCGGGGTCGGGAACGAGGCGGAACTGGGTCAGGGTGTCGTCCGCGCCCGCGCTGCTGGCGGTGTACTCCGGCGAGAGGGTTCCGTTGGTGGAGTAGTAGATGCGGTAGCGGGGCGCGGTGGAGGTGCGCTCGCCGTAGGCGATGAGAGCCTCATCGCCGCTCCTCTCGTAGGCGATGTCGAAGGAGATGTTCGCGGCCCACGGCGCGGAGGTGGCGTCGGTCTCGATGACGCTGAGGTTGGTCCAGTTGCTCGCGTTCCGGACGAGGAGCGTGATGTCGCGGTTCCCGGCCTGCACGGCGACGAGGGTCTCGTTCCTCGCCGGATTGGACCTGGCGACGACGCCCTCGATGAAGACGGCGGAGGAGCTCCCCGATGGCTGGACGGATGGGGTGTCCATCTCGACCGACCAGTTCCGGACCGGGTCCCAGACGCGATACTCCAAGTAGGTGTCGGCGTTCTGGACGCTCGCCTGCGTGTTGTTGTAGAAGGCGAGCGCCTCGCCGGAGACCGGGTTCCACACCACGGCGACGTCGGGCGTGCTGCGGCCGTAGACCGTCTGGCCGGAGTAGGGGAAGATGAAGTCCCTGCTGGCGTTGGTGATTGCGTTGAAAATCTGGAACGAGACGTTGCCCGTGGCGGTGACGGTGTCGCCGGCGGTGTTGATGGCATACCGGCTCCCCACGAGGACGTCGCCCGTCCGGGGGTTGGCGTCGGTGACGGTTAAGTCCACGACCCAGGTGGTGGCGATGCGGTTCATCCCGTCCGAGTGCCGGAGGACTGCCCCGAACGGGGACCAGGCGGAGCCGTCCCAGTAGACGTACTGGGGGTAGTAGCGCTGGGTGGTGCTCGAGTTGTTGTAAACCGCGATGGCGGGGAGGGCGGAGGCCTGGGTCGAGAGGAGGATGAGGGCCGCGACTGCGACAATGCAGAGCGCTGCTCGGCCTCGCCCCCGACCTCCCATGGGACGCTGTTATTTCCGCCGACCCGCGTCATAAAACATATGGAGCTTTGAGTCGGGGAATAACTCGCGAGGCCTCGCCCGCCGACAGCGGTTTTCGCCACTGACGGCGGCTCCCCCGCGCCTGCTCGCAGCCCGATTTGGCGCTCCCCCGCCGGTCCCGGTCGGCCCGTGATAGGAGAGGGCGCAGGAGCGGCGGGCACCCGTCCTCTTTCTTCGATGAAGCCAATTACTTTTGGAAATGGTTAAACCTCCCGGGCGCCTCCACCCGATGGTGGCCGAGTCCGCCACCCTCCCCCCGGAGGCCTCCGGCCCATTCTCCGGTGGTGGATATCTCCGCCTGCCGAAAAGCGTTATATCTCATCACATCTCACGCAATTATTGGATGGCTGTCCCGGCGACCGTCCGACGGTGGGGCTCCTCCCTCGCGGTGACCCTCCCACGGGACCTGGTGAAGCGCCTCTCTCTCAGGGAAGGAGAGAGAGTCTTCATCGAGGTGAAGAAGGAGAACCCCCTCCGGGAGGTCTTCGGCAAGGGGAAATTGGACAAGCCCATCCACCGGGTGATGCGGGAAATCGACGCGGAGCTGTGGGGCGAGCCGTGACCTACCTCTTCGACACCTACGCGCTCCTCCGGATTTACGAGGGCGCCCGGAGTTACGAGAGGTATTCCCGGGAGGAGTTTGTGACCACGGTGCTCCAAATCATCGAACTGAACTACAAACTGCGAAAACTTCCCGACCCGGACGCGGACGCGCTCACCTCGAAATTCTGCCGCCTTGAGAGCATCACCTGCGGGGACGTCATCGAGGGGGCCCGGGTGAGGGAGAAAATCCCGGAACTCTCTCCCGCCGACGCCATCGGCTACGCGGTCGCCCGCAGGCTCCAGATTCCGTTCCTCACGGGCGATGGGCCCATGAAACGACTCCCGGGCGTGGAGTTCGTTCGGTAGTCTCGACAGGGCCGGGGGGTTTCTGGCCCGGAAGCATCTCCGTCGCCGACCCGTCCTCTTTCCCCGATGAAGCGCATTACTTTTGGAAAGGCTTAAACCTCCCGGGCGCCTCCACTCGATGATGGCCGAGTCCGCCACCCAACCCCCGGAAGCCCGGCCCCCGTCCGGCGGCGCCGTGGACGAGGCGCTCCGCCAGAGGTTCCAGGAGCTGCTCGACTACTCGGAGAAGTTCTTCCGCGACGTCCAGACCCTGGTCGCCCAGGGGCGCCGCCTCGACCTCCGGAAGGAGGCGAAAATCAACTCCGAGATCGCCCGCCGGGTGACCGCCAAGTGGAGTGTCGAAATCCTCTACCTCCTCTACATGGGCGGCCCCATGGGCTTCGAGAACATCCGCAAGACCCTCGGGACCATCTCCTCCAAGACCCTCTCGGAGAGGCTCAAGACCCTGGAGAGACTGGGCTACGTGGAGCGCTCGGTCCAGCCCGGCCGGCCCATCCGGGTCCGCTACTCCCTCACCGACCGGGGCCGCTCCATCTCCACCATCGGCGCGGGGCTCTTCCTCTACCTGCGCCACGTCGAGGGGCGGCTGCGGCCGGTCTGAGGAACTCCGCCAGCAAGTTCAAAAGACCGCCGAGTCATCCGCCATGATGGCGAACTCCACCGACTGGAAAACCGCCTCCGAGGAGACCCTCGTGCACGGGGGTGAAGAGGTCCGCCTCCACTCCCCGGCGGCCCTCGCCCGCGCGGGGCTCTGCGAGACCGACCGCCTCCCCTACTCCGTCCGCGTCCTCCTGGAGAATCTCCTCCGCAACCGGGACGGCCGCCTCGTCACCGATGAAGATGTGAAGAACGTCGCGGGATGGCGGCCCGCCGGGCCGAGGCCGGAGAGGGAGGTCCCCTTCATGCCCGCCCGGGTCATCCTCCAGGACTTCACCGGCGTCCCGGTCGTCGCCGACCTGGCGGCGATGCGGGGCGCGGTGTCCAGGGCGGGGGGCGACCCGGGCCGGGTGAACCCGGTGGTCCCCGCGGACCTCGTCATTGACCACTCGGTCCAGGTGGATTTCTTCGGGACCGGCGACGCCGAGGAGCGCAACGCGGCCGTCGAGTTCGAGCGGAACCGGGAGCGCTACGCGTTCCTGAAGTGGGCCCAGGGCGCCTTCCGCAACCTGCGGGTGCTCCCCCCCGGCCGCGGCATCGTCCACCAGGTGAACCTCGAGTTCCTCGCCACGGTCATCGGCCGGCGCAAAGAGGGGGGGAGGTGGGTCGCGCACGCCGACACCGTCCTCGGGACCGACTCCCACACCACGATGGTCAACGGTCTCGGCGTCCTCGGCTGGGGCGTCGGGGGCATCGAGGCGGAGGCGGTGATGCTCGGGCAGCCCTACTTCATGGAGCTGCCCGACGTGGTGGGCTTCCGGCTGAAGGGGGGACTGCCCGAAGGGGCGACTGCGACCGACCTGGTCCTGACCGTCACCGAGCAGCTGCGGCGCCACGGGGTCACCGGGAAAATGGTGGAGTTCTTCGGGCCGGGGCTCCGCTCGCTCGCGGTCCAGGACCGGACCACCGTGGCGAACATGGCGCCCGAATACGGCGCGACCGCGGGCTTCTTCCCCGTGGACGGGGCGACCCTCGCCTACCTCCGCATGACCGGCCGCGACGGGTCCCACCTCTCCTTCGTGGAGCAGTGCGCGAAGCGGCTCGGGCTCTTCGCCGACTCCAAGGAGCCCGCCTACACCGAGGTCCTCGAACTCGACATGCGGGAGGTCGAGCCCTCCATCGCGGGCCCCGCCAACCCCGAGGACCGGATTCCGCTGCGCGGGGCCAAGACCCGGGTCTCGGGGATTCTCCGGGAGAAGGCGAAGGGCGGGGGAGGCCCGGCCCGGGTCCGGATTGGCGGCCGCGAGGCGGAGGTGGGCGACGGCTCCATCACCATCGCCGCCATCACCTCCTGCACCAACACCTCGAACCCGGGCGTGATGGTCGGCGCGGGCCTCGTGGCGAAGAGGGCGGTCGAGAGGGGGCTCCGGGTCCCCGCCCACGTGAAGACCAGCCTCGCCCCCGGCTCCCGGGTCGTGACCGACTACCTCCGGGCTGCGGGACTGATGCCCGCCCTGGAGGCGCTGGGCTTCCACATCGTCGGCTACGGGTGCACCACCTGCATCGGCAACAGCGGGCCACTCCCCGCGGATGTGGAGGGCGCCATCCGGAAGCGCGACCTTTACACGGCGGCGGTCCTGAGCGGCAACCGGAATTTCGACGGCCGCATCCACCCCCTCGTCCGGGGCAGTTTCCTCATGTCCCCCATGCTGGTGGTCGCCTACGCCCTCGCGGGGAGGATGGACGTGGACCTGCTGAAGGAGCCGCTGGGGACGGACCCGAAGGGGAGACCCGTCCTGCTGAAGGACCTCTGGCCCTCGCTGGAGGAGATTCGCGCCGCCGTCGAGAAATCGCTGAAGCCGGAGGCCTTCCGGGAGAGATACCGCGACGCGACCCGGGGCGACGCGCGGTGGGAGGGGCTCGCGGCCTCCCCCGGCCAGCACTACCGCTGGGACTCCGCCTCGACCTACATCCGGGAGCCGCCGTTCGCCTCCGGCCCCGCGGCCGAGCCCCCGCCCCGGGGGGACCTCTCCGGGGCCCGGGTCCTCGCGCTCCTCGGGGACCGCATCACCACCGACCACATCTCCCCCGCGGGGAGCATCCTGCCCGACACCCCTGCCGGGGCCTACCTGAAATCGCACGGCGTCGCCCCGGCGGACTTCAACACCTATGGCGCGCGGCGGGGGAACCACGAGGTGATGGTCCGGGGCACCCTCGCCAACAACCGCCTCCGGAACGAGATGACGAAGGGGCGCGAGGGGGGGTGGACGCTCCACCTGCCCGACGGCAACGTCACGACCATCTTCGACGCGGCGGAGGCCTACCGGCGAGAGGGCGTGCCGCTCCTCATCCTCGCCGGCAAGCAATACGGCTCCGGCTCCTCCCGGGACTGGGCCGCCAAGGGTGTCCGGCTCCTCGGGGTCCGCGCGGTCATCGCCGAGAGCTACGAGCGCATCCACCGGAGCAACCTCGTCGGGATGGGGGTGCTCCCGCTCCAGTTCGAGGAGGGGCGGGGGTGGAGAGCGCTCGGCCTCACCGGGAGGGAGACCTACTCCATCGAGGGGCTCGCCGGGGGGCTGAAGCCGCGGCAGCGGCTGCAGGTGGCCGCCGCCGGGGAGGACGGGGGAGTGAAGCGGTTCGCCGTGACGTCGCGCGTGGACACGCCGGTCGAGGTCGAGTACTACCGCGGCGGGGGAATCCTGCCCTACGTCCTCGGGCGGCTGGCGGCGAAGTGACCGGGGCCGGCCCCTACGGGAGCGCGGCCGCCGGCGCGGGCCCCCCCGGCCTCCGGCTTCAGGTTGTTCCTCGCGGCCCACGCGGCGAGGCTCTCGAAGACGGGCCGGAGGTCGAGGGCCTTGGGGGTCGGCCCGTAATCCACCCGGGGGGGAATCTCGTTGCAGGACCTGCGGGTGACGAGGCCCGCCCTGACGAGTTCCTTGAGGCGGTCGGAGAGGGTGTTGGGGGAGAGGGAGAGCCGCTCCTGGAGCTCCACAAAGCGGTGGGGACCGGGGGCGTCGCGGATGAAGACGTGGAGGAGGTCGAGCATGTGGGTCTTGCCGAGGATGTGAAAGAGTTCCGCGATCTGGCAGCCGCCGGGCTCCTCGTCGCAGGTCTTCGACCGGGGCGGGCTGCGCCTGCCGGGTCCGCGGGCGGCCATCCCTCTAACTACGAATTTAGAAGTATTAATCCTTGCCGCTTCGAAGCCTGGTAGCGACTTCCGATTCTCGCAGCGACTCCTATACTACGAACTGAATAGTATTTAACTCCGAAATGCGTAGCAGACTCCAATGAGCGCCCTCTCTCCGCCTCCCCTCCGCGTCCCGGAGCCCCCCGGGGGCCCCTCCCGCCCCCGGGGGTCCCGGGGCGCGCCCCGCCCCCGCGGACCACCCGATCCACGACCTGCTCCGGAACCGCTGGAGCCCCCGCGCCTTCTCCGACAGGCCGGTGGAACGGGAGAAGTTGCTGAGCCTCCTGGAGGCGATGCGATGGGCGCCTTCGTCCTTCAACGGGCAGCCCTGGAGCGTCTGGCGACGGCCAACCTGATGGTCCAGGCCACCGCCCTGGGGCTCACCGTCCACGCCATGGGCGGCTTCGACGGAGCCAGGGCGCGCGAGGTGTTCCGGATTCCGGAGGACCACGCGCCGGTCGCGGTGCTCGCGGTGGGATACCCCGGCGACCCGGAGACGCTCCCGCCGCAATTCCGGCAGTGGGAGGCCGCGCCCCGGACCCGCAAGCCCCTCTCCGCATTCGTCTTCGGAAGCCGGTGGGGTCAGGCCTTTCCGCCGGTCAGCGGAGAGTGAGAGAAGGCCCCATGGCCGCGTCTCCGAGACCGGGCGAAACGCGCCTCCGCGACGCCCTCCACGTCCTCCCCGGCATGGAGGGCGTCGAGGGCGCGGGAGTCCGGGTCCGGCGCTACATCGGCTCGCCGATGCTGGACCACCTCGACCCCTTCCTCCTCCTCGACGAGTTCCGGAGCGCAGACCCCCGGGACTACGAGGCGGGCTTCCCGACCCACCCCCACCGGGGGTTCCAGACCCTCACCTATATGCTCGAGGGCAAGTTTCGCCACGAGGACTCCACCGGCAGCAAGGGCGTCCTCGCCGGGGGCGGGCTCCAGTGGATGAACGCGGGGAGCGGCGTCCTCCACAGCGAGATGCCCGCGATGAAGGAGGGGCGACTGTGGGGTTACCAGTTGTGGCTCAACGCGCCGGCCCGGGAGAAGATGGGGGACCCGTTCTACCGCGACTTCAAGGCCAAGGAGGTCCGGGGGGAGGAGGTCCGCGAGAGGCTCCTCGCCGGGGGCGGGCAGGAGAACCACGCCCACTACCCTGTCCTCTACGAGGACGTGCGGCTCAAGCAAGGGGCCTCGTTCCGCCGCGAGGTCCCGAAGGAGATGAACGGCTTCCTGGCGGTCGCGGACGGCGAAATTTCCCTCGCCCCCGCCTCCACCCGCGTCCCCGCCCGCCGCATCGCTGTCCTCGGCCCGGGCGATGCAGTCTCCTTCGAGGCGGCCCGGGATTCGACGGTGCTTCTGGCCGCCGCCCCGCCCCTGCGGGAGCCGGTCGCGCGCTGGGGGCCCTTCGTGATGAACACCCCGCAGGAACTCGGGTGGGCCGTCGAGGACTACCTGGCGGGAAAGCTCGTGAAGAAGCGCGCCGAGAATCGGTAGCCGGACAGCGGCCGTCGCCAAAAGTTAATGAGCCGCCGGCGGTGAACCGGGGTCAGCGATGCCCGGGTAGTATAGTGGCCTAGTATCCCGGTCTGTCGAGCCGGGGACTCGGGTTCAAATCCCGACTCGGGCGCTGTCGCCGGGGGGAGGGGGCGCGTCCCCCCTCCCCCTCAACGTTCCGGCGGAACGAGAGGGTTCCCGAGGGGAGCGGCAACAACTTCCGAAGGGCTCGGGACGTCACGCGATCCCTTCCGCAACTCGCTTCATCAGCGCGTCCTGCTTCCCGGGCTGGAACGGGAAGTAGAGGGCGAGGCGGTCCACGAGGCCGCCGTACTTCTGCTTGAGTTTTCCCGGAATCTCGTCCCACGAGCCCGACACGGTGAAGGTCTCCAGCGCCTCGTCGGGAACCGCCTTGGGCATGCTCGCCCACTGGTTGTTGAGGGACATCTCCCGCAGTTTCTCCCCGACCGACTCCCAGCCGTGGGCCTCCCAGACGGCGAAGTAGGACTTGGTGGAGCCGTAGAACGAAATCTGGGCCCGGACCATCTCTTTCATGGACTTGATTTCGCGCTCGGTGTCGCCCGCCGCCACGAAGGCGGCGGTGGCGATTTCACACGCGCCGTCGGGGCGCCCCGAGGCCTTCAACCCCTCCTTGACGGCGGGGATTGCCTTTTCGGCCAGGTATTTCCGGGTGTGGAAGGGGTGGATGTTGGCGCCGTCGGCCACCTCGCCCGCCAGTCTGCACATGCGGGCGTTGAGCGCCGCGAGCCACACCTTGGGGCGGCCGAACTTCGTCGGCCCCGGGTTGAAGAAGGGGGTCATGAGGCTGAACTTGTAGTATTTGCCCTCATACTTCAGCGGTTTGCGGTTCTGCCAGCACTCCCAGATGGCGTAGAGCGACTCGACATACTCCTTCATCCGGGCCGCGGGCGGATGCCACGGGGTCGAGTAGCGCCGCTCGATGTGCCCCTTCACCTGCGTCCCGAGGCCGAGGACGAAGCGCCCCTGGGAGAGCTGCTGCAGGTCCCACGACTGGAGGGCGGTGACCATCGGGCTCCGGGGGAAGGCGATGAGGACGCCGGTGCCGACCTGGACCTTCGAGGTCGCCTGGGCCATCAGGACGGCGCAGAACATCGGGTCGTGGGTGGTCTCGCCGACCCAGATGCCCGACGCCCCGGAGCGCTCGGCCGCGGCGGCGGAGTCGGCGGCCTTGGTGATGGGCGAGGGCTGGATGCCCACGTCGAACTTCATCGGAAGGCAAGGGCGGGGGGGACTTTAAGTTGCTGCCGCCGGGGAGTCGCGGCGGGCGACCCTCCGGGGGGCTCCGCCCCCCCTCCCCCCATCTCCAAGCGAGTCGGACGAGGCCTATTTTCCCGCGTCCCTTCGCTGAATCTTCTGCCGGAGCTTCGGAGCGGAGTCCACCCGCAAACTCTTCACCCGAATCCCCCTCTCCCGCGTCACTTCCCCGACCACCTTCGCCCCCTTCCCGCACGCGCGGGCAGCCTCGTCGGCCTCCCTCGCGGGAACCACGGCGACGAACCCCATCCCCATGTTGAAGGTCCGGTGCATCTCCTCGGGCGCGATGGAGCCCTCCATCTCCAGGAAGTCGAAGACCGGGGGCGGCTCCAGCGGGTCGTCGAACCGGAACCCGTGGCCGGTGAGCCTCCGCAACTTCAGCAGCCCCGAGCCGGTGATGTGGGCGAGGCCCCGGACGCCGCAGCGCTTCAGGAGCCGGAGAACCTCGGGGACGTAGATGCGGGTCGGCTCCAGCAACTCCTCGCCGAGGGTCCGTCCCCGGTCCCACGGGCAGGGGTCCCCGTATCCGAGGCCGCGCATCTTCAGCACCCTGCGGGCGAGGGTGAGGCCGTTCGAGTGGATGCCGCTGCTCGGGATTCCGACGACCGCGTCCCCGGGCCGGATGGCCCTCCCGGTGATGATGGCGCTCTTGCGGACGAACCCCATCGCCGTCCCCGCGAGGTCGAAGTCGTGGATGAGTTCCGGGAGCACCGCGGTCTCGCCGCCGACGAGCCCCACGTTCGCGAGTCTAGCGCCGGCGGCCAGCCCCTCTCCAATCTCCCGGGCCCGGGTCGGGTCGGGCCTCTGCACCGCCAGGTAGTCCACGAAGGCGACCGGCTCGGCGCCGACGCAGAGGAGGTCGTTGACGTTCATCGCGACGCAGTCAATCCCGACGGTGTCCCACTTCCCGAGGGCCGACGCGACGAGCAGTTTGGTCCCGACGCCGTCGGTGGTGATGGCGACACCCCACGGGCCCGGCAGGTCCACGACCCCCGCGTAGTGCTTGTCGAGGAGGGTGCGGCCCGGCCCCTTCCGGGAGGCGCGGACGGGGGCGACGAGGGCCTCCACCGCCCGGTCCCGCGCGGCGATGTCCACCCCGGCCCGGGCGTAGGTCATCGAGCCCCGGACCAGCGCCTCCTCGCGCTCGGTGGCGACGCGGATGAGGAGGGAGAAGAGTTGGTCGGCGGCCTCCGGGTCGAGGCCCCGCCGCCGGGCCAGGTCGCGGGCCCTCCGCCGGACGCTCCTCTCCCGGGCCAGGTCCACGATGGGCTTGCCCGCGGCGGTCTTGGCGCGGCACGCCTCCTCCACCAGCGCCATGCGCCGGGCGACGAGGTCCACCAGCTCCCGGTCCACCTCCTCGATGTCGCGCCGGACGGAGCCCAGGGGTCTCATGAGATGAGATGGGAGGGAGAGGACTTCACCGTTTGCGTCGGGGGACGGTGCGGAGCCGCAGCACCCGCCCCAGGGGCGCCCACGCCTCTTCGATCGCCCCGGCGTCTGTCCGCCCGTCAACGATGGCCGCCACCGAGGGGCCCGTCCCCGAGAGCCCCGCCCCGGGAGCCCCGTGGGACAGGGCGACGAGGGACGCCCTGGGGTCGTAGCCGAGGGCCGCCGAGCAGGCGAGGCCGTTGAGGGTCATCGCCTCGGGGTACCTCCGCTCCCGGACCAGCGCCTCGGCGCGCCGGACCAGGGGCGCGACGGGGCCCAGTTCCCTCCGGCGGACCCCCGCGGGGCGCTGCGGCGGCACCAGAACCAGGACCCGGGCCCGGACCTCTCCGGCCCGCAGTAGCCGGTCGCGCCGGTTGTCGGTGTACGCGAGGCCGCCGGCCGCGGAGGCCCAGGCGTCGTCGAGGGCGCCGGTCACCGTGACCCCCGCCTCCCGGGCCGCCTCGACGCCGAGGAGGGCGGCCTCGCGGACGGGGAGCCGGGCGTTGAGGGCGTCGAGGGTCGCCGCAACCACCGCGTTGGCGGCCGCCGACGAGCTCTTGAGGCCCCGGGCCGTCGGGACCTCGCTCTTCACCTGGACGCGCGCCCCGACCCGGTGGCCGGCGCGGCGCAGTGCGTTCCGGGCGGCGAGGAGCGCGAGCCGCGGGTCGACCGGCCCCTCGGGGCCCCACGCCCGCGCCTCGACCCCTTTCAGGTCGCGGCCGGTCTCGACCCGCGCCCGGGTCTGGAGGGAGACCGCGAGCGCGCACCCCCGGCCGGTGGCGAGGGCGTTGAGGATGGAGACCGCGCCGTGCGCCACGCCACTGCCGGTGCTCATGGCGACCCCGCGCGAACGAAGTGAGTGCGGGAGGGGCACCATGTGAAGTCGCACTCCCCGCACCGGGGCCCGACGGGCCGGCACACCTCCTGCCCGAACCGGACGAAGAGCTCGTTGAGGTCGAGCCAGTATCGGCGCGGGATGGACGCGACCAGCGCATCCTCGGTCTCCTCCGGGGTGCGCGTCCTCACCCAGTTGAGGCGGTTGGAGATGCGGTGGACATGGGTGTCCACCGGGATGGCGGGCTTTCCGAACCCGTAGACGAGGACGCAGTTGGCGGTCTTGCGCCCCACGCCGGGAAGCGCGAGGAGTTCTTCGAGAGACGGGGGGACCCGCCCCCCGTGGCGCTCCCGGAGCACGCGGCACACCTCCCTCAGCACTCTCGACTTCTGGTTGTAGAATCCCGCCGGGCGGATGAGGCGGCCCAGCTCGGACGGGGGGGCGGACTCGATGGCCTCGGGGGTCGCGTATCTTGCGAAGAGGGCCCGGGCGGCCCTCTCCGTGTTCTCGTCCCGGGTCCGCTGGCTCAGAATGGTGGCGATGAGGACCTTGAAGGGCTCCTCGGGCTCCGCCTCGCGCACCGCGCCGAGGGTGGTCGTGCTCCCCCGGAAGCGGCGGCGGAGGGAGGCGAAAACCCGCTCGACGTGGCGGGGGTGCGGGGCGGGTGCCATCGCTCCCCGAGGGAGGACGCCCTCTTTATTTCTCTCCGATATTAACGTTGGGAACATTTTTAAACCGTCTTCCATACGGGGGACGATGCGCGCACGGGCGTTTCTGCTCCTCGGCCTCATGCTCCTGGCGGTGTTTCCCCTCGCGCAGGCCGCCGAAGCGGCCGGGGGCGGTCTCCCGAAGCCGGAAAAGGTCCCCAGTGCCGAGCGGGGGAAGGTCATCTTCGAGCAGGGGGCCCGGCCCGCCTGCAAGACGTGCCACGGCGAGAAGGGGGACGGGACCGGGGCCCCGGGGGCGGCCAACTTCCACGACCTCGCCCGGTTCGGGACGCTGAGCGACGCGCAGCTCTTCGAAGTCATCACCAGCGGCAAGGCGGGGACCGCCATGCCTGCCTTCGGGGACCTCTCCGCCCAGGACAAGTGGGATCTCATCGCCTACATCCGGACCACCTTCATGTACCAGTCGGCCGCGGGCGGACCGGCGCCGGCAGAGGGGGTCCACCTCCGCGCCTACTGGCTCGGCCTCATCGGCATCGGGGCCGCCTTCCTGCTGATGGGCGTCTCCTTCGCCGTCATCCGGTTCACCAAGAAGAGGTGAGCGGGCCGTGAAGGAGATCCTGGAGAAAGTCAAGAGGGGCGAGTTGACCCCGGAGCAGGCGGAGGCGGAGCTGAAGAAGGCGGCGGAGGCTCCCGCCGTCCCGACGGGGCTCGGGGGCGCCCCCGAGCGGGTGGGGCAGGTGGTGCAATACACGCCGCCCGACGAGCACCCCATGGCCTTCGTCGCCATCGTCGGCTTCGCCGTCCTCCACGTCCTCTTCGACGCCCTCACCGTCCTCTGGGTCCTCCACCGCTTCGACCAGCGGGAGGCCTCCCTCTGGGCGGCCATGGCGTTCTTCACCCTCGGCCTCATCCTCACCCTCTACATGAAGCACTTCATGCCAGACGAAATCGTGGTGAAGAAGCGGCGCTGGAAGTATGTGACGCAGAAGAACGAGCCGTGGAGCGTGACGAAATGAAGGAGGAAGGGGGAGATGGTTTCCCGTAGAACGTTCATCAAGGGAGTGGTCGGCGCCGCCGCGGCCGCCGGGGCCGGGGCGACCGGGCTCGTGGCCGCCGAGTCGCTCTTCCCCTATCCGAAGCCCGGCATCAAGTTGAGCGAGGGGACCTTCATCTACACCGCCGACGACCGGGCCAAGGCCGTGAACGCCTGGTATCTCGACCGGGTGGGGAAGGAGGCGAAGGTCGAGGACTTCGACGCGGCCGGGAAGGGGGCGGCGGTCACTTGGAACGGGTTCCCCGCCATCCTGATCCGCCTCGACCGGGGCCGGTTCCTGAACCTCCAGGGCCTCACCGCCGCGACCAACTCGGAGGGCAAGACCTTCCCGCTCGTCGCGGGGACCCCCGGGATCGTGGACGACATCATCGGTCTCCTCGCCAAGTGCCCCCACGCCTGCTGCGCCCCCAACTGGCGCATCTCGAAGCCCGAGGTCGAGTGGCTCCTCTGGTGCATCTGCCACGACTCCCGCTACGACCCCCACGCCCTCGTCACCGACAGGAGCCCGACCGGGGTCCAGTACCGGTGCGCCATGTTCCAGGGGGGGCCGGCCAAGCGGGGCCTCCCCCAGATTCCCCTGCGAAAGGAGGCGGACGGGAAGCTCGTCGGCATCCCCTCCAACGTCGAGTGGTACCAGTATTGCGGGCTGAACCTGGAGGTCCCGAGGAAGGAGTAGCTCATGCAGTTCTTCTCCCAGCACCCGTTCGTCCTCGCGCTCCTGTTGTTCATCGTCATCCTCAGCCTGGTCTTCGTCGCCCTCGTCTTCGCCGGCATCCTCGGCCCCCGGGCCCGGGAGCGGCTGGAGCGGCGCCGGCAGGCGATGGCTCTCCTCGGCCAGAAGCGCTCGTTGAGCCTCGTCGAGCGGGCCTACCTGCTGCTCTTCGCCTGGGTGGACGAGCGCCTCCGGCTCCGCCACATGAGCCGCCACATGCTCCTGCTCCCCGCCAAGGAGGCCTACTACACCATCCACCGCCAGATGCCGACCTCCCACTCGGACAAGTACAACGTGAAGTCGGTCTGGGCGTGGTATCCCTTCTACTGCCTCGGGGGGCTCTCCTTCGTCGCCTTCCTCGAACTCACCATCACCGGCATCATCCTCGGGTTCTACTACGACCCCGCCGGGGCGGGCATCGAGACCGGGACCCGCAGCGCCGCGCACCAGTCCATCGAATACATCATGAACGAGGTCCCCTTCGGCTTCATGGTCCGCTCCCTCCACCACTGGGGGACCCACCTCATGGTGGCCATCGTCTTCCTCCACATGATGCGGGTCTTCTTCACCGGGGCCTACAAGAGCCCCCGCGAACTGAACTGGATTCTCGGCATCATCCTGCTCAACGTGACGCTCTTCTTCGGCTACTCCGGCTACCTGCTGCCCGCCGACGACCTCGCGGTGGGGGCCGCCACCATCGGCATCAACATGGCCAACTCCCTGCCGGTCATGGGCCCCCTCGCGGCCCAGATGGTTTTCGGGGGGGTCGCGCTGAGCGGGGCCACCATCACCCGGATGTACTGGTTCCACATCTTCATCCTGCCCGCCGTGGGGACCGTCCTCATGCTTCTCCACATGCTGATCGTGTGGATCCAGGGGGTGGCCGAGCCCCACTGAGATGTCCTTCCGGGAACTGACCGAACAATACTTCGCCGCCCGCGCGGAACTGGACAAGAAATACGAGGCGCAATACGCCAAGAGCCTCGGCTACAAACTGATCGAGGGGCGCCCCTTCTGGCCCTACGAGGCGATGCGGGACCTCGTCATCACCTGCTTCTTCATGGCCATCCTCCTCTTCCTCACCGCCTTCGTCCCGCCGCCCCTGAACCCCCCCGGCAACCTGCAGGCCCAGGGGGAGTTCATCTTCCCCGACTGGTACCTCCTCTGGTCCTACGGGCTGCTCAAGCTGCCGGAGGACTACCCCGACGTCAACCCGCTGCTGAACCCCGCGGGCCTCGCGACGCCCAACAGCGCCATCTTCTGGGGCACCACCCTCTCAGGCCTGCCCCTCATCATCCTGACCCTGATGCCCTTCCTCGACCGGGGCAAGGAGAAGCGGCCGGTGGCCGCCCCCCTGCGGACCGCCTTCGGCATCTGGGGGACGGCGTTCATGGGCACCATCTCCATCTACTCGGTGAACATGATCATCCACAAGGTCTACTACCCGACCGTCAGCCAGGACACGGTTTTCTTCAACCTCAAGGTGGCGACCTACCTCGCCCCCATCCCCATCGGCATCGCCGCCTACTACTGGCTCAAATCCCTCCAGAAGGGCTACGAATACAAGTTGAACCGCTGCTACCAGTGCTGGCTCTGCGACGACGCCTGCCCGGTGACCGAGGTCACCCGCGCCACCGGGGCCAAGCACAACCCCAAATTGAACCTCATCTACAACTCCTACCAGAAGCAGTTCGACGGCGTCGGGCTCTGGGAGTGCCTCACCTGCGGGGCGTGCACCGCCGTCTGCCCCGAGGAGATCGACTACGACGCCTACGTCCTCTACATGCGGCGGGTCGCGATGGGCGTGGAGAAGTTCGACCCGAAGAGGACCTTCGTGAAGCCCCACCCCCAGGGCTCGCTGCGCATCGAGGGAGCCGCCGACCGGACCAGCCGCCGGCCGGTCGTCTGAGGGCCGCGGATGGGGATGTTCGGGGGCAGCGCCGGCCGGGAGGCCCGAAATGCCATGCGGGCCCGGCTGCGGCAGGGCCGGTTCCTCTTCCCCCCGTTCAAGGGGACCTACTCCTTCGGGACCATCCGGGCGGTCCTCCTCGGGTGCAAACTGGGGGGCGTGGCGCTGGTGATGGTCGCCTCGGAGCGCCTCTTCGCCGCCCTCAGGACCCACTCGCTGGTCGACGCGGGCCTCGGCCTCCTCTTCCTCAACGCGGGCCTCTTCGTCTTCGTCCTCCCCCGGAAGGTCGAGATGATCGAGGAGCCCGGGCCGGCGTAGGGTCGCGAGGGTTTTACCCGCCCCGCGCAAGTGAGCCGATGACCGACGCCCCGCCCTCGGCCGGCCAGGTCCTGAAATACCTCTGGCAGTTGACCCTGCCGGAGTTCTGGATGGTCGCCATCTTCCCGGTCTACATCGGCTACGTCCTCGGCTCCAAGACGATGGTCCCGAGCGTGGAGTCGGTCCTCGGCATCATCATCATGGGCCCGCTCATCATGGGCTCGACCCTCATGCTCAACGAATACTACGACCGCGAAATCGACCTCAAGAACCCGCGGAAGGCGAAGTCGCCTCTCGTCCGCGGGCTCGTCGAGCCGGAGAACGCCTACCGGGCCGCCGTGGCCCTCATGGTCCTCGGCCTCCTCCTCGGGACGGTCATCTCCCTCCCCTTCGCGCTGGTGGTCCTCGCTGCGATTGCGCTCTCGCTCGCCTACTCGGTCCCCGCCATCCGGTTCAAGGCGCTCCCGGGGGCCGACCTCTACGTGAACGCGGTGGGGCTCGGCGTCCTCTGCCCCCTCGCGGGATACTTCACGGTGGTGAACCCGGCCGTCCCCTTCCCCTACCCGTTCCTCGCGGTCTCCCTCTTCGGCCTCGGCGCCGCCTACGTCCCGACCACGATGATGGACTACCACGTGGACCGGGAGGCGGGCATCCACTCCATCTCGGTGAAACTGGGCCGGCGGAGGGCGTGGGCTCTCGGGACCGGGTTCATCGTCGCATCGATCGCCGCCATCGTCCTCCTCGGGGCCCTCGACGCGGCGCCATTCTCCCGCGCGCTGCTGGAGCGCATCGCGGGGCTCCTGTTCGCCACGGTGGCGCTCTACGCCTGGTTCGTGCGGCGGATGGACTACCGGACCTACTGGACCTACATCGCGCTCATCACGCTGACGATGGGCATCAACATCCTCCTCTGGCTGCTCTGGTACACCGGCGTGTGGGCTCTACACTGATTTCGAATACCGGTCCGGGCTGACGTCGAACAGCCGCTTGCACCCCGCGCTGCAGAAGGCGTAGATCTTCTCCCGGTGGACCGAGGTCCACTTCGGGGGGTCTCCCTGGACCGGCATCCGGCAGACGGGGTCGCGGGGGGCCATGGCGGCTAATGGTTCCAGACGAAGAGGACGCCGGCCGCCGTGCCCGCGGCCCCGGAGATGACGAGGGAGAGGAGGTAGCCCCCGAGCGCCCGCCGGGGCGTGAAGCCCGCCACCTCCCGGAAGAGCAGGAAGCTCAGCAAGGCGCCCCAGAGGGTGCCCGCCCCCATGACCGCGAAGAGGAGGGGCCGCTGGAGGATGGCGAAGTTGCGCCCCTCGGTGGTGAGGAAGACCGGAGTCATGGCGAGCATGCCCGCCAGGACGGGCGTCCACGCGAGGGCGCTCGCCTCGACCATCGAGGCGGACTTCGGCCGACCCCCGAGGAGGCGCGCCGAAACGGCGAGGGAGAAGAGGGAGAGGACCCAGAAGCCCCCGAAGATGAGGCCGGCCAAGCCGGAATACCACGGGTCGAACCACCGTCGCGTCGCGGCCCACGCGGTGAGGAAGAGGCCGAGGAAGGCGGGGAGGAGCCCCCAGAGGACCCCCTCCCAGGGGCGGGGCTCCTCGGCCGCCCCGCGGAAAGCCTCCCGGGGCCGGTGGAGGACGAGGGAGAGGTGGCGGAGGAAGGCGGCCATCCCGCGAGAGGCCCCGCGCGCATAAGTTTCTTTCCTCCGGGGGGGCTCTCCCCCCATGCGCTACCTGGCGGTCCCGGCGGCTTTCCTCCTCGTCTCGCTGCTCCTCGTCCACCAGGGGGCCACCAACCCGGGATTCCCGGGCAACGCGCCGCCGGTCGCGGGGCCCACGGCGCCCCTGCCGCGCATCGTCGGGGTGGGGGGCGTGGTGGGGTGGGCGGAGAACCTCACCTACTCGAGCCCCTACAACGCCTCCTCCTTCTGCTTCGCCCACCTCTCCGATTTCCAGTTGCAGGACCCCTGGTCCCAGGACCTGGAGCCGGTGAAGGCGGCGCTGCGGAACATCGACGGAATCACCCCCGCCTTCGCCGTGGTCACCGGGGACCTCTCGGAGTATGGCTGGCCCAGCGAGTGGGAGCTCTACAAGTCGCTGGAGCGCATCCTGACGGTCCCGGTCTACCCGGTGCCGGGCAACCACGAGACCTACGGGGACCCGTTCCTCGTCTCCTACCGCGCCCTCATCGGCCCCCCGAACTACACCTTCGACTTCCTCGGCCACCTCTTCGTCGGGCTCGACTCCTCGACGCCGCGGCTGACCCAGGGAAGCCTCGACGGTCCGCAGCTGGAGTGGCTCGAGAGGGTCCTCAAGGATGCGCGCGACCGGAGGGCGCGGACGGTCACCCTCTTCTCCCACCACGGGCCGGTCCAGCACCCGCAGGCGGTGGACTTCCCGCTCTTCGGAGGGCTCATCAAACTGCCCGGCATCCCCCTCCTGCGGGACCGGGACGCGGTGCTGGAACTCATCGAGAGGTACGGCGTGGACCACTACCTCATCGGCCACGAGCACCTCAACTGGGAGGAGCGGCGCGGGGGGACCCTGTACCTCATCACCGGCGACATCGCGGGCAAGCCCTACGACGACCAGCCGGTGGAGCCGAAGCCGGTCCACTCCTACCGGCTCGTCTGCCTCGAGGGGGACAGGGTCACGTTCCACGAGTGGGTCCCGCGGGACGGCGGCCTGACGGTGAACCGCTCCGAGGACCGCAAGGAGGTCCGCATCCGGAACACCTTCTCCGGCGACTACCCGCTGGCGGTGGTGCGGCTCCCGGTCTGCCGGAACGAGCCGGTCGAGGGCGGGTTCGTCCAGGCGATCGACCGCGGGTCGTGCACGACCTACGTGGGGACGAGGTTGCCCGCGGGGAGGGAGCACGTGGTGAGGGTCGTTCCGTGACGGAGGCGCAGCCACTCCCGAAGTTCATCGCCGACGCCTTCCCCTTCCCCCGCCGGCGCGTCGAGACCCGCCACGGCGGAATGGAGTGCGCGGACACGGGCGGCTCCGGGCGGCCCGTGGTGATGGTCCACGGAAACCCCGCCTGGTCCTACCTCTACCGGAAAGTGATGGCCGGATTGAAGGGCTCCGGGCTTCGACTGGTCGCCCCCGACCTCCTCGGCTTCGGGACCAGTTTCAAGCCCCGCGACTGGCGCTGGCACGCCCTCCGGCGCCACGGCGAGGCTCTGCTCGACCTCGTCGAGGAACTGGACCTCCGCGACATCGTCCTCGTGGGCCAGGACTGGGGCGGGCCCGTCGGGACCTGGATGGCCGTCCACGCCCCGGAGCGGGTGACGGGCCTCCTTCTCGCCAACACCGCCGTCCTCGACCCGGGAAGCCGGTGGCGCACGACCGCGTTCCACCGCTTCTCCCACATGCCGGTCGTAAGCGAAATCGCCTTCCGAGGACTCAAGTTCCCGGTCCCCTGGATGCACGTCGTCCAGGGCGACCGCAACTCCATCGGACGCGCCGAGAAGCGGGCCTACGCCTGGCCCTTCCGACACCTGCGGGACCGGGCGGGCCCCCTCGCGCTGGCGCGGATGGTGCCCAACAGGCCCGACCACCCGACGGTCCCGGAGCTGAAGAAGACCGACAGGTGGTTCCGGGGGTTCACGGGACCGGTGGAGTTCGTGTGGGGGGTCAAGGACCCCATCCTGGGGAGGCAGTTGAGGAGGCACGCGGAAGCGCATCCGGGGGCGAGGGTCACGGAGACACAGGCGGGGCACTTCTTGCAGGAGGAGGTGCCGGGGGAACTGGCGGCCGCTGTCGGGCGGCTGGTGGGAAAGCCATAACGAGGGGGACCCGTTCGCGGACATCCCCGATTGAAATCGGTTCTTGCGCCAGGAAAGGGCGGAGGTTCGAAACGGAGGGGCGCGGCTTCAGGACCGTCGGCCCCGGCTGCGCCGGCCCGAAAGCCAAGCGACAGCCGCCAGAGCCCCCAAGGCCCCGAGCGCCTCGAACCCGGGCGCCTTCGCCGCGCCCCCGGCCAGCCGGCCGTCCACCATCTTCGCGAGGGCGTGGATTTTGTCGGAGGGGAAAATCTCCTCCAGAGAATCCGCCGCCACCAGGTAAGGTCCGCGGATGAAGAGGACGCTCGCGCCGGTGGCCCCCCCGGTCTCGTTCTCCGCGACGACCCCCTGGTCGCCGTAGGGCGCGGGGCCCACGGTGCCGAGGTCGCGGGTGCGGTTTCTCACGTCCCGCATGCACTGGAAGAAGGCGGCCGCTTCGCCGGAGGAGTTGAACCGGTAGAGGGTGACGCGGGCGAGGAGGTTGTCCCGCTCCTCTCCCGGGGCGAGGGGCGGAAGGAGGAGGCCGACGTTCACGAAGGCCCCGGCGGCCGCCGTCGTGTCGCACCGGGTGTTCTGGAGCTCCCGGGCGCCCGCGAACCCCGTCTTCTCCGGCTGGAGCTTCAAGGGCGCCAGGTCGGCGGAGCCGGGGAGGTAGTCCGTGAGGTTCTCCTTGGCCGCGGCGTCCCCCGCGAGGAGGAGCACGGCGGCGAGGAGGATTACGCCCGCACCTTCAATCCGGGCCACGGCTCTCGCCTCGTTGTTTCAAAACACGCCGTTCCCTGCGCGGTCAGCTCCTTCTGGAGGGCCCACTCCCCCCCGTCGCGCCGGAGAACTTTCAGCCGCATGTCGGCCAGCTCCGTGTTGGCGCAGTAGAGGCGACTGTCGTCGGGATCGATGTATTCGAGCTGGACCATCTGCGCGGGCTCGCCCGTCAACTCCCCCTCGAACCGCGTCTCCCCCCTCTCGGCGGCGAAGGTCCAGCGGCCCAACTCCCACCGGCTCTCGGTCTTGCGGAGGTCGGAGAGCCGGTTGAAGGTGAACGCGTGGCCCGGGCGGCCGAAGTGGACGATGGTGAGGAGCCGGTCGCTCCCCGTGCGGGGCTTCACCGAGAAACCTTCGAAGACGAACTCCGGGTCCTCCTTGAACGCCCCGCAGTGGCCCCACGCCCAGCCCGGCGCGTGGCGGCGCCCCCAGTGGTGGGTCTGGTGGCCCGGGGCCCCCTGGAACTCGTAGCGGGTCCCGTTCACCACGGCGCGGCCCGAGATGCTGACCGCGGGGTTCGGCGACGCGACCCGGGCCACCGGCAGGGGAAGCGAGTAGAAGAGGCCCGGAAGGTGGCGGAACGAGCGGGGAGCGGGCTCCCACTTCAGGTCCCACTCCATCTCCCCCTCGGCGCTCTTGACCCTCCCGCGGGCCGAACGGTGGGTCAACTCGCTGTCGCCGAGGGCGAAGCGGAAGGGAGATGCGGAGAGTTCGGCCTTCGACGCCGGGGCCGCCTGCTTCAGGGCGACCGTCCTGCCGCTTTTCCCGTCGAAGAAGTTGCCCCAGAGTTCGACGACGGGCTCCCCCCGCTCGGCCCACCGACCCTCGCGTTCCGATGCGGAACGGGGTTGGGTCGGGGGCCTCGCCCGGAAGGGGGCCATGAGGGTGTAGCGGAGCCACCAGGCGGTCCGGCTCGGCGCGTCGTGGAGAATCACGTAGTAGGCCTCGTAGGCGCCGGGGCGCCCCTTCCAGCGCACGGCGTTGTCGGACTCGGAGGAGGCCATGAGAGGGGGACGGTCGGCGGTGGGAAAAAGGATGCGGGTCCGGGCTCACGCGGGGCACTTCAGGGAGGGGTTCCAGTCGGAGTAGGTCCCCGCCGGGTTGGAGACGAACCAGACGTGCAGGACCCGGTGGGGGAAGTTCATGCCGGGGTGTCCCTCGGGGAGGAGGACCATCTCCTGCCCGAACACCTTGGGCGATGTGGCGTTCATGTCCGCCTCGTACTCCACCCCCACCACCTCCACCTTGCCGTCGCCGTCCCCGTCGAGGAGGAGCAGGTCCTCCGGGTTCATGGGGTCGATTTTGTCGTCGAAGAGGTCGGGCTTCGCGTAGTGGAAGCCCATGGCCGCGGTCTCGGGCATGGTGGCCGGGATGCCGAATCGCGGCCGGGCCGGGGGCGGAATCTCGGAGACGTTCACGCACTCGGAGACCTTGATGTAGCCCGGGGGGAGTTTGTCGGCAGTCAGGCCGGCGAACTTCGCCTTCACCTGCTCCAGGGTGGCGGTCGCCGGCGAGGGGACCGGGGCGGGCGTCTGGGGGCCGGAGCAGCCCGATATCAGGAGCGCCGCCGCGATGAGGCCGGCGAGAACCACCCATGCAGAGCGCATCGGGGGAGGACCCCGGAAGGGTTAAAAATTTTTGGGGCGGGGCGGCCCAGGGACCTCTTTCGCGGCCAACCGGGCCTCTCTCACAAACAGGGTTCCCCGGTCGCCCTTCCACGACCTCTCGGCCCGGAGAATCTCGATGCGCTTGCGGAAAAAGGGGGCGTCGAGGACCAGCGTCTCGTACTCGCCCCCCTCGCCGCTGACGTGGAGGCCGTGCCTGCTCCGGAGTCGCAAGAGCTCCCCCACCGCCGCGTCGTCGAGCCTCCGGCCCAGCCACTCGGGCCCGAGTCCGAGCGCGGCCACGTGGACGAAGAGGACGTGCCATGGGTCGCGGGCCACCTCCCGGAGCATCGGCAGAGGGTCGGCGCCCCAGAGGGGGGCGACCAGGGCGAGGCCGAGGCCGCGGCAGAGCGTTTCGACCCGCTCCTTCTGGTAGCGGGAGGCGACGGCGCCCGCGACGACCCCTTCGCACCCGCGCTCCTTCGCCCGCGCAAGCGCCCGGCGAAGGTCCTCCAGCTCCCGCTCCTTCTCCCCCGGGGTCCGCTCGACGATGAGCGGGAGCCCGCACGCCTCGGCGAACAGGTCGGTGAGGTGGACGTTCTGGCTCTGGAACATGTAGGAGTCGGGGTTCTCGGGGCGGAGGGAGACGAGGCAGGCGACGGTGTGGCCCTGCTGCGACGCTTTCCACAGGCACCACGAGGAGTCCTTTCCGCCGGAGACGAGGGCCGCGAGGCGCATGCGGCCTCTGACTATGGGCAGATGGCCCGAATCGTGTCTCTCCCCTCGAACCGCGGCCCGGCTGAACTTCGCCATCCGGTCCGGAATCCCATCGTTGTCGTGGTCCCCGACCGACGTCGGCGACGGCTCCGCCGGGACCGTCCCGTTGAGCCTCACGGTTGAGCCGACGATGTCGGCCGGGTTAAACCCTTCGGTCAGCTCGATGCGGGCGGTGATGAGTCCCTCGCTCTTCCCTATGCCTCGTCGCGCGGGGCCTCTGTCTCGCGAACCCTTCGGCGCGCGTGGCAAGCAAAGGATGAGGCCCCGCGCGGTCCCCTCCTGAACCGTCCGCATTTCGTCGGCAACGATGTCGTCGTCCCGGCGGAACGAGAGGGCTTCCGAGTGGCCCGGGACTTCGGGCGGAGCCCCCGCCCCTCCCGGCGACAGCAAGCCGAGGCAGCCGGGGTTCGAGGTTGGGGTGGCTATTGGGGCGCTGGCCGCTGCAGCGCTGAGTCGGAGAAAGATCACTCGATGACTTCGATTTGAATCCTCTTTCGGTCGATGGGCCAGAGACGCACCGGAGATTTCGGGCGGAGCTTGAGAAGGCGGGCCACGTCCGAGGGGATGCGGATGGCGAGGGAATTCCCCGTACGGGAGACCTGGATGTTCTTCTCCAGGCCGAAGAAGCCGCGTTTTTTGGCCAGGGACTGCAGTCTTTCCACGGTCTCGTTGTCGAGGTATTCGGCCCCGCATCGGGTGCAAACCTCGCACGGGTGGACCCCGAAGGAGAGGCCGAACAACTCAACCTCGGTCTGGGACTTCTTCAGGACGCCGCCGCAACGACAGGGGTGGTCGGTAACTCTCTCGCTCATAGGAGCTTCACCGTCACCGGATACACCTTCCGCACGCCCCGCGACCGCAGGTGGACCTCGTCGTATACAACGCTGAAAAAGCGGTGAAAGGACTCCGCCAGTCCGGTCCGTCTTTGGATGACTCTCTTGCCTTTCAGGATTGCCTCCTCCACCTCGTGGACGGAGACGCCCCGGAGGGTCATCCGCTCAATCGCGTGCTTGGCACGGCGGTGCTCCCAGTTGATTTTCAGTTGCATGATTACAAGTAATACGTGTACTATTTAAATCTTGCGACGTTGGAGGCGGGCCCGGCGACGGTCCCATTGGGCGCGATGCCGTCGATGTCGATGCCGAGGGCCGAGCAGATGGCGCAGGAGACGTTGTCGATGACGTTCCCGGTGACGTTCAGGCCGGAGTTCGCACCCCGGGCCCGGAGGGCGGTGACGTTCTGGCCGGTGCCCGTGAGGGGCGTCCGGTTGAAGTTCACGAAGCGGCTGTTGGTGATGTTGGTGTCGTTCGAGAACTCCAGCAGGATGCCGGTCTCGTTGGAGCTGTTGACGGTGACGTTGGTGATGTTGATGAAGCGGTTGCGGACTGCTTCTGTCCCCTGGACGTGGATGCCGACGCGGGAGTCGCGGACGGTGACGTTGACGGAGGGGTCGATGAAGAGGCCGATGTCGGGTCGGCCGATGGTGAGGTTGTCGATGACGTGGTTGTTTGAGGTCGAGACATCGACGCCCCGCCGCGGGCCGATGAGGTTCTCGATACGGGTGTTGTTGATGCGGATGGTGTTGACCGCGACGTCGATGCCGAATTCGGCGTTGCGGATGGTGAAGTTGGATAGGACACTCTGCGCAGCAAGAGAGTCCGCTACTCGAACCCCTCTGCTATCCGCGAAATTTTCTCCATCGAGGATTGTATTTTGTGGGTCCCGGCCGATGATGTCGAGAAACTTCCCGGTGATATCGACCACGCCGTTGAATGGAGATTTGCGCTTGTAGGTTCCAGGTTTGACGTCGAGGACATCATTACTGAGAACGCCTACGTCCCCAATCGCATCCTGAATCGCTGTGTCCCCGAAAAAGGCGCAGTCTACAATGTTGAGGTTCGGGGAGTAGGTGGGCAGGAAGACCAGGGCGACCCGCCTGCCCTCCTCGCCCTCCGCGAACTCCCTGACGCGACGGCTCCGGTGGATGGCGTAGTTGTCGAGGACGAGGTTCTTCCCCTCCCGGAGGCCATTGATGCCCCGCTCCTCGTAGCGCCGGAGCCACTCCCGGACGGTCTCGGGGCTGATGTCGAGGAGGTCGGCGTCTCGTTCACGCTCTTGCCCAGGTGGCTCAGCCAGACGATCTGGGCCCGCTTCAGCAGGCGGGCATCCTTGCAGGCCCGCATGAAGGCCCGAAGGTCCTCGGCCTGCGGGGGCGTCAGCGACTTCACCCGGAGCCTTTCCATCCCCACCCGGAATCATGGCCGCAGGTTCCCTGAATAGTTTCCGGCGGATGCAGGAAGAATTAATTTGGCCCCACTTAGGGCGCTCTCCGGGGAACCTCGGCCAGAACCGCCATCCCGCGCTCGAGCCGCTCCTCGCTGACCGCGTAGGAGATGCGGATGTGCCGCTTCCCCCGCGGCCCGAATGCCGACCCGGGGACCACGCGAACTCCGCGCTTCGCCGTCTCCGCAGCGAACCGGTCGCCGTCCCCCACCTCGGGGAAGGCGTAGAACGCCCCCTTCGGGCGGGCGCAGCCGATCCCGGCCCCTTCCAGGGCCCGGAGGACGAAGTCGCGTCTCTTCCGGAACCGCTCCCGCATCTCTGCGACCGCGTCCCCGGGCCCGGTGTAGGCCGCGAGGGCGGCGTGCTGGGCGATGGAGGAGGCGCACGCCTGGATGTAGCAGTGGAGCCGGAGCATGCCGTCCACCACCTCCGGGGGCCCGGCGGCGAACCCGAGGCGCCAGCCGGTCATGGCGAACGTCTTCGAGGCGGCGTTCACGGTCACGACGTGGCCCGGGGCCCAGCGGGCGGGGCTGGCGTGCTTCCCCTCGTAGACGAACTCCTCGTAGACCTCATCCGAGACCAGAATGAGATTTCTGTCCTCGGCAAACTCGGCCAGCGCCTTCAGGTCTTCCTCAAATTCAACTGCTCCGGTCGGATTCGCGGGTGAATTCACGATGATGACCCGCGTCCTGGCGGTGGTTCGGGCGCGTTCCAGGGCAAGGGTCAGGTCCTTCCGCAGCGGAATGCCCACCGGTTTGCCGCCCGCAGCCCTGGTCAGAGGCGCGTAGGATACGAATCCGGGGTCGGGGATGAGCACCTCGTCGCCCGGGTTGACGAGGGCCATGAGGGCCAGATGGAGCGCCTCGGAGGCCCCGGCGGTGACGAGGACCTGCTCAGGCCCCACCGAGACCCGGTTCTCCCGCCTCAGTTTCGAGGCGACGGCCTCCCGGAGTTCCGGGATGCCCGCGTTCGGCGTGTAGGCGGTGCGGCCCTCCTCCAGGGCCCGCGCGGCGGCCGCCTTGATGCGGGCGGGAGTGTCGAAGTCGGGCTGGCCCAGCGCGAGGTTGACTGTCGCCGGGGGAAGAGGGGGGCGGAGCCCCCCTCTCCCCCCGTCCACAGGCCCGTCCCCCTCTCCTCCACGATTTTCAAAAGCCTTGCGGATGCCGGAGATGTCGATGTGGTCGAGGCGGCGGGAGAGGCGGGGCATCAGAATCTTGAAAAAGGGCGAAAAAACGATTTCGCCGGCGCGTATGTTTTTACCACGGGCTATTCCAGCACCGCGTGCCTCGCCTTCAGTTCCTTCTCCGAGATGCCTTTCCGCTCCATCAGGTGGGCGATGACCCCGTCGAGCACCACCATCGCCGCGGTCTCGAAGAGCGTCCCGAGGGGCGCGAGGCTGCGATACTCCCCCCGCAACTGCCGCTTTTCGTAGTCGGCCGGAATCTGCGCCTGGGGCGGCGGCCCCTTGACCATCAGCACGGCGGTCGCCATCTCAGCCATGGGGGAGTCGCGGCGGGAGGTCACCAGGGCGAGCCGGGCGCCGATTTCGCTGGCGGTCTTCCCCAGTTCGAGAATGGAGCGGGTCCGGCCAGAGCCGGTGATGGCGACCACCGCGTCGTATTTGTCGAGGGCCGGAGTGGTGGTCTCCCCGACGACGAAGGTGGTGAAGCCGAGGTGCATCAGGCGCATGGCGAACGCTTTCGCCACGAGGCCCGAGCGGCCCGCCCCCATGACGAAGATGCGCTTGCCCGACTGGAGCGTCTCGACGAACTCCTCGAGTTCCTCCGTGCTCAACTCCTCGGCGGCCTCGCGGAGGTGCTCGACGATGGTCTCGACGTAGGGGCGGATGGGGGTCCTGTTGGGGGGCTTTTTGGCGGTCTTGGCAGTTATCGCCATTCATGCCTCCTTGGTCGGGCCGCGCGCTCGATGCGCCACTCGCCATCGCTCGCTGCTCTCGCTCGGGCTCGTCCGCGGCTGTGATGTGCGCGAGCTGTCGAGAGCCCCCAGAAAGGCGTGGAAGGGAGACGACCCCCTTCGGTGGCTGGCGCATTGAGTCATGCCCTCTCCCTCCCGTTCCCCTGCCCCGATATATCATAATGCCCCGAAATTTCGTCGAACACATACTCCTCCCACTTCCGGAGCCCGAGCAGCACCTCGAACTCCTGCGGGGTCAACATCGGCTTCTCGAACCGGTGGGCGTCGTCCAGGGCGAGGCGCGGGCAGGCGGTGTTGACCCAGGCGTCGAATCCGAAGTTGTCCACTTTCGAGGGCGCCACCTCATCCATGAAAACGGTTTGGGCCTCCCAGCCCTTCTTGAAGGCCTCTTCGGACAGTTTTCGCGCCAGCCCCCCCCGCGCCTGGCCCGGCTTCGGGGAGACGAGGATGCCCCACCTCCGGGCCCCGGCGGCGCGCTTCAGGACCCGCCGGCGCTCCTCCAGGAGCCCCCCGGCGGTCACGACCCGGACCTGGCCGGTGACCGGGTCGGCCACCACCACCGGCTTGCGGGTGCCCATGGCGGCGCCGAGGGGGTGGAAGTCGCCGGAGCCCACGTAGAGCAGCGCGTCCCCGTCGGCCCGCGCCGCCCGGAAGTCGCACCCCAGCATCTGGCCCGGGGACTTCACCCGGCCCCCGGCGGGGCCGTAGAGCGGCTCTTTGCCCCGGGCCCGCAGGAGCGCCTCGACCTCACCCATCTTGTGGAGGTGCTGCGCCGTGGTGAGGAGAACCACCCGGCGGCCGGGAATCCGCGCGAGCGCCTTCTCCACCACCGGGAGGGGGTCCACCTCCATCCGGACCGGGACGAAGACCATGCGCTCCCGGGCGAGCATGGGGGCGTGGCCCAGGTGCACCAGGAGGTCCACCTGCTCCCAGAGTTTCACGTTGGTGTCGCACGCCCCCCAGCACGACTCCCCCGAGACGACCACCTCCGCCCCCGTCTCCTCCTCGATTCTCCGCGCCGCGTCCGGGGCGAGGTGCTTCAGGCCGTCGGGGGTCTCGAGGCCCACCGTCTTGGCCCCCGTCCGCCGGATTTCGGCGATGGCGGGGGCGAGGTCGAAGGCGTACATCCCTCGGACTCCCCCCCTCCGGGAAAAAGGGTGAGGGGCGCGACCCCGGAAGAAAGTTTTTAGGGGGCTGCCCCCAGCCCCCAGTGGGGGATGAAACCGCCGCTCGTGAGCGGTCCTGTGACGATTCTTCGGGACTGCCTGGACACACTCGCCCGCCTCTGCGAAGGGCCGGTGGAGCAGGGAGGCCACCTCCTGGGGACCCGTTCTCCCCGGGGGTGCCTGATTTACGGAGCCCTCCCTCTCTCCCGGTCCCTCCGCACCCCTCTCGGGTTCCTGCCGGAGCGGTGGCGCCCCTCCCGCGGTCGCGGAGAGATGGTCGGGTGGTTCCACAGTCATCCCGGCCGGGACGTCCACCTCAGCCGCGCGGACGTCCGGGTCCACCGCCACCTCTTCCCCCGGGGGGACGGCCTGGCCCTCGTGCTCGGGGGAATCGACCGGCGCCCCGGTACGGCCCTTGCCCTCTACACCGGCTCGCCCCCCCGGGCCGTGGAGGTGCTGCGGGTTTTGTGACGAGAAAAACCCCTGGCCGGAAGAGGCCCCTCCGGGCCGCCGCGGGCCACGGCGACGCGGCCAAAAAGGTGGAACTCATTCGGCGCGAACTCACGAAGGAGCTGGACGAAGGGCTCGCCTACGTCGAGCGACAGGTCGGGACCCTCCGGAACGGGCCCATCGGACTCCTCGTCTCGCCCCTCCTCCGGGGGCTCTTCCATTTCACCGCCCTCCCCGCCGCCCGCCGCCGGGGCTACCGGCGCATGGACATCTACTTCCGCCTGCTCCAGGAGCCGGGGAGCCTCGACCGGATCATCTCCCGCCACCTCGACGAGTACCTGGAGACGAACGAGGCGTGGGTCCGGGCCGACAAGAGCCACCCCGAGGCGAAGCGCCTCCGGGGCTACCTGGTGGAGGAGCTCAAGAGCCACCTGGAGCTGGGCCGGGCCCTCCTGGGCGGGGAGGGGCGGACCTACGACGAACTGGTCCGGCGCGCCTTCCCCCGCCGGAGCACCGTGGACCGCCTGGTGGCCCAGCAGTTCGACGCGATGGAGAAGGCCCTTCTCCTCGTCCAGGAGGCGGAGGGGCTGGTGGAGATTCCGGCGTCCCTCCGGGCCCACGTGGACCGACTCCTCCGCTCCGCCCTCGCCTACGCCCGGACGCGCTCCCGCCGCCGCCTCGACAAGATTTACGCCGGATGAGGGCCGGGCCCCTCCTCCTGAGCGGCCTCCTGCTCCTCTCGGCCTGCGCCCAGACCCCCTCGACGGCCGTGGTGCAGTTCCCCGGCGCCCCGCCCCTCCGCGCCGAGGTGGCCGACGAGCCCGGCGAACGGGAGCGGGGGCTGATGTTCCGACCTTCCATCGCGGCCGGCGAGGCGATGCTCTTCGTCTTCCCCGAAGAGCGGGCGTGGGGCTTCTGGATGAAGAACGTGGCCTTCCCCATCGACATCGTCTGGCTCTCCGCCGACGGGACCGTGGTCCACGTGGTCTCGGTCCCCCCCTGTCTCGCGGACCCGTGCGCGACCTATGAGCCGGGAGCCCCCGCCCTCTACGTGGTCGAGACCGCGGCGGGCTTCGCGGCGAACCACTCGGTCGTGCCCGGGGTGCGGGCGGCCATCTCCGGCCTGTGACAGAACTCGCGCTCGCTGCGCTCGCGCGAGTTCTGCGATGCCCCGGTCTGAAGCCCGGGGCGTCTCCGCCGGCGGGCCTTTTAAGAATTTTCGCGCAGCGAAAATTTTTGTGAAGTCCGCAAGGTTCTTGGAGCCCCCCGCCCACTCGCGGCAGCCATGAGTGATCTCCCGGCCCCCGGGCTCGACCGCCGCCTCGGCTTCGCGGTGGCCACGCTCTCGCGGAGTCGCGGCCGCCGGCCCGGGCCCGGAGGCGCCCCCCCATGAGCCTCCTCCTCGACGGAGTCCTCCTCGCCGCAGGCTTCGCGCTGATTCTCAAGGGGGGCGGTCTCTTCGTGGACTCCGCGGTCCGCATCGCCGCCCGCTACCGTCTGCCCCGCGCCTTCGTCGGGATGACCCTGGTGAGCTTCGCGACCACCACCCCGGAGTTCGTCGTCTCCGCAACCGGCGCATGGCTCGGCAACACGGGCATCGCCTACGGCAACGCTGTGGGTTCGGCCATCGTCAACATCGGCCTCATCCTGGCCATTCTCCTCCTCGGCTCCGCCATCGTCCCGGACTCCTCCAGCCGCATCTCATGGCTGGTCATGGCGGGCGCGGGCCTCCTCGTGCTGCTCCTCGCGGCCGATGGGGGGCTGGAGCGGCCCGAAGGCGCGCTCTTCCTCGGGCTTCTGGCCCTCTTCCTCATCCGCTCGACGGGGCGGGCCCTCTCCGGCCGGGAGCCCCCCGCGGGGTCCGGGGCCCCGGCCGGCCCCGCCTCCCGGGAGTGGCTCCGCTTCCTGGCCGGGACCGGGATGGTGGTCGGGGGGGCGCGGCTCCTCGTCCACGGGGCCGCCTCCCTCGCCCTCTCCCTCGGGGTGCCGGAGGTGGTGCTGGGCCTGACGCTGGTAGCTGTTGGGACTTCCCTCCCCGAACTGGTGGTGGCGGTGACCTCCCTGCTCCGGAGGGTCTCCGACATCTCACTGGGGAACATCGCCGGCGCCAACCTCCTCAACTTCCTCTGGATTCTCGGGGCGTCGTCGGTCATCCGCGACATCCCGGTCGGGCGCGACCTCCTCCTCCGGGACGGCGCGGCGATGATGGGCGTGATGCTCATTCCCGCGCTCTTCATGGCCCTCCGGCGCCCCCTCGGGCGGGCCGCCGGGCTTCTGCTCCTCGGGCTCTACGCCGCCTATCTCGCCCTCCTCCTCTCTGGACCGGTCCCTGTTCCCGGACCGGGGTAGGGGCGGGTCGCGGAAGGCGCGGCCGTGGACAACCTCTTAAATCCCGCTCCTCCCGCCTTGTTAGGCATGCTGCACCTCCTCCTCGTCCTCTTCGCTGCGATGCTCGCCGCCCCCGCGGTCCACCGCCTCGCGCGCTCCCGCTCGGGGGCGGTGCTGGCCCTGCTCCCGCTGGCGTTGACGCTGCATTTCGCCACCCACGTCGGACCCGTCTCGGCGGGGGGCTCGTTCACATATTCCGCCGACTGGGTCCCGAGCCTCGGGGTCCGGTTCTCCCTCCACCTCGACGGGCTGAGCCTCCTGATGTCGCTGCTCATCACGGGGGTCGGGGCCCTGGTCGTGCTCTACTCGGGGCGCTACCTCGAAGGCCACCCCCACCTGGGCCGGTTCTACGCTTCACTCTTCCTCTTCATGGGCTCCATGCTCGGGGTGGTCCTCGCGGACAACGTCGTCACCCTCTTCGTCTTCTGGGAGATGACCAGCCTCGCCTCCTACTTCCTCATCGGGTTCCACCACGAGCGGCCGGAGGCGCGCCGCGCCGCCCTCCAGGCGCTCCTGGTCACCGGCCTCGGGGGCCTCGCGTTGCTGGTCGGGCTCCTCCTCCTCGGGCGGGCGGGCGGGACGTTCGAGCTCTCCGAGCTGTCGGTCCGGGGAGACCTCCTCCGCTCCCACGCCTCCTATCTGCCCGCGCTCCTCCTGGTCCTGGTCGGCGCCTTCGCCAAGTCGGCGCAGTTCCCCTTCCACTTCTGGCTCCCCAACGCCATGGAGGCCCCCACGCCGGTGAGCGCCTACCTCCACGCGGCCACCATGGTGAAGGCGGGGGTCTACCTCCTGGCGCGGCTGAGCCCCGCCCTCGGCTCGACCGACGCCTGGCTCTACGGCGTGGCGCCGGTCGGTGGGGCGACCATGCTGCTCGGGTCCCTCCTCGCCCTCCGGAGCACCGACCTCAAGCGGATTCTCGCCTACTCCACCGTGGGCGCCCTGGGGACCCTCACCCTGCTCCTCGGTCTCGGGACGCCGTCGGCGGCCGGGGCCGCGGTGGCATTCCTCCTCGCCCACGCCTTCTACAAGGGGGCGCTCTTCCTCGTGGCCGGAGCTGTGGACCACGCCGCGGGGAGCCGCGACGCGACCCGCCTCGGGGGCCTCGGCCGGGCGATGCCGGTCACCGCTGCCGCGGCGGGCCTCGCCGCCCTCTCGATGGCGGGCCTCCCCCTCCTCGCGGGGTCAGCGGCCAAGGAGTCGCTCTACCACTCGGTCCTGGAGTCTTCCCCCTGGCTCGCGGCAGCCACCCTCTCCTGCGCGGCGATGCTGGCCGGGGTCGCATTCATCGCGGGCCTCCGCCCCTTCCTCGGCCGGGCGCCCGACCCCCCGCTGCCCGCCCACGAGCCGTCCCCCTCCCTCTGGCTGGGTCCCGCACTCCTGGCGGGATGCGGGCTCGCGGCCGGCCTCCTCTCCGGGGCTGCTGGCGCCCTTCTCCTCTCTCCCGCGGCCTCCTCGGTCCTCGGCCGGCCGGAGGCCCTCCACCTCCCCCTCCTCCCCGCCCCCGGGCCCGAGGCGGCCCTCAGCGCCGCCTCCGTGGCCGCGGGCGCCCTCCTCGCGGCGAAGTGGGCCCGGGTGCGGTCGGCGCTGGAGCGTCTCGGGCCGCTCCTCCGGTGGGGGCCCGAGGCGCTCTACGAGGGGGGGCTCCGGGGGCTCAACGGCCTCGCCCGGGCCCAGACCCGCCTCCTCCAGCACGGCCACCTCCGATTTTACCTGCTGGCGGTCCTGGCGGCGTCGGGGCTCCTGGGGTGGTGGGCCCTGCTCGGACCGGGCCCCTCGCTCCCCCCCGGGACCGGCTCCGGGACGCGCCTCCACGAACTCCTCCTCGCCGCCCTCATCCTCGGGGCGACCCTCGCCGCCACCCTCTCCCGCTCCGCCCTCGGGGCCGTGGCGGCCCTCGGCATCGCCGGCTACGGCGTCGGCGTCCTCTATCTCCTCTTCGGGGCCCCCGACCTCGCCCTGACCCAGGTCGCCGTGGAGACTCTCGCCCTCCTCCTCTTCGTCCGGGTCCTCTACCACATGCCCGACTTAACCCGCCGCTCGCTCTCCGCCGGCCGGCTCCGGGATGCCGCCGCGGCCCTCGCCGTGGGGGCCCTGATGTCGCTCCTCGCCCTCGGGGCCGTGGCGGCCGAGCACGCCCCCGCCGTCTCCGGCTACTTCCTCGAGAACAGCGTCGCCCTCGGCCACGGGCGGAACGTCGTGAACGTCATCCTTGTGGACTTCCGGGCCCTCGACACCCTCGGGGAGATCACCGTCCTCGGGATTGCCGGCATCGGGGTCTACGCCCTCCTCCGCCTCCGGCCGGGGGGGAAGGAGGCGCCTTGATCTCCTTCATCCTCCGGGGAACGGCCCGCCTCCTCACGCCTCTCCTCCTCGCGTTCTCGCTCTTCCTCCTCGTGAGGGGCCACGGCTATCCCGGCGGAGGTTTCGTCGGGGGGCTGGTGGCCGCCTCCGCCCTCGTCCTCCATGGGCTCGCCTACCGGGGCGGGGCCGCGCGGAGCGCCCTCCGCGCCGACCCGCGCCTCTTCGTCGCCGCGGGGCTCCTGACCGCCGCGGGGAGCGGCCTCCCCGCCCTCGTCCGGGGCGAGCCCTTCCTCGCCGGCCGGTGGGCCAGGCTCGACCTTGGCGGCGTCGGCCTTGACCTGGGGACTCCCCTCATCTTCGACGCTGGCGTCTACCTCGTTGTCCTGGGCGCCACCATGGCGGTCCTGCTCCCGCTCCTGGAGGAGCAGTGACGGAGGCCGTCCTCGCCACCGTCGCGGGGGGCCTCTTCGCTGCGGGCCTCTACATGATGCTGCGGCGCAGCATCCTTCGCTTCGCCATCGGCCTCGCCACGCTCTCCAACGGCGCCAACCTGCTCATCTTCACGGCCGGAGGCCTGACCCGGGACCGCCCGCCTCTCGCCCCCGCCGGGGGCGGGGCCCCTCCGCCGCCCGTGGCCGACCCCCTCCCCCAGGCCCTCATCCTCACCGCCATCGTCATCAGCTTCGGCGTCCTCGCCTTCGCGCTGGCGCTCGTCCGCCGCTTCCACGAGACCGTGGGCTCGGACGACTCCGACGCCGCCTCGATGGCCGAGTCGCTGGAGGAGGGGGAGGCCCCGCCGTGACCCTCCTCATCGTCCTTCCGCTCCTCATCCCCCTCCTCACCGCAGCGCTCCTCCTCGCCCTCGGCCGGTGGCGGCGGGCCCAGGGTTGGGGCGGGGTCGCGGGGGCGGCCCTCCTCCTCGCCGCAGGCGTCGCCCTGCTCGACCGGGTCTCCCGGGAGGGCATCCAGGCGACCCCGATGGGCGCCTGGCCCGCCCCGTTCGGCATCGTCCTCGTCGCCGACCTCTTCAGCGCGGTGATGGTCGTGGTGGCCGGAATCATCGGCCTCTGCGTGGCCGTCTTCTCCCTCGCCAACGTCGGGAGGCGCCACTGGTCCTTCGGATACTTCCCGCTCGTCCACCTCCTCCTCGCAGGGGTGTGCGGCGCCTTCCTCACGGGCGACATTTTCAACCTCTACGTCTGGTTCGAGGTCCTGCTCATCGCCTCCTTCGTCCTCCTCGCCCTGGGGGGAGGGAGGGCCCAGATGGAGGGCGCGCTGAAATACGTCGCCCTCAACCTGGTCTCCTCCGCACTCTTCCTGGTGGGGGCGGGCCTCCTCTACGGCATGGCCGGGACCCTGAACCTGGCTGACATCCCCGGGAAACTGGGCTCCAGCGGCGACCCCGGCCTGACTGCCGCCGTGGCCGCCCTCTTCCTCTCGGCCTTCAGCATCAAGGCGGCGACCTTCCCCTTCTTCTTCTGGCTCCCCGCCTCCTACCACACCCCCCCGGCGGCGGTGTCGGCGCTCTTCGCGGGCCTCCTCACCAAAGTGGGGGTCTACGCCCTCATCCGCGTCTTCACTCTGGTCTTCCCTCCGGAGGCCGGCCACCCCCACGCCCTCATCCTCGCCCTCTCGGGCGCCACCATGGTGACGGGCGTCCTGGGGGCCGTGGCCCAGGGCGAGTTCCGGCGCGTCCTGTCGTTCCACATCATCAGCCAGATAGGGTACATGACCCTGGGCCTCGGGCTCTACACGCCCCTCGCCCTCGGGGGCTCCATCTTCTACATCGTCCACCACATCATCGTCAAGACCAACCTCTTTCTCGTGGGCGGGGTGGTCCAGAGGCTCCACGGGACCTCGCGGCTGAAGGCTCTGGGCGGACTCCACGGGTCGCGCCCCCTCCTCGGCGTCCTCTTCCTGGTCCCCGCCCTCTCCCTCGGCGGCGTCCCGCCCCTCTCGGGCTTCTTCGCGAAACTCTCGCTGGCGATGGCCGGCCTCTCGGCCGGGCAGCACGCCATTGTGGCGGTCGCCCTCGCGGTGGGGCTCCTGACGCTTTTCTCGATGACCAAACTCTGGGCCGAGGCCTTCTGGAAGCCGGCCCCGCCGGCGCCCCCGCCTCCTCCGCCGGGCCGCCGCGAGATGGTCCCCCTCCTCGCCCCCATCGTCGGCCTGGCGGCCCTCACCGTGGTCCTGGGCCTGGCGGCCGAGCCCTTCCTCGCCCTCTCGCTCCGGGCGGCCGAGCAGTTGATGGACCCGTCCGAATACATCGCCGCGGTCCTGGGGGCGCCGTGACCTCCATCCGCGCGCTGTCGAAGGTCCTCCGCGCGCTCGGGTTCGCGGCTTTTTACCTCCGGGAGGTCCTCCTCGCCAACCTCCAGGTGGCCCGGGAGGTGGTGCGCCCCCGCTTCCGGATGCGGCCGGCCATCGTCGCCGTGCCCCTGGAGGCTCGGACGCCAGCGGAAATCATCCTCCTCGCCAACCTCATCACGATGACCCCCGGGACCCTCAGCGTCGACCTCTCCACCGACCGGAGCGTCCTCTACGTCCACGCCCTCTTCCCGGGCGGCGACGCCGAGGCGTTCCGCCGCTCCCTCCGGGAGCGCCTCGAGCGCCGGGTCCTGGAGGTGCTGCGGTGAGCCCGGGGGGCCCGGTCGCGGCCGTCGCGGCCCCGGTGCTGGCGGTCCTCGCCCTCGCGATGCTCCTCGCGCTGCTCCGGCTGGTCCGCGGGCCCCGCCTCCCCGACCGGGTGGTCGCCCTGGAACTGACCACGACCCTGACGGTGGCCATCGCGGCGGTCCACACCGTCGGGTCGGGCCACCCCGCCTTCCTCGACGCCGCCCTCGTGCTGGCCCTCGTCTCCTTCCTCGGGACCGTGGCCGTGGCCCGGTACATCGAGGAGAGGGTCGCGCCATGAGCGAGTGGCTGGTGGCCGCGCTGATGGCGGGCGGCGCGGCCTTCTCCCTCCTCGCGGCCGTCGGCGTCGTCCGGATGCCCGACCTCTACACCCGACTCCAGGTGGCCACCAAGGCGACGACCCTCGGGACCATCCTCCCCCTCTTGGCGGCGGGGCTCCACTTCGGCGGATGGGACGTTCCCCTCCGCGCCGCGGCGGTCGTCCTCTTCCTCTTCCTGACCGCCCCGGTGGCGGCCCACATGATCGGCCGCGCGGCCTACCTCTCCGGGGAGCCCCTCTGGGACCGCTCCGTCCGGGACGACCTCCGCGGCCGCTACGACATCGAGCGCAATATTCTCGCGGGCCCGCCGCCGGAGCCTTCCCGGGGGCCCCGCGAAGGGTAGGGGTCCCCCCGGCTACCTGCCCTTGAGTTGGGCCCCCACCACGACCTCGTCAATCCCGAGGTGGCGCCGGGCCAGTTGCCGGATGAGCGCGATGTTGCGGCCCCCCTTCCCGATGGCGACCCCCCGGTAGAGCTTCGGTACCTGGACGTAGGCTTTCCGGGAGCCCTCCTGCTCCTCCAGGGCGACGGTTTCTACCTGGACGGGCGCGAAGGCGTCGGCGAGGAACCGGGCGGGGTCCGGGGAGGACTCCACGAGTTTGATCTTCCGCTGCAGCGCCCTCTCCAGCCGCTGGATGGCCTCGGGGTCCCGGAGGGTCCTCCGCGCCTCCCCCGGGCGGACCACGTAGATGACCCTCTGCGCGTCCCCGACGCAGTCCTCGGCCTGGGTCCGGGTGAGGCGCTCCAGGGCCGAAATCCACTGGAGTTCCGTCGTCCCGAGGCGGATCACTGCATCTTCTCTTCGGGGGCCGCCTCGGAGGCCTCCGCGGGGGGCTTCTCCTTCCTGGCCCGCTTTCCCCGTCCGCGGCGCGCGGGCCCCTCCCCGCCCTTCACCGCAGCGAGAATGTCGGAGTCGCCGGGGTCGAGGACCGCCAGGAGGCCGACCGAGAAGGGCTTGCCGCACGCGGTCCCCAGCTCCTGGTTGCTCCCCGGGAAGAGGAACAGGGGCGGGGGAGAGGCGGTCTGCTGGAGCCGCTCCACCACCCCTGGCGGCGGGTTGCGGGAGGCGACCACCAGTTTCGCCTTCCTCTTCTCGACCGCCTGCAGGGCCCCCTTCGTCCCCAGGACGACGTCGCCGGTCTCGATCGCCCGGCGGAGGGAGCGGTCCAAGTCCATCTACGCGGAGTCCTCGGCCTTCGGGGCCTCGGGCCTGTCGTATCGCTTGGCGACCAGTTCGACGTCGCCGGTCCCCAGCCGGATGGGCTGCCCCACGATGACGTTCTCCGTGACCCCCCGGAGGGCGTCCACGTCCCCCCGGACGGCGGCGTCGAGCAGCTGGTTCGTGGTGACCTCGAACGCGGCCCGGGAGAGGACCGAGGCCTTCTCGCCGGCGATGCCGTGGCGGCCGATCTGCTTGACCTCGCCGTCGGCGGTCATGATGTCGGCCACCAGCATGATGTGCCGGACGTCCACGTCCAGCCCCTGCTCGCCCAGGGTCTCAGTGGCCTCGTGGATGATGAGGTTCCGCGCGGCCTCGATGCCCAGGGTCTCGGCCACCTCGTAGATGTTGTTGGTCCGGGTGCGGATGGCGTCAATGCCCTTGACCTTCAGGACCCGTTCGAGGTCGGAGCCTTCGGTGTAGAGGACGAATTCGTCCTCCACCTTCCGGATGACCACCCGCTCGATGGAGGAGATGCCCCGGAGCGTGAGCCGCCGGACGCGGTCCCGGAGTTTCAGGAGGTCCTTGTAAGTTCCCGACTTCGGCGTGAGGCGGATGCGGTTCCCCCGCACGTCCTTCTTGACCTCGGTGAAGGCGAGGCGCCGGTCCACGGTCTCGAAGGTGAGCTTGCGCTTCTCCAGGAGGGCCGGGTCGAGGCGGACCTCCAGGGAGTTGTCCTCCGAGTCGGTGGCCAGTTCGCCCACGTGGTCCATGTAGGTGGCCTCGATCTCCCGGGCCAGGGTATGGGCCTTCTCCCGGTCGTAGCGGCAGTCCCGGTCGAGGTAGATGGTCATGATGGGGGTCGAGGGGATGCGCCGCGCGTCCACGATTTCGATGAGGCGGGGGAGCCCCAGGGTGACGTTGAGCTCTGCGACGCCCGCGTAGTGGAACGTCCGCATGGTCATCTGGGTCCCGGGCTCGCCGATGGACTGGGCGGCCACGATCCCCACGGGCTCGCAGGGCTCCACGCGGGCTTCGCGGTATTTCTGCACCACGAGGCGGAACACCCGGTCGAGGTCCTCGGGGTCGATCTCCTTCTCGTGCTTCAGCAGGTAGTACTGGAGCTCCCGGATGACGCCTGCGGGCAGGGGGAGCGCCCGGGTCTTCTCCGCGATGGCCCTCCAGAAGGGCGAGACGAGGCCGATGAGGTCCTCCACCCGGGCCCGGCTCCGGACGGCGGCGTAGTCCCACTCCGCCCGGAGGAGGAGGGAGGCGGTGCTGGTGTCCACGCCCCGGTTCTCCAACTCCTGCTTGGCTTCCTTGACCACTCGGATGTCCTTCCGGGGCTTGGTTTTCGCCGGGGGGGTCTTGGGGGTCGCCATGTCACTCCTCCGTCAGGCTCCCCGCCACGGTGCGGATGATGCGGGGGATGTTCACGGCCTTGCCGTAGTCGCTCTTGGCAGGGTCCACGTTGTCCTCGCCGTAGAGGAACTGGACCACGACGCCCCGGGTCTCCCGGACGGTCCCGTCATACTTGACCTCGAGGTCCTGGAGGGCGTTGATGAGTCGCCGCTGGAGGTAGCCGCTCTGGGAGGTCCGGACGGCGGTGTCCACGAGCCCCTCGCGCCCGCCGATGGAGTGGAAGAAATATTCGAGCGGGGTGAGGCCCCGCTTGTAGGAGGACTGGATGAAGCCCCGCGCCGAGGCCTCCCGGTCCCCCTCTTTGAAGTGGGAGAGGGTACGCTTGTAGTAGCCCCGGGAGATGCGCTCGCCCCGCACCGACTGCTGGCCAACGCAGCCCGCCATCTGGGTCAGGTTCAGCATGGAGCCCCGGGCGCCGGAGACCGCCATGATGACCGCGGGGTTCTGGGGGTCGAGGTGGCGCTCCGCAATCTGACCGGCCGTGTCCCGGGCGCGCCCGAGCTCCCGCATGATTTCCATCTCCAAGGTCTCCTCGAGGGTCCGGCCGGGCATCGGCTGCAGTTCGCCCGCGTCGTACGCCTCGATGAGTTTCCTGGCGCGGTTCCGCGCGTTCCCGATGACCTCGTCAATCTGGGCCCGGGCCTCGAGGGGGATGTCCTCGTCGCTGATGCCCGCCGTGAACCCGAGGTTCATGAGGGTCCGGATGGCGAGTTTGGTCGCGTCGTCGAGGAACAGCCGGGCCTGGTCCCGGGGGTACTCCTTGACGATTTTGTCGAGGATTTTGCCCTTGAAGGCCCCCACGGCCGCCTCGTCCACGGCGCCGGCCAGCAGGACCCCGTCCCGGACCACGACGAACGCGTCCCGGGGGCACCTCTCCAGCTCCTCCGTGCTCTTGGCTCTCCGGCAGTGGTCGCAGGTCTTCGCGATTTCGGCCTTGAATGCGATGTTGAGGTCCTTGGGGAGGATGAGGCTGAAGAGCTGCTTGCCGGTCCAGTAGGGGGCGCCCCCCTCCTCGCCCGCCGGCTCTCCGAGGCCCGTGGCGCTGGTGTTGCGGATGATGTCGAGGGCCGCCTCCCGGCCGAACTTCTGCTGGCCGTGGGTGAGGAGGAAGAGGCCGGTGATGTGGTCGTGGATGCACCCGATGATGGGGCCGCCGAACCGCGGGCTGAGGATGTTCTCCTGGACCGCCATCAGGATGCGCGCCTCCGCCCGGGCCTCCTCGGTCTGGGGGGCGTGGAGGTTCATCTCGTCCCCGTCGAAGTCGGCGTTGTAGGGGGGGCAGACGGCGGGGTTGAGCCGGAAGGTCTTGTGGGGCGCGGGGACCACCTTGACCCGGTGCGCCATGATGGACATGCGGTGGAGGGAGGGCTGCCGGTTGAAGAGGACGATGTCGCCGTCGTGCAGCTGGCGGTCGAGTTTCCACCCGGGCTCCAACTGCGAGGCGAGCTCCTCGCAGTTCTTCTCGGTGACCTTGACCCGCCGGCCGTCGAGCCGCCGGGCGTAGTTGACGCCCCCGGCCCGCGGCCCCTTCTGGAGGGCGGCCCGCATCGCCTCCAGGTTCCGGGCGGTGACGGTCACCGGGATGGTGAGCTCCCGGGCGATACCCTCGGGGACCCCGACCTCCCCGATGGAGAGGTTGGGGTCGGGGCTGATGACCGTCCGGGCCGAGAAGTTCACGCGCTTGCCGCTGAGGGAGCCCCGGAAGCGCCCCTCCTTGCCCTTGAGGCGCTGGCTCAGAGTCTTGAGGGGGCGGCCGGAGCGGTGGCGCGCGGGCGGGATGCCCGACACCTCGTTGTCCATGTAGGTGGTGACGTGGTACTGGAGGAGTTCCCAGAGGTCCTCGATGATGAGCTGGGGCGCGCCCGCCTCCTTGTTCTCCTGGAACCGCTGGTTGATGCGGATGATGTCCACGAGTTTGTGGGTCAAATCGTCCTCCGAGCGTTGCCCGCTCTCCAGGGTGATGGAGGGCCGGGTGGTGACGGGCGGGACGGGCAGGACCTTGAGGATGGCCCACTCGGGGCGGGCGTTCTTCGGGTCCATGCCGAAGAGGGAAACGTCCCCGTCCGGGATGCGTTCGAGGCGGTCCCGGACGTCCATCGTGGTGAGTTTCTGCTCGTCCTCGGCGGGGCCCCCGGTCCGGAGGGGCTCGTCGGCGTCGTCATCCTCCTTGGGCGGCGCGGGGGCGGCGGCCGCAGCGGGCGACTTGCCCCCCTTCTCGTAGTAGGTCGTCGGCTTCTCGAAGACCACGTCCTTCTGGGGCTCGCCGCAGTGGGGGCACGCCTTCTTCTTGATGCACTCCCGGGCCAGGTCGCGGGCGATCTCGTCGATGGTGAAGGCGCGGGTCACCTTCTCCTTGGCGGTCTCCAGGCCCTTCTCCCTCTCGGCGTCCGCCAGGAGGACGCGGGAGCACTTGCGGCAGATGGACTGGAGGATGCGGTGGATGAGGCGGGCGTAGCCCACGTGGACCACCGGGGCCACCAGGTCGATGTGGCCGAAGTGGCCCGGGCACTCGCCGGGCCGCCCGCCGCAGGTCTTGCACCGGAGCCCGGGGTCGATGACTCCCAGGCGCTGGTCCATGAGCCCCATCTCGATGGGGAAGCCGTCCTCGTCGTAGGTGTCGGCGGTGATGATTTTGGTCACGCTCATCTTGCGGATTTCCTTCGGCGAGAGGAGGCCGAACTTGATGCGGGCGATGCGCTTCGGGGCCGCCATGGCTAAACGGCGTCCTCCAGTTCCAGCCTCGGCGCGATTCCGAGAGACTTCATCTCGTCCAGCAGGAGTTTGAAGGCGTACGACATCTCGACCGGGTAAATCTCGGTCTCCCCCTTGCAGTTGTTGCAGGTGGCCCGCTTGCTCGCCCGCTCGATGGCCGCCACCATGCCGCACTGGGTGCAGACGTACTCCAGGACCTTGTCCGACTCGTCGAGGAGCCGCTCCTTGAGCGCGAGGGCGGCGCCGTGGCCGATGAGGACGTCCCGCTCCATCTCCCCGAACCGCAGGCCGCCCTCCCGGGCCCGCCCCTCGGTGGGCTGGCGGGTGAGGACCTGGACCGGTCCGCGGGAGCGGGCGTGGATTTTCGAGGCGACCGTGTGGTAGAGCTTCTGGTAGTAGGCGACCCCGACGAAGATGTCCGCCACGATGCGCTGGCCCGTGATGCCGTCGGTGAGGACCTCCTTCCCGGAGTGGTGGAACCCGAGGGCCTGGAGGGCGGGCCGGAGGGACTCCTCTTTCTCCCCGGAAAAGGGCGTGGCGTCGATGCGCCGCCCCTGCAGGGCGCCCACCTTGCCCGCAATCATCTCGAGGACGTGCCCGACGGTCATGCGGCTCGGGATGGCGTGGGGATTCACGATGAGGTCGGGAATCAGCCCGCTCTCGGTGAAGGGCATGTCCTCCTGGGGCACGATGAGCCCCACCACGCCCTTCTGGCCGTGGCGGGAGGCGAACTTGTCCCCGATTTCGGGCAGCCGGGGGTCCCGGACCCGGACCTTCACCAGGGGCGTCCCGTTCTCCGACTCGCAGAGGAAGACCGAGTCCACCACGCCCTCCTCGTTGCTCCGCATCGTCACGGAGGACTCCCGCCGCTGCTGGGGGGCGAAGCCGAGTTCGGTCGGCTCCTCCAGGAACCGGGGCGGGGAGGTCTTGCCGATGAGCACCGCGTTCCCCGACATGCCGGTCTCCGGGTTCACCACGCCGTCCGCGTCGAGGTGGGCGTAGGCCTCGCTCTCGCGGGCCCCGTCCACCTCGGCGTCGGGAATCTCGAAGCGGTCCTTCTGCCCGCCGGGGTAGGTCCGCTCCTCGGCCTCGTAGGTGCGGAAGAAGTGGGAGCGCCCGAGCCCTCGGTCCACGGAGCCCCGGTTCAGGATGAGGGCGTCCTCGATGTTGTACCCTTCGTAGGGGAGGACGGCGAGGACGAAGTTCTGCCCCCCGGGGCGGGCGTTGTAGCCCGTGGTCTCCGACGCGATGGTGGTGCTGATCTCGGACTGGGGGTAGTGGAGCATGTAGTTCCGCGTCTCGACCCGGAGGTAGACGTTCGCCATGGGGAAGCCGAGGGACTGCTTGACCATCCCCGCCCCCATGGTGTTCCGGGGCGCCGAGTTGTGCTCGGGGTAGGGGACGAGGGAGGCGCAGATGCCCAGGATGAGCGAGGGGTCCATCTCGAGGTGGGTGTGGGCTTCGGTCAGGTCCTCCTCCCGGATGGCGATGTAGGCGTTCTCCTCTTCCTCGGCGTCGAGGAACTCGAGGACCCCCCTGACCGCGAGGTCGTCGGCGGCGAGGCGTCCCGCCTGGAGGTCGGCGATGTGCTTCTCGGTGAGGAGGGGCTTGCCCCTGTCCACGGAGATGAGGAGCCTCCGGGCCCGTCCCATCGAGGCGTTGACGATGACCTCGCCGGTCTTCCCGTAGTGGGTGACGTTGACCTGGGGCGAGAGCTCCCCGGCCCGGCGCATGCGCCGGATGTCCTCGGCGAGTTTCTTGGGGTCCTTGATGGTCCCGATGAGGGCCCCGTCCACGAAGACCCGGGCGTCGCCCGACGCCACCGAAGTCCCGACCTTCAAGGGCTTGACGCCGAGGCCGAAGAGGATGCGGCGCACCTCCTCCTCCGGGGCCCCGGTGCTGAGTTCGGCCATCTGGGCGAGGTTCTTCACCAGGCCGCAGTTGGGCCCCTCAGGGGTCTCGGTGGGGCAGATGCGGCCCCACTGGGTCGCGTGGAGGTCGCGCGCCTCGAAGTGGGGCTGCGTCCTGGAGAGCGGGCTGATGACCCGCCGGAGGTGGGAGAGGGTCGAGATGTGGTCGCTCCGGTCCAGCAACTGGGAGACGCCGGTGCGGCCGCCGACCCAGTTCCCCGTCCCGAGGGGGTGGAGGAGCCGGTCGGTGAGGACGTCCGCACGGACAGCCGTGAAGACGGTCGGCTCCCGGTGGCGCATGACCGAGCGCTCCAGCTGGTACTTGACGTCCCGGGCGAGGCGGTTGAAGGAGACCCGGAAGAGGTCCTCGATGAGGTCCCCCGCCAGTTTGAGCCGCTTGTTGGCATAGTGGTCCTTGTCGTCCTCGTTCCGCAGCCCCATGGCGAGTTCGAAGCACGCCTCGGCCATGTGGCCCAGGAAGTAGGCCTTCGCGATGCGGTCCTTCTCCTCGACCCCCAGGTGGGGGAGGAGGTAGCGGTCCATGACGTAGCCGGCCCGCCGCTTCTGGTAGTCCTTCGTCTGGTTCGACGCCACACGCTTGCCGATGCGGAGGAGGGCGTCCTCGTGGTTCTGGACCTCGGCCTGCTCGAGGTTCTCGAGCATGAGCCGCTGGATGGCCGTGCTGCTCGAGACGAGGTTCACGATGTCCTCGTCGGTGAAGGCGTCCTTGCCGCTCTTGGGGTCGGTCCCGCCGAGGGCCTTGATGAGTGTGACGAAGTTGATGCGGCCCGACACCGACGGGAAGGAGACCTCCAGGATGCCCTCCCGGCTCTTCTCGACCACCACCAGGGCCCGGTAGCCCCGGCGCTGCGAGAAGACCTTCGCGACCTCCACCTCCTCGTTGTAGCGCTCGGTCTTCTCCACGAGAATCTTGTTGGGGGCGAGGTCCTCCAGGGTCATGACCACGCGCTCGGTCCCGTTGATGACGAAGTAGCCGCCGGGGTCCACCGGGTCCTCGCCCGCGTGGACGAGGCAGCACCGCCGCTCCACGGAGGGGGCCTGGCCGCATTCGTCGGGCAGGCCGTAGAGGTGGCACCCCTTGGAGCGCAGCATGATCGGGAGTTCGCCGATGACGACCTCCTCCTCTTTCCCGCGCTCGTCCTTCTGCCCCTGCTCGTAGTAGTCGTAGACGATCTGCATCTTCAGATGGATGGGGGCCGCGTAGGTGAGGTTCCGGATGCGGGCGTCCGAGGGCAGCAGGGGCTCCCGCGCCCCGTCCGCCTCGGTGACTTCGGGCATCCCGACCCGGACCTTGCCCAGTTTCACGTAGATGCGGTATTTGCCCCGGTGGTCGGCCTCGTCGATGTCGGTCTGGATGACCCCCTCCTCGTCAATCACGCGCTGCAGGCCCGACTCCAGGAACTTGTTGAAGGACTCCAGGTGGTGCCGCGCGATCTTGTCGCGGGTGAAGTAGGCGCGGGCGAGGGCCTTGCGGTCGATCACGCTTTGCCCCCTTCCTGAGTTCGTTGCCGACGGAACGAGAGGGTTTCCGAGCGGAGCGGCAACATGATCACGAAACAGTCACCCGGTAGACGATGGCCTCTCCCGCCGTCTCGCTCTTGCGGTAAATCTTGATGACATCTCCCGGCTGTGCCCCGATCTCCTCGGCCGCGGGGTCGGTGGCCCGGATTTTCGGCAGCAGGTCCTTGGTGATGCCGAGGCGCTGGAGGACCTGCTTGACCTCCTCGGGCGCGGCCTTCTCGTGGCGGGGAACCAGATCGTGTTGGCTGGGGCGGATTTTCATCTATCCTCCTCCGGCCCTCGCTCGCCCGCTGACGCGGGCTCGCTCGGGCCCGGGCAAAATCGCCGGCCTCGCTTCGCTCGGCCGCGATTTTGCGAGTTGCCATGAATGGCGACCTCGCAGAACCCGCCCGGAGCGAGCGAAGCGAGCGGAGGGCAGGGTTCTGCGGACCGCGCCCCCCGTCGTATCACGAGCGGGCGCGGAGACCGGGCCCGCGGGGATTTGAACCCCGGGCCACCTGGTCTCTTCCCCACTCTCGATGGACGGGAGGGACGTCCCGCGCGCCAACGCCGTGATTGGGTTTGTTCGCTCCATCGTCGGTTAAAAGCCAGGCGCTCTACCTGCCTGAGCTACGGGCCCGAAGCAATCCCGGCTCCCTGCCCTCCGAATATATATCTTTCGCCATACGCCCGCGTGTGTCGTGAACGAACAATCGGGCTGAAATCTGATGAATTCACAAGCAGCGCGGCTCGTTTTTTGAAATCTGCGCAATCCGGGTCCTACCCTTGGTAGTAGCGCACCCGGCGCGAAATCTCCCGCGCCCGGCGGAGGACCGCCCCGGCCCCCCGGAAACCCTCCCGATAACCCTCCCTGAACTCCCGCCCCGAACCCGGGGCGCACTGCAGGAAGAGGTGGAGGTCCACCCCGCGGGCCTCCTCTTCTGCCGAGGTCTCGGCCATGCCGAAATCGATCATGCAGAGGCGGCCTCCGTGGTAGAGAAAATTCGACGGCGTCGGGTCTCCGTGGACCACGCCCGCGGAGTGGAGCCTCCCGAGGAGCCGTCCCGCCTCCCGGCACCCATCGCGGGTGAGCCGGTCCCGGAGCGAGGGCCCCTCGAGCCGCTCCATGGTGATGACTCCGGCCGCAGGGTCCACCCTCCGGAGGAGGGGCGTCGGGATCCCGGCCCGCCGGGCCTCCACCGTCAGCCGGGCCTCCCGGCGCAGCCGCTCCTCCCGGAGCCGCTCTTCGATGGGGGCGATGCGGTAGGCCTTCGGGACCCTCGTCTTGACCGCCTCCCCATCCCTGAACTCGACCACCGCCTCCGCCCCGCGGAGCGCCGGCGGAGGGGGGGACAGTCCGGACGGGGAGGGGGGGCGAAGCCCCCCCTCCCCACCGGACAGCCAGGGGAGTTCGACCCCGTCGGCGCGCTGGTAGGGCAGAACCTCCGACTCCTCCACCGGAGTCTCGACGCCGCTCCGGAGCAGCCGGAGCCCGAGGTGCGCAATCATCACTCCGTTGTCGGCCAGGAACTCCCGTTCCGGCACCAGGAACCGGGCGCCGCGCGCCTCCGCCATGGTCCGCAGCATCTCCTGGAGCCGGAGGTTGGCGCCGACGCCGCCGGCCAGCAGCACCTCCTCCTTGCCCGCGTAGGCCATCGCCCGCTCCGCGACCTCCACAGCCATGGCGAAGGCGGTCTCCTGGAGGCTGCAGGCCACCTCCTCGCGCCGCGCCCCCGAGGCCACGAGCCCCTCCGCAGCGGTCTCGAGGCCCGCGAAGGAGAGGTCCATCCCTTTCACCGTGTAGGGGAGCGGCAGGTGGCGGGAGCCCTCCCGGGCCCGCGCGTCCGTCGTGAGGCTCTGGCGGGCTGCGCCGGCAGACCGGGCCAACTCCTCGATGCGGGGCCCCCCGGGGTGGGGCAGGCCGAGGAACCGGCCGAACTTGTCGAGGGCGTTGCCGAGGCCGACGTCGAGGGTCTCGCCGAGGACCCGGTAGCGCCCCCGGTCGGCCACCAGGACCTGGGAGTTGGCGCCGCTCAAGTAGAGGACTGCGGGGTCGAGGGCTCCGGTCCGCCACCGCCCCACCTCGATGTGGGCCACCGGGTGATTCGCCCCGACCAGCGGCTTGCGGAGCTTGAGGGCGAGGGCCCGTGCGGCGGTCGCCACCGTCCGGAGGCAGGGGCCCATGCCGGGGCCCCTGGAGAAGGCGATGCCGTCCAGTTTCCGGGGCGGGACCCCCCGCGCCTCCGCCCCCGCGAGGGCCTCGCGCACGACCTCCCCGACGTGGGCCGAGTGGTGCTGCGCGGCCTCCCGGGGGTGGATGCCTCCGGAGGGGGGCCGGTAGGGCCGGTCGGCGCGGGAGAGGACCTCGGTCTCGGAGACCACCGCGGCGGAAAGGGCCCAGGCGGTTCCCTCGATCCCGAGGACGTGCATCCCATCAGTAGGGGGGCGACCTCAAATATGGAACTGGGTGCTCCTCCACTCGTCGTAGAACTTCCGGAAGTCGGCGCAGGCGCGGACCAGGTCGGTCCCGATGCCGAGGTAGTGCTTCAGGGGATGGCGCCCGGGGAGCGGCTCGTAGTGCCCCGTCACGGCGTAGCCCAGGGGCACGGGCATCACCCGGAAGTGGTACTGGTTCCGGCCGTCCCGGATGCGGCACGAGAGGACCTGCCGCCCGTGGTCGTTGCGGTCGATGGTCTGGAAGAGGTGGTCGAAGTCGGCCCGGCCCCCGATGCGCCCGGCCATGAAGCGGAACGCCTCCCTCAGGTCGCCGGGGCTGTCCCGGACGACCAGGCAGGAGGGGCTCTCGTGGGGGTTGTTCAGGCGGCGCCGGAGGAAGGTCCCAAGGGAGAAGTGGCGCCGCTCGACGTAGGCCATCAGAGGAATCGCAAGGGCGAGCCCAATCCACGCCGTCTCCATCATCACTATGTTGTTCCCGGAGATAAACCCGGTTTCCCCGGAGCCCGAAGAGGGAATGGGGAAAAGCGGTCACGGGAGCCGTGGAGAACCGCCATCTTTATCTACAAGCACTAACCGAAAGTTAGTGAATGGAACCCGGTTTCTCCGAGAGGCTGGAACGGGCCGGGGACCTCGCCGACATCTACGAACTGGTGAAGGAGGCGGCGCGCGTCTCTATCGGCCGCGAGCGGGGCGGGCTGATGCTGGCCCTGGCCGACCTCGGGAACCACCCCCGCGGCTTCCTGGGCGCCTTCTACCCTCTCGACTCCAACGCCATCGTGATGAACCGCGTCCCGCTCGCGCGCATCCAGGCGACGCGGCCCGAGCTCTACAAGCCCTACGTCTTCATGGTCCTGCTCCACGAGTACCTCCACGCCCTCCGCTTCCACGACGAGGAGCAGACCCGCATCCAGACCTACCGCATCTGCCGCGCCGTCCTCGGCGAGGAGAGCCCGGCGACCCGGATGGCGCTCGACCCGCTGCGGTACTTCCCGAACCTCGTCTTCCCCGACGCGGCGTGGAGCCCCGACATCACCCGGTTCGAGATTGTGCCGGGATTTGACAGATCGAGTGCGAGTTACATTCGCTGAGTCTTTTCGAATACGCCCGCTAATCGCGGGCGAGGCTCTTTGCGATCCGGACGGCCGCCGATGCGACCCCGGTCGCCGTCTCCCCGAGCAGCACCGCCATCGGCTCCTTCCCCCAGTCTCCCCGGTGGTAGAACAGGTCGGGCACCCTCCCCCCGTGGTTCCGGATCGCCTCCTCGGTCCCCCAGGCGATGGTCCGGTTCTCCACCCGCTTCACCTCGGCGGGCTCGCTCCGGCGGTCGTAGGTCGAGACCGAGAGCCCGAGGGCCCGCGCGGCCCGGACCACATCGTCCCCCATGCGGAGATTCATCCCCGCCCGCATGCGGGGGTCGGACCTCATGGCGGTCAAGACGGCGGTCGCGACGTGGTGGGAGGCGCCGAACTCGGGCCAGCCGGAGGCCTTCACTCCGCGGGCCTTGCGGCCCATTTTGACGATGCGCCCCGGAATCCCGGCGACCTCCTCGACCGACGACGCCCACGGCAGGGCCATCACGACCGAAATCTGCGCCTCGGGAGCCAGCGAGGCGGCCAGCGGCTCCGCCTCCAGGAGGCGCGCCGCCAGGGACACTTCCCGGAGGACGCGGCCCCGCTCCGCCTCCCGGTGGAGCCACGCCGCCGGGTTCGCGGGGCCGTGGCCGCTTCCGAGGGGGAGGCCGGCCCGGACGGCGAGGGTCACGAACTCCTTGGCCACGGCGACGGCGTCGGGGACGGCCGCGCCCTTCGCCAGTTCCGCGGCAATGGCCGACGCGAAGGCGCAGCCGGTCCCGTGGGTGGCCAGCGTCGCTTCGCGGGGCGCGGGGTAGAGGCGAGTCTTGCCCCGGTGGAAAAGGACGTCCACCGCATCCGGGGTCCGCAGGTGCCCCCCCTTGACCACCACCGCCCCGGGGCCGAGGCGGGCGATGGAGCGGGCCGCCGCCCGCGCCTGCTCGAGAGTCCGGACTCTGCGGCCGGCGAGGGCCTCCGCCTCGGGGATGTTGGGGGTCAACACCGCGGCCAGGGGAAGAATCTCCCGGATGAGCGATTCGCGGGCCTCCTCCTGGAGAAGCGAGTCGCCGCTCTTGGCCACCATGACCGGGTCCACCACCACCGGGGCCCGGATGCGGCGCAACTCGCCGGCCACGGCCTCGATGACGGGGGCGGTGTGGAGCATGCCGGTCTTCACCGCGTCCACCCCGATGTCCTCGACCACCGCGCGAATCTGCGCCCGGACCACCGCCGGGGGCACGCCGTGAACCGCCGCGACCCGCCGCGTGTCCTGGGCCGTGACGGTGGTCACCGCGCTCATGCCGAAGACGCCGAGGGCCGCGAAAGTCTTGAGGTCGGCCTGGATGCCCGCCCCGCCCCCGGAGTCGGAGCCGGCGATGGCGAGGACGCGGGGTATTGCAGCGCTCTTCGATTTCACGGCGTCCTCTCCCCTCGGGCCAGGACCCAGTACAGGCCCGCCGAGGCCGCGAAGGATGGCAGGGAGGAGCCCAGGGACCCGGCCGACGCGGACAACACCGCGACCGGCGCCAGAAGGGGCAGGGTCGTGGTCAGGAGGTAGAGCAGCGCCCCCGCGCCCCACGCGGCGAAGGCGGGCCGCCGGAGCCCCCGGGAGTGGGGCGGGGAGCCGTCGAGAACCGCCCGGGGCTCGTAGGGCCGCTTCAGGACGTAGAGGTCCACCAGGAGCACGCCGAAGATGGGGATGAAGAGCGAGCCGATGGCGATGATGAAGAGTTCGTAGGTGACGAAGAGGCCGAGGGAGTCCACCGCGACGGCTGCGGCGGCGCAGAGGCCTCCCACGACCGCCGCGAGCAGGTGCTGGCGCGCCTTGGGGCGGAGGTTCTGGAGGCTGAGGACGGAACCGTAGAGATCGGCCCACGCCTCGTCGGTTTCGTAGGTCACGAGGAGGGCGAGGACCAGCGCCCCCGCAGGCAGGACGAGGAGGGCCGCCCCGATGTCAGCCCCGCCGGTGGTCTTGAACAGGAGGAACCCGAGGGTGAAGGTGACGACGTTGAGCAGGAAGTAACCGGCGAAAGTCCCCCAGGAGGCCCGGGAGCTCCGGGCGAAGCGGCCGTAGTCGGCGGCGAGGGGCATCCAGGAGAGGGGGAGGACTAGGACCAGGTCCACGGCCAGGGCGAAGCCCATGGCGTCGGCCCCCCGCTCTCCCCACCGCTCTCCGGCTCCGGGCTGGAGGGCCGCGGCCACCATGAGATAGAGGGCGGCGCCGTAGGCGACCCAGATGGAGAACTTCTTCATCCATGTCTTGATGACCGCCTGGGGCCCGCCGACGGTCATGAGGATGACGACGGCGCCGAAGAGCGCGACGAGCCCGAGGAGGACCTCCTTCCCGCCGCCGACCAGCTGGCTCGTGAGCAGCGCCATGATGTAGATTTCGAGCACGGTCCAGCCGACCAGCTGGAAGACGTTGAGGCCGGTGGGGAGGAGGGAGCCGCGGACCCCGAAGGCGCCCCGGAGCAGGGCCATCGTGGGGAGGGGGCAGCGGGCCGCCGCGGCGCTCACCAGGGCGAGGGGGACGCAGCCCGCGGCCGAACCGACCACGATGGCGGCGAGAGCGGAGGGGCCGTCCATCGAGGCGAGGAAACCGCCGGTGGTGAGGACCAGCAGGCCGAAGGCGAGGCCCGACCAGAGGATGAAGAGGTCGAATCCGCCCAGGGTCCGGTGCTCGTCCGGGACCGGCTCTATGCCCCAGGCGGGGGGAAGGTTGAGAGCCATGATTCCTCGGTTATAAAACCGAGTGATAAAAAGCCGTCGGAGCCGCAAGCCCGAGGCGCTCCCCGCTGCGCCTCCTTCGTGGTCACCGGGTTCTCCCGGGGGGCGGCCCTCGCGGAACCCGCCCGAAGCGACCGCGAAGCGCGAGCGGAGGGCAGGGTTCCGCGCCATAATTTCCTTTCGCAAGAGCGGCAGGAGGTCTGTAGAGCCATAAACCGGCAGCGAACCCCGGCAAGGGCGCCGAGCAACCCTTATGGCGGCCCGCCGCCGACCCTCCAACATGGCCTCCCAACCGCAGGCGGAAATCACCTCCCGCGAGATGGCCGCCCTCGACGCCAACTGCGAGTTTTACGGCTTGAGCCGCCTGCAGTTGATGGAGAACGCCGGGGCCGCCGTGGCCCGCCGCATCCGGGCGCGGTTCCCGAAGCCCAAACCGGTGGTCGTCCTCTGCGGCCCGGGGAACAACGGCGGCGACGGCTTCGTCGCGGCCCGGAAACTGCTGGCGTCGGGCCGGGGCTACAAAGTGCGGGTCCTCCTGCTGGTCCCGCCGAAAGACCTGCGGACCCCCGAGGCCCGGAAGAACTACGATGCCCTCGTCAACGCCGGAGTCACGGTGGAACCGGTCTCGAACCCGAAGGACCTGCCCGACCTCGGCGGGTCCGTCGTCGTGGACGCCCTCTTCGGGACCGGGGTCCGCGGAACCATCCGCGAGCCCCACGCCACCGCGATGCGGTTAATGAATTCGGCCCGCCGCCGTGGCGGGTTCGTGGTGGCGGTGGATGTTCCGAGCGGGGTGGACCCCGACACCGGAAAAGCGGGGCTGAAGGTCGAGGCGGATTTGGTGGTGACGTTCCACAGGCGCAAGCCGGGCATCCGCCGATTCCGGGGCGAGGTGGCGGTGGCCGACATCGGCATCCCGGAGGGGATGGAGCACCTCACCGGTCCCGGCGACCTCCTGCTGCTTCCGGAGCGGAGCCGCGCGAGCCACAAGGGGATGAACGGCCGGGTCCTGGTGGTGGGGGGCGGGCCCTACCACGGCGCCCCGGCGCTCGCGGGGCTCGCGGCGCTCAGAGCGGGGGCCGATGTGGCGACCGTCGCCGTTCCCGAGGCCATCGAGTCCGCGGTCCGGAAGGTCTCGCCCAACCTGCAGGTGGTCGGGCTGCCCGGCAAGGTCCTGGGACCGCAGCACCTCCCCGCGATTCTCCAATGGCTGAAGCGCCATGACATCCTCTCCATCGGCTCGGGCCTCGGGAGGGACCCGGGGAGCCTGAAGACGGCTCGCGCCCTGTTGCGGAGAGCGAGGAAGGCGGTGGTGGACGGCGAAGCGCTCGTGCCCGGCCTGGTCCGGGGGCGCTTCATCCTCACCCCCCACACCGGGGAGATTTCGCGCCTCCTGGGAAGGAAGGTGAGCCTCACCGACAGCGCCGGGCGGCTGAAGGCGGCCCGGGAGGCGCACCGAAGGACCGGCGCGGCGGTGCTCCTGAAGGGGCCGGAGGATGTGATTGTGGACGGAGAGCGCTGGAAAGTCAACAGAATCCACAATTCGGGGATGACTGTCGGGGGGACCGGCGACGTCCTCGCCGGGGTCTGCGCGGCCTTCTACGCCAAGGTGGCCGACCCCTTCCACGCGGCGTGCGCGGCGGCCTACGTCAGCGGGGCGGCGGGCAACCTGGCACTGGAGGAGATGGGGTATGGGTTCCTGGCCACCGATGTCGCCCGAAAGATTCCCCACGCGATTCGAGAGGCGAAAAACGGCACGTAGGGTATGACCGGGGGCGTGCCGAGAGACGCCGTCACCCCGGCAAATCGGGAGCCGCGGGGACCGCCGAACCTCTCCGGGGTGCTGGCGGCGAGACCGGCGTGGAATAACTGCCGGAATCTCCCAGGGGGAATTGGGGAGGCCCATGTCCACCGTCCACCGGAAGAACCGCCGGTCCCCGGAGGCACCGGCGTGACCCGCTGCTCCATCTGCGGCCGCTTCGCGAGGAAGGCCAAGCGCCTCCTCCTCGACGACCACTGGCGAACCCTCTGCCCGAAGTGCCACGCCTCGGTCACGGGGGCGGACGAGAGGGCGGTGGTGGCGTGACGCACTCCCTCCGAGCGCCTTCCCAAGAACGTTTTTAACATTCGGAACGGCAGGGCTTGATGCCCTCCCCGAAGCCCCTCCCGAAGTCCTACGCCCCCGGCCCCCTCGAAAAGAAGTGGTCCTCCCGCTGGAAATCCTCCAACCTCTACCGCTGGAACGTGAAATCGAAGAGGCCTATCTTCTCCATCGACACGCCCCCGCCCTACCCTTCCGGCGAGTTCCACCTGGGCAACGCCCTGAACTGGTTCTGCATGGACTTCACGGCCCGCTACAAGCGGATGCGGGGGTTCGAGGTCTTCTTCCCCCAGGGGTGGGACTGCCACGGGCTGCCGACCGAGGTGGCGGTCGAGAAGCGGGACAACATCCGGAAGGGGGACGTCCCCCGCGACGAGTTCCGGAGGCGGTGCATCGGTCTGACCCTCGAGAACATCCGCAACATGAAGCGGGCGATGCTCCGGCTGGGTCTCTCGACCGACTGGAGCGAGGAGTATCGCACCATGGACCCCTCCTACTGGGTCAACACCCAGCGCTCCTTCGTGCGGCTCCGGAAGAAGGGGCTCATCTACCGCGGGGCCCACCCGGTGGACTGGTGCCCGAGGTGCCAGACCGCCATCGCCCACGCCGAAGTGGAGTATGACGACCGGAACACCCACCTGAACACCATCCTGTTCGGAGGGCCCGACGGGACGAGGATTCCGATTGCCACCACGCGGCCCGAACTCCTCGGGGCATGCCAGGCCGTGGCGGTCCACCCGGAGGACGCCCGGAACCGGGCGCTCATCGGCAAGAAACTGCGGGTCCCACTCCACGGCAAGGAGGTCCCGGTGCTCGCCGACGAGGCGGTGGACCCAGACTTCGGAACCGGCATCGTGATGATTTGCACCTTCGGCGACCGGACCGACGTGCGGTGGGTCCAGAAGCACAAACTCCCGGTGACGACCCTGCTTGACGATGCGGGCCGCATGGTCCCCGCGGCCGGGAAATACGCAGGCCTGGAGGTCAAGGAGGCGCGGAGGGCCGTCCTGGCCGATTTGCAGGCGGCCGGGCTTGTGGCGAAGGTCGAGCAGATTTCGCAGTCGGTCGGCATCTGCTGGAGGTGCAAGACCCCGGTCGAAATCCTGCCACGGGAGCAGTGGTTCATGGATGTCACCTCCTGGCGCGACCGCATCCTTGCCGAGCACCGGAAGGTCAAGTGGATCCCGGAGGCCATGGCCGAGCGCCTGGAAACCTGGGCCAAGGCGATGGAGTGGGACTGGGTCATCTCCCGCCAGCGCATCTTCGCGACCCCCATCCCGGCGTGGACCTGCGCGAAGTGCGGCGAGGTCCGGGTGGCCGAAGAATCTGAGCTGCCGGTCGACCCGACCCGCAAGAAGCCAAAAGAGTCCTGCCGGAAATGCGGCGCCCCCGAGTGGAGGGGGGAGACCGACGTTTTCGACACCTGGATGGACTCCTCGGTGACCATCCTCAACCACGCGGGCTGGCCCGATGTGAAGAGCGCGCGGTTCAAGCGGCTCTTCCCGGCCACCCTCCAGCAGAACGGGACCGACATCATCCGGACCTGGGACTACTACCTCCTGGTCCGCCACCTCGCTCTCCTCGGCCGCGCCCCCTACCGGACCGTGGCCATCAACGGGATGGTCACCGGCTCCGACGGCAAGAAGATGTCCAAGAGCGCGGGGAACTACGTCTCGCCCCACGTCGTCCTCGACAAGTATGGCGCCGACGCCCTCCGCCAGTGGGCCGCCCTCGGGGGCGCTCTCGGCTCCGACATCGCCTATCAGGAGAAGGAGGTGGTCGCAGGACACCGGTTTTTGCAGAAACTCTGGAACGTCCTGCGGTTTGCCCAGCCCCACGCCCTCCCCCATCCGCGCGCGAAGTTGCGGGACGCCGACCTCTGGCTCTTGAAGACGCTGAAGGAGACGGTGGCCGAGGTCACCCGGGCGATGGAGGGCTACCAGTTCGACCGCGCGTTCCGCGCCATCCGGACCTGGGCGTGGGAGGTCCTCGCCGACGAGTACGTCGAACTGGTGAAGTGGCGCCTCTACGGCTCCGACAGGGCGGCCCGGGAGGCCGCCGAGCACACCCTCCACGCCGCCCTCGACGCGCTCGCCCGCCTCCTGGCCCCGTTCGTCCCCTTCTTCGCAGAGGAGATGTTCCACCACCTCCCCGGCGCCCGGGGGTCGGTCCACACCTCCTCCTGGCCCGCGGCACCGAAGGGGGCCCTGCCCCCCCGCCGGGCGGAGGCCGGAGCCAGGACCCAGGGCGTCGTCGCCGAAATCCGCCGGTGGAAGGCGGCCCACGGATTGCCGCTGAACGCGCCGGTGGAGTCCATCCGGGTCTACGCCGAGGGGCCCGTGGACCGCGAAGAGGTGGCCGGGGCCACGAGGTGCGCGGTGGAGTTCCTGCCGGGAGCCCCGCCGGTGGAGCGGACCGTCAAGTCGGTGACGCCGCGCGCCGCAGCCCTGGGCCGCCTCTTCCGGGAGAAGACTCCCTCGGTCCTTGAGGCCCTCCGGGGCGTCGAGGCGGCCCGCTGGCCCTCCCTGCTGGAGGGCTCCGGCCCCCTGCGGCTGGGAGAGTTCGAGGTCCCCCGGGAAGCCCTCCATGTGGAGGAGGCCTCCACGCTCCGCGGCGCCCCGGTGGAGGTCCGCCGGATGCGGGGCGCGACCGTGGTCTTCCCGAACGCCTAATCCCCGGGAAAGACCATATTGGGGCAGGGGGAGAACGGGTTCCATGAGACCGCACCGTTTTCCGCGCCACCGCCTCTTCTACGCCGTTCTCCTCGCGGCCACCCTCAGCGTGGGCGGCCTGGCCATCCTCACGCCTCCCGAGAGCGCCCTCTTCCTCCTGAACGCGGTCTTCCAGGGCATCCTGGGGGCCCTCGCCCTCCTCATCGCCGGCTTCGTCTTCCTCAAGCAGCGGCTCAGCGACTTCGAGCGCCATCTGCAGGACGCCTACGACGACAGCCGGACGGAGGTGGCCGAGTATCTCGACCGGCTCAAGCAGGAGAACCTCCTCGACGCCGACGGCCAGAGGTTGCGCTCCATGCTGGAGGGGTGGTCGCCGAGCCAGAGGGAGAAGGTCGAGGCTCTCGTCTCGGTCCACTCCCACTTCACCCCCGCCCGGGTCCTCCACGCCATCCGGAAGGCGGCCGAGCACCGGTTCCCCGAGGCCTCGCCCCGGGTCGAGGCCTCCCCCTACGGGCTGGCGATTTTCCTCGAGGGCAACGGCGAGCGGCTCCGCATCCAGGTGGACGCCCGGGGGGCCCGCCTGAGCCGCGAGGGGCCCGACGGCGTCTTCGAGGAGCAGTTCCTCGTCTCCCGCCGCATCAAGCCGCTGGTCGAGGAGTTCCTCCGCTTCGCCGACCTCTCCTTCCGGTTCGACACCTTCATCCGGAGGCTGCCGGTCCGGGAGTACTCTTTCCTGAACGTCGCGTCGAGCCGGCAGTTCTCCCTCGGGTTCCTCATCATCCTCTGCTTCACCGCGTCCACCCTCCTCTCCATGGTCCTCCTGGCCGTCTCCCGGGTCGCCGGCCCCGCCTTCGGGGCGGGAATGGGGGTCACCGTGGGGCTGTCGGCCTTCGGCATCTGCCTGCTGTCCTACTTGCTGCTGCTGATTCTGCGCTCGTGATAGGGTCCAACCGGTCAGGCGTACAGTCCCTCAGGCCCCTCGCCGTGCCCCTCCGGCTTCTCCGGCGGGTGGCGGCGCCCGCACACCTTGCACTCCGGCAACTCCGACTCGTAGACCACGTTCCCCTCCTCGTCGAGGGTGAAGTGCTCCTGGACGAAGAGGTCCACGCCATGGGCCCGGGCAGCCCTCTCCACCACCTGCGCCACGCGGGCCGCGGCCGCGGGCAGGAGGTCCATGTGGAAGTAGAGGTCGAGGTGGAGTCTCCTCTTCTCTTCGTGCAACTGGAGGAGCGCGTCCTCCCCCACCCAGAGCGAGTCCCCCTCCCGCTCCACCGCGTAGCCGCTCTTGGCCTCCGCGAGGGCAAGGACGAGGGCTTTGGCCAGTTCCTCCTTCGGTTTCCCCGCGGCCATTCTCCTCCACGGACCCCCCGTCTCTTTTAAGGCCTGCGCCTCCCGGCCGGAAGGATGGAGTCGCTGCGGGTCCTGAACGCTGAAATCACCGCCTGCCGGGCCTGCCCGCGCCTCGTCGCCTGGCGGGAGAGGGTCGCCCGGGAGAAGAAGCCGGAATACCGGGACGAGCGCTACTGGGGTCTCCCCCTGCCCGGCTTCGGCGACCCCGGGGCCCGCGTGCTCGTGGTCGGCCTCGCTCCCGCCGCCCACGGGGGGAACCGGACCGGCCGGATGTTCACCGGCGACTCCTCCGGGAACACCCTCATGCGCGCCCTCCACGCGGCGGGCTTCGCGAACCGGCCCCGCTCCGAGAGCCGGGACGACGGCCTGCGACTCGCGGACCTCTACATCACCGCCGCGGTCCGGTGCGCGCCGCCCGGCAACAAGCCGACGCCGAGGGAGTTCGCCAACTGCGGGGGATACCTGGGTCGGGAGTTCGCGCTGCTCGACCGCGTCCGGGTCGTGGTGGCGCTCGGGGGCCACGCATTCGGCGCGTCGCTCAGGTTGCTGGAGTCGGCCGGTGCCGCGATTCCGAAACCGAAACCCCGTTTCGGCCACGCGGTCGAGCATCGGTTTGTGGTTCCGGGGCGCTCTCGGCCCGCGACGCTCGCGTTCCGAAGCGAAACGGGGTTGCGTCGCGGGCCTCGCCGAGTGGTGTTGATCGGGGCCTACCACCCGAGCCGGCAGAACACCAACACGGGCAGGCTCACGCAGGAGATGCTCGACCGGGTGTTCCGCGCGGCAGGCAGGATTGCGCGCCTCCCGGCCGGGGCGCCGTAGCCACGGACGCCCCCTTCACAACGGGGGCAGGCTCTCCAGGCTCCGGCGAAGGCCCTCGAGAGCCCTCCTCTTCTCCGCGATTTCCGCCTCCAGCATCCCGTTCCATCGCTTCCGGGCCGCTTCCCCGTGCTCGGCGTAGATTACCGCGCTCCGCTGAATCGCCTCCAACCGGCCCGCCTGCGCCAGGGCCTGGAGCGCCCGGAGGTGCCGGAGGGCTTCCTCTCCTCCGGGGACCTTGGCCAGGATCCGGAGGAGGGAGTCCATCCTCCGGAGGAGCGACGCCGGGGGCTCCCGGAGGGAGAGCCCCACTCCGCTCTCGGACTGAACGAGGCTGCGCAGCCAGGAGGCGCACGACGCGAGGGCGCCGCGCAGCCGGTGGGAGCCCGCCCCGAGGTGGGCGAATCGGGCCTCGGAGTATCCCGCGACCTCGACGAGGCCGTGCAGGTCCATCCGGCCCAACTCCCCGCCCTGCCCCTCGAGGAGACGGAGCAGCTCCCGGGCCGCCTCCGGGTCCGGGGGCGGGGGGAGAGGCAGGACCCCTTCGGCGATTCCATCGAGCCAGACCCGGAGGACCTCCCGCCCGGGGGCGCGGGCGAGGAACTCCCGAACCGCCCGGGCCGAGGATGCGTTGAAGAGCGCGGCTTCCCGCTCCGCGGCTTCGACGTCGGAGGAGCTGGCTTCGGGCGCGGGGACGCCCTGGAGGGCGAGGACCCTCTCCTCCGCGCCCCTCGTCTCCTCCTCCAACCGCCGCCGGTAGGGGCGATACGCCGCTTGCGCGCGCTCCCTCTCCGCGACGAGGGCGAGGGCCTCGTCGAACCTCCTCAGCAATTTGTCGGCCGTGCGGAACCGCCGGTGCTTGAGGCCGGTGAGGGCCGCGTCCAGCAGGCCGAGGTGCTCCGGGGAGAGGCTCCCTTTCCGGGCGAGGCCCCGCACCTCCAGCGCGATGGCGTCCAGTTCCCGGACCAGGAACCGGTGGTGCCACCAGGGGCGCTTCCCGTACTCCCGGACGAGTCCCCGGAGGGAGGCGTGGAGGCGCCCGAGGTGACCCTCGTCCAGGCCCGGGACCTCACGGATTCTCCGCGAGAGGTCCGCGATTCGATCGGCGGCGTTCCGGGCCTCCTCCAGGGAGGTGACGGTCGCCTCCGGGTCGGGCCGGCGGCCTGCGTCCCGCGCCAGGAGGAGCCACAGGTGGGCGCCCGACAGGGCTCCTTCGGCGCGGTCTGCAATCCAGTGGGCGTCGACCTCGCTCATGGCGGGCGCCGACCTACTTGGCCCCCGGCGGAGACGACCGTTTCCTGTAGATTTTCCACCCCGCCCAGACCACGACCGCGAGCGGCAGCAGCGTCGCCCCCGCGACCACCAGGGCTCCGACCATCGCGAGGAACCCCCCGACGGCCGCCTTCACCGTGTCGAAGGCCGACTGCCCCGGGGCCGGCGGGGCGAGGGAGGTCGGCTCGGCGACATCCGCCACGAGGGTCGCCATCTCGGCCCGGTTGGCGAGCAAGTTGAGCCGGCCCTGCATGGACTCGATGTCGCTCCGGATGCGGCCCAGTTCCCGCTCCACCGCCAGGAGGTCCGACACGTTCTGGGCCCGGTCGAGGAGGGCCAGGTAGCGCTTCTCCTGCGCCTTCGCGTTGTTCAGGCGCGCCTCCAGGTCCACGAACTGCTCGGTGATGTCCTCGCCCTGGATGTTCTCGCTGAGCACCCGCCCCAGCCGCCGCACCTCCGAGAGGACCGCGGGGAATGAGGCGTTCGGGACCCGGAGCGTCACGCTCCCCGAGGGGACCCCCGCGGAACTGATGCTGCGGGTGGCGGCTCCCACGAACCCGTTGTGGCGGGTCGCGAGGGCGGTCAGGGCGTCGAGAGCCGTGGAGACGTTGGCGACCTCGATGCCGATGCTGCCGGAGGTGATGATTTTCCGCTCCCCGCCCGAGACGGGCGCTTCGCCGGCGATGTCGGCCATCCGCGCGGGCGCCGGGGCGGGCATGGTGCGGATGCCCTCCGGCACCCCCTTTCCGTAGGCGGCCCCATACTCCCCGAACCCCCCGTCGCCGAGCGCCCCCCGCGGCGCGGTCGCGGAGAAGGCCGCCAGCGCAGCCACAACGACGGCGGCGGCCGCCACGGCGAACTTCCAGTGCCGGCGGAGCAGGGGGCCGAGGGAGTCCATCCGGGAAGCGTTCCCCGCTCCATTTGAATCTATCTCCCGAACGCTCGGGCAGCTCTCGGCCCGTCGAGAGACTCCGTGCGACCAAAAGGAGGAGAGAATGCCCGGGATGTTGCGAAGCGGCAGGACTAAATGTCCGGCACCCAGCGGTTCTCACGATACCAGCGCACGGTCTCGATGATGCCCTGCCGGTAGTCGGGGTGGAGCGGCTTCCAGCCCAGGGCCCTGAGGCGCGAGGTGTCGTAGACGTAGCGGCCCGTGAGGTAGTAGAGCCACCCCATGTCGAGGCGGGGCTTGAGGGCGTCCACCAGGTTGTGCTTCGCGACGAGCTCTCTCCACCCCTTCTCGATTTTCCGGTTCCACCGCCGCTCGATGAGCCGGCCCATGCGGAGCCCGGCGCGGACCACGGGGCCCGAGACCCGGAGGCGCAACCGCTTCCGTACCCCCGCCGCGTCCGCGACCGCTTCGAGGGTTTCGCCGATGGAGGTCGCGCGGTCGTCCGCCACGTGGAAGGGGCGCCCCTCGGCGCTCTTCGAACGGGCGACGACGAGAGCCGCCCGCGCCACGTCCTCGGCGTGGACGTGGTGGCCCCGCGATTTCCCCGACAGGAGGATGGCCCTCTTACCCTGCGACTTCAGGAGGAGATAGACCGCCAGGAACATCGCCTGGCCGTAGCGGGAGCGCGGGCCGTAGACGAACCCGGGGCGCAGGACCCGCGCCGGGAGACCGCTTTCCCGCCGGTGGCGCCACACCACCTCCTCGGCCTCGGCCTTGGTCCTCTCGTAAGGGTTCCGGGGGCTCCGCGGGTGGTCCTCGGTCGCCGGGGGATTCTCGACGCCCCCGTAGACGGCCACGGTGCTGGCGTGGACGAAGGACTCCACGTCCGACTCCCGGAGCGCGGCGCAGAGGTTCGCGGTCACCTCGACGTTGGCGCGGCGGAGGACCTCCGCGGGAGCCCCGAGGTCGAACATGCCGGTGAAGTTGTAGGCCTCCTGCGCCCCCTCCAGGAGGGCCCGGTCCACCGGCCCCGCGAGGTCCGCGAACGCCGCCTCCGCCCCGAGGTCCCGGGCGCCCGAGAGGTCCGCCCCCGGCCGGTCCACCGCGCGGACGCGGGTGCCCCCCCTGACCAGCGCCTCCACGACGTGCGAGCCAAGAAATCCTGCAGCCCCAAAGACCACCGCGAGACGATCCGCCATCAACTCGCAGGGTTGCCGCCGTTCCCCGGACCCGCCGGGGGCTTCCCGTAGATCTCCCGGACCTTCCCGCGCTGGATTTTCCCCACCGGAGTGATGGGGAGACTTTCCGCGAAGACCACCGAGCGGGGCTTCTTGTAGCCGGCCATCTTGCCCTGGCACCACGCCATCAACTCGTCGGGGCTCGCCCGGGCCCCCGGCTTCAACTGCACCACAGCCCGGACCGACTCCCCCCAGTCCGGGTGGGGGAATGCGATGACGCACGCCTCCTGCACCGCGGGGTGCTTGACCAGGACCTCCTCCACCTCCAGGGGGTAGACCTTCTCGCCCCCCGAGTTGATGCACTCCTGGACCCGCTCCACCGTGTAGATGCGGCCGTCGGCGTCTCGCCAGCCCAGGTCGCCGCTCCGGAACCACCCTTCCTTCAGGACCCGGGCCGTCCGCTCGGCGTCCTTGTAGTAGCCGTCCATCACGGTGTCGGACTTGTACCAGATCTCGCCGGTCTGCCCCGCCGGGACCTCCCGCCCGTCGGCATCCCGGATGGAGACCTCGATGCCGGGCAGGCCGAAGCCGACGCACCGCTCCCGGACCTGCTCCGGGTCGCCGTCCACCTGGATGGAGGTGGCCGGGGACATCTCGGTCTGGCCGAAGACGTCCACCACGAGGGCGTTCGGGAACGCCCTGAGAATCCGCTTCTTGGTTTCGCTCGGGAGGAGGGCCGCCCCCGAGAGGGCGGTCACCACCGAGCCAGCGTCCACCGGCTCCCGCTCCAGGTGGTCGAGGAGCCGCTTCCACATGGTGGGGACCAGCAGGAGGCCGTGGAGGTGGTGCTCCCGCACGGCGTGGACCACCTCGGCGGGGTCGAAGCTCGCCGACTTCGGCAGGACGAGGACCCCCTCGCCGGAGATGATCCAGGAGGCCATGGCGGCGTAGCCGGCGCCGTGGAAGAACGGGGGGCCGAGGAAGAGGTGGGAGATGGTGCGCTCCGCGAGGGCGTGCTGCCGCATCAGCCGCAGGTAGCGGAGGCCCGCCTTGCGGGGACGGATTTTGTATTGGCCCGTGACAGCCCCGCGAAGGACGCGGCCCATCTGCTTCACCTTTGCCATCCGGCTCTTGCTCCAGAGGAAGGTCTGCAACTTCCCGACCTCTTCGGGAATGTTCCCCCTCTGGAAGATGTAGATGTGGGGCCCCTCGGGGCGCCCGCGGTAGATGCGGAACTTCCCGTCCTCGATTTTCAGAGTCATCTTCTGCGGGTCCTGGTCAATGGTCACCGGGAGGCCCGCCATCTCGGGGTCCTTGAGGGCTTTGGCGAAGGCGCCGAGACGGCTCTCCAGGGCCCGGGAAATGCGCCGCTGGAACTCGCTCTCTGCCTTGCCGCCCTTCCCCAGAGGGGTGAGGAAGGCGTTCATGGCCCGGGCGACCTTGTCCACGTCCCGGAGGAAGTGCTCGTAGGTGAGGACCACGCCCTTGGGCATTCCGGTGGTCCCGCCGGTGTAGAGGATGACGCCCGTCGCGGTCTTGGGGACCCGGCTCCGGAAGGGGCCGGGCCGCATGAGGGACTCGTAGTCGCGGAAGCCCCCGGGGACCTTGACCCCCGAGGCGCGGACGACGCGCTCGACCTTGAGGTTGGCCCGCTGGACCTCGGGCAGGAACTCCTCCTCCAGCAGGAGGACCTTGGCGTCCGAATTGGAGACCACGTATTCGAGTTCGGGCGCCACGTACCGGTAGTTCAGGGGGACGGGAATCGCGCCGAGTTTCTGGAGGGCGAAATTGGCCTCGAGGAACTCCGGGGAGTTGCGGAAGAGGAGCGCCCCCTTGTCGCCCCGGCCCACCCCCATCTCCCGGAGTCCCCGGGCAAGGGCGGAGGCGCGGCGGTCGAGGTCCCCCCAGGTGACGCGCCGCTCCCCGTGGACGAGGCAGGTGTCGGCGGGGATGTATTTGGCGTAGCGCTCCAGCAGGGGGCCGAACACGTGCCAAGGTCTGCCGGGAGTGATAAAAACGTTGGCCGTCGCAGGGGGGGAGGACCCGGCCCCTCCTCCTCGAAAACCGAGAAACTATACGAGCCGCCCGACCCAGGTGGGAGATGGCTTTCCCCGGAAAAAGAGAGTTGCCGAAGAAAAGCGGTCTCTCGACCCCGGAGGCGCTGGAGTTCCGCGAGTTCCAGGTCCGGAAGATCCTCGCCTACATGGACGCGAAGAAGACTCTCGACTCCCTCGGCCTCTCCCTCGACCACCTCATGGCATTCGCCTCCCTCCAGGAGAGCCTCGGGCCCGACGGCCTCAAGCGCCTCGCGCCTCTCCTGCGGTCGGCAGGTCCCCGGTCGGGAGGGGACATCCCCGCCCTGCTGGCTCTGGGGCTCACCGCCGACGAGGTGGAGGCCGTGCGGAAAATCTACACTCCCCTGAAGAGCGCCGGGCTGTCGGCGGAGGATGCGGCGGCCCACGTCGAGGCGGCCGCGGAGATGGCGAAGATGGGGCTTCCCGCAGCGGCCATCCAGGGGCTGACGCGGGAGGTCGGGCGGCTGCGCATGGCCGGAGTCCCTGTGGAGAGGGTGGCGGGAGTCCTCGCCGCGTGGGCGGAGCAGCAGGCGGGAGCTGAGGGGGCGCTGGTGGATGCGGTCCGGAGGCAGAAGGAGGCCGAGGCGCGGCTGGCGGCCGTCGAGAGGAAAATCAGGGAGCGGGAGGCGGAGGCCGATTCCATGGAGAGGTCGGCCGACGAGGCGGCGGCCGCGCTGGTGGAGGTGCGGCGCCAGATTGAGGCCCTCCGCCAGGAGAGGAACTTCCTCGACGCCGAGGTCCAGGGACTGGGCCGGGCGCGCGGGGCCCCCTGGAGGGAGTCCCTCGGGCGCGTCCGCAAGGGGCTGGAGGGGCTGGAGAAGGGGTTGGAGAAGGGCCGCGAGGCCCTTGAGGGCATCCGCATGGAGATCGAGCGGCTCCACCGGGAGCGGGCGCGCGCGGCCGCCCCGCCCCCCGAGGCGGCGCCCGCGGGCGAAGCCAAGGAGATTGCGCCGGGGACCCGATACTCCCGCCTGATGCAGAGAATCCAGCAGGCGGCCATCGGCCCGGCGCCGGCCCCGGAGGCGCCTGCGTCCGCGCCCCCCGTTCCGCTCCCGATCGAGGTCCGCGTGGCGGAGGCGGCGGCCGGAGAGGCGCTGGGGGGGCTGGCGGCGCTGAAAGCGGACGCCGACGCCCTCCTCCAGCGGCGGGAGGCCCTGGCGGTCGAGGTCCGGAAGAGGGAGGCGGAGCTGAAGGCGTCGGACGCGCTCTGGACCCTGCTCGCGGGCCAGGGCGACGCCGACCTCCTCACGGCGGCCGAGAGGCTGGCCCGGGCGGCCCGTGAGGCCCCGGAGTCCGGGCCGGAAGTCTCCATCCCTCCCGAGTTCGCCCACCGGCTCCGGGAGGGCGCGCGGAGACTCCTCCAGGCGGAGATGGTCCCCGAGGCGAAATTGCGGGAGGCGGAGAGGGAGGTGGCGCGGCTGCGGGAGCGGCTCGACGCGACGGTTTCCCGCTCCCGGTTCGAGTCGCTCCTCCGGGAGACCGAGGACCTGAGGAGGCGGCTGGGCGAGGCGGTTCCCCGCTGGCAGGTCGAGGCCCAGGAGCACGAGTTGAAGTTCCTGAAAAAAGTCGCCTTCCGGAAGGGCGCCTGACGCAAGATTCATGGAGTCCCGGGCACAACGGCCCCCATGGGACCGACCGAGGCCGCCCGACGCTACAGCCGCCCGGTCATCGCCACCCTCCTGAGCCACTCCGCGCTCCAGATTTTCCACGGCGCCCGCATGGAGGGGCTCCCCACCCTCGGCATCGGGCGGAAGGAGGACCGGGAGATGTACGACGCCTTCCCCCGCGCCAGGCCCGACAAGTTCATCGAGGTCCCGGAATGGCCCGCCGTCGCCGAGCCGGAGGTGCAGCGCGCTCTGCTGAAGGAGCAGGCGCTGCTGGTGCCCCACGGCTCCTTCGTCGAATACGTGGGGGCGGCGAAGGTCATGGCCCTCGAGGTCCCGATGTTCGGCAACCGGGCGACCCTCGAGTGGGAGGGCTCCCGGGAGAAGCAGCGGAAGTGGCTGATGGAGGCGGGCCTCCAGACGCCCCGGGTCTTCATGCCCCAGGAGGTCAAGTCGAAGGTCTTCGTGAAGTTCCACGGCGCGCGGGGGGGACGCGGCTACTTCACCGCGAAGACCCCCAAGGAGGTGATGCGGGGGCTCGCCGCCGCCGGGGTGCCCCCGGAGCGGGCGGAGGTGCAGGAGTTCCTGACCGGCGTGCGCTACTACATGCACTACTTCCAGTCGCCGCTCTTCGGCCGGACCGAACTGCTCTCCATGGACCGCCGCATCGAGACCGTGGACGAGGGGCTCCGGAACTGGCCCGACCCTCCCGACATGGAATTCACCGTGTCGGGGAACCTGCCGGTGGTCGTGCGGGAGAAGTTCCTGCGCGACCTGGTCGCTGCGGGCCGCAAGGTGGCGACCATCGCGAAGGTCCTCTTCTCCCCGGGCGTCATCGGTCCCTTCTGCCTCGAGTCCATCTACCACCCCGGCCGGGGCTTCACCTTCTTCGAAATCAGCGCCCGCATCGTGGCCGGGACCAACCTCTACCCGACGGGCTCCCCCTACTCCCCCTACACCTGGGACGAGCCGATGTCCACCGGCCGGAGACTGGCGCGGGAAGTGAAAATCGCGTTCCAGAAGCGGCGGCTCGGGGAACTGGTCGCATAGTTTTTAAGACCCCCGTCTCAGTGGGCGGATGCCCCCCAAACTGGACCACGTCGGCATCGCCGTCAAGGACCTCAAGGAAGCGATCAAACTCTACGAGGCGGTCGGCCTCAAAGTGGACCACATCGAGGAGGTCCCATCGGAGAAGGTGCGCACCGCGTTCATCCAGGTCGGCGAGGTGGCCAAAATCGAACTCCTGGAATCCACCGCCCCCGACGGGCCCGTGGCCAAGGCCATCGAGAAGCGGGGCGAGGGGGTCCACCACGTCGCCCTCGCGGTCGACAACATCGAGGCGGCCATGGAGGCGGCGAAGAGGGCGGGGCTCGTGCTGGTGAACGACCGGCCCCGGCCCGGGGCGCACGGCACGAAGGTCAACTTCGTCCACCCCAAATCCGCCCGGGGCGTGCTGCTGGAGCTCTGCCAGCACGAATAGCGGACCCTACCCCTTCTCCAGTCTGCGTTTCCGGAGATAGGCCAGGAGGGGCGGCTCCTTGCCCCGGCCCACGTAGTAGGAGTAGACGTAGCCCGCGCAGAGGGGCACGATGATGACCAGGAGGATGGGGACGTCGGGGAGGTCGTCAATGGCTTCGGGCGCGACGGCAAGCGTCGCCAGGAGCAGGAGCGTGGCCCCCAGCGCCATGAACGCGACGATGACGAAGGAGGTCTCGAAGCACCGGTAGCGGAGGAAGAGCCTCGCCTTCCTCAACTCCAGGGTCGAGTTCCGGTAGTAGGCGGCGTAGAAGAGGAGGATGGAGGCGACGGCTGCGGCTCCGGAGAGCAGGAGGGCCCCGACCAGGGCGGGGGGGAGGGCCATCCTCAGCCCTCCACCTTGAACTCCCGCAGGAGCAGGAAAATCCGGAAATAGACCACGACCGCCGCAGTGTGGACCAGGAGGAGGACCATGACGTCCGGGAAGAGGTCAATGGCGTCGGGCCAGAGGGCCAGGCAGGCGAACTCGAGCCCGATCATCGCGACGAGGCTCAGCGAGACGACCAGGAAGTAGGGCTCCCACATCCCGAACCGGAGGAAGAGGTTCGCCCGCCTCAGCTCGAACCCGCTCCGGAGGAGGCGGAAGAAGAGGGCGATGGAGACGAGAGAGACGAATCCAAGGAGCCACAGGACGGGGACCCAGACCGGGGAGACCATGGGGGAGGCTTCACGGGCCCGTTCAATAAATGTTGCCGGAGAGGCGCCGGACTCCGCGGCTCAACGGAGGCCCAGGGCGGGAATGAGGAGGACCTGGCTCCCCTGGGACTCGGTCAGGGCCCGGACCTGGGTCAGGAAGGGGGCGAGGGGGGAGTCCCGGCGGACGACCTCCTTCGCCTCGGCCGGGGGCGCGACGCCCGCCAGCCTCGCCGCGCCCTCAAGGGCGTCGTAGAAGTTGCCGATTTCGTCCACCAGTTTGAACCCCCGGGCCGCCACCCCGGAGTAAACGCGCCCGTCGGCGAGGGGGAGCACCTCCGAGCGGTTCAGCCTCCGCCCCGAGGCCACGGCGTCCACGAACCGGTCGGTGACTTCGTTCACCAGTTGCTGGATGTAGGCCTCCTCGGCCTCGGTCAGCCCCCGGTAGTCTGCGCCGAGGTCCTTGAAGGCGCCCGATTTGATGACGGTGAAGTTGACCCCCTCCTCGGCGTGCTTGCCCGACGCGTTCTGGAAGACCCAGAGGGCGCCGATGGAGCCGGTCAGGGTGTCGTTGTCGGCGTAGATGCGCCGGGCCTGGGAGGCGATGTAGTAGGCCCCGCTGGCCGCGATGTCGCCCAGGGAGGCGACGACGGGCTTCTGCACCCGTCGCAACTCGGTCACGACCTCCTGCACCGCCGCCGGGGTCCCGCCGGGGCTGTTGATGCGGAGGACGACCGCAGCCACAGAGGGGTCCCGGTCGGCATCCCGGAGGGCCCGGGTGATGCCGCCGCTGGAGGCGAGGCCCAGGGCGGACGCGGAGGGGGTGGCCGAGATGAGCCCCTCGATCGGGATGACCGCCACCTCCCGGGGGGCGGCCAGGAGTCCCGAAGGGAGGAGGGCCACGAACGCCAGGGAGGTCCCGAGGACCGCGCCCGACGCGAGGAGGATGAGGAGCCAGAGCCGCATCACCCACGTCGCCGCCATAAGGGAAATAATGCTCTTGTCGCCGCTCTCCTCGGGAACACTCTCGCTCCCTCCGGCAACGACGGTTTGACATATCCCACGCCCGAAGGGGGGCCATGGCACCGCCCAAGAACCCCCCGCGCCGGGCCGGAGGCCACGGCCACGACGGGTGCGACCGCGAGATGCGCCCCCTGAAGGCCCTCCTCTCCCTCGAGGAGGCGCTGGCCGCCCTCATCGGCGCCGCCCGGCCGCTGGCGGCCACGGAGCGCGTCCCCCTCCAAGAGGCGGGCGGCCGGGTCCTCGCCCTCGACCTGGTCGCTCCCGGCGACGTGCCCCCCTTCCGGCGCGCCGCTATGGACGGATACGCGGTCCGGGCGCGGGAGACCTTCGGCGCCTCGACCCAGAGGCCGAAGAAACTCCGCAAGGTGGACGAGGTCCACGCCGGGGAGGCGGCCCGGGTCCCCGTGGGGCCCGGGGAGTGCGTCCAAATCGCCACTGGAGCCCCCATGCCGGAGGGGGCCGACGCGGTGGTGATGGTGGAGGACACCGAGGCCGAAGGAGAGGCGGTCTCCGTCTATTCCGCGCTCCATCCCGGGGCCAACGTCTCGCCCGCGGGAGAGGACATCCGGAAGGGGACGCGGGTCCTGGCTGCCGGGACCCTCCTCGACCCCTCCCGGGTCGGAGTGCTGGCGGCCCTCGGCGTCGCGGAGGCGGAGGTCTACCGGAAGCCGGCCGTGGCCATCCTCCCCTCGGGGAACGAAGTGGTCCCCCCCGGCCGCGCCCTGGGGGCGGGGGAGATTCACGACGTGAACACCTACACGCTCTCGACGCTCGTGGCGGCCCACGGCGGGGTGGCGAAAGTCTTCCCGCCGGTCCCCGACGACTCCCGGTCCATCCGCGAGGCCCTCAGCTGGGCCCTGAAGGGGAGCGACCTGGTGGTGGCCACCGGGGGCTCCTCGGTCGGGGCGCGCGACCTCATGGTGGAGGTCCTCGGCTCCATGGGGCGCATCCTCTTCCACGGCATCGCGGTGAAGCCCGGGAAGCCCACCCTGGCGGCGGTCGTGGAGGGGAAAATCGCGCTCGGGATGCCAGGATACCCGACCTCATGCCTCACGAACGGCTACGGGATGCTGGTGCCGCTCCTCCGGAACATCGGCCGCTACCCGCCCTGGGAGCCCCGGGTGGTCCGGCTGCCGCTCGCGCGGCGTGTGGTGAGCCCGGTGGGGAGGTTCCAGTTCCTGCCGGTCAAGGTCGCAGGCGGAAAGGCGGTTCCGGTCTACAAGGAGTCGGGGGCCATCACCAGCATGAGCGAGGCGGACGGGTATGTGGAGATCGCCGCGAACGTGGACCTGGTCGACCGGGGGGAAGAGGTCGAGGTCAAGCTGTTCGGGTAGCGGCTTTCGCTCAGTCAATCTCGATGAGGTCCACCCACTCGAGGAGGGTCTCGGCCGCCTCGGGGTCCACCTCTCCCCAGTTCGGGGCGTAGGGCTCCGGCGGGGGCGGGAGGAGGGGCCTGGCCGGGGCCTTCTTGCGGGCGGACGGGGGCTTCCTGGCGGCCTTCGCCCTCCCCCGCTTCACTTGAGATTTTTTTCGACCCATTCCCGGAGGGCCTCCTGCGCGGCCTTCTGGACGTTGACCGGGGAGAACTTGCCGAACTTCCGGGCGAGGGCTTTCTCGAAATCGCCCCACATCTCGGGGTCCACGGTGATGTGGATTTTCGGCTTCATCTCGTCGAGGAAATACTCCACCAGGATGTTCTGGTCCCTCATGTAGGAGGACACGTCCTCCCGGGTGGCCCGGGGCTTGCCGAGGAACTCCGCCATTACCTGGTCCCCTTGGGCACGCGCAGGATGACGAAGTGCCCGTTCAGTGGCCAGTCGATGACCACCCGCTGGCCCTTGGACCAGATGCCGGTCCAGACGCCGCCGGCGTGGTGGGACCACTCGGTCACGATGGCTCCGGCGAGGGACTCGGGGCTCAGGCGGGCCTTCCGGGCCCACCGGTCGAGCGCCTCCTTGGTGGCCTTCGAGACCTGGAAGGAGACGGTCTCGGTCCTCTCCTCGGCGAAAAAGCGGGAGGGGCCGTCCTCGGCTTCCGATGCCATCCCATCGGCAGGAAGGGGACGATTTAAAACCTTCGGCGGGATTTCCCCGCGGTTACTGGCTCGCGGTGCGGTTCGGGGACCGGGCCTCCCCGTCCCGCCTCCGCAACTTCGAAAAATCGGGTCTCGGAAGCCGTCCGCTCCGATTATTCCGCCGGTGATAAGTTCGCAAACTTATTAAGAAATCCGAATAACGTCGGAGCGATGGCGACGGAAGAGTCGGCGGGCGTCCAACCGCAGAAGCCGCAGGGCGCCGCGAAGAGGAACTTCGACAAACTGGCCCAGCGAATGGGTCTGGCGGGCGGAGCCCCCGCGGCGACGCCCCCCGCCGGCGGCCCGGCCGCTCCCGCCCCCCGCCCCTCCGCTCCCGCGCCGCTGAGCGCCGCCCAGGCCCTCGCGATGGCGGGTAGACTCATGGAGCTCGATTTCAACGAGTTCGAGGCGGAGGCGAAGCGCCTCCTGGCCGGGGGCCAGGGGCGCGTCCTCAAGGTCCTCGCCTCCTCCCGGCCCGACTTCGAGCAGGACCTCGACGTCCTCCGCAAGTGGGCACGGTCGGCCTACGCCGCCTATCTGGTCCGGGAGATAACCGACGACGCCCGCTGGCAGGTGGCCCGCCTCCTGAACGACCGCCTCCTCCTCTGGGTCGAGACCCGGAGCGAGAGGCTGGCCGACGAACTGCGGACCATCCGGCGGGAAATCGGGTTCTAAGCGCCGCCCGTGGCGCTCCCTCGCATCGGCCGGAAAAAACAGGCCGAGTCCGACCCTGCCGGGGAATACCGGAAGCGGAGGGAGGCCATGCTGCGGAGGCTGCGGAAGGCGGGGGTTCCGGAGGCGCTCCTGCGGGACGACCCCCTCCCCGCGGGCCCGGTCCGGAAGGAGCGGGCGGTCTTCCAGAGCGCCGCCGAGCAGGCGTTCAACGCCGAACTCCATCTGGAGCGCATCTTGCGGAAGGAGGAGACCTTCGACACGCCGCTCCAGCGCGCAGCCCGCCTCCGCGCCCTCGCCGTGGAGGCGGGCCGGATGGGGCGGGGCCTGGAGGCGTGGGCCGACCTCCTGGCTCGGCCGCGCGCGGAACTCGGCTCCGGCGAGGAGGCCCGCGCCGCGGCCATTCGCTCCGCCCCGATCCCGCTCTGGGAGGGCTACGTCCGCCTGGCGCGGCACGTCCGAAGGGTGGAAGCGCGGTGCGACCGGGCCGCCCGGCTCGCGGAGACCCGGGCCGACGTGAAGCGGAAGAAGTTCGCGCCCAGCGTGAAACTATAAGGCCCGGGTGGCCTCTGTCTTGGGATGCCCGACGGGGAATCCATCATTCTTTGCCGCGAACGCCCGGGCGAGCCCCCGCCCGATCCCCACCCGGTCTTCGAGAGCCAGGGATACCACTTCATCGGCAACCAGGCGGCGGTGAAGACCTGCCACTGGACCCGGAACTCCCTCGGCGGCGGCGAGCCCTGCTACAAGCAGAAGTTCTACGGCATCGCGAGCCACCGGTGCGTCCAGATGACGCCGGTGATGGCGTGCAACCACAGGTGCATGCACTGCTGGCGGCCGATTGACGTGAAGTTCCCGGAAATCCGGTGGGACGACCCGGCCGAAGTCGCGGAGAGCGCGGTCGAGGAGCAGAAGCGGGTCTTGACCGGCTTCGGCGGGAACCCGAACACCCCGGGGGCGATGTTCGAGGAGGCGATGGCCCCGGCCCACGTCGCCATCTCGCTCGACGGCGAGCCGACCCTCTACCCGCGCCTGCCCGAACTCATCGAGGAGTACCACCGGCGAGGCATGACCACATTCGTCGTCACCAACGGCTCGCGGCCGGAGATGGTCCGGGCCATCCGGCCGACCCAGCTCTACTTGAGCATGAACGCGCCCGACGAGGGGACCTACCGACTGGAGGTCAACCCCCACGGCGACACCTGGCCGCAGTTCCTCGAAACGCTCGACGCCCTCCGGGACCACCCGAGCCGCACGGCGGTCCGCATCACCCTTGTGCGCGGGGTGAACGACCACGGCACGGAGATGTATGCGGCCATGCTCAAGCGCGCCCGGCCCTGGTTCGTCGAGGTGAAGTCCTACATGCACGTGGGATACTCGCGGCTGCGGCTGGAGAGGGAGAACATGGCGCCGATGGAGCATGTGCGGGCCTTCGCGAAGGCGCTGGAAGGCCATCTGGGGCCGGAGTATAAAATCGAGGACGAGTCGGAAGCGAGCAGGGTGGTGATGTTGATGCGGGGCGGGGTGGAGCGGTTTTTGGAGATTGAAACACGGTCGGTGCGGCAGGTCTCGCCTTTCAATCGCCCTTCCCGCCAACCGTCCATCCACCGAGCCCCATCTCTTGAAGGATCCTCCGAATCTCCTGCTCCAGCCGGGCCCGGTCCGCAGACGAAACATCCAGCGCGGCGGTGAGCGAGAGGCTCAAATTCTGGCCCGTCCTGAGCTTCGGCAGCAACTTCGTCCCCAGCCGGTTCCAGACCTCGGGCGGAACCTCCCCGCGGACATGCAGCCGCGCAATCGCAGCCACTTCCGTCGGCAATGAGGCCCGGGACGCATCCTCTCCCGGCGACGTCTCCACGGCCACAGTCCCTTCTGGAGACGCGGCACCGGCGACCTCCGGAGCCCGCTCGGCCTCCGCCCGTCTGCGCAGGGTCTCCACCCTCTGCTTCCGGAGCAGGAAGGTCTGGGCGTCGAAGACGACCTCCTCCTGCGGCAGGGCCTCCTTGAACCAGACCCGCTCGAACGTGCCATCCGGCCTCTGGCCCGACCCGAGCCCGAACTCGCCACGCTCCACGAACTCGGGGATTCTCTCCCGGAGAACCCGCTCCGGGTCGGAGAGGCGGGTGAGGGAACCGTTCATGAAGGCCTGCCGGAGTCCCTGGAGGGGCCAGACGCCCGTCTCCTTCAATGAGGGGGGCCAGCTCCGGTCGAGGTAGCCCGCGCCGATGGTCTCGTTCAGCAACTCCTCGTCCCGGAGAGCCTTCAGGACGCGGCCGGTGAGGGTCGAGGAGCCGCTCGCGTGGCCCGCGCCCAGGTCAATCTGCCGGAGTTGGTCGGGGTGCTGCGGGTCGTAGAGGAGGATGAAGCGGTAGCTGGCCCACACCTCGTCCTTGACGGCTCCCTCCGCAGATATCGTGTGTCTCCTCACCTCTTCCCTCTCGGCGGCCTCGAAGTCGCCCCCGATGATGCCCTGCTGGATTTCGGTAGAGACGCGCTTCCAGGCCAGGGAGGTCTCCGTTTTCTCCCGCAGGTCCCGCCCGGCCTTCTTGACGCACCATATTAGGGAGGCGGGGTGGAGCCTCGGGGACTTCCCGTGCTCGCGGGTCCACGACGCCAGGGTGGAGGCGAGATTGTCGGCCAGGGCGGTCTCGGGCTCCAGAATGACCAGCGTCAGCCTCGGGGTGTCCGGGGCCGAAGTGGAGTCCTCGGGGTAGAGGACCAGGGGGACCGTCGCGCCGCGCTCGAACTCCTGCTTCACCGCCTCCCTGGCCTCCTTCCTGATCTCCTCCTCGTCCAGGGAGGCCTTGCGGTCCCCCACCACCTTCTTCAGGGTGGGCTTGCTCCCGAAGCGGAACCCGTCGGTCCCCACCTTGCGGAGGTAGAACCCCCGCCGCTCCAGGTTCTCCGCGGCGGTGTCGATGGAGGTGGTGTCCATCCCCGGCTCCCCGATGGCGAAGCGCAGCTCGGGGAGGTGGCCCACCCTGTCCACCATCCCGCCGGAGGACTCGAAGAGGATGGCGGCCCCGACCCTGCGGTGGAGGTCCTTCAGGGCCCCCTTCGAGTCCGCGTCCAGGGCGCGGGAGTGGCTGGTGCTGCCCGCGATGTCGGTCTCGATGGCGTCCTTCAGCCGGGGCTCCCCCAACTGGCCCAGCAGGGTCGCCCGGAACTCGGCCACATCAAGGGGGGCGGAGCCGAGGGTGACGAGGGGCTCGTTCCGCGCGCGCTGGAACCCCTCCCGGTAGGCCCAGGAGACCCACTGGGCGAGCATGGCGAGGGTTCCCCGGGTCTGCTGGTATTGGGGCAGGGTCTGCCACTTGCGCTGGAAGACTGAGAGGGTCGCGGGGTGGAAGGGGTAGCACGCCTCGAAGCGTTTGCGGAGGAACTCCCGGGCCCTCGCGTCCGTCATGGTGGTGTCCACGTCGGTCCACTCGGGGGGGAGTTGGGCGCGCCGCTCGAAGCACCAGTCGGCGTAAGCCTTCGCCACCGCCGCCCGGGTCTTTTCCGGTCCCAAATCCTCGAAGAGGCGGCGCCGGACCACCTCGGCGATTTCGCTCTCGTTGGTGACGATGAGTTCCCGCGCCACCCGCCGCACCACCTTGTTGATCTTCTCCTGCCACTCCAGGTCGAAGGGGGTCATCTCCACCTGGCTCCGGGGCAGGCTCACCATCGCGGCGCAGTTCTTGGCTCCGGTCATGGCGCGGACCAGGTTGTCGAGGAAGGCGTAGAAGGGCTCGGCCATGTCCCGGTGGCGGTTGAGGAAGTTGAGGACCTCGTCCATGAGGACCAGGACGCAGCCGCCTGCGGCTTGGAAGAGGTTGCCCAGGGCCTCGGTGCCCGGGGGCGTCGTCTTCGCCTTCGGCCCAAGAGCCGCGACTCCCTTCTCCCCCGCGAGTTGCCTGGCCACGTCGAGCCACGGGTTCTCCTTTCCGGGCCCGGGGTCCCAGGCGTTTCCGACGAAGACCGCCACCCTGGCCTTCGGAATCTCCTTCACGCCCGCCTCTTTGAGAAGCGACTTGACCCGCTCGTCCTTCATCGCGACGGCGGGGCTCTTCAGGACGTGGTAGAGGAAGGCGAGGGTGTGGGTCTTGCCTCCGCCGAACTGGGTGACGAGGGCCATGACCGGGGGCGCGTTCTCGGTCTGGCCTGAGAGGCGCCGGAGCACCATCCCTGCGTGCTCCCGGAGGGCCTGGGTGAAGACCGTGCGGGCGAAGAACTGGTCGGGCCTCTGGTAGTCGGCGGGGGCCTTCCCGGCCACCACCTGCTCCAGGGCGATGGCGAACTCGTCGGGGTGGAAGGAGCGCCCCTCGCGGACCTCGGGGCGGGGGGTGACGGCTTTATACCAGGGCTCCATCGGCTACCCGCTCCCTGTCCGGAGCAGTTGTCCGGGCAGAAGTTTGCGGACCTCGGCTCGCACCCGCCGCGCCAGCGCAACGGCGCGCCGGGCCTCCGCGAAGGAGATGTCAGTCCAGCCGGGGTAACGGGCTGCGGTGGCGTAGTGCGTAAGACTTCGCGCTTCCTCGCCGGTCAGCCTCACGCTGGCCCGCTTGGGGAGGAGGGAGCTCAGCTGTGCGATGTTGTGGGTTTTGGGAACGTCGCGCTCTCCGAGGACGAGGAGGGCTTTCAGGTACTTCTCCACGCATTGCTGGGCATGAAAGCACACCGTGTCGGTCGGGCATTTCTCGCCCAGTTTGAGCGCGTGCGAACCGGCCGTCCAATCGTTCTCGGCCTTCTCGACCCACTCGGCAACGACCGCGAGGAGCCGGTCACGTTCGGGCATACACCACTTTTCCCTTGCGGGCGGCCGGATACTCGATGGTCCCGACCACGTCTTTCCTCCAGGCGAATTCCTCGGGCGTGGTCACGATGACGTCCGCCGGCACACGGAACCGGTCGAGAAGGACTCCGATTCGGACCGCCAGGTCGCGCTTCGAGCCCTTCACCGGCATCACCACGAGAAGGTCCACGTCGCTGTCGGGTCCCGCGTCGCCCCGCGCGTGGGAGCCGAACAGGATGACCCTCTCCGGGTGGAACTTGGCCACGATTCGCCGGACCATCTCATCCACCATCCGCCGGGTCGACCGCTTCCGTGTCATCCCGCTCCTCCGTCGCTGCGCATCCGCGAGAAGAGGTCCACGCTCGATTGCTTTAACCTTTCCAGGTTGGCGTAGGCCACAGGCCGGTAGTTCTCCCCGGAGGCATAAAGGCGATACCGGAATCCGTCGGTCAGCAGGATATCGGGCAGACGGACAGGGTCACGGGGCACGATCTTGATGCCTTCCGGCCCGGGGCCTGTCCGAACAAAGTCGGCGTTGGGGAGCAGCCTCTCCACGTAGTCTTTGGCCTGCCCGAGCGCCACCTCCAGGGCCGAGCCGACCCTCTTGGCCTCGACGACGAACCGGCAGTTCTCCGGGGTCCTGGGCAGTTTGGAGAAGAGAGCGACATCGATGTCCCTCCACTGGACGGCGATCTGCTCCGTTCTCCACCCCAGAGCCTTCAGAAAGGGGACGACCAGATGGACGATGATTTCATCCTCGGCGGGAAGGTCGCCGAACTTCTCCCCGTTCTGGAAGAAGAGCGGCGCCAGGTCTTGCGCTTCGGCCACAACAGGTGCCAGCCGTTCGGGGACCCTCTCCAGCTGCGGCTCCACGGGAGGCAATTCCGGGAGGCGGGACGTCTGCCAATCTTGCGGAGGGGATTGGATAATCCGCGACACGTAGCCCCGTATCTCGGCGTCCTGGATGCGGGACAGCCGGGAGGGATTCGCCCCGAACACAGGCCTGCCGAAATCGTACTCCTTGGGGAGCTTGAACCACCGCACCCGGCGGCCGTGGCGCAGGTCCCAGCCGTTCACGTCGTCGAACTGCTCCAGATACTGGTAGCCGCTGGCCACGAGTCCAACGGCCAGAACCCTCGTCTGGCCGCTCCGCAGCAGGATGGCATCGCCGATATCCATCTCGCTTGAGAACCAGCGAAGATAGCGCGCGTCCTCCTCCGGCAGATTGGTTCCTCCATGACTCCAGGGGCCTGTGCCTCCCGGCCCCAGGAGGGCCACGCCGTGCCGCAGAAACACATCTGCCAGGGGGCGGCCTTTGGGTTCCCCCGCAATCTGCCAGATTTCTCGTTGCGCAAGGAGATTATGGCGCGGAACCCTGCCCTTTGCTCGCGCTTCGCGCTCGCTCCGGGCGGGTTCCGCGGGGGCCGACCCCCGGGGACCCCGTTGTGCGGGGGGAGGCCCCGGGGGTGGACCTGCCGCTTTCCGCGCGGGCGGAGCCCGCGCGGAAAGCGGCCTATGTTCAATGGGTGGTTCCATGGACTACCTCCTCGGCACCGCCAGCAACATGGCATCCAGCAACCGCTTCTCCTCGCTCTCCTTCGGGTAGAGCGCCGAGAGCGCGTTCGCCAGCCGCAGGAACTCCGGCCCCCGCGCCGTCTCCTGGGCGACAAGTTCCCGCAGGGCCGCCGCCTGCCCGCCGGCCTGGAAGAGCATGGCGGCGTGGACACGGTCCAGGGTTGTGGCCTCGCGATGGACCGGGGCCTCCCCCTCTTCTGCGACTTCGCCTTTTTTCCGCGCCCGGCCGGTCTTCTTCTCCTGCGCCTTGGCGGTCTCCTCCTCGGGGAAGAGTTTGAGTTGGACCCCGCGCCTGCGGGCTACGGCCTCGGCGGCGGCCTCTGCCCCTTCCCGCCCGAAGAGCCGTTCCGCCCGCTCGGCCACCGGCAGGAGCCTCACGACCCCCTTGTCGGTCTCCACGATGCGGCCCTCCCAGGCGTCAAGATGGACCCCGAGGGGCTGGGTGAACCGGCGGACGATGTCGAAGGGGAGGGAGTAGCCCCTCTTTTTCTTCCCGCCGCCTTCTTCTTCGTCCTCCTCCTCATCCCCCTCTCCGTCAGCCTCGCCATCGGCATCATTGGCCTTGACATCGGTGGCTTGGAGCGTCCAGAGGAAGAGCGCGGTCAGCCGGGCGTCCTCTTCCAGGGCCCCCACCTGGCTGTTGCGGGCCCGCGCCTCGGCGGTGCCGAGAATCTGGCCGAGGGCGGTGCGGCCGACGACCTCCCAGACCTTTTCCAGGTATTCGGCCAGGGCGACTTCTCGCCCTTCGGCGGTTTCGACCTTCTTGTAGCGGCTGAAAATCTCCAGTGCGGGGCCGATGCAGGCGAAGACGAGGTCGGCGCCGCGGATGCCCTCGGACTGGAGGCGTTCCATCCAGTCTCCGACGCGCTTTGGAAGTTCGCGGAGGACTTCGGCCCAGTCGCCCACGGGGGCGTCGTCGGGTCGCGGGCGGCAGATGAGATGGACGCTGGTCGCCAGAGCGGCGGAATCGCGGGCGCGCAGGCGGGAGCCCATCTCGGTCGCAATCGGCCACGACCCCGTGATGGTCCAGCCGCCGCGAATCATGCCGGAAAGGAGCGCCTCCCAGCCTTCGGTGGTCTTGTGGGCAAACACCACCGCGCCCACGCCGTCCTCCCGCAGCACCCGCCGGCCCTCGGCAAAGGCCCTGGCCATCGCCTCCTCGTAAAAGGCCTTGTCTTTGGGGCGGCCGTCGGTGGTCTCGGAGCGCTCGTTCTGGACCGCCTCGCCCGCTTTGGGCGTCAGGGGATTGGCGGGATTGAAGGGGTCGCGCAGGAGCGGATGGCCCGGCAGGGTGCGCTTGAGCCAGACGAAGAAGAAGTCAGAGAGGTCGGCGTAGGGCACCGCGTCGTAGTAGGGTGGGTCGGTGAACCACACCGTCGCCGCGGCATCCGGCAACGGATGCTCCGTCGCATCGGCAGGTTGGACTTGGCCAGTCGCCGAACCAGGCCACGCCGCGGCGACTTTGGCGACCCAGTCGAGTGCGCCTTCGTAGCCACCGGTAGCATCAGAAAACGGATTGCCTTCACAGAAGTCCCAGCATATCGGCAATGCTTGGCGGGACATCGTATTGGTTATCGTCTCACGGGATGTATCAAGGCGACATACAGTGCTCAGCCGATCTCCGCACCGGTTCACCACCACCGCCAACCCGTCCCTCAGCGTCCCTGCCTGCGCCGCGTCCCGCGACGCGGCAGGCAGGTCTGTGCTGAATTCCCGCACCAGCCGCGCGAGCGTCACCAGCGCCACCTTCTGCCGCGCCGTGAAGAGGTCGCCCCAGTGGAGCATCCCATAACGCTGGACCCGAAAGCCCAGGGTTCCAATAGGCGGCAGCGGCTCATCCGGCACCGGGCACAACCCCTTCTTGCCGCCGCGCTCCCACTCATCGAGAATCGCCTCGAGCCGCTGCTGCGCCTTCCAGACGGCCTGGTAGTCGCGCTCCGCGGGCAGCCGGTAGTGCCGCCCCTGCTGGCCGGGCTTGAGCGTCACCACCGCGAGCAGCCGCGCCCCGCCGGTGCGCTGGCCCTTCGCGTTGAAGACCACGTCGGCCCCGCCGCGCTGCGCGGCGAGTTGCGCCCGGACCCGCTCCGGAGGGAGCACCGTGCCGCAGGCGAGGCAGGTCGCCTTCGCCCTCGCCACCGTCCCGCCGGGCACCTCCGCGTCCTTCTTCGGCTCGAATATCTCGAACACCGCCTCCGGCGGCCCCTTCTTCGGCCTCTCAACCTTCCACCTCAAGGCGCGCTTTCGCTCCGCCTTCCTGCAGAGCCAGAACGACCTGGCGAGCGGGATTTCGGCCCCGCAGTTGGGCGCCTCGCAGCGCACGGTCCGGGCCCAGAGGTAGGCGATGGGCGTGGCGCCGGCGGGGTCACGGGGATAGAGGTCCGCCAGCTCCTTCTCCGCCTGCGCCTTGATTTCGGCCCCGACCTTCCGCAACTCCTCGGCCATCTCCGGCCCGTGGCGCGGGATGTCCTCCAGCATGACCTTGAGAATCAAGCAGGCGACCGGGTTCAGGTCGCTGGCGAAGGCATCGCACCCGAGGCGGAGCGCCTCCAGAGGAATGGAGCCGCCACCGGCGAAGGGGTCCACCACCAGCGGCGGCTCCTCTCCGTTGGCTGCCTTCACGAGGGCCCGGGCGTTGTTGATGTAGCCCGTGTTGGAGGAGTTGTCCCAGTTGGCGAAGTCGGCGATGAACTTCAGGAGGGCCTTCCGCAGTTCTTCGTCTGTTTTCGGAGGCTCGGCAAGGCCCGCGACCGACTTTCGGGCCTTCTCTTTGAACTCCTTCGGGCAGTTCGGGTCGCACGGGTCGGGCAGCAACAGCCCCATGAGAACCGCCCGGCAGGCGGCGAGGGGCCGACGGGCCCACCAGAGGTGGAGGGTGGAGGGGTGGCCGTGGCGGATGGACTTCTCCCGGGCGGAGTGGCGGCTGACCTCGGCGATGGGGAAGTCCGCTTCGATGAGGCGCTTGCAGGATTGGGGGATCATCGGCCTGCCTGTTCTACCTCAGGCTTTCGATACACCTCGCTTGCGGTCTTCGTGTTTTTGGATTGCCAAGGAATCTGCTGACCCTGCTGTGGCTCCTTGCTGGACTGTCCCTTTGTCTATCAGCATCAAGGTCAGGTTCACAGCTCCACACACCGCAAGTGCTTCCTGTTGCGTAACGTCGTTTCGAAGTGAGTGATGCGCAGGGTTGCCAAACAATCCCATGAGGCCACTGCAGATGAAGAACGCCCCCTTTTGCTCGTCCGGGTCTTGGCTGACGACAATGAGTGCCTCGTTCGGATTTGGATTCAAAGCTTTCGCTACCAGCCCCGCCCGTGTCTTCTCCTGAGCCTTTCCCAGTCCTGTCCGCGCTCGCAAACGATTTTCCAATACGGTTATTGCCTCCCTCACAGGACTATCGAGGAACTTCTTCTTCCTTAAATAGCCTGAGCATCTACTTCGTAGTTCCTTGTCTGTGAGCAGACATTCGATGGCCGAAGCGACCGGGTCCGGCTGACTGATCCCTCGTCCAGTGGAACTGCTTGGTTTCGGGCTATGGGACTCCGATGCGGGGGTTTCCAAAGCGGCTCCAACTTGCTGCTGAACAGCAGGGTCGAGTCTCGCAAGTGGTCTTGCGATACCAATGCCTGCCTGACGGGCCAACCTCAGAAGCGCAGCCTGTGAAGAAATTCCCAACTTCGACGAGAGTCTACTTACGCGCTCGCGCACGGACTTTACAGACTTCCGTTTCTTCTTCGCAATCTTCGCAAGGAGTTCTTGGTCCAGCCGAGTTCTGCCCATGGAGTCATCGCCTCTTCTCCTTGTGCGGAAGGTGTCGCCATACCCGACTGACGCGGTGTATGTCCACCCTCAACAGTTCCCTTACCTGATTTCGACTCAGGCCAGCTCGTTTACCTTCGATTATAAAAGTATCTCGGAGCAGTTCCAGAATAGCATCTAACTTCTGTGTAGCGGGATCGGCCGGTCGTCTTGCCTTACTTGTTCTTTTCGCCATGACGTGCCCTCCCCTTACTATGTTTACCTGCCTTTAACCCGAGATGTCTTACAATCACCGTGACGGTGTTCATGTCACACCGAGCGATTGCCCTAATCCGATGCGGCGAAATACCGGCAAGCGCAAGCTGCGTGATCAGAATCGTCCTAAGAAATTCGGTTTGCTTGTTCTCAGAAGAACGACGTGCTTTCTTCATCCAATACCACCTAAATGCGAGGTATTTAAATGTAACGCAGTATTGCCGGACTTCCAGGTCCAGAGGCCGTCTTCCGGGCTGTTGACCCGGCGCCCAAGATTCCGAGAGGAAGTCTCTATTTTTCCCTTCGCAAGTTGCTTGATTGATGGCGTCTCGTTCATTTTCATTTCAGCACGCTCTTCTCCCCATTTTGCCTCAAAGTGGATAGCGAAAGAGTGTAGTGCTGTATCCTCTGCACCGGCTGCCAGGGGCAGGCCGCCGGGTCCCTGAATGCATTCACCCTCGGCTTCTCCGTCCCGCAGTCCGTCACCACGTAGAGCCAGTAGCAGTCCCTCCGGTCCTCGGCGACCCTCCGCTCGTTGGGGGTCAGAACGATGGTCCCGTCGCTGGCGGAGAGCCCCTTGACCTCGATGAGCCGAAGGTCGCCGTTGCGCGAATCGAGGCTGGTGATGTCGTATCCAAGGTTCTTCTCGTGAACATCCTGCACGATGCGGCCTTGAGCGGTCTCGTGCTCGATGGCCGTCTCCATGGCGATGCGCTCGACCTCCGCGTCCGGGCGCAGGTTCCGTATCTCGGGCCTGTCGCGCTCGGGGTGGGGGAGGACCAGGACGCTGGTGAGCCGCTCGATGTTCTGGAGTTTGAGGCCCCGCTGGCGCTTCAGTTCTTCCCGCCGCCGGTCCCGGCGGGCCAGGAGCTTGGCGTGGGCATCCAGTGCCTTGGCGAGGTTCTGGTCCGCCATGGGCACTCCTCTCTTCTTTTCCTCTTCGAAGCGTCCTATCTTCTCGTCCTCGCGGGCGATGAGTTCGGTGAGGGCGATGTCCACGTGGCGGGCCACCCGGTCCAGCTCCTCCAACCGCTCCTTCTTGACCTTTTCGAGGAAGGGCTGCAACGCCGAGTCGTGGAGGAACGCCATGGGTTCCGGCAGGGTGGCCACCGGCGGCAGGCTGGCGGGCGCGGGGGCGGGCAGCATGTCGCCCAGGATTCCGGGCTCGCGGAGCACGGGGTCGGCCACCTCGTCCAGCTCGACGGCGAAGAGGTGCTCGTGGATGACGCGGTCGAGGCCGTCGGCCACCTGGGCGCGGTAGAAGTCGATTCTGGCGGGCCGGGTGTGGGCCAGGGAGTGGACGCAGGCTCCCTGGCCGAACATCGGCCGGGCCGTTTCCACGGCGTGACGCCGCAGCGCCTCGAAGAGGGGGTGGCCGGGGGTCACCCACTCGAACTTCTTCTCCTCGGCGGTCTTCCGGTCGGTGGTGAAACGGGGGTATCGGTTCGCCAGCGGCGGGAGCCTCCATGTGGAGTCGGTCTCGTAGCGGCGCAGGGCGGGTGGCGTGGCGCCCGGGTCGAAGGTGTGGCGGTAGGCCCCCACCGGCTTGAGGGACATCCCCGCCACCCCCCCGGTCTCCACGATGAACCGGGAGACGGTCTCGGGGACCAGCCTCCGCTCCTGGGCGCGGGCCTTCCGCTCCACGAGCATGGCGAGATTGAGGCTCCGGGTCGCAAGCCCCTCCAGGGCGTTCTGGCAGATGTTGCGGAAGCGGTCCTCGCTCACGTTCCGGAGGACCCGCTCCTCCAGGTCGGCTTTTCCAATTTTGCCCGCGTAGTAGTCGCGGAGGATTCGCTCGATGTGGGCCGGGGGGATGGCCTCGCCCACCACGTTGAAGACCGCGTCGTCCTTCAGGGCGTCCCGAATCCCCTGGAGCTTCTCCAGCAGCGTCTCCAGGACATGGCCCTCGATGGTGTTGACCGCCACGAAGTTGAAGATGAGGCAGGGCTCCTTCTGGCCGTAGCGGTGGATGCGGCCCATGCGCTGCTCCAAGCGGTTGGGGTTCCAGGGGATGTCGTAGTTGAACATGAGGTTGCAGCAGTGGAGGTTGATGCCCTCTCCGGCGGCCTCGGTGGCGACCAGAATCTGGATTTTGCCGTCCCAGAACTGCTGCTCGGTCCAGATGCGGGTGCCCTCTTCGTCCCGGGAGCCGGGCTTCATGCTCCCGTGGATGAATCCCACTCGGAAGTTCCATTCTTGCAGGCGCTCGACGAGGTATTTCAGGGTGTCTTTGAACTCGGTGAAAATCAGGAGGCGCTTGTCGGGGTTGTCGAAGAACCCTTGCTCTCGGAGCAGTTCCTTCAACTTGTTGAGTTTGGCCTCCACTTCTGCGTCGATGACCTTCTGGGCTTGCTTGGCCAACTCCCGGAGGGCCGAAACTTCCTCCAAGACCTCCTCTTTGTTCCGGGCCAGGGTGACCGCCTGGGCTTTCTCCTCCAGACGCTCCCGCTCCTCTTCCTCCATCTCCTCCAGCTCTTCTTCGCCCGGAATCTCGAAGGGGCCGTTCTTCGCCACGTCTTCGGCCAGCTGGAGTCTCTTCTCCAGCAGGTTGGCCCGTTTTTCGAGGGAACTCTTGAGGGCGAAGGTGCTGGAAGCGAGGCGTCTCTGGAAGAGGGCCATGAGAAATCCGAGAGCCCGCGCCCGGGGGTCGGTGGCTTCCCGGGCGGCGGCCAGGGCGCTCTGGTCCTTCACGAACTTGGTGACGGCGTCGTAGAGCGCAAACTCGTCCCCGTCGATGGAGAAGCGGACCGTGCTGGGGATTCGCTTGGTGAAGATTTTCTCGGTCTGCCAGGTGCCGTCAGGCTGGCGCTGGGGGAAGTAGACCATCGCCTCCTTCAGACGGCGGAGGTAGAAGGGGGCCCGGCGCCGTGCCATCGCCTCCTGAATCGATTTCACGTCGGCGTAGGCGTCCTGGTCCAGGAGCCGGAGAAAGAGGGTGAAGTTCTGGGGGTCCCCCCGGTGGGGCGTGGCCGTGAGCAGGAGGATGTTGTGGGTGGTGTCGCGCAGGAGTTCCCCCAGCCGGTATCGAAGGCTTTTGCGCTCCTCCGAGGAGGCGGACATGCGGTGGGCCTCGTCGATGATGACCAGGTCCCACTGGGATTGGCGGAGGCCCGGAAGCACGTCCTCTTTTTTGGCCAGATCGAGGGAGGTGATGACCTGCGGATGCTCCCGCCAGGGGTTGATGCCGAACTGGGTTCGCAACTCGGCCCCCTTGATGACGAGGAACTTCTCGTCGAACTTCTCCTTCAGTTCGCGCTGCCACTGGAAGGTGAGGTTCGCGGGGCACACGATGAGGGTCTTCTCGACCAGCCCCCGGAGTTTCAGTTCGCGGAGGAGGAGGCCCGCCATGATGGTCTTGCCTGCGCCCGCGTCGTCGGCGAGGAGGAACTTGACGACCGGGAGCTTCAGGAGGTAGTCGTAGACCGCCTCCAGTTGGTGGGGGAGGGGGTCCACCCGGGAGATCGAGAGGCCGAAGTAGGGGTCGAACTCGTAGGCGATTCCGAGGGCGTGGGCCTGGAGCCCCAGGCGGAGGAGGGAACCGTCACCCTTGTAGGTCGGAATCGCGGACCGGACGGTGAGTCGCGAGAGTTCCTTCTCGGTGAGGCGGACCCTTCGGAATGTCTCTGAGCGAACTCCAACGAGCCCCAGGGCCCACACCCCGTTTCCGTCGGTCTGGGTGGTCTCCACCCTCATGGGTTCGTTGAAGAGGTCGCCTTCCAGAATGTCTCCGGGTTTGATCATGGTCTCGATGCAGCGGTCCCCCACGAGGCGTTCAAAGCAACACACAGGGGGCTAAAAGAATTTGCGTTCATATCTTCGGCTCCCTGGGCACGACCACGTTCTCAAACTTCTTCCGGAACAGGTCGAACCCGAGCGTGTGGACGGGGATGACCTCCTTCGGCTCGATTTCCCGGACCGCCTGGAAAATCTCCTCCTGCCCCGCGTGGCCAGAGCAGTGGGCGTACTCGTATTTCAGGCCGAAGGTGTCCAGCCAGTTCTTGAATCGGGCGAAGTCGATGGCCATCTCCTCGGTGAAGGGCTCGCTGGAGGAGTGGATGAAGAGCCCGCCCCGGGGCTTGAGGTCGATGAGGTTCTGGAGGCTCCAGAAATCCAGATAGACCATGACCTCGCCCAGGTGCTCCCTGAGCCAGTCGGGCCTCTTAGCGTTCGGGTAGTGGATGATTTCTCGCTCGGGCCACTTGGCCGCGTAGTCCCTGTCGTCGAAGGAGCCGCTCTTCTGCCTCTCCACGAAGATGAGGAGGTTCTCGTCCCGGGGCGGGATGCCCACCTCTTTCTGGAGCTGGTCGAGGTAGTAGGCCATCTTGGTCGGAATCACCAGCTTGCGGCCGGTCGCCTTGGCGACCTGGTGGAATGTCCTGAATCGGTCGAAGTCCCGCTGCATGAAGTCGAGGAACACGGGGCTCTTCGGGTGGGCCTTCACCAGCTCGGCGCATCTCTTCAGGACCTCACCCTCGTTCGCCATCTTGTGGCCCGGGTTGCCCCCCATCATGCGGACGACCGCCTCCTCCTCGGGGTTTTCGGGGCCCACCTGGGTGCCCTCGATGAGGAGGGTGTCCACCTCCTCCTCCGCCACCGTCTCTACGAAGGCCCTCCCTTTGGCTCCCCGCCAGCCGTGGAACCGGATGTCCCCCGTGTAGGCGACGGTCCCCTCGTCGGCGTGGAGGATGAAGCCGGCGGCCCCGAGGGTGGAGTGGTCCACCTCGAAGGGCTTGCACTCGACCTCCTTGAAGCTGGCGATGTCCTGCCAGGGGCGTTCCGGGTCCTCCTCGCCTCGCTTCGAGGGGGTGTATTGACCGAGGTTCTTCGGTTTGTAGGTGAGCAGTTCCCTGGAGAGCCCCGCCTGGGAGGTCTCCTGGTAAGTCGCCAGCAGTTTGCGGGCCAGTGGGGAGGAGAAGATGGGGATTCGGGGGTCCAGGAACGGGATGGCCCCTACGTGGTCGATGTGGGGGTGGCTCACCAGCACCCCGGCCACCGCGGGCTCGGCGGGCTTCAGGTCGGTGGTCTTGAGGAGGTCGTGCCGGTAGAGCCCTTCGACCCGGGGCAGGATTCCCAGGTCGAGGTAGTCCTGGAGGCCCGCGGAGGCGCGGGGCTGGAGGAACTCGGCGTAGAACTTGCCGAACTTGGAGAAGGACATGCCGAAGTCGAGGAGGAACTTCGCGTCGGCGGACTCCAGCAGGATTTTGTTGCCGCCGATTTCGTTGGCGCCGCCGTAGAAGGTGATGTTGGTCTTCATTGCCTGCTTCTCTTGGGCCGATAATCCCGCGGGTCGATGCATGCGTCGTATAGGGTGCGACCTATCGGAATCCAGTCGGTCTTGTCGACGCCCCTGAGGTTGCGGTAAGTCGGGCTCTGGGGATAGGCGCTCGCGATCTTGATCCAGCAGTTCCGCTCGCGCGCGATTGCGCGGATTTCAACGGCCACCTCGGAGAGGTCCTGGTCCTGGCTGAACAGGAGCGCGACATCGTATTCATTGCGGTAGGCCATGCGGACCACATCCAGGGCGAGGCGGACGTCCACGCCCTTCTCCTCCCCGACAAGGAACGTGTGTTCGGTGCCGTCGGGGAGAGTGACCCGCCGGTTCCGGTAGCGAAGGGGCCGGGAGAATGTCCAGACCCCCTGCCGTCCCAGGTGCGCCAACTTGTGAGAAGAGATAACCCCGCCCGAGGCCTCGCGGCGGGTCGAGCGGGGGGCAAGTGTTGCTGAGTTGGCTTTGGCCGAAATAAGTCTTTCGGTGGACGCAACCTTACCCACCCCTCCTCCCGCGGCCGTTTTGCAGTCGGTTCAAGACGCCCTCCGCAGCCCCCGTTATCTCCGCGGCGCACCTCCGGTAGACCTCCAGATCGTGGCTGGGGTAGGGGTCTTGGATGTCGGGACTGGCCCCGTTCCCGAAGGCGAAGGCCTTCAGGAGGTGGGACTTGCCCTCGGCCTCCGGGAACCTCTGGAGCAGCTCCTCCTGAACGGTCCGGTCCAGGGTCAGAATCAGGTCGGCGCCCCGCACAATCCCGCCCGTGACCTCCCGGGCCCGGTGGCGGCGAATGTCGAGGCCGTAGTCCTGCATCGCCTGGACGGCGTACTCGTGGGCCCGGCCGAGGCCGTTGGTGATGCCGGCGGAGGAGACCTCCAAGGGGAGGCCCCGGCGGCGGGCTGCGTCCCGCATCAAGGCCTCGGCCATGGGGGACCGGCAGGAGTTGCCGTAGCAGAGGACCAGGACGCGCATGGGGGGCGCTCCCGATGTTCTCCCCGGGCTCAAAACCATTTCACCGCCATCCAAGCCAGGACGAACCCGCCCGCGAGCCACCAGAGGCCTCCCGAACTCGATTTCTCTGATTGAGGTTCCTCAACCCCTCCTTCAGGCGGATATAGACGTGGACCGTTCCCCCTCCCGGTGCGAGCCGCACTTCTTGGCCTTCGTCGACCTCGACGACCTCCACTGGGTCCCCCTCCTCGTCGAAGCGGAACTCCTTCATGCCGACCCCGGCGACGGCCGCCGCTTCCTGATCCGTGGCAACTCAAGCAAAGCGGTGAACCTCGGCGGCCCCTCCCGCCAGCGGGAGACCCGGCCCATTGCGAGGAGGAGGGGCGACCAGGCCACCAGCGGAACGAGGGCCTGGTTCACTCCCGTGAGGCCGACGTGGTCGGAGCCGTTGAAAAAGCCGTGGATGGCGGCCCCTGCGGCAATCCCCCAGACGAAGCTGCCGGTCCATCCCCGGCGGCAGGCAAGCAACGCGACGGCCACCGCCGAGGCCGTGTAGGTGGGGTGGGCGGCGAGGCGGAGAAGGAGGTAGAACCGGTGCTCGCTCGGATATGTGGTGTAGTGCTCCCCGAGACCGAACACGAGCCCGATGAAGAGCGCCATCCCGAACGCCGCTCCGGCCGTTTTTCTCCAGTCTCCATCCAGCCCGCCGAGCTTTCGGACAGCGGCCACGGAGAGGACCACGTAGCCGAATTTGAGCGACTCTTCGGCGATCGGCGCCCAGAGGACGGCTTCGAGGAACGTCCCGATGAAAACCATCTTGAAGGCGACCGCGACGAGCAGGATTCCGACGAGAAGGTACCAGAACCGGAGCAGAGCCTTGCGCTCGCCCGCCGGGTGCTCCATCAGACCTCCCCTCTCCCGCCGCGCGGCTGGAGGGGGGCCCCTTCGCCCCGGCCCCCGTCGCATTCCCTGACCCACAGCCGCATGCTCCGGGCCCCGTGGCTGTTGAAGGTCCAGTCGAGGACATGGAGCCTGAACGCCCCGACCCTGCAGGCGTACTCAAAGCGACGCCAACACCTCTTTCCCGTGTTAAGCATGCTCTTGTGAATTTTGAAAGGCAGTTCTGCAGTCATGGTCTCTCAAGGAAGAATCCGTATTCATGAGTGTCTGGATTGCCAGATGTCAGGTATAGCCAGAGTGTCACAACTATGATGAAGAATATTGTGATGACGAACGCACCGTAGCACAGCCCTATTGTGTCTTGTGCCAGTTCAATCTCTGCCGGAGACGCTTCGTCTTCACCGATCATTTGAAGGATCTCGCCGGGTTCGGAATCCGCTCCATCCCCGCCAGCCGCCTCTTGAATCCCTGAGTGTAGGGGAACTCGGTCACCACGCGGAACGGCCCTTCGAGGCAGACGTAGACCCGCAGGTTGTTGTAGACGCAGAGCAGGGAGCCGTCCCGGTCCCGCCAGAAGGTCCCCCGGCGGACCTCGCGCTGAATCTTCTCGGTCACGCCGAACCGGGAGCCGACTTGGACCTCGCGGGCGTGCCTCTCTGCGAACCTCGCCACCGCGTGGGCGGTCAGGTGAACTGCGGCGGCCTCCACCTCAGACGCCTCCTACTGCAACTGGAGCCGGGGCGTCAACGGGGCCGGGGCCGACCGGCCCCGGGTCCGCCTTGGCGCCCTGGTCGGAAGCCCGGGAGCCCTCGGGAGGCGGTTTGCAGTCGAGGGGGAGCGCCTCGACGCTGCCCCTGCGGATTCCCAGCCGGACGCTCCTCCTCGCAGGGTTCGGGCTGCGCTTCTCCCGCCTCTCCAGGAGGCCGCCCCGGACCAGCCGCTCGATGTCGTAGTTCAGGTCGTTGAGACTCGCCTCCTCGCGGAAGAGGCGGTTGTGCGCCCGGACCAACTCGTGCTTGCTTGCGAAGGAGTCCCTGCCCTCCCGCAGGGCTTGGGCGCAGAGGTGGGCCAGCTTGAGCCGCTTGGGGTGGCCCAGGAGGCGGAACACCGCGGCCTGGCTGCGGATGAGCCCATTGTCGGGGGCCGGGGTCATGGGCCGCCTCCGGGGGCGGGCGGTCGAGGGCCCGTCGGGGGGCGGACGGGGGTCATAGCAGCACCGCCAGGGCCAGCAGGGCCACGACCAGGAAGGCCGAGGAGCCCGCGCAGCAGCCGTCCTGCCTGTCCCCCTTCCCGCCGAGGGCGTGGCTCGTGAGGCCGTAGCCCACGGCGAACCCCCCGGCGAAGGCCAGCAGGCTGTCGAAGAGGGGCGGCCCGTCCTCCTCACCCGACAGGCCGGCCCGGGGGGGTTGGCGGAGTTCTACATTGGGCGCCATCAACCACCCTCGCCGTGGGTATGGATAAGTTCTTATGATTTAACATCTTTATCATTTCCGATGCAGGAGCAGGTCCACATCATCCCCCTCGGGTTCGAGATATCCCGGGCCACCGCCCCCTTCGAGAAGAGGAGGCTCTTCGCCCACCGGGCCTACATCCTCACGGTCCCGCCCCCCGGGGGGGGCAGGGAGAGCGAGAACCGGAGGAGGGGGGAGTATTGCATCCAGGAGACCATCCGGAGGCTGAAGGCCCTGACCATCGGCGTGGAGCGGGTCGACCTCGACCTCTTCGACCTCCGGGCGGTCATGGGGACGGTCAGCGGCCTGATTCGGAAGGAGAGGGCGGACCGGAACTCCGTCTACGTCAACATGTCCGCCTCGGGCAGACTCACGTCGGTGGGCGCGACCCTCGCCGGGATGGTCCACGGGGCGCAGGTCTACTACGTGTCGGCGGAGGGCTATTTCCCGAACCCGAAGGAGGAGAGGGAGTTCGGGCAGTCCATCTGCCGGAGCGGCGAGGTCACGGTGCTGGAGAACTTCAAGTTCGAGCTGCCGGACGCACGGGCGATGAAGGTGCTGGGCAAACTCGACGGAGAGAAGAAGCCGATGAGCACGCGCGACCTGCTTGGGTTTCTGCGGGAAGAGAAGGTGGAGGGGTTCGAGCGGGAGTACAAGAAGATGGAGCGGGGGGACAAAATCAACTACCTGATGAAACTGTCGAAAGGGATATTGGAGAAGTTGGAGGATGCCGGATACGTCGAAGTGAAGAGGGAGGGGAAGCACAACCGGATTTCGATAACCGAGGCGGGGAGGCACATTGCGGCGATTGGTGGGGGCTAAGCCGATCGTCCGTAGATTGATTTTGGCGCGCCGGTTCCCACGGCCCAGCATGACGCGGCAATAATTCATTTGCAACGGCACAGCCGGCGATGGCCCAACATCTTTAATCCCGGGCTTCCGTTTCATTCGATGCCTCTCGAAAAAGCCACATTGGCCAGCGGCTGCTTCTGGTGCGCCGAGGCGGTCTTCCGCCGGATGAAGGGGGTCAAGGAGGTGGTGGTTGGCTACACGGGGGGCAAGAGGCCCAACCCGACCTACGAGGAGGTCTGCTCGGGGGCGACCGGCCACGCGGAGGCCTCCCAAATCACATTCGACCCCGCGGAGGCCTCCTACGAGGACCTGCTCCGGCTCTTTTTCGAGAGCCACGACCCCACGACCCTCAACCGGCAGGGGGCGGACGTCGGGGCGCAATACCGCTCCGCGATTTTCTACCACGACGAGGCGCAGAAACGGGCCGCCGAGAAAGCGAAAGCGGAGGCGCAGAAAGAGTGGGACGACCCCATCGTGACCGAAATCGTGCCGCTGGAGAAGTTCTACCCCGCCGAGGACTACCACCAGGACTACTACGCGAAGAACCCGCGGGCGCCCTACTGCGCGTTCGTGATTGCGCCGAAGTTGAAGAAGATGTTTGGGAAGGTGTAAGGGACTCAGGAGCCTTGGGCGGTAGTTTCGTCCGTGAAACGATAGCCCCCGCCCGACTCCCCACCCACCCGCCCCCCACCGCCACCCCGGGCCACCCGCCCCGCTCTCCCAGCGGCGAGATGCGAGGACCCAAATCCTTTAATTCTTTCCTTCGTTTCCCCCGGATGGCCCAGGTTGCCCAGACCGCCCCCGTCCTCATCTACGACAAAGCGGGCCAGGTCGTCACCATCACCCTCAACCGCCCCGACAAGATGAACGCCCTGAACCGGGCTCTCTGGAAGGGGCTCGGGGAGGCGCTGGCGAAGGCCAACGCGGACCCCGAGGCGCGGGTGGTGATTCTGACCGGCGCGGGCAAAGCGTTCTCCGCCGGCAACGACCTTGCCGACTTCGGAGGCATCTCCGAGGGGGGAAAGGTCATAGACGCCCTCTTCGCGATGGAGAAGCCGGTGATTGCGGCGGTCCGCGGTCCCTGCATGGCCGGGGCCTTCGAAATCACCATCCTCTGCGACTTCGTGATTGCGGCCTCCGACGCCCGCCTCTCCGCCCGGGAGGCGCGAATCGGCCTCAACCCGGTCTGGACCCTGACCCACCTGGTCCACGCCATCGGCGAGCGGGCCGCCCGGGACATCGCCCTCACCGGCCGCGACCTCTCGGCGGAGGAGGCGTTCCGTGTGGGGCTGGTCTGGAAGGTGGTGCCCCCCGAGAAGTTGATGGACGAGGCGCGCGGGCTCGCCGCGCTGCTCATGGAGGCCGCGCCCCTGCCCCAGAGGGAGATCAAGAAGTACCTGGCGAAGAAGCACGGCCGAGACGAAGCGAAGCCCCTGATGGAGACCTTCGCGCGGCTCATGGCCTCCGAGGACTTCAAGGAGGCAATCCGCGCCTTCGCGGAGAAGAGGAAGCCGGTCTGGAAGGGAAAATAACGATTCGCATCGGGCGATTCAAGGCGGACATGGAGCGCACCGTCGCTGGCGCCGCGGCCCGCTGGCTCCCCGCCGTCAACCTGCGGTCCGGCACATTCTGCTGCCGGGACTCCCCCCTCATCCTCTGCGACGGTTGGCTCTCGTTCCCGACCTGCCGCGATGGGCTGGAGGCCGGGGCGGAGAAGCGGCTTCAGGCGCGGTGACCGCCAAACGCTTTTGACCCCCCTCCCCATCCCACCCATGCCTTTCGTGAAGAGCGGGGACTGCAATATCCATTACGAGGTCTTCGGCTCCGGCCCCGCGATGGTCTGGCACCACGGCTTCTCCTCCTGCGGGAAGTTCTGGCTGCAGTTCGTCGGGGAGTTGCCCGGCAGGCACATTCTCGTGGACGCCCGGGGCCACGGCTACTCCGACCCGTCGAAGGAGGAGGTCATCACCGCCGCTGCGATGGCGGAGGACGTGCTCCGCATCCTCGACGCCGAAGGGGCGGACCGGGCGGTGGTGCTGGGGCACTCCATGGGCGGCATCGTGGCCCAGGAGTTGACCCTGCGCCACCCCGACCGGGTCCGGGGCCTCATCCTCGCGGGCACCCTCCCATCGGCCCCCATGCTCGGCTTCAAGGCGCGCCTCTCCGCCAACCGGATTCTCAAATACGCCCGCTTCCTCGCCAAGCCCGTCGTCAAGGCGGTCATCCGCATCACCGAGCCCTGGCTCACCCTCGAGCAGGCGGACATGGTCATGGACGAATTCTACCGGTGCGACTTCCGGACCCTCTGGGCCATCGGCCGCGGCCTGCGCCGCTTCGACGCCCTCGACCGGCTCGGCCAGATCAAGGTCCCGACCCTGGTCCTGGTGGGTGCGGGCGACAAACTGACCCCTCCGAAGGTCAACGAGGAGATTCACCGGCGCATCCCGGGCTCGGAGTTCGTTGTCCTGCCCGAGAGCGGCCACTGGGTCCCGCTGGAGAGGCCCCGGGAATTCACCGGCGCGATTCGAAAGCTGCTCGACCGGCTCACTTCGCCGTAATCAGGTTGCACTCCGGGTCCACCTCGACGAAGCGGGCGGAGTTGGCGAGCCGGAAGCCGGGGAGCGCCCGGTAGAGCATGGAGGGCCCCCGTGCGCACGGGTTTCATAAAACCAGGGGCCGGCGCTACGCGATGATGAACTCGCCCTCTTTGGTCTTCTGGCGGTAGACCTTGGGGACCTGGGCGGGAATGAGGCTCGGAATGCGGTCGGGGTAGGCGGGCGTCTTGACCATGGAGGGGAGTTCCGCGGCCCTCTTCGCGGCCGCCGCCTCGGCCTTGATGGCCGCGGCCTCGGTCTTCAGCGCGGCGACCTCGCCCGCCATGCCCTCGATTTTCTGCTCCAGCCGCCTCAGGCTGGCCTGGTTGCCGATTTCGATTTCGAGGAGCCGCTTCTCCATCCTCCGGACCGCCACGACAATCTCCTCGGGAATCATCGAGGGGAATTCCCGAGAGGCGATTATATACTTTCTACACTTTCCATCCGTCCCCGGTCCGCGACCCGCGCGGACGACGCCCTTTTTTCCTCCGGAGGGTCCGGGACTACCATGGACGCCTTCCTGGTCACCCCGGCATGGCTCAAGGAGCGCATTTCGGACCCCCGGGTCCGGGTGGTGGACGCGCGCAAGCCGATGGACTACGCCGCGGGCCACATCCCCGGGGCGGTGAACATTCCGGCGGGCGAGTTCATCGAGATGCGCGGCCGGGTCGCGACCCTTCCCCCGAAGGAACGCGTGGAGCAGATGCTCGGCTCACGGTCCATCGCCAACGACAGCCTCGTCGTCGCCTACGACGACCGCTTCGGGACCCTCGCGGGGCGCTTCCTCTACACCCTCGCCTACTTCGGCCACCGGGACCTGGCCATCCTGAACCGGAACTTCGACCAGTACGCGCTCCAGGGCAACCCGGTGGAGACCGGCGTCCCGGCCGTGGCCCCGGCCCAATACCGGGCCTCGTCCCCGGCCCCCATCCGGGCGACCAAGGAGGAGGTCCTGGCCCGGTCGGGCAACGGGGGTAGCAGGCTGGTGGACACCCGGGCCCCCAACGAATACATGATGGGCCACATCCCCAACTCCGTGAACGTCCCGTGGATGGCCGGCGCGGCCCGGGACCGCATCTTCCGCCCGCCCGAGGAGTTGAAAAAGCTTTTCGCCGAGCGCGGGCTCAAGCCCGACGACGAAGTCATCTGCTACTGCAACATGGGCATGACCTCGTCCCACACCTACTGGGCCCTGCGCCTCGCCGGCTTCACCAAGGTCAAGATGTATCCCGAAAGCATGGGGGAGTGGATGATGGACGGCAAACTCCCCGTCGCGCGGGCCTCGTTCGGGGGTGAGCATGGCCGCTGACGCCGCCGGAGCGGTCGAGGAGTTCTGGGACCGCGTCGCCCGCTACAAGCAGTTGGGCATGGACCCCCTGAAGTGGATCGCCGGGTGCGCGGTGAAGGTGGACCTCACCTCGGTCGTCTATCCGGCCCTGAGGCAGATCCGGCCCGAGTTGCAGCGCATCGGTGTCAAGATCTCCCCCCGGGCCGACGCGGACGTCTTCCCGAGCGGGGACAGCGGCCCGAAATTCCACCGCCGCATCTACAACCTCGGCGAGCCGAACGTGGACCCCGCGGACCTGGGGCGCCTCGGCCCCGACCGGGCCATCTCCCTCGTCCAGGTCCACCAGCGCAGCGCCGACAAGCCCGGCCCGTTCGCGGAGGCCCTCCTGCGCCTCTACCGGCAGATGGAGCCGGCGAAGCCCCATTTCACCGTCGGGAAGGGCCACTCCATCATCACCCCCTTTGCCCAGTCCCAGTTCGCCCTCTTCGACTTCATCAAGGAGGGGAAGGGGTCACCCGACGGCTACACGGTCGCGAACAACGACACCATCCAGGTGATCGACCCCACGCTCGACCCGGCCAGCAAGGAGCAGGCCTACGTCGCCGTCTCGAACTCGCTGAACGACCTCCTCACCCTGGCGACCTGCGAGGACCTCCAGCTCCGCCCGGTGGTGGACGCGCCCACGCCCGAGATGAAGGCCCAAATCCTCCGCAACATGGATGCCTTCGCGAAGGCGCACGGGCTGGAGTTCGTCGAGACCCCCCAGCCCGAGACCGGGAAACTCATCATGGGGGCGACCGTGGTGGGCAGAATCCGCAAGGAACCGCCGGTGGCGCCCCGGGGAGTGGAGCCCGGCATGGAGATTGTCGTCTCCCGGCCCTTCGGGGACCTCGCGCCCATCAACGTCTACCTCTCCTCCCTCGCCGACGAGGAGTATCTCAAGAAACTGGAGGCGGAGTCCATCTCCCTGGAGCAGGCCCGCAAGGCGAAGGAGGACGTGGTGAAGACCATGACGCGGCCCAACATCGCCATCGGCCGCATCCTGAACCGCTACTGCCCACCCTTCGGCGGCAGGTTTGACCCCGACCGCCACGTCTCGGGCACCGGAGACCTGTCGGGCCCCGGCGTCTACATCTTCAAGGAGTTTGCGGAACTGGCGAAGTTCGACCTCCGGCTCGACGACCTGCCCCTCAAGTATCCGGAGTATGTCGAGTTCGCCACCCGGGAGTTCATCATGGACAACGGAACGGCGGGGACCAACGGGGCCGTGGCCGCCATCGGCCGCCCCTCCGTCATCCGCGCCATCGCGGACGAGATGAGAAAAGCCGGCTACGACCCCCGGGTCATCGGAAAGGTGACGGGCCCCGGGGCGGGCTCGGTCCAGGCCCCGAAGGCCCTGGAGCGGTACATGGCCTCCAGGAAGCTCCTCTCCGAGTTCATCCTCCAGTGAATCCCCGGGCCTGCACCGCCCCGGCTCTCGTCTGCGTGCTCCTGCTGGCCGCCTCCCCGTCCATCGCGGAGGACCGGGTCGGCTACAACTCGGTCGGCGGGTGCGTCACCACCTCGGACTCTCCCGGCGAGCTCTACGTGACCACGGTTCCGGCCCTGGCCGACGTCTGGGTGGACGGCGCCAAAGCGGGCGAGACCTCGGCGGCGGTCCCGGGCTCCTTCCGGACCTCTCTGGCCCCCGGGGAGCACTCCGTCGAAATACGCAAGGAAAACTACCGGACCTACGCCTTCCGCGCCTGTGTCCCGAACGGGAAAATCACATTCCACGAGACGCGGCTGGAGTTCGCCCCCGCGACCCCCGCCCCCACTCTCCCGCCCCCCACGACCGCCCCGGAGCCCCCTGCGTCTCCCACGGCGTCGCCGCAGAAGTCCCCGGCCCCAACGCCCGAGGCCACGAAGCCCCCCCAGGCCACCGCGGCGGCCCTTCTGGCGTTCCTCGACAGCGCCCTCTCGGACGGGCAGATTCCGCAGAACGAGGAACTCGCCCTCCGGGCCGCCCTCGACCGACTCCGCGCCGCGGGAAACACCTCCCCCGGCCTCTTCACCCCGGGCAGCGCCTCCTGCCGGGCCATCGCCGCGTCCATCATCCGGGAGGTGGGGGGATGCATCCAGGTGGACGCTTCGTCCCACCCCAGCATCCAGAGCGCGTGCTGCTCGACGGCGGCTTCAGGAGCCCCGCAGCCCCCGGCGGCCCGGCGGAGTCCCGGGTTCGGGTGGGCCATCGCCGTCGTCGCTCTCGGGTCCGTGGCCGCCACCGGATTCCTGGCGCAACGCCGGCGCGGGGAAGGGTGAGCCCCGGACTGAAACTATTTAGCGCACCTTGCCCATGAGGGAACGGGAGGCGTTCGCCCCCCGACAGGAGGTGTCCATGGGAACCAAGCGCAAGCAGAAGCGCAAGAAGATGCGCAAGCACAAACTCAAGAAATTGAGGCGCAAGATGAAGCACCGGCGATAGTCGCCTCTTTTTCAGTTCTCGGCCGCGGCCCCGCCCTTATTTTCTGCGGCGGAGCGGGGTGCGCCCGCCCATGGTGGCGATGATGAAGAGCGCCAGGGCGATGAACAGGGCGTGGAGGAGGATGACGTAGATTCCGAAGGGATAGAACCCGCCGGGCCGCGTGACGAAGGAGAGCCCGAGGACGGTGTAGGCGAGATTGAAGGCGATGATGCATGCCACCGCCGCGATGATGAAGTAGTGGACGCGGTGGAGCATGGGGAACTGGAGGTAGAACCGCGCCCGGGTCAGGGGCGTGTCCTTCCGCAACTCGAGGAACAGGGCCACCAGGGCGGCGACGGCGGGGAGGGCGGTGGCGATGATGGCGCCCCGCATGGCGATTCCCTGCGACGTCAGCAGGAAGAGGGGCGCCTCCGTCATGGCCCCCGTCCTTCCGCCCCCGGCATGCCCCGGGAGACTCGGATGACCAGCCGGATGTAGTAGACCACGATCGCCTGGAAGAAAACCACCAGGAACCCGTAGGGGATGAAGAACTGGGTGATGACCTCCTCCTCCCACGTGATGGCGAACACGAGGCCCGTCAGGACCAGGAGGGCGCCCGCCAAGCCCAGGGCTCTCCACATCCGCAAGTAGAGGGCCCACTTGAGGAAGACCCGGGCGCGGGTCACCTCCATCTTCTCCCGCAGGACCCGGAGGTAGGGCACGACGAGCAGCAGGGCGGCGACTCCGCTGCCGTAGACCGCGGCCTCCTCGGGAGTCATGGACGGCTCGATGCCCCCATCCCGCCTGTGTCGGGTCCGGGGGGCAAAAAGATTCGCGGAGCCGTCAGGACCGCGACGGGCGGAGCAGGAGGCCGCGCATGGTGAAGGTGACGAACCAGGCGACCGCGATGAAGGAGACCTGGACCGCCAGGATCCCGATTCCCGTGGGCGCGAGGAACCCGGTCTGCCAGAGCGTCTCCGGGTGGAAGGCGAAGTAGGCCAGGTTGAGCCCGAAGCCCGCGATGGCCGCCGCGATGAACCCCTCGGTCACCCGGTTGGTCCTCTTGAACTGCAGATAGTAGCGGGCCTTCACCGCCTCGTTCTCGTGGGGAGTGATGAGGCCGAGGGTGAGCAGCAGGGCGAAGGCGGGAATCCCGGTCGCGATGAGGACCCCCTTCAGCGCCACGCCCGGGGAGATGAGCACGAGAGCTCCGGCGGCAAGGGTCGCGGGCTGGCGCGGGCCGCGGGCGATGGAGAGGATGGTCCACCCGTAGTAGGCCGCCCCCACCTGGAGGATGAGCTGGAACGTCCGGACCGGGAAGAAGGAGGCGGCGACGTATTCGTCGGGGGAGAGCAGGTTGTCGGCCAGAAGGACGAGGATGAACACCGCCCCGACGAAGGCCACGACCCGAAGGCCCCGGACATAGGTCTTCCACCGGAGGAAGACCCGGGCCCGAGCGAGTTCCATGTTGCTCCGGAGGGCGCGGATGAGCGGGATGGCGGAGACCATGGAGAGGGCCCCGGTGGCGTAGACGGCCCACTCCAGCCAGGTCACGGCGCCCCCCGGCGACGTTCAGCGCTCACGGAAGTGGCTCTCGCAGGGGATACAAAAGGGTTGCCGCTCCCGGAGGCTCGGGAACAGATATCAGCGGGCCCCGACCCTGCGGGCGCCGGACCCCGGCTTCTTCGGGCCGGCATCGGGAGGGGGACCCGCGGGCGGGGGGCCGCCCCGGGGCCGGGTCTTGACCCGGTAGTAGGTGAGCGGGTGCCCCTTCTTCGGGGGCTCGTTGATCCGTGCGCAGAGGTTGTCGGCGTTCACGCAGAGGCCGTAGGACTTCATGGTGGCGCAGGAGGGCGCGGTGTATTCGGTCCGGCTGCCGATCTGTCCCCCGATGTGCTTCACCTGGTACTCGGTGACGTCGGAGCGGTAGTCGGGGAACTGCTGGTAGATGGCAAGCAGCTTCTCGAAGGGGAGGCCCACGTTGAGCATGAAGGTGGTGAGGGCGAAGCGGCCGGGGTGGGTGAGGCCCGCGCCCACGTTCTCCAGGAGGCTCCGGATGCAGGGCGGCAGGACCTCCGGATTCACCGATTCGAGGGCGGTGCGCTCCCTCTGGAACCTCTGCAGCGACTCCCGCACCGGCTCCAGGTAGGGCTGGAGGCCCCGGCACATCTCGGGCGGCACGGCGGGGGGCATCTCGGCGAGGCGCCGCTGGACAATTTCCTGCAGGAGCCGGGCGAACTCCCGCGGGCTGGTCCTCACCCTTCCACCCGCCACGGGCCGGTTCACCAGTTTCCACCCGTAGGCGATGCCGGCGGTGAGGTCGGCGTAGCGCGCGAAGTGGACCCACACGCCCCCGGCGCGCCCTTCCCCGTTCTCGCGGGCCATCCCCGGGGGGGCCGCGGAGGCCTCGAGGCCGAGTTCCCTCCCGAGGGCCAGGAGAGCCTCGGGCTCCTCCTCCAGCATCCGGGCGTAGGCGCGCTTCGCCTCGGCCACCGCGTAGCGCCGGACAAGGCCGGTGTCGCGGAGGCAGCCGAGGAGCATCCGCGCGAAGGGGTGGCTGAGGACCTCCAGGTCGGGGTTGTGGGAGATGAGCGGGTCGGCGGAGGGGCGGATCTCGCCCTCCACCGCCTGGAGGAGCCTCTCCTGCCCCCGGCGGCGGGCCGCCTCGAAGCCGCGCCCCCTGACCAGGTCCTCGAGGGGGTGCCGGTTCACCACCTCTGCGGCTGCGGGAATCCAGGGGTAGAGACGGGGCTCCAGGGCCATCCTCTGAGGCGGGGAGGCCCGTTGGGTTCAAACTTCCGGTGAACCCGACCTCCGGTCAGGGGAGCGAGTAGGGATTTGGCTCCCAGGCGAGGGGATGGATAGGAGACAAAAGGCCCAAGACACCAAATCCCCAAGGACGAATGACCCGAGGACGTAATAAAACTAACGTCGGCCCCCGCTCGCGAAATCGGACAATGGCGCGTTCTTGAGCCTCCCGACGGTCTCCCACGAGTGGCGGACCTCCCCCGGGGCCTCCTTCAGGACGCGGGGCAGGGCCGCCACGGTCGCCGGGTCGGAGGGGTATCCCGAGCCGATGGGGAAGCCGAGGCGCGCCTCGAGGGCCCGAACGGAGCGGTCTCTCCGGACCTTGGCGATGATGGAGGCCGCCGAGACGACGGGGTAGGTCGCGTCCGCCCTGTGCTCCGCCACGATTTCCGGCGGGGGCCGGAGTCCGCAGGCGGCCCCGACCCTCTCGGCGAAACGCTCGGGCTTGACGTCGGGGGCGTCGAGCCACGCCTTTCCCGGCTTGAGGGCGCGGAGGACTTCGGCGTAAGCCTCCACCAGGAGGCTGTTCATCGTGGTCCTCTTCCGCAGTTCATCAATGCGGGCGGCGGAGAGTTCGACCACATGGACCTTGCCGAGAGGATCGATTCTCGCGGCCAACTCCTCGCGCCGCTTCGGGGCCAGGAGTTTGGAGTCGCGGACCCCGAGCCGCTTCAGCGTCTCGACGCCCCGCTCGTCGGTGGCGAAGCCGGCGATGAACATCGAGCCGAGGACGGGGCCTTTGCCCGCTTCGTCCACGCCAGCGAGGAGCGCAGGCGGCATTTACTCTCTCATGTGATATGGAACATAGGCCGTTTTCCGCGCGGGCGGAGCCCGCGCGCAAAAGGGCGGCTCCACCCCCGGGGCCTCCCCCGCACACGGGGTCCCGGGGGTCGACCCTGGCGGAACCCGCCCGAAGCGAGCGCGAAGCGCGAGCGGAGGGCGGGGTTCCGCGCTATAATTTCCTGATACAAGAACGATAGCCCCTGCCGGCGGCCCCCTCGGACTTGGGTTCAGCGGGCCTGTTTCGTGGGCAAGGGCCGCACGCTCGGCGAGAAGCCCCTCGGGGGGAGTCGCAAAAGCCGCGTTCGATCTTCGTCCGCCCGATTTCATCTCTGCTTCAGCCACTCCCCCACCTTCGCCATCGCCTTCCCCCACGGCGCCCTCAGAATCCCCTTCTCGGTCACGATGGAGTCCACCAGTTTCAGGGGCGTGGCGTCGAACGCGGGGTTGAAGACCCGCACCTCGTCGGGCGCGTTCTTCTTGCTCCCGAGCCACAACAGTTCGCTCCGGTCCCGCTCCTCCACGGGCACATCCCTCGCCCGGAGTTCCAGGTCGAACGTGGTGAGGGGGGCGGCCACCGTGAAGGGGACCTTGTGCGTTTTGGCGAGGCAGGCGAGGCCGTAGGTGCCGATTTTATTGAAGACCGCGTCCCGGGTGATGCGGTCGGCCCCCACGATGACGCGGGCGATGCGGCCGGAGCGGAGGACCGCCCCCGCCATGGAGTCGGTGATGAGGGTGACGTCGAAGCCGTCCTCCAGCAGTTCGTAGGTCGTCAGCCGCGCCCCCTGGTTCAGCGGGCGGGTCTCGCACGCGACGACCTTGAGGTGCCTGCCCGCCTCCTTCGCCGCCCGCAGGACCCCCAGGGCCGTCCCGTAATCCACCGTGGCGAGGCGGCCCGCGTTGCAGTGGGTCATCACGGTGTCGCCGTCCCGCAGCAGTTTGGCCCCGAGCGCCCCCATGGCCCGGTTGCGGGCCACATCCTCGTCGGCGATGCGGTTGGCCTCGGCCAGGGCCGCGCCCCTTAGGGAGGGGGGGAGGGGGGCTCCGCCCCCTCTCGGCCCCCGACGCTCGCGTTGCGGAGCGTGAACGCGGCTGCGACGGGGACCTCGCCCCCTCCCCCATTCCGGCCCAATTCCTCTCCCCCCCTCCCCCCGCAGGGCCGCTTCCCGGGCACGGCGGGCTGCAGCCAGGGCGCGCTCGACTCCACGGCTCAAGTTCACTGCGGTAGGTCTCGCAGTTCGGACCCGCGCGACAAGAGACTCAAAATCGGACCAAGAACGGGCCTCCCGGGCCGCCAGGACCACCCCGTAGGCCCCGGCCGCCTCGAGGGCGGGGGCGCCGCGGACCCGGAGGGAGCGGATGGCCTCCACGAGGGAGTCGATGGTGGAGCAGAGGATGCGCCTCGACTCGGCGGGGAGAAGGGTCTGGTCAACGAGGTCCACGCCGTTGCGGGCGGGGTCCCACTGGATGGCGCGCATGGATTCACTCCCGGGGAAAGGCACAAAAAGGTTGATTGCCCGCCGAAAGGCTTTCCCGCGCCGGGAAGGGTATCCGGATGCGGGTCTACCTGGACACCTGTGCGTGGTGCAGGCCCTTCGACCGTCCCTCGCCCCGGATACTCCGGGAGGCCCAAGCATTGCGGGAGATTCTGCAGGAGGCCGATCGTGGGCACCTGATCCTCGTCGGCTCTCCTGTCTTGGAGGTCGAACTGGACTGGCTGGGGGACCCGGAGAAGCGGGAAGCCGCCCGGAACCTTGCTTGGAAATCCATTTCCAACGCCCCGTCCCAGGTCCCGGCAGGGATCGCATCCACTCGGAGGCGATTGCGCGACCTTGGCCTCACGCCACCCGACGCGCTTCACGTCGCGTGGGCCGTGGAGGCTCGGTGCGATGTGTTTATAACGACCGATGATGGAGTTCTGAAGATGGAACAAAAAATCGGGCAGGAAACAGGCCTGCGGGTTTCCGACCCGGTTCGCTTCGCCCGGAGTCTCCGATGAGTGGAGCGGATGCGGTGCTGGAGAAGGCCCTGAGCGCGGTCGAGAGGGAACTCTCCCGGGAAGAATATCTGGAGTTTCTCCAACTGCTGGCGCCCAAATTGGGGGACGCCACCCGGGAACTCCAAGCAATCCGGAGGCGGATCACAGACGCGGAATTCCGGAAAGCCTTGCGGCGGAAAGGCGTATCTCTCTGATGACCTCGAACACCGGCCGTCGAGGCTAACAGGCTCGGGGCGAGGTCCCGGGGAGGGCTCTTGATGGTTTCGCCGCAGGCGAAAGCCCCACCTGGCAGTGCGGCTCGCCCCGCCCTTTGGGCAGGGTGACCTTCAAGAAGCCCAATCGCGCGGGTTCATGCGCGGTTCCGGGACCGGGCGCCGATAAAAAGCCTTTAATCGTTTCAGACTGACCGAGTGGCAATGAGAATCGGACTCCTCGCCTTGTCGGTGGCTGTGGCGCTTGTCGTCTCTGCGTGCACCTCCACTCCTCCCCCCGACTTCCGAGCCTATCAAGCTGACAAAAGAGCAGGAGTACGGCTTGAAAGAATTGTTCTGGCGCGGCGTGAAGGACTGGTCTGACCCGACTTTTCACGCGCTGAAGACCGCGGGCACTGAACTGGCGAATCATTTTCATATTTTGTATTGAGATTAGCTGGTATCGTAGTTAAAGATCAAAAGGGGGACGGGTATATAGACGATATTTATTTCTTTAAGCCCGATTCTTATCGTTAAAGTCAATCCTGACTATTCGGCCACTTAGATTCTCCAAAGAATTTTACCCCAACCGCGGCAGCTATGCTCAAACCATAGGCATTGGCCGCGGCCTTACCCATAATACCAACCATACCGACCTTACCCACTGTAGTACCTAATTTTAAGAGCCAAAACCCAGGAATGATGGGCACTGCTGCTGCAACTTCCATAATCAAATTAGTTATAGCGTTAGCCGGCTGTGCCCAGCAATTCCGCGAAATCCGCCACCCGTGGAGTTTGAACCCCGGTGACGAAGGGGGTGGGCGGAGGCCGCTCCCTTCGTCACCGATTTGATGGGACGCCGGTCGGAGGTCTTTGGCTATTGTGGGGCACACCCGGCGTGGACCCAAACCTTTATGTTTTTTCCCGCGAGCGTAGCGAGCGAGAAAAAAAACATGGCCCGAAAACCCGGCTCCATGTATCGCGAAGTCAAGGGCCCCGCCTACACCCGCAGGGAGTTCATGGGCGGCGTCCCCGGCACCAAAATCACCCTCTTCGACATGGGGAACCCGCAGGGGAACTACCCCTGCGTCTTCAACCTGGTCGCCAGGGAGGCGTGCCAGATTCGCCACTCGGCCCTGGAGTCCTCCCGGGTCGCCGCGAACAAACTGCTTCTACGGGACATCGGCCGCGAGGATTTCTACATGAAGGTCCGCGTCTACCCCCACCACGTCCTCCGGGAGCACAAGTATGCCACCGGCGCCGGCGCGGACCGCGTCTCGGAAGGGATGCGCCTCGCCTTCGGCAAGCCGGTGGGCACCGCGGCCCGGGTGAAGGCGGGCCAGGTCGTCATGACCGTCGCGGTGGGGCCGACCCACATCGCGCTGGCGAAGGAGGCCCTCCGCCGGGCCAGCCACAAGATTTCGACCCCCTGCCGGATCGTGATGGAGCAGGTCCCCGGAGGAGCCAGGGCCGCCGTCCCCACCGGGGCCGCCGAGGCCGGGGCGAACTGAATCAGGAGCGCAGTTTCCTCTTCAGTTCCTTGAGCCGCTCCTCGCTCTGGCTCTTCTTTTCGGCGTAGAGGCGCTCGGGCATGAGCCCCGACCGGTGATACTCCTCGAGGGACCGCAGGAAGGCCTCGGCCTTCTCGATCTCTTTCCGGACCTCTTCCAACTCTTGCGCGTCCCGGCGCTCCGGGGCGGGCGGGGGGGAGGCGACCGGCCTCTCCGCCTCCAACACGCGCCCCGAGGCGGGAACCGGCACGGCGGGCGCGCGTCCCGCCTCGTCGAGTTGCATCCTCACCTGGGCCAGGTCCTCCTTCAGGGCCGACAGGTCCCGGAAGAGGCTGCGGACCTCGTCCCCGCGGGCGAAGGTCAACTCCTGGTTCTTCAGACGCGCCTCCACCCCCTCCATGAGCCTATGGTTGTCGCGGAGGATGGTCCGGAGAGCGTCCAGGTCGGCCTGCACGGCGACGCCCGACCCGGGGCCCGCCTTCCCGATCCCCGCGCGGACCTCCTGGAGCTCTCCGGCCAGATTCGCCAGTTCGGCCTGCTGCTTCTCGAGGGTGAACTTCAGGGCCGCCGTCTCCTTGACGAGGTTCTCCCCGGGTGCGCGCTGGCGCGCCACCTCCTGGAGGGCGCTCTTGGTCTCCATCTCGAGCCGCTGGAGGGCGTTGCGCAGGGAGCCCGCCTCCTTCCAGAGGCCGTCGAAGAGGGGCTGGAGGCCGGTGGTCCCCGGCGGCCCCCCGGCCTGGGGCGTCTGGGCCTTCATCAGCGTCACCGCCTTCACCGCCTCCCGGAGCCAGGTCCCCAGTTTCTCGGTGCTCCCCGCCATCTGGGCCTCCAGGGCCGCGTTCAGTTCCTGCTTCAGTTCCGCCTGCAGTTTCTTCACGGCCTCGGGCGGGACGACCACCGGCCCGGGCGTGACGGGGGCCGCCTGCGGCCGTGGAGCGCTCCGGAGCCGCTCCACCTCCTCCCGGAGGGCCCGAAGGTCGCCGAGGCTCCGCTCCATCACGCTCTTGAGGTCGGCCACGGCGCCCATGCCAGCCCGGAGGCGCTCCACCTCGGCGCGAAGGTCCGCCAGGGCGTCGTCGGAAACGGCCGCAGCGGCCTCCGGCTCCGCTTCGAAGGCCGGCTCCGGCTCGGGTTCCGGACCGCTCTCACCTGCCTCTCCGGCCGCAGGTTCCGGCTCGGCTTCACCCGGAGCCGCCGGGGGCTCCCCGGGCTCCGGCTCCCGGGTCAACTCTTCGTCGGGAAGACCCTCCGGCGTCTCGGCCACCGGCTCGACCAGGCCGTCTTCGGGGGGCGGAGCCTCCTCCTCGGGGGGCGCCTCGGGGAGCTCCTCCATCCCGGCCTCTCCCGGCAACTTCTCGCTGATGAAGCGGCTCCACTCGCTGTCCAGTTCCGCGTCGCTCGCCCTCACCGTTCCCCGCGCGGTGATTCCCTTCAGCCGCCCGCCGAGGGTGGCCGCGATTCCGCCCAGGGGCCGGAGAATGGTTGAAACGGGGGAACCGGCCGGACGGGGGCCTGGCGGGCTCCGGGTTCCTCGTCCCCGGCCGCGAGGCGACGGGCGGGGGACTCCCCGCGGCAGGAGGCCGCGCCGCTGGAGGATGAAGAGGAGGATGACTGCGAACACAGCGCCGCCTGCGACCACCAGAAGGGTCGAGTCGGCGCTCCCTCCCGTCGCGCTGCTGGCGTGGCTCCCCGCCGAGCCGCCGCTCCCCGTCGAGGTCCGTCCCGCCGGAGCGGGCGCGGCGGCGACCCGGCCGACGGTGACGTTGAGCCGGTAGCTCCAGGTGTCCCCGCTGCCGCTCGTGACCCTGAGGAACCCCTCGTAGCGGCCGGCGGGCGTGGCGACCGTGGTGGTCACGGTCACGTTGGCCGAGAAGGTCTGCCCCGCCTTCGCCTGCTCCACCTTCACCTCCGGCGGAGTGACCGCCACGGAGATTTCGGGGGGCGCGGTGGCCTCGAGCCGCAGGGTGTCGGTGCAGCCGTCCTCGCGGCACCGGGAGACCTCCTGGATCCGGGTCGCGCTCTCCCCCGGGACGAGGGGGACATCGAGGGTCGATACCGTCCCGTAGTCGGCGGCCGATCCGAGACCGGACAGGAGCAGGAGGGCCAAGAGGACTCCCGCGGACCCCTTCAGCGACCCCATAGTAGATGGTAGTCCCTCTATTATAGTTTCCTGCGCGCGTAAGCGCACGCAACGTATATAGGGCATCCCTCCTCCCGGGGGGTGTGAGCCTCATTCCGGTCTACGCGGGCGTCGCGGGGTTCGCCCTCACCTTCGCCATCCTCTCGGCCTTCGGCCGGGACCCCTACTTCCACCCCGACCGCAGGTGGGTGCTCCTCTTCAGCGCCGCCAACGGGGTCCAGTTGGCGGTCGCCTCCGGGATCGGGCTCCTGGCATACCGGGCGGCGCTCTTCACCGGATTCCTGCCAGCCATCTTCGCGGGGCTGGCGGTCATGGGGGCGATTCTCGCCTTCTGGCTCTGGTTCAACGTGCGCACCTTCTTCTGAAGGCGATGAAGGGCTCCCGGGACCGCGTCATCCTCTACCCGGTCTATTTCGACTCGTCCAAGACCCGTGCGGAGGGGCGTCGCGTTTCCAAGACTCTGGCGGTGGAGCGGCCCACCCCAGACCGGCTTGCCGCCGCGGCCAAGGCGCTGGGGCTGGCGGCGGAGGCCGAGGCGGGGGCCGCCCACTCCCGCGCCCCGTGGGCCGGCGGGGGCCGGGTGGAGGTCCAGAAGCGGGGGACCAAGGAGGCGCTGATGAGGGACATCGCCCGCAGGCTGAAAGGGGCCTGAAGCTGGACCGCGGGCATAAGATTTGGACGCTGCAGGCAGCGGAGAAGGCACAAATCCCTCATCGGGGAGGGGGGGAGCGGGCCTGTGGACGGGAGGGGGGAGGGGGAGCAGCCCCCTCCCGGCGACAGTTACTTTCACCCCGCGTCAACCGCTGCTTATTAGCACCCCTTTTCCAATTCCAGGTTGGAGGTGATACCATGGCAGAATCCAAATCCATCGAAGACCTGCCCGGTGTGGGCGCCACGGTGGCCGAGAGGCTCCGGGAAGCGGGCTACGGGGACATCATGTCCCTCGCCACCGCCTCCCCCGGCGTCCTGTCGGACCAGATCGAAGGCGTCACCGAAAGCACCGCGAGCAAAATCATCGCCGCGGCACGCAAGGCCGCCGATGTGGGCGGATTCGAAACCGGCGCCCAGATTCTCGAGCGGCGGAAACTGGTGGGCAAGATGACCACCGGCTCCTCCTCCCTCGACGAACTCCTGGGGGGCGGCATCGAGTCCCAGGCCATCACCGAGTTCTACGGCGAGTTCGGTTCGGGGAAGACCCAGATTGCTCTCCAGCTCTCGGTGAATTGCCACCTCCCCCGGGCCCAGAACGGGTTCCAGGGGTCGGTCGTCTGGATCGACACCGAGAACACCTACCGTCCAGACCGGGTCAAGCAGATGGCCGAGGAGCGGGACTACGACCCCGACGAGGTCCTCAAGTCGGTCCACGTGGCCCGGGCCTTCAACGCCAACCACCAGATGCTCCTGGTGGACAAGGCGCGGGAACTGGCGTCGGAACTGCGCGACACCGAGTGCCCGGTCAAACTCCTGGTGGTGGACTCCCTGACGTCCCACTTCCGGGCCGAGTTCGTGGGCCGCGGGACGCTGGCCGACCGGCAGCAGAAGCTCAACAAGCACCTGCACGACCTCATCAAGTTCGCCGACGACTTCAACGCAGCCATCGTCGTGACCAACCAGGTCCAGTCGCGCCCCGACGTATTCTTCGGGGACCCCACCCGGCCAGTCGGGGGCCACATCGTGGCCCACACGGCGACCTTCCGCATCTACCTGCGGAAGTCGAAGGGCGAGAAACGCATCGCCCGGCTCGTGGACTCCCCGAATCTTCCCGAGGGGGAAGCGGTCTTCTCCGTCGGTTCGGCGGGAATCTCCGACTGATCCGGCACCCGGGCACCGGGCCCCGGGATTTTTTATTTTTCACATCCCGCAGCACGGCCGCCGCATCTCGCGGGTCAACGGAATCTCGATGCGGCTGCCGGTGACCGGGGTGGAGGGGACCACCGGCTCCGGGCTGCTTGGCCCCCTCAAAGTTTAAATCACGGCGGTACGACCGGGAATGAGGATGCCGGTCGTCAACAGCCAGGAGTGGTATGAGGCTCTCTACAACGCCATCAACGCCAGCAAGGAGTACGAAGAGGCGGCCAGGGACTGGGAGGGTGACATGATTTTCGTCATCGAGGGGGACGGTCGCTCCCCCTACGTCCCCGCCGGGCAGTCGCTCGCGTTCCACATCGACCTCCACCACGGGAAGTGCCGCGCCTACAAGCAACTGGCGCGGGAGGATGAGATGAACGCGGCCTACAAAATCCGGGGCCCCGCATCGGTGTGGGAGGCGATTCTCTGCGGCTTGCAGGAGCCCACCCAGGCCCTGCTCCAGGGGCAACTCACTCTGGAGGGGGACATGGCCCGCATCCTCCGGTATGTCGGCGGGGTGCAGGCCATGGTGGACGTCCTGAACGTGGTCCCCACCGAATGGCCCAAGGGAAAGCCTCCCGATTACCGGGTCTGACTCACCCTGATTTCTGCTCTTCGATGCGGACCAGCAGGTCCCGCGCGTCCTCGGCGCTCTCCAGCTCCGCCGGATCCATGAAAACCGTCTCTCGGCTTTCGCTCCCTGCGGCTTCCGCCCCTCCCTGCACGAAGAACGCCGAGGCGGTCTTCACGACCGCCGATATGCTGGCGGTGATGCGGGCCCGGCGGTAGGTGGCCGCGTTCGGGCTCCCGAGGCCGACGAGGAGGGTCCGCCCCCCGGCCTCCTCATCCGCATCTCCGCCCCCGGTTTGGAGAACCGCGTCGAAGGGGGCGCGGGTGGCCGGATGGACCTCGAACCCGAGGTTTTGGAAGCGCAGGAGCCGGCGGTCCGTCAGGGGCCGGGGAGGGGGCTCGGGGGACAGGTCGCGCTCCAGGAGGCTCTGGGGCCGGACCACTTCCGCCTGGAGGAACTCCTCCAGCATCAGCGCCTTCTCCACCGTCGCCGCCATGCCCTCCCGCTCGTATTTCTGGACCGTGCGCCGGGAGACCCCCAGCCGGCTCGCCACGTCCCCCAGGGAGAGGCCCCGGGCGATGCGGGCCCGGCCCAGAGAGGGCCCGTCAATCCTCACGTAGAGGCCGCCGGGGCCCGCGAAGGCGAGGGGCGGGGACTCCTCCGCCAGGTATTGGGCGAGGGTCTCGCGGGCCACCGAGAGGATGCCGCGGCGCCGGTAGACCACCCCCGGCCTCAGGAATTCCTTCCCGGACCGCTCGGCCACCACGAGCGGAGACCCCCCGAGGCGGCGGGAGAGCCCCCTCATCTCGGCCGATTCCGACTTCTCGATTTCGCCGGCGTTGGTCCGGAACTTGAGGAGGACCAGGTCCTCCTTCCGCCGGGCCGCCAGTTCGAAACTGCTGGACTCCGCGTCGCATGGCCGGGAGGTCTCGAAACCCGCGTCCCGGAAGAGCTGGACGGTCGCCGAAATGGCCTCCCGGGCCGGTCGGTTCCCCGGCATCCCTCTCCTTGACCGGAGTCCTCTTTAATTTTTTTCAAAGAGCGGGCGACCGGTCCCGGTCTCTCGGGAAGTCAATCACAGAACGTCAACGTCCTTGCGCGGATCGATTTTCCGCAGGCTGGTGACCCCCTCTTCCGGCTCCGATTCGGGCTCCCGGAAACCCCACCCCCGGCGCCGGGGCTCGGGAGGGGCCTCAGGCTCGACCCGGCCCCACTCCGAAGCGCGGCGGTCGGGGACCCGGGGGGGCACGGGGGCCTCTCGGGAGTCCCCGAGGTCCCCGCCGGCCGACCCCAATTCATCCTCCAGAATCCGGATGGCCCTCTCGGCGGCGCTCCGCGGCCCCGCGACCATGATCACCGTGTCCCTCTCCCCGAGGTGGAACGCGCCCTCCGCCGCGTCCCGCTCGACGATGGAGATGCCGTATTTCGGCAGTTCATCTGTGGAGATGAACCCCTCCACCCCGGTGGACCGGATGCGCTCCGAGAGGCGCGTCGTGAGGGCGTGGTCCGTAGCCAGGATGCCCTTCCATCCCGGCGCCCGCATCCCGAGGACGGCGCCGCCCCGGTCGAGGACTTGGCGGAGAAGGTTCGATTTGGTGGTGTAGAGCAGCGGGGTCAGGTCCTCCATCGCCTGGATGTGCCCGGCGGCCTTTATGGTCTTTCTGTCGCCGGGGGGGAGGGCGGGAGATTTTCGTCGAGACTCGTCTGCCCGAACCGCGTCCCGATCCAGCGCCGGGGTTTGCTCCGGAGGGGCCGCACAATCCCTTCCCGGTGGAGGAGCCGGATGTGGTGGTCCGCCACCGATGGCCCGACCCCGGCCGACCTCCGGATTTCCGCAAGGGTGGAGGCTCCGTTCTCGATGGCGCGGAGGATTTTCGACCGCGTGGCAAGCCCCTGGGCCACGTTCCGAATGGTCCTCAAGTGGGCGCGGGGGTGGAACTCCGTCTTCCCTGGATGGACGGGGGCCATCGCTCCATATCGCTTCTTTGAACATAGGCCCTTTTGCGCGCGGGCGGAGCCCGCGCGCAAAAGGGCGGCCCCACCCCCGGGGCCACCCCCCGCGCGACGGGGTCCCCGGGGGTCGGCCCTCGCGGAACCCGCCCGAAGCGAGCGCGAAGCGCGAGCGGGGGGCAGGGTTCCGCGCCATAATTTCCTTACACAAGAACATTATACGCCCGCGCGAGCACCGAGCGCGGGCGGACAGGAGGTCTTATGTCAGGGTTTCTCTTCAAGATGGGCCATGGCTTCCTCCCGTCCGTCCCCGAAATCGGGTCCGGTCGCCGCTCCAGCGGCCCCGGAGCCCACGACCCTCGGGGGGATTCCGCTGAAGCCCGTCTACGGCCCCGGGGATTCCGGGAGGTCCCCGGAGGACCGCCTGGGCCTGCCCGGCGAGTTCCCCTTCACCCGGGGGGCCTACGCCACCATGTACCGGGGCCGGTTGTGGACCATGCGCCTCTTCTCGGGCTACGGCACCCCCGAGGACGCGAACCGGCGCCTCCGCTACCTCCTCGAGCACGGCGAGAGCGGCCTGAGCATCGCGTTCCACATGCCGACCCTCATGGGGGTGGACTCGGACCACCCCCGGGCCCGGGGCGAGGTGGGGCGCGGGGGGGTGGCCATCGACAGCCTGGAGGACATGGAGCTCCTGTTCCGGGGCATCGACCTGGGAGCGGTCACCACCTCCATGACGATCAACTCCACCGCCATCATGGCCCTCGCCATGTATGCGGCGACCGGCGAGAAGCGGTCCATCCCCGCGGAGCGCCTCGGGGGGACTCTCCAGAACGACATCCTGAAGGAGTACATCGCCCAGAAGGAGTTCCTCTTCCCGCCGGCCCAGAGCCTCCGGCTGGTCACCGACGTCGTCGAGCACTGCGCCAAGCGGATTCCACGCTGGCATCCCATCTCGGTCTCGGGCTACCACATCCGGGAGGCGGGCTCCACCGCGGTCCAGGAACTGGCCTTCACCCTCGCCGACGGCTTCGCCTACGTGGAGGCGGCCGTGGAGCGGGGCCTGCCGGTGGACTCTTTCGCGCCCCGCCTCTCCTTCTTCTTCAACGCCCACATGGACTTCTTCGAGGAGATCGCGAAATTCCGGGCGGCCCGGCGCATCTGGGCCACCGTCATGAAGGAGCGCTTCGGAGCCGACGACCCGCGCTCCTGCTCCCTCCGCTTCCACACCCAGACCGCCGGCTGCTCCCTCACCGCCCAGCAGCCCGAGAACAACCTCATCCGGACCGCCCTGGAGGCCCTCTCGGCCGTCCTGGGCGGGACCCAGAGCCTCCACACCAACTCGATGGACGAGGCGCTCGCCCTCCCCACGGAGAAGGCCGCCCGCCTCGCCCTCCGGACCCAGCAAATCATCGCCCACGAGTCGGGGGTCGTGAACACCGCCGACCCCCTGGGGGGCTCCTACTTCGTCGAGGCGCTGACCGACGAGGTGGAGGCCCGCGCGATGGACCTCATCCACCGCATCGAGTCCATGGGGAGGGGCTCCATCCTCCGGGGGGTCGTCCACGGAATCGAAACCGGCTGGTTCCAGCGGGAGATCGCCGAGGCCTCCTATCGCTACCAGAGGGAGGTGGAGTCGGGCCGGCGCATCGTGGTCGGCGTGAACGCCTTCCAGGAGAGACAGGCTGCGCCCCTCGAAATCCTCCGCATCCCGGACGAGGCCGAGGAGCGCCAGGTGAAGCGGCTCAAGGCATTGCGGAAGCGACGGGACGCGGTCCGGGTGGACCGGGGCCTCGAACGCCTGACCCGCGCGGCGGAGACCGAGGGCGTCAATCTGGTGGAGCCGGTGATGGAGTGCGTGCGGGCCTACGCCACCGTGGGGGAGATGACCGGGGTCCTGCTCAAGGTGTTCGGCCCCTACCGCGAGCCCGCAGAACCGTAGAATCGCCCGGCCCGCTCACGGCAAACGTGGAGCGGAGCCATTCGCGGCCTGGCCGCAATTCATCCCGCCGCGCCCCGGATGAGCGCGGTGAAGGTCTCGGGACCGGCGCCCATGACCCGGACGGAACCGGACCGGAAGAACTCCCCGACCCTCGCCCCGACCTCCTCCACCCGGCACCCGCGAAGGGCGTCCTCCAGCCGGTCCACCCCCTCCACCGGGGAGCACTGGATGCCCCCGGTGATGAGCAGGTCCCGCAGCACCGGCCCCTCCCGCAACGCAACGCACCGGAGGAAAGGCCCCCCGGGCACCTTCATCCGGAACTCCCTCCTCTCGCCCCGGGGGGAGGGGCCGAACCTCACTCTCTCGGTCCGCGCCATCTGGAACGCGTCCGACCCGAGACTCTCCTGGCGCGCCCGAGAGACCTCCATCTCCTCCTCCGACACGCGGCCCGGCTCGAACGCCGCCCCGCAGGCCCGGCCGAGCGAGGCGAGCAGGACCTCCTCGACCTCCTCCGGGGCGATTTTCCGGCCCGCCTCCCTCTCGAGGCAGGAGACCCGGTCGTCGTGTCCCCGGGCCGACTTGTCCGCCAGCTTCTCCGGGGGCAGGGGCAGCCCCTTCCGGATCGACTCGATGTCGGGCGGCGGGACCTGGAGGTCCACGGCGAGGTTCACCAGGCCCCCCTCCAGGGTCGCGCTGGCGAGGGCGAATTTCCGGTCCCCCACCTGGATGTCGTTGGGGGCCCGGTAGTGGGAGGCGATTCCGAACCGACGGTTGCACTCCTCCGCCACCGACTCGAGGGCCCGGGAGAGCAACTCCCCGTGGCTCCCCGGCAGCCGCGCCGCCGGCGCGTAGGCCATGGAGACCACCATCCCCCGGTCGATGAACCCGATTCCCGCCCCGCCCAGAAACCGGGCCACGGGGATGTTCGCGGACCGGAAGTAGGGGAGGCTCAGGTCGTGGTCGAGGCTCGGGTAGTAGGAGGCGGCCACGGCCGAGCGGAGGAAGCGGAGCAGGACCAGGGTGGGGGGCGAGCGGCCCGCGGCCACCGCCTCCCCGATGGCGCTGTTCAGGGAGATGCGGTAGGAGGCGTAGTCGGGCCAGGGGAGGCGGAGGAGTCTCCAGGGGGGCATGGATGGAGATGGCCCCGGGGAAGAAGTTTCAAACCCCGGCCCCCTCCCCCCCCATGGCCCCGGGCCGAAACGCCATCACTGCCGCCGCGACTGCGGCTGTCGTCGTCGCTCTCCTCGCCGCCGCGTCCCAGGTCCCCGTGGTCTCCGACGCCCGCTTCGGATACGCGGGCGGGATGGCGTGGGAGAAGGCCTCGGCGGGGGGGCTGGAGCGCGCTCTCGCCGCGGGGGACGGGAAGCCCGCCGCCGTCTACTTCTGGGCCTCCTGGTGCCAGTACTGCAAGAAGTTCGACACCGAGCTCTTCCCCGACCCCGCCATCCAACCCCTCCTCCAGGAGCGGTTCCACAGAGTCTTCGTGGACCTTGACGAGGACCGCCGGAACGCCTCCCGGTACGGCGTCCTCTACCCCCCTACCCTGCTGTTCCTCAACTCCAGCGGCTCGGTCCTGTTCCGCTTGAACGGCTTCCTCGAGAGGGACGACCTCCTCTCCCTCCTCCGGGACGTCCTGTCCGGGTCGGCTGTCGGGAACCGGTCGGGCAACCAGACCCTCGCCGACCCCGGGACGAGCCCATGAACGCGGGGGACCTCCTGGTCGCGGGTGCGGGGCTCTCGGGCGTCGCCCTCCTCTTTTCTCTCTCCGGGAAGGGGGGTCTCCCGGGCCGCCCTTCGCTCTACCTCGCGCTTTCGACCGCCCTCCTGGCTTCGGCCCTCCTCCTCCTCACCGCCGCCTTTCTCCGGGACGACTTCACCCTGCAATCCGTCTGGAGGTTCTCCAGCCTCGACCTCCCCGTCCACTACAAGGTGGCGGCCCTCTACACGAGCCAGGAGGGCTCCTACCTGCTCTGGGGTTTCCTGACCTTCCTCTGGGCCTGGATTTTCGCGCGGAAGGGCCGGGGGGACCCCCTCGCGCGCAGGAGCGTGGCGGTAGCGGTCGTGGTCGGCCTCGCCCTCGTCGCCGTCACCCTCCGCCTCTCCCCCTTCGCGCCCGCCGACCCCGGGACCCCGGCGGCGGACGGCCTCTCCCTCAACCCCCTCCTCCGGACCCCGTGGGTCAACATCCACCCCCCGATGATTTTCATCGCCTTCTCCTGCCTGACGGTCCTCTTCGCGGGCGCCCTCGCCGGCCTTGCGGGGAGTGGGGGAGACGACCGCGCCTGGGAGCGGCGGACCCGCACCTACGCCCGCCTCGCCTGGCTCCTCCTCGGCTTCGCCAACGCCCTCGGGGCGTTCTGGTCCTACGAGGTCCTCGGGTGGGGCGGCTTCTGGGCGTGGGACCCGGTCGAGACGAGCCTTCTTCTCCCGTGGCTCGTCCTGACCGCCCACCTCCACGCCGCCGCGCGCCTCCGCTCCCGGGGCGAGTTCCCGGTCGCCGCCCCCGCCCTCGGCGCCCTGGTGTTCGTCCTGGTCCTTTACGAGGCGTTCGTCACCCGCAGCGGCTTCTTCAACTCGGTCCACGCATTCGCTGCCTCGCCCTCCGGCCCCTACCTGCTGGCGATGGTTGCGGGAAGCGGAGCCGCGACTCTCTTCCTGGCGGTGAAGCGATGGCACTCGCGACCCGCGCCGGCAGCCGAGCCTCCACCGGCCGGTGCCTCGTTTTGGACCGGCGACGCGACCCTCTTCCTCGGAGTCATCCTCGGCTTCCTCGCGACCGCAGCCATCGCCGGGGGCTTTCTCACCCACCCCCCGCTCCTCCAGGCCGCCACCGGCCTCAAGGTCGCCTACACCCGGGAGAAATTCGACGCCTGGCTCGGGCCCCTCTTCCTGGGGGCGGTCCTCCTCATGGGGTTCTATCTGGACCGGCGCCGCAGCCTCCCCCTCCTCGGCGCTTTCGCCGCGGCGACTTTCGGGGCCTCTTTCCTCTCCGCCCCCGGCCTCACTCTCCTCCCCCCGGACAACCCCTTCTACCTCTCCCTCCCGCCCGTGGAGCGCTTCTTGGCCGACCGCTCCAAGGCGGCCCTGCTGCCGCCCCTGGCGTACCTGGCCCTGGGAGCCCTCCCCCGCCTGCGCTCCCTCGGCCTCGACCGTGCATCGGGCCGTCGCCTCGCGCTCGGCGCCCTCCACGCCGGCCTCCTGCTGGTCGTCATCGGCTACGCCGCGTCAAGCACCGCTTCCTTCTCCACGGGTGAACTGGCCGACCTCGCTCCCGGGGGCCCTCCCGGCCCCGGGAACTTGAGAGTCTCCGCGGTGGTCGGCGAGGCCGTGGGGGACCTCCTCTCCTCCGAAAGGGTACAAGACGTGGTTCTCACCGAGGTGGCCGCGGGCCGGGGGCGGGTGGTGGTCGGCAGCCCGGAGCCCCCGCCGGGTCCCCGGCTCAGGGCGGAGGGCCCTCTCGGCACGTTCTCGCCCTCCACCGGCCGGCCCCTCACCGTCATCTTCGCCCGGGAGGCACTTCCGGCCACCGGCACCGCCTCCCGCCTCGTGCAGCGGGCCGCGGTGGAGCTCGACGGCAGCCCCCTCGGAGTCGCGGAGTTCGAGGAGGACGCCCTCTGGGGGGCCACCACCCGGCCCCTCATCCGGCGCGGGCTGCTCTCCGACACCTACATCGTTTTCCAGGGCCTCCAACCCGACGGGCGCGCGCCCCTCACGGTGAAGGAGGTCCCGCTGTCGATTCTGGTGTGGATCGGCGTCGCGCTCCTGGTGGCCGGGGGGGCGGGCCTCCTCTGGGTTGCCAAGCCGAGGAAGTCTGAAACCATGGTGAGGGTCACGGCCCCAGCATCGCCCGGCCGCCGTCCACCACCAGGGCCACCCGACCCGTGAGGGGCCTCACGGCCGCTCCGCTCCCCGGCCGCGCCTCGGCCTCTCCATCTCGCGCCTTTCGGCCCGCGACTCCCGCCACTCCTTCCACCGGACCCGGAGGGTGCGGAAGGGCCTCCGGGAGAGCACCGCATGCTTGAGGTCAATCCACAGGAACCGGAGTTTCATGGGCAGGTCGGTCCGGAATTCGACCCGGTCCTCCTCCTCCTCGTAGGCGGGCGCATTTCGCCGCCGGAAGAGCCCCATCACTCCGGTCCCGCTCTCCGGAAGACCTCCACCATGGCGCGGTGGATGGGCCCGTTGCTCGCCACGATTCCGTCGAGAGAGCGGAAGATGTGGAACGGACGCCCCCGGAGGTCGGTGACCCGCCCCCCCGCCTCCTCCACCAGGAGGACGCCGGCGGCCACGTCCCACGGGTAGAGGGCGAGCTCCCAGAACCCGTCGAACACCCCGGCGGCCACGTAGGCCAGGTCCAGGGCGGCGGAGCCGAGCCTCCGGACCCCCTGGCTGGCCAGGAGGAACGCGTTGAACTCCCGGACGTTCCGGAGCCGGGGCGGGCGTCGGCCCAGGTCGTAGGGGAAACCGGTGGCCAGGAGGCTCCAGGGGAGGCGGCGGGTCGCCGTGACCCGGATTCTCCCGCCGTTGAGCCGGACCCCCTGCCCCCGGGAGGCCGAGAAGGCTTCGCGGAGGGCCGGGGCGTCGATGGCTCCGGCCACCGCCCGCCCGTCCCGGACCAGAGCCACCGAGTGGGCGAAGAGGGGGCAGCCGTGGACGTAGTTGAGGGTCCCGTCGAGGGGGTCCACGAGCCACAACTCCCCGCCCGGGTCCTGGAGCAGGGCGTCGGGGTCCTCCTCGGCCATGACCCGGGCCCGGGGAAACGCCCTCCGGATGGACGCGATGACCGCCCGCTGGCACGCCCGGTCGACCGAAGTCACCAGGTTGCGCGGGTTGCCCTTGCTGGCGACCGAGAAGGCCTTCCGGTAGCGGGCCGCGGCGACCCGGCCGGCCGCCCGTGCGGCCGCCACCGCGACGCGCTCCTCGCGGCTTCCAGCGGCCATGGTGAGCAGTCTGCCCGCCTCCAATAACTACCGCACGGCAATCTCGATGTTGACCTCTTTCGGAATCTGGAGCCGTTTCACGTGCTGGAGGGCCCGCGCATCCGCCTCGATGATGAGGAGCCGCTTGTGCACCCGCATCTCCCAGTGGTCCCAGGTGGCCGACCCCTCGCCGTCGGGGCTCTTCCGGACCGGGACGCGCAGCCGCTTGGTCGGGAGGGGCACCGGGCCCTTGCAGTCCACCCCTGTCCGGCCGGCGATGTCCTTCACCTGCTTGCACAGCCCGTCCAGGACGACCGGGTCGGTGCCCGAGAGGCGGATTCTGACTTCCATCGCTCGCTCGCTCCGTTCGCTCGCGATATCAAACTTCCGCGCCCGGCTCCGCCCCGCACAGCTCTGGCGCAATGTTGCCGCGGAGGGCCAGCGGGGATGACGAATCGTCCCGGCGGAACGCGGAGAGTCTCCGAGGGGCCCGGGACTTCACGCCTTGGCCTTGACTTCGATGACCAGCCCGGCGGCCACGGTCTGGCCCATGTCCCGCATGGCGAACCGGCCCAGGGGAGGGAAGTCCTTGGCCTTCTCGACGACCACCGGCTTCGTGGGCTTGACCTGGATGATGGCGGCGTCGCCGTTCTTGATGGAGTCGGGCTTCTCGGCGAGGGTCCCGCCGGTCTTGGGGTCTATTTTCTTGACGATTTCGACGATTTCGCACGCCACCTGGGCGGTGTGGATGTGGAACACGGGCGTGTAGCCCTTGGAGATGACTGTGGGGTGGTTCAGGACGACGATCTGGGCGGTGAACTCCTCCGCCACGGTGGGCGGGCTGTTGGCGGGACCGGCCACGTACCCCCGCTTCAGTTTCTTGGCCACATCCTTGTCGATGCGCAGGTTGAACCCGATGTTGTCGTGAGGCAGGGCCTCGGGAATTTTCTCGTGGTGCATCTCCACGTCCCGGACCTCGGCCTCAATTTTGTCCGGGTTGATGAAAATCTTGTCCCCGGCTTTCAGTTTGCCCGTCTCGACGCGGCCCACCGGGACGGTTCCGACACCCTCGATGGTGTAGACGTCCTGGATGGGCAGCCGGAGGGGCTTGTCCACGGGTTTCTCGGGCACTTTGAGGGAGTCCAGGGCCGCCAGGAGGGTGGGGCCCGCGTACCATTTGGTGTTGTCGCTCTTCTTGGCGATGTTGTCCCCCTTGTAGGCGGAGCCGGGGATGAAGACGACCTCGGGAATCTTGAACCCGACCCGCTGCAGGTAGGTGGTGACCTCCGCCTTGACCTCGTCGAACCGCTTCTGGTCGTAGTTGGCGGTGTCCATCTTGTTGAGGAAGACGATGAGCTGGTTGATGCCGAGGGTCCGGGATAGGAAAATGTGCTCGCGGGTCTGGTCCTGGACACCTTCCCCCTGCTTGGCGGAGACCACCAGGATCGCGGCGTCCGCCTGGGAGGCGCCGGTGATCATGTTCTTGACGAAGTCCCGGTGGCCGGGGCAGTCGATGATGGTGTAGTAGTACTTCTCGGTGTCGAACCGGGTATGGCTCACGTCGATCGTGACGCCCCGCTCCCGCTCCTCCTTCAGGGTGTCCATGGTCCAGGCGAACTCGAACGTGTCCTTGCCGATGTCCCTGGCCTTCTTGCGGAACTCCTCGATGACGTGCTGGGGGATGACCCCGGTCTCCATGAGGAGCCGCCCGACGAGGGTCGATTTCCCGGCGTCGACGTGCCCGACGGTGGCGAGGTTCATGTGTGGCTTCGCGGCCATGGGTTCCCCCGACTCCGCGATGGAGGCTATTAAAGGTTTCCGGACCGCCTCGCCCTCCGCCTTCCCCGCGAGGCGGGCCGAGCCGTCCCGGAAGTCGCGCTCTACGCCGCGAAGTCCGAAGGCCTGGGGTCTTCCAACTTCAGGCCCTTCCGCTCCCGGATTTTCCGCAGGACCTCGGGCTGGAGCCCCTGGGGAACCTCTTCGAACCCGGCGTGCTCGGTGGACCAGAGGGCGCGCCCCTCGGTGGCGCCCCGGATGTCGCCTGCGAACCCGAAGAGCTCGGCGACGGGGGCCTTGGCCCGGACGATGGCCGAGTCCCCCTCCATGGCGACGTCGAGAATCTGCCCCCGGCGGGCCGAAATCTCCTTGGTGACGTTCCCCAGGAGGTCCTGGGGCGACTGGATGAAGACGTTCTGCATGGGCTCCAGGAGGGTCGGGCTGGCCGTCATGATGGCGCCCCGCACCGCGTTCCGGACCGCCGGGATGACTTGGGCTGGGCCGCGGTGAACCGCATCCTCGTGGAGCTTGATGTCCATGAGTTTCACCTTGACGCCGCTGCACCGCTCCTTGGCAAGTGGGCCGTTGTTCATGGCGTCGTGGAAGCCGTCCAAGAGGAGCTCCTCGACCTCGCGCATCTGGAGCACGCCCTTCGTCATGTTGAGGAATATGTTCCCCTCGTAGATCTCGACGATGTTTCGGGCCTCGTCTTTGTCCATTCCCGCCTCCATGAGCAACTTTCTGCGCTCGAGTTCCTGCTGGTCGGTCGTGACCGCCCCGTTGCGGATGAGTTCCACGACCTTCTCGGGGAGGGGCTCGGCGATGAAATAGAACCGGTTGTGCCGGTTCGGGGAGACCCCCTCGAAGGCCTCCGGGGAAACGCCCCTCACCGCCTCCCGGTAGACCACGATGGGGGGGCTCGTTTCGATGGGGACCCCCTTGTCGTGGGAAATCTTGTACTCGATGATCTCGAGGTGGAGTTCGCCCATCCCGGCGATGAGATGCTCGCCGGTCTCTTCGTCAATCTGGACCCGGACCGTGGGGTCCTCCTTCTGGACGGCCCGCAGCGCCTCGATGAGTTTGGGCAGGTTCCGCGGGTCCTTGGCCTCCACGGCTTTGGTGACCACCGGCTCTGAGGTGTAGCGGATGGACTCGAAGGGCGGCATCGGTTCCGGGGCCGAGACGGTGGAGCCGGCCACCGCCTCCCGCAGCCCGGTGACCGATGCGATGTTGCCCGACGGAATCTCCTCCACCTCCAGCCGGTCGGGGCCGATGTAGATGCCCACCTGCTGGATTTTCACCGGCTTCCCGTAGCCCGAGACGTAGACCTCCAGCCCCCGCTTCAGGGCGCCCGAGAACAGGCGGCCGGTGGCGATTTCCCCGGCATGCGGGTCCACCGTGATGTCGGTGACCATGAAGGCGAGGGGGCCCTTGGGGTCGCAGGCCGCCATGCTCTTGGCCACGGCCGACTCGGCGTCCCCCTTCCAGATGACCGGGATGCGCTCCTTCTGGGCCTGGAGCGGGTTCGGCAGGTGGTTGACCACCATGTCGAGGATCACCGTGTGGAGGGGGGACTTTTGGGCCAGCTCCTTTATCGCCCCCTTCTGGAGATGCTCCGAGAGCTCGTTGAATCCGATGCCGGTCTTCTTCATCATCGGAACCGAGATGGCGAACTTGTGGAGGGCGGAGCCGAAGGCGACGGTCCCCTCCTCGGGCCGCATCCTCCATCCCGCCTCGTATTTGGCCGGATTGATGGAGCGGATGATGCTGTTCACCTTGTCGATGACTGTGCCCAGCCGGACCTTCATGGCTTCCCGGTCCAGTTTGAGCTCCTTGATGAGGCGGTCAATCTTGTTGATGAACAGGACGGGCCTCACGTTCTCGCGGAGGGCCTGCCGCAGGACGGTCTCGGTCTGGGGCATGGGCCCCTCGACGGCGTCCACGAGGACAATCGCCCCGTCCACCGCCCGCATGGCCCGGGTCACATCGCCCCCGAAGTCCACGTGGCCGGGCGTGTCGATGAGGTTGATGAGGTACTCCTGGCCGTCGTGCTGGTGAACCATGGAGACGTTGGCCGCGTTGATGGTGATGCCCCGCTGCTGCTCCAGTTCGTAGTAGTCGGTGTAGAGCTGCTGGCCCGCGAGCTCCTCGGACATCAGGCCCGCGCCGGCCACCAGGGTGTCGGAGAAGGTGGTCTTCCCGTGGTCGATGTGGGCGATGATGCCCATGTTCCGGATGCGCTCCGGCCGGCTCATGGCCTCTTGGGCCGCCTCGGCGATTCTCTTCTTCAGGGTCATCCGCCCGAAGTGGCGGCCTTCCTATTTATATATCCACCCTTGTTGCGGCTTCCGACGAAACGCGAGTGTTCCGGAGAAGACCGGGACTTATATTCTCCGCATGCGGCGCTCCAGCCGCCAGCGGTCGATGGTCTCCCTGTTCTTCCGGATCCAGCGGAGGGCGAGGAAGGTCGCCGCGATTGCCCCTGCCGCGCCCACGATGGGGCCCACGGGGATGGAGAGCGGCGGGCCAGCGGGCCTCACCGGGGGAGGCGGGGAGTTCTCGGAAGCGGTCGGCGCGGGGGACCCCGGGGAGGCCGCCGGGGCGGGCGTCGGGCTCGGGACCTTCGGGCAGAGTTCCGGGTCGTTGGCGGTCGTCCCGTCGGGGCAGACGTAGACCACGCGCCCGGTGGGGGAGGGGGAAGGGGTCGGGAGTCCCTGGGCGGGGGCGGGGAGGCTCTCCCAGACGGTCAGGTTCGAAGAGACGGCGAATGCCAAAACGGCCCCATCGGGGGATAGGGCTGCGGCCGTGACGGGGCCGGACTGCTCAGGGGAAGGTGAGATCCACTGCTTCAGGACACTCCCGCCGTCGCTGATTTGATACAAGTCCCAGCCCGAAGCCAGGAGGAACCAACCCGCCGGTGCCATGGAGAGGGCGGCCGGCAGGTCCCCGGTGTAGACTTTCCAGGAGGCCGCAGAGCGGGCCGCGGACTGGAGGTCCCCCCCCTTCACCCCGTAGGCGATCCGGTCCCGGCCTCCCGCCGCCGTGAGGGCTTCGTCGTTGGGATTGCGGACCAGGATCTCGTTGCCCTGCAGGTCCAAGAGGTAGACGCAGGTCCCCGCGGCCGCGGCGATTTGGGTCCCATCTGGCGAAAAGGAGAGGCCGCGGACTCCCGAGCAGAGGGGCTTAGACCAGACGACGTTTCCTACGAAATCAAGCATGACGAGACGTCCGCCAGAGGAACCGGCGACAATCCGGTCCCTGGAGACGTCTACGGAAACGAATTCGACTCCGCTCTCGCCATACCTCCCTCCCAGCAAGTTCCCGGCTCGGTCGTACGCATGGATTTTGCCTTCGGCCGCGACCACAATCCTCTCCGCCCCCGGAGACAGCGCCACTCGGGAGATGCTACCCAGATTTTTCCCCCACAACAGGTTTCCCTGCCGGTCGTAGAAATAGAGGCCGAAAGGCCTCCCCTCGACCACGAACTCCCCTCCCTCGGAGACGTCGACGGAGATCGAGGTCGCGTTGGTCTTCACCCACCACCGCGTCGTCTGGGCCTCGGCCAGGGAGGCCGCCGTCAACAACACGGCCAGAACCAGAACCACGCGCGCCTTCATCGTCCTTCCTCGCCGAGGTCCACATAACAACTTTCCGGGGGCGCTCGGTGATGATTTCCAGGGGCCCGGTGCCCGGGGGGGAGACGGCTTTATTCCAGCCCCCCCAGGAGGTTCCATGAAGCGCTCCCAGCCTTCCCTCCGCACGAGGCGGCGTTACATGGTGGCCGAGGTGAAGTCCCCGTCTCCCCTGTCGGAAGAACTCCTGGGCGGGGCCCTGCGGCGGGAGATCCGGGACCTTTTCGGGGACTCCGGGGCCGCCGCCGTGGATGCGGGGGTGGAGGCGTGGGTCCCCCTCCCCGGATCCGGGGCCTCCCGTGTCCTGCTCCGCGTGGTCCGGGAGAGGGTGGACGAGGCCCGGGCCGCCCTGGCGGCCCTCCGGGAGGTGGAGGGGCGACCGGTGGCGGTGAGGGTCATCGGGGTCTCCGGGACCCTTCGCGGAGCCCGCCGGTGGAGCCGGAGACCTCCGAAGGGGTTAAAAGGGGCCCCGTGAATTAGGCGGACCCAATATGCACATGGTCCCCCAGTTGGCCTACGACCGGGCCATCACGGTCTTCAGCCCCGACGGGCGCCTCTTCCAGGTCGAATACGCCCGCGAGGCGGTCAAGCGGGGCACTCCGTCGGTCGGCATCAAGTGCAGGGAGGGCGTGGCGCTCATGGTGGACAAGCGCGTCTCCAGCAAGCTCCTGGAGCCCCAGAGCGTCGAGAAGCTCTTCCAGGTGGACGAGCACATCGGCGTCGCGACCTCCGGCCTCGTGGCCGACGCCCGCATCCTGGTGGACCGGGCGCGCCTCGAGTCCCAGGTGAACCGCTACACCTACGACGAGCCGGTCGAGGTCGAACAATTGGCGAAGCGGGTGTGCGACTTCAAGCAGACCTACACACAGTTCGGGGGCGTCCGGCCTTTCGGGACGAGCCTCCTCATCGGCGGCGTGGACAACGGCCGAGCGCGGCTCTTCGAGACCGACCCGAGCGGCGCCCTCCTGGAGTACAAGGCGACCGGCATCGGCGCGGGGCGAAACGCCGTCATGGAGATTTTCGAAAAGAAATACTCCGAGACTCTCGCCATGGACGAGACCATCCTCCTGGGCATCGAGGCCCTCTACAAGGCCACCGAGGGCCAGCTCGACCCTTCCGCGGTGGAAATCGGGGTCATTGACAGCAAGTCGAAGAAATTCCGGCGCCTGCCCCAGGACGAGAGCAAGAAGTTCGTCCAGAAGGTCCTCGAGAAGCCGCCCAAGTGAGCCCCGGGCCGCTCCGTCAGATTCATAGCGAATTTGCCCCCCGTTAAGTCATGGTCTCCCTGGACCAAGCCGTCGTCGCCCGCCTGAAGGCGTCGGGAGCGACCTTCGAGATACTCGTGGACCCCGACAAGGCCCTCTCGTTCCGCAGGGGCGAGGCGATGGACGTGGCCTCCCTCCTCGCGGCCGAGGAGGTCTTCGCCGACGCGTCGCGGGGCGACCGGCCCGCCGAGGAGTCCCTGAAGAAAGCCTTCGACACCACGGACGTCCTCCGCATCGCGGAGCGCATCCTGAAGGACGGCGAACTCCAGCTCACCGCGGAGCAGCGCCGGAAACTGGTGGAAGAGAAGCGGAGGCAGGTGGTCACGTTCATCGCGCGCAACGCCATCAACCCCCAGACGATGGCGCCCCATCCGCCGGCCCGCATCGAGAAGGCCCTCGAGGAGGGCAAGGCCCACATCGATCCGATGAAGAGCGTGGACGAGAACGTGAAGGAGGCGATGAAGGCCATCCGGCCCATCATCCCGATCCGGTTCGAGGAGGTCCAGGTTGCGGTGCGAATCCCGTCCCTCTACGCGGCCAAGGCCTACGGAGACGTCGCGGCCTTCGGCGAAATCACGAAGCAGGAGTGGCAGAACGACGGCTCCTGGATCTGCGTCATCAAGATGCCGGCGGGCATGCAGACGGACTTCTACGACGCGCTCAACCGGAAAACGAAGGGCGAAGCGCAAACGAAAATCCTGAAAAAATCCGGCTAGGCGGGCGGGGGTCAGCCGCCGTTCTGCTTCTTCTGCATCTCCTCGACGTCTTTCAGGTCTCCGGAGGCCTTCATGGAGATCCGTAGCCACGGGTTCATCTTGCCCGGGGGCCTCTTCGCCAGTCCGAGAGTGACGGCGATGGCGATTCCGATGGCGGCCACCAGTCCGAGCAGCCCGAACGGGGGAGAGGATTTCGGGGGCGACGCGGGGACCGTTTCCACCCCGATCTCCACCGCCACCAGGCTGAAGACCGAGAGCCCCGGCGAGACCCCCTCGAAGACCGCGCTGTCGCCGTCGTAGCCGAGGAAGACCGTCTGCAGGACCTGCTTGCTGCCGTCGTCCCCATGGCGGAAGATGCGGACCTTGTCGGCCCCCCCCTGGGACTCGACCCACTCCCGGGAGACGGTGAGGGTGATGTTGGCTCCGTTCACGTCCAGGTTCTGGTGCTCCACCTCGACGGCGTAGGCGATCTCCTTGACCCGCAGGTCCCGGTTCCTGGCGGCCTCCTCCACCGCCTGCTGCCGCTCCGGCGCGAGGGCCGCCAGCGGGGTGACCTTCACTTCCGCTTGCTCGGGCATGTCCTTCAAGTCGGCGACCAGTTTGGCGAGGACCTGGCCCACGCGGGGCTTCTCGCCCGAGAGGTCGGCCTCGATGGCCTTGGTCTCCATCTGGAGTCTGTCCACCACCATCTCGGCTGCGTTGCCCCGTCCCACGACCTCCTGGACCTTGGCCCGGATGCGGGCCGCGACCTCGGCCCCGGCCCGCAGCGGCATGGAGAACTCGTCGTCCTTGAGGGCGATGCCGGAGGGGGCGTGCTCGAAGGAGGAGAGGCTCTTCCCAACGGCCAATTTCACAGGCAGGCTCAGGGTGAGCAACCCCCGGGCACTCCCGGCGAGGCTCCGGCCTCCCGGCGCCTCGGGGGCGCCGGGGCCCGCTGCGGCCGGGGGGGATGCGACCGTCCTCACCTCCATTTTTCCCTCGACGACTTCCACCGGTTTTTGGTCCTCGTCGAGGGCCGTCGCCTCCCGGGCCCCGATGCGGACCTCGCGGATGTGCTCCATTTTCATCGCCACGGTCCCGAGCCTCCCGGCAGCCCCCGGGCACTGGGTGAGGCAGGCGACCACCTCCTTGCGGCAGACCTCCTCGGACCGGGCTCCAAGGCAGCTCCGCCCCTCTTCTGCGCACTTGGCTGCGCACGCGCCGCCCCCCGCCTCCGCCACGCCGGGTGCGGCGCAACTCTCCTCCATCTGGCGCGCGACTTCGACGCCGCACTCTCCGGCCGGCTTTCCGGCCGCGGCGCACCTTTCCATGGCCCCCCGGGCATCCTTCAAGCAGGACCTCCAGGAATCGGCCTTCTCCTCCGCGGCGGTCACCTTCTCCCTCAGCCTCTCGGCCACTTCCCGCGCCACCGGGCGCCGCGGAGCGGGCGAGGCTTCGGAGGCCCCCGCCATGGAGGCGCAGAATTTGTCCGCCTCCTCTTTGGACATGCCCCCGAGGAGGTGCTTCTCTACGCAGCCCTCCATGCTGAACGCGGAGGGAACCCGGGTCGTGTGGGGGGTGGCGCACGCCTTGCGGGCCTCCTCCTCGCCGACGCCCTTCTCTCTCTGCGCCCGGGCCACGCAGTCGGAGGCGGTCGCGGCGACCATCGCCGCCGCGCAGGCCCTCTTCGCACCATCGTAATCGAGCCCCTTCTCCTTTTGAACCCGGGCGATGCATGCGAGCAGGTCATCGGCCGCGGGGCGGGGCGATAGGGTTGCGACGCCCGCGCAGAGACTCTTGGCGTCCTCGTAGGCGAGGCCCTTCTCTTTCATGTAGAGGTCGAGGCAACTCTCCGCCGGGGCGGCCGTCGCCCAAGGGCTCGGGCCGGGGAGGAGCGGGGGGCTCCATGTCGCCGGGGGGGACGGGAAGGGGCCGAGGGATGGCCAGGGGCTCCAAGTGGCACCCGGGGATGGAGAGGGCGAGGCGAAGAGGAGCAGGCATTTGGCCCTGGCGTCCGCGTCGGAGAGGTTGAACTGCTTGGCGTAGTCGGCGACGCACTCCTCGACGGTGGGGCGGGTCTGGGCTCCGGCCGGGGCCAGCAGGAGGGCCGACAGGAGGAGAGTGGCCGCCGCGGCGCGGGTGCCGACCATGACGAATGATAGAAACTGTTCCGGGACTTAAAAGGTCCCTGGAACGGTCGCGAAACCGAGCGCGTCAGCCTTTGATGTTCCCGACCGGCCGCAGGGCGACCACCTTCCGCGACACCCCCGCGCGGGCCATCGTCTCGACGACCTCCGACACGTCTTTGTAGGCGAGCCCCGCCTCCTCCGCCAGCCCCGCGTAGGAGACCGCCTTCACGTAGATGCCCCGCTTCTCCATGTCCCGCTGGAGCGCCTCCCCCCGCACCTTCCGCTTCGCCGCCGCCCGGCTCATCGTGCGGCCCGAGCCGTGGCAGGTGGTGCCGAAGGTCTCATCCATCCCCTTCGGCGCCCCGACGAGCACGTAAGAGCCGGTCTCCATCGAGCCGCCGATGATGACCGGCTGGCCCACGCTCCGGTAGACCGGGGGAATCTCGGGCCTGCCGGGGCCGAAGGCGCGGGTCGAGCCCTTCCGGTGGACGAGCACCTCCTTCTCGCCGCCGTTGAGCCGGTGCTTCTCCAATTTCGCCACGTTGTGGGCCACGTCGTAGACGATGCGGAGCCCGAGGGCTTCGGCGTCGCGGCCGAAGACCTTCGCGAAGGCCTCCCGGATGCGGTGGGTGATGACCTGCCGGTTGGCGAAGGCCATGTTCGCGGCGCACGCCATCGCCTTGTAATACCTCTGCCCCTCGGGGCTCCGGAAGGGGGCGCAGGCCAGCTCCTTGTCGAGGATGGAGATCTTGTAGCGCGGCATGATGTCGAGGAACTGCTCCAGGTAGTCGGTGCCGATCTGGTGGCCGAAGCCGCGGGAGCCGCAGTGGACCATCACGCACACTTGGTTCGGGAGGTCGAGCCCGAACGCCTTGGCCGTCTCGGGCTCCTCAATCCTCTGGGCAACCTGGATCTCGAGGTAGTGGTTCCCCGAGCCGAGCGTCCCCAACTGCTTCAGGCCCCGCTGGAGGGCGCGTGGCGAGACCGCCGCCGGGTCGGCCCCCGGGAGCCGCCCCGACTCCTCGATGCGCTCCGGGTCCTCTGGCCAGCCGTATCCGTTCTCGATGCACCACGCGACCCCGCCCCGGGAGACCTCTTCGAACTTGTCGCGGGAGAGCCTCACGAAGCCCTCCGAGCCGACCCCGGCGGGCACGAGGCGGAAGAGGGCGTCCACCAGTTCGCGCAGTTTCGGCTTGACCTCGTCGCAGGTGAGCCCCGTGCGGATCAGCCGCATGCCGCAGTTGATGTCGAACCCGATGCCCCCGGGCGAGATGACGCCGGTCTCCGGGTCCATGACCGCGAGGCCGCCGATGGGAAATCCGTAGCCCCAGTGGCCGTCGGGCATGCAGTAGGCGGCCTTCAGGATGCCCGGGAGGCAGGCGACGTTGGTGACCTGGTCGAAGACGCCGTCGTCCATGGCCATGACCAGTTTCTCGGTGCCGTAGATGCGGGCGGGGACCCGCATGCCGGGCTTGTAAGTGGTCGGCAGTTCCCAGAGGACGTCGCCGATGCGGGTGAGTTCCTTCGGGGGCATGGTGGCAGTTAGAATGGGGCTGGAGGAAAAACATTCAGATGTCCGGAACCACCCGCGCCACCCACCCCCCCGCCTTCGCCACTTCGAACAGGCCCATCGTCACCGCCCGATGAACACGACGTCTTTCTCCCCCCGGAAATGCGGGTCCCCGGTGACGACTTTCGCCCCCGATTTCCGGGCGGTCTCCAGGACGAAGGCGTCGGCGAGGGGGAAGTCGGGGTCCCTCTTTCGCAGCCGGGCGTGGGTCTCCCCGGCGGCCTCTCCAAGGGTGCGGTCGAGGGGCGTCACGGTCGCGGCGTTGATGGCCTCGGTGACCGGCGCGAGGTCCTGCCCGCGGCGCCGGGCTTGGCTCCAGAGTTCGGCGACGATGATGGGGTTTGCGATAATTTCGTTTCCGGGGTCATCGAGAATCTCCTTCACCTTCCGGCCGGCAGGGCTCCCCTGGAGGTACTCGAGCCAAGCCCAGGTGTCCACCACGAACCTTCGCGGGGCGGGGCTATTCGTGGACATCGAGGCGGTCGCCCTTCTCCATCCTCCCGATTCCCGGAAGGGCCCCGAAGAGGTCCTTCCGCACTTTTCGGACCTCGACGCGAACCAACTCCCGGTCCCCGATTCCCGCGGCCTGCGCGACCTCCTTGGGAATGGTGACGGTGATGGAACCCCCGACGCGGCGGGTACGGACGACGGCCGAGGTCTCGGTCATATTCACTCAAAGTGTAATTTTCTTATACTACGCATAAAACTTTCGCGCATCTCTTCAAATATCGAGAACCACCCGCGCCACCCACCCGTCCCGGGACTTCGCCACCTCGAACAGGTGCATGGTCGCCGCCTTCGCATCGCTCCGGGTCTTGTGGCGCGACTCGTCAATCCGCTCCCCGGCCAGCCGCGCCTTGAGGGCGTAGCCCCCCGGCCCCTCTTCGATAGCGACTTTCGCCCCCGCCGCCGCGAACCGCTCGGTGTCTTTGAGGAAGATGAGTTCATTCAGGAACTTGAAGAGCAGGCGGCCAGGCTCCTCGTGGCGGAGTTTCACCGTCCGCTTCCGAACCGCCTTCACCCCCTCCGGCTCCACGATGACCTCCAGGAAGGCGCGGGCGGCGTTCTCGAAGAGCCTTTCGAGGGTGGCCCCGCGGACCTCGAAGGCGACGTCGGCGAGGGCGACGTCGTCCAGAAAACGGTAGGGCTTGGAGGTGGGCATCCGGGTGGTGGGTCGGGTGGAGGATAAACTCGCGGGGACGGTCAGCCCGCGAAAGCGGCGGCGTCTTGACTACTTGGGCGCCGCCTGGACCGCGCCCTTCGGCGCCTTCGGTCCCTTGGCAGCCCCCTTGGCCTTTTTCTCCTTCTTCTTCCCCTCCCGCGGGGGCACCATCTCGGCCAGGGGCTTGGGGCCCGCGGTGACCACCACCGCGTTCACCTGGGAGGTCTCGGCCTGAATTTCGCGGCCCCGGAGCGTCCGCCGGAGACGGAGGCCGTGGTGTGGCTTCCGGAAGCCGACGCCGCCGGTGATGAGCAGCCGCTTCCGGACCGCGCCGGGGACGTCCCGCCGCATGGGAAACCCGTCCTTGTCGGAGCCCCCGGTGATTTTCAGGGTGTAGCCCGCGAGGCCCACCAGGCCGCCGTCCACCGTGTCGCCGATGGAGCGGCCCGCGATGCCCTGGGCCATGGGGCCCTTGAGTTCGAGGGCGTAGGCCTTGCCGGTGGGCGGCTCCGAGACGACGAGGAGCATTCCCGACCACTGCCCGGGGGTCGGAGATGAACCTTTCGAGCTCAGGGCCGGGAACGGGATTCGAACCCGTGTCGCAGGGACCACAACCCTGAAGGATGCCAGGCTACCCCACCCCGGCCATGGTGAGAAGGGGTCGCGACGCCTTCACCCTCCACGCCCCCTCCGCCCCTATCTACTTTTCCGACCTACTTCAGGAGTCCCGCCTTTTTTGCAATGGCCAGTTTCTTCTCTTCGACCCGGATGGTCGCCCGGTCCACCATCTCGTCGCCCACCACGATGGCCCCGAGCCCCTTCTCCACGTCGGCCCGGTTGTAGGCGCTGATGATCTTCGACGCCTTCTCGATGTCCTCGGGGCTCGGCGTGAACGCCTTGTTGATGACCTCGACGTGGGTCGGGTGGATGGCCCACTTGCCGTCGAACCCCATGGCCCGCGCCTTCTCGGCGTCGCTGCGGACGAGATCAAGTTCCTTGAACTTCAGGGTGACGCAGTCCACGGCGTCGAGGCCCGCCGACTTCGCTGCGGCGATCATCTTCTGCTTGGCGTAGACGTAGGAGGAGAAGGCGTCCGCGGTGAGGAGGGCACCCGTGTCCCCCGAGTAGTCGGCGATGCCGAAGATGAGTGACTCCATGCGCGGCGAGGCCCGGGCAATCTCCTCGGCGTGAAGGATGCCCATCGAGGACTCAATGAGGACCTCCAGCCCGATTTTCCCGAGGGGGAGGCCGAACTTCATCTCTAATGCGGTCATGAGCCGGTCCACGTAGTGGATTTCGGAGGGGGCCTCGGTCTTCGGGAGGATGACGACGTCGATGTTCTTTCCCGCCCCGCCGATGATTTCGATCATGTCGTCGAGGAAGAAGTTCGTCCGGATGTTGTTCGGGCGGAAGGCGAGGATCTTTCCGCTCCAGTCGAGGGTGTTTGCGGCTTCGACGAGGGTCTTGCGGGCCGCGACCTTCTGGCTCAGGGCGCAGGCATCCTCGAGGTCGAGCATGACCTCATCGGCCTTGGAGCCCGCCGCCCCCGACATCATCTTCAGGCTGTGGGCCGGCGTGGTCAATTCGGTTCTCCGGACCCGGATTTTCTTGCCGCTGGCGTGTCCGGCCATGGTCAGGTCGCCCCCGCTTTTGGCCTTCTTGGGATAAGGGCTTCGTAGACCGCCTCGCAGCAGACGGTCTTGCGGTCTTGCTTCAGCCCGGTCAGTTTGAAGGTGACGATGCCCCGGTCCTTCCGGTCGGCGTCGCGCTTCTCCAGCACCTCGGTCTTCGCGAAGAGGGTGTCCCCGGCGTGGACCCCGGCCGAGTGGCGTGCCTCCTTCAATTTCAGGACCGCGAGGGCGCTCTCGGTGGTGTCGGGGGTCGAGAGCCCCATGAGGAGGGAGAGGACGTAGGGCCCCGCGACCGGCCGCTTCCCCTTGAACTGCGCCTGGAGGTCGGGGTCCTGGTCGCAGAGGGCTTGGTTGAAGTGGAGTTGGGCGGTGTTCAGGACCTGGAGCGTGAAGAGGATGTGCTCGGAGTCCCCCACGGTCCGCCCCCGGGAGTGGACGAGGACGTCCCCGACCTCGAAGTCCTCGAAGTGGTTGCCGGGGCCGGTGAGGGGGGAAGGGGGTTTCATGGAAGGATGAAGAGTTCTCCGCCCTCCGGCCACATCCTTCCGCCTTCATCCTTCATTTTTCCACCAGCCTCTTGCCGATGACGTCCAGCTGGATTTCCGACGTCCCCTCGAAGAGCGAGAAGACCTTCCCGTCCCGCCAGTAGCGCTGGACGTCGAACTCCTCGCTGTAGCCGTAGCCCCCGTGGATTTGGACCGCCTCGCGGGTGACGAACTCCACCATCTCGGCGGCGAAAGCCTTCGCCATCCCCGCCTCCAGGTCGCACCTCCCGCCGGTGTCCTTCATCCGGGCAGCGTAGTAGGTCAGCTGCCGCGCGGCCTCGAGGCGGGTCCGCATCTCGGCCAGTTTGTGCCGGATGACCTGGTGCTCGTGCAGTTTCTTCCCGAACTGGGTCCTCTGGTTCGCGTACTTCAGCGCCGCGTCGAAGGCCGCCTGTCCCACGCCCACCGCGCGCGCCGCGGTCTGGATGCGCGCGGTCTCGTAGGTGTTCATCAACTGGTAGAACCCCTTGTTCAACTCCCTGCCGACGATGTTCTCCTCCGGGACGAAGTAGTCCTCGAAGGAGATGGAGTAGCACTTCATGCCCCGGTAGCCGATGTGGGGGATGTGCTCGCCGGTCAGGTTCGGGGGCTTGAACGTGTCCCCGGGCTCCTTCTCGACGAGGAACATCGTGAGCCCCTTGTGCTTGGGCTGGACCTTGGGGTCTGTCCGGGCGAGAAGCGTCAGGACTCCGGCGCGGTTGGCGAGCGTGCACCATGTCTTCTGGCCGTTGATGTGGTAGCCCCCCTTCACCTTGTCCGCCCGGCACTCGAAGGAGGCGGTGTCGCTCCCGTGGTTGGGCTCCGTGAAAGCGGCCGCGGGGAGGATTTTGCCCGAGGCCAGGAGGGGCAGCCACCTCTCCTTCTGCTCCTTCGTGCCGCTGTTCAGGAGGAGGGTCCCCGTGATGAGGCTCCGGGTCATGATGGAGCCCACGGAGAGCCAGCCGCGGCACAACTCCTCGGCCACCACGACCATCGCCTGGTGGTTGAGGCCGGAACCGCCGTACTCGGCCGGGAAGATGATGCCGAAATAGCCCAGGTCTCCCATCTGCTTGATGACGCCCATGGGAATTTCCTGGGACTTGCGGTCGAGGTCGCTCGCGACCGGCTCCACCTCCTTGGCGACGAAGTCCCGGACCGCGGTGCGAATCTCCTCGACGGCATCGGCTCCGCCGGCCGCGCTCACGGCGACCTCTTGCGGATGAGATTGGTGCGGGTGTAGTCGAGCACCATCTCGTCCCTCTGGTTGTAGGCCTTCGTGCGGACCTTGAGGACCCCCTGGCCCGGGCGGCTCTCGCTGACCCGCGTCTCGAGGACCTCGCTCTGGGCCCGGAGGGTGTCGCCCGGGTAGACCGGCCGGTGGAAGGTCATCTCCCCGTAGCCCAGGAGAGCGGTCGCCTGCTCCGAGATGTCCTCCACGCTCATCCCGAGGACGATGTTGAACACGAGCCAGGGGCAAACCACTATGTCCGGGTGGCCCTGGGATTGCGCGTGGGAGCGGTTGAAGTAGAGCGGGTTGTAGTTCATGGTCTGGGTCGCGAAGGCGACCGCCTCGGCCTCGGTAACGGTCCGGCCGTAGTGGTGGTGGTAGGTCTCGCCCACCTTGAAATCCTCGAAATGGCGCCCACGCTCGCAGAGCCGCTCGCGCTTCGCCGTGGCGGCGGGCTGGGAAGCCATGGCTCCGAGGATGGAAGTTGCCTAAATAAATCCAACCCTCACTCCGCGCCCATCTTGACATCCAAAACGTCCAGTTCGAGGACCTCGACGGCGGCCCCGAGGAGCCCGGCGAGACTCGGCTCGGTCCGCCCCCCATCCCCCGTCAGCAGCTCCTTCACGTAGAGTCCCGCCTCGGTCTCGATTTCCGCCTCCGCATCGAGCCCCCGGTCGGCCGGGGCGCGGGAGAGGAGGCGGACGGAGTGGACCTTCCGCTCGCGGAACCTGTCCGCCCGCCGGTGGGCGACCCGGGCGGGGGTCTGCTGGCGGATGGTGGCGACGAGGGAGGCGAGGGTCCGCTCCAGGGCCTCCCCGTCCGGCGCGGGGGCGACCCGAAACCTCACCCGGTAGGTCTTGTCGAACCTCTCCTCCTTCAGCCGGACCACCTCGTCGGGGAGGGAGGGGCGGAGCCCCTCGACCTCGACCTTCGAACCGGTCGCCTCGTTGATCCTGCGGGCGAGAGCGTCGAGGTCGGCCGTCCGCCTCCTCGGTTCCAGGAGTTCCAGCACGAAGGGGCGGCCCCGGCCGAGCATCCGGGCGTCGATGTCTTCACGACCCGCGCCGTGGAGGACTCCGTCCTTCGCCGAATACGCCTCGACGGCCGGCTCCCGGATAATCTCCTCCACCGACTCGGCGTACATCTTCCCCGTTCCACCGCACCGCGGGCACCCCCTCCCCCGGCACTCCCTGCAGGGCCAGCGGGTCTGGGGGATGTCCCGGACCAGTTTCCGGTAGCGTCCGAAAAGGAAGAGGGAGTTGACGGTGACCTCGACCCTGTCCCGGGAGAGGTCCAGGAGGATGGCCACATCGGGCCTGTCGGCGGCCAGGCGCTTTCCCAGGCGGGCCTTCAGAGACTCGCCCGCCAGGCGGTTCATCTCCATCCGGAAGGGCTCCGCCCACCGGGCCCCGAACCTCGCCCAGAGCGCCTCCTCCGCTTCGACCAGCAGCCCCCCCGGCCGCGTCCCAACCTGGAAGTTCTCGAACTCCAGCCCCTCCACGGCCCGGGCGGCCCGTTCGGCCCAGGAGTCGAGGGAGCGGAAGATTCCGGAGCAGATGTCGCACCGGTCCCCGGGGGGCAGCCGGAGACGCGCCCGGATGGATGTTCCCCGGGCCTCCAGTTCTGGGCCGGGAAGCCTGGCGAACTGGCGTCCGAGGCAGTGGTTGCAGAGGGAGAGCTCCCTCCGCATGGCCCGGGCAAGGCGGGGCCGTTCCGGGTCGGCCAGAAACGCGGCGATGAACTCCACGGCGATGCCAGATGGTTCCCGCGCTCTTTGAGCCTTTCCCGTCCCGTTGCTACCCTGCACGTGGCGAAATAAACGTCCGATAGAGGCCCGAAAACCGGCTTTGGAGGCTCGGTGAAAGTGAAACAAACAGGGAAGATAATGAAGCAAAATTCACGGAATAAGAAAGTTTATATAGCCCCTGCCCGTGTAGCGATTGCCACGGAGGGGATGGATGACAGCGGATGCTCGCGCGAAGATATTGGCATATCTTACCGACGGCGCCGACAAGGGGCCGCGCTACTACAAGTCGAAGCACATCGCCTCTGAACTCGACCTGACCCCGAAGGAGGTGGGGGTCAACATGGGGATCCTCCAGGGCCGGGCCTCCGACCTCCGCATCGAGAAGTGGGGCTACTCGAAGAGCACCACGTGGCGGGTGGAGCGCGTGGCCGTCCTGAACGGCAACGGCCTTGCGACGCTGCCACCCGCCGTTTCTCCCTCCAGGCAAAACGGCCACGCCGAGACCGCGCCCCCCGTGAACGGCGCGGCCAGCGGCAACGGCCACTCGGGGCAGGCCGAGGGCTCCGGCGCCTGACGGCGCCGCCCAAAGAAAACTTCTTAAGGGTTCCCCGGTTAAAGCGGGGGTGGTCCGCCGGTTCGCGGACCCTTACCCGACCATGATGCCCGATGTCCAAAGGAGGTGCAGATGCAGGAGAGCGAGACAACCAAGTATGTCATTCGCGCTTCCATCGCCACGGAAGGAGTGGTTGAGAAGCCCGACGTCATAGGCGCCGTCTTCGGTCAGACCGAGGGGCTCCTGGGCGAGGACTTGGACCTGCGCGACCTGCAAAAATCGGGACGCATCGGCCGCATCGAGGTCAACATCGAGACGAAGGGGGGCAAGACCAAAGGGGAGATCGTCATCCCATCGAGCCTCGACAAGACCGAGACCGCCATCCTCGCGGCCTCCCTCGAGACCATCGACCGCATCGGCCCCTGCGTGGCCGCCATCTCGGTCGCCAAGGTCGAGGACCTCCGGGCGTCGAAGCGGAAGAAGGTGGTGGAGCGGGCCAAGGCCCTCATGCAGGAGATGACCACCGGGGCCCCCGAGTCCTCGGAGATCACCGGGGAGGTCAAGGCGAGCCTCCGCGTCGAGGAGATCAGCACCTTCGGCCCCGAGAAGCTCCCCGCCGGGCCCGCGGTCGAAGAGTCGGACGCCATCATCATCGTCGAGGGGCGGGCCGACGTCCTGAACCTCCTCCGCGGCGGAATCAAGAACACCGTGGCCATCGAGGGGACCAACGTGCCCCCCTCGGTCGCCGAGTTGACCAGGAAGAAGACGGTCACCGCCTTCGTGGACAGCGACCGGGGCGGCGACCTCATCCTCAAGGAACTGTTCCAGGTCGCCGAAATCGACTTCGTGGCCCGGCCGCCCGAGGGGCGGTCCGTCGAGGACCTGACCCAGAAGGAGATCATCAAGGCCCTCCGGGGCAAGATTCCCGCCGACTCCTACAAGCTCGGAGGCCGCCGCGCCCTCAAGGAGGCGGAGCGGCGCATGGAAGCCCGGCCCGCGCCCCGGATGGAGCGCGCCGAGGCCCCTCCCCCGCCGAGGCGGGAGGCGACCCCCGCAGCCCCCGTGGACGGCCGCTTCGAGAGCCTCCGGACCCTCCTGCAGGAGTTGAACGGCTCCCTCCAGGCCCGCCTCCTCGACGCGGAGCAGAAGCCGATGAAGGAGGCCCCCGTCCGGGAGGTCGTGGACGCCCTCCAGGCCACCGAGGGGGTCCAGGCCGTGGTCTTCGACGGCATCATCACCCAGCGCATCCTTGACGCCGCGGAGGAGAAGAAGGTTGGCTGGGTCGCCGGCATCCGGATCGCCGAGGGCGTCCGGGTTCCCCAGGGGGTCCGTGTGGTCACCGCCCAGGCCGCCGCGCCGCGCGCCGACTTCGGGCGCCGGGGCCGGTGAACCGCCGCCGGTTCACAGCGGGGCGCGTGTCCGTCCAAGGGGGCGAGTTCCTTCTGCAGGAGCGGGAGTTCGCGGGGCTGGAGGCTCCGGGGGCTGACCGAGACGATGGGTCGGGCGTCGTCCCGCGCGACGATCTCCTTGAGGTGGAAGAGCAACCGGGCGGAGGAAGACCCCGTGGTGCTCCCTGGCGTAGGCGGTACAGGCCGCGAAGGGGGCCAGGAACAGGGCCAGGAGAGCGTCCAGTTGGGCCACACGGGAAGGAGGGGGGGCCGCGAGGCCGAACGGCGCCGAGGCGCCGATGCCGGGGGAGGGCCATGGGCCCCCTACCCCTTCTTCAGCCTCAGAATCGCCGCCGCAAGGTCCCCGCCCGCCTGCCTGAGAGCCTCCCGCGCCTCCTCCTCCGAGGCCCCCGCCTGCTCCCGGACGAGGGCGACGTCCTCTCCGGATGGCTCCGCGGGCGCTGCCGGAGCTCCGGCTCCCGGGGCCTCATGGCGCGGGTTCCCCATCACCTGGTAGGCCTTTCCCGCCCCGGGGACCGCCATGGCGGTGACCGAGGGCTTGTCGAAGACGATGTTGCCGGACGTGGTCTCGATGACCACCCGGGTGGCGTTGACCTCCTCCACCTTCATCTGGCGGACCATCTGCTGCAACTTTCGGGGATCCAGCCGCATGGGGAGAGAGGGAATCCGGGAGGTATGAAACTTCCCGCTGCAATTGGCTTGGCAGTCTTCGGCCTTGTTCCGGGCCGGCGGTCGGGCCTCGAGCTCGTCGGCGGCTGTGACGCGGGCTCGCGCAGGCGGTCGAATGGCCCCAACGCGCTCTATGTTGCCGCCCTCTTGACCGGCACCCACGGCTTGTGCTCCTTGCGGAACGGGTGCTTCACCAATGCCGCCACGGCGCAGAACTCCAGGACCCAGAGATGGAGGATGAGCCCGAAGAAGACGCCGAAGAACTGCCCGGTGCTCCGCCGGCTCATCCAGAGGCGCTTCGCGTAGAGGGGGATGGCGAACGAGAGCAGCCCGATGAAGAGCGGGAAGACGAAGAGGGAGGCGGCGCCGAACTTGACCCGCCCCTTCACCGGGGCGCGCAGGATGGCCCGGACCTGCCCGAGCCCCTCGATGGCGCCCGTGAGCCACCGGATGCGCTGCCGGACGAGGTCCCGGAGGGTCTCGGGGGCCTGCTCCCCCATGCGGGTCCTCTTGGTGAACTTGGCCCGCATCCCCGCCGCCGTGAGCCGGTTGATGAACTCGACGTCCTCGCAGGTCACAGTTTCGTCCAGCGGGTTCGCCCGGAGGGTGTCGCCCGCGACGACCCCGTTGGGGCCGTTGAACATCGAGTAGCCGCCGATGTGGTCGAAGACGCGGTAGAGGTCGGAGAGGACCTTGTACTCCGCCTCGACCCAGCGGGTGACCCAGGTGGAGTCGGGGTTGGTGATGATGCGGGGCCCGGAGGCGACGAAACTCCCCGGGTTCTCCCGGAGGGTCGCCAGGCACTCCTCCAGGAAGTCGGGGTCGGGCCGGGCGTCCACGTCGAAGATGGCAACGCAGTCCCAGGTCGAGCCCTTCATCGCGTCGTTGATGGCCCCCGCCTTCTTCCCGCGCGGGTTCTCGCGTCTCACGACCCGGGCCCCGGGGATGTCGCGGGCGTTCGGCCCGTCCCAGAGGAAGAGGAGGTCGAAGTCGCCCCGCATCTGCCGCATCGCCCGCGCCGAGCGCTCCACGATTTCGGGGGGCTCGTAGGGAGAGACCGGGACGAGGACGGCGACGCCGCCTCGAACCGACAGGCCGGAAGAGGGTCCGGATTCGAGGCCTCGGTAGCCGGAAGAGACCGGCGGGGGGGTCGGAGCCATCCCCTTCCCGGGCACCGCAACATTAAATCCCCGGGTAAATTACCCAAGGTAATCATGCCCCGGGAACCGGAGCCCCCCTCCGCCGGCCACGTCGAACTCCTCCACAGCCTCCGGGAGCAGCGGCAGCGCCTCGGCCTGACCCAGGCCGAACTGGCCCGCCTCGCCGGGGTGAGCCAGGCCCTCGTGGCCCGCATGGAGTCGGCGAACCCGAAGACCCGCATCGACCCGCGGCTGAGCACCTATGTCCGGGTCCTCCGGGCGATGGAGCAGACGGAGCAGAAGCGGGTCACCGCCAGCCGCGTCGCCCACTCTCCGGTCCTCTCCGCCGCCGCGGACGACACCCTCGAGGAGGTGGCGCGGGTCTTCGAGAGGGAGTCGATCTCCCAGATGCCGGTCATCCAGGGGGGCGTCCAGGTAGGCTCCGTCTCCGACCGCGCCATCGCCCGCGTTCTCGCCCGGGGCGACCCGAAGCGCATCTCCACCATGCGGGTCCGGGATGTCATGGAGGAGCCCTTCCCCACGGTCGGCCCCGCCGAGACCCTGGAGACTCTCTCCGTCCTCCTCGAGAGGCACGGCGCGGTCCTGGTGCAGGAGCAGGGCCGGGTGGCGGGGGTCATCACGAAGCACGACGTCATGGGGCTCTTGCGAAAATAGGCCGGTCCTTCGGGGCAACCTTTTTGACCCTGCCTCCACACCGGGGGGATGCCCATCTTCGACCCGGTCGGCGAGAAGGAGATCACCCGCGCCATCCTGTCGGGCTTCTCCGCCCTGATGCAGGAGTATGCGGACGCCGACGTCCTCATCGTGGGTGGCGGCCCCTCGGGCCTCATGGCGGCCCGCGACCTGGCGAAGCAGAAGGTGCGGGTCCTCGTCATCGAGCGCAACAACTACCTCGGCGGCGGCTTCTGGATCGGCGGATTCCTGATGAACACCATCACCGTCCGCGCCCCGGCCCAGAAGGTCCTCCAGGAACTCGGGGTCCCGGTGAAGGAGTTCAGCCGCGGGCTCTATGTGGCCGACGGGCCCCACGCCTGCTCGAAGCTCATCGCCGCCGCCTGCGACGCGGGGGCGAGAATCCTCAACATGGCGGCCCTGGAGGACGTGGTGGTCCGGGAGAACCGGGTGGCGGGCGTCGTCATCAACTGGACCCCGGTCGAGTCGATGCCCCACGAGGTCACCTGCACCGATCCCATCTGCCTCGAGTCGAAACTGGTGATCGACTCCTCGGGCCACGACGCGGTGGCCGTCCGGGCCCTGGAGCGGCGTGGCATCACCAAGACCGTGGGCGAGGGGCTCATGTGGGTCGAGAAGAGCGAGGACGCCGTGGTCGAGTACACCTCGGAGGTCTACCCCGGCCTCGTCTGCTCCGGCATGGCGGTCTCGTCGGTCTTCGGCCTCCCCCGGATGGGGCCGACGTTCGGCGCAATGCTCCTGTCGGGACAGCGCGCGGCCCAGGTGGCCCTGCAGAAGTTGAAGGAAGTCCGGGTCAAGGCGAAATAGTCCGGGACCCCCGTGGCCGCCGACTTGCGAATCCGCATCTACGAGGATTCCCGGGCAGCCGTCTCGGCCCCCGAGGTCGCCGCATTTCTCCGTTCCAGGGTCCCGCGAGCCGAGGTGACGGTCCGCCAGGAGTTCTTCGCCTTCCACAAGGCCCCGCCGGCGACCTCGGGGGCGGTTGCCGCCCTCCGGGTGAAGCGCCCCGACCGCCCTCCCGAAGGGGCCCCCCTTCCCCCCGAGGTCCTCCATGAAGAGCGAGTGTTGAGGGGCGAGGCGCGCCCCCTCGGCCTCCTCTACGACGGGTTCCGGTTCGCCGAGTTGTGCCGCGACCTCCTGCCCCGGGAGGAGGCGGGGCTCGGCGACCTCCACCTCCTCCTGACCCCGCGCCTCCTCGGGACTCTGGAGGAGGACGGCCGCTACCACGCCCGGGTCGTCATCCTGAGCGTCCCGTGCCTCCTCTCGGTCCCGGGGCTCCGGACCGCCCCTGCGATGCCCAGGGAGTTCTACTTCCTCCGCCGGAGCCCGGCCACCGCTTCGGCGCCCGAGGAGATGCTGCTGGAGCAGTTCAAGGGGCGCTACCTGGAGGAGGAGCAGTTCACCGAGGCGGCCAAGGGCTACGCCCTGCAGGCGGCGTTCTACTGGCGCTTCGGCGAGGCGTTCTGCGAGGACCGCAGGTGCAGATTGTTCAACGCCCACTGGCAGGAGGAGGTTCTGGAGGCGCAAATCGGGTCGGGGAGGCTGTGCGAGAGGCACCGGGGGATGCTGGAGGAGATATGAACTATTGTGCGCCTGAAAAATCTCCCTTGAACCTCTCCTTGAGTTCCCGCTTCAGGATTTTCTTCGTCGGCCCGTAGGGCATCTCGTGCTCCCTCAGGACGTGGACCCGCCGCGGCGCCTTGTAGGCCGCGAGGCGATCCTTGGCCCACGCCATCAGTTGCGCCTCGGTCGCCCGCGCCCCGCGGCGCAGGGTCACGGCGGCCACCGGCATCTCCCCCTTGGCGGGGTGGGGGACGCCGACCACCGCGCAGTCGGCCACCGCCGGGTGGCCGAGCAGCGCCTCCTCCACCTCCGCGCTGAAGACCGAGTAGCCCCCGCACTTGATGACGTCCTTCTTCCGGTCCACGAAGTAGAAGAGGCCCCAGCGGCCCACCCTGGCGAGGTCGCCGGTGCGCAGCCATCCCTCCTCCACGGGCGCCCGCCTCCCGACGTAGCCCCGGGCCACCCCGGGCCCCCGGATGCACAGCTCTCCGACCTCGCCCCGGCGCGCCTCGCCCCGGCCGTCGGAGCCCGCGATTTTCGCCCGCACGGGGTAGAGGGGCCAACCGATGCACCCCGGCTCGAGGTCCACCCCGGGCCAGTTCACCTTCACGAACGCCGGACCCGACAACTCCACCATGCCGTAGGCCTCGGTGAAGACGCACCGGGGGATCGACCGCCGGCCCAGAGTCGCCCGGGCCCCCATCTCGACGAACTTCTTGACATGGCTCGCGGGCATGGCGTCGGCGGCGCTCGCCCAGAGCCGGACGCTCGAGAGGTCGCGCTTCTCGGCGCCCGCTTGGAGCATGAGCGCATACATGGCCGGGACGCCGACGAAGAGGGTCACCCGCTCCTCCTCGATTTTCCGCAAGACGGTCCCGGCGTCGAACTTGCCGAGGAAGAGAACCGGGACTCCGGCGATGAACGCCATGAGGAGTGCGCAGAACCCCATGATGTGGGCCAGGGGCAGGACCCCGAGAGCCAGGTCATCCTCCGCCAACCCGGGATAGAGGGCCGCCCCCCGCATCCCCGACAGGAGCCCCTCGGAGGTGAGGAGGGCGCCCTTCGGGTGGCCGGTGGTCCCCGAGGTGTAGAAGATTGCGACGGGCGACTTCGGGGCGATTTTCGCGGGAAGCGGGGCCTGGCCGGGGGGGTCCAGGGTCCGGAACCCCGGGACCGGTTCGATGGAGAGCCTCCGCCGGGCCCCGCGGGGCAGTCGGCCTTTCAGCCTCCGCCCGACCTCGCGGTCCACCACGACCGTTTTGGCGCCCGAGTCCTCCATCGCGCTACCCATCTCGGGCGGGGCGAGGAGGTGGTTGAGGGGGACCGCCACCGCGCCGAGGCGGATGGCGCCCAGCGTCACCAGCAGGAACTCGATGCGGTTCCCGGTGGCGACGGCGACCCGCTCCCCTCTCCGGACCCCGGCGGCCCGGAGGGCCCCGTGGGCCCGCGCGGCGAGGTCGGCGAGGTCGGTGAAGGAGAGCTCCGCCCCCTCGAACCCGAGGAAGCGGACCGGGGCCTCGAGGCGGACCGCGCCCCGCCCCCCGTGCGCGTCGGCGAGCCGGTCGGCGAGGCTGGCCATGGTCACCCCCCGGTCGAGGGTGATGCGGAGGCGGTTCACCGCGGAGGGCCAGCGGGGAGCGGACCGGGAGAGCATGCGGGAAACCAGGCCGCGCGCCTGGACGCGGAGGAAGCCCATGGCCCCTCTTCGCTCCGAGGTCTTTAATTTCCCGAGGGCGAACTCGGGGCCGTGGCCGAATCCGTCGAAGCCACCGGAACCGCCCGGCCCGCCGCCTCGGACCCCTCCGCCGCCGGGCGCCGGCTGACCCGCGCACTCCTCGGCCTCGCCGGCCTCGGCATGGCCCTCGCCTTCTTCGGCCTCCTCTGGGACCACGCCTGGCACACCACCACCGCCCTCGACGCCTTCTGGAGCCCGCCCCACGTGCTTCTCTACTCCGGCCTCGCCCTCGTGATGCTCACGGGCCTCTCCATCTTCCTCAAGCCGGTCCGGGACTCTCTCGCGGGGGGCCTCGGGGTCCGGGTGCCCTTCCTCTCCTTCCCGGTCCCCGCGCCCCTCCTCCTGCTGGCGTCGGGGACCCTCGTCGCCCTCCTCACCGGCATGGTGGACCAGAAGTGGCACGAAGTCCTGAAAAGCGCGGAGTCGTTCTACAGCGCCCCCCACAACTTCATCATCGTCTGGGCGATGATCGCGGCATTCGGGCTGAGGTCGGGCGCCACCGTGCTGCGGGGCGGAAAGGAAGAACGCAGCCCGTGGGCCGTCCCCGTCCTCACCGCCGCGTTCGTGGTGGTCTTCATGCGCCTCTTCTCCTCATTCGGCGACACGCGGGCGGAGTACGGGGCGCGCCTCCTGAACCCGGCGCTCTCCGCCGACCCGAACTGGGTCGCCCTCCACCGCGCCTACCTCGACCTCGACATCGTCGCCGACAACACCCTCCTCGCCCCCCTGGTGCTGGTGGCGGCCCTGGTGACCCCGCTGGCCTACGCCGAGGGGCTCACCGCGAGGAGGTGGACCGCAACCCGGACGGCGGGAATTTTTGCCGCCCAACTCGCCGTCGCCGACCTCGCGGTGATGGCGGCGGGATACCGCCCCCTCTGGACCTCGCCGGCGGTCTTCTTCATCCTCCCGGCGGCCGTGGCGGCCGACCTCGCCGCGCCGAAACTGCCGAGAGCCGACCTGCGCTGGGTCGTGGCGGCGCTCGTCTTCACCGGAGCGCACGGGGCGCTCTACGGCTTCCACCCGGCCGGCGTCGCCCTGGCTGCGGCCGGGGGGTGGCTTGCGGGCCTCTCGGGCCGCGGGCTCTCCGACATGGTTGACCGGCCGACGCCGAGGCGGCTCGGGTGGGGCCTCCTCATCTTCGGCCTCCTCTTCCCGGTGCTGCTCGGGGGGCTCGACATCCTGCTCCGGTACGGGACCTACTACTGGCTCTTCTGAGGACCCATGCGCGTGCACACCATCGAGGAGTTCTACCGGGCCCACGGCTACGACTACAACCGGCTGGTCGAGCGGTTCGGCCTCGGCTTCCCAGGGGTCTCGGCCTCGGCCGACTTTCACAAGAATTTTCGCGCAGCGAAAATTCTTAAAAGGCCCGCCGGCGGACGCCCCGGGCTTCAGGCCGCGGGGTATCGCAGAACTCGCGCGAGCGCAGCGAGCGCGAGTTCTGCCACGCCGAAGCCGCTCCCCCCGGAGTTCCGGCGGATGCTCCAATCGGGGCGGAAGCGCGGGCGGTGAGATGGCCGCCAACCACGCGGCGGCGGTCCGCCATCTGAAGGCGGCCGACCCCGTCCTCGCCGGAATCGTCCGCAAGGTCGGCCCCTGCCGCCTCCCTGCCCCGAGGCCGGGGCCCAAGGCGGTCTTTGAGTCGCTGGTGATGGCCATCCTCCATCAGCAGTTGACCGCGACGTCCGCGGGCGCCATCTACCGGAAGTTCAAGGCGCTCTACCCGCGCTACCCCGGGCCCGCCGAGGTCCTCGCGACTCCCGACTCCCGCCTCCGCGGGGCCGGAGTCTCTCCTCCGAAGGCGGGCTACCTGAAGGACCTCTCCGCCAAGGTGGAAGAGGGCGCGGTCAACCTCCGGGGGCTCGGCCGGCTTTCCGATGAGGAGGTCGTCGAGACTCTGACCCAGGTGCGCGGCGTCGGCCGCTGGACCGCGGAAATGGTGCTCATCTTCACCCTCGGGAGGCCCGACGTGCTGCCGGTGGGGGACTACGGGCTGCAGAAAGCGGTGAGGGAGGCCTATGGCCTGCGCTCGCTGCCGAAGCCGGAGAAGTTCCGAAGACTCGCGGAGCCGTGGAGGCCGTGGAGGTCGGTGGCGAGTTGGTATCTGTGGGCGAGCCAGGGGCCCTGGCCGGGCTGACTACATCTCCTCAATCGCCTCGATTCCGAGGCATTCCAGCGCGTTCCTCAACACCACCCCGCAGGCCGCCACCACCGCCAACCTCGCTCCGCGCAGCGCCTCAGGCGCCTGGAGCACCCGCACGTCCCGGTAGAACTGGTTGAATTTTTCCGCGGCCTCTTGGGCGTAGACCGCCACCAGGTGGGGCCTCCGGAGCTCCACCGCCTCCTCCAGGACGAGCCGGAACCGGGAGAGTTCGCGGACCATCCCCCTCTCGGGAGCTCCGAAGGCCTCGGGCTCCTCCGGCGGGGCGGGCTTCAGCCCCTGCTCCGCCGCCTTCCGCAGGATGGCCGCGGCCCGGGTGTGGGCGTAGAGGATGAAGGGCCCGCCGCGCTTCTCGAAGTCGAGGGCCGTCCGCCAGTCGAAGACCGTGGGCTTTTCGGCCGAGACCTTCAGGACGTCGAACCGGATGGCGGCGAGGGCGACGGCGCGGGAGATCTCCCTGATTTTTTTCGCGTCCAGCTCCGCCCCGCGGCGCGCCTCGGCCTGCTTCTGCGCCTCCGCTTCGACCTGGTCGAGCAGGTCGTCCACCGCCACGTAGGTGCCGGCCCGGGTGGACATGGAGCCCTCCGGCAGCGAGACGAACTCGAAGTGGACCGTCTCGGGGGCGGGCAGTTTCAGGAGTTTTAGCGCCGCCGCCAGTTGCCTCGCGTAGAGTTTGTGGTCCTCCCCGAGGACGTCGATCATGGCGCCCCGGTGCCCCTTCCACCGGTGGTAGGCGAGGTCGCGCGACGCGTAGAGGGAGGTCCCGTCCGACCGCACCAGCATCAACTCCTTCTCGAACCCCTCCAGGGCGAGGCCCCGCGCCCCGTCGGGGGTCCGGAGCGCCCCGGGCAGCTTCTCGACCTCCTTCAGGATCTCCGCCGCCTCCCCCGCGAACTGCGACTCCCAGACCACCTCGTCGTGGACCGCCCCGAGCCGGTCGAGGGTCGCCCGGATGCCGTCGAGGCACCTCTGCACCCCGCGCCGGAAGAGGGCGACCGCGTCGGGCTCCCGCGCCTCGTACTTCAGCAGCAACCGGGTCACCTCTCCCGCTTTCTCGGGCTCCTTCTCCAGCGCCCGGTTCGCCGCGATGTAGACCTCGGCCACCGCGTGGTCGGGCTTCTTCCCCGGGTTGAACTCGAAGTGCCGCAGCCCCCACGCGAGGACGCCGATCTGCCGCCCCATGTCGTTGGCGTAGTAGTGGGTCTGCACCTCGTGCCCCGCCCGCCGGAGGATGCGCGCCAGGGAGTCCCCGAGGAGCGCGTTCCGAAGGTGGCCGATGTGGAGCGGGCCGTCGGGGTTGGCGCTCGTGTGCTCCAACACCACTCGGCCGGCCCGGTTCAGGCTGCCATATCGGTCGCCCTCATCGAGGATTTTCTTCAAGGCTTGCAGGTGGAAGGCGGGGGCCGCTGAGAAGTTGAGGTAGGGCCCCTGGGCCTTCACTTCGCCCAGCAGCCCCGAGGGCCGGATGCGGGCCGCCACGTCGGCCGCCAGTTTCGCCGGGTCCTTGGAGGCGAGGTTGAAGCAGACCCGGGTCGAGAGGTCGGCGTGGGGCGAAGGTTCGAGCCAGGTCCGGACCGGGGCGCCCGGGGGTTTGTGGTCGAGGGCGCGGAGGGCGTCGGCCAGCGCCTTCTCGGCCTGCGCGCGGAATTCGAGGAGCATGGGGGGAGGTTGCGGCGGGAGGCTTTACCGTTTCTGGATTTTCGCCCGGAACCCGCCTTCGGGAAGCGCCTCATACTCCAACCCCGCGTAGTCGTCGTGCAGCAGCCGCAATTCGACGCCCCCCGTCGGGACGGAGTGCTTCCGCGCCAGCCGCTCCATGTATTGCAGCGTCCTCTGGAAGGCCGCCTTAAGGAACTCCGGGTCGGCGGGCGCGTCGGGGACGTAGGGGACCGACCAGAGCGCCTCCCGGACAGACTCGCGCCGCGCCTGCACGGCCGTCTTCTCCCCCCCGAAGCGGTCGGGCTCCTCCATCCACTCCCGGTGCAGCTCCGGGTCGAGTTTCCGGAGAGCCTTGAAGCCGCGCCGCAGGCGGCCCGCGCTCCCTGCGCCCCGGATGCGCGGCGCCCGGGGGGCGCGCCAGGAGTCGGTCTGCTCCAGGAGGACGGCGAAGTAGTCGAGCGCCAGGGGGCCGAGGTCCATCTTCACCGTCTTCCCACGGCCCGCTTCAGAGCCCCATCTCGTCCCGCAACTTGACCATCCGCCCCGGCCGGTTGGTGATGAGCCCCGACGCCCCCCGCTCCATCAGGCTCCTTCCGATCCCGAGGCTGTCCACCGTCCAGGGGTAGACCGGCAGCCCCCTCCGCTTCGCCGTCTCCATCATCCCGTTGGCGAGGGTGTAGAAGGGCGCGATGGCCCGCGCCTTGGAGAGCCGCCACCCGAGGGGCCTCTTGAGGAAGTTGGGGGACTCGTCCGCGAGCAGCAGCCCCGTCGGCAGCTTCGCCGCCTGCCGCAGGATGAGCGGGTGGAACGAAATGACCGTGGCGCGCCCGAGGGCCCCCGCCTCCTTCAACGTCCGCAGGACCGCCGGCACCGAGCGGGGCGAATCCTTCACCTCGACGAAGAGGCGGCCCGGGACCTCCCGCGCCACCTCCTCGAGGGTCGGGATGCGCTCCCCCGCGAACTTCGGGTTGAAGTAGCGGCCGGCGTCGAGCTCCTTCAACTCCCGCGCGCTCTTCTCGGCGACGCGGCCCCGCGTCCCGGTGGTCCGCAGGAGGAGAGGGTCGTGGATGACCATGGGGACGCCGTCCCGGCTCAGGTGGATGTCCATCTCCACTCCGTCCGCCCCCTGTTCCATGGCACTCCGGAAGGCGACGAGGGTGTTCTCGGGGGCCACGGAGGAGGCTCCGCGGTGCGCGATGACGAGGGGGCGGGCCATCAGCAGGAGAGGCGTCGTCCCCGGGGAAGGGGGCGTCGCCGGGGGAGTAACGACTCCCGGGGCGCGTCGAAAGGGTCAGGCATCTGTCGAACTTTTCCTGAAAAACTCGTCATAAAATCTTCGCATCTTCGACACCCGGATTCGGGCAGTGTGCCCGCCGACTGCGAAATAAGGAATCGGGCCTGTTGGCCGGTGTCGAACTCTTCGACGCCCGTCAATCTGGAAGGCTTATCTATCCTCGACAGCCCCGTCACTAAGCGAGATGGTCAACGCATATCCCCAGGCGATTGAGCATCCGGTGAGCCGGTACGAGCAGGTCCCGACCTCGCCCTACGTGAAGGATTACACCGCCGAGAGGAAGCAGGCCCTCGTCTCGCTCCTCCCCCCCGGCGCCCAGGTCCTCAAGTTCCACCAGTCCCTCTGCCCCGGCTGCGTGGACGCCGGGACCTTCGAGGCGATGAAGATCGACTGCGTGACCTACGTCCGCGAGGGCAAGGTCTGGATGGCGAAGCAGTGCGCCAGCCACGGCCCCTACCATGAGGTCTACTGGAGCGACTACGAGATGTTCAAAAAGGCCGAGAAGTGGCAGGACCCCGGCATCAAGATTCTCAACCCCCACATCGACAAGTCCCAGTTCGACATCGACTGCCCGAGCGACTGCGGCCTCTGCGTCGAGCACGAGTCCCACACCGGACTCGGCAACATCGTCCTGACCAACCGGTGCGACCTGACCTGCTGGTACTGCTTCTTCTACGCCAAGGAGAACGAGCCCATCTACGAGCCCACCCTCGACCAGATCAAGTTCATGCTGAAGCGGATGAAGATGGTGAAGCCCGTCGGGGCCAACGCGGTCCAGTTGACCGGCGGCGAGCCGACGCTGCGGGACGACTTCCTCGACATCATCCGGGCGGCCAAGGAGGCCGGATACGACCACGTCCAGCCGAACACCAACGGCATCCGCATCGCCCGGGAGCCCGAGTTCGCCCAAAAGATGCGGGAGGCGGGCGCGAACAACCTCTACATGTCCTTCGACGGCGTGACCCCCGCGACCAACCCCAAGAACTTCTGGGAGGTCCCGCGGGCCCTCGAGAACTGCCGGAAGGCCGGCCTGGGGGTCGTCCTCGTCCCGACCGTCATCGGCGGCGTCAACGACCACGAGCTCGGCGACATGATCCGGTTCGGCGCGGGCCACATGGACGTTGTCCGCTCCGTGAACTTCCAGCCCGTCAGCCTCGTCGGGCGCATCCCCGACACCCTCCGGAAGCAGCAGCGCATCACGATTCCGGGGGCCATCAAGCGCATCGAGGACCAGACCGACGGCCAGGTGGGCAGGGAGGACTTCTTCCCGGTCCCCTGCGCCAAGCAGGTCACCGATTTCATCGAGGCCATCAAGGAGGAGCCGAAGTACCGGCTCTCCATCCACTTCGCCTGCGGCATGGCGACCTACGTCTTCAAGGACAAGGACCGGCAGAGCCGGCTGGTCCCCATCACGCGGTTCTTCGACGTGGAGGGCTTCTTCGAGTACCTCGGACAGTTGACCGAGGAGATCCACTCCGCGAAGTATCGCAAGGCGCGCAAGGCCCTGGTGGTCGCGAAACTCCTCGCGAACATCAACAAATACCTCGACCGGAAGGAGAAGCCGAAGAGCCTCAAGTTCGGGAGGATGCTCGCGGGCGCCATGACAGGGGGCAACTACCACGGCCTCGCGGACTTCCACTACAACTCGCTCTTCATCGGCATGATGCACTTCCAGGACCCCTACAACTGGGACATTGACCGCATCCACAAGTGCGACATCCACTACGCGACCCCCGACGGCCGGGTACTGCCCTTCTGCACCTTCAACGTCATCCCCGAGATGTACCGCGACAAAATCCAGCGCAAGTACTCCATCCCCGCCTCCGACTGGGAGCGGAAGACCGGGAAGCGGTTGAATCAGGACAAGTACCACCGGCAACTCACCCCCGACGAGATGAAGGCCATCGTGGCCCACTACAACCAGTTCCGCAAGACCCAGGTGAAGATCAGCCCCGAGCCCGACTGGGGCCCGGCGGCCCTCCAGCCCGACATGGTCACCGGCTCCCTCCCCATCCTCAGCGCGTCCGGCGCGGTCGCCCCCATGACGGAGAACGGCATGCTGGTCGGCAAGGGCGGCTGCGGCTCCGGCTGCGGCGGGCACTAGGGGGCGCGATGGCCTCTCCTTCGCCCATGGCTGCGGTCCAGAGGATTCGTTTCCCGTCGAGCGCGGGGTCTCTAAACGACGATTTCCGAGGCCGCGATGGCGCGCTATAAGGTGGAGTTCGACCGGAAAGGGTGCATCGGCGCCGAGACCTGCGCCATCATCCACGAGAAGGGGTACAGGATGAACAAGGACGGGAAGGCAGACCTCCTCGGCGGAGCCCCCAGCGGGCAGGAGGGGCACTTCGAACTGATGGTCGAGGAGCCCGACCTCGCCCTCCACAAGCAGGCCGCCGAGGGGTGCCCGGCGGAGGTCATCCGCATCACCAACCTCGACACCGGGGAGAAGGTGTTCTGAGATGGCCGACGGCCCCCCCCAACTCCCGCCCGGCCTCACCCCGGAGGACCTGCGCCAGATGGCCGCCTCGGTCCCCGCCGACCCGGTGGTTCCCGGCCGGCCCGTCACCGGCACGATGCGCCTCGGCGACATCCTTGCCGCCTACCCCGCGGCCGCGGCGGTCGTCTCGAAGTACGGCCTCCACTGCTCCGGCTGCCACGCCAACGTCCTCGACACCCTGGAGGTCGGCGCCCGGGGCCACGGCCTCGGCGAGGTCGAGATCAAGGCGATGGTGTGGGAGATCAACCAGGTCGCCCGGGGCAAGGAGGTCTCCCCGGCCCCCGCTGCGGCCGCCCCGGCCAAGGCCAGCGCGTTCTGCTCCTTCATCGGGAACCCGGACTCCATCAACCTCAGCGATGGAGCGGCGGCCCGGTTGCGGGAGGCCCTCGTCCGGAGGCAGCGGCCTCGCCACGGAATCCGCATCGGAATCCACAAGGAGGGCCCCGCGGGCTACATCTACTACATGGACTTCGAGCGCAAGCCGAAGAAGGGCGACGCCGTCTTCAAGGAGAAGGGGTTCCGGTTCTTCGTGGATGCTTCCATCGAGAAGTTCATCCGCGGCATCCACCTGGACTACGAGAGCGGGTTCGAGGGCGAGGGGTTCCGGCTCACGAACCCGAACCTCTCCAACGCCGACTTCCTGAAGCGAAGGGCCGAGGCGCCCCTTCCGCTGCTCGAGGCCGCCCCCGGCGGCGGTCCGGCGGACGCGCCATCCCCGTCCCGCTCCGAACCGGAGGTGAACGGGGTTCCGGCAGAACTGGCGCCGCAGCGCTACCGGAACCTGGGGTTGTGACGATGGTCGAAAAAAAACCCGAGGTCCGGGCTTGCGTTTCCGGCGCGGTCATCGTCGAGGAGAAGGAGACCCGGTTCAAGGATGGCATCCGGCGGCTCGCCGCCGTCCTGGGGGCCCGCTGGTGACCGGCATGACCTCCGGGACCCAGTGGACGGCGAAGGGGGCGGACTCCCCGACGGCCGCCGAGGCGCCCCGGGCCGGCGGAGGGCCGACCATGTCGGCCCACGGCGCCCCGAAGAACGGCGCTCCGGCCCCGAAAACGGTCAAAATCCGCATCGTCTACAACAAGAAGGGGTGCATCGGCTCGGGCCACTGCGTCCTCAGCGACCCCTACAACTTCGTCCTCGACGACGAGTTCCACGCCGACCTGAAGGGGGGCAAGCCCATGGGGGGGCTGAACAGCCAGGTCTTCGTCCGGGAGACCGAGACCGACTCGCCGCATCTCGCCATCAACGCGGCCCACACCTGCACGCCGAAGGTCATCGCGGTCTTCCAGCAGGTGGAGGAAAACGGGAAGTCCTCCTGGAGGCGAATGGATTAGGATGAAAGTAGACAACAGCGTCTGCCTCCACTGCGGCGCCTGCGTGGGCATCTGCCCGCCCAACGCCCTCTTCCTCCACGAGACCGAGACCATCGAGTTCCTCGACAATTGCACCGAGTGCGGCCTCTGCGTCTGGGTCTGCCCGGTCGGGGCCATCGACTTCGGCGACTCCCCCGCCAAGCCGCCGCCGCGGAAGGTCCCGGCGGAGCCGCGGCTCTTCCTGGTCGGCGTGGACGGCGGCTGGAAGTCCAGGGGGAACGGGAAGCACAACGGGACGGAGGGGGCCCCGAAATGAGAACCCTGGAATATGACGTCCTGGTCGTCGGCGCCGGCCCGTCGGGCAGCAGCGCGGCCCGCTACGCCGCGCAGGGGGGCGCCCGGACCCTCATGATCGAGAAGCGGCAGGAGATCGGCTCGCCGGTCCGGTGCGGCGAGGGGCTCTCCAAGTCGGTCCTCGACGAGGTCAAGATTCCCCGGTCCAACAAGTGGGTAGCGAACGAGGTCGCCGGGGCGCGCATCTTCTCCCCGAACGGCGCCTGCATGAAGTTGCGGGCCGAGCAGGCGGGCAACGAGGTCGGCATCGTCCTGGAGCGGGACGCCTTCGACAAGGCCCTCGCCGAGCTCGCCGTGCGGGCGGGGACCGACCTCCTGGTGAAGACCAGCGCCACCTCCATCCTCAAGTCGAACGGCCACGTCGAGGGCGTCCGGGCGGTGGTCCAGGGAGAGCCGGTCGAAATCCGCGCCAGACTCACCATCGGGGCCGACGGCTTCGAGTCCCAAATCGGGCGCTGGGCCGGCCTCAACACCCTGCTCAAGACGCGGGACGTCGACGCGACCCTCCAATACCGCCTCGCCAACATCGAGTGCGACGCCGACTTCTGCGACTTCTACCTCGGCAACGAGGTGGCCCCCGGGGGCTACGTCTGGGTCTTCCCCAAGGGCGAGGACGTGGCCAACGTGGGCATCGGGGTCCAGTTGAGCCAGACGAGGCAGAAGGCCGACACCCGCTACTACTTGGACAGGTTCATCGCCGAGCACCCCGGAATCGCGAGGGGGAGGCCCCTCGACATGGTGTGCGGCGCGGTCTCCACCTGCAAGCCCCTCTCGAAGACCGTGACCGACGGCCTCATGCTCGTCGGCGACGCGGCGCGGATGATCGACCCCATCACCGGCGGCGGCATCGCGAACGGATGCCTCGCGGGGATGTTCGCGGGCCAGGTGGCCAACGAGGCCCTCCAGGCCGGGGATTTCTCCGGCGCCTTTCTCCAGCGATACGAGAAGGCGTGGCGCTCGCGGCTGGAGCGGCTACTTACCCGGAACTGGATGGCCAAGGAGAAGTTCGGGAAGCTGAGCGACGACACGCTGAACAAGGTCATCGAGACCCTCTCCGAGGTCCACATGGACGAGATCAACACCCTCAACCTGCTCAAGGCGGTCCAGAGCAAGCACCCCGAACTGCTCCGGGAACTCAACGAGCTCATGGCGGCCTGAGGGATATGGCCTCCCCTCTCTGGAAGAACGGAAACGGCCACGGCCTGGTCTCCTTCCTCGAGAGGCGGATGGCCCGCAAGGCCCTCCACTTCGTCCTGGTGGACCCCGACAAGGCCCGGAACGGCGAGGCCGCGAGGGTGGCCCGCGCCGCCGCGGCGGCGGGCAGCGACGCCCTCCTGGTCGGCGGCTCCACCGGCCTCACCCCCGTCTCGGTGGCCCGCACCGTGGAGTCCCTGCGGGCGGAATTCTCCGGCCCCATCCTCCTCTTCCCGAGCTCCACCCGGGCATTCTCCCCCAACGCCGACGGAATCCTCTTCCTCTCCCTCCTCAACTCCCGCTCCCGCCGCTTCATCGTCGGGGAGCAGGTCCGGGGAGCCGAGGCCATCCGCCGCTCCGGCGTCGAGCCCATCCCGACCGCCTACCTCATCGTGGCCCCCGGGCGCCGGGCGGGCCGGGTGGGGCGGGCGACTCCGCTCCCCCGCGAGCGCCCTTCCGCCGCCGCCCGCTACGCCCTCGCCGCCCAGATGCTCGGCATGAGGTGGGTCTACCTCGAGGCGGGTTCCGGCGCGGACCAGCCGGTCCCCCCCGGGCTGGTCTCCCGGGTCCGCGCCTCGGTGGACCTCCCCCTCCTCGTGGGCGGCGGCGTCCGGACCCCGGCCCAGGCGCGGGCCCTGGTCGAGGCGGGGGCTTCGGCGGTCGTGACCGGGACCGCCGTGGAGCGGGCCGCCGACCCGGCGCCCCTGCTCCAGGGGTTCGCCAGGGCCATCCACGGGGCCTCCCATGGCCCCGGCCATTGAGGCGGCTGAGTTGCGGAGCAAAGCGACCGGAGGCACCGGAGACGACTCTGCGGATATGCGATCCGGGACGGCCGCCCCGACCCCTCATCCCCGCGAGTTGCCCCTCGGCGCACCCTTCGAAATTCCCGCGGACCCGTTGCCGCCCGGCCTCCTGCCCGGCGGCGACGACGTGATCGACCTGCGCCAGGCCGCCCTCCGGATCCTTCAGCGCCACTACGCCGGCCGGGGCTGGGCGGTCCTGCAGGGCGCCGACTTCGAGGAGAACCTCCTCCACGCCGAGCACGACACCGTGCCGCGGCGGGAGTGGGACGAATACGCCCGCATCAAACTGGGGAAGTCCCCATTCAGCCACCGGGCCCGGAGATACTCGGCCGAGGTCCTGCGCCACGCGCCTCCGGGAGCGGTCGAGAACCTCCTCGCCGCGTGCCGCCTCTGCACCTACGCGGGGGGCCCCGGGTTCCCCGACATGGTGCTCCTGGGCGACGGGCTGCGGCTCCGGGCCCTGGCGGTCGGGGAGCGGGCCCCTTCCGACGGAAGGGGGCGGGGGGCGCCGGAGATGGGCCCGTGGACCCGGGAGCAGAAACTCTTCGCGTTCATTGCCACTCTGTCGGGTCTGGAGATCCGAGCCGCGGGCCCCGGGGCCCCGGTCCGTTTCGTTCCCGCAGAACTCCTCGACGCGGTCCTCGCCGACCCGCGGGCCCGCGCGATGCGCGATGGGCTCGAGGCCGCCCTCGCGAGGGAACGGGAGCGGCTCCCGAAGGCCGCGCCGGAGGAGGCCCGCCGCGCCCAGGACGAAATCGAGGCCCTGGAGGTGGAGCGCTTCCGCAGCCCCTTCCCTCTCCTCCGGAGGTGGCGGGAGGAGGGCGTCGCCCGGTGGAGGGACGTGGAGGCGCACCGGGATCTCCTCCGGGCCTCCCACCGGGCCCGACTGGCGCGCTTCGCTTCGGTGGAGTCCACCCTGCGGGGCGACCCCCGCTTCCCCCGGTGGACCGGGAACCCCGCCCCCGAGGCGCTGGCCGACCTCGCCGGGCTCCTCGGGACCCGCTTCGGCCTGGGGGAGACCCGGGCCAAGGCGTTCCTCCTCTATCTGAAGGATTCGGCATCGACCCCTTAGAGAGAGGGGGAGGGGGGGCCTCCGGCCCCCCCTCCCCCTCTCCATTCCGGTCCAATTCCTCTCCCCCCGCCCCCCGAAAGGGTCAGAAAACGTTTATCTTGAAAGGGGGCCATTCTCGCCCATGAAAATCCTCAAGACCTACGTGGAGGGGCTCGACGAGAAGCTCGGGGGCGGTATCCCCGAGAAGCACATCGTCGTCGTCACGGGGAACCCCGGGACTCTCAAATCCACCATCACCTACAACATCCTCTACCACAACGCGAAGAACGAGGGCGTCAAGGGTGCCTATGTGAGCCTCGAGCAGCGGGCCGAGGACCTCACGGCCCAGATGGACCGGCTGGGAATGAAGCACGCCGACGTGAAGAAGGACCTGGTCATGGTGGACGTGGGCAAGGTCCGGTTCGTCACCGAGGACTACGGCCTCAAAAAGGGGTGGATCTTCATCGTCCAGGACCTCATCAAGGAGGCGAAGGAGCAGGTGGACTTCAGCACCATCGTCATCGACTCCCTCGACGTCTTCGAGACGATGTTCGGGGGCGAGGACCCCCGCATCAACCTGTTCAAGTTCCTGGAGTTCCTCAAGGGCATGAACCTCACCTGCTTCCTCATCGCCGAGATGTCCATGGACTCGAAGGAATACGCCAAGCACGGCATCGACTTCCTCGCCGACGGCATCATCGCCCTCTCCCTCGCCCCGGTGAAGGTCCAGACTCAGATGGGCTTCTTCGACGACCCCAAGGAGCGCGTCCGGAGCATCGCCTGCGTCAAGTTGCGGGGGATGAACAACAGCACCCAGACCTACCAGCTGGTTCTGGAGAACAACAAGCTGAAGGTCACTGACCTGCCCGTCAAGAAGTAGTTGCCGGTCCACTCCGAAACCCTCTCATCGCGTCGGCAACGGTTTTCCTTTGAGGCTCCTTGAAGATGGAGATGGCCCCGAAGAAAACCGCCCCGGCACCCGAGTCGAAGTCCGCGCCCCCCCCGGATTCGCTGGTCGTCGTCTACACCGGCGGCGGCAAGGGCAAGACCACGGCGGCCCTCGGCATGGCCATCCGCGCGGTGGGGCGGGGCTGGAGGGTCTGCATGGTCCAGTTCATCAAGGGCTCCTGGCACTACGGCGAGGAGGTGGGAGCGAAGCGCCTGGAGCCAGACTTCGAGATGGTGAAGGCGGGGAAGGGGTTCGTGGGCATCCTCGACGACAAACTGCCCCGGGAGGAGCACGAGAAGGCGGCCCGCGAGGCCCTGGAGGGGGCACGGAAGCGCATCGCCTCGGGGAACTACAGGCTGGTCATCCTCGACGAAATCAACTACGCGGTCCAGATGGGGTTGCTCAAGAAAGAGGAGGTCCTCGACCTGGTGAAATCGCGGCCGTCGAACGTCCACCTGGTCCTCACCGGGAACCACGCGACGCCGGAGTTGGTCGAACTGGCGGACCTCGTCACCGAGATGAGGGAGGTCAAGCACCCGTTCAGGAGGGGGATTCCGGCGCAGAAGGGGATTGACTATTGAGGCGGGGCCCCGGCGGGCAGATGGGCCTGCGGTCCCGGGCCCCGCCCCGGAAAGAGTGATTGACGATGGCGTTTCCATCCGCCCCCTCGGACCGACCCTCGCGTTTCGATATATGACGACGGGGCCGGTCCTCGCTCCCACCCGCGCCCCCCGCCGTCCTCCCCCCCGACCGATGGCCCTCCTGGAAGTTTTTCTATCGCCGCGAGAATGGACCTGATGGTTTCGAAAACAGGCCCCATCCGCCCCCTCCGCATCGGCCACGTCGTGCTCCGCGTCCGCGACCTGAAGCGCTCCACGGAGTTCTACACGAAGGTCCTCGGGTTCCGCAAAGTCGCCGATTACGGCGGCCGGATGTCGTTCTTCACCGCAACCGGCGAGAATCACCACGACCTCGCGCTGATGGAGGTGGGTCCCGAGGCCCCCGCGCCCTCCCCCGGCTCGGTCGGGCTCTACCACATCGCCATCCGCCTCCCGGACGAGGCGGCCGTCCGCGCGGCCTACCGGCGGCTGGTCGAGGCGGGGGCCGACGTCGTCGGGGCGAGCGACCACGGCGTCTCGAAGTCGGTTTACCTGCGGGACCCCGACGGAATTGAAATCGAACTCTACGCCGACGTCCCCGGCTGGGAGGAGAAAGGGGAGTCGGCGGTCGCCACCATCCGCCCCTGGGACCCGGAATAGTTGCCGACGGCACAGTCGAAGGGCCCGGCGCGGGCGTCCTCGTCGGCAACGCATTCGGCAACGTCACCTGCGCCATCTGCACGGCCGCCGGCATCGGGGGGCCGCCTGAACTCGACGACGAAGCGTGCCTCCGGCATCTGCCCACTTCACCGGGTAAATTTGAACGACCTCCCGCGATTTGATATAACCTGTCCCTGGCCCGGCAGCAGCGGCTCTTCCAGAAGAATGCGGATTGTTCGCGGGAGGCGGATGGATGGTGCGGTTTGCCAAGAAGCGGCCTTGGAAGAAACCCGGTTGAGGGGGGAGGGTGAACTCCCGCCCCTCTACCCCCCCTGCACGAAGAACCGCTCCCTCCGCGCCCACTCCTCCTCGCTGAAGACGCCGGTCAGCCCCATCTCCTCCTCCCTGCACTCGTCGCACTCCACCCTCTTCGCCGCCCCCCCTTTCCCCCTCCACCGGGCGGCCTCGGCCCCCATCTCCCCAGTCCCGACGGCCCGCCCGTGGAGGACGTAGCCGCACGCCCCGCACCGGAAGACCAGCCGGGCCGAGGTGGCCCCGGCGGCGGCGAGCGCCTCCAGCCTCCCGACCGGGTCCTCCATCGGGCCCCTTGGGAGGCAACCTCTATTAATTCCGGGGCGGGAAGGGGGCCATGGCGGACCCGGGTGGCACGAAAGCGAGGACCCGCCTCCCCAAGGGGGCCGTCATGACCTTCCTGGTCCTCCTGGTCCTCGGCGGGTTCAACTTCGCCGACCAGGGCATCCTCATCCCGTTCTACGACCAGGTCCAGAAGGAGTTCGGCCTGAGCCAGACCGCCGTCGGAGTCATCGGCTCCTCCTTCATCGCGGTGGTGGGGGTCGTCATGGTCCTGTGGGGCTTCTTCGCCGACAAATACTCCCGGAAGAAACTCCTGCTCTTCGGCGCCTTCCTCTGGTCCATCACGGCCTACGCGGTCACCTGGGTCCGGACCTACGAGGAGCTGCTCCTGGTCCGCACCCTCGGGGGCATCGGCATCGGCTCCTTCTTCCCGGTCGCTTTCTCGATGACCGCCGACCTCTTCGGCCCCGGCCAGCGGGGGAAGGCGGCGGCGTGGCTCAACATGCTCCCCGCGGTGGGCGCCGTTGGCGGCGGCGTCGTGGCGGTCATCTACGGCGAACTCTACGGCTGGCGCTACCCGTTCCAAATCGTCGGCCTCGGGGGCCTCGTGGCCACGGCGGTCTTCTGGTTCCTCATGAAGGAGCCCGCGCGGGCCCAGACCGAGCCGGAGTTCGAGGAGCTCATCGGCCGCGGAGAGGCCTACGCCTACCGGGTCAAGCTCTCCGACTGGAAAATCCTCTACCGGGAGAAGGCGAACCTCTTCCTCATCCTCCAGGGCATCCCGGGGACCGTCCCGTGGGGAGTCCTCCTGACCTGGGCCATCTTTTACCTCAAGGACCAGAAGGGGTTCCCCACCATCTTCGCCTTCGGCTTCCTGGCTGGCTTCCTCTTCGGGGCGCTCGTCGGCAACATCATCGGCGGCTACCTCGGGGACCGCCTCGCGCGCAAGGGCATCCAGCGGCGGGTCCCCCTCTGCGTCCTCGGCATCCTCGGCGGCATGGCCCTCATCGTCTTCATCCTCTGGAGGGACATCCCGCCCCTGCCGCCCGGGATGTTCACGGGCGACTTCTCCGAGATCCCCCGGTTCGCGCAGTTCATGTGGGAGCGCTGGGAGTACGGCATCCCGTTCAACCTCTTCATCCTCGCCTCGGCCCTCGCCACCCTCACCGGGCCCAACTGGTTCGCCATCATGCAGGACATCAACCTCCCCGAGATCCGCGGGAGCGTCTCCGGCGTCAACAACGTGATGAGCCAGGTCGGCTCCGGCCTCGGCCCCCTCCTCGGCGGCCTCCTCGCCGACGCCCTCGGCCTGCGGATGGGCATCATCATCGCCTCGCTCTTCTGGGTCGGTTGCGCGGCCTTCTGGCTCCCCCTCTGGTGGCACCTGCCCCGGGCCGAAAAGCGGGTGCGGGAGACCCTTGGGGCGCGGGCCCGGGGCGAGGGCGAGACGGAGAAGTCTGGCTGAGTCCTCCGGCGGCAATGGTCGTTGCCGGCGATGCGAGAGGGCTTCCGGGGAGAATGGCGACTACTTCCAGACGTCCGCAATCCCCATCGGGATGCGGAACTTCCCGGAGCCGAAGATGAGCGCGAAGAAGTCGGTGGAGTGGTTGCATCCGCGCATCTTGACCACCTTGATGCGGCGGTGGGAGTGGATGTCGTCCACCATCTCCAGGGCCATGTGGATGATGCCGTCCGCGAGGAAGTCCGCCCCGTGGCGCGCGAACTCCTTGGAGTCCATGGACATCTCGGAGATGAGGAAGGAGGTGGCGTTCAGCCCCCGGAGCCACTTGAAGAACTCGAACAGTTCGATGCGCGGGTCCTCGACGCCGGCGATGGTCTCGTAGATGTTCAAACTGTCGAGGACCAGGATGTCGAGGCCGCGCTCCCGCTTCGTGGTCTCGATGAGGTCGCGGATGATGAACGACCACGATTTCCGGAGGCCGTAGTCCTCGGTCTCGAGGCGGGTCTTGCTCAGGTCGAGGAGCGAGACCTTGTCCTGGACGTTGGCGTGGGTGAGGCCGAGCCCCTCCATGTGCTCGACGAGGCTCTCCCGGTCCTGCTCCAGGGAGAAGTAGGCGCCGTTCATCCCGTTCTCCACCGCGTTGTGGTAGAGGATGTTGTAGGCGAGGCTGGACTTCATGGTGCCAGCGGTCCCGGCCAGGAGGACCACGTGGTTCTTCGGTATCCCGCCGCCCAGGTGCTTGTCGAATCCGTCGACGAAGGTCTTGATGCGCTCCTTGGCCATCGTCTAGCTCTCCGGGCGAGACGAGGCGCGGCGAAGTCGTGCCATGCCTACCCCTCCTTCACCCGGGAGACCATAAACCGCACCGCCCGGGAGCGGGCCACTCCCCCGCCATGCGCCGGATTTGCCGCCACCGGGCCTCGGTCACCCGAGAGACCGACAGGCGGGGGATGCGCAGGAATGGCATCTCCTTCAGCCTCGGGTTCGCCTTCATCTCCCGCAGCGGGACGGGCTTCCGAAACCGAGGACCGCGTCCCCCCTCCGGACCTCCCGGAGGAACCGGTTGGCCAGGGGGTTCTTCACCCCGTCCCAGAGGTCCCGCCCCTTTCGGAGGAGGTCCTCGAAGGAACAGGTCTCGGGGTCGGTGGAAAAGAGCCATATCCCCGGCATCCCTGGGACATCTCCCCATGGAGAAAAACCCGACGGAGAACCCCCTCCTGCGCGTCCTCACCGGCCACCTCTCGGTCCGGCGCTACACGGATGAGCCCGTCGAGCCCGAGGACCTGCGGGCCGTCGAGGAGGCGGGCCGCCGCTCCCCCACGGACGCCTCGGGCCACCTCTACGCCTTCGTCCGGGTCACCGACCCCGCCCTCCGGCAGCGCCTCTTCGAAATCTGCGGCCGGCAGGAGCACGTCCTCAGGGCCCCCGAGTTCCTCGTCGCCTGCGCCGACTTCCGGCGGGTCCGGCTCCTCCTCGGGAAGCAGGGCAAGGAGTTCTCCATGGGCCCCCGGGCGATGCTCCTCTTCGGGACCCTCGACGCGGCCATCGCCGGCCGCTCCATGGCGGTCGCGGCCCAGGCCCTCGGCTACGGCATCTGCTTCGTCGGGGCTGTCCAGAACCGGCCCGCGGAGGTCGCCGAGGCCCTGAAACTGCCCGAAGGGGTCCTTCCCCTCTTCGGCCTCTGCGTCGGCCGCCCTGCGGAGCCGCTGCCGGCGCAGAAGCCGCGGCTCCCCCCGGAGGCGCTCTTCATGGAGAACCGGTACCGCGAGGCCGATGACGGGCTCCTCGCCGCCTGCCTCTCCGCAATGGAGTCGAAGAAGAAGCCGATGGCGTGGCCCGAGCAGTTGAACCTCTACTTCGGCAAGGGCGGCATCTTCGAGAAGCGGGAGGAGGAGATGCGCAGGGCGGCGGCGCGGGCGGGCTTCTCCAGGGAGTAGTCCGTGGAGCCCTTCGTCGTCTGGCTCCGCCACCTCCTCGGCCCCCGCCCGGAGTCCGACCTGGAGGCCCTGGAGGCGGAGGCCCGGGCAGCACGGGGTCTGGACGTGCGCGCCTGGATCAACCACCGGGGCCCCCGCGCCCGGAAGGCCGCCGTTCGGTGGAGGCCGCGGGGGATCCGCGTGGTCCGTGGCCCAGCCCGCGGTCCCGGGGCGGCCCTCGTCGGCCCCCTGCTCGACCCGCGGGGAAAACTCTATCCTGAAAATGAATCAAATCGAATCCGGGTCGTGATGGATTGGGACGCCCGCGACCTCCGCGACCCCCGGGTGCGGCGGGCGGTGGCCGGGCTGGCCCGGCGGATGCGGATGCGCGGCGCCCTTCTGGGCCTCGGCGCGCGGGACATAGTGCTCCTCGACCCCGACCCGCGACTCGACCGGGCCCGGCAGGTCGCCGAGATGCTCCACGCGGGCTTCATCCGGAGCCTCGGCCCGGACCTCGCCCCGGAGAATCCCCTCCGGGTCCGGCGACGCCTCCCCGGGGCATACCGCGCCTTCGGCGACCCCATCCCGGGCCTCTACGCCGTGGACCCCGCGCACCCGCGGTTTCAACTCTTCCGGAGCGCCGTGTCGAGAGAGAGGGGGCGCGCCGACCTCGACGGATACGCGGGGGACCCCCACCTCGTGATGCGCGCGGCGCTCCTCGCCCCCATCGCGTCGGTCGTCGTCCCTGTGCGGCCGGAGCCCGGGCCCCGGGGGGCCTACTCCCTGCGGACCATCGGGCGGCTGCACCGCGAAATTTCGAAGACCTCCATCGGCCCCGCCTACCGCCGCTGGATGGAGGAAGACTCGAGGTTCCCCCGCGCCCTCGCCCGCCGCTACCCGCGCGCGACGGTGGGGGAGGTCCGCCGCTGGGCCCTCGGAGGCCTCGGGGAGCGCCCGTGAGGCTGGAGAAGGGCGACCCCTCCGCCTACCGCCGCTTCGCCGAGGCCCTCCGCCCCCTCGACCCCTACCTCGGTCCCCCCCATCTCGCGGAGTTCCACGCCCCGGGGCCCGAAACACTCCTCGGCCGCTTCAAGCCTCTCTGGATGCCCCTCGTCTACTGCGAGGAGTTCGTCTCGGAGGGGCGGAAACTCCTGCTGCTGGAGGTCGCCGAAGTGGAGGTCGCGTTCGAGGGGCGAAAACTGGCCTCCCTCCGGGTCCGGGCCGACGACCGGCTCGCGACCCAGGACCTGCCCGCCGAGGAGGGCGTCCTGAAGGCCCTCCGGGGGGGCCCCAGCCGCCACTACTCCTTCAAGCCCCCCGTGGGAAACATCTTCCACGAGAATCCGACCACGCTCCCCGACGCCATCCGGGCCCGTCTCGAGGCGATGCGGGTCGAGCGGCTGGAGTTCGAGGGGTGGTTCATCCCGGCGTGGGAACTGGCGGAGCGGCTGCGGGTCTACGAGGAGTGGATCCGGGCGGAATGCATCGAGGTGGAGCCCCTGGAGATGGAGCACGAGCGGCCCCTCGAGTTCGTGCTGAAGCGGGAGTCGAAGGAGTTGAGGCGGATGGCGGCGGAGGCGAAGTAGCGCTACGCCCCCACTCCCCACAGCGGATTCCCGGTCACCGCCCTCCGCTTCTGCACGATTTCCTCCAGCGCCTCCATCTCGTCCGCAGGCAGTTTGGCCGCCAGCCCCCGGCTCAACCGGACGTCCCTCTCGTTCATCTCGACGTAGAGGATGTCGGACTCGCGGACCTGCCTCCCGAAGGTCGGCCCGTCGATGCTCACCGCCACCTCGTCCCCGCTCCTCGCCTCCTGGACCGGCTTGTTCTCTTTCTGGATGGACTTCAGTTGGCCGATCGGCTTCCCCTCCCTGTTCATCAGGTCCACCCCCGGCCTCAGCGTCCCCGCCAGGACCCGGACCCCCACGACCATCGGCTTCGACGCCCGGAAGACGTGGTCGGGCAGGACCTGGAACTTGGCCGCCCGCGCGACCGAGTCGAGGCGGGCCTTCTCCATCGCCTCCCGCTTCTGGACCAGCCACTCGCGGTATTCGGTGATGAGTTTGTAGATGACATCGCCGTTGAACAGGGGCACGCCGAGCCGGTGCGCCTCCTCCTGCGCCTCGGGCAGCACCCGGACGTTGAACCCGAGGAGGACCGAGAGGAGCGGGTTCCTCTCCTTCAGCGCCGCAGCCTCCACCACGTCCCGCCGTGAGACGTCCCCGACCACCGCCTTCTGCACCGGAATCTCCGTCCCCCGAAGTTCGAGAGTGAGCGCCTCGAGGCTTCCGAGGGTGTCGGCCTTGACGAAGACCCCGAGGGGGTCGGTCTTCACCGCCATCTCGGAGACCTCCGCCTTCAACTCCGACACCACCTTCCCCTGTTCCCCTTTCGGGACGACCCGGAGGGGCATCCCCGGCACCGCGCGCTCCAGGCCGGGCGCCACCAGCCTCACCCCGGCGGCGGCGGTCACCGTCTCCGCAGGCCCCCCGGGCAGGAGGAGGGTCCGGGCGCGCGCCACCGCGGGCTCCCCCCCGGTCGCCACCGCGACCGAATCGCCCTTCCGCAAGCTCCCGTCCCAGAGGACCGCGTCGAGGACCACCCCGTGCCCCTTCTCCTCCTTCACCTCGAGCACCGTCCCGTGGCCCGGCGCGCCCGGGTCCACCTCCAGTTCCTTCGCCAGGAATCTCTGGGCGAGCCCCACCAGGACGAGCAGCAGGTCGGGGATTCCCTCGCCTGTCCGGGCGCACATCGGCACGACCGCGATGTTCCTGGCGAAGTCCCGGATGCGGTCGTAGCGCTCGGCGCTGTAGCCGTGCTCGGAGAACCTCCCCACGAAGTTGTAGAGCCGCTGCTCCAGTTCGAGGCGCCACCGCTCCGGCTGCCCCTCCCAGAGCGTGACGAAGGGCTCTCCGGGCGAAGGGGCGAAGGAGGGCAGGCGGTCAATCTTGTTGGCGGCGACGACGAAAGGGGTCTTGAACCGCCGCAGCATCTTCAGCAGCTCCGCGGTCTGCTGCTGGAAGTTGTCCGCCACGTCCACGACCAGGACCGCGAGGTCGGCGAGCGAGGTCCCCCGGGCCCGGAGGGTGGTGAAGGCGTGGTGGCCCGGGGTGTCGATGAAGAGGAGCCCCTTGACCCGCACCGCCTCCTGCTTCTGGAGGGGCGCGGTGAGCCGCGCGATGGTGGCGCGGGAGACCTCGGTCGCGCCGATGTGCTGCGTGATGGCGCCCGCTTCCTTGGCGGCCACGGCGGTGCCGCGGATTTGGTCCAATAGCGTCGTCTTTCCATGGTCAACATGCCCTACAACGCAGACGATGGGGCTTCGCAACTCCATGATGGGAAGAGGCTTCCGGCGCGAATAACCCTTGCGAGGAATCATCGTTGCAGACGGCTCGCGCGCGGCCGGACCTGCAACAAGGCGCAGGTCTTTAATTTCCCGGCCCACTTCATCACCGTGGAGCGCACCCGCCCCCCCCTCCCCCGCATCCTCCTCGACATCGCCCTCAAGCCCCGGATCACCCTCCACCGGGGACGCGAGGGGGACTGGTTCGACTGGCGCCTCGCGCTGCTCTTCCTGGTCGGCCTCAGCGCGGTCGAGGCGGCGGTCTGGGTGGCGACCGGCCAGTCCCGGGGCGGCAACCCGCTGAAGGTCCTCTACATGGGCGACGTGGTCCCGGAGCGGCTCCAGTTGATGAACGCGTGGAGCCCGCTCATGCAGTTCCCTGCGCTCCTCGGTGCCAAGGTCGGGGCGGACCTCTTCATCATGGGCGTGACCCACCGCTTCGCCCGCCTCTCGAAGGCCCCCCGGGGCACCTTCAAGGAGTGGTTTGCGGCCTACGGCTATATCCTCGCCATCCTCGACCTCTACTTCATCTTCGCCACCGGAATCGCCATCCTTCCCGGGACGCGCGCGCTGGCGGTCTCCCACATCCTCCTCGCCATCACGCTGGCGTGGATCATGCTGGTCTACACCTGGGCCTACGCCGAGGTCTACGGGCTGGACGACGACAAGGCCTACCGGAACTTCTTCGTCTTCTTCCTGGCCATCCCGGTGGCGTTCCTGGCCCCGGCGGCGCTGCTGATTCCGTGAGCAGAATCGCCCTTGCCCGTCGCCATTTTTATATAGCCCGGGCGTTCATCCGCTTCCATGCCCCTGGCCCTGGTCACCGGCGCCTCCGGCTTCGTCGGGGGACACGCGGTGGAGCGCCTCCTCCAGGAGGGGTTCGATGTCCGGGCCACCGACGTGCGGCCCCCGGCCAACGGCTTCGCGAAGGGTGTCGAGTTCGTCGAGGCCGACATCACCAAGAAGGAGACCCTGAAGAAGGCGATGGACGGGGTGGACAACGTCTACCACATCGCCGCGGTCTTCGACTACTCGACCCCCTGGGAGGTCCTCCACAAGGTGAACGTCGAGGGGACGAGGAACGTGATGGAGGCGGCGGGTGACGCCAGGGTCAAGTCCCTCGTCCTCTGGGGCGCCGTGGCCTCTTACGGACTCCCGAACCCCAAGAACCTCCCCATCACCGAGGACCACCCCCTTACCGCCATGGACGTCGGATACGACCGTTCGAAGCGGGAGCAGGAGGAGGCCGCGTGGAAAATCCACAAGGAGAACGGCGTCCCCCTGACGGTCATCCGGCCCGGCGGAATCTACGGCCCCCGCTCCAGATACGGCCTCTACGCATTCATTCTCGCCGTGGCCCAGGGGTGGGTCCCGGGCGTGCCCACGAACATCGACTACAAACTGCCCGCGGTCCACGTGAAGGACGTGGCGGGCGCCGCCGCCTTCCTCTCGAAGAAGAGGGAAGCCAACGGCCAGGCCTACAATGTGGTGGACGACAACGTCGTGGACATGCGCCACGCCATGAAGTTCATCGCGGCCATCACCGACTCCCACGTAGGGGACATGCCTCCGCTCTTCCCGCCCAGGGTCATCGCCAACCTCACCCTCGGCTTCGCCCGGGGAGTCGAAAAGAAATACCGGAAGAAGGGCCTGAAGCCGGTCTTCGGAGCTGAATCCATGCAATACATGAAGGGGAACTACTGGGTCTCCAACGAGAAACTGAAGAAGGCGGGGTATCAACTCCTCTATCCGGATATCCGCTTCGGGCTCCTGGAGACGGTCACCTGGTACCGGAAGGAGGGGATGCTCTGATGTCCTTCATCCTCGACGGCCCGATTCTGTTCGGCCTCGGCTTCGCTGGCGCCGCTCTCGCGCGCCAGCTCTACGACCGGAACCGCTGGACCATCCACATCTACAGCGTCGCCGTCCTGGCGGTCTTCTACGTCACAAGCGTCTCCGCATTCATCGATGCGGACTGGATCAAGCCCATCCTCCGGCCCCCCTTCACCCTCTGGTACGACTACACCGGCCTGAGCGGGACCGACTGGATGGTGAGCAGCGGCTTCCTCCCCTTCCACGCCTCCTGGCCCCCCACCAAGGCGGTGACCTTCGTCGCCATCATCGCCTTCGCCACCTACCCCTTCTGGCTCTGGCTCGGCTACTGGAACGGCCGCGGCTTCTTCGGGCGCCACCCGCGGCAGGCGGGCCTCCTGGGCCTCCTCCGGATGAAGGTCCGGCAGCCCTAAACATATTTCTTTAAATATCCCCTGATTTGACCCATGGCGTCGTCGCAGAAACCGCCGGCCGGGGCTCCGGAGCGCAGGTTCGTCACCCTCAGCGGCCTCCCGGTGAAGCAGGTCTACCTCCCCGGCGACGTCCGGCCCGGGCTGGAGGAGCGCGTCGGCAAGCCCGGGGAGTTCCCATTCACCCGCGGCATCCACCCGACGATGTACCGGGGCCGCCTCTGGACGATGCGGCAATACTCCGGCTACGCCTCGGCGGAGGAGACCAACAAGCGCTACCGCTACCTCCTGGAGCAGGGGCAGACCGGCCTCAGCGTCGCCTTCGACCTGCCGACCCAACTCGGCTACGACCCCGACGACCCGCGGGCCGAGGGCGAGGTGGGGAAGGCGGGGGTTTCCATCGCGACCCTCAAGGACATGGAGCGCCTCTTCGACAAAATCCCCCTCGACAAGGTCTCCACGAGCATGACCATCAACGCGCCCGCCGCGATGCTCCTCGGCTTCTACGCCGTGGTCGGCGAGAAGCAGGGGGTCCCGATGGCCAGCCTCTCAGGCACGGTCCAGAACGACCTCTTCAAGGAGTACATCGCCCGCAAAAACTACATCTTCCCTCCCGCCCCGAGCCTCCGGCTCATCACCGACATCTTCGAGTTCACATCGAAGCGGATGCCGAAGTGGAACTCCATCTCCATCTCGGGCTACCACATCCGGGAGGCGGGCTCGACCGCGGCGCAGGAGATCGCCTTCACCCTCGCCGACGGCATGGCCTACGTCGAGGCGGCCCTGGAGCGCGGGCTGCAAATCGACGACTTCGCTCCCCGTCTCTCGTTCTTCTTCAACGCGCACCTCGACTTCTTCGAGGAGGTGGCGAAGTTCCGCGCCGCCCGGAGGATGTGGGCCCACATCATGAGGGAGCGCTACGGGGCGAATGACCCGAGGTCGTGGATGGTCCGGTTCCACACCCAGACGGCCGGCTGCTCCCTCACCGCCCAGCAGCCCGAGAACAACCTCATCCGCACCACCATCGAGGGGCTCTCGGCGGTCCTCGGAGGGACCCAGAGCCTTCACACGAACGCCATGGACGAGGCCCTCGCCCTGCCCACGGAGAAAGCGGCGCGGCTCGCGCTGCGGACCCAGCAGGTCATCGGCTACGAATCGGGCGTGGTCAACACCGTGGACCCCCTGGCGGGCTCCTACTTCGTCGAGAACCTGACCGACGAGGTCGAGGCTCAGGCGTGGGGCCTCATCCGCCACATCGAGAAGGAGGGCGGAGGCGCCATGCTCAAGGGAGTCATCAAGTGCATCGAGAGCGGCTGGTTCCAGCGGGAGATTGCGGAGGCCTCCTACCGCTACCAGCGGGAAGTGGAGTCGGGGCAGCGCGTCGTGGTCGGGGTGAACGCCTACCGGGAAGGGGACGGCGGCGAGCCGCCCGAAATCCTGCGGGTGGACGAGACCGTCCGCGGAAAGCGCGCGCAGGAGATGAAACAGGTCCGCAAACACCGGGACGCGGGGAAAGCGGAGAGGGCATTGGCGAACCTCCGAAAGGCCGCCGAGACCCCCGGCGTGAACCTGATGGAGCCCATTTTGGAGTGCACGCGGGCCTACGTGAGCGTGGGAGAGATGTGCGGGACCCTCCGCGAGGTTTTTGGGGAGTACCGCGAAGCGGGGATGATATGACCGGCTTTCACTACGTGGACACGAGTGAGAAAATATTCGGGCGGGAAGTCAATTTTCAATCGTCTGAGCAAGGACCGCCGGCCGCAAGGGCTTTTGGTTCTTCCTTCGATGGATGTGGAAGGTAGGATGCCCAAGAAATCCCCCCCCAAGCCCGTCCGTTCCACTCGGGCCGCGACCCCCGCGTTCCGAGATGAAGCGGGGTCGGATCGCGGGCCTCGTCCCATCCGCGTCATGCTCGCCAAGCCCGGCCTCGACGGCCACGACCGGGGGGTGAAGGTGGTCGCCCGGGCCCTCCGGGACGCCGGCATGGAGGTCATCTACACCGGCCTCCACCAGACCCCCGAGCAGGTGGTCGAGGCGGCGGTCCAGGAGGACGTGGACGCCATCGGCCTCTCCATCCTCTCCGGGGCCCACATGGCCCTCTTCCCGCGCATCGTCGAGTTGCTGAAGAAGAGCAAACTCAACGTCCCCCTCTTCGCGGGGGGAATCATCCCGGAGCAGGACGTCCCGGCGCTGAGGAAGATGGGCATCGCGGCGGTCTTCGGGCCGGGGACGAGCACGGAGACGATAGTCAAGACGATTCGGGAGAAGGCGGGGAAGTAGGCGGCCGGGAACACTTTCACCGCGCTCGGGCAGGGGTCAAAACATGGGGGAGGGCCTCCGGTCGGAATGAGAAAAGCCGGGACGCATAGCGCGGCCCATGCAGAGGCCCCGTCAAACCTCTGCCCCGCAAAGGGCTCCCGGGTTCGAATCCCGGCTCCGGCCATCCCGGCCGGAGATCCGAGGGGGCCGGGAGTTAATTTCCTGCCCTGATGGCCGCGGAAGCGAATCGGGAGACCCCGCCCGCCGCCCACCTGGCGGTCTCGGGGACCGGGCCGCCACCACCGGAAACCGTTTACCTGTTCGGACTTTTGGAGAGTCCGGGCATGGTGACGAAGGAGCAGGCCAGGGAGGCGATTGGGAAACTGGTCCAGGACTACCTCGTCCAGGAGGGCTCGGTCAAGTCCCCAGGCTACAAGGAGGAGTGGGCGAAAGAGAACTTCATCGGGCCCCTGTTCCGGGCGTTGGGGTGGGATGTCGGCAACAAGGAGGGGAAGCCGTTCCAGGACCAGGAGGTGCAGCCGCAGGCGAGGGGGACGAAGGGCACGCCCGACTATGCTTTCAAAATCGGTCGCACGACGAAATTTCTTCTGGAGGCCAAGAAGCCCTCGGAGTCACTCGCGAACCACGTCCTGCAGGCGAAGCAGTATGCCTGGAACAGCGGCGAGACCCCATTCGCGGTCCTGACCAATTTCGAGGAACTCCTCGTCTACCGGGTGCTCCGGAGGCCGACCCGGGACTTCAGCGAGGGCCGCATCGAGCGCTTCTTCCACACAGACTACGTCCCGCGCTTCGACGAGCTCTGGGCCCTCCTGTCCAGGGAAGCCGTCGAACAGGGTTCCCTCGACGCGGTCCTCCGAAAGAGACCGGAGCCCAAGGAGCCGGTCAGCGACGCCTTCCTGAAGGACCTGGAGGGGTGGCGCATCGAACTCGCGAAGGACCTCTACAAGCGCAACCCCAAAATCGACGCCAGACTCATGACGGAAGTGGTCCAGCGGATGCTGGACCGGCTGGTCTTCATCCGCATCGCGGAGGACCGGGGAATCCTCGAAGCGAGGAGCCTTGAAAAAATCGCGGACCTCTACCGGAGCAAGCCGGGCACGCACCCCGGGCCCCTGAAGTCGCTCTTCAAGGAGGTCAACGAGAAACTGAACGGGGACATCTTCAAGCCCCACGCCATCGACGAGCCCGAATACCGGTTCGACCCCACCCTCCTGGTCAAAATCATCGCCAGCCTCTACGACAACCACTACCGGTTCGACGTCATCAAGGTCGAGCTGCTCGGCACCATCTACGAGCGCTACCTCGGGAGCGTCATCCGCCTCACCGAGAAGCGGGTGAAGGTCGAGGAGAAGCCCGAGGTCCGGAAGGCGGGGGGCGTCTTCTACACGCCGAAGTATATCGTGGACTACATCGTGGAAAACACGGTCGGGAAACTCATCGCGGGCAAGAGCCCCGCCGAAATCGAAAAAATCCGCATCCTCGACCCCGCCTGCGGCTCGGGGTCGTTCCTGCTCGGCGCCTACCAGAAACTGATTGACCACCACATCCAGTGGTATGCCGACCACCGGGAGGAGGCCGCGGGCCGCGTCGTTTACGACAGCGAGGGGGGCATTCGCCTCTCCCTCACGGAGAAGGCCCGCATCCTCAAGAACAACATCCACGGAGTGGATATCGACCCGCAGGCGGTCGAAATCACCATGATGAGCCTCTACGTCAAGGCCCTGGAGGGGGAGCGGGTGGTCCCGCAGGGCCGCGACCTGCTGCCCCGCCTCTCGAAGAACATCATCTGCGGCAACAGCCTCATCGGGACCGACGTGGAGGAGGTCCTCGGGCGCAAACTTACCGAGGAGGAGGCGAGGCGCATCAACGCCTTCGACTGGAAGGTGGGGTTCCCGGACATCTTCGGGCAGGGCGGGTTCGATGCGGTGGTTGGGAACCCGCCCTACATCCGCATCCAGACGATGCAGGAGTGGGCGCCCGCCGAGGTCGAATACATCAAGGAGAAATACCAGAGCGCCAAGTCCGGAAACATTGACATCTACCTCCCATTTGTCGAGAAGGGAGTTGGCCTCTTGAAGCCGACCGGGAAGTTCGGGTTCATCCTGCCCCACAAGTTCTTCCAGGCCAAGTACGGCGAGAACCTGCGCCGCATGATTTCCGAGAAGCGGATGCTGGAGCACGTTGTCAACTTCCGCGACCAGCAGGTGTTCGAGGGGGCCAGCACGTACACCTGCCTCATGTTCCTGACGCCGGGCGGTGCGGAGAGGATGCGGTATGCTGAGGTGCGGCAGTTGGTGGAACCGGAGAAGCAGTTGGAGTTCCTCATGGGCCGAGAGGAGTATTCAGACGAGGCGATGGTTGTGGGCGTTGTAGAACCGCCTTCTGGGGAAGAGGAGGTGTGGAACTTTTCGATAGGAAATCGCGTGCGGGAGCTCTACGAACGGGTCAAGAAGAAAAATCCCTTACTTCGAGATGTCGCTGATAGAATCTTTCAAGGCTTGGTGACGGGTGCCGATAAGGTTTTCATCTTGGAATTGTGCGGGGAACTTTCACTGGAGAATAAACGCACAAGAGTATTCTCAGAGGAGTTGAATGACGAGTTAAATTTGGAAACCGAACTTCTGCGTCCTCTCCTCAAAGGATCAGTGAGTATCCGACGGTATAGTGCCGAGGGTATAAATCGTTGTATTCTATTCCCGTACCGTATTGTCAACGGCGAAGCCGAGTTGATTTCGCCAAAAGAATTTGAGACTCGTTATCCAAAATCGTGGGAGTATCTGAACAAGTGCAAAAAGACCCTCCAGGGACGAGAAAGGGGAAAATGGCACGTTGCAAATTGGTATGCGTTTGGACGAAATCAAAATCTGAACATGATGGCAATCCCAAAAATTCTTACCCCTTCAATCGCCAACAAGGCGTCGTTCACTCTCGATTCCTCAGGCGAGTACTATTTCGTGGGTAGCGGGGGCGGAGGAGGCGGCGGTTATGGCATTACGTTGAGTGATAAGAACTGGCCACTTCAATATCTGGTCGCGCTCTTGAATAGCAAACTTCTGGATACCTTCTTGAAGCAAGTCAGTACTCCATTTCGAGGCGGCTTTTTCGCTTACAATCGACAATACATCGAACTTCTCCCAATCCGCCCCATCTCCCCCTCTAACCCCGGCGACAAAAAAGCCCACGACGACCTAGTGCGGCTCGTGGACCGCATGCTGGAGTTGCACAAGCGGCGCGCCCCGCTCCCCGAGTCGGCGGAGCGGGAGCGCCTCACGCGCGAGATTGACGCGGTGGACCGGCGGATTGACGATATCGTCTACGGGCTCTACGGCATCACGGAGGAGGAGCGGAAGATTATTGAGGGCCGGGGGTGAGGAGGTAAGTCGAGGATGGAGACGTTGGCGAAGGTGAAACCCTCTGCGGCGACTCCCGAGGAACTTCTGGGCCCGCTGAACGACGTAGAGCGGAAGTTCGCCCCGTCAAAACTGTATGTGGCGGGCGACGTCGGGATTCTGCGCGCCGCGCCCCGGGCCGCCATCATCGGCACCCGCAAAGCCTCTCCCGGCGCCCTCCAGGCCGCGGGCGACCTTGCGAAAGCCCTCGCGAAAAACGGCGTGGTGATAGTCAGCGGGCTGGCGGAAGGAATCGACACCGCGGCCCACAAAGCGGCCATCGAAGCGGGAGGTCGCACGATTGCGGTCCTGGGAACCCCCCTGGACAGGGTCTATCCCGCGCGCAATTTCGAACTCCAGCAACTCATCATGCGGGAGCATCTGGCGATGACCCAATTCCCGACCGGCCACCCGGTCCAGCGGAGAAACTTCCCGCTCCGGAACCGGACCATGGCCCTCATCGCCAACGCCTCAATCATCGTGGAGGCCGGGAACACGAGCGGCTCCCTCCATCAGGGATGGGAGGCCCTCCGCCTCGGCAGGCCGCTCTTCATCTGGAAGTCCCTTGCGGAAGACGCCTCGCTGACATGGACCCGGGAAATGCGGAGATACGGGGCCATGGTGCTCTCGGACCCCGGAGAGGTCATCGAAGTCCTGCCCGCCCCGAATGCGGTCATCCATGTGAATGCCCTTCCCTGAGGATGGTTCGGTTTCGGGCGCCACAATGCTTATCGGTGATTGAATACGGGGCGTTGCTCTCCTACTCGACCCGGGGGGAAGGTGAAGAAGCGAGACAATCTCAAGAAGCGATGAAGTACCTCAAAGGCGATAGAGTCGTGCGCGTCCAAGAGAGCCCGTCGCGTCCCAACACCCCACCCATTTCCATGTGCCAGTGGATCGCCCAATACATTCGACAGCATCAATCTACTTTGCCATTTGCCGGCCTCTTGACGCCCGCCGCCACGCTCGTTCCCGCGCCGAAGAGCTCCTTGATGAAGCCGGGGTCCCTGTGGGTCCCCCAGCGGCTCGCCGCGGCATTGGTCAACGCAGGCCTTGGAAAAGTGGTCCTATCCTGCCTCGAACGGGCTACTCCTGTCGAGAAGGCCGCGCTCAGCCCTCCCGAGAAGCGCCCGACGGCCCAAAAACACTTCGAGACCCTGCGCGTAGTGCCCGGCTTGGAGGCGACATCCGAGATTGTGGCGGTTGATGACGTTGTGACCACCGGCGCCATGCTTCTGGGGTCCGCAAGCCTGTTGTCGAGGGCTTTTCCCAACTCCCGCATTCGCGGCTTTGCGGCGATGCGGGCGATGACCGACCCCGGCCGGTTCGAAGATATCATCGCCCCCTGTGCCGGGACGATTACATTCCTCCCGGCGACAGGCAGAACTATACGTTCCCCATAGGAGTCTATCGAAAATGTTCGCCATCGACCCCTTCCCCAACGTCCCGGCGGAACGAGAGAGTTCCCGGGAGGACCGGCGCGGGCCTCCGATATTGCCACGCGTCCCGGAGGGACGCGAGATAGAAGCCCGCGCCGACGAAGCGAGAGAGTTTCCGAGTGGCCCGGGACTTCCCGACGACAAAAAAGCCCACGACGACCTAGTGCGGCTCGTGGAGCGTCGCCGCGTTGCGAAGCGAGGCGGCGAGGGCCAGCGAAGCTGGCCCGGCATGCTGGAGTTGCACAAGCGGCGCTCTCGGCCCCCGACCCCCGCGTTGCGAAACGCAAACGGGGCGGGTCGGGGGCCTCGGCCCCTCCCCGGGTCGGCGGAGCGGGAGCGCGTCACGCGCGAGATTGACGCGGTGGACCGGCAGATTGACGAAATCGTCTACGGGCTCTACGGCATCACGGAGGAGGAAAGGAAGATAATCGAGTCCGGCGGAGGTAGGGGTTGAGTGCGATGTCCCCCTCTGAATCCTCCCGGTCCGGCTCCCCCGAGCCGTGGCGGGTCGCCGTGGCCGAGTTCCAGCGGGAGGTCCGCGCCCTCTACGGCCCCCGGCTGGTCCGGGTCATCCTGTATGGGTCGCGGGCCAGGGGCGACGCGGAGGAGGGGTCGGACATTGACCTGATGGTGGTTCTGAAGGACGCGGTCAATGTCTGGAGCGAGTTGGACCGGATGAACCCGATTTCCAGCCGTCTCTCCCTGGAGCACAATGTGGTGATTACGACCATTCCCATCGAGGAGAGGGAGTACCAAGAGAGGCGCTCTCCTCTCTTGCTGAACGTCCGGCGCGAGGGGGTCCCGGTCGATGCGCTCTGACATCGAGGAACTTGTGACGAAGGGCCGAAGGAGCTTGGATGCGGCGCGCCTGATGCTTGAGAACGGCCACTACGACTTCTGCGCGTCGCGGGCGTACTACGCAATGTTTTACCTTGCGGAGGCGGCCCTGCTGACCCTGGACCTGTCCTACTCCAAGCACAGCGCCGTCATCTCCGCATTTGGAGAGCGCTTCATCAAGCCCGGCGTCTTCCCGCGGAATCTCCACGAATCTCTCCGGAAGGCATTCGAGAAACGGGGCATCGGCGACTACGAGTCCACGCCTTTTTCCAAAGAAGACGCCAGTCTCCTCCTTCGCTATGCCCGGGAGTTCGTGGATTCGGTGACGGCCTACCTGGCGAAGCACGGTTGATGACCGTCCAAAGCGTGATGCGCGATGCAATCCGCCCCATATCCCCCTCCAACCCCTCCGACAAAAAAGCCCACGCCGAACTGGTGCGGCTCGTGGCCCGGCATGCTGGAGTTGCGCAGGCGGCGCTCTCGGCCCCCGACCCCCGCGTTGCGAAACGCAAACGGGGCGGGTCGGGGGCCTCGGCCCCTCCCCGGGTCGGCGGAGCGGGAGCGCGTCACGCGCGAGATTGACGCGGTGGACCGGCGGATTGACGAAATCGTCTACAAGAACGCCGCAGGGAAGAGGGTCGCCATCCCGCGCGAGCGCAAGGGCGCGCCCGCTAACCCCCGTCGGGGCCACTCGACGGGCCGCGGCGCTCTTAAACCGCCCCGAACGCTCGCGTGGCTCGCGCTCATCGCAATACTGCCGCCTGCGGGCGCCTTCGTGCGGCGGCCCTTGCTATTGCGAAGGGATTTTCACTGGAATCAGTCAGAGTCCTCTGAGATGACCGTCAACAAAACCAAATCCGACCTCCCCCCCCTCCTCTCCGCCCTCCGCCGCGGCGACAAGCGCGCCGTCGCCCGGCTCATCACCCTCATCGAGAACGACCACGACGCGGCCCGGGAAATTGTCAAGGCCATCTACCCGCTCACCGGCAAGGCCCACATCGTCGGCGTCACCGGCCCCCCGGGGGCGGGCAAGTCCACCCTCATCGACGTCCTGGTCAAGCACTACCGGAAGGCGGGAAAATCGGTGGCGGTGGTCGCGGTGGACGTCTCATCCCCCTTCACCGGCGGCGCGTTTCTGGGCGACCGTCTCCGCATGGCCTCGGCCCAAGACCCCGAGGTCTTCGTGCGCTCCATGGGGAGCCGGGGCGCGGTCGGGGGTCTCGCCCGGGCGACCCGGGACGCGATTCGGGTGCTCGACGCGGCGGGCCGGGACGTGATTTTTGTCGAGACCGTCGGCACGGGCCAGGACGAAGTGGACATCATGAACGCCGCCCACACCTGCCTCCTGGTCGCGGTGCCGGGCCTGGGCGACGAAATCCAGGCCAGCAAGGCCGGCTCGATGGAAATTGCCGACCTCTTTGTGGTGAACAAGTCCGACCGGGAGGGGGCGGACAAGGCGGCCCGGGAACTCCAGGAGATGGTCCATCTCGGGCCGAAGCGCGACTGGACGCCTCCGGTCCTCAAGGCGGCGGCGTTGAAGGGGGAGGGCGTCGCGGAGGTGGCCTCTGCCCTGGAGGAGCACCGGAGGTTCCTCGGGTCGCGCATGGGCGAGTGGCGGCGGCGGACGGCGGAGGCGGAGGTGCGGGACCTGGTCCGGGGCCTGGTGGAGGCGCGGCTGGCGGACCTGAAGGGGAGCCCGGAGACGCGCAAGGTGGTGGAGCTGGTTGCGGCGAAGAAGGCGGACCCCTACACCGCTGCGGAAGAGACCCTCCGCAAAATCAACTCCGGGAAGCCTAAGCGGGCTTGACCAAGAACGCCAGCGCGACGAGCGTCGTCGTGTTGTAGAGCATGTGGGCCGCCACGGGGGCGAAGATGCTCCCCGACCGCTCGTAGACCCACGCCAGGACGGCCCCGAACGCTACGATGATGGGCAGGACCACCGGGTCCCCGTGGACAACCGCCCAGGCGAGCCCGCTGAGGAGGGCCGCGCTCCAGAAGGCCGCGCGGGGCCCCCGGCCCCGGCCGAGCCACGCCCGCAGCGCGCGGTGGAAGAACCCCCGGAAGACCAGCTCCTCGGCCGCCGGGGCGAGGAGGCCCGCGACCGGGATGGCGAATGCGAGGAACTCGGGCCGGGCGAGGAGCCCGGTGAGCCGGGACTGGAGGCTGTCGTCGAACCGCTTGACCCCCTCCGCCCCGGCCACAGCCCGGATTCCGACCTCGAGGGCCGCGGAGACCCCAAGGATGAGGGCGAACCCGAGAAGGCCCCAGGCGAGGGGGCGTGCTCCGGGCCGCCCCCGGAGCCCCTTCGCGTCCCCGAAGGTGTTCCGGTGGGCGATGACCGAGAGGGGGATGGCGACCCCGGCCGACGCGGCAGCCCCCGAGAGGAGGACCGCGGCGGTCCACCCCTCCCCGAGCCCCGGGAGGCCCGCCCCCGGTCCGGCGGCAGGCGTCCCCAGGAGGCCGTTCAGCAGGGCCCCCGGGTCGCCCCCCGCCGCGACCCAGGCGAACGTGACCACGGCGCCGGCCACCATCTGGGCCCCGAAGAAGGCCGCGATGAGGATGAGGCCCCAGACGGCGGGGTGGAGGGCGCGGCCGTCGGGGGTCGCGGGGGGCGGACCCGCCTCCGCCGGAGGGCCTGCAGGCTCGTCCGCCATCTACGCCGGCTTCGCGCCCTTCTTCGGCTCCGTGCCGTTGGCCGGAGACCGCTCCGCCTTGGCCCCGCGGCTGATCGCAGTCTTTCCCGTCCGGGCGGTCTCCTCGATGCCGAACTTCGACATCAGGGCGAGAAAGGCCTCCACCTTGCTGTCGTCTCCGGTCAGTTCGATGGTGATGGTGCGCGCCGCTACGTCCACGATGCGGGCGCGGAAGATGTCCACCAACTGGAGAATTTCGGGCCGGCTCTTCTCGTCGGCCCGGACCTTGGCGAGAACCAGCTCACGCTCCACGATGGAGCCCGGGGGCATGTCCACGATCTTGATGACGTCGATGAGTTTGTAGAGCTGCTTCTTCACCTGCTCCACGTGGCGCTGGTCGCCGTCCACCACCAGGGTCATGCGGCTGACCCCCGCCTCCTGGGTGGGCCCGACCGAGACCGAGGCGATGTTGAACCCCCGGCGCCGGAAGAGCCCGGAGACGCGCGCCATGACGCCCGGCTTGTCCTCGACGAGGACCGCAAGGACCGATTTCATCGTGGGATTCCGTGAGTGGGGCCGGTATTAACGATTCCGCGGCTTTTTCGGCATCCCCGGGCGGATTCCGTCACGGTCCATCACCGCGCCCTTCGGGACGCTCCGGGTCACGAAGGAGTAGGGGTGGAGGCGGGCGCCGTCGCCCACCACGGTCCCGGGCACCAGGCAGGTCCCCGGCTCCAGGACCGCCCGCTTGCCGATCTTCACATCGCCGATGCGGAGCCGCCCGACGAGCCCCTCGTGGGCGAGGAGGACGCACCGCTGGCGGATGACCGCGCCGTCGCCCACCGAGATGCGCTCCGGGAAGAAGGAGTCGAAGAAGACGCCGGGCTCGATGCGCGCCCCCTCGCCGACCCGGACGCCGGCCATCCGGAGGAGGCGGTTCCGGGTCTCGTAGTCCGTGCTCTCCAGCCGCTGGAGGGCGAGCCAGAGATTGTTCATGCCGAACCGGAGGGGCCTCCACATCGGGTCCTCGGAGCGCGGCGGCTTCTGGACGATCATCCGCCACCACTGGGTCAGGTCGTAGGGCAGCTCCTCCACTTTGCGGCGGCTCACCGCAGGCCGGGCCTTTCGGGGGGCGCGCTTCTCCCCCGCGAGTCCCCGCGCCACCGTCTCGCGGTCGAGGTCGGAGGCGAGCACCCCCGGGGTCACCGCGGCCCGGTCGCCGATGGCGGTTCCGGGCAGGAGAATCGTGCCGAAGGAGATGAGCGCCTCGCGCCCGACGGTCACCGGGCCGACGAAGAGCTCCCCGTCCACCACTTCGTGGGTGAAGAGGCAGGCGCCCATGCCGAGGATGGAACGGTCGCCGACGGTGATGAGTTCGGGGAAGACCGCGTCGATGGTGTTGTAGTAGGTGAGGACCGCGTCCCGGCCCACGGAGGCCCCGAGGGCCCGGAGGTGGGCCACCTTCGCCTCGGGAAGGCCGGCGGAGAGGTAGTCGAGGTCGCTCCGCAGTTTCAGGCGGCCCGTGGTCGTCGCCTCCTCGAACCGCTTCCGCTCCGCGGGGGTCGCCGGCCGGGTGCGGCGCGGCCCCTGCCCCTTCGCGCTGGAGCGGGCGTTCGCGAGCAGCTCCTCCACGAGGGCCTTCTGCCGCTTCTCCAGCTCCCCCGCTGCGTCCTCCGGCATCCGGGGGATTCCCGGGAAGGCGGAGGGGGGAGGGACCAGGAGGGGGTGGAAGTGGGGGACGTGGCGGAGGAGGGGGTAGAGGTCGAACAGGGGGGCGAGGGGCCCCTCCTCGACTCCCTTTGCAGGCTTCGCCATGGAGACCCTGTTTTCGGCTCTGCTAAAGAACCCTGCCTTTCACGGCTTTCGCAGCGGTAGTGACCGCGTGGATATTCGGGGGAGGGGGCGCACAGCTCCCCCCCGGCGGCAGTTAGCCGTACATCGGCCCCGTCTTCTCCCTCTCTATTTTCAGGAACTCCTCGATGTAGTGGAGGACGTCGAAGTTCTCCAGCGCCGAGCCCTGGGCGGCGTGGGTGTAGTTCTTCCCCCGCTTCACCAGGGAGCGGGCGTCCCGGTAGAGGAGGAGGAAGTGGCTCAGGGGCAGGATGTCGCGGAACACCTTCCGGTTCTTCCGGTAGGAGAACTCCACCTCGACCTCCTCCCACTCGCTCTCGGACATGGTCTCCTCGTCCACGTCCGACATCCGGGTCGAGCGGGAGGCCTCGACTACGATTCCATACTTCGGATCGATGTCCTTCATGCGCATCTTCCGACACCCGGTGGGCGCAGGATATATCTTTGTGCAGGAAATTATAGCGCGGAACCCCGCCCTCCGCTCGCGCTTCGCGCTCGCTCCGGGCGGGTTCCGCGAGTGGAGACCCCCGGGACCCCGTGTGCAGGGGGAGGCCCCGGGGGTGGACCTGCCGCTTTCCGCGCGGGCTCCGCCCGCGCGGAAAGCGGCCTATGTTCTTCGCACCTCTCCCGGGCCCCCCGTGCCGCTTTTCGGCCTCGGGCAGGATGTCGGCCCGTCTTCCCCACGCCGCAACGGAAGTCAATTAAACCTTTAGAATCAGAGTGTAAAGAAAAATCTGTTAAACTTTAGAACATCGTAGAAGAGTTGTTATAATAGGCCACATAAAGAATGTTTTTAAAGACATATTATGCCTCGAGCTTTCGGCACCCCGAAATACTCCGGATCCCCGCCCTTTCTGAGTCCATTCCCGGCATTCCCGGGAGTCCGCGGTTTGCGGGGGGCGGACCTGTGAACGAAGTCCGAGCCCCATCGGAAACCCTCTCGCACTGGGTTGCGTCGGGGGCCGAGAGGAGGCGGAGTCCATCTCCCCTCCCGGCGGCGATCAGAGCAGGTCCATGGGGCTCTTGACTTTCTTCAGCTCCTCGGCGGAGACCTGGGTGTAGCGCTGGGTCGTGCTCAGGTTGGCGTGGCCCAGGAGCTCCTGGATCTTCCGGATGTCGGTCCCCGCCTCGAGGAGGTGGGTGGCGAAGGAGTGGCGGAGGGTGTGGGGGGTGACCGGCTTGGGGATTCCGGCCCTCTTTGCGGCTGCGGATATCGCTTTTTGGATGGCGGAGGGGTGGAGGTGACTCCCGTTGCGGCCCGGGAAGAGCCACGGCGAGTCGTGCCGCTTCAAGTGGCGCTGGAGGGGCCCCCGGAGGCTCTCCGGCAGGACGAGGAGGCGGTCCTTGGCCCCCTTGCCCTTGCGGACCCACCCGACGCGCTCCGCGAGGTCGAGGTCCCCGACCTTCAGGGCCGCGCACTCCGACACGCGGAGCCCCGTGGCGTAGAGCATGGAGGCGAGGAGCCGGTCCCTCGGGTTCTCCAGGGCCCCCAGGAGGCCCCTCACCTCCTCCCTGGAGAGGACCACGGGCAGCTTCTTCTCGGCCTTCGGGGTCCTGACCTTCTGGAGGTCCCGACCCACCACCTCGGCGAAGTAGAAGCGGAGGGCCGCCCGGATGAGGTTCAGGGACTGGGGGGAGAGGCCGCGCTCCATCTCCCCGGCCAGGAAGGCCTTGATTTCGGCCTCCGAGGCCTTCCGGGGGTCGCGGACCTTCGCGAGGAATTTGGAGGTCCAGAAGGTGTAGGCCTTCGCCGTCCTCGGGCTGAAGCCCCGGATCTTCAACTCGGTCGTTAGCGCCTGGAGGTCCGCGGGCTCCGCGCTCCCCGCCCGCCCCCCGCCGCTCCGTTGCGCCTCCGGCGGGCCCTCGGGGGGCCGCGCCGGGGCCTCGAAACCCGCTCGTGCCATGCGCCCGTCCCGGAGCCTGGGCACGGCGCCACGATATACTTGTCTGTATAATCTACCTTATACCGACTTTTTGCGCGTGGAATCCGTTTCGATGCGGCTCGGGGCCCGAACCCCCCTCGGAGCTGCGGGGGCGCGGCCCCCGATGGGGCTCTCCTGGCCCTCCGGCCCCCGGGGGGCGGGCTCCCCAGGGGCGGCCCGCGGCGCGCCCGGAGGGCCGGCACTTCCGGCCCCGCGGTCCGCTCTCGAATCGCCCGACCCCCTCCGCGTTCCGGAAGGCCTGCGGCCCCCCTCTCTCCGGGCCCCCGCCGCCGGGGCGCGCGGACCCCCCCCGACGTCACGGCCGCTCCGGCCCGTCCAGAGCCGGCTACCTCCCCCTCTGCCCCCCTCAAGCAATTTCGGCGCACCGAAGGTCTCTGCGTCAATATATTTAATGTGAAACAATTGTTACAAAGTGTTCATTGTAATGCATAATTTATAAAACAGTCGTTATAACAAGACTAATTTATGATATATTATTTTCGACAGCCCGAAAAACCATTCCATGCTGTTTCCAGAAACCGCCACCCGCGGCCGGCGCCAGGCCGCCCCTCAGAGGGCCCCGATGGATTCCAACTGGTGCCGGAGGACCTGCATCGCCCTCTGGCAGTCCGGGGAGTTCTTGCTGCCGGTGATGATGACCTTCCCGGAGCCGAAAATCAGCAGCACGGTCTTGGGGTCGGAGATGCGGTAGACGAGGCCCGGGAACATCTCCGGCTCGTATTCGACGTTCTCGAGCCCCAGGTTGACCGCGATGGAGTCGAGGTCCACGAACTCCGTGTGGAGGTCGGCGCTCGCGACGATGTTCTGGACCACGAACTCCGGCCTCTGGGTGATTTCGATGCCCAGGTTCTTCAGGTCGGCCATCAGCTGCTCCACCCCCGCGTTCACGTCCTCGATGGAGCGAAAACCGGTCCCAACGGCCTTGCCGGTGCTGAAGAGGAGGAACGCCCCCTTGGGGTTCTCGACCCGGTAGATGAGGCCGGGGAACTTCTTCTTCTTGTACTCGGCCCGCGGCAACTTGCTCTCCAGCCACGGCAGGTCGAACTTGTCGGCGATGACCGCGTTGGCCACGACGTTCTCGATTTTGATGTCCTCCTTGGAGGTCTCCATGGGGCGTTTCAAGGGACGCCCCTCCCTTATTAACGGTTTCGAGACCGGGAGACGCCGGAATCCCCTCCGAAACCCCGGCCTCCCGATGGCGGTTCAGGCCCCGGACCGCAGGCGAAATGTCTTTAGGGGGACACCGGTCCCAGGGGAACCATGCCGTTCGAGAGGGCCAAGGAGTATCTCCGCATCCTCCAACTCGCCCGGAAGCCCGGCCGGGAGGAGTTCTCCCGCGTCGCCAAGATATCCGGCGCGGGCATGCTCATCGTGGGTGGCATCGGGTTCCTCATGTACCTCGCGATGGTCGTCCTGCCCGGGAGGTTCAGGTGACCGAAGGCCAGGAGCCGGGAGCCCCGCCCGGGGAGTCCCCCCGGCCGGTGGTCCCCGAGAGTCCCCCGGCAGCGGAGCCCGAGTCCCGCCCCTCCCTGCTCCCCCCCGAGCCGGCCCCCGCGCCCGCACCCCCGGCCCCGGAGCCCGCCCCGGACCTCCCGGAGGAGCGGGAGGCGCCCGTTTCCATCTTCGTGGTCAAGACGACCGCCAACCAGGAGCGCGCCGTGGCGGCGCTTCTCGAAAAAGCGGCCTTCCGCGGCGGGTTCGACATCCGCTCCATCCTCGTCCCCGAGGAGTTGAAGGGCTACGCCCTCGTGGAGACCCCCTACCGCGAGAACATCGAGCAGGCGATGGCGGGGCTCCACCACGCGCGGTCGGTGGTCCGGGGCACGACCACCATCCAGGACATCGCCCACTTCCTCATTCCGAAGGCGATGGTCACCGGCATCTCCGAGGGGGCCATCGTGGAGGTCACCTCCGGCCCCTTCAAGGGGGAGAAGGCCCGCATCAAGCGAATCGACTCCGGCCGCGAGGAGATCACCGTGGAGCTCTTCGACGCCCTGGTCCCCATCCCGGTCACCCTGCGGGGGGACCACGTGCGGGTCCTGACGAAGGAAGAAACCGAAACGGCCTGAGCGCCCCCGTCTATTTTTCCTCTTCGGGGGGCTTCGCGGAGAGTTTGACCTTCCCCACGACCTGGGCGAACTCGTTCCAGACCTCTTCGGGGATGCGGATGCCGCTCTTCGTCCAGCCGGTGTAGGTTGAAGTGGTCACATATTCGCGGATGTCCACGCCCCGCATGCCGCGGTAGTCGCTCTGGCGGACGACAATCTCCGTGCTGGGGCTCTTCCGCACGCGGCCGAACTCCTGCTCGTTGGCCATGGTGGCAACTTGTCCGGGGCCCCGTAATAAACGTTTCTATCTAAATATTAAAGCGCTCCGCAGACCGCCTCCGGAGGAGTCCCCGGACCCTCTCGAGCTCCTCCGGGGTGTTCACGTTGACGAGGCTGGCGAGCCCCGGCTCGATCTCCCGCAGTTCCGCCTCCTCGGCCCACCGGACCCCGATGGCGGGGAAGAACGAGACCATCCGCTTCTCTCCCCGGGCCAGGGCCTCCTCCACGGGTCCCAGGCAGCTCCGGCGGTAGAGGGCGCAGAGGGGGTGGGCTCCATGCTCCCCGGTGCGGGGGACCACCGCGTCGGCCTCCCCGCGGAGCTCCCAGAGGCGCTCGACAAACTCCCGCCGCAGCAGGGGCAGGTCGCACGACGCCGCCAGGCTCCACTCGCTCCGCGCGGCCCGGAGCCCCTCCCGGAGTCCCGCCAGAGGTCCCTCGAAGGGGACCGGGTCCACCACGACGCGAACCGGCAGCCCCCGGAACTTGCCGGGGTCGTTGGTGACCGCGACCACCTCCTCGGCCGCCTCCCGCAGGGTGCGGAGCATCCGGTCCACCACCCGCACTCCCGGCACCACCTCCGCCAGCGCCTTGTCTGCGCCCATGCGGCTGGAGCGCCCCCCCGCGAGGAGGAGGGCGGTGATGGGGAGGGGGGTCACTTCCGCGAGGGACGCCGCCGCCTCTCCGGCTCCACTCGGACGGCGCAGAATTTGAACTCGGGAATCTTGGCGTGGGGGTCGAGGGCGTCAATCGTGAGGAGGTTGGCCGCGGCCTCACGGTAGTGGAATGGCAGGAAGACGGTTCCGGGCCGGACCCCGGAATGGGCGCGGACCTTGAGGACCACCTCGCCCCGGCGGCTCGCCACCCGCGCCCGGTCGCCGTCCTTGAGCCCCACTCTCCGGAGGTCCGCGGGGTTCATGTCCGCCCTCGGCTCGGGTGCGATGGCCTCCAGGGCATCCGCGCGGCGGGTCATGGTGCCGGTGTGCCAGTGCTCCAGGTAGCGACCGGTGTTGAGGACGAAGGGGTAGTCGCGGCTGGGCAACTCCCGGGCGGGGGCGAACTCGGCGGGGACGAACTTGGCCCGGCCGGGCACCGCCCGTCCCGCGTAGAGGAACGGCGTCCCGGGGTGCTCCTCGGAGGGGCAGGGCCACTGGAGGCCCCGCTCCGCGACGCGGGGGTAGGTGATGCCCGCGAACTCGGGGACCACCCGGCGCACCTCCTCGTGGATCTCCTCGGGCCCCTTGTAGGGCTGGGGGCTGCCCAGGCGCGCGCAGAGGTCGAGGAGGATCTCCCAGTCCTGGCGAGCCTGCCCCGGCGGCTCCAGGACGGCGCGCCCCAGTTGGACCCGCCGGTCTGTGTTCACGTAGGTCCCGTCCTTCTCGAGGCCGCTCGCGGCGGGGAGGACCACATCGGCGTATTCGGCGGTCTCGGTGAGGAAGATGTCCTGGACCGCGAGGAAGTCGATGGCCCGGAGCGACTCCTCCGCGTGGCGGAGGTTGGGGTCGGAGAGGAGCGGGTTCTCCCCCATGACGTAGAGGCCGCGGATCTGCCCCCGTCCCACCGCGTCGACGATTTCGGTCACCGTGAGGCCCCTCCCGGGCAGGGGGGCCGCCCCCCAGGCCGAGGCGAACCGCTCCCGAACCTCGGGGCTCTCCGCGGGCTGGTAGCCCGGGTAGTACATCGGGATGGCGCCCATGTCGCTCGCCCCCTGGACGTTGTTCTGCCCGCGCAGCGGGTTGAGTCCCACGCCCGGGCGCCCGAGGTTGCCGGTGAGCAGGATGAGGTTGATGAGGCTGAACGAGTTGTCGCTGCCGGTCGTGTGCTGGCTGACGCCCATCCCCCAGCAGACCGCGACGCGGTCGGCCTCCCCGATGGCGCGGGCCGCGCGCTTAAGGTCGGCCACGGGGACGCCGGTGACTCTCGACACCCGCTCCGGAGTGTATCGGCGGACCGTCCGCTTCAGCGCCTCGAACCCCTCGGTGTGCTTCTCGATGAACTCCCGGTCCTCCAGGCCCAGCTTCAGGACGAGGTGCATGAGCCCGTTGTAGAGCGCGACGTCGGTTCCGGGCCGGATTTGCAGGAGGAGGTCGGCGTGGCGCGCGAGGGGGATGGAGCGGGTGTCCACGACAACCAGTTTGGAACCCCGCTTCGCCGCCTGCTTGAGGAAGGTGGCGATGACCGGGTGGTTCTCGGTGGTGTTGCTGCCGGTGACGATGAGGAGGTCCGCCTCCGGGATGTCGTCGATGGAGTTGCTCATCGAGCCGCTCCCGAGGCTGGTTTGCAGGGCGTAGACCGATGAGGAGTGGCAGAGGCGGGTGCAGTGGTCGATGTGGGGCGACCCCAGGACCGCCCGGACGAACTTCTGGAAGAGGTAGTTCTCCTCGTTGGTGCACTTGGCCGAAGAGAACCCGGCGAGCGCATCGGGCCCGTGCGCCTCGCGGATTTCCCGCAGGCGGCGGGCGACGAGGCCGAGCGCCTCCTCCCAGGTCGCCTCGCGGAACACCCCGGAGACCGGGCGGCCGTCGAGGGGGCCCCGCGGGACTCCCTCGCGCCGGATGAGCGGGGCCGTCAGCCGCTCCGGATGGAGGGCGTAGGTCCAGCCGAAGCGGCCCTTCACGCAGAGGCGGCCCCGGTTGGCCGGCCCGTCGTCCGCTCCGTGGACGCGGGTGATGGCCGGCTGGCCCTCGATGGTCGCCACGTGGTAGTCGAGGGCGCAACCGACCCCGCAGTAGCCGCAGACCGAGCGCACCCTCTCCTCGGAGACCGGCGCCGCGAGGTCCGCGACCGTCTTCTCCAGGAGAGCCCCCGTCGGGCAGACCTGCACGCACTCGCCGCAGGAGACGCAGGAGGACCTCCCCATCGGGTCGCCGTAGTCGAAAATGACCGCGGCCTCCGAGCCCCGGCCCCGCAGGCCGATGACCTCGTTGACCTGGATGTCGTCGCACGCCCGGACGCACCGGTGGCAGAGGATGCAGGCGGCGGGGTCGAAGACGATGGCGGGGTTGGAAGGGTCCTTGCCGTGGCCGTTCATGCGCGGAGCGAAGCGACTGGTTGCAAGCCCCCCCTCCTTCGCCCAGTTCTCCAGTTCGCACCCCTCAGGGAGCCGCGTCTTCTGGCACGGGGCCGGGTGGTCGGCCAGCAACAGTTCGAGGACGAGTCTCCGCGACCTCCGGGCCCGGTCGGTGGCCGTCCGGATGACCATGCCGGGTTCGGCCTTCCGGGCGCAGGCGGGGACGAGGACGCGGCTGCCCTCGACCTCGACGAGGCAGGCGCGACAGGAGCCGGAGACCGGCAGCCGCGGGTGATGGCAGAGGACCGGGAGGCGGATGCCGAGGGAGGAGGCGGCCTGGAGGAGGGTCTGGCCTTCGGAGACCTCGGCGGGTTTGCCGTCGATGGTGAGTCGGACCGTCTGGAGATTGCTTTCAGGCATTCAATCCCCCTTCCTCGAATTCGACCGCCCGCAACCGTGATTGGTAATGGCGCTCTCGCAGGCGCAAGGGCCGCAGCGTGCGCTTGCCCCGGAGGCGAGAGCTCGTGCGAACGCGGCCGCGCGTTCGCAGCTCGAAGATGCGCGTAGGCGGCATTTGTGCGGCGTGCGCGAGCAGCGCATCGAGCGCGCGGCCCGGCGAGCGGCCCCGTATGGGGATGGCGCTGGACAAATTCGGCTCGAAACGATTCCTCGACTCATCTCCCGCACACCCCCGCCGGACAGACTCCCCGGAGGTGCGCCCCCCACTCCTCCCGGAAGTGCTTCAGCCCGCTCATCACCGGAGCCGGGGCTGTCTGCCCCAGCCCGCAGATGGAGCCGTCCGCCATCACCGCCGCCAGGTCGTCGAAGTGGCCGAATTCCACCGGCTCCAGCCGGCAGAGGCGGTCGAGGAGTCCCGCCATTTTCTCCGTCCCCGCCCGGCAGGGCGTGCACTTGCCGCACGACTCGTGGGCGAAGAAGCGGAGGCAGTTGTGCGCGGCGTCCACCGTGCAGCGGCGGTCGGAGAGAACGATGAACCCGCCGGAGCCCAGGCCGCTCCCCTCCTTCGCCAGGGCGCTGAACTCCAGGGGGACGTCCAGTTTCGACGCGGGCAGGAAGCCGGTGGCGACTCCGCCGGGGACGAACGCCTTGACCTCCGTGCCCGGGATCGGGCCGCCCGCCAGGTCGAAAATCAACTCGCGGGCCGTCGTTCCCAGGGGCGCCTCGTAGATTCCGGGCCGGACGACGTCCCCCGAGACCGAGAAGAGTTTCAGGCGGGCCGCGACCTCCCCGTGCTCCAAGACCCCGGGCACCAGCGAGAGCGTCTCCACGTTGCTCACCAGCGTCGGCTTTCCCCACAGCCCGCGGGTCGCCGGAAAGGGGGGGCGGAGACGGGGCTCGCCCCGCCGCCCCTCCATGGACTCGAGGAGCGCGGTCTCCTCCCCGCAGACGTAGGAGCCCGCGCCGATGGCGAGCCGGACGCGCGGCTTCATCGGCGAGGGTCCCGGACCCGCCGCCAGCCCGGCCGCCGTCGCCTGCCGGATGGCCGCTCCCAGGACCCGCCGGGAACGGGCATACTCCTCCCGGAGGTAGACCCAGACCTCCGCGGCCCCGACGGTGGCGGCGGCGATGAGGGCCCCCTCGAGGAGCCGGTGGGGGTCGCGCTCCATGATGAACCGGTCCTTGAAGGTCCCGGGCTCCCCCTCGTCGGCGTTCACCACGACGTACTTGGGGCTGCCGGGGGCCCGGAGCACCGCCTCCCACTTGGCGGCGGCGGGGAACCCCGCGCCCCCGAGTCCGCGGAGGCCGCTCTCCTTCAGCGCCGCGATGACCGCCCCCGGCGTCGCCTCGGCGCGGACGCGCGCGAGAGCCCGGTAGCCCCCCGCCTTCCGGTAGTCGGCGAGTCCGCGGAGCCGCGGCCCGGCCCGCGCATCGCGGCGCCGCACCGCGCGCGCGACCCCCCCCGGCGCGACCCGCCCCCGCGGCCGCCCGTTCAGGAGCATGGCCGGGGCCTCGTCGCAGAGTCCGAGGCAGGAGACGGTCCGCACCTCGGCTCCGCTCCCGAGAGCTTCGGCCGCCCTCCGGACCGCGTCGCACCCCGCGAGGTGGCAGGAGAGACTCCCGCACACCTTCATCACCACTCGGGGAGGGGGGGAGAAGCGGAAGTTCGCATAGAACGAGGCGGTTCCGAACAGCTGCTCCCTCGGAAAGCGGGCCTCCGCCGAAAGCGCCTCCAGAGCGTCGCGGGGCAGGAAGCCGAAGCGCTCCTGGAGGGAGTGGAGGAGGTCCAGGAGGAGCAGGTCCCCCGACCGGAGCCCCCCGGCCTGCCGGCGGATGAAGGCCGCGTCGGCCGGGGAGAGGGCGCGGGCCTCCGGGGCGGGCGGGCCCGGGGAGAGGACGGTGGCGGCGGCCATGGGTCCAGGAAGTCCTCGGAGCGGGGGCGGAAAGAGTTTTTTCGGCCCGCGCGCTCTCCCCACAGCCACCCATGACCCTGCCCTACGTCGCCGCCTCGGCCCTGAACCTCCTCATCAGCATCGCCCTCGGCCTCTACGTCTACCGCCGGAACCCCCGGGCCGTGATGAACCGCCTCTTCGTCCTCATCCTCTTCGGCGAGGCTTTCTGGGCGGCCACCATCCTGGCCAGCCGCATCCCGCTCCAGGACCCCGGCATGCAGTATCTCTACAAAATCACCGGGTTCACCCCGATTTTCCTGGTCGCCCTCGTGCTCCACTTCGTAATGGCCTTCGTCCGCCACCCCTTCCTGGAGCGGCCGGGCCGGTGGGCCCTCCTCTACTTCCCGGGCCTGGCCTTCACGGTCCTCTTCCTCTACGACCTCGACCTCTACGCCACCGGCGTCCGGTTCTACGACACGGGCTACCACCTGGAGTTCGGCCCCCTCATCGGACCCTACGTGGCCACCATGGCGGGCTTCGCCGTCGGCAGCCTGGTGGTGGCGGGCCGGGCGTGGCTCCGGGCGACGGCCCCTGAGACGCGCCGCCAGCGGCGGCTCCTCTTCCTCGGCCTCCTGGTCCTCACCCTGTTCATCGGCTCCATCCAGACCGTCCGCATGGTCTACGACCGGCCCCTGCCCGTCACCCAGAACGACGCGGTCCTCGCCATGTGCGCCCTCTGGGCCTACGGAGTCTTCCGCCGCGGCTTCCTGGTCATGCCGGTGGAGGAGGTCCGGAGCCACGACGGGCCTCGCTACGCCCCGCCGCGGGGCTCCTCATTCCTGGTCCGGGAGGAGCGGCCCGACCTCGCGTACCGCGTCTTCGCCGACCTGGTGACCCACGGCGCCCAGGGCATCTGCTTCACCCGGACGCCCCCCGACCGGTTCCGGAGCGCCCACGGCCTGGAGCGGACGCCCGTCGTCTGGGTGGGGGAGCAATCCCCCTCCCCGGACATCCCCGTGGCGAGCGACTCCGATGAAATCGCCTACCTGACCGCCAAGTTCCTGGCGGCCTGCACCGACGGCGTCGTCCTCTTCGACTGCTTCGAGTACCTGGTCCAGGAGATGGAGTTCTCCAAGGCCCTGAAACTGTTCTACCACCTCCGGGAACTGGTGGGTCGCCACGACGCCCGGCTCCTGCTCTCGGTGAACCCGGCCGCGCTGCCCGCCCGGGGCCTCTCCCTGCTGGAGAAAGAGTTGGAGCCCTTCGTCGAGGGGTCGCCGGGCCTGGGCCGCGAGGGGCGCCCGGCGCCTCACTCCGCGGGCCGCCCCGCGTAGAGATTGAGGCTCCGCCCACGGACGTAGCCTATCAGGGCCGCGCCACCCGCCCGCGCGAGCCGGACCCCCTCCGCGGTGGTCCCTCCGATGGTGGCCATCACCGGGACCCCCATCCGGAGCCCCTTGGAGACCATCCCGCCCGTGAGGCGCCCGGTGGTCAGCAGAGTGAGGCCCCGGGTCGGCCGGCCCTGGAGGTGGGCGAGCCCCCGCAACTTGTCGAGAGTGTTGTACTTCCCCACATCCTCCACCAGCCACCGGAGACCCCGGCCGTCGGCGAGGGCGGAGGTGTGGACCCCCCGGGCCGCCTTGTAGAGGCGCGCGCCCTCCAACATCTCCTCCGTCCTCTTGAAAATCGCCCCGGGAGTCACGGTTCGCGGGGCCACCCGGGGAAGGGGGCGGGAGGGCTCGTGCTCGACTCTCCGGGTGCGGACCCGGACGACGCGCAGCCGCCGGTGGACGCGGGCCATCTCGATGTCCGCGGGCAGGCAGTATCCCTCGTTCAGAAGGTGGCCCACGGCCAGGGCCTCCAGGTCGGCGGGAGTGCAGAAGAAGGGTCCGGCCTTGTTCAGGAAGCCGAACTCGACGGTCCACGCCTCTTCCGTCGCCACCCGTGCGCGGCGGGCGACCCAGCGCCCGTCTTCCAGGGCGCGGAGGGAGAGGACGCGGGTGGAGCCGCGGGGGAGGTGGGCCATCGGCTCTGCGTCGTCCCACGCGATAAAAGAATATGGCACCTTTTTCCTTTCGCGGCCCTGTGGGACAGGCATGCGCAGAGACGCGGGCTACGCCACCCTCCTCGACGCCCTGATTTTCCTCGTCCTCGTCTCCGTCGCCGCCGCCCTGGTCTTCACCACCCTCTCCCGGAGCTCCGGCCTCCAGGCCGCCCGGGAGCTGCGGAGCCAGAGGCTCGACTCGGCGGCCATCGACGCGCTGCTGGCGGTCCGGCCCGAGGGGCGGGATATCGGGATGAGAATCGGGGAGGGGCTCTTGGCCCTCTATGTGGATGAGAAAGGCCGGGACCCCGGGCTCGAAGGGGTCGTGAACGACACCCTGGCGCGCCTCCTCGGGCCCCGCCACCGGTTCAACCTCACGGCCGCGTGGAGGCCCGTGCCGTGGGCGGGGCCGGAGTGGCGGTTTGCGGTCGGGTCTCCTGCCCCGGAGAGGGCGACGAAGGTGGAGAGGGTGATGACGCTGCCGGTGGCGGACGGGTTCCGGGAGTTGCTGGATGTGCGACTGGAAAAAATCAACGTCGTGGAGGAAGCAGCCGAGGTGTTGAACCGCTCCGTGGAGGCGGTCCGGCTGAGCCTCGTCCGTGTCAAAATCGCATATTGTGAGCTGTGCGATGGCTACAACCGGAAGGCCGAGGCCCTGGAGCGGCGCCTGGAGGAGCGGGTGAAGAGCTCCGACCGCGTCTGGCTGGAGCCGGTCCGCGCCGATGTGTTTGACGTGGTGGTGAACGACCAGTGGCGCTTCTCCGAAGCGGTGAAGGGGTGCTCTCCGGAGCAGGGGTGCTTCCCCGAGCCGGATGACATCAACCTCCAGCCCGGGACCTGGGAGGTCCGGCCCGACGTTCAGGCCCTGGCGGCGGAGGCGTTGAGAGAGAGGGTCCGGGGGCTGGGCCTGGAGAGCGCGAGGCGCGAGGCCCGGAGGTGGCTTATGGAGGAGCAACTCCACCCCGACCGGGCCCGGGTGGTCCTGGCCATCTGGCAATAAGAATTTTCGCTGCGCGAAAATTCTTAGAGAGGGGCCCGTCGTGGATACCGGGCTCGCTCTCGGGCGAGGAGGAGCCAGAGGGCGGCGGCGATGGCGAGACGCGGGCCTCTCATGTCCCCGGGCGAACTTCCGGCACCCGGAAAAACTTTGGGACAGCCGGGGGGCAGGGTTATCCGGCGCGACAGCCCCACTCCCGGGATGGTCCGCGTCGGCCAGCCCGCCCCGCTCCGTGCCGGCCCCCTCGACCTGCGGCTCTACCGGGGACGGAACCTCGTTCTGGTCTTCTACCGCGGGGCCTGGTGCCCCGTGTGCGACCTCCAGTTGCGCGGCCTGGCGCGGGACTACGGGAAATTCCGGAAACGGAACGCCGAGATAGCGGGGGTCAGCAACGACCCCGAGGCGGTGTCTCGGGCCGCGCGCAGCGCTCTCCGCCTCCCATTCCCGCTGGTGAGCGACCCCGGGGGCGCGGCCATCCGCCGCTGGGGGGTCACCCGGGGCCGCAACCGGCTCAACGAACTTGACCGCTGGTCCCACGGCCTCGTGGGGCTCAAGGGATACGCCCAGCCTGCGGTCTTCGTCGTGGACGCCGCAGGCAGGGTCCGCTACGCCCGAATCGGCGCCGACCCCCTCGACCGGCCGTCGAACGCAGAACTTCTGAAGGTCCTTGGAGAACTCCGGAAGCGCAGGAGGGCTCATGGCTGACGGCCACCCGGTCTTCGCCGCCCTCTACGACCGCTTCATGCGGCAGGCCGAGAAGAGGGTCGGCCGCCATCGGGAGTGGATTGTGGGCGGCGCCCGGGGGCGGGTGCTGGAGGTCGGGGCCGGCACCGGCGCGTCGTTCCCCTGCTACCGCAAGGCCGACGAGGTCGTCGCGCTGGAGCCCGACCCCTTCATGCGGGCGAAGGCGGAGGCGCGCCTGAGGGACCTCCGCGACGCGGCCCCCATCTCCCTGCGGCCCGGCCCGGTCGAGGCCCTGCCCTTCAAGGACGCCTCCTTCGACACGGCCGTCTCCACCCTCGTCTTCTGCTCCGTCGCGAGCCCCCGCAAAGGCCTCTCCGAACTGAGCCGCGTCCTCCGGCCCGGGGGGGAGTTCAGGTTCATCGAGCACGTGCGGGGCGACGGCCCCGGCGCGGCGGTCCGCGACGCCCTGACCCCGCTCTGGAAGCGCATCTCCGCCGGCTGCCACCTCAACCGGAGGACCGTGGAGGAGATGCGGCGGGCGGGGTTCCAGGTGGGGGAGGTGCGGCGGGATGCGCTGCCGCCCGGGGTGCCTCTCGTCGCCGGAGTGGCGCGGAAGCCCTGACCGGGAACGCCAGGGCAAATCTGCCAGACGACTCAGGGCGGCGTGGGACAGAACGGGCACAGGGGGGGCCACGCGGTTCCATGGTCAGCCGCCGGGGACCCAGAGGACCGACCACGTTGCGCCTCCGTCCACCGACCGGTAAATGGTTTTGGAGACCGTGCTGGCGTAGATCTTGTCGGTGGCCGTGGGGTCGATGGCCACGAACAGGACCGCGTCCCCGGCGGGGAGCCCCCTGCTCGAAATCCTGAAGGTGGCCCCCCCGTCGGTGGACTTCCAGAGGCCGGTGAACTGCCCCGAGGCGTAGAGCGTCCGGGGCTCCTTCGGGTCGATGGCGACGGCCAGCACGGGCCCACCGTCGAGGGGCCCCGGGAGCGGGCTCCAGGACTCCCCCCCGTCGGCGCTCCGGTAGAGCCCCGAGTCGGTCCCCGCGAGGACCGTCTGCTCGGAGGCCGGGTCCCCTGCAAGGGCGACCACTCCCGCACCCAGCCCCCGGGCCGCGGGATTGGTCCAGGTCACGCCGGCGTCGGTGCTGCGGTAGAACCTCCGGTCGCCGTAGTACCAGGCGTAGAGCGTTTGGGGATTGGCCGGACTCACGGTCATGGCGTGGAAGTCCACCGGCGTCCCGGGGAGGGTGTCCACGCGCTTCCAGGCGAGGCCGCCGTCCTCCGACTTGATGACCCCGGTGTTCCCGCCCGGCCCCGGGTGGCCGCTGGAGTAGTGGACGCGGCCGTCGACCGGGGAGGCTGAATAGCCCATGAGGTCGAGACGGTTGTTGCCGACCCGCATCGGCCTGCCCCCGATTTCGAGGCGGACCACGCCGTGGCCGTGGGTGCCGATGTGGAGGAGATTCGGGTTCTTCGGGTCCACCGCGAGGCCGTGGGTGTGGGGCCAATCAGTAATTGGGGTCAGGTCCGTCCCCGAGCCCCCTCCGGGTCCTCTCGGGACAAAAGCAATCGCCGCCAGGCTCGCCCCGACGGCGAGAACAAGCAGCAACCACTTCCGAGGCATCTCGACCACCTCCGGAGCCGGGGACCTGCCCTTGGCCGCCATGGGATCCTCTGTGCGACTCCAATGCAAAAACAGTGGCTTTTGGCAAGAAAGAAGTATAGGACCTCATCTCCCCACTCCCCCGATGGCCAAGGACCCCGTCTGCGGCATGTTCGTCGCCGAGACCCCCGACGCCCTGAAGTGGGCTTCGGAGGGCCGGACCTGGTTCTTCTGCAGCGAGACCTGCCTCCGCACATTCCAGGCCCCCGAGAAGGAGTTGCGCTGGCTCAAGCGGATGGTGGCCCTCTCCTTCGTCCTCGGGATTCCCGCCCTCGTCCTCACGTGGGTCCCTCCGGCCATGGTCCCCGGTCGTCTCGGGCCTGTGGAGTTGAACAGCCTCGTCCTCTTCCTCCTGGCCACCCCCGTCCAGTTCGTCGCGGGCCTCCCCTTCTACCGCGGCCTCCTCCACGCCCTCCGCGCCCGGGCCGCGAACATGGACACCCTCATCGCGGTCGGGACCTCGGCCGCGTGGGGCTTCAGCACCCTGGTGACCTTCGCACCGGGCGCGGTCCCCGAGTCGGCCCGGGGCCTCTACTTCGAGGTGTCGGCCCTCATCATCGGCCTCATCCTCCTCGGCAAATGGGGCGAGCGCCTGATGAAGCAGCGGGCCCTCCGGGACGTCCGGGCGCTCCTCGACCTCCGGCCCCCGGCCGCGACCGTGCTCCGGGACGGCCGGGAGGCGCAGGTCCCCGTCGAGCAGGTGTCGGCGGGCGACCGGATGGTCGTCCGGCCCGGGGAGAAGGTCCCCGCCGACGGCGTCGTCGAGGAGGGGCGTTCGGCCGTGGACGAGTCGATGCTCACCGGAGAGTCCATGCCTGTGACGAAGGGGCCGGGCGACGAGGTCATCGGGGCGACCCTGAACAAGCAGGGGCTCCTCAAGGTCCGGGCCACCAAGGTCGGGCAGGACACCGCCCTGGCCCAAATCGTGAAACTGGTCGAGGACGCGCAGGCGGCCCGGGCCCCCATCGAGCGCATCGCCGACCGGGTCTCCCGCTACTTCGTCCCCGCGGTCGTGGCGGTGGCCCTCCTCTCCTTCGCCGGGTGGAGCGCGGCCGGGGCCTCCTTCGGCTTCGCGTTCTCCGCCCTGGTTGCGGTCCTCATCATCGCCTGCCCCTGCGCCCTCGGCATCGCTACGCCTGCGGCCCTCGTGGTCGGGACCGGTCTCGGGGCGCGGAGCGGCATCCTCATCAAGGGGGGCGAGCCGCTGGAGAAGGCGGGGCGCATCCAGGTCGTCGTCCTCGACAAGACCGGGACCCTGACCCGGGGCGAGCCCTCGGTGACCGACGTGGTCGCGCTGGGCGGGTTCCCGGAGGGCGAGGTCCTCCGCCTCGCCGCAGCCGTCGAGCGCGGCTCGGAGCACCCCCTCGCCCGGGCGATTCTGGAGCGGGCCCGGGAGGTCGGCATCGTGCTCCCCGAGCCGCGGGACTTCGAGGCGCTGGAGGGGCGCGGGGTGCGGGCGCGGGTGGATGGCCGGGCGGTCCTCCTCGGGAACCGGAGGCTGATGGATGAGCAGGGCGTGGTCCTCGGAGGCGGCGAGAGCGCCCTGGACCGCTTGGAGAGCGAAGGGAAGACGGCCATGCTCCTCGCAATGGACGGCCGGCTGGCGGGAGTCGTCGCGGTTGCGGACACCCTCAAGCCCGGGGCGGCCGAGGCGGTGCGCGACCTGAAGGAGATGGGAATCGAGACGATCCTCCTGACCGGCGACAACCGCCGGACGGGGGAGGCGGTGGGGCGGCAGGTCGGGACGGACAGGGTCCTCGCGGAGGTTCTGCCGGCCCGGAAGGCGGAGACCATTCGGGCCCTCAGCAGCCGGGGAAAAACGGTCGCCATGGTGGGCGACGGCGTCAACGACGCCCCCGCCCTCGCGGCGGCCGACGTCGGCATCGCCATCGGCGGGGGGACCGACGTCGCCATGGAGACCGCGTCGGTCGTCCTCGTCGGGGGCGACCCCCGCGGCGTGCCGGCCGCCGTCAAACTGAGCCAGAAGACCCTGTCGAAAATCAAGCAGAACCTCTTCTGGGCCTTCGCCTACAACACGGTCCTCATTCCGCTCGCGGCGTGGGGCCTTCTCAACCCGATTCTCGCGGGGGCGGCGATGGGCTTCAGCAGCGTCTCGGTGGTGGCCAACTCCCTCTCCCTGCGGAGGTTCGACCCCAAGACGGCGAAGGGGAGGCGGGTCCGGCCCGCCCTGCGGCGCCCGGCAGAGCCCCCTCCCACGCACGCCCACCCCCCGGCGACGCCCCTGCAGATGCGCCCCTCCGCCCCCGCCCTCCACGAGGACCCCTCCGGAATCCAAAACCTCGAATCCACGGGACCTTCCGACCTGTCGGTTTTGGACCCAGTCTGCCACATGAAGGTGGACCCGAGGGCGGCGGCGGGCAGCAGCGTGCGGGGGGGCAAGACCTACTACTTCTGCTCCCCCCGCTGCAAGAGGACCTTCGACGCGCAAACCCGGTGAAGGAGACGCCTTTTTCTACCCTGCCGCACGGGTAGCCCCATGGATGAAGAGTTCGGGCAGCATCTCCCCCTGGAAGGCGCCATCCGCTTCTTCCAGGCGGTAGAGCGGTTCGGGAAATATTGCTCCCTCTGCAAGTCCTTCAAGGAGCCCGAGGCGCGCCTCGGCTGCAGCGGCCAGGTCCGGGAGAGCCTCGACACCGCCTACGCCGAGTTCCTCATGGCCTTTCCCCTCGTCCTCCCCCTCTCGGAGGGGACGCGCCCGATGCCCGCCACCGGGGACGTCACGACCGAGGAGTTGAAGGCGCTCTTCCAGAAGCAACTCAGGGCCCTCGACGGGGGGCGGGTCAAGGAGGTCATCGGGTGGATCGAGAAGCTCCGCGCCTCCGTCCCCGGCGACGGATGCCTCCTGGAGACCTCGAAGGCCGAGTCGGAGGCCCTCCAGGCCTTCGCGGGGAGGGTGAAGAAGGGGGCGGAGGCGTTCTTCGTGGAGGACGTGCTGAGCACCATCCGGAGGCAGTTGGAGGCGGCGGCGAAGGACCCCGACTCCTTCCGGGCGATGCTGCCGCTGCCGCCGAAGCCGCTCAAGGACGAATACCGGCTGTAACGCGGCGCGCGCCTTGCGACCGCGTCGCAAGCGAGAGCCCGTGAACGCGAGTTCACGCTCGCGCGGCCCGAAATCGGACAAGTCTCTAACATGTCGTAGATGACGGCCCGAAGCGGCAACAATTTCCGAGTGGCCCGGGCCTTTCCACCTACGGGTTTTTAGTCACCCCCGTCCAACAGTCCCCACCCATGCCCATCCACCCCATCGAAACCCGCTACGGAACCCCCGAGATGCGCTCCATCTGGACCGAGGAGGCCCGCATGAAGCGCGGCCTCGAAGTCGAGGTCGCCCTTGCCAAGGCCGAAGCGGAGCTGGGCATGATTCCGAAGGAGGCTCCCGAGGCCATTGCCCGCGGGGTCCCCAAGGTCAAACTCGACCGCGTGAAAGCCATCGAGAAGCGGACCCAGCACGACCTCATGGCGCTCGTCGAGGCGCTCGCGGAGCAGTCGGGGCCCGCCGGGGAGTTCGTCCACTTCGGCGCGACCTCCTACGACATCGTCGACACCGCGCTCGCCCTCCAGATGCGGGACGCCCTCGACCTGCTGGAGAAGCGGCTGAAGGGACTGCTGAAGGTCCTCCTCGACCGCGCGGTCCGCCACCGTGACCTGGTGTGCGCCGCGCGGACCCACGGCCAAATCGGGACCCCGACGACCTACGGGATGCGGTTCGCCCTCTGGGCCGACGAGACCGCCCGCCACCTGCGGAGGCTGCGGGAGATGCGGCCCCGGGTGCTGGTCGGGAAACTGGGGGGCGCGGTGGGCACTCAGGCGTCGCTCGGGTCCAAGGGGCTCGACGTGGAAGCCCGGACCATGGCCCACCTCGGGCTGGCCCCGGCGGCCATTGCCACCCAGGTGATTTCCCGCGACCTCCACGCCGAATACCTCTTCTGGCTCGCCCAGGTGGCCACGACCCTCGACAAAATCTGCACCGAAATCCGGACCCTGGCACGCTCCGAACTCCACGAGGTCGAGGAGCCATTCGCGGCGGGGCAGGTGGGCTCCTCCACCATGCCCCACAAGCGCAACCCGGTGAAGTCGGAGCAGGTGTGCGGCCTGGCGCGCATCGTGCGCTCCTTCGTGGAGCCCGGCCTCCTGAACAACACCCTCTGGGACGAGCGCGACCTCACGAACTCGTCGGCCGAGCGCGTGCTCCTGCCCGAGGCGACCATCCTCCTCGACCACCTGCTCGCCACGGCGACCCGGGTCCTCAAGGGGCTCCGTCTCTTCCCCGACGACATCCGCCGCAACCTCGGCGTCCTCGGGGGCCTCGAACTGAGCGAGTCGGTGATGATGCGCCTGGCCCCTGAAATCGGGAGGCAGAGGGCCCACGAGGCGGTCCGCAGGGCGGCGATGGAATCGCGGGAGAGGCGCAAGCCATTCGCGGAGGTGCTGGCGAGGCGGCTGGGCGGAAAGGCGTCGCGGAGGGAGCTGGAGCGGGTCCTTCGGCCGCAGAACTACCTGGGGACCGCCCGCGAGAGGGTCGACCGGGTCGTTGCCGAACTCCGGAAGGAACTCCGGGCGAAATAGCATCGCTCAAAGATGCGCAAAATTCAGGCAGACCCCGGCGGCGGCCCCCGGCGCCCCCACGGCCCCCACCTCCCCAGCATCGCCACCGCCAAGGCGGCGAAGAACGCGTGGCTCACGACCTTCGTCCAGAGGGCGGGCTCCTGGGTGATTTTCGCGACCGCCTGCGGGTTCGCATTCAACTCGTCGGCCATCGGCCCGAAGAACCTGCCCCCGATGGTCGCCGCGCTCCGGCCCGCTTTCATCTCCGCCGCGATGGCCCCCCAGGTCCTCTCCGCGGCGACGACGCAGGCCTTGGCCTGCCCCGTGTTGGCCCCGAGGTGGGTGTCGCTCACCCCGACCCACCCGACCCCCCGGAGGAAACCGGCCTCGGTCATGTTTTTGACGAAGGCGTCCACCTGCGGTTGGTCCCCCTTGTTCCAGGGGCCCATGTTGATGTACTCGAAGACGTCGAACCGCCGCTCCGCCATCAGGGGGATGAGCGCGGGCCAGAACTTCTCGACCGGGTGGTTGGCGCTGGCCAGGCCCCCCTGGCGGTGGATTTCGGCCACCACTTCGTCCGCCGGCGTCGTGTAGGGGATGGACCTCGAGATGCCAAGGGCGTTGATGTGGTATTTCGGATTGGTGACCTCCTCCCCCTCCACGACAATCACCGGGCTGCCGACGAGCCGCGCCACCTCCTGCCCCCACGCACCGCCGCCCACCCGGTTGTGCTCGCTGAAGACGATGAAGTCGAGGCCCCGCCGGTGGGCGTGAACCAGGTGGACGAGGGGCGTCCCCGCGTGGAATGAGAGGTAGGTGTGCACGTGGGTGTCGCCGCAGAGGAGGGTCCCGTTCCCGATGCGGGCCTCGAGGGGGGCCACCGAGTCCACCGCCCAACCGAGAGCGAGGGCGAGTCCGACGGTGGCCGCTGCGATTGCGAGGATGGGTTTCATATGATGTAGAGCAGGTCCGCGCTGGTGACGAAGGCGTAGAGGGCGAGCCCGAAGAAGACGTAGAGGAGAGCAACTGCCGTGCCCACTGCCATGGAGCGCCTCGGGGAGAGGCGATACATCTCCTCCGCGATGAGCCGGGAGGTGTGGGAGACCATGGCGAGGACGATGATGATGACGGCCACGCCATGGAGGTAGCGCACCCGCTCGTCGAAGAAGTAGTCGTAGAAGAGGTCCGGGCTCAGCAACTGGATGGGGACATAGGCGACCAGGAAGAAGACCACCACCGGCAGCCAGGTCAGGGGCGCGGCCCAGAGGCTCTCGCCGAGGGCGACCTTCGCCCCCGCGAGCCGCAGGGCGACCCAGAAGACCCCCGCCTGGAGCAGGAGGACGGCCAGGGCCCCGACCGCGGCGGGCCCGAAGTGGGGGATGGAGAGGAGTTGGGAGTAGAAGAGGCTCGTGTGGACGCCGAGGAAGAGGACCACCCACCCCAGGGGCTCCAGCCGGGCCCAGCCCGCGGGGGGCCGGACCTCCCGGAAGGCATCCCGCCCCCTCCAGAGGTAGCGGAGGGCGGGGAGGTCGAGGAGCCCCTTCACAAGAATTTTCGCTGCGCGAAAATTCTTAAAAGGCCCGCCGGCGGACGCCCCGGGCTTCAGGCCGGGGCGTCGCAGAACTCGCGCTCGCTGCGCTCGCGCGAGTTCTGTCACTCCCCCTTGCCCCCCTTCCCGGCGGCCTCGGCGAGACGCTGCCGGAGGACGTCCTCCAGCCGCTCGACGTGGTGGTCCTCCAGCCGGGAGAAGAGGGGCGCGGGGATGCCCATCGGCCGCCCCGCGGGGACCTCCTCGTCCATCTCCTCCAGCGGGATGGTGTGGACGTCCCCCTCCAGTTTCAACTGGGACCACACCTCGGCCATTTTGGAGGGCATGACCGGCTCGAAGAGGATGCTCAGCGCCTTGCACAACTGGAGGCCGTTCTTCACCACGCTCCCCGCCTCGTTCCGGTCCTCCTTGAGGAGGTGCCACGGCTCCCTGGACTGGAAGTAGTTGTTCCCGAAGGTCGCGAGGCCCATCGCGGCGTCGGTCATCTTCTTGAACTCGAACTGGCGCAGCCCCTCCAGGAAGTTGCGGCGGGTGTCGGCGATGCGGTTGGAGACCGTGCGCTCGATCTCGCCCGGGGGGATGCGGCCGAAGTTCTTCCAGGCGAAGGACTGGATGCGGTAGAGGAAGTTGCCGAGGATGGCGACCAGTTCGTTGTTCACCTTCTCCTGGAAGAGGCGCCACGAGAAGTCGAGCTCCCGGGTGTGGCTCGTCGTCGCGGCGATGTAGTAGCGGAGCAGGTCGGGGTGGAGGTTCTGCTTCAGGTAGTCCTCCTCGACCCAGACCACGTAGCCCCGGCTCTTGGAGAACTTGTTGCCGTCGATGGTGAGCATCCCGGACGCGGCCACCGCCATGGGCAGGGTGAGCCCCGCCCCCTTCAGCAGCGCGGGCCAGAAGATGCAGTGGTGGTAGACGATGTCGGAGCCGATGAAGTGGACGATGCGGGAGGGGTTCTTCCAGATCTTTTCCCACCCGGGGGTGAACGAGACGTAGCCGATGGGCGCGTCCACCCAGACGTAGACCGTGAGGTCCGACCCGGGGAACTTGACGCCCCACTCGAGGTTCCGGGTGATGCACCAGTCGCGCAATTCCCGCGCCACCCACTCCTTGGCGTAGTTGCGGGCGTTGGCGGTGCCTCCGAGGTCTTCGAGGTAGTCGAGCAGGAACTCCTTGAAGGCGGAGAGCTTGAAGAAGTGGTGCTCCTGGGCCCTGTTCTGGGCCGCCGAGCCGCAGGTGCGGCACTTGGGCTTCTTGATCTCCCCGGGCTCCAGGTGGCGCTTGCACCCCTGGTCGCACTCGTCGCCCCGCGCCTGCGCCCCGCAGTGGGGGCAGATCCCCTCCACGTAGCGGTCGGGGAGGAACCGCTTGCATTTCGGGCAGTAGGCCATCTCGACGGTCCTGGGGTAGATATGGCCCGCCGACTGCAGGGCCGTGACGATCTCCCGGGTCCGCTCGTGATTCGCCGGGTCGTCGGTAGAGCCGTAGACGTCGAAGGAGATGGAGAGGGCCTTGAAGACCTCCTGGAAGTGCTTGTGGCAGGTCTCGACGAGCGCCTTCGGAGTCGTTTTCTGCTCCTCCGCGTTCACCACGATGGGGGTGCCGTGGGTGTCGGAGCCGCAGACGAAGAGGGGCTTCTCCCTCAGGTGGCGCAGGGTCCGCACGTAGAGGTCTCCGGGGATGTAGGTCCGGAGGTGGCCCAGGTGGCAGGGGCCGTTGGCGTAAGGGAGTCCGCAGGTGACGAGAATCGGGTCGCTCATCGGGCCCTGTCTTGGAGGGTCGCGGGCCGCATGGGGTCAGGAGCGCTCGTTCATTCTTGAAAACGGTCCCGTCGCGCGCGGCTCCCCTGCTTCGACTCAGCCCTTCGTCCGCTTGCCCACGGAGAGGGGCCCGATGGTCAACTTCCCGCTGAACGAGAACTTCCGGTCGCCGATGACGATGCCCACGTCGTCCAACTGCAGGTTCAGGACGCTCCGGGTCCCGAGGATGCGCTCGATGAGGTCGCCGAACTCGTCTCTCGGTTGCGCTTTCTTCTTCGCGGCCATGGCCCGTCTCTATAGTCCGGCTTAAAAACCCTTCGCAGTTCCCCGGCCCGAAACGCGCGGTGAAACCGCGGCTCGCCGATGCCGTTTTCTGCCGCGGGGCGGGCCGATAAACCTATATCTGAAGCACGAAGGACCCTGGATGGCCCTTCCGCCCTGCGTGACCTTCTCCAAGAACCTCTTCCTGCCCGCCACCATGGTCTGCCGGGACACCTGCGACTACTGCACCTTCCGGCAGGACCCGCGGACCGGCCTGCTGATGGAGCCCGCGGAGGCGGAGGCGGTCCTGCGCGACCCCGGCGGGGCGACCGAGGCGCTCTTCGTCACCGGGCAGAGCCCCGAGAACCACCCCGCTTTCCGGGAGCGCCTGCGCTCCCTCGGGCACGAGAGTCTGGTGGATTACGTCGCGGAGTTGTGCGAGCGCGCGCTCGCCCTCGGCCTCCTGCCCCACTCCAACCTCGGGGTGCTGGAGGAGGGCGAGATGGCGCGGCTCGCCGAGGTCAACGCCTCGATGGGCCTCATGCTGGAGTGCGTCGAGCCCCTCCCGGTACACCGGCGCGCCCCGAGCAAGAGCCCGGCGGAACGGCTGCGGACCATCGAACTCGCGGGCCGCCTCCGCGTGCCCTTCACCACCGGCATCCTCGTCGGCATCGGGGAGACGCGCGAGCAGCGCATCCGGAGCCTTGAAGCCATCGCCGCCCTCCACCGGAGATTCGGCCACATCCAGGAGGTCATCGTCCAGCCCTTCCACCCGAAGCCGGGGACCGAGATGGCGGGCCACCCCCCCGCGCCCCTCGACGCGGTGGCCGACGCCGTGGCCGAGGCGCGGCGCATCCTGCCGCCCGAGGTTGCGGTCCAGATTCCGCCCAACCTCGCGCCCGTCGAGATGGTGAGGCACGGGGCGAACGACCTCGGCGGCATCTCGACGAGGACCATTGACTACATCAGCCCCGAGGCCCCGTGGCCCGCAGAGGAGGAGTTGCGGCGCGCCCTCGCGCCCGTGCCCCTGCGGGAGCGGCTCTGCATCTACCCGAGGTATGTGAAGGTGGGGTGGTACAGCGACACGGTGGCGGCCGTGGTGGAGGGGCTGGCGGACGGGGAGGGGTTCCGGAGGAAGGATGAAGGCGGAAGGATGAAGGCGGAAGGCGAGGCTTCATCCTTCATCCCTCATCCTTCATCCTTTATCCATGGCTAGCCAGCTCTCCCCCCGCCCGCGTCCTCTCCCCGCCCCCTCCGGCTGGGCCGACGAGGTCGCCGACCGCGCCCGCCGCGGCGAAGCGACAAAGGAGGACGGACTCCTCCTCGCCCGGCACCCCGGGGTGCTCATTCCGCTCGCCGACTCCCTCCGCCGCGAGGCGGTGGGGGACACGGTGACCTACGTCGTGAACCGGAACCTCAACTTCACCAACATGTGCATCGGCTCCTGCTCCTTCTGCGCCTTCTCCCGGGAGGACCCCTACTTCCGGAGCGACGAGGAGATGCGCCTGCGGGTCCGGGAGGCGGTGGACTACGGCGCCACCGAAATCTGCATGCAGGCGGGCCTCTTCCCGAACTTCACCTTCGAGGACTACGCCCGCCGCCTCGACGTCATCAAGGAGACCGCGCCGAAAATCCACGTCCACGCCTTCTCCCCCGAGGAGGTGCGCCACATGTGCCACAACTCGAAGATGCACCCGGAGGACGCCCTGCGCGGGCTGAAGGAGCGCGGCCTCGGGTCGGTCCCCGGCACCGCCGCCGAAATCTTCGCGCCCCGGGTCCGGAAAATCATCTGCCCCGGGAAACTGACAGCCGACGACTGGGAAGCGATCATCGTGGCCGCCCACCGGGTCGGCGTCCCGACGACCTCCACCATGATGTACGGCCACGCGGAGACGTGGGAGGAGCGGGTGGAGCACATCCTCCGCATCCGCGACATCCAGAGGCGCACCGGCGGCTTCACCGAGTTCGTCCCCCTTCCGTTCCTCGACCGGAACAGCCCCCTCGCCGACCTGGGCTACCGGAGCCCCGACCTCGACACCAACCTCCGGGTCCACGCCCTCTCCCGCGTCCTGCTCCACGGCCACGTCAAGAACATCCAGGCCTCCTGGGTGAAGATGGGGCCGGAGGGGGCGAGGGCGATGCTGGCGGCGGGGTGCAACGACCTGGGCGGGACCCTCATGGAGGAGAACATCTCCCGCTCGGCGGGGAGCCCGTGGGGGGTCGTCTTCCACCCCTGGCAGTTCGAGGCGCTCATCCGGGAGGCGGGCCGGGAGCCCCGGGAGAGGACCACGCTCTACGGAAGGGTGGAGCGTGAGGCGCCGCTCCGGGGCCCCCCGCCGACTCTCCGCCCCCGAATTCACACTCCCCCGGATTGAAATCGCGGAATAATCTGCCCGAAGAGCGGGAATAGGAATCGAAATCAGTAATTGACTCTTCGGAGAACTTTTTATGGCTGCCCGCCCCCCCGCGCCTCATGGGTGGCGGTCAGGGTCAATCGTTGAAGAATGGGGCGGCCACCCTCTCCCGGGAGCACTCCCTCAACGGCCTCTTCGCCTCCCAGGTGAAGGGCAACCTCCCGACAATCGTCGTCGCCTACATCCTCGAAGGGCCCCGGACCGGCCGCGAACTCATGGACGACATCTTCAAGGACACGGGGGTCCGGCTGAGCCCCGGGCGGGTCTATCCCCTCCTCCGCTCCCTGGAGAAGCGGAGCCTCCTCGTCTCCCAGGAGGGGGCGCGGCAGGTGGTCTACCGCGCCTTCAACCGGGGGCAGGCCGAGGAGATGCTCCGGAGGGAGTTGGAGGCGTGCGCGAAGATGCACGACCTCTGCAAGAGACTGGCGAGGATTCGGGGGTAGGACCCCCTGGACCCCGTCGCCGCTCGCAGCCCCCCTGAAACCGGTTTCAGGCGGTTTCCGGCCAAGGGCCATGGCCCCCTTCATCACCGGGGGGGGCGATGGCCTCCCCGAACCACCTCCCGGCCGCCGCCGTCGAGGACCGGGAGAGGAACGGCGTCCTCCCCGCCCAGGGGCTCAATCTTCTCCGGGAGGGCTCCCGGGTCAGCGACATCGCCCGGCGCTTCCGGGTCTCGCGGACCAGCATCTCCCGCTCCCTCGGCAACATCCGGCTGAAGGTGAAGCACGACCCGGTTTCCGAGCCATTCCCGCTTCCGCTCCGGCCCGTCATCCTTTCAACATCCTGCTTCCGTGGCTCACTCCATGGAGGACATCCTGCGCTCCGCCCTCGCCCGCGGCTCCGGACTCGGCGCCAAGTTCCTGGACATCCGTTTGGAGAGAGGCCCGTCCACCTCCGTCACCGCCGAGGACGGGAACGTGAAGGACCTCACGCGCTCGACGACCTTCGGCGCCGGGGTCCGCGCCCTGGCGGGGGGCTCGTGGGGCTTCGCGGCGGTAACCCTCGACGAAAGGGGCGCCGCCCGGGCCCTCCGGGGCGCCGTGGAGCGCGCTGTCCGGCTCGCGAAAGCCAATCGTCGCGACAGGGTGAAACTGGCGGAGGAGCGCGCCGCGCGGGCCGACTTCGAGTTCCCCCACCGGGAGAACTCCGAGGAGGTCCCCCTCGACGATCGGGTGGAACTGGTGAAGGAGGCCTCCCGGGCCGCGAAGGAGCACCCCTCGGTGGTCCGGGGACTCGCATTCCTCGCGACGGAAGACCTGGAGCGGTGGTACGCTTCGAGCGATGGGGCTCTCGTCCGGCAGCGGCGGGTCTTCTGCGGCGCGCTCGCAGGGGCCGTGGCGAAGCGCGGGCCCACGGTCGAGTTCATGCACCGGACCGACGGGGGCTTCGCCGGCTTCGAGCGCATCCGGCAGTGGGACCTCGTGGAGCAGGGGGCCGAGGCGGCCCGCAAGGCGGCCCTCTTCGCCGGGGCGCGCGCCGCGCCCGCGACGAGGACGCGGGTCGTCCTCGACCCCGAGTTCGTCGCGCTGGTCGTCCACGAGGTGATGGGCCACCCCTCGGAGGCCGACCGGGTCCTCGGGCGCGAGTCGGCCTGGGCCGGGAGGGCGTGGTGGGCGGACAAGGTCGGCCGGCACCTCTTCTCCCCGCAGGTCACCGTGGTCTCCGACGCGACCCTCGGCGGGGGCCACGCGGGCTCCTATCCCTTCGATGACGAGGGGGTCCCGGGGAAGCGGGTGGTCCACGTCGAGCGAGGGGTTCTGAAAGGGTTCCTCCACTCCCGCGAGACTGCGGCCCTCACCGGTGCGGAGGCGAGCGGCGCGATGCGCGCCACCGGCTACGGCTTCGCCCCCCTCATCCGCATGACCAACACCTTCCTGGAGCCAGGCGACTGGGAGGCCGACGAAATCATCCGCGACACGAAATCGGGAATCTACCTCGCCGGCAACAAGGTCCCCTCGGTGGACGCCCTCCGCTACCACTTCCAGATTTCGGCGTGGGAGGCCTATGAAATCAGGAACGGCGAAATCGGCCGCCCCCTGCGCGGGGCGATCCTGCGCGCCAACACGAAGGAGTTCTTCTCATCGGTGGACGCGGCGGGCCGGGACTTCAAGATGACCCAGATCATCTACCCCGCCTGCGGGAAGGGGGACCCGATGCAGTCCATGTACGTGGGGAACGGGGGGCCCACCGTCCGCGGGGAGGGGATGGTGGTGGGGCCGGGGAGATGATTCTCGTCACCGGCGGCTCCGGCTTCATGGGCCGCGCCCTCCTCCCCCTCCTCGCCCGGCGGGAGCGAGGGCTGGAGCCGGTCTCCCTCCGCATCCGGATGGTGCTCGGGTCCGGCTTCTACCATGAGAAGTCGGTCCTCGCCCTCCTCCGGCTCGCGTTCGGGAGGTGGGCATGACCGCCACCGTCGTCGAACGGTTGTCGGAGCTCTGCCGCGCCCGCAAGCCCGACCAGTGGGAGGCCTACGCCTCGCGCAACCGCGTCCTCACCGTCCGGTGGGCGACGAGCCGCATCCTGGAGGCGAAGGAGTCGCTCATCTCGGGCCACTCCGTCCGCATCGTCAAGAAAAAATCGGTCGGCTTCTCGGCCGCTGACGGGGCCTCGGACCCCGCAGCGACCGTCGAGGCGGCGTCGGACGCGGCCGCCCGGAAGCCCCCCGACCCCCGCTTCCGCTCGCTGCCCTCCGGCGGCAAGGCCCGGCCCCTCTCGCGGGACCCCCGCCTCGCCCACCTCTCGCTCGAAGAGGCGGTGCGACTGGCGGAAGCGACCCTTGAGGCCGCCCTCGGCGGCGGAGCGGATCTCGACGTCGCGGGCTCTCTCAACGCGGTCTCCGAGGAGGTGTGGATCCGCAACTCCGAGGGCGTGGACGCCCACGAGGCCGGCGCCTTCCTCGTCGAGAGCCTCACCGTCGAGAAGGGAGACGCCCTCTCCGCCCTCGGGACCGCCGGGGCCCGCCGCCTCTCCGACTTCGACCCGGTCCAGCCCGCGCGGGACGCCTTGGAGACCGTCGGCCGCAGCCGGAGGGTCTCCCGGGCCCCGCCCGGCAGGGCCACCGTCCTCTTCACCCCCGACGCCATGGCCGAAATCCTCGAGCAGGAGCTGTCCGCTGGCGTGAACGGCCAAGCCTACGAATACGGCATCTCGTTTTTCATCGGCAAATTGGGGAAGCGGGTCGCGGAGCCGGGATTCACCCTCACCGACGACAACCGCCACCCCGGGGGGGTCGCATCGAAGGCGGTGGACGACGAGGGGGTCCCGGCGAAGCCCCTGCGGTTGATTGACCGCGGGCGGCTCACGGGACTCGTGCTCGACTCCTACTACAGGGAGTGTTTGCGCCGGAAGGGGCTGAAGAGCCTGGCCGGGGGGAGAGGTTTTCGCTTCGGCACCGTCCCGGGCCGGAGCCACGCGGCGACGCCCTCGCCCTCCGCGACCAACATGGTCGTGTCGCCGGGCGATTGGAGCGCGGAGGAGTTGGTGGAGGAGACGCGCCGCGGTCTCCTGGTGGGCCGCCTCTGGTACACCTACCTTGTGAACCCCGCCGCCGGGGATTTCGCCACCACGAATCGCGGGGCGACTTTTCTCATCAAGGACGGCGAAATCGGCCCCGCCGTCAAGCCGAGCACCTTCCGCATCCAGGACAACATCCTCCGGTGGCTCGGAGCTCTCCGGGGGCTCTCCAGGGAGCGGAAGCAGTCCTCAATCTGGGCGGGGGTGTCGTCCTGCATCTCGCCGTGGGCGAGGGTGGAGGGGGTGCCGGTTACGAGGTACAAATAACGAACGTAAGCGTTTCGTTGATTACCGTCACGTTGTACCCCCGCCGCCGCGCCTCTTTCGCGAACCCGGTGTAGTCGGCGCACTCGGGGCGCTGGCAGGGGGCGGAGGGGATTCCAATCAGCCCGCCGTGGCCGATGTCGATGGTGAGGGTCGAGATGATGGGGGGCAGGATTTCCTCGGGGCCTTGCGGGGGCAACTTCTCGACGAGGGCTTCGATTTCCGAAGCCAAGGCCCTCAACTCTTCCAACGCCGCTGGGTCGCCATGGATGGCCCGGAGCGAGACCGCCTCGGCCCTCGCCGCCGCCTTGTAGATGTCGGCGAAGGCGAAGTGGCCGCCCGTCCGCAACAGCAGTTCCCGGGAGTCCTCTTTGATTGTCCGCGCCAGCGCATGGGCCACGAACGGGTCGGGGTTGGTGACGTTCTTGAGGTCGCGAATCATCTGCTGCAAGGTCTCGTTCTCCTCGGCCGTCCAGTGGGTCTTGGAGTCGCGGAGGGTGAAGATGCCGTTTTCAAGGGCCGCGTGGGTCGCGTTGATGGAGACATTGGGATGAAAAGATTCAAGGAGTTATTCATATCCCGAGTCGGATTAGGATTATATTTGCAAAGATGATTCCAACGGAACCGTATAGTAAGCCCCTTTTCAACCCAAGTCCATTATTTGTCATCCAAAATGCTGATGCCAATATCGCCACTAAAAATGCGATATTATTGAGGCCAATTTTATTGAAAATGAAAACGCATCCAAAGTAAAGTAGAGTTGGGACTGCGATACTCGTTCCGAGGTCCTTGAGATTCATTTTCCACACTTTGCGAATATAATGGCTAGTCCAGTCCCGGATGTGATTGCGGAAGCAATAATCGTTCCAAATCCAAAACTTGCTAAGCTACCACCTGCTATGAACCCTCCTGGATTTGCCGCTAAAGCCGCTGGTATCGCAATCAATAAGCCCAGGCCAAGTGTCCCAAAACCGATGAGTCCACCAATGCCACCTTGAAATGCCCTGTCAACTCCACCCTGGCAGGTGATAGGTTCAGAGGTCAGAGCGCTAAGGAAATCGAAGCCAATTCTACTAGGAGTGACGCCGACGTCCTTCAGAACAGATTCGGGAGATGAGCCGTGGGCCTGTAGAGTATATACGCCCTCCAACAAAGTTAGTGTGCAAAACCCAGCATCGTTTGTTATGCACGAAAAAGTTTCGTTTGTAGATTTGTTTTTAGCGTCCACATGGAGTCCGCTTAGTGGGGAACCGCGAGCGTCAGCCACGGACACAACTTCGACTCCAAATCCCTCTGGAATCGCGGGAACCCGCACCGTTCCAACAGTTGAGGCCCCGGGACGTAAGAATTCCAAAATGTTCAGCGCGAATTGTCTGTTGCTCCCCGCATCCAAATCTGGAGCTCCATCGTCGTCCCGGTCCCCGTCATCGAAGAGATGGAGGTCCGACACGAAAAACGCACTTCCGTTGCCGAGTCCCGAGGCAGCAGCGAGAACAGGGCCGGGCGGGTCCGTCCCGTTGAACAAACGGACTCTTGTGCTACTCCCGTTCCCTGTCACGATGGGCTCCGCGCCGAACAGGGTGATGAGGTCGGAGCCGTTGTAGGACTTGACTTCGGAGACGCCCTCGGTGGTCCGATGGGGAGTGAGATTGGTATAGGAGACGGTCGTGGAGAACGAAACGCCGTTGAACTGCTCGATTTGGCCAGCCCGGTAGATGACGCCGAACGGCGACGAGAGGTTGTTCACGGGCAAATCCTGGCTGACGTTCCACAGCGCCTTGAAGTCGGGGTCGAAGCCAATCACGAACAGACCCCCTCCGGCCTCGACATACTGCTGAATCGCGTTCAGTTCGTCTGACGAGAAGGGGGTCACGGGCGGGGGCACCATGAAGACATCTGTGCTGTTGAGTTTATCAAAGGTGATGGTCCCGTTGATTACGGTCACGTTGTGTCCACGGCGGCGGGCCTCTTTCGCGAACCCGGTGTAATCCACGCACTCCGGCCTCTGGCAAGGCGCGGCGGGGACTCCAATCAGGCCGCCGTGGCCGATCTCTATCGTCAAGGTCGAAATGATTGGCGGCAGAATCTCCTCCGGGCCTTGGGGCGGCAGTTTGGGTATCAACGACTCAATCTCGGAGGCCAGGGCCCTCAACTCCTCCAGGGCGGCCGGGTCCCCGTGGATGGCCTGGAGGGAGACCGCCTCCGCCCTCGCCGCAGCCTTGTAGATGTCGGCGAAGGCGAAGTGGCCGCCGGTCTTGAGGAGGAGGGCCTGGACGCTCTCCTTGAGGCCCCGGGCGATGGCGAGGGCGAACCGCCGACCATCCCCAGAATTGACATTCGGGGCACTGTTGCTGTTGAAAAGGGCCGGAGGAGTTCCACACGCAGCTATCTCACCACCCGTCATTACAGAAGGCCTTTTCGTCTAAGAGCATCTCCCATCGCAATGAGATAGACTTCCGACAAGGTGTCAAGCATTAATACTCCTGCAAAGGCAGCCATGAAGAGTGGGAGCGCGGTATTTGCGATAATGCTTGAGGACTCATCAACCGGAATCAAATGCGATAGATAGCTCACTAAAAGGGGGCCAATTATAAGCAGCCCGATAAAGGGAATCAGTAGTAGTAGCTTAATTCGTAGGAATGACCTTTTAATTCGAAAATAGGTTTTCAGAATTCCAATTACCGGGTCACTCTCCTTAGTTTTTGAGAACATTTTTATTAACTCTTCGACTGGAAGATGCTGAATAGATTTTGTTAGGCGTCTGAGATATACGTACCGAAAAACTATAACGGCTAAAAGTAAGAGGAATACTAAAAGAAATCGTCCATCTATCTCCAATCTTAGGATAGACATTTACCACCCAGTTGCAACAACTCAGTCAAACCAGCTGATAAGGTGACTCCTCCAAATCCAATTAAAAAGCCGCCAATACCCGCGGCGCCCCAAACGGCAACCGGTATGGTCGGCGCCGCTAGACCGCCGGTTGCCGCAGTCCCAAATCCGGTGGCTATCGCGGCACCCACTGGGAGTAAAATACCGCCGATTATCATCGTCAACCCACCGAAAATATTCGACCCAGCACTAAGGGCTCCGGCTATTAAACAGCGCGTTTGCTCTACCGAGAACGAAGATCGAGACTGAACGAAGCTCGTTTGGCCGTCGCTTGCCTGTGGGTCTATAAAAGACGTAAAAACGGACCCATCTTCAATCACACGCGACTCTATTGAATAGTTTCCAACAGGTACAAGGACGCGACAAAAACCAAGTTCGTTGGTCGTACATGTGAATTTTTCACTAGTAATCTTGTAAGAGTTTAGCCAACCGGTCTGCCCCGGGCGCATCGAGAGAGAGTCCGCTCCAGCAGTTTAATAAAGTTCCGGCCACTGCGTCGGCAGCTCTCCTTCACACTGACGAGGACCGTCGTGGTCTCCGCCCCCGCCTGCGACTTGCTCCCGTGGGTGTTGTTCCGGACCACCACCATCGGGCGAATCTCCCGCTCCACGCCGTTGGAGTGCCAGGGCACCCCGGGATACCGCAGGAAGGTGAACATCTGGTGGCGGCACTTCCGGAGCCCTCCGGCCAGTTGGTCCGCGTGGGGGTCCCGATGCTCCCGGTCGATGAGCCGGTCGAGCCGCCTCTCGAACCGGTCGGCGCCCTGTCTCCGGCGCCTCGGCCCCTCCACGCTCTCGTGGAAGTCGATGGCGTCCCGCAGGATGCGCCGCAGTTTCTTGATGAACCGGATGAACTCGTGGCACGGACGCCCCGCCCGGGTGAACCTCGGGGGCTCGCTCCTCCGGAGGGGCCTCGGCTCCATCCCCTTCTCGACCTCGAACCGCTGAATCCTCCGGTTCACGTGGACGAGGCATTGCTGC
>JAWCQZ010000003.1:0-31207 GCA_038869515.1 Halobacteria archaeon
GGGGGGGGGGGGGGGGGGGGGGGGGGGCCCCCCCCCCCCCCCCCCCCCCCCCCCCGGCGACAGTGGGCCCGCCCAGATTTGAACTGGGGACCTCCCGGTTATCAGCCGGGCGCACCAACCTGGCTATGCTACGGGCCCAAGGTAGCCACTTTACTATTCATCCACGCGGCCCCTCGGCTTCCGCCATCGCTCCCTGCCGGAGCCGCCAACGGCTCCTCGGGACCGGGTGGATTCATGCGGTTGCCTGTGGGGTCATGGGTAAAGAAGATTCTGGGGAAGAAGCGAACCAGCGAAGCCACATGGCTACCCGAAGCCAACAGCCTCCCGCAACTCTGCAACTCGCTTCTGAGCCCTCTTCTGCCCTGCTTCGGACAGGGCCTGCCGGTAACGGCCCGCCCAATCGTCCCGAAACTTCTTGCCCGCAACCATCTTGGCGAGGGCGTCCAGGCGGCTGCTGCAAAACTCCCCGAGGTTTGCGGACTGGATCAGTTCCCGCAACACATCCGTGTCCGGGAGCCCCCGGTCAAGCAGGGAGGTTGCCACGTCTTCGAAATCGAGGGCACGGGCGCTGATGAGTTTCAGGAGAAACAGGTCCTCCCTGCTGGCGACCCTCGCCTGCGCCGTTTTCCCGAATTCGTCGCGCACCGCCTCCATCCGAGCCCGTCCCAGGAACCCCTCGTCAATGGGATAGAGGACTCCCGACCGGCGGTCTTCGACAGCTCCGAAAAGGAAATCGGCGCTGACGGCAAACTCAAACTTCCCGAACCTTCCCACGGGCTTCTCGTAGCGCAGGAAGGCCCGCCGCGGGTCCGCCTCCTCCCGTTGCAGGGCGTAGCCCGGAGGCATCAAGCCCTTGACTCTCCCCATGCTCTCCAAGCCCTGAACGGCGAAATCGCAGTCCTCCGAATAGCGCAGGTGGTCCATGTAGGCGCGCATGGCGTAGCCGCCGATGAGGCAGAGCCCTGGCGCCGTGGAAAGTCCGAGCAGGTTCAGCGCCTCTTTCTCGCGCGCCCGGGCGCCCTCAACCCAAGAGGTCAACGCGCCTCCATGACCAAGCGGGCAGCCTCGTCCGGATCAATTTGGGCGGCAACGCCCCACGATTTCCGGATGTCGGCGTAAGGATCCCCCTTGTCCACCACTTGGCGCATGGCGGAGAACTCGAAGGGCGCCGGGTCGGCGGGCGACTTCCTGAACGGGGCCATGGCGCGCTCCGGAAACAACTCTTCCCGGGCCTCCCGGTTCAATACCTCCATCAAGAACCCCAACGAGCGCGCCAACCCCGCCTTCCGGGCCTCCTCCGCCAACCTCGGGTAGTCAATGTCCTTCCGCCGCGCCATCAAGGCCATGGCCGCCTCCTGGTCTCTGCCCCGGTTCAATCCTTCCACCACCGCCTCCTCGGGCGGCTCCAACCAGTAGCCCTCGACCCGAACCCGCCGCCCGACATCTTCCGCCGGCGCCGTCCTGACTACCGCCACGTACCGGGCTCCGCGGGCCGGGAAAGTCCGCGACGCCTCGACGCCCCGCTTTCGGAACTCCATCATCCACGCCTGCTGGTCGCCCCGCGGGACTTTGATCTCGCAGACGTTCCCGGCGTCCCGCATGAAGGCGGTGTAGAATCCCAAGGCCGTCGAGCCCGCGAACTTGTAGGGGCGGCCGTCTCCGAAACGCCCGACGACCTCGAAGGGGTGGGATGCAGGACCGGAGAAGGCAATCGCGCGGACGACCTCTTCGGGCGGCGTCAAGGCGTAGGCTCCCCGCTCCACCCGGCGGGCCCACCCCTTCGCCGCCAACGAGGACAAGAACTTGCGGACGCGGGCGTAGGACCAGCCCGGAAACATCTCGCGGCTGGACTCCACGCTGAAGGGGGCTGTCCGGTAAGCCCCATACAACTTGGAGTAAGCAAACCCGTCTTTTCGAGTTACCCAGTCCATATCATGTGAACCATTAATTCACAAACTATTTAAAATCTACAATTGGGTAAAGCACAAGCAAGCATAGAAAGATTTAATACTAATTCAAGCACAAACAAGCACAAAAGAAGATGCCTAAGTACATAATCAACATCGAGCCGAACGTGGACCGCAGGGCAAGGCAAAAAATCGACAGCGGCGAATATGGGAGCCTCGACCATCTCATCTCCGTCTCCCTGGAGAACCAGTTGCGGGCGGAGGAGTGGGGTGTTCGGGCCTGGACCGCCCCCGCGTCCGCAGCGCCAAAGCCTCCCAAAGCCGTTTCCGGGCTCCCCAGGCGTGCGCCCACGGTGTCCCCGCCGGTCAGGGCGCTTCCTGCGCCAGGCCAAGCCCCATCCAGAACCCCGGCCGCAATTTCCATGCCCGCCCGCACGGGCAGCCCGGTCCCGGAACCCGAAGACTCCGAGCTGATGGGGCGGATTCTCTGGGGCCAGCACTACCGCTTCCTGCCCAGCAAGCCCGCCCTGCGGGTGCTGGCCGGCCTCTGCGCGGACGGCCTTCCCACCCTTGCCGTCTTCAAGGACCGGGCGTGCGAAGCCGCGGAGGCCGTCGGGCTTAGCCTCGCAGAGAAAGACAGGACCCTCGGCAAGAAGTTCGGGGAGAAGTTCTCCACGAGCTTCCCCGAACCCGAGGAGAAGAGCAGGCGCCGCTACCGGGACCAGTACCTCGCCTACGTGCGCCCCACGGACGGCAAGGTGGACGGCCTCCTGTCCCGGCTCAAGTTCATCAAGATAATGGCGGAAGGAGGTACCCACAAGGTCGGAATCACCAAGAGCGGGCTCGATTTCGCAGTCCTCCAGAACCCCGTCCTCGACGGCGCAGGCAACGGATCTCTCCTCTCGGACCAGGAGGCCGACTTCCTCATCCGCCACATCCGGGCCAGAATCCCGGAGGAGGCCAGGCACATGGACATGATGCTGCGCCTCATCGGCGAGGGCGTGGCCTCCCGGGAGCGGCTGAATAGCCGGATGGGGGAATTCTACAGGGCCTACCAGGACGTGGACAACCCCTGGACCCCCGCCCATGTGAACACCATGCGGGCGGGGCTTCTCAGCCGCCTCTACGAACTGGGGCTGGTGGACAAAACAAAGCACGGGCTGAACGTCACCTACTGGCTCACCGAAAGAGGTAAGAAATGTCAGAGTAGCCTACGACAATGACGAGTGAAAAACAGTCATACAAACGAGGGAAATGCCCCAACAGTTTGTACATTCCATGGTCCAACTTTTCCGCAGCCGCTCTCTCCACCGACTATGCCTACCGCTTCGCAACATCCCGGACAGTTTCTTCCCCCGATTTCACGCCATGCGGGATTTCTCGACGGACCGCGCGCTCGGCGCCCTACTCGGCGCTCGCTTCGCTCGCGCCTCGTCGGCGGCTGTGGTGTGCGCTCGCAAAGCTCGCGCACACCACACAAATGCCGCCTACGGGCGCCTTCGCGCCGCGGTCCTTGCGCTTGCAGCAGCGAGGCGGGGCCCAGCGCCATTTTCGGTGCGAGCCCCGAGCGCAGCGCGAGCAGTCGGGAGGATGGGTGTCTCGAATGCCAGGAAGCGGTAGGGCTATCCGAAGCTATCGAAAAGAACCAGAGTCCGACTTTTGATTTTCCGGCACGTCGTGGCACGGGCAGAAGCAGTTGAACTCCGGGTCGTAGGAGGGGACCCGCGGTCCGGTGGGGTCGGGCGGGTGTCGGCAACTGCGGCAGAAGGGGTTGCGGCGCGGGAGCCCTACTTCGGGACAAGGCCGGCCGCCTCGTCGCGAGGCGAGGAGGCGGAGGGAGTCGAAGAGGGCCCGGCGGCCCCTCCAGTGGCTTGCCTCATCTTCCGCCTCCGCCGCGCGACCCAGACGACGGCCACGAGGAGGGCGGCGACCGAACCGACGGCGACCGCGGGGGAGAGGAAGAGGCCGAGAAGGAGGATGAATGCGGCCTGGGCCACCACGATGGTCCAGACGAGCCGGAGAGCGGTCCGGAGGCGGGGGTCCATGGGGCCCCAACGGGAGGGACAGGTCATTCCTTTTTCGGTTCCTGGGCCTTCGCGAGACTCCGGGAAGGGGCGAAAATCGGGCTGCGGGCGTTGAATCGGGGACCGATAGGTGACGTCGTCACCGACCGGCGTGGAATATGGAGACAGGAGACGCACGGGGACCATGGGTTGGGGTTTGCGTCTGGCGGTTTCGGGGGTGGTCCTCGCGGCAATCGTGGGCCTCGCCGCGGACCTGGCGAAGCCCCCGGACGGGGGGGCGGTTTCGGGGCCTCCCCAATACTCCCCCCTCCGTGAGATTGTCCGGACCTTTGCGGTAAGCGTCACCGGCGTCGCCCTCAATGCCCTCGGCGCCCCCGGGGGCGGCGAAGGGACGGAGCCCGGCACGGAGGGCGTCCTCTACCTGCTCGGGCCGCCGGTGGAGGGCTTCCCCCTCCCCTCCTGGGCCGTGCTCGTCGGGGCGGCCCTCCTGCTGGCGGCGATGGTGTCGCGGACCCTCCACCGGAGGCCCGCCTACGCCCCCGTCCCGGAACCCGCCGAGGGCCGCGAGGCGCCCCTCCTCTTCGCGGCGCCCTCCCGGGGGCCCCTCTTCAAGCAGACGGTCATCTACGTGAACCTCGCGCCGCGATGGGGCGGCCTGGGGCCCACGCCGCGGGGGCGGGCGGCTCCCCGGCCGGCCGGGGGCGCGGGGCCCCGGAGGCTCCAGGGAGTTCTGGAGGCGCCCCGGAGCGCGCCCTTCTGGAGCAGCGCCCTGGTGCTCCCCTACGGCGAGCCTTGAGCGGCCGGTTCTCCGGGAGACAGCGTCGCGCGTTGCCGACGGGGCGTCAAACCTCCGCTGCAGACGGCTCGCGCGCGAACGCCTTCCGTCGCGCACAAGGGGCCTGCGACAAGACCGAACGCATTTAAGCAAAGGCCCCCACCGGCCCCCATGAGCAGGCGCCGGGCCAAGGAACGGGAGAAGCCGAAGGAGGGGGAGAAGCCCGGGGGGCCCACGGAGCCATCCCCGGCCCTCCCGAAGGCGCTCCTCCCCGTCTCCATCGGGGCCGCCACGGGCCTCATCAGCCACGCCTCGGGCTCGGCGGGGGGCGGCATCGCCCTGCTCTTCATCGGCTTCATGCTGCTCCGGCCCCTGGCCCTGCAGATGAAGGTGGGCTACGAGGGGGGGAGGGAGTGGGCAGGGGCGCTCTGGTTCACGTTCAACACGTGGTTCCTCGTGTGGGCGGGGATGCGGATGGCGCTGGGGTAGCCGCCCCTCTAGGCCAGACCGGACCAAGCGGCCACCTGCCGCCCGATTTCGGCGTCGTCCAACGCCCTTTCCACCTCTCGGCGGGAGTTGAGGGGCCTCCCCGCCGCCAGCCGCGCCGCCCTCCGCGCCCCCACCCCGGGCAGCATCGCCAGCGTCTTCAGGTGCGCCCGGTTGAGGTCCACCGGCAGCGCGACGCCGGTCACCGACCGCATGCCGTAATCGCAGATGACCGCGTCGGCGCGGGAGCGCAGCGGCAGGTTTCCGGGCATTCCGACCAGCAGCGGGTAGGAGCCGAGTTGCCGCCCGAAGGTGAGGCCGTTTTCGTGGAGTTCCAGCCGGATGTCCCGGAGCACGGTCCCCGGCGGGACCACCCGGCGCAGCATCGGCCGGTCCACCTCTCTCCGGATGCGCTCTTTCCACATCTTGAAGAGCGCCCGGTGGCGGCGCATGACGCGGTCGCCCACCTTCCACATCGGGGTCCCCCTCATGGGCGCCACCTGCCGAAGGTTGATGCGCCGCACCATGAGGCCGGCGTCGAGAACCCGCTTGAGGAACGCGTGGTTCAGCCGGTAGGTCTCCGCGGTCTCCCCCTGGAGCCCGAAGACGAAGTTGAGCCCGGGGAGGAGCCGGGGCATCCCGTTCGAGTCCCGCGCCGCGCCCGCCCCGTTGAGGATGCGAACCGCCTCGAAGACCTGCTCGGGGAGGGCGTGGAGGTTGTTCGCCTTCACCACCTTCGGGTCGGCGGTCTCGCCCCCGAAGGCCGCGACGTCGCCGCCGGTGTTGTACTCGGCGATGGCCCGCGCCACCTCGCGTCCCTCATCCGGGTGCTCGGCGATGAAGGCGGGGTCGGCGTTGTCCATGTGGAGGGTCTTCAGGCCGGGGGCGGCGGCCCGGATGGCGCGGTAGAGCCTCCGGATGGCTTCCGGGTCGGGACGCGCCTCCTCCGACTTGAGCCCGTCGGCGCCGTAGGCGAAGAGGTCGGGCTGGTCGCCGAGGCGGAAGTGGACCGCCCCGGCCCGGTGAAGGGCGCCGATTTCGGCGGCGATGTCCTCCACGGAGCGGGAGTCGGGGATCCCGTACTGCGGCTCGACGCAGAAGGCGCACTTGCGCCAGAGGCAACCGCGGTAGGTCTCGATTTCGCAGAGGGTGTCGGGCATGTCGGGGTGCTGGGGGAGGATGGCCGCCCCCTCGGCGGCCCACCGGCCGAGTTCGCGCCGGGGGACCCGCCGGTCGGGGTCGGCCCCCTCGACGGAGCCCCCGGCCGCCAGGTCGGCCACCGCCCCCTCGATGTCGCCCCGGACCACCAGGTCGAACGCCTCCTCCGGCAGCAACTCGGCCTTCTGCCCGCCGGTCATCCCGAAGCCGAAACGGGCGAGGGGGCCGCCGAAGACCTTCACGGGTCCGGAAATCCGCGAGACCATGGAGATGACCTCCCCGGGCCCCGCCGGCGTCCCGCCGATGTACTTTCCGGGGACCGCGATGCCTCCGATCCCGACCAGGAGGTCGCGCCTCGAGAAGGCCTCCAGGAGGGAGGGGTCCCGCCGCACCTGGTCCACCGTCCGGTAGAGAATCTCCTTGACGCCGTTGCACCGCAGGGCCCCGGCGACGTATCGGGGGTAGGTCGCGAGATAGGGCGGGACCCCCAGGCAGGAGGGCTCGTCCACGTAGAAATCGAGGATGGCGGCGGATTCGAACTTCATGGTTGCTCCGGTTGTGTGCCGCGTTCAAAAAAAGGTGGGGGCGGGATCCATGAGCCCCCTCGCCCCGGCGACAGTTGCCCGAGGCCGGATTTGAACCAGCGACCCCTCGATTATGAGTCGAGTGCTCTAACCGCTGAGCTACTCGGGCGACCCCTTGGAGAGGGGGGTGGGGGGCGGAGCCCCCCTCCCCCCTCTCCATTCCGGTCCAATTCCTCTCCCCCCTCCCCCCGGGAGTTATCACCTTTTCCGAAGAACCCGCACGCCCCCGGCGGTCCCGACGTGGACCTCAGAGACCATCCTGGCGGGGAAGATGCCGTGGTCCACCACGCCGACCATCTCCGAGAGCCGCCGGTCCAGGGCTTCCGGGCGGCGGATGGCGCCGAAGGCGGCGTCAATCACGGGGTTCCCCTGGTCGGTGGTGGTGCCCGCGCGAATTTTTCCCCGGGCGCCCATCTTTTTCAGGGCGCGGAGGACCGGCGCCACCGCCATGGGGATGACCTCCACCGGGACCGGCATCTTCAGGACCGGGGAGAGTTTCGCCGGGTCGGCCACCACGATGAACCGCCGGGCCGCCGTGGCGACGATTTTCTCCCGGGTGTGGGCCCCCCAGCCCCCCTTCACCAGGTTGAGCCGCCGGTCCACCTGGTCGGCCCCGTCAATGGCGATGTCGAGGAGCGGGTCCCGCTCGAGAGTCGTGAGGGGCACGCCGACCTTCCGGGCAAGGCGGGCGGTCATCTCCGACGTGGGGACGCCGCGGATGCGGAGCCCCTCCTCCCGGACCCTCCGGCCCAACTCCTCGACGGCGCAGGCCGCCGTGGAGCCCGTGCCGAGGCCCACGACCATGCCGCCCCTCACTTTCCGGGCCGCGGAGATGCCCGCGAGGGCCTTGGGCCCCACCTCGTCCGATTTCATGCCAGGAACTCGGCCCCGGGTTCTAAACCTTTCCGGTAGAAAGGATTTGAACCTCACCGCCCGACTCCCCCGGATGGACCTGACCCGCGAGGAACTGGAGACGCTCCTCCAGTGGGCCGCCGCCGCCGATGCCCGGGGGAGCCTCCGGGGCCCCGCCCTCGACCTCGCGCAGCGCATCGCCCGCTCCCTGGGGCGGGAGTTCGTGGCCGGGACCGAACTTCCGCTCGATCTCTGAGGGTCCGGGGCCGGTCAGCCCCGCGCGCCCTTCCCCGACTTCAATTTCCGCTTTCCGATTCCGTAGAGCCGCTTCACCTCGGCCTGAGCTTGCCGCGCCATCGCGTGGAGCAGGTCTCCGGTCTCGGGCTTGCGATAGTGCGCCCTGAAGTCGAGGGGAGCTCCGATGACCAGTTCGACCGAGCCCTCGTAGCCGAGGAGGACCGCGCCCTCGGTGAACCGCGACGAGCCGGTGAACTGCCGGGCGAGCCAGCCGGGGAACTTCGCGAGAGTCCGCTCCCGCTGCGGGACCACCGCCATGGGGACGACCGGGCAGCGGGCCGCGCAGGCGATGCGGGCGAAGCCGGTCCGGAACTCCCCCACGCCGCGCGGGTCTGGGGTGGCGAACTGGGTTGCCCCTTCCGGGAAGATGCCCACCGGCTGTTTCTGCTCCAGGATGTCCACCGCGATGTCGAGGCTGTGGCGGCTCCTCTGCCCGCCGTCAATCCGGATGGGGGTGACTCCGGCGTTCCGGAGGGCCCAGCCCACTCCGGGAATTTTGAACAGAAAGTCGGCCGCGATGAAGTTGATGGGACGGCGGATGGCCTCCACCATGACCAGGGGGTCGTAGACCGACCGGTGGTTGGCGATGAGGACGCACGCCCCCTTCCGGGGGACGTGCTCGAGGCCCGTGGCCCGGATGGGGAGGCCCCGGAACCACCGGGGGAGGACCAGGTCGGCCCCGAACCGGTAGAACAGCGACTGGCCGCCTTTCATGGCCCTCCTTGAGGTGGAGCGGGGATGATATTAGAGGATGCCGACCCGGGGGAAAATTAGATGGAGGGAGCCGCCCATCCCCCATCACGCGGGGGTAGCCAAGCCCGGCCAACGGCAGCGGACTTAAAATCCGCGCGCGCAGGCGTTCGCAGGTTCGAATCCTGCCCCCCGCAACCGTCTCCGGGGGAGGGGGGCCTGCGGACGATGAGGGGCCGAAGGAGTCGGGGCTCAATCCACGCGGATTCGGAGGTTGCGGCCCAGGGTGAGGAAAAGGTCCATCCAGACCCTGGCCTTCTCGTCCCCCTGCGCCGCCCGCCCCCGGAACTCCGGGGCTGCCGACTGGAGCATCTCGTAGTAGAGGTTCTGGGTCTTCCAGAAGTTCACCTCGAACGACAGGGCGCGCGCGAGGCCGACCGCGTCCTCCAGTTGCCGCAGGAGGGACAGGTCCGCCGGGTCGCGGGACAACCGCTCAGCAGCGGACTCGATGGTCTTCCGCAGCGCGAACTCCAGGCCCGCCTCGTCGAGGGGGATGGACCCCTCGTGGGCCTCCTGGAGGAGGGCCCCGATCCGTCCCCGGTCCAGCTCCCCCGCCTCGAAGGCCCGCCGGAGGTTCACATTGAGGACGAGTTCCGCCGTCATCCGGAGGGGTCGAGGGAAGGGGACGCCGACGTCGTCGAGGAACCGCATGAGGGGGGCGCGCTCCGCGTAGACCCGGCGGTAGGCCTCCTCCACCTCCGCCGTGACGGAGGCCAGGACCAGTTCCGCCACCTTCCGCTGCTCGTCGCGGAAGAGGGAGCGCAGGGAGTAGGTGGACTCCCCGAAGTGGCGGTCCATGAGGCGGAGGACTTCGGCGAAGTCGGCCCGGGAGAAGGCGCCGGAGATTTCCCGGACCGCGCTCCCGAAGGCCTCTCGCCCGCGGAGCTCCAGGACGCCGCCGTGGAGGTTGTGGTCGCCCAGGTGGACGGCGCCGAACCCGAGCGTGGCGGACTCCCGGGTGACGACCGACGTGACGCGCACCCGCCCCATGACCAGCCGCGCCCTTCCGACCTCCTTCCGGTGCTCCTCCTCGCGGTGGAAGTGGTAACTGTCGAGCCGGACGTCGGCGGGATAGGACTCGAACAGGGAGCTGACCCCGTAGTGCGCGCCGAGCCGCTCCCAATCCACCACGGAGGGCCGGACCGACCGCTCGTAGATGTTGCGCCCGTCCCTGCAGGCGGGGATGTTGCTCCGGGCCCTCTCGAGCCGCGCCAGCAGCCCCGACTCCAGGTCGGCGCCGAACAACTCGCCCGCCAGCTGGACGACGCGGCCCGCGTACTGGAGGACCTGGACCGCCTCGATGCCCGAGAGTTCGTCGAAGAACCAGCCGCAGGAGGTGTACATGAGCATGGCGTGCCTCTGGAGTTCGAGGAGCTTGAGGGCGGCCGTGACCTCCCCTTCGCTCAGTTGCCGCACAGCGTGCCGCTCCATGAAGCGCCAGTGGCTCTCGGGGGAGCGGTCCAGGAGGATGGAGATGTAGTCGTCCCGGGCGGCCCACGGGTCCTTCAGCAGGGAGCGGGCCCGCTGCTCGAACAGGGGGGCGGCCTCGTCCCGGAGCCGGTCAAGGGCCTCCCGGAGGGGCGCCCGCCACGACTGGTTCCAGCCGGGGCGCCCGCCGGAGGCGCACCCGCAGTCGCCCCTCCACCGCTCCACGCCGTGCGCGCACGACCAGGAGGTGTTCTCAAAAATCTCGACCTCGTGGGCCGGCGGGTGCTTCGCGAGGAACTCTCCGTAGTTCGTGAGGCGGGCGATGTCGTCGGACTCGATGCGGCGCAGGGCGTAGGCGAGAGCCATGTCGCCGTGGCGATGGTGGTGGCCGTAGGTCTCTCCGTCGGCCGCGATGTGGACGAGTTGGGGCCAGGGGCGCGATGTGGAGAACCCGTCGAGGAGCCTCCGGGCGAAGCGCTCGCCGTTCGTGAGCAGCCGCTCGAAGGCCACCGCCCGCGAGATGGGGCCGTCGTAGAAGAAGAGCGCCATCTTCCGCCCGGTGGGGAGGCCGACGCGGTAGGCCGTGGTGGGGTCCACGCGCCCCCCGGAGACGTCCCGCCACTCCTCCTCCCCCAGCCTCCGCACCCGCCGGGCCTGGGTCGGGGCGAGGATGGTGAACCGGATGCCCGCGTCCTCCAGGAGGGAGAGGGTCTCCAGGTCGACGGCGGTCTCCGGCAGCCACATCCCCTCGGGCCTCCGGCCGAAGCGGTGCTCGAAGTCGCGGACGCCCCACAGGATCTGGGTGCGCTTGTCGCGCCGGTTCGCCAGGGGCAGGATGGCGTGGTTGTAGGCTTGCGCGATGGCCGAGCCGTGGCCAGAGAACCGCCCCCGGCTGCGCCGGTCGGCGTCGAGGACGGCCCGGTAGACGTCGGGCGCCCTGGCCTCCAGCCAGGCGAGGAGCGTCGGGCCGAAGTTGAAGGAGATGCGGGAGTAGTTGTTGACCAGGCTGACGATGCGCCCCTCCTCGTCGAGGATGCGGGAGACCGCGTTGGGGGCGTAGCACTCGGCCGTGACGCGCTCGTTCCAGTCGTGGTAGGGATAGGCCGAGTCCTGGAGCTCCACCGCCTCGAGCCACGGGTTCTCCCGGGGGGGCTGGTAGAAGTGGCCGTGGATGCAGACGTATCGTTCCATCACCCGAGGCCTTCGCCGTTCTTGAAAAGGAGCGCCCCCAGCGGAGGCAGGGTCAGGTCGAGGGAGAAGGGGCGGCCGTGCCACGGCTCCGGTCGCGCCTCGACGCCGCCCAGGTTCCCCGCCCCGCCCCCGCCATACTCCTTCGCGTCGCTGTTGGCGACCTCCCGCCAGGGCCCGCCCCGGGGAACGCCGATGCGGTAGCGCTCCCGCGCCACCGGGGTGAAGTTGAAGACCGCGAGGAAGAGGTCCCGCGTCGTCTTCCCCTTCCGGAGGAAGGAGAGGGTGCTGGCGGCGGCGTCGCTGGCGTCCACCCATTCGAAGCCCGCCGGCTCGCAGTCCGCCTCGTGGAGGGCGGGCTCTCGGCGGTAGAGGCGGTTCAGGTCCGCGACCCAGCGCTTCACCCCCCGGTGGGGCGCCTCCTGCAGCAGGTGCCAGTCGAGGCTCCGGTCATGGTCCCACCCGTCCCGCTGGCCGAACTCCCCGCCCATGAAGAGGAGTTTCTTGGCGGGCTGGGCGTACATGTAGCCGAGGAGGAGCCGCAGGTGGGCGAATTTCTGCCTATCGTCCCCCGGCATCCGGCCGAGGAGGGACCCCTTGCCGTGGGCCACCTCGTCGTGGGAGAGGGGGAGGATGAAGTTCTCGTGGAAGGCGTAGACCATCCGGAAGGTGATTTCGTTCTGGTGGAACCTCCGGTGGACCGGGTCCCGGCCGAAATATTGGAGGGTGTCGTGCATCCACCCCATGTCCCACTTGAACCCGAAGCCGAGGCCCCCCGCGGCGGTGGGCCGGGAGACCATCGGCCAGGCGGTGGACTCCTCCGCCACGGTCTGGGCGCCCGGGCAGTTCCGGTATACACCCTCGTTGAGCCTCCGGAGCAGGGCGATGGCGTCGAGGTTCTCCCGCCCCCCGTGCTCGTTGGGGACCCACTCCCCCTCCTTCCGGGAGTAGTCGAGGTAGAGCATCGAGGCGACGGCGTCCACCCGGAGGCCGTCGGCGTGGTACCGGTCGAGCCAGAAAAGGGCGCTGCTCAGGAGGAAGGAGCGGACCTCGTTGCGCCCGTAGTTGAAGATGAGGGAGTTCCAGTCGGGGTGGAACCCCCTCCGCGGGTCGGCGTGCTCGTAGAGGTAGGTCCCGTCGAAGAAGGCGAGCCCGTGCTCGTCGTTCGGGAAGTGGGAGGGGACCCAATCGAGGAGCACGCCGATGCCCCGCCGGTGGAGCGTGTCGATCAGGAACATCATGTCCTGGGGCGTGCCGTAGCGGCTCGTGGGCGCGAAGTAGCCCGTGGTCTGGTAGCCCCACGAGCCGTAGAACGGGTGCTCCATGAGCGGCAGGAACTCGACGTGGGTGAATCCCGCGTCCTCCGCGTAGTCGGAGAGGAGGGGCGCCGCCTCCCGGTAGGTGAGGAGCCGGCCCCCCTCCTCCGGGACGCGGCGCCAGGAGCCCAGGTGGACTTCGTAGATGGAGATGGGGTCGTCGAGGCCGTTGCGCTCCCCGCGCTCCTCCATCCACTTCCGGTCGCCCCATTCGTAGGCGAGGTCCCACACCACGGAGGCGGTCTTCGGCGGCGTCTCGCAGCGGAACGCGAACGGGTCCGCCTTGTCGGCGCGGTGGCCGCGGTAGCGGGAGCGCACGTGGTATTTGTAGAGGGCTCCCCGGCCCACGCCGGGGACGAAGCCCTCCCAGAGGCCCGAGGAGTCGCGGGGGCGGAGGGGGTGGGAGTCCGGGCTCCATCCGTTGAAGTCGCCGGTCACCGAGACGCCCTCGGCGTCGGGGGCCCAGACCGCGAACCGGGTCCCGCTCCGGCCCCCGGCCGCCGACGGGTGGGCGCCCAGCTTCTCGTAGAGGCGGAGGTGGGACCCCTCGTTGAAGAGGTGGAGGTCGGCGGGGGTGAGGAGTGTCCGGTCCCCTTCGCGATTCATGAGCCGGAGTTCTCCCGCCTCCGCAGGTTATCCATTTCGCGCAACGCCTCCAGGACGGAGTCCATCCGGGAGAACTCCTCGAATGCGGGGCCCGCCTTCCGCCGCCAGTTCGGCAGCTCGAATCCGGTCCCGGGCACGTTCTGGGGGTTCGGCTCCAGCCAGAGGTCCTCCAGATTCACCAGGACGAGAGGGGCCCGGCTCGCGGCGAGGTGGGCGAGGCAGGCCCGGAGGACGGCGGCGGGGTCTGCCGGGCCCTCCCGCAGGCGCCCCTGCCCCCGGAGGAAGCGGACGAGCGCCTCCCCGACCTCCCGCCTCCGGAGGCCCTCCGCGCGCGCCTGGGCCGGCCCCAGGAGCCCGAGGCGGGCCCGCTCCGAGATGTCCGCCCCGCTCCAGAAGGAGGCGAAGGTCGGGGTGTCGTGGGTGTTCAGGGAGGCCTGGGCGTTCGGCGGGACGGGGCGGAAGGGGGGCGACTCGAACTGGAGGACATGCATTCCGCGGAGGCCGTGCCGCTCCATGGCGGGGCGGACCTCGGGGGCGACCGTGCCGAGGTCCTCCCCGACGACGGGCACCCGGTGGCGCCGCGACTCCAGGGCGAGGATGGCGTAGAGTTCCTCGGCCCGGTAGCGGACGTAGACCCCGTCGCGGGCCCCCATCCCGCCGGGAATCCAGAAGAGGCGGTGCAGAGACATCACGTGGTCCACGCGGAGGAGGGAGGCGCGGGCGAGGTGGTGGCGCAGGCAGGCGATGAAGTAGGCGTATCCGCTCTCCCGGATTCTCTCGGGGTGGGGAGGCGGGAACCCCCAGTTCTGCCCGCGGGTGAAGAACGGGTCCGGGGGCGCGCCGGTGGAGACCCCCTCCACGAACAGGTCGCGGTGGCGCCAGGCGTCGTATCCCTCCGGGTGGACTCCCAGGGGCAAATCGAGGGCCAGCCCCGCGGCCCGGGAGCCCCGTCCCCGCGAGAGCCGGGCGAGCTGCCCGTCGGCAGCCATCTGGGCGTAGAGGTGGTAGCGGAACCTCCCGGGGTCGAAGTCCCCTTCACGGAGTCTCCCGTCACGCATCCGGCGGGGCCAGCGGGACCAGGGGCCGCGCCTCTCCACCGCGGCCCGGAACCGGGCGTAGTCCTCCGCCTCCGGCCGCCGCTCCAGGAACCGCCGGAGGTCGTCGCGGCGGTCCCGGGGGGCCGATTCGAAGAAACAGCGGGCGAGGGGTTCGAGGAGCGCCCGCTTGAGGGCCATCGATTTCCTGTAGTCCACCCAGGGGGCCCGGTTCAGGGACTCCGACTCCTCCCGGAAGGCCGCGGAGCGGGCGAGGGCCCGCGCCTCCGGGCACCGCTCCATCTCGGGGAGGAGGTCCGGGGCGACGAAGAGTTCGTTCCAGAAGAGGCGACTCGCCGGGACGTAGGGGCTCGGCTCGAAGGGCTCGTCGAGGAAGGCGGCGAGAAGTGGCAGTGTGGCGACCACCGCCCCCCCGAGGCCCCCGACCCACTCCGCCAGGACTCCGAGGTCGGCGAAGTCCCCGCTCCCCCATCCCCGGCCGGTGCGGAGGGCGTGGAGGGGGAGAAAGGCGCCCCACGCGCGGCCGGGGGGCGTGAAGGCGCGGAGGGGGGCCGAGACGACGAGGGCGTTCCAGGAGGCTCCGCCAGACCGGACCTCCAGTTGGTGGTAGCCGAGGGGCAGCCGGGCGGGGAGCCGCACGCCCCGCGAGGCCTCCGCCGGCCGGAGAGACCAGCGGCGGACCCTCCCCGACTCGAGGCGGAGGGAGCACCGGACGGGGGCCCCTGCCGAACGCTCCGGGAGGCGGAGCCCGACGGGGACGGCCCTCCCCTCCCAGGCCACGACGACGGGCTCGATGGGTCTTGCCGACCGCCCCGCCCGTTGCTCCTCCAGCGCGGCCCGGACCTGCCGGGCGGTGGATACGCGGAGGCCCATCGCCCCGAGGACCCGCCGGAGGGCTTCGGCGGATGCCCTCCTCCGCCGGCCCAGGGCGTCGGTGTAGCGGGTCTCGACCCCCCGCAGGCTGGCGAGCGATTCGAGGGGGGCCCGGGGGACCGGGGCGGTCCGGCTCATCTCCCGCCACCCGGTCGAGCCGTCTCCGGGAAGGGCAGGAGCTCTTTCTCCAGGAGGGCGAGTTCGTTCGGTTGGAGGCCGTCCGGGTTGACCGAGACGATGAGCCGGCCGCCGTGGCGGCCCACCAGTTCGGTCAGGTGGTAGACCATCTTCAGGCTCCTGCGGAAACCGGCCGTCTGGACCAGATACTCCAGGCAGTCCAGGAGCACGACCCCGCGGCCGGTGTCGCACTGCGCGAGGAACTTCGCGACGGTGTAGGCGGCCTCCTCGTCCCCCTCCACGGACTGGATGCCGGGCGACGGGGACTGTTCGCCCACCCAGACCACCGGCGTCTCCCGGAGCCGCTCCATGCCGCGAATCGCGCCGGGCAGAGTCCGTGTGACGCAGAGTCCCTGGGCCCCGTGGGCCACGAGGTCGCCGAGGACCTGGAAGCAGAGCGCGGGCTTCCTCTCGCGGATGAGGAAACTGGCCCCCGGGGTGAGAACGTATCGCGGCGAGGTATCGGCCGCGACCGGCGGGGCCGGCTGGACCCAGAGCCGCCTCCGGAAGACCCCGAACCCGAAGGCGAATGCGGTCACCACCGCGCCGTAGTTGACGATGGGGGGCAGATAGAGGCCGTAGGCGATGCGGGTGGCCGCGGTGGCCGACCCGAGGAGGATGGGGGGCGCGAGCCCCACCAGGGCCCAGGTCAGGCGGCCCCGGAGGTCCCCGGTCGAGCCGAGCCACGCCCTCAGCAGAAGGAAGAACGCGGCGAGGGAGAACGCGGGGACGATGGAGGCGAGGACGGGGATGTCCCGGGGGTGGACGGCCATGCCGAAGTCGAAGAAGCCGACGCGGTTCACCGAGAGGGCGGCGAAGAGGGCCAGCAGGAGGGTCCCGGCCTGGAAGCCGAGAGCGACGGAGGGCCGCCGCAGGACCCGCACCTCGAGGAACTCAGTGACCGTGAGGAGGAGGAAACTGACCCCCAGGACGTGGCTGAAGTAGAGGAGGCGCCCCCAGAGGAGGGCGGTCCCCGCCACCGCGTCGGTGTGCTCCTGGAGCCGGACGCCAAGAGTCTCGGCCGCCTCCACATCCCCCCCTCCGATGGCGGCGGCCAGTTGCTCCTTCAGGGAGCCCAGCTCCTCCCCTCCCGGAGTCGTCCGGAGGAGGAAACTGGAGAGGGCCGTGAGGAAGATGAAGAGGGTGAAGAGGAAGAAGGCCCGGGTGTCGCGCCGGTGGCCCCCCTTCCGCAGGACGTGGACCCCGGCGGCGAGAACCACGGCTCCCGAGAGGGCCGGGACCGCCGCGAGGAGGTGGAACGACATCGGGAACCGGGGCCCCCGCCGGAGCCCTAGAACCTCTCGGGGAACTGGCTCACGACGGCGGCGGCCAGGGCGTCCCCCATGGACCCCGCGTGCCGGAACGCCGCCTCCAGGTCCTCCGCGAGGACCTGCGGGTCTCCCCGGGCGGCGGACTCGGCGACCTTCTGGAGGTGGGCGATGTGGGCCGTGGTGACCGCCGCGTTGACGGCCCGGGGGAGGGTGGGGTTGAGCCGGTTCAGGAAGTCGGAGAACCCCTCGACATACTTGAGGAGGCCCCTCACCGCCCGCTCCTTGGCCGCGGTGTCGTTGGTCCGGGTGGCGTTCACGTAGTCGTAGAGGAACTGGATGTGGTCCTGCCAGTGGACAAAGAACTCGTCCCGGGCCCCGGGGCCGTAATGCGCCTCGATGAGTTTCCCGAAGCCTGCGCGGTTCTCGTCCAGTTTGGCCGCGGCGACGCCGAAGCGGGCCCAATTCCCCTCCAGGCCCGAGACGATGGTCCCGTGGATCCAGAGCGTGTGCTCGAGGAAGAGGGTCCGGAAGGCGGCCCGGAACTCCGCGGCCTTCGTGGTGGTGGAGGGGTCTCCGGGAGCGGCGGTCCCCGGAGGGGCCGGGAGCGGGGGGGGCTTCACCGCCAGACCCGCGCCGAGGCCCACGAGGAGGCCCACCAGGAGGCTCCCGGCCACCCACAGCGGAGTCCGACGGTCCATGCCGGTGGGAGATGGGGAGGGAGCCTATTAAATGGCTCCGGCGGGACGCGCCCGGCCCTCCGTGGAAGGATTGAAAAGAGAGAGGTCCTTGCCGCCTCCATGAAGACCCGCGCCGCCGTCCTCCTGAAGCCCCGCCAGATGGCGGTGGAGGAGGTCGAAATCGCCGACCCCAAGGCGGGCGAGGTCCGGGTGAAGGTGGCCGCGGTGGGCGTCTGCGCGACCGACCTCCACCGCTACGCCGGCGAGTCGGCCGCGCCCCTCCCGGTCGTCCTCGGCCACGAAGGGGCGGGCGTGGTCGAGTCGGTGGGGCCCGGAGTCGCCCACGTCAGGCCCGGGGACCGGGTGGTCCTCTCCGTCCTCCCCTCCTGCGGGACCTGCAAACCCTGCCTGGAGGACCGGCCCTACCTCTGCGCGCCGGGGTGGTTCACCCTCGGGAGCGGGGCGATGCTCGACAACACCCGGCGGCTCCAGCGGGCGGGGGGAGGGAAGCTCTACCACCTCCTCGGCCAGTCCTCCTTCGCCGAGCACGCGGTGGTGTGCGCCCGGAGCACGGTGAAAATTCCCGACGACGTCCCCCTCGATACCGCCGCCCTCCTCGGGTGCGGCGCGACCACGGGCTTCGGCGCCGTCCTGACCGCCCCGGGCTTCGCTCCGGGGTGTTCGGTCGCCATCTTCGGGTGCGGCGGCGTCGGGACCAGCGGACTCATGGCGGCCAAGGCGGGGGGCGCCTCCACCATCATCGCGGTGGACGTGGCCGACTCCAAACTGGAGAACGCCAGGAGGTTCGGAGCGACCCACACCTTCAACTCGAAGGAGAGGAGTCCCCTGCCCAAAATCCGGGAACTGACCGGCGGCCTCGGCGTCGACTTCGGTTTCGAGTTCGTGGGGCGGCCCGAGACCATCGCCGCGGCCGCGGAGGCGACCCGCCTCGGGGGCGTGGCGACCTTCACGGGCGAGCCCCGGGCGGGGGACAGGGTGGCCTTCACCCCCTTCACATTCTACGGCCGGACCCTCCGGGGCAACATGGTGGGCTACGTCCGGCCGCAGGTGGACATCCCCCGCTACGCGGCGATGGTCCGCCAGGGCCTCCTCCCCCTCGACCGGCTGGTGACCCGGACCTACCGCCTGGAGGAGGTCGAGAAGGCCCTCCAGGACCTGGAGAGGGGGGAGAACGTGCGGGGGCTCATCCGGGTTTCTGGTGGCTGAAATCGGAATCGGTAGAACTCCATATAGCCGCTATAGGTGGCGACTCTGTGAACTGTCGGAAGCCGGTGCCAAAAAAGCGGGATAGTCAGAGAGCGGACCAGTGGCAAACGCTGGGAGGAGGGGCGCGAAACCCCTCCTCCCGCCCCCTCCATGCCCTCGCTCGGTGCTCGCGCGGGTGCAAATTGCCGTGGAGCGGGCCTTTTTGCCCCGGCTTCGGGGACCATCGGATTCTTATCCACCTTCCCCCGATTCGGCGATGGCCGATGGAATGAAGGTCCTCCTCATCGTCATCGACGGCCTCGGGGACCGTCCCTACGGCGCGAAGACTCCCCTCCAGGCGGCCCGCAAGCCCCTCCTCGACCGCCTCGCCGCCGAAGGCATCAACGGCCAGTGCGACACCGTGGCTCCCGGGGTCCGCCCCGGCTCCGCCCCGGGCCACCTCGCCCTCCTCGGCTACGACCCCCGCACGTTCTACTGCGGGCGCGGCCCCTTCGAGGCGGCCGGGACCGGCATCCGACTCAAGCCCGGGGAGGTCGCGTGGAGGTGCAACTTCGCCACGGTCAAGGGGGGCAAGGTGGTGGACCGGCGCGCGGGCCGCATCCGGGAGACGAAGCCCCTGGAGCGCGCCATCCTGAAGGAGGTGGACCCCGGAGTCCCCTTCGAGTTCCGGGCGGGGACCGGACACCGGGGCGCACTGGTGTTCCGCGGGCCGGGCCTCGGCTCCGAGGTGAGCCCCACCGACCCCAAGAAGGAGGGCAAGCCGGTCGCGGAGGCCAGGCCCCTGGCGCCGGGGGCGAAGAGGACCGCCGACGCCCTCAACCGCTTCACGAAGCAGGCGATGGAGGTCCTCTCCGGCCACCCGGTCAACCGGCGCCGGGTCGAGGGCGGACTCCCCCCGGCCAACGCCCTCCTCTGCCGGAGCCCGGGGAGCGTCCCGGAGATTCCCCCCTTCGCCTCCCTGACGGGGATGCGGGGCGCCGCCATCGCGGCCACCGCCCTCATCCGAGGGGTCGCGGACCTTTGCGGCCTCAAGTTCATCCAGGTCCCCGGAGTCACCGGCGGAGTGGACTCCCCCATCGAGCGCAAGATGGCCGCCGCCAACCGCGCCCTGAAGAGCCACGACTTCGTCCTCATGAACCTGAAGGGGGCGGACGAGGCGGGCCACGACAAGAATTGGGGAGCGAAGAAGCGCTACCTCTCCCGCGCCTCCGAGGCGATGGAGGGGCTCGACCTCCGCGACGACCTCGTCCTGGCGGTCACGGGCGACCACTCCACCCCCTGCAAACTCGGCGACCACACCGGAGATCCGGTCCCGATTCTCATCCGCGGAGCGCCCGTGAGGCCCGACGGCGTCAAGCGGTTCGACGAACTCTCGTGCGCATCCGGGGGCCTCGGGAGAATCCGCGGCGTGGATGTCCTGCCGGTCCTGCTCGACCTGGCGGGGCGGAACGAAAAATTCGGGGAATAGACGCCAAAGGTTCAATACCCTTCGCCGCCCTTTTTTTCCATGCCGCGCCGCGTCCACACGGGGGTCCCGGGCCTCGACGACCTCCTGGAGGGGGGCTTCCTGGAGGGGCAGACTGTCCTGCTCACCGGCCCGACCGGCACCGGAAAGACGACCTTCTGCGCGCAGTTCCTGATGGAGGGGGTCCGGAACGGCGAGCCGGGCCTCCTCGTCACCATCGGCGAGGGCAAGAAGCACATCTTGGACTACATGAAGGGGTTCGGCTGGGACCTGAAGGCGCTGGTCACCAACAACCGGCTCGGCCTCCTCGACGCGACCCCCATGCCGCGGGGCCCCGAGGGGAAGTTCTACGTGACCGACAAGCCGAGCCTCGAGTTCAACCTCGACAACGTGACCGGCCTCGTCCTGGGGGAGATCGAGAGGCTGAAGGTGAGCCGGGTCGTCCTCGACAGCGTCTCCGCCATGCTCCTGGCGGTGTGGGAGCCCTTCCGGATCCGCCACGAACTCCTGGCGGTCGTGGACATGCTGGAGAGGTCGGGCTGCACCGCGCTCCTGACCGCGGAGAGGCTGGGGCCCGAGAGCCACGCCGACCTCCTCGGCTTCGTGACCCACGGCCTCATCGAACTCGACTACCCGCGGCTGAAGAACGAGCACGTCCGGACCCTGACCGTCCGCAAGATGCGCGGCACCAACCACGACCGGGGCGTCTTCCTCTACGAAATCGGGAAGCAGGGGGTCAAGGTCACGTCGCGGGCGGAATACCTGGACTGAGATGGCCTTCGAGGCCCTGCCGTTCTCGATCACATTGACGCTGCTTCTCGCCGCACTGATTCTCGCAGCGCAAAACGTCCCGAGAAGGGCTTGGCGCGACCCCTCGCACCGCCGACCATGGAACGGACTCCTCGCTGGCGTCGCCGGTTTCACCATCGCGGCATTGGAGTTGGCCACACCCGGATCCCGACTGGAGCTGGCGGAAAACACGCTGGCGCTGGTTGCAGGCGGGCTCGCTTTGATGGGGGGAGTGCGACTTCTCAGTGCTCTCCGGTCCGTAGAGGGTTGAATGGTCGAAAGTTGGGCCTCTTTTCCGGCGATGGTGGCGCTGTCGGTGCTGGTGCTGGTGTTTGGCCGCATACGAACCCGGTGGAGCGGCCTTTGGGCAGTTTCAATTGCCTCACCGGTTGTTTCCATTTTCGCAGTTGAACCTGCAGGGGGCGCCCTGCGCATTCTCGGAGCGGCGGCACTCCTCGGAGTTGTCCTGGAGATGCGCCGCTGGCCCTCCGGCAAGATGGCCCGCGTCCAGCAGGCCCGCGGGGCGCTGGAGGAGTTGCCGAAGTCCCCGGAGGGGGGCGACGCGGCCCTGGCCCAGGGCTACGCCACCCTCACCAATCGCTTCCTCGCCACGGCCCGGCCCGTGCTGGGCACCCGCCTCTTGGAGCGGACCCTCTCGGCCTGGGCCGCCTCCTCCGGCCTCGGAGTCGAAATCCGCCCGGACGGCGCTCTCCGGCTGCGGCCCGGCCAAGAGCTGCCGCCGGCCCCGCAACTCCTCCGCGCCTTCTTCGGCCTCAATCTCCGCATCGCCGAACTCCTGCGGGTCTTCCGCTCCCCGGCCGAGGTCCGGGAGATGTTCGCGGCCATCTTCGGCAGCGCCAGCGGCTCCTACGGCGAGATGCTCTACGCCCACCGGACCCCGCTCCTCCTCTTTCGGGCCGCCGTGGACCCGCTGTTGGAGGCCATCCCTGACAAGGACGAGGCGCGGCGGAGGCTGGCTGCGGTGGAGCCCCTCCTCGGAATCGGGCCCGACGGCAAGGTGGCCCTCGCCGGGCTCTACGACTCCCTCTCGAAACTGGAGCCCGCGGAGCGGGGCCGGAGGGCCATCGAGACCCTCTCGGCGTCCATGCGAGCCCTCCACCCCCTCGCCTCCGAGACCGTCGGCGCCGAGAGATCTGCCGCCCTCCTGAGCCGGGGGGTTTCCCAACTCCTCCGCGACCACGGCCCCTTTCTCGCCTCTTACCGGCTCGATGACATCCTGCCCCGGGGCGTGGCTCTCCCGGGCCTCTTCCGCGCCCGGCCGGGGGGCTCCTATCTCATCCGCGACCCCGCGTGGGCCCGGGAGCTCTTCCGCGAACTGGTCAGGCCGGGGCTGCCGGGCCTCTCCATCGCCCGCACCTTCCCGGAAGGCGCGGGGGGGCTGCAGCCTGCAGACCCGGCGCGGGCCGCCGAGGAGGCGCCGCCCGGGGTCGAGGTGCGGTGGCTGGGGAGGAAGGCCCCCGACGGCTCCCCGGGGCTGGAGCGGATGGCCGAGGTGCTCAAGGTGGTGGACGAGTTTTGCGGGAGTCGCGAGGGGGCGGTGGTCCTGCTCGACGGCGTCGAGTATCTCGCGACCCGGCACGACTTCGCCAACGTTCTCCGGTTCCTCCAGGACCTCAAGGAGGTCGTGGCCGCCCGGGGGGCGCGGCTCCTCGTGCCGGTGGACCCTGCCGCCCTGGAGGAGCGGCAGATGGCGCTCCTCTCGCGCGACCTGGAGACCCTCCGCGAGCCCTCGCCGGGACGGGCCTAGGTTCTCCGCATCCGCTGCCGGAACTCGATGAGGCGGACCGCCCGCTCCCTGGCCCGACGCCGGGAAACGGCCACCTGGCGCTGGACGAGGAGAAGCCCCGCCCCGCCGGCGGCCGCCAGGGCTGCGACAAGCGTCCAGGGGGAGCCCTGCACCTCAACCACCGCCTGGACCCGCAGTTCCTGCCCCTGCGCCTCGACACGGAAGGTGAGAAGCGCCGGGCCGGTCGCGTCCGCCGGGGGGACGAGGGTGAAGGAGAGCCCGCCGGTCCCGGGGGAGAGGAGGTCCGCGAGGGTCTCCGGCTCCACCCTCCATCCCGGCGGGAGCTCGACGCGGGCGGTGACCTCGACCGGAAACGCCTCCCGGTTCTCGACGGCGAGTCGGACCTGCGCGGGGAGGCCGGGAGTGAGGGGCGGAACCACGGGAGGCCGGACGTCGAGGCGGAGGGGGGTGACCGTGGCGAAGAGGTTCACCTGCCTCACCGGGAAGTAGACGTAGGGGCCGTACTCGGAGAGGATCCGGTCCACCTCGTAGCGGACCGTCCGCGTCTCCCCGGGCTGCACATCCCGGAGGACGAAGCGGATGACGGGGTCGTCCTCCAGGACCTGGAACGGCGTGGTGGAGCGGATGGAGGAGGCGTTCGGGGCGAGGCTCTTCGGAACCGCCTCCACCACCTCCAGCCGGGGGACGGGGTTGGCGCCGTTCCGCACCTGCAGGGAGATGCGGGTGACCCCCGCGTCCTTGTCGAGGGAGACCTCCCGGAAGACGCCGGCGCGGCCCGGGTCGAAAGGCCGGACGCGGACGAAGAGGAACGTCGTTTCGGCCACATCTCCACGGAAGCGGACGAGGACCCGGTGGTCCCCGGGTGGCGCATCCTCCGGGACCCGGAAGGAGAGGGCCAGGGGGGCGCGGGCGCCGGGGTCGAGACGGAGGAGAGGGGGCTCGCTCCGGAAGTTCCAGGAGGGGCCTTCCGCCCGGACCGAGAGGGTGAGGGGGACGCTCCCGGGATTCTCCACAAGAATTGGAGTGGTGACATCCGCGCCCGGGCGGGTCTCGATGAGGACGGCCGATGAGCGGAAGCGGAGGAAGAACTCCTCCGGCGGGGGGATGGCGGGGACGGAGGGAGCCGCCGCTGCCCCCCCGCCCGCTGCGGCCGCCCCGGGGGCCGGAGGCGGAGGCGCTCCCGGCTGCGTTCCGGAGATTGAGAAGAAGGACAGGCCGGGGCTCACCGCTTTCAGGTAGAAAAAGTTCGCGTCCTGGGAATCCATCACCGTCGGGAGGGGGTCCCAGATGTTGGAGACATAGCGGTAAACCCTCAAGGTGGAGGCATCGATTCCGGCGGCCACGACCGCCGTCCGCAGCACCTTGACCGTCAAAGTCACGTTCGCCACCGCGCCCTGGTTGAAGCCCGGCGGGAAATCGACGGAGAAGTAGGCGAAAGAGTGGCCCGGGGGAGCCCCCAAGGTTCCGCTGGGTTGGCTCGTGAACTCCCGAATCTCCACGATGATCGAGTCGAAGATGCTCTGGGCTGCCGTGATGGCGATTTTCCCGACCGAGGTGTTCGACACCGTCGCGTTGACCGTCTGGCCCGCCCCGGCCGGGGGCAGCGTTACTTTTTCCTCTTGTGTCACGTTGGCGGGCGGCGGCGGGCAGGAGGAGCCGCTGATGCTGAACGAGACGCTTCGCGGTCCCGCCGGGGAGCAGGAGGCCGCCGCCGTGGCGTTGGCGTAGGCGCTCGCAGTGTAGGTGCCGTTGGGGTTGGTCCAGGCATTCCAGGTGAGGGAGACCGAGGCCGAGCCCGCCTTCGACACGTTCAAGGAGGTCCCGGTGACGTTCTGGAGGAAGTTGCCGCCGGAATCAAAAACGCGGACGAACGGGAATGCGGTGTAGGGCACGTTGCCCTGGCTGTTGTTCAGGGGGAAGGCGAACTCCACCGTGGAGCAGCGGGTGGCGTTCGCGGGCGTGGCGTTCGGGCTCCCGATCTCGATGAAGCAGGCGAGGGGCACCGGGGCGGAGAGGGGGAGAGACTGGGCGACCTCCTGGGCCGCGGCGGGGGTTCCGAGGAGGAGCAGGAGCAGGAGGAGCGCGCCCTGTGGCTGCATACACTACGAGTCAGTGGTATCTGCGTGTTAAAGGTTTGCGAATCGCCCTGCCCGAAGGGCGGGGCGAGGAGCACCGCAAGGTGCGACGGGGGGCGGCTACGCCGGGGCGGTCACCGGCTCGGGGGGGCAGTAGACCCCCGCTTCGGGGTCGTCCACCAGAACAATCTGGCGGTTGTGGCCGTTCCCGCGACCGTTGCGGTGGTCGTCGTCCCCGTTGCCGTCCCGGTCGTGCCCGAGGGCCTTCCCGTTCTTTTGCGAGGTGATGGTGAGATGGGTCTGGTCGAGGCCCGGCAGGGTGTCCGAGGGGGCGTAGTAGGAACCCGTGAGGACGGCCACCTCCCCGGGCTTCAGTTCGGCGAGGGTCCAGGTCCGGGTCGGGGCTCCGGGCATGTCGTCGCCCTTCTTGACGCATACGCCGGTCCAGTAGCAGACGTCCTCGTGGTACTCCTGGGTCGCGGAGACGACGAGGTTCTTCAGCGTCTTCTTCCCGTTGTTCTTCAAGTGGACCTCGTAGTGCATCCAGTCGTTGATGAAATAGACCATGTAGTCCCGGTAGTAGGAGGGGCCGTAACTGCAGGGCGGGCTCCAGTACCAGTTCCACGCGGGGAAGAAATAGGTGCAGCCCCCGGGCCCGATGGTAAGGATGCCCCGGGACTGCGTGTAGACGATTTCATACTCCAGGGGCTCCGCCTTGGCGAGGCGCTTGCCGGAGTGGACCTTGCCCGCCTTCCGGTCGTCGCCATCCGCCAGGGCGACCCCGGCCGTCGCGGCGAGGACCGTGGTAAGAAGGAGGATGGCCAATATCAGCCCCGAGACCCCTTTCATCAGGAGTGATGTTGCGTAATCTTATTTAAATCTCGCGGGGCGGGGGCGACCGGCCCGCGAGTCACCGAGAACCTCCTGATGGGATATAAACCGCCGGGCTCCAACCTCCACACCATGATGCTCCGCCTCAACGGCGCCCTGTGCGTTCTCCTCCTGCTCTTCCCGGCCCAGGGGGCCGGAGTCTCGCTCTTCGGGGTCTCCCCGGCCTCCCCGTGCGCCGGCGAGGCGGTGGAGGTCGCCGCCGGAGTCTCGGCCGCGGAGAGGGAGCCCCACCGGCTGGCCGTGGAGTTCCTCTCCCGGGCGGGGGGGGCATGGCGGCTCGACTTCGGCGAGATGGGGGGGCCCGCAGCCCTGGTCGCCTCCTGGGTCCCGACCGGAGCCGGGTCGTGGACCGCCCGCACCTCTCCGCCGGGAGGGGAGGCCCGCTTCGAGGTCCGGGAGTGCGCCTCCGCCCCCGAGGGGCGCGCATCGGCGGGATTCTCCCTGTGGCCCCGGTGGGTGGAGTTGTCGCCCGGAGACGGGACGGTGCTCGATCTGGTGGTCGCATCGCCCCCGGGGAGCCTGACGGCAGAACTCGGAGGCCCGGCGGCCCGGTGGGCGGCAGTGTCGCCGCGGGAGGTGGGTGCGGAGGCGGCCCGACCCGCGGCGCTCACCCTGGCCCTCCAGGCCCCGGAGGATGCGCCCACAGGAAGGACGACGCTCACCCTCTCGGTCGGGCCGGACAGTCTGACCCTGCCGGTCGTGGTGAAAGCCTCCCCGACCAAACTCCCGGTCGTCCTGCGCTCGGTGGCGCAGCGCGGCAACTCCACGGAGGTCTCCCTGCGGGTCGCCAACGGAAACCACTCCACCCCGCGCCTCGGCGTGCTGGAGGCGGTGGAGCCCTCCCTCGCGCCCACCTCGGCGGACCTCGGGTTCTCCGGCTCGCCCCCCGAGTTTCTCAACGAGAGCCCCGCCCTCCTCCGGTGGCTTCTCGAGGACGTCCTGGCCGGGGAGGAGAGGGTGCTGTCCTACCGGGTGGACCGGGCGCTGCCTGCCGGGCTCCCGGCATGGCCGGTCCGGCAGGTCAACGTCGTCCCCCGGACAGGGGCCGGGGCCGCCGCGCTTCAACTGCTCCGACTTGAGGCCGACGCGATGGTCTCGGGCCGCCCCGGGGAGGTCCGGGCCGAGGTCCGGAATCTGCTCCCGGAGCCGTTCGTCGTCGAGGCCGTTCTGGCCATGCCCCACGGCTGGTCCGTTCGGGAGCCGCAGCGCGCCGCCCTCGTCCCCGGGGGCTCGGCCAACCTCACCCTCTCCGCCGCCCCGCCCCTCTTCTCCTCCGGGAGCGCCGTCGGGACTCTTCGCCTCAAGGCGGGGGAGCACTCCCTGGAGCGCTCCTTCGCGGTCACCGTCTCCCAGGACGCGGGGCCCGTGGCGATTGCGGTGGTCGCCGTGCTGGCTTCCATGGGGTTCCTCTGGCTGCGGGGGAGGTTCCGGACCTCGCGGAAGCGGGAGACGCTGTTCCAGTTGAAGGAGATGCGGAGGCGGCTGCGGTAGTCCCCTACGGCGGCAATTGCCCTTCGAGTTTCGCCCGGGCCTTTCGGAACGTCTCCTCCGATATCGCCCCGGCGGCGCGCTGCGCCTCCAGGGCGGCGACGAGGGCTTTGACCCGATGCGCGGCCTCCGGGGGGCGCGCGGGGGAAGGGGGGAGAGGGGCCTTGGAGGCGAGGTAGTCCCGCGTCTGGCGGGAGATGGTCCCCTTCTTCACCTGCTCTTCGAGGATTTCGGCCAGCCCCCTCCGGGAGGTGAGGAGGCGCTGCCGCGCGTTCTCGTCGCGGGGGACGTGGACGGGGGGCGGAGGGGGCGACGGAGGGGCGGGCCGGCCGGTCCGGGCGGGAAGGGGGGCCGGAGGCGGCGGGGGAAGCGGGGCGCGGGCCCTGGGGGGCTTGTCGCCCCGGGGCTCCCGGCCCGCGCGGGGCGGCTCCAGGACCGTCGCCTGCTCCCGTGTCGTCGCCTCGCGGGGGCGCTCGCGCTCCAGGTCCACCACCTCGCGGACTGGCGGCTCGGGCTCCCGGGGGGCCTCCTCCCCGGTGCCCGACTCCTCGATGCGGCGCCGGCGGATGGTCTCCTCCTCCTGGATGACGCGGCGGGCGGGGGCGGCGGGCCTCTGGACCTCCGGCTCGGGGATGGGGTGCGGCGGCGGGGGAGGCTCCTCGTAGGCGGGCTCCCGGGCCGGGGGCCGGGCGACGCGGGGCGGGGGGCCGACAACCGGGGGGAGGCGGCGGGGGGGCGGTTCGCGGGCGAAGCCCCGGCGCGCCGGGGCGGGGGGGATGAAGCCCCCCGGCGGCGCCACGGCGACCTTTATCTTCTCGATCTCCTTGGCCCGCATCTCGACCAGGAGGGCCCTCATATCCTCGACGGTCTGGCGGTTCCTCCAGGTCGAAAAGAGGGTGCTCCCGATGGAGGCGGACGCGATTGCGGTGAGGAGGGCCTCCAGGTCCAGGCCGAGGACCATCTCCCCCGTTGCCCGGAGGGGCTGAAATACTACCCTCTCAATCGGCCGGGGTGGCCCTCACGTAGACGTTGCCGCCGTAGGTGTCAGCCCCCTGGGCGGGGGGCACGCTGAGCCAGAAGTAGATGGGGCGGGTCTGGTTCTGGCTCCCCGGCACCGGAATCTGGACCCAATCGGAGTAGAGTGGGGTCCCGAGGGCCTCGGGCAGGACCGTCCGGTTGGCCTCAGGGCAGTTGGAGTTGCAGACGTAGATGTTGGCCCGCGCGATGACGCCCGGAGATCCGGAGAGGTTGGTCCCGTTGATAGTGATGTTCGTCTTGACGTTGGTGTTGGGGGTCACGTTCACCGTCAGCGGCGACTGGGAGGAGGCGTTGACCGTCCCCGGGTTCAGCGTCCCGAACTCCACCGCGGGCCCCGAGAGGAGAATCTCGATGAAAACCGGGTTCCGGATCCGCACCAAGTGGCGCTCGATGTTGGTGACGAAGAATTTGGAGACGGTCACCGTGGTGTTGTTCGTGGTGGCGCTGGCGTAGAACGAGGCGTTCGTGAAGCGGACGGAGTAGTTCCAGGCCCCGGGGGAGGATTTGTTGAGGCTGAAGTTGGCGAAGCGGACCACGCTCGTGTTGTTCTGGATGACCACGCCCTCCTCCAGCAACTCGGCGGTCCCGCGGAACTCCTCCCCGTATTCGTCCACCGCCGAGGTGTTGATGGTGTAGTTCTCGAAGACCGCCGCACTCTGGTTGGCCGGGCTCAGCATCGAGGCGTTGAGATCACGCACCGTCACATTGGCAAAGAAGACGCGCGAATCGTTGGTCGCCCCGGCCGCCCGCGCGGTGACGTTCACCGTGGTGTTCCCGGTGGAGTTCAGGGTGGCGGTCTGGTTCGCCCAGACGGTGGCGCCCGAGGCCACCGGGGCCGCGAAGGATGCGTTCTGGAAGCCGAGGGCGGAGTAGTTCACGTCGAGGACGGAAGCAGTGGCGTTGGCCGCGACCGCCACGGAGTGGTTGAGCATGAATGCGCGGCCCCAGTCCACGGTGATGTTCGTCACGTTCCCCAGGGAGAGGACCGGCCGGGGGTAGACCGTCCAAATCCAGGTCTGGAGGTCGGTCCCGTTGGCGTTGGTGACGGTCACCGACAAGTTCCACGTCCCCACGGCGGCCGAGGCGTTGCGGTAGGTGATGGAGGTCTCGCTGGTGTTGGTCTGAATCGCGGTCCCGTTGAGAGTCCAGGTGGCGTTCACGACCTGGTCCACGGTGATGTTGAAGGTTCGGGCTTCCTGGGCGCTCTCCTGGACCGGGGTCGCAGGCGCGAATGCGGTGATGTTCGGGCTCGCCGCGACCGCGTAGGCCTGGAGCGGGGCGGCGTTGGTGTTGTTCGCCGTGTCGTTGGCGTAGACCCTCCACCCGACGGTCTTGCCGCTGCAGGCCGCCGGGATGTTGCGCGAGACGTTGCTCCAGGCCTGGAGCGGGGAACCGCCGAAAGTGACGAGCGAGTCGTTCTGGAACCCTCCGTCGCAGGCCGCGCCGGTCGCGTTCCAGGAGAAGATGTAGCCCGAGAGGCCGGTGTCGTCGCTCCAGTTGACGCTGTGGAGGAGGTCCGTGCCGACGGTGACGGGCGGGGTGGCGTTGATTTGGGGCTGGGAGCCCGAGGGCTTCTCGTTGACGACCCGGACCGAGGTCGTGTTGTTGCTGGAGTCCAGGACGAAGAGCGTCCCGTTTCCGGCGAACGAGACGTTGATCGAGTAGTCCGCGGCCGGAGCGTCGGAGGTGTTCCAGTCGAAGGAGGCCCATCCGGTCGCGTTCGTCGTGTTGGCGCCGAGGAGGCTTGAGTTGTTCCGGAACTCCAGGGTCTGCCCCGCCAGGGCCGTCGCGTTGTCGTAGAGGAGGCGGGCGGTCACCCGGAGGAACTCGCCCTGCAGCAGGGAGGTCCGGTTCAGGAACACCTCCGAAACGCTGGTCCGGGCGTCGACACGGATCATGACGCTCTTCTCGTCGGAGTCCTCGGTGGAACTCCCGTTGAACACGACGAGGAAGAGCCCGACCTCGGCGCTCAGGTTGACCTGGACCGTGAGGTTGTTGTGGAGAGTCTCGTTCGGGGCCAGCGTCGCATTGAACAGGGTCAGGTTCCCGCTCGCGTTGGTCCAGTTGGCCGGGAGCGTCCAGTTGCGCCAGGTGTTGTTGGCGGTGTCGCCGCCGATGTTCTGGAGGGAGGCGTTGAAGGCGAATCCGGTCTCATCCCTCGTGACGTTGGTCGAGTTGAGGATGGTCGCGAGCAGGTTCACGGCGGTGGGGACGCTGACCGTGAAGGTCCGCGAATTGTTGTAGGAGCCGGCCGCCGAGAGGGAGCCGTTGCCACCGTAGGTGGCGTTGACGGTGTAGGAGCCCGCCGGAGTGGAGGAGGTGTCGAAGTCGAGGAGCGCCCAGCCGGTCGCGTTGGTGAGGTTCGAGCCCATGAGGGCCGCGTTCCGGCGGAACTCGACCGTCTGGTCCGCCACGGGCGTCCCGTTGTCGTAGAGGAGGCGGGCGGTGAATCGGACGGTTTCGCCCTGGGTCGGCGCGGTGCTGTTGAGGTTGACCTCCGGGACCGAGGTGTTGGCGCGGACCGTCGCGGTGCGGGAGTCGTTGAACGAGGCGAGGGTGAAGAGCGACGCGTTCGCGGAGTAGGTGACGTTGACCGTGTAGTTCCCGAGGGCCCCCGCCGTGTTCCAGGCGATGCTCGCCCACCCGGTGGCGTTCGTGGTGTTGGTCCCGATGGTCGTGGAGTCGTTGAGGAAGGAGAGGCTCTGGCCGGGGACCGGCGAGGAGTTGTCGTAGAGGAGGCGGGCCTCGACGAGCACCGAGTCGTTGCGGAGGACCGAGGTGGCGTTGAGGAGGACCTCGGCGACCGAGGTGCTGGCGCGGACGGTGACGGTGCGGGAGTTGTTGAACGCGGCGGTGAGCCCCAGCGAACCGTTCCCGGAGTAGGTGACGTTCAACGTGTAGGTCCCCGGCTCTGCCCCCGTGGTGTCCCACGCCCGGGACGTGAATCCGGTCCCGTTGGTGGCGTTGGCCCCGAAAGAGGTCGAGTTGTTGAAGAAGGCGAGGGTCTGGTCCGCGACCCCCGTCCCGTTGTCGTAGACGAGG
>JAWCQZ010000003.1:31305-257807 GCA_038869515.1 Halobacteria archaeon
CGAGGAGTTGTCGTAGAGGAGGCGGGCCTCGACGAGCACCGAGTCGTTGCGGAGGACCGAGGTGGCGTTGAGGAGGACCTCGGCGACCGAGGTGCTGGCGCGGACGGTGACGGTGCGGGAGTTGTTGTGAGAGGCCTTGATGAAACTGCTGGAGTTGCCGCCGTAACTGGTGTTCAGGGTGTAGATGCCGGGCGGGGCGGTCGTGGTGCTCCAAGTGGCGTTGGCGTAACCAGTCGCGTTGGTGGTCGCTGTCGCGATGGTCGAAGAGTTGTTGGCGAAGGTGACGTTCTGTCCCCCGAACGCGCTCCCGTTGTCGTAGAGGAGGAGGCCTTCGATGAAGACGGCGGCGCCCCGGACCACCTCGGTGGCGTTGGCCGTTTCCTCGACGGAGGTGTTCACGAAGACCGTGACGTTCCGGGAGTTGTTGAACGAGGCGAGGGTGAAGAGGGCGGTGCTGTTGGCGGCGTGGCTAGCGTTGAGGGTGTAGTCCCCGAGAACGGTCGAAGTGTTCCAGAGGAGGCCGGCCCATCCGGTCGAGTTCGTGGTGTTGTTGCCGATGGAGGTCGAGTTGTTGAAGAACTGGACGACGGCCCCGGCGACCCCCGTTCCGTTGTCGTAGACGAGACGGGCCTCCACGAGGACGCCGGAGAGCCGGTCCACGCCGGTTGCGTTGGCCTCCAACCGCTCCACGGCCGTGGGGGCAAAGACATGGACGGTCCGGCCCTCGGTGTTGTCGCAGGAGGGGGCGTCGCACCGGCCCCGGGCCTGGACCGACTGGGGGCCCAAGGCCGCTCCGAGGCCGACGCTCGCGGTGATGTTGTTGAAACCGGCGTCGCCGATGCCGAGGGTCCCCAGAGTGGTGTTGAGCGGGCCCGACGCGTTGGTCCAGCCCGAGGGCAGGGTCCAGTTCAGCCAGGTGTTGACGGCGAGGTCGTTGCCGTTGTTCCGGACGCTCGAATTGAAGTCGGCCGAGGAGCCGCGAGTCACGTTGGGTGACTGGAGGATGTTTGCGTCAAGGACCGGCGCCGGAGCCGCGACCGGCCGGATGCGGATATAGTGGCGCTCGACGTTGGTGATGAGGATTTTCGTCCTCACCGTGAGGGAGGCGTTGGGGCCCGACAGGAAGTTGTCATCAAAGGCGGAGACGTTGAACTGGTAATCGGTCCCCGGGGAGAGACCGGTGGCGGTGTAGGTGGTTGCGGTCACGTTGACGAGGAACGTGCCGTTCCGGTAGATCGAGTAGCCCGCCACGTCGGCCTCGGGGTTGGCACCCCAGGAGAGCGGCACCGACTGGTGGGTCACCGTTCCGTTGGCCAGGTTCTGGACCGCAGAGGGGGGGGTCACGTCGTTGACCGTGACGTTCCACTGAACCGTCTGGCTCGTCCCGTTCTCGTTGGTGGCGTTGACCGTGACGGCGTTCGGAATCCCCTGCGTGGTGTTCACCGGCCAGTAGAGGGTGATGTTGTCGAAGTTCTGGGATTGATTCGTCCCGTTCACGAACCAGCGCCAGAGGGTCACCGGCTGGTTGGCGGTGGCGTTGAACCGCACGGCCTCGGACTCGTTGACCGTGATGTTCGCCGAGGTGTCGTTGGTCTTGTTGTTCTGGAACGAGGCGATGGCCGGCGCCGTCCGGACCAGGACCGTCCGGGAGTTGTTGAAGGAGGCGAGGACATAGAGCGAGCCGTTGCCGGCGAAACTGGCGTTGAGGGCCTGGGTCCCCGAGGTCCCGGCCGTGCTCCATTCCACGACCGCCCACCCCGTGGTGTTGGTGCTGTTGTTCCCGATGGCTACGGAGTTGTTGGTGAAGTTCACCCGCTGGCCCGCCAGGGCCGTCCCGTTGTCGTAGAGGAGGCGGGCCTCGATGCGGACGATGGCACCGGCGTTGACGTCGGTGGAGTTGGGCTCGACGCGGGCCATGGAGGTTTCGGCGAAGACTGTGACCGTCGCGCTCTCGTTGTCGGTGGTCTCGGTGCTGTTCCCGTAGGAGCGGACCTCCTGCGGGCCGAGGCTCGCGTTGACGTCCACGCTCACGGTGAGGTTGTTGTGGGCCCGGCTGCTCGGGGCCAGGTCCCCGACGGAGACGTTGAGCGAGCCCGTGGCGTTGGTCCAGTTGGCGGGTAGGCTCCAGTTCAGCGAGGTGTTGGTGGCGTTGGCGCCGCCGATGTTCTCGACCGTGGAGTTGAACGCGAACCCGATCTGGTTCCGGGTGACGTTTCCGGATGCCGGGATGGTCACGCTCAGGACCGGCTGGCCCGCAGCGGAGACCGTGGCTGTGCGCGAGTTGTTCGAGGAGGCGAGCAGGAACCGGGAGCCGTTGCCTGGGAAGGAGGCGTTGATGACGTAGTTCCCCGCCGGGACCGCGGTGGTGTCCCACACCGCCGTCGCCCAGCCGGTGGAGTTCGTCGCGTTGCTCCCGATGGAGGTCCCGTTGAAGTCGAAGGCCACGGTTTGCCCTGAGAGGGCCGTCCCATTGTCATGGAGCAGGCGTGCGTCGAGTCGGACCGCCTGGCCCTGGACCGGCGCCGTGTTGTTGAGTTCGACCTCAGCCACGGAGGTGTTGCCGCGGAGGGTCACGGCGACGGAGTTGTTGCTTGCGGCCAGCGTGTGGAGGGAGGAGTTGCCCGCGTAGGTGACGTTCAGGGTCCATGTTCCGAGTTCCGCCCCCGAGGTGTTCCACTCTCCGTCGGCGAAGCCGCTGGCATTCGTGGTGTTGCTCGCGAAGGCGGTGGAAGCGTTGATGAACGTGAGGTTCTGGCCGGAGAGGGCGGTTCCGTTGTCGTAGGTGAGATTGCCGGTGGCCCGGATGAAATCGCCCCGGACCGCTTCGGTGCGGTTGGCCTCGAAGGCGAGCGCGGGCTGGGCCGAGAGGTTCACCGTGCCCTCGGCGCTCCGGGCGCTCTGGTCGCTCCGCCCCTCAGCGGCCACCGTCCGGGCGCCCGGGGTGGCGTTCAATTCGATGCGGACGGTGAGGTTGTTGACGGCGCGGGACTGGACCCCGAGGGTCCCGATGGAGACGTTCAGGCTCCCCGAGACCACCGTCCAGTTCGCGGGGAGGGTCCAGTTCAGCCACGCGCTGGTGGCGTTCTGGGAGCCGATGTTGCGCACCGAGGCGTTCAGGTCGAGAGTCGCGTTCCGGGTCGCATTGGCCGGCGCCTGCTCGATGGTCACCTCGAGGAAGGCCGGCGGCGGCGCCACGGGCTTGACGGCCACGTAGTGGCGCTCCAGGTTGGTCGTCCAGGTCCCGTTGGCCGGGTCGGCCAGGGCCACCGAGGCCATGGAGAGGACCAAAAGTGCCCCGAGCAACAATGCCCGGCGTCGGGGGAGGGGGGTGTGCCTGTGAACGGGGGGAGGGGGCGGAGCCCCCTCCCCCCGGAGACAGAGGCTGAGGAGAGAGGAGAGGAGGAGGGCCAAAACAATCGGGAGGGGCCACCCTCCTCTCCTCTCTTTGGCAGGAGCGCAAAACTTGGACCCTCGCTTCGCTCGGGTCAAGTTTTGCGGAGTCGCTATTCGGGGTGATTGGCAATTTCGCAAAATCGCGCCCGAGCGAGAGCAGCGAGCGAGGGCAGCGTTTTGCGCCCGCGTCCGCCGTCGCATCGCGAGCGGGCGCGGAGAGGCTCCGCTCAACGTCCGGCGACCCGGCGCTGCCGGGCCCCGGGTCCCCCTGCTGGGGCTCGTTCGATAGCCTCCGCTATCCGGAGGGTCGTGGCCTGCCATTTTTTCCTCAGCCGATGTCGGTTTTGCGCCAGCGCCGACCCTTCGCGCGCAGGCGGTGCCCGTCGCCGGACCCTGTCCTCCCGAGGTTAGGTTTCGACGACAGGAGAGTGAAGGACGATTGGACCGGTGTCATCGTCCGCCTCCAAAGAAGCCAGAGAGCCAGCCCCACAGCGCATCGAGGGGTCCGGGGACCGGGGACTCGGGCTCAGGAGCGGGAGTCTCCTCCGGCTCCGGGGGCGCCGGAGAGGGCTTGACGTAATCGAAGATGTCCGCCGGCGGCGGCCCCGGGAGCGTCTCGGGCGGCGGGACGTAGGTCCCGAAGGGCAGGACCGGCGGGTCGTAGGTGGCGTTGCTGGTCACCACCAAGTCGGCCGTGCTCGTGGAGGCGTTGATGGTGAAGTTCACCCGGATGACTGTCCCGGGCGCGGTCGAGGAGTTGGAGACCGTGCACTCCAGGGCCCGGTCGGGGCCCGCGAGGGCGAGGATGGAGCAGGCCGATACGCACAGGGCGCAGGTGGGGTCCGCGAGGGTGACCAGGGACCCGTTGTATTCCAGGCGGAGGGTCAGGTTCTCGCCGTCGGGGATGGAGGAGTCGCCGATGTTGGTGGCGGTCCAGGTCGCCGACTGGTTGGAGGAGTTGCTCAGGGTCCGGTTGATGTCGGAGTCGGCCCGGTTCAGGTCGAGTTCGAACTCGAACATCGCCCGTGGCGACTGGACGGTGACATTCCAGGGGTCGGTCTCCGCCTCGATCGAACCAGGGAGCCCCTCTGTGAGGAAAGTGGCGTTGCTGGAGAAGTTGTAGAACCCGGTGACCGAGGGCGCGCGGACGGTGTAGGTGACCCGCGCGTAGGAGTCGACCGAGACGTTGCCGACGCTCCAGTTGAGGAAAGTGGAGTTGTTGAAGGCGCAGCCGCCGCAGTCCATCACGGTCCAGGCGGAGTTGATGAACTCCCGGATGGTGACGCCGGTCGCGTTGGCGGCCGACGTCGAGGGATTGACCAGGTAGAGGTCCACCGTCATCACCCGGTTGGCGGCGGTCCCGTTCGACTGCTCGCGGATGAACCGCAGGACCGGCGCCGCGGAGACCTGCCACGACCAGGAGTGCTGGTCGGTCCCGTTGGAGTTGTTCACGGCCACCGTGACGTTCCAGGTCCCGGCGGCGGCGCTGGTGTTGGTGTAGGTCGCTGCGGTCGCCGAGGCGTTGCTCTGGACTTCGGTCCCGTCGATGAGGAACCGGAAAGTCACGACCTGGCTCGCGTAGGCGGTGAAGATGCGGGTGGCGTTGGCGATGTCCTCGACCGGCGACGCAGGGTCGGTGAAGTTCACGTCGGGGGCGACGGTCCACGCCCAGTCCTGCTGGACCGAACCGTTGCTGTTGTTGACGTAGGCCGAGAGGTTCCACACTCCGCTGGAGGCGGAGGTGTTGTTGTAGTAGGCCCGGGCCCCGGAGGGGACGCTGGAGTTGGTGAACAGGAAGGTCCCGTTCAGATACCAGTTGACGTCCACGGTCTGCGACGCGGTGAGGTTGAAGGAGCGGCTCGCGTTCGCGGCGTCGCTGACCGGCGCGGGGGGCTGGGAGTCGGTGAGGGCCGGGGCTCCGAAGACGGTCCAGAGCCAGGTGTGGTTATCGGTCCCGTTGGAGTTGTTGACGAGGACAGTGACGTTCCATGTCCCGGCCACCGGCGTGGTGTTGGTGTAGTTGTGGATGGTGGCGGGGCTGGTGGTGTTGTTCTGGACGATGGTCCCGTTGATGCTCCAGGTGGCGTTCACCGCCTGGTCCGCGGTCACGCCGAAGTTCGTGGCCACCGGCGAAGTGGAAAAAGAGAAGTTGAAAGGGCACGGGGAGCCACCCGGCGTGCACTGGGTGATGTTGGGGGCGAAGAAGACGGTCCAGTTCCACTGGCGCCGGTCGGTGCCGTTGATGTTGCTGACGAAGGCGGTGATGTTCCAGGTTCCCGGGGAGGCCGACGTGTTCGACCAGCTCGAGGAGGTGCAGGAGGAGGTGCAGCTCGGCGCCGGGCTCACCGGGGTCCCGTTGATGGTCCAGTTGACGCTCACTGTCTGGTCGATGGAGACGGAGAAGGTCCGGCCCTGGCCGGGGGAGTTGGTGGGGGGCGGATCCGTGGCGGGCGAGGAGGCAATGATGCTGGGCGAGGCGTTCACGACCCAGGTCCAGGTCACGGCGTCGGTGCCGTTGGAGTTCGAGACGAAGGCGGTGATGTTCCACGTGCCGCTGGAGGCGGATGTGTTGGTCCAAGAGGAGGAGGTGCAGCCGGAGGTGCAGTCGGGCGCCGGGCTCACCGGGGTCCCGTTGATGGTCCAGTTGACGCTGACCGTCTGGTCGATGGAGATGGAGAAGGACCTCGTCTGGCCCGGGCTGTTAACCGGGTTCGGGGAGACCGGAGGGTCGATGGGGGTGGCGTCCGGGGGAATCCGGATGAAGACGCTCGTGTTGCCCCGGTCCTGCTCGGAGGCGTTGTAGTAGAGAGTGGTGTTGGCCGTTTCGAGGAGGCAGGTCGGGAAGTTGTAGCCGCCGGGGGCCCCCGCCGTGTTCCAGTCGAACTGGGCGACGCCGGTCGAATTGGTGGTGTTCGAGCCGAGGAAGACCGTCAGGCCCGTGTCGCGGTAGAAGGAGACGTTGTAGCCGACGATGGCGCTGTCGTTGTGATGGTCCCGGACCCGGCAGGTGAGGGTGACGGTGGCCCCCTGGATGACGTTTGCTTCCGGCGTGGTGTTGGTGTTGTTGGCCCAGCCCCAGAGCTGAAACTCCTGGAACGTCGTGTTGTTCGCGTTCCCGGTGGTGTCGTTGGCGAACTGCCGCCACCGCTTGTAGCCCGGCTGGATGTCCCGGAAGTCGGAGAGGCTCCCGTTGGTGAAATTGGACCAGTTCTGGGTGGAGGAGATGGTCTCGTTGCGGGAGACGTTGGTGTCGGCCCCCGAGGCGGTCGCGTTCCACTCCAGGGTCGTGTTGTCGAGGTTCAAGTTGTCGGTCCAGAAAACGCGGAACTCGATCGACTCGTTCTTGTGGACGACGGTGCGGTTCGCGGAGAGGTTGGAGGCCCACTGCGGGGGCGAGGTGTCCGGGAAAGTGACGATGAACTGGATGAAATCGGTCGCAATCGTTGCGTTGTCGGCGTCGGCGGTCGTGTTGACCCTCAAGGTGATGTTGCCGGTGGGGGAGATGAAGTCGGAGGCCGGGGCCCCTGGCCCGGAAGCGATGTAGCAGCTCACCCCGGTGAAGGTGCCGGGGGAGAGGGAGACCGTGGCGCAGAGAACGTATGTGGAGTTGCTGTGGTTCAGGAGGAAAAGGCTCACGGAGTCCGCGGCGCTCGCGCTCACGTTGACCGTGGCGTTCACGGCCTCGATGGAAGCGCCCGGGGGCAGGCCGGGGGTCACGTTGGTGGAGTTGTGGCGGACCACCATCCGGTAGACGGAGTCGTGCTCGTAGGCGACCACGGTCAACGCCGACATCGCCCCCGTGGCCGCCGTCGTGGTGAGGTCGAAGACGTAGTCGCGCCTGATGTTGTCGTTGATGTCGAGGAGGCTCGCGGCCCCTGAGGAGGCGTTCGTGTGGACCACGTAGTTGCGCCCGGCCAGGACAGAGGTGGCGGTGATGGCGGCGGATGTGGCGCTCCCGTTCAGGTTGACGGTGACCGAGTTGGCCCCCCCGTTTCCGAGGTCGTCCTGGAAGGAGACCTCGAAGAAGGCGCTTTTCACCGACGGACTCTGGCCGTCCAGCGTCACGTTGAAGGGCGAGGACCAGGTCCCGGCCCCGGCGAGGCCGGTCGGGGAGTTGCCCGCGAGGAACTCCGCCGTCCGGAGCCTCCGGGTGGTGTTGGGGGCGTCGTAGGCGTAGGTCAGGACGAGCTCGACGTTCAGGCCGGTGATGGTGGAGGCCGCGCTGTCCACCACCGAGAAGACGTAGTCGCGCCTCGTGTTGTCGTTGATGTCGAGGAGGCTCGCGGCCGCCGACGTGGCGTTCAGGAAGACCGTGTGGGTCCCGGCCCGGCCGGGCATGGTCACGGCGCCGTTGGTCACCGTCGAGCCGTTGAGGGAGTAGGTGAGTGTCCCCGCCGTGGCGGTCCGGACGAACCGGACGACGAAGAAGGCGTTCCGGACCCGGGGGCTGGCCTCGGGGAGCGTCACGTTGAAGTTGATGGACTGGGCGGTGGTGCCGGTGAAGGAGGCGGGGATGTGGCCGACCACATTTCGCACGGTCGAAGAGGCCTCGGGCGCGTCGTATTCGTAGGTGATGACGGCCTTGGCCGACATCGCCCCCGTGGCCGCCGTCGTGGTGAGGTCGAAGACGTAGTCGCGCCTGATGTTGTCGTTGATGTCGAGGAGGCTCGCGGCCCCTGAGGAGGCGTTCGTGTGGACCACGTAGTTGCGCCCGGCCAGGACAGAGGTGGCGGTGATGGCGGCGGATGTGGCGCTCCCGTTCAGGTTGACGGTGACCGAGTTGGCCCCCCCGTTTCCGAGGTCGTCCTGGAAGGAGACCTCGAAGAAGGCGCTTTTCACCGACGGACTCTGGCCGTCCAGCGTCACGTTGAAGGGCGAGGACCAGGTCCCGGCCCCGGCGAGGCCGGTCGGGGAGTTGCCCGCGAGGAACTCCGCCGTCCGGAGCCTCCGGGTGGTGTTGGGGGCGTCGTAGGCGTAGGTCAGGACGAGCTCGACGTTCAGGCCGGTGATGGTGGAGGCCGCGCTGTCCACCACCGAGAAGACGTAGTCGCGCCTCGTGTTGTCGTTGATGTCGAGGAGGCTCGCGGCCGCCGACGTGGCGTTCAGGAAGACCGTGTGGGTACCGGCCCGGGCGGGCATGGTCACGGCGCCGTTGGTCACCGTCGAGCCGTTGAGGGAGTAGGTGAGTGTCCCCGCCGTGGCGGTCCGGACGAACCGGACGACGAAGAAGGCGTTCTGGACCCGGGGGCTGGCCTCGGGGAGCGTCACGTTGAAGTTGATGGACTGGGCGGTGGTGCCGGTGAAGGAGGCGGGGATGTGGCCGACGTTGAACCGGACCGTATTGGTGGCCGGGGTCTCGTCCACCTCGCTCACGTTGTAGGTCAGCCCCTCCCCGCTCGCGTTCATATTTTCCGGAACACCGGAGATGAAACGCCCCACCTCGATCACGGGCTGCCCCGACTGGTTGAAGGCGGCGGTGATGGCCAGGGCAGGACTCGCCATGGCGACGAGCGTGAGGGCTGCTGCGAGAAGCGCCGCCCACGACGGGAGCCTGCTCATGGCAGGGTCCCCCCCGCCCGGGCTACCGGTATGCCCTCTTGCGGTGCTCCAGGATGTGGATTCTGACCGTGTCCCCTTCGATTTCGTAATCCGGAGAGAAGAGGAGCCGGTATTTCTTCACTTCCGAAGTTCCTTGTGCAGTTTGAGAATCTCCTCGAAAGTTCGATGTTTGCCTTCCCGGAAGGCCTTCCGGCTCCGGGCGAGGGCGCGCAGAAGCTCCTCGTCCCCGGCCATCTCCAGTTCCTCCCGGATATCGCCGATTTCTTCCTGAATCTCTTCAAGCCTTCGGACCAGACTGCCGGAGAGTGAAGTCGCCATTCGTAGTCTCTCTCCGGATGAGTCTTAAATCTCTTTCGCGTGGTCTTTTGTTCTCGCGCTTTGGCCCCCGTCTGTGGTGCGAGCCCCCTGAACAAGAGGGCGGCGGCGATGAAAAAGGCGAAAGGATGAAGGATGAAGGATGAATTTCCGCCTTTCGCCTTCATCCTTCCGCCTTCATCCTTTCCAACCGCCGCCGCCCCCGCCAGGTTTTTCCCTCTGGACAATGCACATTGAACAATGGAATCTGAAGTGGAGTCCGAGACGGTCGTGGTCGGGGGCGGCCGCATCGTGCTCCCCAAGGCCATCCGGGAGGCGACCGGGCTCAAGCCGGGGGTGGAGGTGACCCTCCGGACGACAAAGGAGGGGGTGCTGGTCATCCCGCGGAAAAAGAGGTGGAGGCCCAGCCCCTTCCTGGAGTATGCGCTCTCGAAGGACCGGCCCGCCATCAACCTGACCCTGGAGGAAATCGTCCGGCTCGGCGATGAGACCTGGGAGCCGGGTATCCGGGAAACCGGGTCCGTTCGGAAATCCCGCCTCCGGAGATGACCCTGGCGCTCCTGGACAGCAGCGTCCTGGTGAGCGCCCTCCATCCGCCCGACTCCCTCCACGAGAGGGGGGCACGCCTTCTCCGGCGGGCAGAGGAGGAGTTCGAGCCCGCCGTCACCGCGCCGGTGGTCGCCGAAGTTTACACCGTCGCCCGCAGAACCGGAGGTCCGGGCCTCGCCCGTGATCTGGCTGGCAGGGTCGTCGCCTCCTACCCCCTTCTCGCCATTCCCAAGACAGCCGTGGAGCGAGCCCTCGCATCGGCCGACGGCTTGAGTCTGGTGGATGCCATGCTCTTGCGCCACGCCGAGATGGCCCGGGGGAAGGTAGCGACGCTGGACGAGCGGCTGGCGCGGGCTGCGGGGGACTGCGCGCTGACTCCCTGAGAGGGACTCCCCGCTGCGTGAGCCCTCGGCGGAGGGGGCCGCCGCCGGCACCGCCCGGGCCCGGCTCCGCGACTCCCCCGTGCGGGGGGCGCGCAGAGAGGGCCCGGGCGTGAGCCGCCTCTCCCGGTCCGACCCCGGCTCGCCTCGGGCCGATTCGTTGAACAGGAGGGAGAAGACCCCCAGGGCGGAGGCGACGGCGAGGGCCTCGACAGACATCAGCGTCCCCTGGAGGAGGTCGGGGCTCGCTGTGGCCGGGGTGGACCGGGCAGGGAGGGCGAGCTCCTCGCCCGCCGCGCCGTCGTAGCGGACCTCGGGGACTGTCACCGTCGCGTCGCCGGAGAGGGCCTGGAGCCGCGCCTCGGCGAAGACCGTGTTGTAGGTGAGGAGGGCGGAGAGGGCGACGAGGGCCAGCCCGCACGCTCGCACCGCCCGGGGCAACCCGGCGTTCCCTCCTGCGGACTCTGGCCTTGCCATGCTTCCTTCCTTCCTTCGGGTTTAAACTACTTACAAGTGGTATATAAATTTATTGTGCAATGAAATTATGGCGCGGAACCCTGCCCTCCGCTCGCGCTTCGCGCTCGCTCCGGGCGGGTTCCGCGGGGGCCGACCCCCGGGGACCCCGTCGCGCGGGGGGAGGCCCCGGGGGGTGGGGCCGCCCTTTTACGCGCGGGCGGAGCCCGCGCGTAAAAGGGCCTATGTTCCAGGTTCTCGGGCGACCGCAGGTACGGGGCCCCCCATGATTCCCGAAGATATATAGGAGGCGCGCGTTGCGTATGGGGAATGGGTTGGGCGCGCGGCCTCCTCCTGCTTGTTTTCCTCTCCACCCCGCTGGCGGTTGCGGGAGCCTCCCCTCCGTTCCTCCTCGCTTCGACCCAGCAGGGGACCGCCCTGGCCGCTCCGCCGGCAGGAGCCGCATCGGCGACGGTCGCCCTCTCCAACGAGGGGCGGGTCCCGCTCCACCTGCTCGCCGCCCCGGTCCGGGTCCCCCCGGGGTGGGAGGTCTCGGTCGAACCGGCCCGGAAAACGCTCACAGAGGGGGGCTACAGGGTCGAGGCCAACCTCCGGCTCGACCCCGGCGGGCGGGCCGCAGTCACCCTGACCGCGAAGCCGGGGCCCGGGGCCTCGGGCGGCGCCCTCCAGTTGGACCTCACCGCGGCCCACCTCTCCCCGGAGGGACGGGCGATGGCCATCCTCACGCGGGCGCTCCTCTACGACCTCTCGGTTTCGGCGTCGGCCGCCGGGGCGAGCGGCAAGAATGAGACGATTGTGGCCGGCCTGTCGGACTACCCAATCAAGTTCGGAGTCATCCGCCCCGGAGTATCCGAGAACGCGAGTTCCGGAGCAGGCTTCCCCCTCCGGGTCTCCCTGGAACGGGGGACCGACATCCCGGTGACCCTCTCCCTCCGGGGGAGCGATTTCAGCGCCGGAAGCCTCACATTCCCGTCGGCGCAGATGGGGGTCTCGTCGTCGGCCGGGGGGCCCCGGGTCCCCGTCGCCCTCGACTTCCGGAGCCTCCTCCCCGGCTGGGAGGCGATTGCCGCGGGGCGGAGGAGCGAGGCGGAGATCTACTTCTGGCTCGAGATTCCCAAGGGCCAGCCCCCGGGCCAATACGCGAACACGGTGGCGGTCGGCCTCTCCCGGGAGGGGCTGCGCCCCCTCTCGCCCGACGTGCCTCTGGGGGCGCCCCTGCCGAGCCCGCTCCAGGCCACCACCCCCCCGCACGCCCCCAGCCCGAAGCCCTCTCCAGGGTTCGAAATCGCGGCGGCCCTCGCGGCCCTCCTCGTAGGAAACGTATTATACCCGCGGGCGCGCAAAGTCGGGTGGCGAAAGCCTTAAATATGTTGATATACCACTCCCGGGTAGTGTAAATCTAATGGAGGTGAAAAACAAATGAGGAGGGAAAGCAGCATGGTGGACAGAAAGTGGGCGGCGGCGCTCGCGGGAGTCGTCGGAGGGGCGCTCCTGCTCCTGGCGATGGCCCCCTCGGCTTACGCCCAGGGCGCCCAGCCAACGACCGCGGTGACCACGTCGGTCACCGTTCCGACCTACATCGAAATCACCCTGAACTCCACTTCCATCAACTTCGGCACCGTCTCGCCTTCGACCAACAGCTCGAGATTCACCGTCCGGATGAACATCACCGACAACACCAACGTGGATGTGAACTTCACGTTCCGCCCCGACACCAACATGAGCATTGACCAGAGCAACATGCTCAATTTCAGCGGCATCAACCGCTCAAGCGGCGTGTTCCAGTACAACGTCTCCTTCGACAACGACGTGAGCCCCGGGGACTCCGGGAGCTACGCGTTCCACCCCGAGGGGGTGGCCTTCGCGACCTACACCGCCAACCTGACCGGGTTCTTCGACCGGGCCCGGCCGGCCGCCGGCAGCAACACCAGCACCGACCTGCACCTGTGGACCCACGTGCCGAGCCTGTCAACGGCCGGTTCGTATACGGGGGGGCAATTCACCATCCGCGCCAGCCGGTGCGAAGTCAACTGCTGAGCGCAGGACGGTAATCCGGCGGAGGGGCCCGAACGGGCCTCTCCGTTTTTTATTTTTTGATGGAGCGGATGCCATTCACGGGGCGCGTTCCCGTCCCGGTCCTCGCCGCGCTGCTTGCCGTCATCCTGGCGGTGGCCGCCGGGCCGACCCTGGCCGCCGGGGGCGTCCAGCCCTCGGTCAACGTCTCCCTCTCCCTGACCGTCCCCACCTTCATCGAGATGGTCCTGAACTCCTCCAACATCTCCTTCCCTGCGACCCCCCCGGGCGGCGTCTCCCCCGCGACCGGGGCCTTCCCCCTCGCGGTGAACATCACCGACAACACCAACACCCCCGTCAACATCACCCTGAAGGGAGACGGGGACTTCAACCGCAGCGGGGGCAACGAGTCCTTCAATATGACCAACCTGACCTACTCCAACGTCTCGGCGGGCGGGGCGAACAAGAGCGTGGTCTCGGCCTACAACCTCACCAACCCGTTCCCCGACTGGGTGAACCGCCCCGTCCCCGGCCCGGGGACCAACGTGACAATCCCCGCCTACTTCTACCTCCGGATTCCGCCGGGGCAGGAGGCGGGGACCTACAGCACCAACGTCACGATACGGGCCTCGCAAGCGTAGGGACTACTTGGAGCGGGCCTCGAAGGCCCACGCTGCGAGGGAGACCAGCGTCCGGCTGTTGGTCCAGAGCCCCTCCCTGCCCTCGGAGTCCCAGAGCAGCATCTCGTCGTCAGCGACGAGGAAGCCCGCGACCCCCTTTTGCTCCTGGCTCCTGGCCGGCGCCGAGGCCCGGGAGAGGAGCGCCTTGACCCCCCCCTCGCGGGGCAGGTTCAGGGCGAGGAGCCGCTTCCGGGCCGAGAGGGCCAGCCGCTCCAGGGAGGTCCGGAGCCCCTCCTCGTCGAGGAGCGAGAAGGCGTCCTTCACCTTGGCCGCGGGCCGCGCGCGGCGGTGGCGCTTCAACTCCTTGACCGCCTCGTCCCTCATGTGGTCGAACTCCTCCAGTCTCCGCTCCATCTCGATGCGGAGCCGCGCCCGGTGGGCCTCGAGGGCCTCCTCGGGCGGGACCGCCTGGTAGAGGGTGGGACGCCCCAGGCCGATGCGGACGAACCCCTTGCGCTCCAGCGACTCCATGATGTCGTAGATGCGGGCCATGGGGACCCCGGAGGCGGTCGAGAGTTCCGAGGCCTGGAGGCTCTCCTTCCCGGCCCCGAGGAGGGCGAGGTAGGTCTTCAGTTCGTAGGCGTTCAGCCCCAGATTGCGGAGGACCTCCTCGGCCATCGGGACCGTGGCCCGTTCGACCCGATAAACCTTGCCCGGGTGAACACCACTGGCCAGTGTAATAAAAATCCCCGCCCGCTCGCGATGCGACGGCGGGCGCGGGCGCAAAAACGCTGCCCTCGCTCGCTGCGCTCGCTCGGCGCGTTTTTGCAAGGTTGCCATGAATACTCCGCAGAACCCGCCCCGAGCGAAGCGAGGGCCGGATTATAAAGGTTGATAACAGCAGGAAGCCGATTTTCCCCCGATGCCGGAGCCGCGGTCCGCGGGAGCCGCCACCCTCGCCGAGGAGAACCTGAAGCGCCTCGCCCGGGTCCGGGGAGAGGCCGACTCCTCCCGGAGGCTCCAGGGGCTGGAGGAGCGCCAGCGCCAACTCGCCATGGAGGTGGACCTCGTGGCCCGCACCCAGGTGGGGGAGTTGCGGAACCAGATTTCGGGATTCAAGGAGCGGATGGAGCAGATTCCCCTGGAGGTGGAGCGGTTGCGCGAGCAGTTGCTGGCCGCGGAGCGCCGCCGCTGGGAGGAGTTCAGGGCCCTCCTGGCGGGGGAGGAGTTGCCCGCCCGCGTCGCCCGCGTCCAGGAGGACCTCGCCCGCATCGGGCAGGAGGCCGAGAGGACCGCCGCCCTCCGCAAGAGCCTGGAGGACCTACTCGCCCGGGCCGAGGCCACCGCGCGGGAGCGGAGGGGGGCGGAGGCGGCCATGGAGGGGCTCCAGCGGCAGGCGTCGGCGGTGCAGAAGAACCTGGACGGGGTCCGGGAGATGGCTGCTTCCCTGCGCCCCAAAGCGGAAGCTGCGGCCTCCGAGACCGAGAGGCTGGTCCGGCGCGGACAGGAGCAACTCGACCAGATGCAGGCGGCCCTCCGACAGCACGAGGCCCGGATGAGCGAGGTGGCGGCAAGTCTCGCAGCGCTGGATTCCGTCCGGAAAGCGGCCGAAGAGACCGCGGCGACCCTGCCGAAGGAATTGGAGCGCCTCCGGACCCTGGCCGAGGGGGTGAAGGGGCGGATGGAGGAGGCCCGGGCGGAGGTCGAGAGGGGGGTCCAGGCCTTCGAGCGCAAGGCCGCCGACCAGGAGGAGCGCGTGAAGTCCCTGGCGGCCCTGGCCTCCGGGGCCGAGGGGCGCGTCAAGGAGGTGCTCGCGTCGCTGGAGGATGCGCGCCGGAAGGTCTCCGCCGCCTTCGAGCAGGTCCCGATGGAACTCGAGGCCCTGAAGGACGCGGTGAACGACGCTCTGGGGCGGTACAACGAGCGGCTGAAGGGGCTGGAAGCGATCGCCTCGGGAGCCCCCGAGACCCTGAAGCGGGGCGAGGAGGCGGCGCGGCGCATGGAGGAGTTCCTGGGGCGGTCCGAGGGGCTGGCCCGGGAGGGGCGGAGCGCCGAGGAGCGCTGGGCCCGAATCGAGGAGCGGCTCGCCGGCCTGGAACAAAAGGCGGTGGACCGGGCCGAGTTCGAGGCCCTCACCCGGGAGCTGAAGGCGTTCTTCGACGACCTCATCCAGGAGCGGGAGCGGGCCCTGGCCAAGGGGGCGGGGACCGTCGCCGAGGACTGAAGCAAAGTTGATTAAACGCGTGGCGGAAAAGCGGAGAGAGCCGGAACCCCATGGCCAGCCCGTCCTTTTCCGACCTGCTGAAGGAGGCCCGTTCGCGCCTCCAGTCCCTCGACGCCCAGATCGCGGAGAGCCGGAGGAAGGAGGACCTCGGGACCCGGCTGGAGCGGCTCGAGAGGAGCCTCGCCGAGACCGGGACGAAGGTCACCACCCTGGCGACCCAGGTGGAAGGGCTGGGGAAGGCCGCCGATGCCCTCCGCAAATCCAGGGACATCCCGGAGGACCTGCGCGCCCGCCTCGCCAGGTATGACGACGCCATCGCCGACCTGAGCCGGCGCGTCTCCGGGGAGAGGGACACCTTCGTGGCCTACCGCCAGTCGGTGAAGCAACTGGTCCAGGCGACGTCCGCCATCAAGCCGGGGGACTTCGAGGGGCTCCGGAACATCGTCGAGCAGCATCTCTCCGCCTACCCGGAACGGGAGATCCGGGTCAAGAACCTCGAAGCCCGGATGGAGAACCTCCAGACCCTCCAGGCGAAACTGCAGGACCTGGAGGTCGCGGTCCGCAAGAGCGTCGAGGGGGTCGACGAGCGGCTGAAGGCCGTGGGGAAGGTGGGGGAGGAGTTGGAGAGGATGAAGGCGGGAGTCGTGAAGGAGGTGGGGGCCTCGGGGGCGAAGGTGGAGCGGTTGCGGGAGCAGACGGAGCGGTTGGAGGGCCAGGTTCGCGAGGTCCCGGCCCTGGTGAAGAAGGAGGTTGACGGCGCCCTGGTGGGGGCCCTGGGAGAACTGTGGACAAAGACGAAGGCCCTCGAGGGCGAGGTTGCCAAGGCCCGGGAGGAGGCGGCAAGGGCAGGGGAGGGGACGTCGAAGTCCCTGCAGGGTCTCAGCAGCATCGAGAAGGAGGTGTGGGGATGCCAGGCGAGGCTTCGGACCGCCGAGGAGGCGCTGCAGGCCCTCCGGAGCGACCTGGCGAGGGCGCGGGACGACCTCTCGGACCTGAAGGTCGAGGTCCGGGGGGCGGGAGCCGCGGCCGCGAAGGTCGAGCGCGTCGAGGCGGCGGTGCGGGAGGTGCCGGCGGTCGTCGAGAAGCAGGTGGCCGCGGCGCTCGAGGAAACGTGGGCGAGGCTCGAGGCGCTGGAGGACGATTTGGCGAGGGCGCGGGAGAGCGCGGAGAGGGCCGGGTCGGCGGCGACGCGACCCCTGGAGGGGCTGCAAGCCTTCGGGGGAGACCTGGCGCGGGCCCGGGAGGAGGTGGCCGACCTGAAGGCGGAGGTGAAGGCCCTCCGGGACCTGCCGGGCAGGCTCAAGGAGTTCGAGACGCGGTTCGAGGCGGCCCCCCGGCTCAAGGAGGTGGAGGCGCGGCTCGCCCCCCTGGAGAACGCGGCCCGGAAACTGGAGGGGCGGCTGCTGGACTGGTCGGAGCGGTTCCCCGGGCTGGAGGCGAAACTGAAGCAGATGGAGTCTCGCCTGGAGGCCCTGGAGAAGTCAGTGGTCAGCCTGGAGGCCCAGCGGGCCTCCACGGGGCCCTCGGTCCAGGACCTGCGGCGGCAGAGGCAGTCGGTCCTGGCCCTCCTGGAGACCCTGAAGTCGGGCTACGAGCAGAAGTTGCTGGGGAAGGAGGAGTACGAAGCCATCGCGCGGGAGAACCGGGACAAAATCGCCGAGTTGGACGCGAAGATTTCGGAGATGGGCGGGGCCTGACTCCCCCATCCCCTTTCCCTCAGAACGAACCGGTTTTAACCCCGGCCTCCATCAGGCCCCATGGACCCCCATCCCCTCCCCCTGCACCTCCTCGTCGAGGGGCGCCGCTGCGTGGTCGTCGGCGGGGGGCGGGAGGCGCTCCACAAGACCCGCCTGCTCCTCGGCAGCGGCGCGACGGTGGCCATTTACAACCCCGGCGCGCTCGACCCCGCCCTGCGGAGGCTTGCCCGGCAGAACCGCATCCCCCACATCCGCCGCTGGGCGGCTCCGGCCGACCTGCGGGACTCCTGGATGACGTTCCACACCGAGCCCGGCCTCGACCCGCGCATCACCGCCCTGTCCAATGCGGCGCTCCGCAACCGGTGGCTCTTCAGCGCCACCGATGCGCCGGCGCTCTCGACCATCGTGATGCCGGCCATCGCCCGCAAGGGGCTCCTCCAGGTGGCGGTGGGGACCGGGAACGCCAGCCCCGCGACCGCGGTCCGCATCCGGGACGCCATCGCCGACGCCGCCGGCCCGGAGTTCACCGCCCACCTGCGCCGCCTCGCGCGCTTGAGGAGGCGGGTCCGGCGGGGCATCCCCGACGCCGAGGAGCGGAAGGAGGCGATGCGCCGCGCCTCCCGGGGCCTCCGGGTCTCGGTCCGGCTCCGGGCCCCTCCGCGCCGCAGACGGCCGGGATGAGGACGCGCGTCCTGCGAATCCGCAGAGGCCGGGACCCGGGCCCCCAGGTCGAGCCGGCCGCCGTGGTCCTGCGGAAGGGCGGCCTGGTGGCCTTCCCGACAGAGACGGTCTACGGCCTCGGCGCCAGCGCCCTCGACTCCCGGGCGGCGGCGCGCATCTTCCGCGCCAAGGGGCGCCCCGCCGACAACCCGGTGATTGTCCACGTCGGCCGGATGGGCGACCTGGGACGGGTGGCCGGGCGGACGCCTCCATCGGCGCTCAGACTCGCCCGCGCCTTCTGGCCCGGCCCCCTCACCCTCCTCTTCCCGAAGCACCCGCGGCTCCCCCGCGTCGTCACCGCGGGCCTGCCTACGGTCGCCGTCCGGATGCCCGCCCACCCGGTCGCCCTCGAACTCATCCGGCGGGCGGGGGTGCCGGTGGCCGCCCCCAGCGCCAACCGCTCCGGGAGGCCCAGTCCCACCCGGGCCCGGGATGTGCTGGAGGACCTGGAGGGCCGCGTCGAGATGGTGGTGGACGGCGGGCCCACCCCCATCGGCGTCGAGTCCACGGTCCTCGACACCCTCGCATCGCCGCCGGTCCTCCTGCGGCCCGGGGCGGTCCCCCGGGAGGCCCTGGAGCGGGTCGCGGGGCCGGTCCGTCTCCACCCGGGCCTGGAGAAGGGGGCGGCCTCCTCCCCGGGGCTCAAGCATCGCCACTACGCGCCGAAGGCCCGCATCGTGCTCGTGGAGGGGACGCCTCCGGAGGTGCGGAAAAAAATGGGGCTCCTCGCCCGCGACCTCCGGTCGCGCGGAAAATCTGTGGCCGCCCTGGTGGCCTCCACGCCCCCGCCGCCCTCCATCCTCGTTCGGCGGCTGGGCCGGGACCCCCGGACCGCGGCCCGCCGCCTCTTCGCATCTCTCCGCGACCTGGACCGCGAGGGGGTTGACGTGATTCTGGTGGAGAACTTCGGACCGGGAGGGCTGGGGCTGGCCCTCCGGGACCGCTTGGAGCGGGCGGCAAAAAGATAGGAGCAGGCCTATTTCTTCGCGGCCTTGTCGGGCGCGAGGTTGCTCGAGTGCCCGGGGAAGACGCTCATCTCCGGGTGGACGTAGTGGGCGGCGTTGTTCACCGCGGTGCACGCCTCCCCGAAGCCGGTGATGATGAGTTTCACCTTGCCAGGGTAGGTGGTGACGTCACCAGCGGCGTAGACCCCGGGCACGTTGGTCTCCATCTTGGAGTTCACGATGATGGAGTCCTCCTCCATTTTCAGCCCCCAGGTGGTGATGGGCCCCAGGTTCGAGTGGAACCCGAGGCAGGCCACCACGCAGTCCACCTCCAGGGTCTCCTCCGCCTTCGTCTGGTTGTTGAAGATGACCGCTTTTCGGACGCGGCTGTCGCCCTGGACGGCCTTGAGTTCATACCAGAGTTTGACCGCCATCCCGGAGGACATGACCTGCCGGACCGTGTCCTCGTGGGCCCGGAACTTGTCCCGCCGGTGGATGAGGGTCACCGACTTCGCCACCGGCTTGAGCATCATGGCCCAGTCGCAGGCCGAGTCGCCCCCGCCGACGACGAGGACCCGCTTGTCGCGGAAGTCGTCGAGCCGCTGGATGACGTAGGAGAGTCCCCTCCCCTCCCACGCCTTCAGTTCGGGCGCGTCGTAGCGGCGGGGGGTGAACATGCCGATGCCGGCGGAGATGATGATGGCCCTGGTGAGCCGCTTGCCCAGGTCGGTGCCGACCTCGATGACCTTTCCGTCGAGGTGCTTCAGGGTCTGGACCTTCTCGTTGAGGCAGATTTCGGGCTCGAACTGCATGACCTGGGTCACCAGGTTCCGGACCAGGTCCTTCCCGAAAATCCGGGGGAAGCCCGCCACGTCGTAGATGTACTTCTCGGGGTAGAGGGCGGCCACCTGGCCCCCCAACTGGGGCAGGCTGTCCACGATGCGCACCTTCAGGCCCCGGAACCCCCCGTAGTAGGCGGCGAAGAGGCCCGCCGGGCCCGCCCCGACGATGGTGATGTCCGCGACGGCGCTCCCGTTTCCCCCGGCGGGCGGAGTCATCCGGTCCCTGCTCGACGGGAGCTCTTAAGCATTTTCTACGGAACCTACTGGCCATGGCGGGAGAACTCCGGGGACGGGTGGCCCTCGTCACGGGCGGCTCCCGGGGCATCGGGCGGGCGGTCTGCCTCGCCCTGGCCCGGGAGGGGGCGCGGGTGGCGGTGAACCACCGCGCCTCCCCGGGGGAGGCCCGCGCCCTGGTCTCCCGGCTGCGGGCCCGCGCGCCCGCCGGGGCCTTCCGGGCGGACGTCTCCTCGCCCCGGGAGGTCGAGGCCATGGTCCGCGACGTCAGGCGCCGGTTCGGGAGCATCGACATCCTGGTGAACGCCGCCTCCTACTCCTCGCCCCGGGGGTGGAAGGTCCCGCTGGAGGAGACGGACCCCGCAGAGGTCCGGCGGACCCTGGAGGTGGACCTCCTGGGCACATTCCTCTGCTGCCGGGCCGTGGCTCCCCTGATGCGGAGGAGGCGAGGGGGGAGCATCGTCAACTTCGCCTCGGCCGCCGCCATCGGCGGGGACCCCGCCACCCTCCTCTACGCCGGAGCGAAGATGGGCGTGGTGGGGCTCACGCGGGCCCTCGCCCGCGACCTCGCGCCCCGCGTGCGCGTGAACGCCGTGGCACCCGGCTCCATCCGCACCGGATGGCTGGAGGGGTGGAGTCTGACGGCCCGGGACAGAACGGAGCTGCTCGACGAGATTCCCCTCGGACGAATCGGGGAGCCGGAGGAGGTGGCCGAGGTGGTGCGGTTCCTCGCCGGACCGCGCTCCGGCTTCATCACGGGCCAAACCTGGATTGTCGACGGGGGCGCCGTCATGTCGCTATAATGGCAACCCGGAGATGCACCGTCCTCCTTTCGGGAGGTCTCGATTCCGCCGTCGCCCTCTGGTGGGCGCGGAAAAAGTTCCGCGGGGTGGAGGCCCTGACCTTCACATTTTCGGGCCGTTCCGCGCGGGAGTTGCGGGCCGCCCGCCGCCTCGCGCGGGAGGCGGGGGTGGCGCTGGAGGATGTGGCGGTCCCGTTCCTTCGAGAGCGGGGACCCCCGCGGGGGCGCATCCCCGCCCGCAACCTCGTCTTCTACGCCATCGCCCTCGCGCGGGCCGAGGCCCTCGGGGCCGGCGCGGTGGTCGGGGGGCACACCCGGGAGGACCCGGCCCGGTTCCCCGACGCGGGCCGCCCCTTCTTCCGGAAGATGGAGCGCCTGGCGGCCACCGGGAGCCGCTCCCCGGTCCGCATCCTCACCCCCCTGGCGAGCCTCGGCAAGACGGAGGTCGTGCTGAAGGGGCTGGCGCTCGGGGTTCCCCTCTCCCTCACTTGGTCGTGCTACGGGAACGGCCCGCGGCCGTGCGGCCGGTGCCCGGCATGCAGGGAAAGACGCGAGGCATTCCGGGAGTGCGGCGTCCGGGAGCCGGAGGTCAAATCACCCGGACCGGTTCACCGGAAACGTTGACGGCCTTCCTGCCGTTCGTCCCGTTGGCGCCCCCGCGGTGGGTCTCCTGGAGGCGGGAGAGGGCCTCCTCGGAGATCATGCCCTGGCTCGCCATCTGGGCGGCGATGGTGGGGAGCCCCGCCCGGCTCTGAATCAAGAGGGCCCGAAGGCCGCCGTTGACCTCCCCCATCCATAAAACGAATCGTTTCCTGATATATAAAACCACCCCATCGCCTGTTGCCGATTTCGACGAATCGTCGGGGACGGAACCTTGACCGAAGCGGGACGGCCGGGCCCGGACCCCCGGAGGCGGCGTCTCCGGACCCCGGAGTATGATTCTCTCGGAACGTTTAAGAACCGGCAACGGGCCTCCGGGTGATGGCGGGAACTTCTCGGGTCACCATCGCACTGGACGAGGAGACCGCGGGCCTCCTGGAGAAACTGAAGGAGGAGTCCCGGGGCTCCCAGAGCGAGTTGATGCGCCAGGCCCTCCGGTTCTACTGGGAGCGCCGCGGCATGGCGGAGAGGGCCCCCCACCTGAAGGTCTACGCCGACATGCTCCCCGGCGGCGAGCACCTCATCCTCGACGTGGACCACTGGCTCCTCTTCCTGAGGCTCCTCCAGGAGGCGCCCGCCGACGCCCGGGAGCGCTTCTGGACGGGGTGCAAGGCGGTCGCCGACAGCCACGGCGAGCAGTTGTCGGGCAAGGTCCGAAGCCCCGAGGAGCTCCTCACCCGCCTCGAAGCGTGCAACTTCTTCAAACTCAAGAAGGACTCCGACCGAGAGTTCACCCTCATGCTGGCCAACGACTCGGCGAAGGAGTTCGTGAAACGGGTGGTCCAGGAGTTCTCGGGAGCCCTCGGCATGCCCCTCGAGGTCCGCGAGGACTTCGGCAAGTTGCGCGTGCGCTCCAGGCCCTGACCGGCCCCATGGCGGACCCCTTCCGCGGCCGGGGCTGGATCGTCACCGGCGCGGCCAGCGGCATCGGCCTCGCCACCGCACGGGCCCTCGCTGCCCGCGGGGCGCGCCTCTGCCTGTGGGACATGAACGCCGGGGCCCTGGAGAAGGCCGCCGCCGAACTCCGGGCGGAATCCGCCGTCGCGGATGTGGCGCGGCCGGACGAGGTCCGGGAGGCGATGGACGGGGCCTCCGCACGGCTCGGCGGCCTCCACGGCGTCGTCCACTCGGCGGGCATCCTCCGCACCGGCCTCTTCGAGGCCCTGCCGGCGGAGGAGCACCAGCGGAGCGTGGAGGTGAACCTCGTCGGGACGATGGCGGTCGCCCACGCCGCCCTCCCCCACCTGCGGAAGACGCGGGGCTCCCTCGTCATGCTCGCCTCCTCGTCGGCCTTCTACGGCCCTCCGGAGTTCGCCTCCTACGGGGCGGCCAAGGCGGGGGTCCTCAGCCTCGCCCAGTCCCTCCGCATCGAGACGCGGGGGAGCGGCGTCCACGTCGCGGCGGTCTTCCCCCTCTTCGTCTCCTCGCCCATGATGACGGGGGCGAACGCGGAGGCCCGCCTCTTCCGGCGGATGGGGGCGACCCACACTCCCGAGGAGGTAGCGGGGGCCATCCTGCGCGGAATCGAGGAGCGAAAGCCCTGCGTCTTCCCCTCGTTCAAGCCCCGGTTCCTCTTCTGGCTCAGCCGCCACTCGACCACCCTGTTCCCGTGGCTCATGCAGAAGACCTGGCATCGGTGAGGCCCCGGCTCAGGAACCGATGGGGATGGGCCTCGACGCGATAGCCGCCTCGACATCGGGGTCCACGAGGCCCGACCGCAGGTAGAGCCCCTTGAACGCCGGGGTCCCCACCATCCCCCGGATGCAGGCCGGGACATATTCGGGGACCATGCTCCGGCAGAGGTTCACGTGGCGGCGGATGAACCCGGAGGCGTCCTCCGGAGTCATGCGGTCCCCCTCGATGCCCACAATCTGCGCCTCCAGCCAGAGGCCCAAGCCGCCCCCGGCGCCCCGGTGGCAGTCCGCCTGGAGGTCGGGGCCGAGCAGGGCGCACTCGGCGACGGCTCCCGTGGAATTGTTCTCAATGAGGATGGGCGCCACCTCCCCGAAGCCGAAGCGGAGGGCGAAGTTGGACCGGCACTCCTTCAGAAAATCCGGAGTCTTCTCGCATTCTTGCAGGATGTCTCGGTAGTCCACGGACCGGTGCTTGGTGGCGAGGAAAAAGGAGTGGGCGATTCCGGTGTAGCACTGCTCCGCGTTCCCCGGCTCGACCACCTCCCTGCACTCGGCGAAGGCGGCGCTGTGGTTGGTGTCCCCGGCGTAGCGGTAGGGCCGCGGAGACTTGCCGTAGCGAGAGGCCGTGATTCGGTCGAGGTCCTCCAGGATGGAGGAGACGTGCTTGTCGAAGAGTGCGTGGCCCACCACGTGGGCGCAGATGGCGGGGACGTCAGGGCAGGCGCGGTAGGCGCGGCGGAGCATCTCCGGGTCGTAGCCGTGGACCAGATGGAGACGGTGGAGAATCGCCATGTAGGCGCCGCCGGTGCAGGTCGGGGGGGCGAGGGCCATGGCCCGCTCGGGCTCCTGCGCCAGGTTCTCCGCGATGAACTCCCCGACCGCGTGGTAGAATGTGTGGCAGTTGTTGCCGAAGGGGCTCCCCACGTCGCCCGGAGAGACGTGGGGCTCGCGGGTGTACCGGTCGTAGGCCGCGATTCCGGTGAGGTTCATGCCCCGGGCCCACATGTCGGCGATGGCCCACTTGAAGCAGGGCATCCGGGCGGGGGAGGGCTCCCGGCCGCAGAAGAGGATGCGCTCCTGGAAGTCGGGCGCCGAGGCCGGGACCGCCGCGGTGAGCAAGTAGAGGGCCGCGACAGGTATGGCGACGGCGGCGGCCCATTCCCAGGGGAGTTCCATTCGCCCGGTTTGGTCGGGAATAATGAATTTGCTATCGGTATCCGGGAATCTCTTCCCGCTCCTTCTCCGCCGGTTCCTCTTCCTTCTCCTGGACGGCCGCCACCTTCGGCAGGTCCTGGAGCCACCTGCCCTCGAAGGCTGCGCCGAGGATGCGCCCGAGGGCGAGGACGCCCGCCCGGGCGGCGCGGGGGTCGGGGAGGAGGTAGGTCCCCGGCTCCCACCGGGTCTCCACCATGAGGAGTGCGGAGGGGATGTCGCGGGCCTGGGCGAGGGCGGGAAGGATCGCCTCGAGGCCGGTGATGGGGCCCCTGTCCTCGCACTTCTTCACGTCCTTCTCAAGGACCTCCTTCAGCAGGTCCCTGTCGTTGGCCACGGCGAGGACCTTGGGCTCCTTGGGCTCCCAGGGGACCCCGTAGGAACCCACGGTGAAGATGCGCTTGACCCCGAGCGCCTGGGCCTCGGCGAGAATCTCCTGGGCGAGGGAGAAGTAGCCGTCGCTGGTGGAGGGCTGGGAGTCGCCCGTCACGATGACCAGGTCTGTCCCGTTGGCCTTCCCCTCGTAGAACCCGTACTGGACCAGGCGGCCGATGCCCTCCTCGATGACGATGCGGGGCGGGGCGTCGGCGAGGTGCTCCGATGGCACGACCTTGCGGGGCGTGGCGTTGAGGTCCTTCACGATGCACTCGGCCACCAGTTTGGAGACGTTGCGCATGCTCGGGAAGCCGGAGATGAGGACGGGGCCTTTGGGCATGGCTGGAGGTTGAGTCGGAGTCTTAAGTAGTTTGTGCCTTGGAAAAAAAGGGGTGGCAATCAGGGGCTTGCTCGACTCTCTACGCCTCGGAAATATAGATTCTCTCCTCCGCTGCCGCTGGCGCCCGGAGAGGGCGGGTCGCCCTCCCCACGACCCCGGGGGGACGCTCCTCGCCTTCGCCGTCTGAGCCCTCACCAGGCGCGGGCTAAGCGGCCCCTCCCGGCAGCAGCGTCTCTCCCATCAGCCACTTGTCCACCCCGTGCGCCGCCGCGCGCCCCTCCGCGATGGCCCACACCACCAGAGACTGGCCGCGGGCCATGTCGCCCGCCGCGAAGATGCCGGGGACGCTGGTCATCTTGTTCTCGTCGGCCCAGACGTTGCCACGCTCGGTCATCTTCAGCCCCAACTTCTCGGGGAGGGTCTTCTCGGGACCGAGGAAGCCGAGGGCGAGGAGGACCAGGTCCGCCTCCATCTCGAATTCGCTGCCGGGAATCTCCTTGGGGACCCACTTCCCGGCCGCGTCCTTGACCCAGTCCAGCCGGGCCGCGTGGAGTTTCTCGACCCGGCCGTTGCCGCTGAACCGCTTCGTCGAGATGGAGTAGTCACGGACTCCGCCCTCCTCGTGGGCCGAGGAGGTCCGCATGATGTTGGCCCACTGGGGCCATGGGTTGTCGGGCGCCCGGGTGTCGGGCGGGCGGGGGAGGAGTTCGAACTGGTGGATGGACTTCGCCCCCTGCCGGTGGGCGGTCCCGAGGCAGTCGGCGCCCGTATCGCCCCCGCCGAGGATGACCACCCGCTTGTCCTTCGCGGTGATGAGCCGGTTCTCGGGGATGGCCTCCCCGGCGCAGATGCGGTTCGCCTGTGGCAGATACTCCATGGCCAAGTGGACCCCCTTCAGCTCGCGCCCGGGGATGGGCAGGTCCCGGGCCAGGGTGGCTCCGCCGCAGAGGACGACGGCGTCGAAGTTGCGTTTCAGGTCCTCCGCCGGGTAGTTGACGCCGACGTTGGTGTTCGTCCGGAAGACCACTCCCTCCGCCTCCATGAGTTTCAGGCGGCGCTGGACGACCCACTTCTCCAGCTTGAACTCCGGGATGCCGTAGGTCAGGAGCCCGCCGATTCTGTCGGCGCGCTCGAAGACAGTGACCTTGTGGCCGGCGCGGCGCAGCTGCTGGGCGCACGCCAGGCCGGAGGGGCCGGAGCCGACCACCGCGACCGACTTGCCGGTCTCCACCGGGGGCGGCTCGGGGACGACCCACCCCTCCCCGAAGGCACGCTCGATGATGTTGACCTCGACGTTCTTGATGGTCACGGGGTCCTTCACGAGCGCGAGGACGCAGGAGTTTTCGCACGGCGCGGGGCAGACGCGGCCGGTGAACTCCGGGAACATGTTGGTGGCGTGGAGCCGGTCGATGGCCTCCCGCCAGCGGCCGCGGTAGACGAGATCGTTCCACTCCGGAATGAGGTTTCCGAGGGGGCACCCGTTGTTGCAGAAGGGGACGCCGCAGTCCATGCAGCGGGCCCCCTGCTTCCGGAGCTCGGCCTCGGGCAGGTCGAGGTAGACCTCCCTCCAGTCGCGGATGCGCTCCTCGACGGGGCGGCGCTCCGGGAGCACGCGCTGAATCTGGAGGAACCCGCGCGGGTCACCCATGATGCGGTCTCACTTCGCCCCCTCCCCGTGTAGTCGCCTCATCTCCGCCCTTATCTCTTCGATGACTTCGGCGTTGTGGATTTTCAGATATTCGTGCAAAGATTGGCCGTAACCAATCTGGCCTTTGATTCTGTAGTCTTTGATGTGCCAGTAGGGGGGAGAGGTGACGACCATATCCACACTTCCGTCTCCGACTTCGGCCATCTTTCGGCTGTCCCCGATGACGATTCTTGCTTGCGCCATGGGTCCCCCTCACGCCGCCGCCCGCTGGGGCGCCGCGGCCTGCGATTCCTTCTTCGCCTGCTCCAGGGCCCGCTTGTAGTCCCGGGGCATCACCTTGACGAAGAGGGGCACCATCTGCTCCCAGCGGTCCAGGACTCGCTTCCCCACCGCGCTCCCGGTGTGGCGGACGTGCTTCTCGACTAGGCCCTGGATGGTGGCCTCGTCCTCGGGGTCGGTGACCGGCTCCAGGTCCACCATCTCCGGGTTGCAGCGGTTCTCGAAGTCGCCCGCCTCGTCCAGGACGTAGGCGATTCCACCGCTCATCCCCGCGGCGAAGTTGCGCCCGGTCTTTCCGAGGATGACGGCCCGGCCCCCCGTCATGTATTCGCAGCCGTGGTCCCCGACGCCCTCCACCACCACCCGGGCGCCGCTGTTCCGCACGCAGAAGCGCTCCCCCGCGACCCCCCGGAAGTACCCCTCCCCGGCGGTGGCGCCGTAGAGGGCCACGTTGCCGATGAGGATGTTCTCCTCCGGAACGAAGGTGGAGCCCTTCGGGGGCACCACGATGATTTTTCCGCCCGAGAGCCCCTTGCCGATGTAGTCGTTCGCGTCCCCCTCCAGGCGGAGGGTGACCCCGGGGACCGCCCAGGCCCCGAAGGACTGGCCCGCGGAGCCGTGGAACGTGAGCTGCACGGTGTCCTCCGGGAGGGCGTCGGGCCCGTAGCGGCGGGTGATCTCCGAAGAGAGGATGGTCCCGACGGTCCGGTTTGAGTTCACGATGCGGAGCGTCGCCTTGACCGGCTCCCTCCGCTCCAGGGCCGGCTTGCAAATCTCCAGGAGCCCCTCGTCCAGGCAGCCCGCCAGTTCGTGGTCCTGCTCCCGAACGCGGCGGATGGCGATGGAGGGTCCCGCCTCGGGCTTGGCGAGGATGGCGGAGAAGTCGAGCCCCCGGGCCTTCCAGTGGTCCACCGCCTTGCGGGCGTCAATCCGGTCCACGCGGCCCACCATCTCGGCGATGGTCCGGAAGCCCAGGCGGGCCATGTGCTCCCGCAACTCCTCGGCGAGGAACAGGAAGAAATTCACGACGTGCTCCGGCTGGCCGGGGAACTTCTTGCGGAGTTCCGGGTTCTGGGTCGCGACTCCGACGGGGCAGGTGTCGAGGTGGCAGACCCGCATCATGATGCATCCGGCGGAGACGAGGGAGGCGGTCGCGCAGCCCCACTCCTCCGCCCCAAGCAGCGTCGCGATGGCGATGTCGCGGCCGGTCATCAGTTTCCCGTCGGTCTGGACCACGATGCGGCCCCGGAGGTCGTTCATCACGAGGACCTGCTGGGTCTCCGCGAGTCCAATCTCCCACGGGATTCCCGCGTGGTGGATGCTGGTGATGGGCGAGGCCCCGGTTCCGCCGTCGTGGCCGGAGATGAGGACCACGTCCGATTTGGCCTTCGCGACCCCGGCGGCGACGATGCCGACGCCGACTTCAGCGACCAGTTTCACCGAGATGCGGGCGTGGACGTTCCCGTTCTTCAGGTCGTAGATGAGCTGCTTCAGGTCCTCGATGGAGTAGATGTCGTGGTGGGGGGGCGGCGAGATGAGTCCCACGAACGGGGTCGAGTGGCGGACCTTCGCAATCCAGGGGTAGACCTTGCGGGCGGGCAGCTGGCCGCCCTCGCCTGGCTTGGCGCCCTGGGCCATCTTGATCTGCAACTCGTCGGACTGGACAAGGTATTCGCTGGTCACCCCGAAGCGGGCCGAGGCGACCTGCTTGATGGCGCTCCGCTTCGAGTCGCCGTTGGGGAGGCGCTTGTAGCGCTCGGGGTCCTCCCCGCCCTCGCCGGTGTTGCTCTTGCCCCCGAGGCGGTTCATGGCGATGGCGAGGGTCTCGTGGGCCTCCTTGCTGATGGAGCCGTAGGACATGGCGCCGGTGGCGAACCGCTTGACGATTTCGGTGGCGGGCTCCACCTCCTCGAGGGGGATGGGCCTGTCCGCGTATTTGAGTTCGAAGAGGCCCCGCAGGGTGCAGAGGTGGCGGCTCTGCTCGTCCACCAGCCGGGTGAACTCCTTGAACAGCCGGTAGTTCCCGCTCCGGACCGAGTGCTGGAGTTTGGCGATGGTCTCGGGGTTCCAGAGGTGGTATTCCCCGTCGGCGCGCCACTGGTGGCGGCCGCCGCTGGGAAGGACCGATCGGAGCAGGGGCCGGTCGGGGAACCCGGCCCGGTGGCGCGCGAGGGCCTCGCGGGCGATGACGTCGAGCCCGACGCCGCCGACCCGAGAGACCGTCCCGGTGAAGTAGCGGTCGATGACCTCCTTGCCGATTCCCACGGCTTCGAAGATCTGGGCGCCGCGGTAGGACTGGATGGTGGAGATGCCCATCTTGGCGATGACTTTGAGGATGGCCTTGTCGGAGGCCTTGATGAACCTATTCTGCGCCTCGGCGCAGGACAGATCGGGCGGGAGGACCTTCCGCGCCACCATGTCGTGGAGGGTCTCGAAGGCGAGGTAGGGGTTGATGGCCCCCGCCCCGTATCCGATCAGGAGGGAGAAGTGGTGGACCTCCCGCGCCTCGCCGGTCTCCACCACCAGCCCCACGCGGGTCCGGGTGCCCTCGCGGATGAGGTGGTGGTGGACGCCCGCCGTAGCCAGGAGGGCCGGGATGGGGGCCCGCTCGTCGTCCACGCCGCGGTCCGAGAGGACAAGGATGTTGGCCCCCCCTTCCACCGCCTCGCTGGCGCTCCGGCAGAGGGCCTCCAGGGCGGCCTGCAGCCCCTTCTCGCCCTCGTTCGCCCGGAAGAGCATGGGGAGGGTCGCCGCCTTGAAGCCGGGCTGCTCGATGTGGCGGATCTTCTCCATCTCCTCATTGGTGAGGATGGGGTGCTCGAGTTCCAGCTGGCGGCAGCTCTGGGGCTCGGGGTGGAGCAGGTTGCGCTCGGAGCCGATGTTGGCGGCGGTCTGCATGACGAGGTATTCCCGCGTCGAGTCGATCGGGGGGTTGGTGACCTGGGCGAAGAGCTGCTTGAAGTATGTGTAGAGCAGCTGGGGCTTGTCCGAGAGACAGGCGAGGGGCGCGTCGATGCCCATGGAGCCCACCGCCTCCTCGCCGTCGGCGGCCATCGGCATCATCAGTAGCCGGAGGTCCTCCTCGGTGTATCCGAAGGCCCGCTGGCGGCGCAGGAGGGTCTCCGGGTCGGGGGGCTGCGCCTCGCGGACCCGGGGCAGGTCCTTGAGATGGAGGAGGTTCTCGTCGAGCCAGCGCTGGTAGGGGTGCTCCAGGGCGATTTCGCGCTTGAGCTCCTCGTCCTCCACGATGCGCTTCTGCTCCGTGTCCACCAGGAACATCCGCCCCGGCTGGAGGCGCCCCTTGGCGGCGATCTGCTCGGGGGGGAACTCGAGCACGCCCACCTCCGAGGCGAGGACCACGAGCCCGTCCTTGGTGACGACGTAGCGCGCCGGCCGGAGGCCGTTCCGGTCCAGGACGGCGCCCAGCCGGACCCCGTCGCTGAAGGCCACGAAGGCCGGGCCGTCCCACGGCTCCATGAGGCAGGCGTGGTATTCGTAGAAGGCGCGCTTCTCCGGGCTCATGCTCTCGTGGCCGTGCCACGGCTCGGGAATCAGCATCATCATGGCGTGGGCGAGGCTCCGGCCCCCCAGGTAGAGGAACTCCACGACGTTGTCCAGGGTCGCTGTGTCGCTGCCCCCGGGGGTGATGACCGGGAACAGTTTCTTCAGGTCGTCGTCGAAGAGCGGGGACCACGCGAGGGACTGGCGGGCGTGCATCCAGTTGATGTTCCCGCGCAGGGTGTTGATCTCGCCGTTGTGGGCGATGTAGCGGAACGGGTGGGCCAGGTCCCAGCAGGGGAAGGTGTTGGTGCTGAACCTCTGGTGGGAGATGGCGAGGGCGCTCTCCATGTCCGGGTCCTTCAGGTCGGGGTAGAAGGTGTCCATCTGGTGGGAGATGAGCATCCCCTTGTAGACCACGGTCCGCGCCGAGCAGGAGGAGACGTAGAAATAGGACTTCTGGGAGAGGTCGCTCTCCCGGATGGCGTTCTCGGCGCGCTTGCGGATGACGTAGAGTTTGCGCTCGAAGGCGTCCCCGTCGCGGGCCGACTTGCGCCGGATGAAGAGTTGCCGGATGACCGGCTGCACGGAGCGGGAGATGTAGCCGAGGGGCGAGTTGTCCGTCGGGACGTCCCGCCAGCCGAGGACCTCCTGCCCCTCCTCCCGGACCACGCGCTCCATCACCGCCTCGCAGTGCCTCCGCTGGTCCGCCTCCGTGGGGAGGAAGACCGCGGCGACCCCGTACTCCCCCGGGCCGGGGAGCCGGAGCCCGAGGGGGGCGCACACCTTGGCGAAGAACTTGTGGGGCGTCTGGATGAGAATCCCCGCGCCGTCGCCCGAGTTCTCGTCGCAGCCGCACGCGCCCCGGTGGGCGAGGTTCTTCACCGCGGCGACCGCCTTCGCGACGATGTCGTGGGACTTCCGGCCCTGGATGTCCGCCACCGCGGCCACGCCGCAGGCGGCCCTCTCGAACCGGGGGTCGTAGAGCCCATGGGCGGGGGGGAGGCCGGGGGATTGGGGTCTCATCGCCCTCGCTGGTTGGCAGGTGGATATTTAGCACTTTTGGAACAAAATTGGCCGATTCAGGCCAAGATTTATATGAAATGAACGAAACTTGGACATGACTAACCACAAATATGGAAAAAACAGGCCACGGTGGGATATGGTGAACGGGATTCAACATCCCGCCCGGAAGTTGAGAGAACTCCCGCCCGCGCACCGAGGCGGATTGGACACTTCGCGCTTCCCGCCGGACCCTGCGCGGTCCAATCTCTGACCTCCCGGAGCCCGCGATGCGCATCCTGGACCCCCACGAAGAAAAAATCGTGAAGGCCCTGGTCCGGAATCCGAGGTGGTCCGACACCCGGGTCGGCCGGGCCACGGGGGTCCCGGTCCGGACGGTGAACCGGAAGCGGAAGCGCCTCGAGCGCGAGGGGCTCCTCGCCTACTACACCAATATCGACCTGAGCCCGACGGGCGCCGCCCAGTTCGCGGCCCGCCACCTCTACCTCATCCAGTTCCGCCCGGGAATCCCCCAGTCGCAGATCGTGAACGAGATCAAAACCGAGCCCAACATCCGGACCGTCTTCACCGAACTCATCTACGAGTCCCACCTGGCGGAGGTGGAGGGGCACGCCACCATCGTCATGCTGGTCGAGGGGGAGAGCGACGAGGACATCAACAACAAGTTCAACGGGCAGATCGTCCCGAGCCTCCTGAAGAACCACGGCGACGACTCCATCGTCCGGGTCAGCAGCATCATCCTGGGGCGGCCCATCCGGCTCTTCCACAACTACGTGCCGATGGTCAACATGGACAGGGGGCGCATCCGGGACGACTGGAGCGACGAGGCGATTTTCGTGGGGAAAGTCAAAGGGAGATAGCCGGGTGACATTCAAATCCCGGAGCGCGGCCTCTTCTCGCGACGCCCATGCTCCTCTCCAACCCCTGGGCCGCCCTCCCGCTGGTGGCGGGCATCGCCTGCCTCGCGGCGGGCCTCGGCGTCCTCCTCCGCCACCCGCGCACCCCCGCCCACCTCCTCTTCACCCTCTTCTCGACCGTGGCGGCCGCGGGCAACGGCGCCTTCGCCCTCTCGCTCGCGAGTCCCGACGAGGCCGGCTTCGTGGAGTGGAACAAGCGCGGTTGGCTCCTCTACCTGGCGGCCCTGGCGGTCTTCTGCCACTTCACCCTGCGCTTCCCGCGGCCCCGCAGGCCCCTCGCCGAGGCCTCCCACCCGCTGGTCGGGCGCCTCCCGGCCCCCCTCCTGCGCATCGACCGCGCCCTCCTCGGGGCTCCCGGGGCGTCCCTGCTGGCGTGCTACCTGCCCATCCTCGGGGCCATCCTCCTCGCGGCCCTTCCCGCCGATTCGTGGTTCCAGGAGCCCCGCCGGGTCTTCTACGGCTACGTCGCCGTGGCCCGCCCGACCCCCGCCAGCCTCCCCGCCCTCGGGGCCACGGTCATCACCGTCGGGTTCCTCGGCGCCAACCTCCTCGGGGCCTACCTCCAGTTCCCCGAAAAGCGGAGGGTCCTGGCCCTTCTCCGGTGGTGGTTCCTGGCGGGATTCGTCCTCTTGGTCCTGCTTTTCATCCTCCCGTGGGTCTCCCTGGAGTGGTACGCGCGGTCGGTCCTCCTGAACTACCTCGGCATCCCCGCCTTCGCCCTCTTCCTGGCCACGGTGGTCCTGAAGTCCCGCTTCTTCGTGACCCCGGTGGACGAGGCGCGGGGCCCGGGAGAGCCCCGGTTCGACCTGATGCGGGGCGCCACCTATCTCGCCGCCGAGGAGCGACCTGACCTCTGCCACCGGGCCTTCGCGGACCTGGTGACCCACGGAACCCAGGGCCTCTGCCTGACCCGGACCCCTCCGCTTCGCATCCGGGAGACCCACGGGCTCGAGAAGACCCCCGTCGTCTGGGTCGGGGAGCAGTCCCCGTCGGCCGGCGTCCCCTCCGTCCACGGGCCCGACGAGCTGGCCTACATCGCGGCCAAGTTCCTGAGCGAGTCCCGGGAGGGGGTGGTGGCGCTCGATTGCCTTGAATACCTCGTCCAGACCGCCGATTTCCGGAGGGCGCTGAAACTGGTCTACCACCTCAAGGAGATGGTGGCCCGGAAGGGGGGAAGGCTCCTGCTTTCGGTGAACCCGCGCAGCCTGGAGCCCTGGGAGTGGTCGCTCCTGGAGAAGGAGACCGAGCCGCTCCCGGAGGAGAGGCCCCGGCACACCTGAGGGGGGTCAGCGCTTGCGGCCCGGGAGGAGCGCCGCCACCGCGAGCCCGCCCGCGGCGAGGAGGAGTTCGAATCCGGGCTGGCGGGGAGTCGAGGAGGGGCTCGGGGGGGGCGGGGTCGGCTCGGGGGCCGCGGAAGGCGATGGAGGAGAAGCGGGCGGGGGAGTCGAGACCACCGCCACCGGCGCGGGGGTCGGGGTGGGGCTCGGCGGGGGCGGCGGGGTCGCGGTGGCGGGGGTCGCGGGCGGGGCCGGGGTGGAGCCGGAGCCCGCGACGAAGGTGACCGGGCACAGGGTGGCCGCGGAGTTCCCCTTCCCGTCGTCGAAGGCGACCGTGTAGGTCCCGCTGAGGGAGAACTCCGACCCCGGGAAAGTGACGGAGAACGAGCCGTTCCGGACCGCTGCCGTTTGAGGGGAGACCGGGACCTGCCCCGACACGGTGGCCCGGATGACGGTCCCGTCGGCCCGGTTGGTGGTCCCGGAAGCGCGGACGTCGCTTCCCCTCTGGACCGCCGGGCAGTCGTCCGCCTTGAGGAATGGATCCGCGACCCGGAAGGGGACGACCTTGAACACCCGGGCGTCGTCGGAGCCCGACGTCACCGAGTTGGCCTGAAGGACGGAGACGAGGTCCCTCGACTGCTTGTTGTTGATGGCGCTCCCCGTCACCCACTGGCTGTCGTTGCAGTTGAGGTTCCGCTCCGCCGTCCCGAACAACTTCCCGTCCCCGGTGGGCGAACCGTCGGAATATTTCCCGTCGGCCCCCAGCCCCTGGACGACCAGCGTGTAGTCGCCGCGGAGGTCGAGCCCCTCCACCCCGCGGTTCGTGGCGAAGGAGCCCCCGGCGACGGTCACGTCCCCCGTGCGGCACCGGCCGCCCGGGGAGGAGCCCCAGAGGTTGAAGAGCCAGTAGTAGACCCTGTCGCCCCCCCCGAACAGGCTCCCCCGGATTTCGAGCCCGTCCCCGAGGGCCACCTCCTGGCCGGGGCGCGGCGCGGCGAGGTCGAGGGATTGGGCGGACGCGGAGGCGGCGAGGAGGAGGGCCGCCAGGGCGCCCGGGAGGAGAGAGCGTCCCATGGGGAACCGATGGGGCTCCCCCGTAATCTACGTTCCGCGGAAAAGCCGCCGCGCCAGGAACTCGGGAAGCCCCGCTTCCAGTTCCGGGCTGCGCTCTCGACGCCATATTCCACCCGCCGGATTTCGAAACGATTTTTCTCCAGGAGCGCGTGAACGGCCAGCAGGTCCTGCTCCGGCATCTCCAGGGTCCGTGGCAACCGCCGCAGCCACTCGACGGGACCCCGTCCAGCACGGAGCGGGTCCACTCCACGGCCCGGGCCGCCCGCGGGTTGAGCCGCTCCGTCTCGCCCGTCACCACCGCCCAGTCGTGGTTCCCCTGGACCGTCTCCGCTCCCCGCTCCCGCAGGAGGGGCAATGACGGGGCCCGGGTCGGCCCGGTAGCCGACGACGTCGCCGGGGCAGAGGATGCGGTCCACGGAACTGATGATTTTGTCTGCGTTCTCCACCAATTCCGCCAACCCCTCCACGGTCGAGGCGGGGCAGGCCCCGCCGGCCTTCCGTTTCCGGACCTCGAGGCGGGTCCCGCACGAGAGGACCTCTCCCCCGATTTCGACGCCCGGCCCCACCGAGTTCACAAGAATTTTCGCTGCGCGAACATTCTTAAAAGGCCCGCCGGCGGACGCCCCGGGCTTCAGGCCGCGGGGTATCGCAGAACTCGCGCGAGCGCAGCGAGCGCGAGTTCTGTCACGGGGGCCTCATTCCCCCATGACCTGCACGACGACCTCCCTGGAGCGGGGCCGGGTGTCGTGGTCGATGAAGACGATCTGCTGCCAGGTCCCGAGGACGAGGCGGCCCCCGGCAAAGGGGACCGTCAGCGAGGGGCCGAGGAGGGAGGCCCGCAGGTGGCTCGCCCCGTTGTCGTCGCCGCCGGTCTCGTGGTGGGCGTACTCCTCCCCGGAGGGGGCGAGCCTCTCGAAGAGGCCCGCCATGTCCCTGACGAGGCCGGGCTCGAACTCCATCGTGGTGACCGAGGCGGTGGAGCCCGGGACGAAGAGCGTCGCGACGCCGTCCCCCATCTTCGACTCCCGGACCGCCCGGGCCACTTCCGAGGTGATGTCGAGGATGTGGCCCCTCCCCCGGGTCTGGAGGGAGAGGGTCCGGGTCTGGACCGCCATGGGTCCCAGTGGGTCCGCGCTTTTTATAAACGCCTGCGGGAGAGGAGCGGGGATGCCGGTCGAACTGGACGCCCTCGACAAGAGGGTCCTCAATGCCATCCAGTGGGACTTTCCCCTCGACCCCCGCCCCTTCGATGTCCTCGGGGAGCGGTTCGGGACCACCGGGGAGGAGGTCCTGAAGCGGGTGGCGAAGATGAAGGCCGGGAAAATCGTGCGGCAGATCAGCGCCATCTTCGACACCCGGAACCTGGGCTACCGGTCGAGCCTCGTGGCGGCCATCTACGAGCCCTCGAAACTGGACGCCGGGGCCGCGGTCATCAACGCCCACCCCGGGGTCTCCCACAACTACCGGAGGAACCACAGGTACAACCTCTGGTACACGGTGGCGGTCCCCCCGAACAGCCGCCTCGGGCTCGAGAAGACCGTGGAGACCCTCCACCGCGAGTCGGGGGCTGTCCGGACCCGCCTCATGCCGACCCTGAAACTGTTCAAAATCGGGGTGAAACTCGACATCGAGGGCTCCGACGACGTCACGGCCCAGTCGAAGTACGAGGGGTTCAGCGAGAAGCACCGGGCCGTGAAGCACCCGGTCACCGAGCGGGACATCCGCATCATCCTCCGCCTCCAGCAGGACATGCCCCTGGTCGCGACCCCCTTCGACGCCCTCGCCGCGCAGGACGGCGACGGCCTCTCCGGAGAGGAGCTCCTGGAGGGAGCGCGCAGGTTCGTGGAGCGCAACCAGATGAGGAGGTTCGCCGCAGTCCTCCACCACCGCAAGGCGGGCTACATCTCGAACGCCATGGGGGTGTGGGTCGTCCCCCCCGATCGCGTCGAGGAGGTGGGCGCCGAGATGGCCAACTTCAACGCAGTGAGCCACTGCTACCTGCGCCCCACCTACGAGGACTGGCCCTACAACATCTTCACCATGGTCCACGGCAGGAAGAAGGCCGACTGCGAGACGGTCCTGGACGCCATCGGAGAGAAGACCGGGGTCCGCGAGAGGGAGTCTCTCTACTCGACCCGCGAATACAAGAAAATCCGGGTCCCCTACTTCACTCCGGACTACGCCGCATGGGAAGCGCGGCACGAGAACGGGGCATCGGCCTGACCTCAGACGGCCCGGACCCGGCGCACCGTCGTGGGCTGCTGCTTGAGCAGAATGCGGGAACCGCACCGGTCGCACCGGACCGTGGCCCCCTGCCGGTCAAGGTCCACGGGGCTCCGGCACTTGAGGCACAGATAGGCCATGGCAGAGCCATCGCTCCGGCCTCTTTAACCTTTGCCGCCCGCATCAACTTTTCTTGAACGCGACCTGGAGGACTCCGTTCTTGTAGGTCGCCCGCGCGGAGCCGGGGTCCACCTCGACGGGGAGGTAGACGTGCTCAATCCGGGCTCCGGCCCGGACCTTGAGGAGGTTGCTCCGGGCCGTGAGTTTGATCTCCTTCTTGTCCACGTCGCCGAGGGCGATGACGGCGGTCACCTCGCCCTCCCCCTCCACCACCTCGACGCGCCCCGAGGGGCCGTCCAGCAGGAGAAGGTCCTCGTCCGCCTGCCCCTCGGCCCACCAGCGCCGCTTTTCCATCAGAGTCCGATTTCTGGAAACTTAATAATAAGCCTTATCCCCCTTCGATTACGACCATAATTCGCAATCGGGCGGTCCAAAAGCCTTTTTCGAGGAGAGCTCTCCGCAGGTTGCCCGGGGCATTCTCCCAGGTGGAGGAGTGGACAGATGGCGGGAAACGCGCGGTGCGACCGGTGCCCCTTAGCGGCGGAGCCCGCAGGGGCTGGCGGGGCACAAGCAGTTCCGACGTGGGAAAGGTGGGACCGCCTCCCCCGGCTCCTTGTTGCGTAAGGAAAATTATAGCGCGGAACCCTGCCCTCCGCGCCCGCTCGCGATATGACGACGGGCGCGGGGCGCAGAACCCTGCCCCTCGCTTCGCTCGGGGCGGGTTCTGCGAGGACAGACCCCCAGGAACCCCGTTGGGCGGAGGAGGCCCCGGGGGTCTATGTTCGCGTTTCGTCTGTAACGACACTGTTGTCCCGGCGGAACGAGAGAGTTCCCGAGAGGACCGGCGCGGGCCTCCGATATTGCCACGCGTCCCGAAGGGACGCGAGAATGAAGCCCGCGCCGACGGGACGAGAGAGTTCCCGAGGGGCTCGGGACTTCTCGCGCTCGCTCCGGGCGGGTTCCGCGAGGGTCGACCCCCGGGGCACCCGGTCCCCGGAGTCTTCCGCAGAAGGGCGGAGCGGCCGGCGAAGAGGAGGAATCTGGAGGGCTGGACGAAATGGGGAGGTCCAGCGCGCTGACGGTCGCTCCGCGAAGGAGAAGTCGGCGAGGGGGTGAAAAGGGTTGCGGTCCCCCGGCGGGCCCCCTCATCAGACCACGTCCGCGCCAGGGTATCCCGAGAACCTTCGGTCCCCGGTGACGAAGGTCAGACCGCTGGACCGGGCGACCCGGTAGCCCACGGCGTCAACGTAGGAGAACTCCCTCGTCTTCTTCCGGAAGTGCTCGGACCTCCAGTCGGTGTCCCGAGCCCGCGCCGCCGGATGCGGTGAGGGTTGATGCCTGCCAAGTTGGGCCTAGTCGAAGTCGGAGTCGCCGCCGTCGTCGTCCTTGCCGCCCGGCGGCGAGGGGGGGCCGCCGCCCTTCCCCATCTTGCCCGCGGCAATCACGTCGTCAATCCGGAGAATCATCGCCGCAGCCTCGGTCGCCGAGGTGATGGCCTGGGCCTTGACCCGCAGGGGCTCCACGACCCCCTGCTTCAGCGAGTCGACGACCTTCCCGCGGAACACCTCGAGACCGGCGCTCTTGGAGCCCTTCTCGTGCTGGCTCCGGAGCTCCACGAGCATGTCAATCGGGTCGTGGCCGCCGTTCTCGGCGAGGGTCCGGGGGATGACCTCCATGGCGTCGGCGAACGCCTCGATGGCAAGCTGCTCCCGGCCCCCCACGGTCGCCGCATATTCGCGCAGCCGGAGGGCAGCCTCCACCTCGGGGGCGCCGCCGCCGGGGAGCACCTTCTTGCTCTCCATCGCGACGCCGACCACCCGGAGGGCGTCGTGGAGGCCCCGCTCGGCCTCGTCGAGTACGTGCTCGGAGCCCCCGCGGAGGAGGATGGAGACCGCCCGCGGGTTCTTGCACTGGGTGATGAACAGGAGCTCGTCCTCGCCGATCTTCCGCTCCTCCACGAGCCCGGCCTTGCCCAACTCCGCCGACGTAGCCTCGTCGAGGTTGGTGACGACGCGGCCGCCGGTGGCCCGCGCGAGTTTCTCCATGTCGCTCTTCTTCACCCTTCGGGCGGCGAGGATGCCCGCCTTGGCGAGGTAGTGCTGGGGGAGGTCATCGATGCCTTTCTGGCAGAAGAGGACGTTCGCCCCGAGGCCGGATATCTTGTCGGCCATCTTCTTGAGGATGCGCTCTTCCTCGTCCATGAAGGTCCGCATCTGGTCGGGCGAGCGGATTTTGATCTCGGCGTCAATCTCGGTCTTCTCGATCTCCAGGGCGGCGTTCAGGAGGAGGATTTTGGCGCCCTCGACCTTCCTGGGCATGGACTTGTGGACCCGTTCCTTCTCGATGATCATGCCGTCCACCATCGCCGAGTCCTCCATGCGGCCGCCGTGCTTCTTGACGATGTTGATGTTGTCCACGTCCACCTTGCCGCCGTCGTCCACGACCGCCTGGCACGCCTTGACCGCGATGGCGGCCAAGGCCTCCCCGGCCCCCATGGTTTGGGGCCCCTTGCTGAACATGGCGGTGGTCGCGACCTTGGTGAGCATTGCCTTGTCGTCGGGCTTGATTTCGACGGCCAGTTTCTCCATGATCTCGGCCGCCTTGGCGCCCGCCTTCTTGTAGCCCGAGTTGATGGTCGTGGCGTGGACCTCCTGCTCGATGAGGTCCTCCGCCTTCTTCAGGAGTTCTCCCGCGAGGACCACCGCCGTCGTGGTCCCGTCCCCGACCTCGTCGTCCTGGGTCTTCGCGACCTCCACCATCATCTTGGCGGCGGGGTGCTCGATGTCCATCTCCTTGAGGATGGTCGCCCCGTCGTTGGTGATGACGACGTCCCCCATGGAGTCCACCAGCATCTTGTCCATGCCCTTGGGGCCCAGGGTGGTCCGGACCGCCGCGGCGACCGCCTTGGCCGCCAGGATGTTCCGGGACTGCGCCTCGCGCCCCCGGGTGCGCTCGCTGCCCTCCTTGAGGATGAGGACCGGGGTTCCGCCCATGCCTGCCATGTTCGGAGGGGTGTGAACCTAAAAGTTCTATATAAGGGTTTCGAAGCCAGGTTCGGCTGCACAATCAAGGTGCGGAGCCGGCACAGACCCCTCCGAGCCACGGCCGACCCCCACCCCGTCTCGGGAGGCGACTCGGGCGGCCTCGCGCTCCCCGCTTCTGCGGCCGCTGCTTCTGGCTCGGCCTCCACCGGGATCTCCACGCGTCGGACTCCCCTACCGCCGGGGCGCGGGGGTGCGGGGACTGCGAGGCCCTGGAGGACCTCCGCCGCGAACTGGAGAAGTAAGGTTCAATAGGGCCCTTCCCCACTGGAACGATGCTCCAAATCGTCGCCGAGACGACCCCGAACCCCAATTCCATGAAGTTCACCCTGAACAAGACCGTGGCCCAGAAGGGGGAGTTCTACTCGACCCCGGCCCAGGGCGAGAAGAGCCCGCTGGCGAAGAAGCTCTTCGGCCTGCCCGGGGTCGCAGCGGTCTTTCTGCTGAACAACTTCGTCACCATCACCCGGCAGCCGACCGCCGACTGGGAGCCGCTGGTGGCGGCGGTGAAGGAGACGCTGCAATCCCACTTCAGCGAGTAGGTGCCGGCTTCAATCCAAACTCATCAAGTTGTTCCCGGGCAGCTTCACGCTTCTCTTGGTGCTCCGTGAGGATGCTCCGCATCTCCCCCGCCGCCCACTTCTTGCACGGCCCGCAGAGGCGCTTGCCTGATTTGCATAGGTCACGCATCTCCTTCAACCCCTTGTCATCGTCGAGATTGCATTCCATCAGTTCATAGACCGTGCACTTTTCCCACTCTCCGCCCTTCTCCCGCTGCTCCCTCTCGGTAGCCCGGCCCCCGGTTTTGGCTTTCAAGACTTTCGTCTCGGCCTCCTTCGGCGCTTCCGAGAGCGCGATGTGGGACTCGGGGACGCTGGAGGACATCTTGCCCCCGGTGAGGCCCGTCATGAAGCGGTGGTAAAGGCCGGCAGGGGGAACAAAGAATGGAAATCTCCATTTCATTGCACCCTCCGCCATCAGGGCGTCCAACAAAGTCCGCAGCGCACCCGCGAGGCGGCCTTCAAATTCGATGTGCTGCTTGTGTTCGACGATTTTTCCCTGCTTCCCCGCTTCCTGATACGCTTCTTTCAGCTGTTGCGCAATCGCCCGGGAAGCATCGTCCTTCCACCGCAGAATGGCGGAATCGGGGTGCTCCTCGATCACGAACGGGTTCATGCGCGCCCCCAAATCCCGCGCCAGCCGGATGTGCGGATCCTGGTCCCCGCCCACGGGCACCACCAGCGGCCGCGGCCCGCCGTTCTCCGGCAGTTGAGGGGCAAGGATGTCCGCCGCCTGGACCGCCGGGCAGAGCATGTGCGCCAGCGTCGTCTCGCCGCTGAATCCGTAGATGGCCCTCAGCTCCGAGTAGTTCGCCTCCTTCGCGAGTCGGAACGCCAAATCCTGAACCTGCCGGTTTTCCGACTGGAAATAGACCTTCACACGGTCGGGTTTGAGCCCGATCGCGATGAGCGAGAGGGCATATTCGTTGATTCCCCACTCGCGGCACTTCTCCCAAGAGATGCCCCGCACCGCGTGCGCCTCCATGTCGGCGATGGCGACAGTGGCGTCGCCGCCCATCTGCTGGTGCCACACAATCTCCTCCATGACCATCTTCGCGCCGAGGTGCGCCCGTCCCGATGGCATGAAGCCGCTGATGACGCCGAAGGGCTTCCGGGCCGCCATCGCCGCCAGGACCCGGCCGTAGTCCCGGTGGCCGAAGATGATGCTCCGCGCCATGAGCCGCATGGGCCTCGGGACCTTCGCGAGGAGGGGTCCGAAAGGCTCGATGCCGAAGTCGCGGATGAGTTGCTCGTAGTCGGCGATTTGCGCCCGCCCCCACGGGTCGAGCCGCGCCTGCTCGGGCATCGCAAGAGTGGGTCAGATCGGGCTAAATCCTTACTTGTCAGCGCCCCGCGACTCTCGTCGCAAACGAGCCCCCGCGGCCGGCGTTTCCGGGGGCTCGCCGCCCAGGGCCGTCTCGGCCCTCTCCTCCCACTCCCGGGCGGCGGAGTTCAGCATCTCCACGTAGAACCCCAAGCGGAACGCGTCGAGGTCGAGGCGCTCGCCGCTCTTCCCGCCCCACTCCCGCACCGCCGCCTCCTTGAGGCCGGGCTCCATGTCGGGGGGCTCGTCGTCGCACTTGAGGAGGTCGGCTGCGAAGCGGGCCGCCAGGGCGCGTCCTCCCCGTTCCGCGAGGCGGGCGGCGAACCGGGCGCCGAAGAGGTAGGAGCGGCTCCGTCCCGGGATGCCCCGGGCACGCATCCGCCTGAGCGCCTCTTCGAGTTGGGGGCCGAGGGCGGAGGCCGGGTCCATGGGGCCCATGGGCCGGCCCCGAATTGAATCTGATGGGGAATCGCCGGGGGAGGGGGCCCGAACCCCCTCCCCCGGATGGAGTGCGGCCGCGGGGAGGGGCAATACTTGGGGCGTGGGAACCTATGCTTGGGCTTCGAACGACTGCCCGCAGCCGCAGGAGCGCGTGGCGTTGGGGTTCTCGATTTTGAATCCGGCGCCGCTGAAGTCCTCGACCCAGTCGATGCTGGAGCCCTTGAGGAACCGGAGGCTGTTGGCGTCCACGATGAGTTTCACGCCGTGCTGCTCGGCGACCTCGTCGTCCGCCCTGGGCTCGTCGAAGGACATGCCGTAGCGGAAGCCGGAGCACCCGCCGCCGGAAACGAAGACCCGGAGGCCGGCGCCGTTCTTCTTCTCCTGGGCCATGACCTCCTTGACCTTGGTCGCGGCCTTCTCGGTGATGGCGATCATCCTGTAAATTCGGGTCCGGGAGGTTGAAAAACCTTTTCCCCCCTCCCCCGGGCCCGTAAATCCGCGCCGGAGGAGCGGGAGTCGCGGCGGGAAACGATTTGACGCTTGCGGACCAACGACTTCCATGGCCCAGGCCATCACCGACTCCCTCGTCCCATTCACCTGGTTCCTGGTCCCGGTCTTCATCGCGGCCCTCGCCCTCGCGCTCCTCATCCTCTTCGCCTTCCAGACCTCCCGGGCCGCCAAGTGGTTCCTCTACTGGCTCGACGCCCGGGGCATCCGGAGGCCCGAAGGGCGGTTCCGGGCGCTCCTGGTCCGCCGCGCCCGGGGGAGGAGCGAGCTCCCCGCGCGGCCCGCCGGGGAGGCGCAGGCGGAGGGCGAGGCCTCGGCCCGGGGCTTCCTGAAATCGCGGGCCCGGCAGAGGCTGCAGGAGAAGACCGGCGTCGCACCCGTCAAGAGCGTGGCGGAGCGGCTCGAGCTCCTCTCGGCAGCGCCCCGCGAGGTCCCCCTGTCGCCGTCGGTCTCCGAAGATGTCCTCCGGCGGCTCGAGGCCAGCGGACGGGGGCTCCCCGGCGGTCCCGCCCCCGGCGCCCCCCGGGGCTCCCAGGCCCTCCAGGCCTCCCGCCAGATGACCGATTCGATGCTCCGCTCCCTCGAAGAGCAGGTCCGGCAGGGGCTCCTCACCCCCCAGGCCTTCGAGGAGATGAAGACCCGGTTGCTCCCGAAGACGTAAAAGATTTAAAGGGGGCGGGGGCAAGCAGGGTTGCGCCATGGCTGGCAACGAAAAACAACCGAGCCAAAAGCCGCAAGCCCAGAGACCCCAGAGCAAGCGCGAAGACGGAACCATCTACATCGGCAACAAGCCCGTGATGGCCTACGTCCTGGCCGTCGTGACCCAGTTCAACAACGGGTCGAACGGCGTGAACATCAAGGCCAGGGGCCGGGCCATCAGCCGCGCGGTGGATGTCGCGGAAGTGGTCCGGCGGAAGTTCCTGACCCAGGCGAATCTCAAGGCCATCAGCATCGGGACGGAGCACCTTGCCGGTGAGAGGGGCGAAGTCGACGTCAGCACCATCGAAATCCAGCTCACCAAGTGAAGCCTCCCCGCAGCCATCCGAGGTTTCGGTCTCTCGTCGAGAGAGCCTCGCTTGTCGAGGGGTGGAAACGGGGGCTGGTCGCCGACGCGGGACTCCTGGCCCACGGACGGGGCGAGGCTTTCGACTACCTCCTCGGCGAGCGCACGACGCCCGAGGCGCGGCGGGCCGCCCGTGCGGGGGTCGCCCTCCTCCGGCTCGCCCGCAGGCCGGTCATCTCGGTCAACGGCAACGCTGCCGTCCTGGCGGGGCGCGACCTGGCCCGACTCGGCCGGGCTCTCGGCGCGCCCCTGGAAGTGAACCTATTCTACCGCAGCCCGGGGCGCGAGAGGCTGCTGGTCCGCCACCTGCGCTCCCTCGGCGCGGAGCGGGTCCTCTCCGGGGGCGGGGCGCGCCTGCCGGGGCTGGAGAGCTCCCGGAGGCGGGTCCACCCTGACGGCATCCTGCGGGCGGACGCGGTCCTCGTCCCCCTGGAGGACGGGGACCGGACCGAGGTTCTGGCGCGGCTCGGGAAGCGGGTCGTCGCCGTGGACCTGAACCCCCTCTCCCGGACCTCCCGCAGGGCGACCGTCACCGTCGTGGACAACCTGACCCGGTGCGCGCCGCTCATGGCCTCCATGGCGCGGGAGATGGACGGCTGGCCGGGGGCCCGGCTGGCGCGCACGTCGCGCCTCGACAACCGCGCAAACCTACGCCTCTCGGTGGAGCGGATGGGGGCGGCTGCGACCCGGGAGTTGGGCCGAAAAAGGTAAGGGGTGGCGGGGGCAACCATCCCCACGCTCCGATAGTTTAGTTCGGCCAAGAATTGCGGACTTTCAATCCGCAGACCCGGGTTCAAATCCCGGTCGGAGCAATCGAACGGAATCGGAACCGGTCTCGTTGCCGACCGAGGCCGAGGTCACGCTGCGCGTCCCGGAGGAGCTGAAGCGCAAGATGCAGAAGCACATCATCGCGGGGCGGGGGATGCCGGACCTCGAACTCGACCTGCAGGCTGGCGGGCTCTGAAAAGGTTTATCATTCGCCTCGGGCATCTCCCCACACCATGCGCTGGTGGATTCTTCTTCTCCTGCCTCTGGCAGCCGCCCCCGCCCTCGGCATCGTGGGCCTGGGCCACATGCAGCCGATCCAGGAGGTCACGATTCCTCAGGGCCTATCCTACACCACCCCTCTCTACTTCTACAACGCCTACGGGGACCGCATCACCCACGTCGCCGCCACAATCACGCTCGAAACCCCGCCGGTCCGGGTAACCCTCGACCCCGACAAGCACGTGGCCGCCTACAACATCTCGGGCCTCATCACCAACGTCACCGAATCGACGCTCGCCTGTCCCCGCGGGAAGACCGGGCTCCCGCCCGGGGTCATCCCGAGCCTCGAGCAGGCCTACACCTATCCGACAGGCGACCCCAACTGCCCCGTCCGGAACGCCTACATCCTCGCCCCGACCGGCGACGGCTACCTCCCCTCCGCGGTCATCAACGTCACCTTCGACGTCCCCGAGAACACGCCGCCGGGCAACTACCCGGTCCGCATCGAGGCGAACGGCTTCGTCATCGGGGAGACCGGCAACCTCCTCCCGGGCATCAGCGGCGCCTTCGCCTACAACGTCATCGTCCGGCGCCCCGGCCCCATCACCGAGATCCCAGTGACCCCGACCCCCTCGGCCACTCCCGGCCCGGCGGGCGGTCCAGACATCGGGGCCCTGCTGCCCTACATCGGCATCGGCGGCGCCGTGGCCGGCGGAATGGCGGGCATGTACTTACTCGGGCGGCGGGGCCGGCCCTAGTCCGACCCGCAGGCCCTCACTGCAAGAACGGCGGAGCCGGGGACGCCCGCGCCCGTCCCAGCCCCAGGAGCCCCATCACCCGGTCCGAGAGCCGGGGCCTCCAGGGGACTCCCGCGATGCGGGAGGCGAGGGTGGCGAAGGCGAGGGCTGCGGGGGAGTGTGGGCGGAGGGCCACCACCGGTTTTCCCACCGCGATGGAGCGGCGGATCTCCCTGCGCTCGGGGATCTGGCCGATGACCGGGGCGTCGCACGCCTGCTCCACCTCGGCCACCGTCAGTTCGTAGCGCTCCTTCCGGATGCGGTTCAACTCGATGCCCAGCACCGGGGTCTGGAGCGACTCGGCCAGTTTCAGGCTCTTCATCGCGTCGGTGAGGGCGGTGACCTCCGGGTTGGTGACCGCGAGAATCTCGTCGGCCGCCTCGAAGACCGGGACCGCCTCCTGCTCCACGCCGGGGGCGCTGTCGAGGAGGACGAACTCGTAGTCCGCGAGCCCCTCGAGGGTTCCCCGGATTTCGTCGGCCGTGGCCGTGTACTGGTAGAGGCTGAGCGAGGTCGGCACCACCGCCACGCCGCTCGGGTGGAGGTGGAGGACCTGCCGGATGTCCACCTTCCCCTGGAGGGCGTCGAGGAACGAAGTCGCGGATTGATACATGCCGAAGTGGATGCCGAGGTTCGGCGTCGTCAGGTTGCAGTCCACCACGGCCACCCGGCGCCGGAAGACGGCGGCCAGGGCGCAGCCGAGGTTGGCGGTCGTGGTCGTCTTGCCCACTCCTCCTTTCCCCGAAACCACGCCGATGATTTTCATCGGGGGGGTTTGGCCTCTTTCATTAAATCCTTATGGCCCGCCCATCCCCATGCCCGCAAGTTTTATCCGGCTTTGCGTGATTTCCTGTCATGGCATTCGAAACGGTTCTCCTTCTCTCTCTCTCATAGCAACCGCTCTCTGGAACCGCCTGCGGACAAAGCGCGACGTTGAGGAGCTCCAGGCCATTCTGCGCGGACTGAGGAGGCCCGAGATAGCGGCCGCCCGCGCCTCGATTTCCGAGCCGCTCATCTACCCGCGGCCGAGACCGACCCCGCACCGGGACCGCAGAATGCTGGCGTATATCGAGAGCGGGGTCCGCTCGGGCGCCCTTTCGCCGGACGAGGCGGAGTTCCTCAGAAGGGGGTTGAAAGACCGCGAACAGGTCAGAGCAACCTCTTCAACCTCGTCACCATCTCCCTCACCGCCTCCGCCCCATCCTCCACCACCTTCGGAGTGAGCCAGTCTTCGTAGAAGTTCGCGTGGAGGCTGTTGGCCGCGTTGAAGAGGCGGGGAAGCCCCCACTCGGGGTGGTCAGCGTCGAGAGTCTCGATGAACTCGGCCAGGGACCGGTGGCTTCCGAGCCGCTTGCCTTTTCGAGCAGCCACCGCCTTGATGGCCTCGGCGCAGGCCCCCCAAAACTTCTCCGAGGCTTGGGGGTAGTCGCCCTCCGCCAGGAGTTTTTCCGCATCGGTCAGGTATTTTCCGTTGAGGCGAAGATAGGTCGCCTGGGTTTCCCGCGCCATCGTATAATCTGAAAGGGGAGGAGCGCTTTAAAGCCTTGGCCATTCCCAGCCCTCGAGATGAAAGACCTCCACTTCCTCGGCGTCGGCGGCTGCGGGCGAAAACTGCTCTTCGAGATGGTCCGCCGCGGCTCCCCGGACTCCCGGGCGGCCCACCTCTTCCTCGACCTCAGCGACGACGTGGACTACCTCTACAAGGACCTGCCCCCCGGCGCCTACACCGACATCAAGCCCAGGGAGTTCAGCGGCGGCGTGGGCCGGGTCCCCATGAGCGCGGAGTATATCGCCGCCAACCTCTTCCGCCTCTTCAACGTGCCCGAGCGGACCCTCGTGCCCCGGGTCGCCAACATCTACCTCCACAGCCTGGGGGGCGGGACGGGGTCGGGGATGGTGCCGGTCCTGATTGACCGCGCCAAGGCCCTCTCCCCCTCCACGGTCCACATCGCCTGCTCGGTCTTCACCGAGGGCCCCGCCCTGGAGAACGCGAACCACCTCTACACCTTCAAGCGCTGCTCCGAGCGGGCCGACCTCATGGTGGTCCTGGAGAACCGGGCCATGGAGCGGCTGCTGCGCCGGGAGAAGCCCGGCTCCGGGAAGATGCCCCTCCAGTTCATCAACGAGCACATCATCTCCATCCTCGACCTCATCACCGCCGCGCGGAAGCCGGGGGCCTACCCGGGCCTCACCGACTTCAAGAACTACATGAACCACCTCGCCCTCGACCCCGCTTACAGGAAGGGGGCCCGGTGGCTCGTCCCGGTGGTGTGGCCCCCCCTGGGGGTCGCGGTGGAGCCCGGCTTCGACCGCTACACCCCCTTCGGCTGGTGCCTCCGGGCCCTCCAGGAAGGGCCCCTCTGCGACGGGGTCGAGATGGACAGGGTCCGCCTCGCCATCCTGGTCATCGAGGCCCCCTTCCAGGACTACCTCGCCCGCCACGACCTCCCCGCAGAGGTGGGGAAACTGGAGAGATACCTCGGCCTCGCCAGGGGCTCGGTACTCACGACCCTGGTGCCGCGGAGCGGCGGCCTCCGCCTCTGCCTGCTCCTCTACCCGCCGCCCTTCCGGAAACTCCGGGAACTGCTGACCCTCCCCGATGAGGAGATGGTCCGCGCGAAGGCGGGGTGGAGGCACGGCGCGGAGCGCGACCTGAAGGAGTTGACCCTGACCGGAGAAGTGCCGGCGGAGGCGCGCCCTGAGCAGGCGATGCTCCGCATCCTGAGGACCATCGAGACGGCGGACCCCCGGAGAGGGTTGGGGGAGTTGCTGCAGGCGGCTGCGGGACAGGGCTAAATTAAAATCCGCAGCCAAATCCAGCAGATGCCCTTCGTCGAGACCGCCTCCACCCTCACCGTCCACGACGGCAAGGTCCTCCTCATCCGCCGCAAGTATCCCCCCAACCCCGGCCTCTGGGCCTTCCCCGGCGGGCACATCGAGCCCGGGGAGAGCCCCGCGCAGGCGGCGGTCCGGGAGACGCTGGAGGAGACGGGGTGCGCCGTGGAGGCGGGCGAGCGGCTGGGGGTCTACGTGTGGCCGAAGTGGTGGCAGTTCGGTCTCTATCCGAACCGGTTCCGCATCCAGTGCTTCCGGGCGCGCTACGTCGGCGGCGAACCCCGCGCCGACCCTGAGGTGCTGGCCGCGCGCTGGTTCCGGCCGGAGGAACTGCGCGGCCTGTGGGTCACCGGGACGACCCGGGCGGCGCTGAGGGACGCGGGGTTGGTTGGGAACCCCCGGGCCCGGGGTGACGGAGGTTCCGCGGCTTCGCGGCCGACGTAATCGGGTTTTCGAGCGGCGATGCAGCCAAGTCCGCACCGCTGTCTTTATGTATCATGAACCCACCTTTCTATTGGGAGGTGGGGAATATGTTGAGTTACGGCGCAGGGGTCCTCGCTCTGGTCCCGCTCTTGGAGCGGCTCGACTGCAAGGAGGAGGGGACCGTCACTCTCCGCCTGAAGGACCTTGAGTTGGGAGGAGTGCGGTTTCTTTCCGGGGCGGTCCGGCTCCAGGCCTGCGCCCTGGGGAATGGCAAGCACTGAACCCATTCCGATGCCGACCCTCCGGCTCGGCCCCCGACCCCTCCCGGCCCGGACGGGCGCCTTCGAGGAGTCGCTCCTCTCCCACCTCCGGACCGGCCCCAAGGAGGCCCGCCAACTGCTCGCCCTCTCGGGGCTGAGCAAGAGGACTCTCTACCATCGCCTGGGCCGGCTGGAGGAGGAGGGGCGCATCGCGGTCTTCCCTCTCCGGCAGAGGGACCGGTGGGCCAGCCTCTACGCCCTCCCCGAGCACGCCCACCTCGCCGCGAAACTTTCGAAGTTCGAGCCCGTCCAGGAGGTTCCGGAGGCCCTCCAGGCCTCCATCCGGAAAGCGGTGGACGTCCTCCGCCGGAGGCTCATGCGGAACCCCGATCTGGAAGAGATTGCCATCGAGCTCCACGAGAGCCCCGAAGGGGACGGGTTCCGGCGGGCGGTCTACCAGGTCGCCGGGGAGATGGGGTGGCGCCCGCCGACGCCCTGCGAACTGCAGGAGGCGAGCGGCAAACTCAAGCACACCCTCGCCCTGGCGAGCCTCCTCCGGAGCGGCGTCACCCCGCCCGGGGCGACCCCCGAGGAGATCGCCCGGGCCCGGGAATACCTGGTGGAGAACCCGGAGCGGGTTCCGGAACTGAAGGTCTGACCCCCGACGGGGTGCGCAACCGCTATTTCAACGCCGGAGAAAAGGAGCCCGTGCACCTCGCGCGCGTCCTCCGCACCCGGCGCTACGGCCTCCTGGCCCTCGGGATCGGCCTCGCCATGGCGGCCGCCCTCCCCCTGGTCCAGAACATCGGCCAGTGGCACAACCTCGACCTCTGGTTCACCGTCCTCGCCCAGAACACCGCAAACCTCTCCCTCTACATAGCCTTCTCCGCCCTCTTCGGGGCCTCGGTGGCGCTGGCCCTCTACAACTGGAGGCACCGGACCTGCGGCCTCCGCCGCGCCTCCCCGGGGGCGGCCGGGGCGGTCATGGCGTTCTTCCTCGGGGTCTGTCCGGGGTGCGCCTCCCTGGCTTCCCTCCTCTTCCCCGCGGTGGCGGGGGGCGCGGGGGCGGCGGCGGCCTTCGCCGTCGGCGCGAACTCGACCTGGTTCTTCCTCGCCTCCACGGGCCTGGTGGTGCTCGCCATCGCCCTCAACCGGGGGTTCTCCCGGCAGGTTCCGGGAGTGCCCACGGGCGCGGCCCGGACCCTTTGAGCGCCGGCGCCCGATGGCCATCGAACCGACCCTGCCCTTGGTCTACGGCGCTGGACTCATCTCCGCGGTCAGCCCCTGCGTCCTGCCCATCCTGCCCCCCCTCCTCGCTGGCTCGGTAGGCAAGTGGCACCGTCCCCTGCTCCTGGTGGCGGGGCTCACCCTCTCTTTCGGCGCCTTCGGCGGGCTCGTCGCGGGAGCGGGGTTGGGCGGCGCCCTCCAGGACCTGAGATGGCTCTTCCTGCTCCTCATCGTCCTCCTCGGCCTCTCCATGGCCCTCCCCGCCCTCAAGGAGCGGTGGAGCCGGGCCATGGGGCGGCTCCTCTCCCGGCTCCCCGCGGCCACGGCGGCGCGGCGCAGCAGCTCTCCTCTGGGCGCGCTGGCCCTCGGCGCCCTCCTCGGGCTCGTCTGGGTCCCCTGCATCGGGCTCATCCTGGGCGCGGTCCTGACGGTGGCCGCCAACAGCGGCGATGCGGCCTACGGCGCGGGGATGCTGGCGCTCTACTCCCTCGGCGCGGGGACGCCCATCCTCCTCGTCGCCTACGGGTCGAAGGCGGCCGCTCACCGGCTCCAACGCCTCCGAACGTGGGGACCGGCCATCGAGCGGGCCGCGGGCTGGGTGATGGCGGCGGCGGGGGTGGCCATGCTCTTGAACCTCGACCGGGCTCTCCAGGCCGCCCTGGTCCCGTTTCTCCAGGAGATGGAGAGCGGATTGCTGCTGGGCCGCTAAGGTCGGTCCGCCGGGCTGCGGCTCCCCCGCCCCTTCACCAGCAGGGTGACCGACACCGCCATGAAGAGCCCCCAGGCGCTCATGAGGAGCATCATGACCCCGTGGGGCAGCAGTGGCGGCGGGCCCACGGTGAATGCCGAGATGGCGTATCCCGCGATGGCCAGCCAGGAACCGGCCATGGAGGCGATGTGGAGCCGGTGGAGTTCGTCGAAGCGGAGGAAGAGCCGCGCCTTGTGGAGGTCGGGGTCCTTCCCGATTCGGGAGAGGAGGAGGCTCCCGGCGACCGAGACGGCCAGGGCCGCGACCCCGAGGGCGGCGGCAACCGGGGAGGTCAATGGCCCTCCGCCCCGCCCTTGGCCCCTCGGAGGGCCCGGAGGACCCCGAGGCAGCCGCAGAGCGCGATGAGGATGGAGGCGAGGGAGAGGAGCCCGTAGGGCCAGTCGGGCGCTGCCCGGTCGAGGACCGACATCAAGAAGAGGAGGATGAACCCCGGAGTCAGGATTCCCCCGGCGATCATCCAGAGGCGGACGTACTCCCGGTAGCGGAGGAAAAGCCGCGCCTTCACCCGGTCGCGGTGGCGGGAGAGGAGGAGGATTTCGGCGGGGAGCACGGCGAGGGCGAGGAGGGCGACCGGGAGGAGGAGGTCTTCGGGGACCGCCATCATTCCCGCTACGCCGCTACCTTGTCTTGCTGGTTTCCAGGCCCCGGACAGGGCCCGGGCAGCGGGGGACGCGGCCATCCCGCCCTGAGGTCTTCGGACCCGCACCCGGCCAGGCCACAAGAATTTTCGCTGCGCGAAAACTCTTAAAAGGCCCGCCGGCGGACGCCCCGGGATTCAGGCCGGGGCATCGCAGAACTCGCGCGAGCGCAGCGAGTGCGAGTTCTGTCACGCTTTTCCGGCAACAGCGCCCGCCACGAGCCCCGCGACCGTCACCCTCCCCTCCGGCCGGTCGAGCGTATCGGTGGCGATGAACTCCTTGATTCCCGCCGCCTGCAGTTTCTCCCGCGCCCCCGGAGTCAGGACGGGGTGGACGCAGGCGACCGAGACGCTGGACGCCCCCTGCTTCTTCAGGAGTTTCGCGGCCTCGGCGATGGTGCCGCCCGTCGTCACCATGTCGTCCACGATGACCACGTCGCGGCCCGCGGCGGGAACCTTCTTGGGCGTGATTTCCACCCGGGTGTCGGAGACCCGCTTCTTCTCGAGGACGTCCCGGTCGGCCCCGCACGCGCCGGCGGCGCCGCGGACCAGATGCTCCGCGCCGTCGTCGGGGGCGACCAGGAGGAGTTTCTTGAGCCCCGCCCCGCCGATGGCCTCTCCGAGGAGCGGAGAGGCGTCGAGGGAGCGCGCGGGGACTTTGAAAAACTTCAGCGTGGCGGGGCTGTGGACGTTGACGAGGATGACCTCGTGGGCACGGATGGCCTCCGCGACGACGCGGGCGCTCACCGGCTCCCCGGGGTTGAAGGGGCGGTCTTGCCTGGCGTAGCCGAAGTAGGGGACGACCAGGGTCAGCCGCCCCGCCTCGCGCGCCGCGTCGGCCAGTTGCAGCAGGGCGATGAGGTCGAGGGCGGTCCCGGTCGAGTGGACGACGACGGCGTGCTTCCCCGCGAGGGGGGTCTCGATTCTCACGTAGGACTCGCCGTCGGGAAAGGTCCGGTGTGAGACCTTTGCGGCGGGGCACCTGAGAGCCTGGGCGACCCGGGGGCCGAGGCTGGGGCAGGCGGGGCCGGGGACGACGACGGTTTCCACGACGGGGAGAGGGGGGCGATGTTTTCAATATTTCTGAAGAGCATGGGGAGGATGGCGGCGGACTTCGCGGGCCTCGGGTTCCTCCCGGTCGCCGCCGTGCTGCTGGGGCTCCTCGCGTTCCTCCGCTCCCGTTTTCTCGCCCGGGAAAGGCGCGCCCTCTTCACCGCCCTCGCGGCCCTCGGCCGGGCCACCGAGGCGGGGCTGGCGGAGAGGACCCGGTGGCCTCCCCGCCGCGTCCGGAGGGGGCTGGCGGGGCTGGAGCGGCGGGGGTTTGTGGAGAGGGTTGGCGAAGAAATCCAGGTGAAGCGGTAGTCCTCTTTGGAACGCTCGCCGGGCCTCGCGCTCGACACCCGATTGGCCCATGTCTGGGAAGCGGCTTACTCGCTCGACGCGCCGTTCCCCTTCAGCAGCCCGAGACCGGTCAACTCCTGCACGATGGCCCCCAAGGCGCTCTCGCAGTCCTTGACCGACTGCGCCCCGGTGATGATCATCTTGCCCGAGCCGAAGAGCAGGATGACCGCCTTCGGGGTGTCGAGGCGGCGGACGAGGCCGGGGAACATCTCGGGCTCGAACTCGACGTTCTCCAGCCCGATGGCTGCGGCCACGGCCCCGAGGTCCATCTCGCACCCGAGGTCGGCGCTCGCGACGATGTTCTGGATGGTGATGTCGGGGTCCTGGACGGCGACCCCGAGTCCCTTGACCTCCTGGAAGACCCGGCGGAGGCTGTAGTGGACGTCCTCGACGCTCTTCGCCCCGGTGCAGACCACCTTCCCCGAGCGGAAGACGAGGGTGGCGGCCTTGGGAGACTCGGTCCGGAGGACGACGCCCGGGAAGCGCTGGGGGTTGTACTCCGCCCCGACCAGCTGCCGGGAGAGGGCGATGAGGTCCACCGCGACGCCGAGGAAGGTGGAGGCGACCACGTTCTCGATGTGGACGCTCGGGTAGTCGCTCAGTTTCCGGTCGGCCGCCTTGGCGAGGAGGCTGCTCATGAGACGACCCGCACCTCCCGGACCTGGACGACGGGGGCCGGGGCGGCCCCGGGCCCCTCCACAGCCTCCGCCAGGAACTCCTCGGTGAAGGCGTAGTCGCGGCCCGCCTGGGGGACCTGGGGGAACGCCATCAACTCCTCGACCCTGAAACCGGACTGGCCCTGCCGGAACCGGGTCTCGACGGCCCGCCACGGGACCAAGTGGCACTCCAGGGGCCGCCCCACCCCGCGCCGCATCTCCACGGCCAGGAAACCGATGCGCCCCGACAGCCTCAGGAAGTCGCTGATGCGGCCCACCTGGTTCTCCTCTCCCTTCCTGGCCTGGTGAAAGTGCTGCGAGAAGTAGAGGGACCTGGTCCCCTTCTCCAGGGAGATCGACTTCACCTCCATGGCGAGGTAGTAGCGCCAGTGGCGCGAGTCCACGAGGAGGTCCACGACCTGAGGGGCGAAACGGTGCTGCCGGATGCGGTAGGCGACACCGTCAATCCCCCGCTCGCGAAAGAAGCGGTTGAAGCCGGCAACGATTTTGGTCTCTGCGGAGGTCACCATCCATCACCCTCGCAGCGGTTCGGGAGGGGGCTATTATATACTTTCTACCACGCGCGCCAGAAAGCGCTATTTGGACGAAACGACGCGGACGACGTCGCCCGGCCGGAGCTCGGCGTCCTCCCCGAGCCGCCGCTTCCTCCGCGCGTCCACCGCGTAGAGGAAACCCTCCGCCAAATCGGTGTGGACCGCCCGCGCGAGGTCCCGCGGCGTCGCCCCCCGGGGCACGAGGTGGGCGTCGGGGAGGACCCGGCCCTTGGAGTCGGTGAACCGGCCATCGTCCTCCACGGGATAGACCACCATCAGGCCGAGCAGGTCGTGGACTCCCCGCTGCAGCGACTCCTGGACTCCGGTCGGTCCGAACCTGTCCAGGAAGGCCCGGATGCGCTCGAGGGCGGCCCTCTGGGGGCCCGTGGGGCTCCCGAGGAGGTCGAAGGCCCGGTCGCCGGGGAGGTAGCGGATGAGCCCCGCCTTGGCGGCCATCCGGAGGGCGAGTTCGATGTCGGCGGCGCACGGGACGACGGGGAGTCCCGGCGCCTCCAGCGCCTTCGCCGCCCCCGGAGGCGCCGCGTCCACCTTGTTGGCGCAAACCAGCGTCGGCATCCTGATTTCCCGGAGGGCGCGGGCGAGGCCGGGCGGGTCGCTGCCCCGGGCCAGGGCCCGTTTCGCCATCGGCTCGGTGACGCCCACGCCTCCGAGGGCTTCGGCGAGTTCCTTCTCAGCGTGGGCCCCGGCCAGCCTCCGGCCGAGGGTCGCCCATTTCTTCTCCAGGAGTCCCTGGAGCCAGAGGGTGAACTCCTCCTCCACCATCCGCACATCCTCGGCAGGATCCTGGGTCCCGGGGGGCACCGGATTCCCCTCGCCGTCGGTCCCCCCGGAGGCGTCCACCACGTGCAGCATGGCGTCGGCCTGCCGCAGGTTGTCAAGAAAGGCGTTGCCGAGGCCCCGCCCCTTGTGGGCCCCCTTCACCAGCCCCGCCACGTCCACCAGTCCCACCGGGACCCAACGAATGCCGGTGTCCCCGCAGGCGCATCCGGCGGTGTCGAGGGATTTGCAGGCGCAGGGGGTCCGCAGGTGGGCAACGCCACGGTTGGCCTCCGTGGTGGTGAAGGGGTAGTTGGCGATGGCGACGTCGGCGAGGGTCGCGGCCTTGAAAAATGTGGATTTTCCGACGTTGGGCTTTCCTGCGAGTGCCAGAGAGATCATTCAGGAACACGCACTCGAAAGGGACCGTTGCCGGCGGGACGAGAGAGGTTCCGAGTGGGGGGCAACAACTACTTCAGGGCGGCGACGTTCACGTGGACCTTGCCGTTGAGGACGACCCGCCGCCCCTCCCCGAGGTCGACGCCGACGTTGTCGAGGTCGAGGCTGAGGCTCGACTCCTTCCCGGCCACGCGCTCCAGCAACTCCAGGAGCGGGCTGGCGGGAATTGCCGCTCCGGACCTCTTCCTGGAAGCCATCTCCGGGTGAGAGTCTGGGAAAGCTGTTTAAAAAGGTTTCCGCTTCGAGGCGCTCATCCGGAGATGAGTTTCGCCTGCCGCGAACTCCCCCGATCCCCGCTGCCGAAGCCCGAGACCGCCCTCCGCATCCTGGCCTCCCGGCTCCGCGCGGCCCAGAGGTAGGCCTCGTCCACCGTCCCGCGGGCCACCAGGATGACGGCTCGGCCGTAGCTCCTCCGCGCGGTCCGGCCCCGCCGCTGGATGGCCCGGATTTCGCTCGGGACCGGCTCGTAGAAGACCACCAGGTCCACCGACGGAACGTCGAGCCCCTCCTCCGCCACGCTGGTTGCGATGAGGAGGTTGAGGTCGCCCTCCCGGAACCGGCGGAGGACCTCCGCCTGGGCCTGCTGGCTGAGACCCGCGTCCCCCTCCCGGGATGCCTGTCCCACGAACCGGGCGGGCCGGAGGCCCGGGACGGAGCCGAAGCGCTCCAGGAGCCGCGCGGCGGTCGAGCGGTATTGGGTGAAGACGATGGCGCGGCTCTCCGGATTCCGGGCCAGGGCGTCCGCGAGGACCCCGGAGAGGAGGGCCACCTTCGGGTGCTCCAGGCCGCGGTGGGCCCGGGCGCGGTCCGCCACCTCCCGGAACCGGGGGTGGCTCCGAATCCAGCGGGCGGTCCGGGTGGTCTTCGTCTCGAGGTCCGCCAGGAACTCCTCCAGCGCCCGGATGTCCTGGGTGGTCAGGACCTCGATCGCGTGGGAGAGGGAGAGGGCGGCCGATTGTGCCACCAGCGCCTCGTAGAGGCCCGAGGAGGAGGGGCGCTCCTCGATGTCTTTCCGCAGTTTCCGGCCGAGGGAGAGGAGGTCGCTCCGGTTCACGCGGTCGGGCCGCTTCCGGGGGAGGAGCCCCGCCTTCTGGAGGGCGGCGACCGGCTCGGCCCGCATCTCCTCCAGGAGGGCGCGGACCGCCCGGTAAGGCTCGGGCAGGGAGGTTTCGAGCCACCGGAGGTCGAGCGGGGGGACGTAGGGCTTCACGTCGGGGGACGTCTCGTCCCTGTGCTCGATAGCCTCCATGCCAAGGTCGGCGCAGGTGGCCTCGATGGTCGCCCGGTCCTTGCCCGGGGAGGCGGTCAGAGCGAGGACCCGGGGCCACCGCGACTCCCCCCGGTAGCGGGCCGCAATCCCGCCGTAGGCGTATTTCTTGCGCGCGCGGTGGGCCTCGTCGAAGACGAGGAGGCAGACCTCCCGCAGGTCGTAGCGACCCGTCTCAAGGTCGTTGCGGACCGTCTGCGGGGTGGCGAAGATGAAGCGGGACCTCCGGAACATCTCCTCCCGCTTTCCGGTGGGGACGGAGCCGAGGAGCAGGGCGAACTCCGCGCCCTCCGCCGCCAGGTGCTTGCGGAAGGTCTCCATGTGCTGGAGGCAGAGGGGGCGGGTGGGGGCGAGGACGAGGACCTTGCCCCCGGTCTCCTCCGCCCGCCGGGCCGCAACGCCGAGAGCGATGACGGTCTTGCCGAGGGCTGTGGGGAGGAGGACCAGAGTGTTCTTCCGGAGGGCGGTCTCGACGATGGCCCTCTGGTAGTCGCGGGGCTCGATGAGGCCGGGTTTCAGCAACGACTCGGGCACAAAAGGAGCCGGAGAGGGCGCGGTAAAACGATTTCGTTAAGAGTGGATGCCCAACCGCTCCTGCCGGAACCGGGCCAGGACCCATCTCAGCCTGCTCGGAATGGCGGCCCCGGGGTTCTCCCAGCGGGGCTTCCGGCGGACGGGGCGCGCCAGGAGGTCCCGGGCGAGAGCCTCGTAGGTCCGCGCTGCGGGGCCGTCCTTCACGAGGGCGGCGACGGGGACTCCCCGGCGGAGGCTGAAGTCCATCTCGGGCCACTGGGCGATTTTGACCGCCCCGTTGGAGGAGCCGTTCGCGGGGCCGGTGCAGGCCCGGTTCGTGACCCAGACCGCCGGGACCGGGAGCTGGGAGGCGATGCGCTTCGTGTCGGTCCAGGAGACAACGTCGGGGTTCGACACGAGTAGCGCCGCGTCGCTGCGGTCGAGGAGCAGCCGGTTGCCCCTCTCCATGCCCGGGAAGGTGTCCATGAGGACCACGTCATAGCCTCGGAGGTTCTCCAGCAGGCCGGGGAGGGGGTCGAGGGAGCGCGGCGGGCTGGAGACGGCCGGGACCAGGTCCACCCCGAGGCGCGAGACTGTGGCCTGGGCCAGGTCGAGTTCGTGGTGGAGCGCCTCCTGCAGGGAGACGGGGAACTCCGGGACGCCGAAGTGGAGCCGCAGGTCGGGGTTCACGAAGTTGCAGTCGAGGAGGAGGACCCGGTGGCCCAGATTCGCCAGCGCCACGCCGAGATTGGCCACAGTGGTGGTTTTTCCGACGCCGCCCTTGCCGGAGACCGCGGTGACCGTGAGCATCAGGCTGCCTGGGAAAAAGGCGTCTATATACTTGCTGCGCAAGGAAATTATAGCGCGGAACCCTGCCCTCCGCGCCCGCTCGCGATATGACGACGGGCGCGGGGCGCAGAACCCTGCCCCTCGCTTCGCTCGGGGCGGGTTCTGCGAGTATAGACCCCCAGGAACCCCGTTGGGCGGAGGAGGCCCCGGGGGTCTATGTTCGCGTTTCGTCTGTAACGACACTGTTGTCCCGGCGGAACGAGAGAGTTCCCGAGAGGACCGGCGCGGGCCTCCGATATTGCCACGCGTCCCGAAGGGACGCGAGAATGAAGCCCGCGCCGACGGGACGAGAGAGTTCCCGAGGGGCTCGGGACTTCTCGCGCTCGCTTCGGGCGGGTTCAGCGAGTGGAGACCCCCGGGACCCCGTGTGCGGAGGGGGGCCCGGAGGTGGACCTGCCGTTTTCCGCGCGGGCTCCGCCCGCGCGGAAAACGGCCTATGTTCCGGTGGGCGCCACCTCGCGGAGGCGGACCCTCCCGGAGCTGGCCACGCGGGCGAGCAGGAGGCGGACGGCGACTCCGGGATGGAGGGAGAGGATGAGGCCGCGGGCCGCCGCCAAATCCCGGAGGTGGGCGCGGGTTTCGGCCTCCTCCGACGGGAAGGCGGTGGTTCCGCCGTAGGCCCCGCAGTCGGTGTGGTTCATGAGCACAATCTCTTCCGGGGAGTGCAGTTTCATGGAGAGGGCAATCTGCCCCAGGACGAAGTCGCGACCCCCTTCGTCGGAAGAGCTGGTGAGGGTTCGGACGGACCCCGCCACCGAGAGGACGTCGCACGCGTCGCCCAAGCCGCGCCTTTCGAGGTAGGCGTGGCCCGGTCTCTCCAGCCGGTAGTCGATGCACCGGAGGAGGAGCGCCCTGCACTTGAGAGCCCGGCTCATGGCCTCTTGCGGGCCGGGGGCCGACCGGCGGGAGGGACGCGGACCCACCCCCGCTTCGCCAAGAGGCCGAGCAGGCGCTGTCCCCGCGCGGTGACGACATACCGCTTCCAGGTCCTCTTGCCGGGGGAGGTGGCCCGGAGGACGCCCGCCGCCTCAAGCTCCCGGGCGGCCCGGCTGAGGTTCTGGAGCGAGCGACCGGTCCCGCCGACCACCTCCGAGACGCGGAACGCCGTCTGGCCCCGGATGGCGTCCAGCAGGAGGAGCCGCCGGTCCACTTCGAGGGCGAACATCACCAGGTCTTCGGAACCCCGGCTCCGGGCCATGTTCATAATATGACAAATTATTCGAACCTGTTTGGCAGTATGGGAACGCTTAAATCTTGCCCTCCCGCAGTGAGGCGGATGCGGCCCGACCTGGACCGCGCCGAACCCCGGCGCCTCCTTCTCCTCCCGCTGGTCCTGCTCCTGCTCTCCCTCGCGGTCATCGGCCACTCCTTCGCGACCGGCGGGGGCCCCCTGAGGCTCGGTCTCGAGTTCAGCGGCGGGACCCTGGTGAGCCTCCCCACTCCGGAGACCCGGGAGGCCCTGGAGGCCCGGTTCGCCGGCTACCCCCTCGCGGGCGTGCGGGAGGCGGGCGAGCGGAAGGTGCTCCAGTTCGGTCCCATGGACGACCGGAGGCTGGAGGGGCTCGCGTCGCTGCTCTCCACCGGATACCCGGACGCCCAGGTGGAGCAGGTCGGCGAGGTCATGGGCCGCGCCCTCCAGGAGCAGACCGCGGGGCTGGTGGCCGCCTCCTTCCTCATGATGTCCCTGGTGGTGGCCGTCAAGTTCCGGAAACTTATCCCCGCCCTCACGGTCATCGGGAGTGTCGGGGCGGACCTCGCCGCTGCGGTCGCCTTCATGCGACTGGCGGGCGTCGAACTCTCCTTCGGGACGCTCACGGCCCTCGTGATGCTCATCGGCTACGGGGTGGACTCGAACATCCTCCTGGCCGTCCACCTGCTCCGGAAGCGGGAGCGGTGGGCCGAGGGGCCGCCCCCCGTCCGGGGCAAGCCTCCTCCCCCTCCGCCCCCCGAGCCGGAAGTCGCGGCGAAAGTCGGCGAGGCGCGGAGGACCGGGCTCATGATGTCGGGAACGACCCTCGCGGTTCTGGGAGTCATCTTCGCGGTCGCCTCCTACGCCCTCCTCGCGGGCTTCACCCAGGCGCGCATCCTCGCCGACATCTCGCTGGTGCTCCTGGCCGGCCTCTCGGCGGACCTGGTGAACACCTGGATGCTCAACGCGGGCCTCCTCCGGTGGCACCTTGAACGGCGGCCCCCGGAGGGGCAGCCGCCGCGGCGGGGGAGGGGCGTTCCCCCGTGAAGCGCCCCCTCTGGCGGAGCCCCCGGTTCCTCCTCTGGGGCCTCCTCGTCCTGGGGGCTGTGGCGGCGCTCCAGCCCGGATTCCGGGGGGACCCGCCCGCCTTCGAGACCTCCCTCCGCTACGGCATCGAACTCGACGGGGGCTCCTGGCTCCGCCTGCGGCTCGGGGGTGCCCTGGTGGAGGTGGACCCCGGGGCCCTCGGGACCCGGGAGGACGCCGCGACGTTCCTGAGCGGCGACCTCGGCGGCGCCCCGGTGGTCCCGGTCGTCCACGGGGGGCGGGAGGTCCTCGAGGTCCGGAAGGCGACCACCCGCGAGGAGCTCGACCGGCTCCTCGCGCCCTGGGGCGGGAGGGTGCTCTCCTTCCGGGAGGGGGTCAGCCGGGAGACCGCGGAGACGGCGAAGAGGACCCTCGACCGCAAACTCGACCGCGGGGGGTTCCAGGGCATCACCACCCGGAGCGTGGGGGAGGGGTTCATCCTCGTGGAGATGGCGGGCGTGGACCTCGCCTCCGCGACCCGCCTGGTCGGGACCCCGGGGAGGTTCGAGATGCGCATCCGGACCGGGGCGAACCAGACGGCGCCCGTCCTCGACTCCTCCCACATCAGCAGCGCCTTCGTCGAAGAGGTGGACCCCGGCCGCGCCGTCTGGGGCGTGGCTCTCCGCCTCCGGACCCGGGGCGCCGAACTCTTCCGGGAGGCGGCCCTCTCCTTCGGGGCGCTCGACAACCCGGAGGCCCGGCCGGTCGTCATGCTCCTCGACGGCGCGACCATCTACGAAGCCCCCATCGGGGACGACCTCGCCCGAAGCCTCCGGGCCGGACCCCAGGACCGCGCGATCGCAGTGACCGGGTCGGGCGACGAAGGGCGGGCCCGGGCGAAGGAGTTGCAGGCCCATCTCGACGCGGGGGTCCTCCCGGTGAGCGTCTCCATCGCTGGCTCGGGCCAGGTCCCCCCGACCCTGGGGCGCCAGTTCACGGGGCTCGTCTTCACAGCCCTCGCCCTCGGGCTCGCGGCGGTGGCGGCCCTCGTCCTGCTCCGCTACCGCTCCCTCCTGCTGGCGGCCCCGCTCGTGGCGGTCTCTTCCTCCGAGGTCCTCATCCTGCTCGGCTTCGCCGCGTCCATCGGCTGGAGCCTCGACCTCCCGAGCCTGGCGGGGATCATCCTGGTCGTCGGGACCGGGGTGGACCACCTCCTGGTCATCACCGACGACGCGACGCGGGGCGGGGAACTCAAATACATCGAGACCCTCCGGGCCCGGGTGAAAGGGGGCCTCGGGACCATCGCCACCGCGGCGGCCACGACGGCCGCGGCGATGGCGCCCCTGGCGTTCTTCGGCTTCGGGGCGCTGTCGGGGTTCGCCCTCGTGACCATCATCGGGCTGATCCTGGGAGTGGGAGTGGCGCGGCCCGCCTACGCCCAGATCCTGACGGCCATCATCTCCCGGAAGCCTGAAATCGCGAACCGTCTGGCGGGCGCGTAGAGGGTCACGCCCCCGCGCTCACGGGAAGCCCTTCATCCCCCGCGCCGGGGCGCCCACCATGCAGACCATGTTCCCGGGGGGGTGCTTGTTCTGGTACATCAACTGGTGGCACTCCCCGATGCCCTCGAACGGGAAGACCCGCGAGAGGCAGGGGTCGATCTTCTTCTCCATCACCAGTTTGTTGAACCCGTTCGACTGCTCGTCGTTGGCGAAGTGGGAGCCCTGGAGCCGCTTCTGCCGCATCCAGAGGTATCGGAGGTCGGCCACGGCGGCGTAGCCCGAGGTGCCGGCGCAGATGACCACCATCCCGCCGCTCTCGCAGACGAAAATCGAGGTGGGGATGGTGTCCTCGCCGGGGTGCTCGAAGACGATGCGGGGGTTCTTCCGCTCCCCGACCGCGTCCCAGAGCGCCTTCCCGAAGGCCCGCGCGCCCTGGAGCCACTTGCCGAACGCCTCGCCGTTGCGCCAGTCGGGCGGCACGCCCCAGTGGCTGAACTTCCTCCGGTTGATGCACCCCTTGGCTCCGAGTCTCATGCAGTAGTCGAACTTGTCGTCGCTGGAGACCACCGCGACCGGGACCCCCCCGGCGTTCTTCACCAGTTGGATGGCCATGCAGCCGAGGCCGCCCGAGCCCCCCCAGATGAGCACGACGTCCCCCTTCCGGACCGTGTGGGGGGGCCAGCCGAAGAGCATCCGGTAGGCGGTGGCACCCACCAAGGTCGGGGCCGCGGCCTCCTCCCACGTCAGGTGCTTCGCCTTCGGCATGCACTGGTGGGCCTGGACCTTCGCGAACTGAGCGAAGGAGCCCCAGTTGGTCTCGTAGCCCCAGATGCGGTAGGAGTCGTGGAACCCCGGGTCGAGCCCCTCCCGGATGGAGGGGGCCCCGGTGTTCCACTGGCCGCAGTGAATGACGACGTGGTCGCCCACCTGGACGTTCGCGACTCCGGGGCCCACGGCGTAGACGATGCCGGAGGCGTCGCTGCCGCCGATGTGGAAATCCTCCTTCTGCCCCTCCTTCTGGCGGGCGGCGATGACATCCACGGGGCGGCCCAGGGCGGCCCAGACGTTGTTGTAGTTCACGCCGGCGGCCATGACGTAGACGAGGGCCTCGCCCGGGCCCGGGAGGGAGACGGGGATCTTCTCGACCTGGAACGCCTTGACCGGCTCGCCGAAGCGGCCCTGCCGGATGACCTGGGCGTGCATCTGCTTCGGGACCTGCCCGAGGGGGGGGACCTCGCCGATGGGGTAGACCTCCTTCATCGGGGGGCGATTTCGCTACCATGACTTATTTCTTGCCTCCCGGGGGCAGAGGTCGGACGCTCCCGGGTTCCGGAATAGGATAGCCAAAAGAATCTAACCAAAAATCGCACCGAACCCCTCGGCGGCCGCATCGCCCTGGCTCTTGACCGCCTGGAGGACCCTGTCCCGCTCCGCGCCGGTGACGACCTCCGCCCCCGCGGCGATGGACTTCGCGCGCTCGGTCACCGGCTCGGGAGCCGAGACGACGCAGTAGACCCCGTCCCGGGAGGATGGGAGGGCCTTCGAGTCCTGGAACTGGATGCCCGCGCGGGAGACCGGGTCGTCCTTCAGCAGGGCGTCCCGAATCCTGGCGTAGTTGGTGCGGGGGAGGAAGAGGAGCAGGTCGGCCACGGCTACGCGACCTTCACCGGGAGGATGGAGGTGATCCAGGCGACGATGGCGATGAGGAGGATGACGCCGACGGTGTAGGCGCCGAAGAACGACACGTGGTGCTTCTTGAAGCGGACCCAGCCCACGAGGTTCACGAAGCCGATGAAGACGCTCAGGACGAAGCCCACCGCAATCACCAGGACCCCCTGGATGTGGAGGGGCCACCGGTTGGTGGTCAGGATGCCGAACAGCAGGCCGGTGACCGCCATGAGGAAACCGAGGGTGTGGACGAGGTAGCGGTCGGGCCAGAAGGTGTCGAAGACGGTGAGGCCGTTGACCATGAGGCCGACGCCGGCGACGATGACGCCGTAGAAGGCGAAGTCGATGCAGGCCCGGCGGCTCCCGAAGTTCTCCACCACTCCGCAGTTCTTGTCGTCGGAGAAGTAGGCGACCATGAGGCCCGACCCCACCAGGATGAGCGCGATGGAGACCAGGGTGAAGAACCAGGTGAAGAGCTGCCGCCCGCCCGCCTCTTCGGGGCGCTCCTTGTAGGGCTCGACCCCCAGGGCGTCCAGGGGGTTGTGCTTCCGCTCCTCCGGCCTCGCGGGCGGCGGCGCGCGCGGGGCCGGGGCCATCGGCGCGTTGGGGGGGCGCCAGCGGCCGGGGGGAGGGGGGCCTTGCGGCATGGGGGAGGGTTCTCCCCCGCAGATGATAAAGCCCTTTCCGGACCGGAAATCGAGAGGGGGACCCGCGTCAGGCCAACTCTTCTGGTTTGAAATAGAGCCCGATTTCCCTCTCCGCGCTCGCCGGGGAGTCCGACGCGTGGACGAGGTTGCGGGTGACCTCCAGGCAGAAGTCGCCCCGGAGGGTCCCCGGGGCCGCCTTCGCGGGGTCGGTGGCGCCCACCAGGGCCCGGACCACGACGACCGCCTCGCGGCCCTCGACCACCATGGCGAGGGCCGGGCCGCTCCGGATGTGCGCGACCAGCTCCTTGAAGAAGGGCTTCTCCCTGTGCTCGGCGTAGTGCTCCCTGGCGGTCTTCTCGCTCACCCGCAGGAGTTTCGCGGCGACCAGCCGGAGCCCCTTTCGCTCCAGCCGGGAGACCACCTCGCCCGCGAGGCCGCGGGCCACCCCGTCGGGCTTGACCATGACGAACTCCCGCTGCTCGGGCATCTCCCGGGATGGGGCGCCCCCCTAATAAGTTTCGGGCTGCTTCTTGTGGGTCCGCTGGTGGAACTCGAGGCCGATTTTGGAGGGGAAGACCCGGCCGCACTCCCCGCACTTTTGGTGGAGGTCCTCCGGGCCGAAGCGGGGGTGGTGGAACCCGCACGCCGGGCACTTGGGGTGGGAGGCCGCCGCCTCCGCCGTGGCCATGGAAGGGGGTTCAAAAAGCGGGTGATATACTTTCCGATTGAAATCGGCGGGGGGTGCGCCGAAAACAGTTCCCGGGAACTCTCAGGCGGAGGCGGCCCGGGGGGCCGGGGTCCCCGCAGGAACCCTGGACTTTCTCTTCTCGGCGTAGTCCTGGAGGGCGGCGTGGAGCGCCTCGGTGGCGAGGACCGAGCAGTGGATTTTCACCGGGGGGAGGCCGTCGAGCGCCTCGACGATGTCGGTCTTGGTGATGCGGGTGGCCTCCTCGATGGTCTTGCCCTGCGCGATTTCGGTCATCATGCTGCTCGAGGCGATGGCCGCGCCGCAGCCGAAAGTCTGGAACTTCATCTCCTCGACCCTCTGGGTCTCCGGGTTGACCTTGATATACATCGTCATGAGGTCCCCGCAGGTGGGGTTCCCGACGGTCCCGACGCCGTCGGCGTTCTCGATGGTCCCGACGTTCCGGGGGTTCCGGAAGTGGTCAAGGACCTTCTGGGAGTATTCGCCGATGTTGGTCATCCTGGCAGTTGGCTCGGGGCCGGATATAAAGTTTTTCCAACAGAATGTGTTTAAACTACCTTGCGGCGACTTTACCTGCGGCGCGTGCCGGTTTTGCGCTGCCGGTCTCGGTGTAGTGAAGCCCGCACTCCTTCTTCGCCTCCTCCTCCCACCACCAGCGCCCCGCCCGGGGGTGCTCGCCCGGCTTGACGGCCCGGGTGCAGGGTGCGCAGCCGAGCGACGGGTAGCCCCGGTCATGGAGGACGTTGTATGGGACGCTGTGCCGCTTGATGTAGGCCCACACCTGGTCGGAGGTCCAGTCGGCGAGGGGGTTGAATTTCAGGATGTTCCCGTGGCCCGCGTCGAACTCCGCCTTGGCCACCGCCCCGCGGGTGTCGGCCTGCTCCCGCCGCAGGCCGGTGATCCACCCGTCGAGCCCGGAGAGCGCGCGGTTGAGGGGCTCCACCTTCCGGACGCCGCAGCACATCTTCCGGAGCTCCACCGACCTGTAGAACAGGTTGAGGCCGTGCTCGTTCACCATCGCCTCGACGGCGTCGGTCTTGGGGTAGAAGACCTCGACCGAGAGGTTGTATTTCTCCCGTACGGCGTCCATGACGTCGTAGGTCTCCTGGGGGAGCCGGCCCGTGTCGAGGGTGAAGACGCGGGCGTCGGGCCGGAGTTTCACCATCATGTCGATCAGGACGACGTCCTCGGCCCCGAAGGAGGAGGCGAGGGCGACCCTGGGGTGGAGATTGTCGAGGGCCCAGCGGAGCACCTCCTGGGGGGAGGCGCGCTCCAGTTTCCGGTTGAGGTCGGCGACCGCCTTGGCGTCCATCAGAACCTTCGGGCGTATGTTTAAAAACGATTGGCCAAAAATCGGTGGGCCCTGCAGCCCGCCGATTTTTGGAAATGTGTAGAACATAGGCCCCACCCCCGGGGCCTCCCCCCGCGCGACGGGGTCCCCGGGGGTCGGCCCTCCCGGAACCCGCCCGAAGCGAGCACGAAGCGCGAGCGGAGGGCAGGGTTCCGCGCCATAACTTCCTGCCACAACAAGTGCCCGCGCTCCAGGGATTCTAAGGGGGGGGGTTTATTACCAACAGTTATAAAAACGTGGAGAAAATATTATAAGATGACGGGGCTCTTGGGCCGATGGTTTCGAAACCCCACGGCGGCCGGCTCGTGAACCGGATTCTCCCCCCCGACAAGGCGCGCAAGGCGGCCGCGAGCGGCGCCCCACGCGTCGAGGCGGGCCTCGAGTTCCTCCTCGACGCAGAGAAACTGGCCGCCGGCGCCTACAGCCCGCTGGAGGGGTTCGCCGACCGGCGGACCCTGGGCTCCATTCTGCGGACCTGGAAACTCCCGGACGGGACCGTGTGGCCCATCCCCGTCGTTCTGCCGGTGCGGGAAGAGCTCGAAATGGGGGAAGACCTCCTCCTCACTCAGGGCGGCCGCCCGATCGCCCGCCTGCGGGTCCGGGAGTGCTACCCCTTCGACCGCAAGGCCTTCGCGAAGGGGGTCTACGGGACGGAGGACCCCGCCCACCCCAACGTCGCTGAAATCGGCCAGTGGCCCCCCTACCTGGCGGCGGGGCCGGTCGATTTGATCGCCCGCCCCGAGACGGGCCTCGGGGACCCGGAGCCCGTCCCTGCCGAGACGCGCGCCGAATTCAAAAAGCGCGGCTGGGAGACCGTGGCGGGCTACCAGACCCGCAACCCGCCCCACCGGGCCCACGAATACCTGCAGCGGTGCGCGCTGGAGCAGGTGGACGGGCTCTTCATCCACCCGGTGGTCGGGAAACTCAAGGCGGACGACTTTCCCGCGGCCGCCATCCTCGAGTCCTGCCGGACCCTCGCCGGCGTCTATCCGCCCGAGCGGTTCTTCCTCTCCCCCCTCTCCATCGCCATGCGCTACGCGGGGCCCCGGGCCGCCGTCTTCCTCGCGCTGGTCCGGAAGAACTACGGCTGCACCCACTACATCGTGGGACGGGACATGGCGGGGGTCGGGAAGTTCTACGGCCCCTACGACGCGCAAGAGGCGCTGACCCGGTGGGACCTCGGCATCACGCCGCTGCCATTCCGCGACGTTTTCTGGTGCGACCGGTGCGGCGCGATGGCGACCGAGAAGACCTGCGGCCACCCGGCCGAGGCTCGCCGGACCATGAGCGGCACCGAGGTCCGCCGGAGGTTGCGGGCCGGGGAGCCCATTCCTTCCGAGATGGTGAGGCCCGAGGTGACCGAAGTTCTGCGCAAATACGTGGCGGGAGCCCCGGCGGGGTAGAGGAGAAGGATGGCCGAAGCGACCCTCGCCGCAGTCACAGGTTTGGCCATCATCCTCGCCATGGCCGTGGGCGCGAACAACAGCGCAGCCGCCATGGGGACGGCCTACGGGGCGGGCATCCGGACGCGGAGGCAATCCCTTCTCATCGTCTTCGTGTTTTTCTTCCTCGGGGCGGTTCTCGGAGGCGCGAAGGTCACCGGCTCCATCGCCGGGGGCTACGTGGACGTCCGGCTGCTGACGGGCCAAACGGCCCCGGTCATGGCCGTCACCGCCCTTTCGGCCCTTTTCATTCTCACCACGAACTACCTGCGGGCCCCCATCTCCACCGCCCTCTCCACCATCTTCTGCATCGTGGGGGTGGGGCTCTACACCTCGGGCCTCAACGTCCCCTTCTTCCTGACCAACGCGGTCTGGTGGGTCCTGACCCCGGCGGCGGCCATCCTGGGCGGGTTCGTGTGGGCCCGTTGGGTCCACCCCTGGGCCCTCGAGAGGGTGGCCGACTTCGGGGCCGAGGAGAAGGTGAACCGGATACTGGCGCTCTCCCTCACCTTCACGGGCTCATACATCGCCTTCTCCATCGGGGCCAACTCTCTCGGGAAGGCCATGGGCCCGGCCGTGGGGTTCGGGCTCGACGCCCCGACGGCCATCCTCCTGGGGGCCATCGCCATGTCCGTGGGGGCCGTCCTCATGGGGGCCCGGGTGATTCACACCGTGGGGAAGGACATCGCCGAAATCTGCCCCATCCGGGCCGGAGGGGTGGAGATGGTCTCCGGCACCATCATCATCCTGGCCGCCTTCCTGGGAATCCCCATCTCTGTGACCCAGACCCACACTTCCTCCGTCATCGGCCTGAGCATGGGGAAGAAGGGGGTCCGCGGAACCGTAAAAATCAAGGTCGTGAAAAGGACACTCATGGCATGGTTCTCGGTCCCCGTGGCGGCGGTGGTCCTGACCTACGGCATCCTGTGGCTCCTGGGGTGGAAGCCGCCGGCGTGAGATGACCATGGCACCGGAGCCCATTGACCTGCGCGGAATCAAGTGCCCCTACAACTTCATCCGTTCGAAGAAAATCATGGACTCGCTGGCCCCGGGGGCCGAGGTCCACGTCCTCATCACCGACCGGACCAATCTGGAGTACATCCGGGACTATGCGAAAAAGAAGGCCATCCGCTTCGAGGCCAAGGAGGAGGGCGAGGCCACCCGGATGGTCATCAAGAAGTCCTGACCCGCCGCCCGGTCTGGCGGACGCGCAGTCGTGATGCGGGGCGGGAGAACGCCGACGTTTGGAGTGGGGCGGGGGAGGCGGAGGAGTCGGTGTCGGCCCCGGCGGGACCGCGCTGGTGGAGAACTCCACCCGGTAGCACCGGAGCGCGAGGGCGTCGGAGTCCCGGAAGCTGTCGAGGAACTGGTTGAAGACCACGTCCCCGATGAACGCGGGGCACTGGCTGGGGGGGAACCCCTGGACGCCCGAGTCGCCGACGAATCCGGGGGTGGTGTCGTCGAGGAACTCGACGGAGAAGGATTCGAGGACGTTGATCCGGGGCGGGGACGGGAAGGAGAAGGTGACCTTGGTGATGTCGCTGGCCAGCCCCTGGCGGGTGTCGTGGGGGAGGTTGGCGGTGACGGGGCTGGAGGTGGCGAGGACGGAGCCGGTCCCGCTCAGGACGCGGGCCCGGAGCGTGTAGGTCGCCGGGTCGTCCGCCTTGTCGCGGGAGAAGTAGGAGGAGACCGAGTTGACGATCTGATCCGTGCTCACGGACGGGACGCCCAGGAACTTCAGCCCGAGGGGGAGGGGGATGGGGGTCTCGTGCCGCATGGCGACCCGCAGGAGGAGCTGGCCGTTGTCCACCGCCTGCCGGGGCTCGCCCTCGGCGAGGAGCCAGAGGCGGGCCCCGTAGAGGCCCGGCCAGGAGGGAGCCGGGGACGGTGCAGTCGTGGAGCTGGTTCTCGACCGGCGTGGGGCCGGCGGAGGCGGGGACCCCGAAGTCGCAGCGCACGGTTCTGGTCATATCGGTGTTGTCGAACGCTTTGACTTCGATTTTTCCATTGACCGCCTCGCCCATCTTAAACCGAGGAAAGACCCGCATGCACAACAAGAAACGAAGACGAGAGCACTATATCTTGCTTCAGGGTAGCTCAAAGTAAGCAATATAACACCTAATAAAATCCAAGCCATGATTTCTTTCGCAGTCAAAAGATGTATCAAGGGAGCGATCACCAGCAGAGTCAAGCCCAAGATTCCTAGAACAATCAGGAACACTCGCGAGTCCACCATCTCAGGGGTCTTTCTTCCACCAGTCTAATGTAAAAATTCTGCCTCTCTCTCCTTTCAATTTATACTCATTAATGAACTTCAGTCCCTCCTCGACTGCCCTCCGGACATCAGGATAGTCACGGCCAAAATTCTCCTTCTCGTAATCGAGCATTCTCTGGAGACTCATGTAGGAATGTATGGAGTCGATGTCAGCCTCCAATTCCACGAGACTCCCCACGCCTGGGATTCCTTTGAATTTGAGCTGATGAAGGTCTGGCAGAGACCTCTTTTGCATGATGCACACAGCGACGTTCTTGACAGCCAACATCTGTTCATGCTCGCCCCACTCTTGCAGTGCTTTCATTGCATATTCATGGGCTTTTTCAAAATTCCCTTCAGCGAAGAAGAACCAGGCGGCATCGGCAAAGTAAGAATCCCTGCGGATGACGTACTTCTCGAACTTTTTAATCACGGCGTCGAAATCGACCATCTTATTGCAATTTTGCATATACCATTGCTTGAGTCTTCGATACGATGAGAGGTCGCGGGGATTCAAAGTCTCCGACAGCACGCGATCGGTGAACCTGTCGATGGCACTTGGCGGAAAACTCGGCTCGTTTCTGCCCCGACGTTTCGTGCTCGGCCGCGGTCGGCCGGAGAATTGACCAACGAACACTGCGTGACGCAAGTCTTCTATTGCCTCATCCATTCCTAAGTCGAGACGGGTCTGCCTGCCTTTGGCTTCCATCGGCAGAGGGACTCCCCGCAACTGCGGCAAGACTTGCGAGTGGTCATGGACAGTCACCTCAAAATCGGGCAGGGCGCCGCCTTTGGGCGTGACGTCGGCCCCTATGAAATGGCGGAAAGTCAGACAGCCGAGCAGCTCGCCAGCGGCACCCAGAAAGGCGTCTTTGTCGCGTAAGCCGTTAATAATCGCCCGAACGGCGTCGCTTCGGCAAGGCCCGCCAGCTTTTATTGCGTCGGCAGCAAGATTGATGGCGAGCTTATCGATTTTGGGTGTGAGGGGATCATACCGACCTGTCACTCCCAATTGCGGTGTGAATTCTGTTATGCTGAATGCGGACCTCGATATACGAATTGGGAATTTAAGTTTTTGCTTTTCTATTTTCGTGAATTCTGTTTGTGCGGCCTGGTCTCCTACCTCTTTCAAGATAATGACAGCGGCCGCAGCATTTGCGCCAGTCAGGATGAATAGAATCTTGCCAGTTTCATCTCGAACAGGGAACTGATAGCTGTTAAGATCGATTACATCGAAACCAAAAACCGAAGAGAAGAACCAACCGGTTGCGGCATCAATTGTAATAGCAATAGTCGTCAGGCCTCCCAGAAAGGCGCTTAGGCAGGCGGGGTTGAAAATGCAATTTCTCAGAGCCTCTATTCCAGGGTAAACAAAGCCGATATTCAGGAGAGAGAGGCCGCTTGTGGAATGTCTCCTTTGGCCCACATCTCCAACGAAAAACTCCACGCTGTTCACCATCGTCGGCGGCTGGGTCGGGAACGGGAACAGCGTCGTCACCTGGTCCTTCACGATGGTGACCTGCTGCGAGTAGGTCTGGATTCCGGGGGCGCTCAAAATCAAAAGGTAGGTCCCCGGCGCGATGAGGGACGAGGTCCTGCCGGAGATAATCCTGTCCACGTCCCCGAGCTGGAACCGCAGGGTCAGACCGCCGCCCCGGACGTCCCTGGGCAGCTGGTCGAGATTGAACTCCCCTTTGGCCGCGGGCGGCGGGAGGAGGGTCGCGCCCGTCGCTGTGAATGAGCCGGCCGGGAGGTCGAGGGGGCCGATGAATGCGTCGGCGTAGTTCTGCTTTTTCAGGACGAAGGTGTAGCTCCCCGGGCTCAGGGTGAATGTTGTCTTGGTGACCCCCTTGAACACGCCGTTCGCATATACATCGGCCCCGGCGGGGTTGGAGTTCACCTCGACGGTGGCGAGGCTGGGGCCCGGTGTCGGGCTCGGTGTCGGAGTCGGCGTAGGAGTTGGCGATGGCGTCGGCCCCGGCGGGACCGCGCTGGTGGAGAACTCCACCCGGTAGCAGGCGCGGGCGAGGGTGGCAGAGTCCCGGAAGCCGTCCAGGATGCGGTCGAAGATGACCCCGCCGTAGGAGGTGGGGCACTTCCCTTCGGGGAAGACCTGGATGGCCGAGTCTCCAACGAAGGCGGGAGTCGTCTCGTCGATGAACTCCACGGAGAAATCTGTGAAAGAGTTGATCCGTGGCGGAGAGGGGAAGGAGAAGGTGACCGATTTCAGGTCGGTGGTGAAGCCGTTGCCGGTGTCGTGGGGGAGGGAGAGTGTGACGGAGTCAGAGGTTGCCAGCACAGAGCCGGTCCCGCTGAGAATCCTGGCTTTGAGTGTGTAGGTCGACGGGTCGGTTTCATGCATCCGCGAGAAGTAGGAGGTGACACTGTTCACCAGCTTGTCCTCCTTGAAGAGGACCGAGAACTTCAACCCGATGGGAAGGGGAGCCAGGGATTCGTGGGGAAGAGCGACTCGCAAGACAAGCTGCCCGCCGTCCACCGCCTGCCGGGGCTCGCCCTCGGCGAGGAGCCAGAGGCGGGCCCCGTAGAGGCCGGGCTCGGCCAGGAGGGAGCCGGGGACGGTGCAGTCGTGGAGCTGGTTCTCGACCGGCGTGGGGCCGGCGGAGGCGGGGACCTCGAAGTCGCAGCGGACGGTCCCCGCCGGGCCGGTCCCGTTGAACACATCAACCTCTATCTGGCCGCTCGCGGCCTCTCCCCTCCAGCTGGTGATGCCGACGGTCAGATTCAGGTCCTTCCCGGCCTCGGGGAGGGCGAGGGACCGGTCGGGGGGCACGTTCCAGGCGACGAGGTGGGGCGAGAATGTGATGTTCCGCAGGACCCGCGCGGCCCCCTCGGGGTCCCCCGCGAGGCCCCGGAGGGCGGCGAGTTTCGCGTTGTGGCTGGCGTTGTAGAGGTCGGCGTAGTTGAACTGGCCGGAGCGGGAGGCGAGCTGGAAGGAGAGGTCCGAGAGTTGCGAGGCCCTGTCGCGGATGGAGGCGAAGTCAGAGTCCGCCGTGGCTCCGGCTGCGGCGGATACGAGTTCCGACCGGAGGGTGACGGCCTGCGCGTTCAAGGCCGCCAGTTCTGGGTCGGCTGTAGCCACTACCTGCAGGTCGGGCGCGATGAGGATACCGGGTCTGGGGGGGAATCCCTCCGCTCCTGCGAACGGGAAAAGCCCGCTCCAGCCAATCCACTTCAATCGCACTCCATCAAAGTTCCCCAACTCCACGGGCGCCATGATGAAGTTCAAGACATTCGTGGTGGCCTCCCTATCGAGAACCACCTGCCCATCGCTGAGGCGCGTCACCCGAAGGCGGATTGCAAGATCGAAGTTGTTCGGGTCGGAGCCGGTAAGGGAGCCGCTTATCAGGTTGTACCTGAAGCCTCCCCCCTCCTTGATCCGGGCGAGGATGTTCGGAGGTTCCAGAGGCGCCACCTCGACTGTGCATTGGATGGTCTGCACGGTGGGGAAGGTGAGGGTGTATGGGCAGTTCGAGGGTCGTAGAGGGGAGACGACCACCATCTCGAAGGGGCTCTTCGTCCGTCCGAGAGTCTTGTTCACGAAGACCGCGTTCTCCAGCCCCTTGAAGGAGGCGAGCCCGTAGCCCTGGGCGGCCCCGAAGTGCTTCTCCCCCGCGAAAGCGTAGGCCTCGCTCAGGTTCATCCCGCCGAGGAGGGCCGCGTTGTTCGTTATGAACTGCCGGAGCTGGAGGAGGTCGGCGTCGGTGAACCCCTCGGCGCGGAGGATGTCCTGGAGTTCCGAAGGCAGCCCCTGCGAGGCGATCTGGTTCACCCGCGACTGGACCTCGCTCTGGGGAACCGAGACGTTCAGCAACTCCAACAGCCGGGCCAGGAGTCCGCCCTCCCGGGCCGTCGAGCCGGAGAGGTTCGCCAGGGCCGCGGCAGCGGACTCCAGTTGCCCGCGGACCTGCGGGAGTTGGGCGTCCATCTGGGCGGGGTTCCCCGCCGCCCCGGCCGCTGCGGCCGAGTCGAGACTTTCGGCGGCCGGAACGAGGCCCGGAGTCAGGGCCGCGAGGGCGGCGCGGGCCGAGGTGGTGTTGTTGAAGGTGCCGCCGAGAGCGCTCAATGTCTCCGCGACCTCGGGGGAGACGGGCTGCGCGAACGACTGGGTGGCCTCGACGCGGGTTTCGTAGGTGGCCGTGGTGGTTTTGGAGAGGTTCACGAAGTCGTCCGCGGGGTCGGTGACGGCGGGCAGGGTCCCCCGGAACGTCAGGGTCGTGGAGGTCCCCGACGGGAACCGGGGGATGAGAATGGAGTCGGTCGCCCCATCGTAGGATAGATTCGCGGTCGCGTAGGCCCCGGGGAGCGTGGCGGAAATCAAGGAGGGGTTCACGAAGGCGTCGGGCAGCAGGTCGGCGACGGTCACGTTGCCCGCGTCCGGTCCCCGGTTCTCGATGGTGACGTTGAACTCCAGCTGGTTCGGGACCCCGAAGAAGAGCTGCTTGAGGTTGGCAAGGTGGCGGGCCGCCGTCGCATCGGAGATGCGTCCCTGGCTCCGCAGCTCCTCGATTTTTTCCTGGTAGGTGATTGATTTCCACCCCTCCGAGAGGGCCAGCCTGGGCTGGGCGGTTACGGAGTAGGTCGCCACGACGCTCTCCCCCGGAGGCAGGTCCGCGAAGACAGGCGAGGTCAGGTTCGTGCCTGTGAGGTTCGTCAAGTCGATGCGAACGCTCTGCAATTCCTTATCCTCAGTGTTGTTGGCGATGATTTTGCCCGTAGTGGTTGCGCTCTTCAGGTTGCCCCTCTCATCGTAGACCGCCACTTGTCTCTCCTCCGCCCGCACCTCCACGAAGTTCGTCCCGGCGGCCCGGTGGTCGGCCAGGGCGGACGGCGGGACCAGGGCGGTCAGGAAGAGCACCGCGAACACGACAGCCCCGATTCGCATCGGGAGCGGCTTGCGGTGGTTCATGGCCCGCCTCCCTGGCCGTTCCCCTTTCCATTCCCGTTGCCCTTGCCGTTCCCGTTCCCCCCGCCGTTCCCGTTGTTTCCACCTTGTCCAGGCCGCTCGCACGCCCCGGTGTCGCTGTGCTTCAGCCACCCGGGCGGGCAGTCGGGCCTGCCACCGCCTACGTTGTTCGGGATGAAGAACTGGCCGCACTTCTTGGCCTTCCCCTTCGCCTCGCCCTTGCCCTTCCCGGGGTGGTCCTGGGGGTCGACGCAGACGGCCCCCGGCGGGAGCTGGACGCTCAGGGTGGCGCCCCCTGAGAAGAGGTGGGCCACGCCCTGGCTGTCGAGGGCGGTGACGGTGGTGTTGAGGAAGTAGTCGGCCGCCTCGGAGGCGGGGACGTCAACCGAGTAGGCGAAGGAAGCAGCCCCCTCGGAGGGAAGGGAGGCGAAGGTGGCGTTCAGGGCCCCCTCCTTCAGCACGAACCCGGCCGGGAGAGCCATCGTGGCCTGGAGGCCGAAGAGGTCCGACGCGCCGGTGTTGCGCAGGGTGACGTTGACCTGGACGTTCTTGTCCTGGTCGCCGTGGGCGTTCTGCCGTGCGGTGACGTGGGGCGGGCTGAACTTGGTCTCGACTTGGAGTTGGGCCTCCGCGCCTTGGGCGCTGGGGGCCCAGTCGATGGCCTGGATGGTCAGGTTCAGCCACGCCTGCGGGCTGCGGCCCGACTGCCAGGAGGTGCCCGTGTCGGGGGCGAAGAGGACGGACGAGCCGTTCCCGTAGATGGAGGCGGAGAGGGCGGGGAGCTGTTGCTGCCAGAAGGGCACCCCGAGGCGGAGGCCGGGGAGGACGCCGTCCGCGAGGCGGGCCAGAACGCTGGCCCGGGTCGCCTCGGTCCGCACGAACCAGGAGGTCGCCTCCAACCGCTGGTCCACGAAGCCGTGGGTGATGTTGTGGTCCACGAGGACCTCCACGGGGCGGATTTCGAACCGATTACCCATGGGCAGGGAGCCGCGGTAGTTGACCCCGAGGACGGTCCCGAGGTCGGGGGCGTACTTGAGGCCGAAGCCGCTGACGATGAGGCCGCGGCCCACGGGGGAACCCGCCTTGACGAGGGCCTGGACCTCGGCGGTCTCGGCGGCTGTGAACTGCTCCTCCGACTCTGTGTTGGAGCCGGTGTTGGCGAGCCAGAGGACGTTGTAGAAGCGGGTCCTCAACTCATTGAAGAAGTCGGCCTTGGTGGAGACGCTGACGAGGTAGATGTCGGGCCTGGCCTGGGACACGGCGTCCACGAACTGGGCGTTGGCGGAATCGGTTTGGAAGGCGAGGACGAGGTGGGTGAGGATGGGGATTCGCAGGGTCTCTTCGAGGGTGAGGACCTCGGTGGTGCGCTCCCGCCTCTCGTCGAGGAGGGTGATGAAGAGGTCGTTCCCGTCAACGCCCGTGACTGTGGCCCCGGAGATGGCGGCGTCGGACACGGAGGCGGCGGTCCATGCGATGGGGAGGACCAGAGCCCCCTCCCGGGCGATGGTTCCGTTGGTGACCCGGAGGTGGACCTGGAACGCGAGGGTGATGTTGGAACCGGCGGCCAGGGTGCCCGACCAGCGGAGGGTGTTCGCGGCCGGGTCGTAGGTCAGCCCGGGGGTGCGGGGCTCGACGGTGAACGTGCAGCAGAGGGTGAGGTTCGCCGGGAGGGGGAGGTTGGCGCTCCCGGTGAGAGCGGTGCCGGAGGGGTTCCGGAGGAGGAAGCGGAGTTCGAGGGTTTCGTCGTAGGAGAACCGGAGCCCCCGGGGCAGGCTGGTGTTGGACTCCAGGGCGAGGCTCCCCCGCGGGCCCCGGGTTTCGGTGTAGGACTTCGAGTTGCTGCCGGGCTGAAGGGTGGCGAACGCGACCGGGGAGGTTAGGGAGGTGAAGGCGGCGTTCTCCAGGGTGACGGTGAAGCCCGACCGGCCCGCGTAGGCCTCCCGGTTCTCGACGACCAGCTCGCCGGTCCGGGAGGCGCGGCTGAGGTCGCGGACTCCGGCGCCGTTGAAGACGCCGGTGACCGTCTCGTCGAGGAGGGTGGCGACGTGGAGGGGCTTGAGGACCCCGACGTTCTGCAGGGTGGAGTCCTGGAGGAGGGCTGTGGAGTTGGTGAGGTAGGCCACCCGCTCCACGAACAGTTTGGCGAGGTCGCTCAGGACCGAAGTGATGCGGAGGTCGGAGAAAGATTGAGTTTGATTTACGACGGGGACGTTGGGCTGGGCGGAGGCGGCGGTTGCCAACGCTCCAAGAAAGAGCAGAATCGCTATGGAACCGCCCGGCAACCTCCTCATCTAAGGGATGCAAGCGCGGGGGGGGTGCGTATATTCGTGACTGGTCGGTAACTCAGTGACTTCCGGCCCGCCAACCATTCTGACGATTTCGAAATCGTAGGAGTAACTCAGTCGCAGGGCATGTTTTTGGGCCCTTTGCGCTTGGGAAAGATATTGAACTCGGCTGTCCCGCCCTTCTTCGATGCCCGACGGCGCCCGCACCATGGAGCACCTCGCCAACGAGCGGACCTTCCTCTCCTGGATTCGGACCGGCGTAGCCTTCATCGGGGTCGGGTTCGTTGTCGCACGATTCGGTGGACCCCTCGCGGGCAGCATCCCGAAGGGCGCCCTCGCCCTCGGGCTCGCGACCATCGGAGTCGGGGCCCTCCTCACTCTCTACGCCGCGATGGAATACAAGGGGACCGCGACCGCCATCGAGACCGGCATCTTCCGCCCCCGGACCCTCGTCCTCTACGCCGTGAGCGGGGCGACGGTCGTCCTCGGGGTGATGGCGGCGGCGATTCTCTTTTTGACCTAGGAGGCCACAGGCGCCCCGGGCGCCCGCGCGCTCATGTTGAGCACAATCTCCCCGATGTCGGCCGAGATGCCTGCGGTTCGCCGGATGCTCTCCAGGATGGCGGCGAGGGCGGTCTGGGCGGGGGCGGGGAGCCGGCTGCGGCGGAGCTTCTCCTCGAGAACGGACGCCTCCCGCTGGTGGGCCTTCGCCTCCGAGATGCGTTTGTTGGCGGCCTGGGGGTCCCGGGCCGAGAGCGCTTCGAGGGTCTCCTCGAAAACCTTCAGACACTTCTCCCCCAGGGCCGCCACCTCCTCCACCAGGGGCGATTCGTGCCCCGCCAGGGCCGGGACGTGGCGGGCCACGTTCTCGGCGTGGTCCCCGATGCGCTCGATGGAGCGGACGATGACCCGGTAGCCCATGCAGTCGAGGGACGACGCGATGCCCGCCCGGCGCATGAAATTCACATTCCGAAGGGCCTCCTTCAACTGCCGGATGACTAGGAGGCAGAACTTGTCCGCCTCGTGGTCCCGCTGGACCACCTCCTGGGCGAGGTTGGCGTCGCCAGCCCGGAGGGCCTGGAGGGCGTCGCGGTGCATGGAGCGCACGATGACCGACATCCGGTGGAGGGCGCGGTCGAGGGGCAGCTCCTCATGGCTCACGAGGTTCTGGAAGGTGATGGACTGGCTCGTCTCCTCGACGACCTCCATGCCCACGAGCTTCTCCCGGACCCTCCCCTTCAGTTGCCGCAAGGTCTCAAGAGGGATTCCCCTGGGGAAGGCGACGCGAACCGTGTCGTAGCCCAGGAGGTAGTGGGCCACGAGGACCCGAAAGAGGGCCTCCGCCTGGGAGGCGTCGGGAAGGGCGAGGTTCGCCGGCGGAAGGGGTGTCCCGGGATTTCCGGGGCGGGGGGCCAGGAGGATGGTCCGGTCGGGCTGGAGGGCTAGGCCGACCTCGTCCCCCGGCTTCAGGCCCATCTCCTTAGCCCACTCGGAGGGGATGGAAACGGTGAGGGTCGCCCGGCCGGTGACTTGGAGGCGCCGGCGGGTTTCGCGGGGGGCTTCTGCAGGCATTTACTTACTGGCCATCATTGGTAATTAGATAATGTGAGAATCTACTTATAATTTTCGGTAGCGGTTGCATCCATGGACAACGCCCGGAACAGCAGAGCAGCGGCCCGGGAAGAGCCGGTCTGCGACGACTGCCGGCGGCCCATCCGCGGACCCGCCAAGGTCCGGGACGAGATGGGGGACCTGGTCCTCTCCCACGTCCGTTGCTCAACGTTCCCCATCGGATTCGCCCCGGCGGGGAGGTTTTCCCCCGCCTCCCCATGAACGCCCGAATCGGAGACCGCCTCTGGATTGCCGCGTGGGCGGTCCTTCTGGCTACCGTCCTTTCGGTCGCCGCCGCGGTCGGCCTTCTCTTCTGGGCCCGGGAGGCTCTGGGGCGGGGCCCGGAACCGCGGACCCGGGGGGAGAAAGGGGAGCTCTTGAAAGCCCGCTCTCCGCATTGAAGGGGCTCTTCTCGGCCGGTCCGTGGATGGATGGCCTTCTGCCGGGAGTGCGCCCAAATCGCGGGTAGCTTCGCGGCCCGCGTTCTCATTCTTCCCGTTGCAGGACCGGGGGGGCCAAACCGCCGAGGGGTTCGGGCCAGCAATCGGCCCCGAACGCCCTTCGGCCAGGGATAATGCGTACCGAACGGCGGCCCTTGTGGGCATGGCCATCCTCAAGAGAGATTCGCGCCTCCCGGTTCCCGGATACGTAGCGAAGGGACACGGCATTGCGCGCCGGGACCGGCAATTGCGCACCTTAGCCAATCCATTTCCAAACCCTCCGGGTAGGGCTTCCCATGTTCGACCGACCCCGCCCCTCCTCCGCGGCGCGGCCCCGGCCGAATCAACCACGCAGGAGGGAAGCATGAAAACAATAGTCAAGGCAGCAATCCTCGCCCTGCTGGCGGCCGCCCTCATCGGCGCGGCCCAGGCGGGGCGTCAAGTGAACACTTCGAACAACTCCGAAGCACCCATCCTCGTCGGGGAAACAGATGTCACCATCGCCGACGACGCCGCGGGCCAGGTGAACAACCTGTGCGCCGCCGGCAGCCTCCTCAAGGGGAGGGCCGGCGAGGCCACTGAGACCATGGGCAGCAAATCCATCGCCAAGAACTTCTCCACCGCGGCTCTCGGCCTCGTGGCCGGAACCTACGACCTCGTCTGCAAGACCGAGGGGACCGGGGTCGTGGCCGGTTCCAACAAGTCCGTCAGCCTTGTGAACCCCTCCTACAACGTCGTCACTTACGCGGACGTCTCCGGCTCCTATCTGCAGGAAATCGGCACGGTGGCCTCCGGGAGCAGCCTCCAGGTGAACGCCAGCAACACCATCAACGACATCATCGCCGGATGCAGGAACACGCTGAAACTCCGCCTCAAGGGCACGTCGCCCAACAAACTCTCCGGCATCTCGCCCTGGTCCGGCAACACGACCGACATCGGGGAGTCCAACGAGGCGCCGGGCACCGGCAAGTTGTCCCTGACGCCGAGCAGCAACTGGCCCGCCGGTGACTACGAATTCATCCTCGACCCGGACGGGCTTACGTGCAACGGCATTGACGCCGACTCCCCCGTCCTCAAGACCCTCAAGGTCGTGAGCGGGGGGGTGACCCTGACCGTGGACAAGTCCACCCCCACCATTGACGAGATTCTGACCATCACCGGCTCCACCGGCCCCCTGCAGGACTTCGAACTCTACCTGCGTCGCGGGAACGCGACCAAGGTGGAGGTCGTGACCTTCGACGCCAGCAGCATCAAGTTCCTCAACGCCACCAACAACCTCTACGATGGGACCATCAACGCCACCCACTCGCCTCAAATCTACGGCTTCAAGAACGGCTCAAGCACCAAGGCGGCGTTCACCTTCAAGAGCAAGAGCAGCGGCTCCTTCGTCGTGCAGGTCCGCCTGCGCGAGAGCGGCAACTTCGAGTTCCGGGTGAACGGCACCGTGGCGGGCGGCAACGTGGACGTCTCCCAGTCGGTCAACGTCCAGGACAAACTGACCACCGTCCGCACGGCCCGGGCCGAATACATCCTCGGGGACGACGTCGAAATCACCGGCAGCGCCAGCGCCGGTGACCGCCTCGCCATCGTCCTCAACAACCGCGTCTACTGGAACGATGTCATCCGCAAGGCCGACGGAACCTTCTCCCAGAAGTGGAGCGGGAAGGCGGAGACCGCCCCCCGCAAGTCCACCGGGAACTTCTCCGAGGGGCCCATCACCGTCAAGGTGTGGGTCTGCCCCGCCACCGTGGACCTGAACGGCGCGGGGACGGCGTGCAACATCGCCCTCGACAAGGAGGTCACCGGCGGCATCTGCAGCAAGGGAGAGCACACCGACCAGAGCGCGTGCAGCAACGCCGGCGGGAGCCTGAAGGGCGCGGACGCCACGTGGTCCCTCAGTCTGAGAGAGCCGACTGTTGAGGTCTCCTCCCCGACGAGCGGGTTCACGTTGGCCAAGGGAGACTCCTTCGACGTGAAGGGGAGCGCGCCCGGTGCCGAGAAGGTGTTCCTGTGGGTCTTCAGCAACCGCGGGACCACCAGCGACGGGACCTGTCGCGTCGAGTCCGTGAGTGCCACCCTGCCCGACAAGGGCTACGCCTTCGAGAAGAAGTTCGGCACTGAAATCACCGACAAAATCGGGGATTACACCCTCGTGGTCCAATCGCTGGGCCGCGACGGAGTCTACTCCGACGGCAAGCAGAGCGGCAACACCGCCGACCCGCACGACAACGCGGGAGCGGTGAACAACCTGCGGTGCAACGACGACGCCGCGGTCGCCGGGAGCGGCCTGTCCAACAAGGTGGGCAGCCAAATCCTCTCCATCCTCCAGGACAACGCCCTGAACAAGGCGGGCTCCGACGACCAGAAGGTGTTCAAGGTCGTCCAGTTCAAGGTGGTCACCCCTTCCATCAAACTGGACGCCTGCCCCGTCACCTTGCAGGGCAAGCACCTGGTCGTCAACGGAACCAGCAACCGGGCCGACGGCACCACCATCCAGGTGCGGGCCACCGGCCCGAGGGACCTGACTCCGAAGACGACCACCGTCGCCAACGGGACCTTCAAGGCCGAGTTCGCCGCCGAAGCGGTGGGCGCGGACATCGGGACCTACACCGTCACCGCCGACGACCTCGCGGGCAGGACCGACACCGTCACCTGCTCCGTCGTCACCGGGACCTCCTGCGCGTTGAATCTCGCCCTCACCTCCGACAAGACCCGAGTCGAGAAGGACGAGAAGGCGAGACTCACGGCGACCTTGAGCAACCCGAGCGACGAGGCGTGCACCGGAGCGGCGCTCACTTCGTCGGTGGACCCCGCGAGCGGGGCAACCGTGAAGTGGGATGTGGCCACCGTGGACGTGCCCGCCAAGGGCTCGGCCACGGTCAGCGGAGATTTCTACGGAACAGCGGACGGCGCCTACCGGGTGACCCTGGAAGCGAAGCGTGGAACCGCCGTGGCCAACTCCACCGCCACCATCGGCGTGGGCGCTGCCGCCGCAGCCACGCCTCCGCCCGCAGGGACCGCAACACCGACCCCCGCCGGAACCCCGTCGGGAGTGGTCTCGCCGCTCCCGGCGACCAAGCCCAGCCCAGGGTTCGAGGCGCTGTTCGCCATCGCAGGATTGCTCGCCGTGGCCTGCCTCACGACCGGACGCAAGGGAAGTTGAGTCGGCCGGGGGTCCTCCCTCCGGCCCTTCTCTTTTTTATTTCACTGCGACGAGCGGAGCGCCCCTTCAGATTGGCGGGTAAGTAGAGAAATTTCAATCTACATAGATACCCCCCAAACGCCTTTGAAGGGTCCCGTGTATCCGGTCTGATGCGAAAAATGCGCCTCCCGCTGTTGGCGGCGGTGGCGGCCCTCGCGGCCGTGGCCCTCGCAGCCTGCACCTCCGGCCCCTCTCCCGAGGTCCAACCGGCAGGCCCCGCGACTTCTCTCCCATCCGCGGGGTCCGCTTCCACTCCCGCAGCCCGGGCCACGGCGGCAACCTCCGCATCCGGAGCCTCCCCTGCGGCGACCCCGGCCTCCACAGCCGCCCCCTCGGGGCCACTGTCGGGATCAGTCAAGGCGGACGGCTCCAGCACGGTCTTCCCCATCTCCGAGGCGGTGGCCGAGGAGTTCCAGAAGAAGAACCCCAATGTCCGGGTCACCGTAGGCATCAGCGGCACCGGTGGCGGCTTCAAGAAGTTTTGCGCGGGAGAGATCGACATCAGCGACGCCTCGCGGCCCATCCGGCAGGCGGAGATTGACGCCTGCAAGTCGGCCGGAATCGAGTACGTGGAGTTCCAGGTGGCCTGGGACGGACTCTCGGTGATGGTGAACCCGAAGAACTACTTCATCGCCGGGAACTGCATCAAGACCGCGGACCTGAAGGCCATCTGGGAGCCCGGCTCCAAAGTGAATACCTGGGCCGACGTGAACAGGTCGTGGCCCGCAGTGAAGATTTTTCTCGCGGGACCGGGGACCGACTCGGGGACCTTCGACTACTTCACCGAGGCCATCAACGGAAAGGAGAAGGCGAGCCGCTCCGACTACACGGCCAGCGAGGACGACAACGTCCTGGTCCAGGCCATCGCCGGCGAACCCTTCGCCCTCGGCTACTTCGGCTACGCCTACTATGTGGAGAACAAGGACAAACTGAAATTGCTGGCCGTGGACGGCGGAACGGGCTGCGTTTTCCCATCGGTGGACACCATCGAGAAGCAGACCTACAAACCCCTCTCCCGGCCCCTCTTCATCTACGTGAAGAAGGAGAGCCTGGGCAAGCCCGAGGTGAAGGCGTTCGTGGACTACTATCTCCAGAAGGAGCAGCAAGCGCTGGTGAGGCAGGTCGGATACGTCGGGCTGAGCGACAAACTGGTTGGCGACAACCTGGCCAAACTGAAGACCGCGCTCGCCGGATAGGCCGCACCGGATGGGCCTGGCCGAAGTCGGGAGGCGGGGGCAGAAGGAGCGTCTCATCGAGGTGGGCCTCCGGGCCGCAGCCCTCTTCTCGGTCTTCGTCACCCTCGGCATCGTCGCGTCGTTGCTGCTGGAGACCCTGGGGTTCTTCGGCCACGTCTCCCTGTGGGAGTTTCTAACCAGCGCCCGCTGGGCCCCCCTCTTCGAGCCCCAGCATTTCGGGGTTCTGCCCCTGGTCAGCGGAACGCTCTTGGTGGCCTGCTTGGCCGCCTCCATCTCCATCCCCCTGGGGCTCGCGAGCGCCATCTATCTGAGCGAGTACGCCTCGCCGCGGACTCGGGTGTGGCTGAAGCCCGGCCTGGAAATCCTGGCGGGCGTCCCGAGCGTGGTCTACGGCTTCTTCGCGGTCTTCTTCGTCACCCCCCACCTCCGCGGGCTCTTTCCGGACGCCCAGGTATTCAACGCCCTGAGCGCGTCCATCGTGGTAGGCATCATGACCCTCCCCACGGTATCCTCCCTGAGCGACGACGCCCTGCGGGCTGTCCCCCGCTCCCTGAGGGAGGGGGCCTACGCCCTGGGGGCCACGAAGCTGGAAGTCTCGACCCGGGTGGTGGTTCCCGCGGCCCTCTCCGGGGTGATGGCCTCCTTTATCCTCGCCCTCTCCCGTGCCGTCGGGGAGACGATGGCGGTCGCCATGGCGGCCGGGGCCACGCCCAAGCTGACCCTGAACCCCCTGGAGTCCATCCAGACCATGACCGGCTACATCGCCCAGGTGAGCCTCGGCGACACCCCCCACGGCTCCATTGCCTTCCAGTCACTCTTCGCCGTCGGGATGACTCTCTTTCTCATCACCCTCGCCATGAATCTCTTCAGCAACTGGCTCGTCCGGCACTACCGGGAGGTCTACCAGTGACCGGAATCCAGACCCGGACCGCCACTCGCAGCATGTGGGGCCGCCTTCTCCGCGGGCGGATTTTCGCCCTTTTGTGCTTCGTTTCGGCCCTTGCGGGACTCTTGATGCTGGGCCTTCTCCTCTTCGACGTGATTGCGGAAGGAGGGTCCAGGGTCACCCCCGGGTTCCTCGACGCTTACCCCTCCCGCTTCCCCGACCGGGCGGGGGTGAAGGCGGCTCTCTGGGGAACTCTCTGGGTCATGTCCATCACCGCTCTCTTTTGCGTCCCTGTGGGGGTCGCTGCAGCCATCTACCTGGAGGAGTACGCCCGCCCCACCCGCCTGAACCGGTTCCTCCAGGCCAACATCTACAACTTGGCCGGGGTCCCGGCCATCATCTACGGCATCCTTGGCCTCGCCCTCTTCGTCCGCGGCCTCCAATTGGAGCGGAGCGTGCTGGCGGGGGGGCTGACCCTGGGCGTCATGTCCCTGCCGGTCGTCATCATCTCCGCCCGGGAGGCCCTGCGGTCGGTCCCCTTCTCCATCCGGGAAGCCGCCTACGGCGTGGGCTCCAGCCGGTGGCAGATGGTGCGCCACCACCTCCTCCCCGCAGCCCTCCCCGGCATCCTCACGGGCTCCATCCTCGCCCTCTCCCGCGCCATCGGCGAGGCGGCCCCCCTCATCGTCATCGGGGCCCTCACCTTCATCGCCTTCACCCCGGCGGGCCCCTTCGACCCCTTCACCACCCTCCCGGTCCAGATTTTCAACTGGGCCTCCCGGCCCCAAGCGGAGTTCCAGACGGTCGCCGCAGGGGGAATCATCGTCCTCCTTGCCATTCTCCTCGCGATGAACGCCGCGGCCATCCTGGTCCGGAACCGCTACCAGAGGAGACTCCCGTGGTAGAGGAGTTGGAAGGGGAGCCGCCCTTCGCGGGGACGCCGGAGGAATGGATAAAGCCCCGAACCCCCCGAGGGGGAGTCATGCCCGCCCCGGCTCTGGCCGCGCAGCCCCCTCCCATCCTCCCGCCCGGCCCGCCGGCCATGCGGGTGGCGAATCTCTCGGCGTGGTACGGCTCCAAGCAGGCCCTTCAGGAAGTGACCCTCGACTTCCCCCGGAACCGGGTCACGGCGCTCATCGGCCCCAGCGGCTGCGGGAAGTCCACATTCATTCGATGCCTGAACCGGATGAACGACCTTATCGAAGGGTTCCGGGCGCAGGGCGAGATACGGATTGGGGAGGAGAACCTCCTCGACCCCCGGACCGACGTCGTCTCCCTCCGCCGACGTGTGGGCATGGTCTTCCAGAAGCCGAACCCCTTCCCCAAGTCCATCTACGAGAATATCGCTTACGGGCTCCGCATCCAGGGCATCAAGGAGCGGGCGGCCCTCGACCGTGCCGTCGAGGCCAGCCTGCGGCGGGCCGCCCTCTGGGAGGAGGTGAGGGACCGTCTCAAGGAGAGCGCGTTCTCGCTTTCGGGGGGGCAGCAGCAGCGGCTCTGCATCGCGCGGGCCCTGGCGGTGGAGCCCGAGGTCCTCCTCATGGACGAGCCCTGCTCGGCCCTCGACCCCTCAGCCACCATGAAAATCGAGGACCTCATCAATGAACTGAAGGAGCACTACACCGTGGTCATCGTCACCCACAACATGCAGCAGGCGGCGCGGGTCTCGGATTTCACCGCCTTCCTCTACCAGGGCAAGCTCGTGGAGCTCGGCGACACCCGGGAGCTCTTCAAAAACCCACGGGAGAAGCTAACCGAGAACTACATCACGGGGAGGTTCGGTTGATGGCCAGGACCGGGTACGTCCAGCAGTTGGAGGCCCTCAAGAGCGGGGTGGCGGAGATGGGCGGGATGGCCCGGGAGGCGGTGGAGAAGGCCATGGACGCCTTCGTCCGCTTGAACCTGTCCCGGGTCGAGGAGGTCCGCTCCCTCGACAAGTCCCTCTACCAGAAGAGGCTGGAACTGGAGGCCCTCTGCTTCGACCTCCTTGCCCTCCAGACCCCGGTGGCCGCGGACCTCCGCATGGTGGGGACCTGCCTGGACATCGTCAAGCACCTCGACCGCCACGGCCGTTATGCCATGGACATCGCCGAGAGCGCCGAGCGGCTGGCCCAGGGGCGGCTCAAGCACTACACGAAGCTCACCACCATCCCCGAGATGCACCGCCTCGCCCACCGGATGATCGAGCAGGCCATCGGCGCCTTCGTCCACATGGACGCCAACATGCTCCCACCCATCTACGAGGCCGAGGAGAAGGTGGACGAACTCTACGAGGAGTTGTTCCGCAAGGTCGCGGCCACCATGATGGAGAACCCGGACCGGGTCCTCGTGGGGCTCCGCTACATCTTCGTCGCCCGCTACCTGGAGCGCATCGCCGACCACGCCAAGGACATAGCGGACGGGGTCTCCTACGTCGCGACGGGGCAGCGCGTGGTCCACTGACGGACCCGAATATTTAAAACACGGGTCGCCCTGTCCCGTCGAATGGAGCTGCGCTCGAAGAAGCACCGCCCTGGCCTCCTCTCCCTCATCGTCCCCGCCGAGAAGCGGTTCTTCGAGATGCTCGAGAGGCAGGCGCAGAAGGCCGAGGAAGGTGTCCGGGCCCTTTACGACCTCCTGAAGAACTTCACCGACGTGGAGGAGAAGGCCCGAATCCTGACCCAGATCGAAAACGAGGGGGACGAAATCCGCCACGAAATCAGCCACGAGGTGAACTCCACCTTCATCACCCCCCTCGACCGGGAGGACATCAACACCCTCTCGGTGACCCTCGACGACCTCCTCGACTACGCCGAGGGCATCTCCACCCGGACCATCCTGTTCGAAATCAAGTCGGTCCCGAAGGAGGTGGTGGACCTGGCCTCCGTCTTCCTCCGGTCGGTGGAGGCGGCCCACAAGGCGGTGGCGGCCCTGGAGAGCCCCGAGGAGGCGATAAAGCACGTCCAGGCGATACACCGCCTGGAGAACGAAGCGGACCACATCTACCGGACCGCCCTCGCCAACCTCTTCAAGGAGAAGGACGTGATGCATGTGCTGAAAATCAAGGAGATAGTCGAGACGCTGGAGGGGGCGTGCGACAAGTGCGAGGACATCGCGGACGTGATTGACGAGATTGCCGTGAAGTCGCGGTGATGACCGCGCCCCGCCCCGAGCGAAGCGAGGGGCGGGAAAGATAACATGGCCGCTGAACTCCTGGCGATTCTGCAAGATCCCCTCCTCCTCGTCGTCGTCGCCGTCGCCCTCGTTTTCGACTTCTACAACGGGATGAACGACGCCGCCAACGCCATCGCCACGGTGGTCTCGACCCGGGCCCTGAAGCCCAACCAGGCGGTTCTCTGGGGGGCCTTCTTCAACTTCATCGCGATTTTCATCTACGGAACCGCGGTCGCCTCCGCCATCGGGAAAGGCATCGTCTCCCCGACGTCGCTCGGGACCCCCGCGGAAATCCCGTGGGTCACGCTCGCGGCCCTCGCCGGAGCCATCTTCTGGGCCGCCCTCGCGACCCACCGGGGCATCCCGGTCTCGATTTCCCATTGCCTCATCGGAGGGCTCATCGGGGCCGCTATGGCCAAAGCTGGCGTCGGGGGCGTCCTGTGGAGCGGGGGGAAGGTCGAGGCGACCGTCCTCTTCATCGCCCTCTCGCCCCTCATCGGCATCGCGTTCGGCGTCGCTCTGGTCGCGCTCATCGCCCGCATCTGCCGCAACATGTCCCCGGGGCGGACCTCCAGCACGTTCCTGAGACTGCAATTGGCCTCCTCGGCCTTCATGGGCCTGAGCCACGGGGGCAACGACGCCCAGAAGACCGCGGGCATCATCACCTTCCTCCTCATCGGGACCGGAGTCATCGGGCCCATGGACCACATCCCGTTCTCGATCCTGCTGCTCTCCTACTTCATCATCGCCCTGGGAACCTACCTCGGGGGGTGGAAGGTCATCAAGACGATGGGCATGCGGATGACCGGGCTGAAGCCCTACCAGGGCTTCGCGGCGGAGACCGGCGGCGCACTCACCCTCCTCGGCGCCGCCCTGGGGGGCATCCCCGTGAGCACCACCCACACCATCACCGGCTCCATCATCGGCTCCGGCATCGGCGCGGCGCGGAGGCTCTCCGCCGTCCGGTGGGGCGTGACTCGCAACATCGTCTGGGCGTGGATTCTCACCATCCCGGTCAGCGCGGCGGTGGCCGCGGGGTTTCTCCTGGTCTTCCGGGCCGCGGGGCTCGCATAGGCCCGCGCGAGCCTATTGAAGGACCGCCTTCAGCAGGTTCTTCTGGGCGCGCCTCAGCACCGCCATCACGTTCGACCGGTCCTCACCGAAGAGGCGCGCCAACTCCTCCAGCCGGACCCTCTTCGGGCTCTCGAAGTAGCCCATCTCGTAGGCGGTCCGGAGGACCCGCTGCTGCTTCGACGTGAGGGCGGCCGTCGGGTTCGCGGGCCCGGCATCGAGGTTCTCCAGGCGGACCACGTCGAAGTGGTATTTCACGGCCCGCGCGACCTCCATCAGCCGCCGGAGGCTGGCCTCCTCGCCCACGAGGGTGACCCGCAACTTGCCCTTGCGGTTCTCCATCGGATGGTCAAGGAAGACGTCGGGGAAGGGCTGGAGCAACTGCCGCATGGGCCGCGTGGTCTTGAGGGTCACGAGGAGGACCCAGACGTCCATCTCCTTCCGCAGCAGCCTCCCCGAGACCACCAGGGGGTTGGAGAAGAGCTCCTCGACAGTCATGGCGGGATCAAGGATGCGGACCCGGGAGACCTGGGTCATCGTCCTCCGGTCGGACTTGAGGATGTAGGAGGTCAGCAGTTCGACCTGGGTCTGCCGCGGGGGCCCGAACCCCATCGCCTCGAGGGTGGAGAGAGGGAGATCAATGACCAATCGCTTCATATCCGGCCTTTTGCGGGCCCATCAAAGGCGTTTCGCCGCATACCACGACAACATGTTGATGTCAGTGTTTATATACCGCCATATCAAATTTCCAGGGATGGGGTTCCTTCGAACGGAGCCTGCCTGGTACGACACGCGGCTGCAGGACGCCGCCAACCTCTATTCCAAGGCGAAGAAGGAGCAGTGGAACGCGGAGACCGACGTGGACTGGTCCGCGGGCCCCGTCTACTACACCGACAACCAGAGACTCGCCGCCGCCCGCCTCCTCTCCCAGTTCCTCCACGGGGAGCAGGGGGCCCTCCTCGTCTGCGGGCAACTGGTCCACATGGTCCCCGACATGGACGCCAAACTCTACGCGGCCTCCCAGGTCTTCGACGAGGCGCGCCACGTGGAGGTCTACGCGCGCTACCTGAAGACCATCGGCGGGGTCACGCCCATCAACAAGGCGCTGGCGGAGATCCTCGGGGAGATAGCCAACGAGACCCACTTCGAGGAGAAACTCATCGGCATGCAGATTCTCGTCGAGGGGCTCGCCCTGCGCGCCTTCCACGGCATCCGCGAGGCCACCTGCGACCCGCTCCTGAAGCAGATTCTCGCCTACACCATCAAGGACGAGGCGCGCCACGTCGCCTACGGCGTGATGTATCTCCGGCGAAAAATCTCCGAACTGACCGAGCAGCGGCGCAGGGAGATCGAGCAGACGGTCACCGGCTGGGCGATGCGGCTCGGCCTCGTCTACAAGGAGGAGGGCGAGGAGGCCACGAAAATCCTGCGCCCCGACGCCATCCTCCTGGCGGAGACCACCAAGAGGATGTGGTCGGAGAACCGCAATGTCCCCGTCGAGACCATCATCGCCGAGCACGAGAAAATCATGGGCCCGCGGCCCGCCCCCATCGCCCCCGGAGCCCCCGGACCGGTGGAGATCTGCAAGTACTCGCTCTCCCAGCTCGAGAAGGACCCCGACATCAGCCCGGAGGAACTGGCCGACCGGTCGATGCGCTTCATGAACAAGACCTCGAACCAGGCCATCGCCGACGCCACCGTGGTCGAGCTGCGGGAGCGGCTCCAGAACATGGGGCTCTTCCCGAAGAAGAGCAACGGGGAGTCGGGGCCCCGCCTGCCCCCGGTCATCAAGAGGCAGATGAGCGTCTGAGGCCGCCATGTTCGCCGAGGTCAAGCCGGTCGCCCTCCCGGCGTGGGTCGGGTCGCTCCCCCTCCTCCGCGGCGGGTGGTCCGCCCTCCTCTGGCTCGTCCCGCTGGTGGGCTATCTCCTCTTTCTCCGGGCCTACCTGCAGGCCTTCGCCCTCTCCTACGGGCTCGACTCCGCCGCCCCGGCCTACAAGGCCTACTTCGCCCCCCTGGCCGGAGGCAACATGCTCGTCATCGGCCTCCTCGCCCTCGTCCTCTGGGGCGGGGTCTGGGCGACCCGGTGCCGGGAGTGCCAAGACGGAAACGCGCACCCCCGCCACCTCGAAATCCACTACCGGACCCTCCTCTCGCTGTCCGCCGTCGTCTCTGTCGTCGGCGTCTTCGCCATCAGCGTCTTCGCGGAGCAGGACGCCTCGTGGCACCAGGCCCTCATCCGCGACACGATTTTCACCCCGACCCACATCGTCCTCTTCTTCTTCACCCTCCCGCTCCTGCTGGTCCTCTCGGTCACGCTTTTCCTCTACCTGATGACCCGCCTGCCCCGGATTTACGATGGGGGCATCCCGGTAGCGTTTCTGCTCGCCCTCGTCGGCGTGGCGGTGGCCGCCGCCTGGGAGGCCGCCAACGAGTTCGGCCACTCCTACTACTTCGCGGAGGAGACATTCTCCGTCCCCATCCACTGGGGGTTCGTTGCCGCAGGCATGGTCTCGGTGGTGGCCCTGGCGGTCGCCTACGACGTCCTCCTCTCCCTGGTCCGGCTGAAAGAGGAAGCCGCGACCGAAGGGTGATGGGGACTTCGCAGAACTCGACGCAAGCGGGCGGAGTGGGCGAGGGTCGGAGTTCCGCGCCCGCGCAGAATGGAGCGAAGCGCGAATGGCGCGCCTACGACATCCTCTTCGTCACCATCGGCTTCTTGGGGACCGGGGTCTTCTTCCACCTGGCCCTGATGCTCCTGGCCGGGGACTGGGACTTCTGGACCGACTGGAAGGACCGCCAGTGGTGGCCCCTCGTGACGCCAGCGGTGACCATCTTCGTCGCCTCCATCGCCCAGTATCTCGCATGGGCCCAGCTCCGCATCCCCTCCGGGGCGACGGTGGCCGCCCTGTCGGGATTCCTCTTCGCCTACTCATCTCGCATCTTCCAGTTCGGCGGATGGGTTGGCTTCCCGCTGAACTTCGTCTGGCCCGCGGGGTTCATCCTCCAGGCCATCCTCCTCGACGTCATCCTCCTGCGGACCCGCTCCTTCCTCGCCACCGGGATGGTGGGCGGCTTCCTCTGGGGGTTTCTCTTCCTCGCGGCGAACTGGGTCGCGGTCGTGCCCTTCTGGCAGCCGGTGGAGACCGCCGCGGGAGTCCTCACCGTGGCCGACCTCCAGGGCATGGAATACCTCCGGACCCAGACCCATGAATACCTGCGTCTGGTGGAGTCGGGCATCCTCCGCATCTACGCGGGCGACCCCGCCCCCTTCGTCATGATTTTCGCCGGCTTCCTCTCCGCAGGGGTCTATTTCCTCGGCCACCTCTTCGGCCGGGTGGCAATGAGAGCCTCTGGAAAGGCGGTGAGGAGAATACCATGACTCTTTCAGCGCTCGGCTCGCTCCGCTCGCCTCGCGCCGGCGCAGAGCCCTGGCCCTCGCCTTCAGCTCGGGCCGGGTTCTGCGGAGTCGCCATCACTCTGGCGGTCCTGCTCCTTTCGGCCTCCCCGGCCCTCGCCCACGGCGAGGCGGTCCAGGAGGCGTTCATCCGCACCCGTTCCGTCGCCTTCTTCGACACCCGGTTCTCGGAGACGAACCTGACCGCGGGGGAGGAGTTGAAACTCTCGGGCAAAGTGAAGGTCCTGGAGACCTGGCCCGACTCAATCCTCCCGCCGCCGGAGTTCGGGCAGATCGGGGTCTACGCCGCGGGCCCCACGTTCGTCCTCAAGAACCGGGAGGTGAACGGCGCCCCCCTCTCGGGCTCGTTCAAAATCGAGAAGGGGGGGCTCTACGAATACAACCTGACCCTCGTCGCCCGCCGGCCGGGGACCTGGCACGTCCACCCCGTGATGGCGTCCAAGGGGGCCGGGGGGCTCCTGGGGCCCGGGGCCGTCGCCCGCATCGCCGAGAGCCCCGCCGGCTTCTCGAACCCGGTCACCCTGGCCTCCGGGGAGCGGGTGGACCTCGAGAACTACGGCCTCGGGACAGTGGCGGGCTGGTCCGCCCTCCAACTCGGCTTCGGCCTCGCCTGGTTCCTCTGGTGGGCCCGCAAGCCCCAACTGGCCCGACTGGGCCGGGTCGCGAAGGGCGAGGGGGAGGGGCTCATCGCCCCCCGGGACGTGAAGGCCGGCACCGCCCTCGCCATCGGGGTCGCGGTGGCTATCGTCGGAGGATACGCCTACGCGGGCGAGGCCTACCCCGACCCCATCCGGCTGCAGGTCGACCGCCCCCGCATCGAGCCTCTCGCGGAGCCTCCCCCGGCCGCTCAGGTCTCCCGGGACGGCCCGGCCCGCTTCACCCCGCCCGAACTGCTCCAGTTCAGGCTGAAGGTCCTCAACCGCGGGGAGTCGGTCCTGGAGGCCTCCCGCCTCGTCGTCGGGTCCGACACCTTCGAGAAGGGCGACGGGAGGCTGACGGTCTCCGGGGGCCCCGTCCCCCCGGGGGAGAGGAGGACCCTGGAGTTCGCCCTCGCGGATCCGGTGCTCTCGAAACTCATCCCGGTGGGCGAGCCGCTCCACGCGTTCGGGGGGCTGCTCTTCTTCGAGGACGCGGCCGGGAACCGGACGTGGAACACGCTCGATTTGAGGGTGATTCCGGGCTTCCGTTGAACCGACCCAGCCACGGCTGGGGGGAGCGATTGGGGCCCGGATGATGGGAGGTCTGGGGAAGGTGGGTCCGGGCCCCAGTGCGGCGAACCGCGCCGGCGCGAGCCGATGCGGTTGGAGACCGCCCGGTGAAGGGCAGTCAGGTCCCCCCGCTTTTGCGCCGCTCAAACAGCGAGGGGAGATGGATAAGGTATTTCCCTTCCTCCTTGAGGCCGAGGACGATTTCCGGCCGCTCGAGGAGCCGCCGGAGGTTCACCTCGTAGCGCCCGGTCTCGTGGATGCGGATGGACTCGACATCGAACACCGCGCGAACCGCAGGTTCGCGCGCGGGCGCCGCCTCCGGCGGCGCCCGGGAAGGGACGAAGAGGAAGCGGTTCCACCCGCACGAGGGGCACCCGTTCAGGATGGCGAGGTCCCCGTCGGGGAAGAGGGTCTGGCAGCGTGTGCACTGGTGGGCCATGGCCGGGGGACCTATCCGTCCGGGGCTGCGGGGGCCCCTGGAGCCGCCTCCGCGGCCGACGCTGTCGCTTTTCTCCTCTTCCCGTCGGCGGCCTTCGCCTCCTTCCCGTCGCCCGGCGGCGCCACGAGGCCCATGGCGATGTAGTCCCGGTCGCGCTGGAGGGTCCGGAGCCTGTCGGAGCGGCCGATGAGCGTGAGGCGCCCCCCGTTCCTGGGGGGCAGGCGGAGGAGTTTCTGGAGGAGGCCCGCCCGGGTCTTGTAGGGGTAGGAGCCGATTTCGATTCCGGGGAAGTTGGAGGCGCGAATCTCGGTCATGGTCATCTCCATGAGGGTCGAGTACTCCTGCGGCGAGAGGCCCTGCTCCAGGACCAGGATGTCCCCGCCCTTCACCTGGTCGAGAATCATCCGGACCTTCTCCATCGAAGTCATGGCGCTGAGGCGGTCCTCGGAGAGGAGGCAGATCTGGAACGGGAACTGGACGTTGACCGTCATCCGAACCTCTGGGCCAACTCCTCGTAGAGTTTGTCGATGTTTTGCCCCTCCAGGGCCGAGATGGGAACGATGGGGTGCTGGGGGAAGGCCGCCTTGATGCGCGCCGGGGAGGCGTTGGGACGGTCGATTTTGTTGGCGACGACCACCATGGGCTTGCCCCGCGCCTCCATGTTGCCCACCGTCACGATGTTGACCTGGGTGTAGGGGTCCTCGGTGGCGTCGAGAACCAGGAGGATGCCGTCGCACTCGTCAATCCATTTGATGGCCTCGACGACGCCCTCCGTGGCCTCCTTGGCCCGCTTCCGGGCCTCCTCCTCCTTCATCTTGAAGACCTTCACGAACTCCTCGAAGTCGATTTTGGTCGCCAGCCCCGGGGTGTCCACGATGTCGAGGGTGATGCGGGAGCCGTTGGCCCCGATGGTCACGTTCTCCTTGCGGCGGACCCGCCGGGTCTCGTGGGGCACCTCGCTGGCGGGCCCCATGACGTCGCCGGTGAAGTCCCGGAGGATGCGGTTGGCCAGAGTGGTCTTGCCCGCGTTGGGCGGCCCGTAGATGCCGATGCGCGGGTTCTTCTTCCGGAGAATCTTCCGGAAAATCCTGAGGAAACTGAACTTCACCATCCCCTTGCTGGGGGCTGGGCCAGAGCCGTTTATATAGTTTCTCGGTCGCCAGGCGATTAAAATCGGGTGACGGAGGCCCCGCGGGGGGACCCCCACCGGACCGCGAGGCGCGTCCCGGAGCCGCCGACGAGTTCTCGCTCGAGAAGAGTGGGCGCATCGGCGCGAAACAGGTCGGGACAACGGGCTGAGGCTCCCGCAGTCTCCAGCTCCCGGAAGAGGTCGAGGAGTTCGCGCAGGCGGCGCCACTCCTCCTCGCCGTAGAGGGAGAGGTCGTCGGAGACCAGGAAGACCCCTCCCCCGACGGCGCAGGCGAGGGCGAGGGCGTCGCGCTCCCCCGGCGCCAGCCGGGTCCGCGACGGGCGCAGCATGGCGCAGTCGGGGTCGTTGAGCCAGAGGACCCGGTGCATGGGCGCCCGGGTGAGCGCGTTGTGGATGGCCCAGCGGGTGCTCGGCGCCCCGGGGCCCAGGAGACGGCTCCAGCGGGTCTCCCAGGAGGGGGCCACGTCGCACCCGACGCGCATCCCGTCCACGAGGCCGACGGCGGGGCCGAGGGGGCAGCCGCAGCCGAGGAGGAAGGAGTCGGGCCCGACGCCCTCGCGGACCGCCTCCAGCCCCCGGCGCAGCGCCTCGGCCCGGGTCGCCTTGGGGTCGTGCCTGCGGCCGTGGAGCGCTCCGGCGTAGAGGAAGTCGATCTTGTGGTAGGTGAAGCCCCACCCGGCCAGCGTCGCGTAGGTCCGCCTCAGGTGCTCCAGGAACTCCGGGCGGGTCGTGTCGAGCGCGCAGGCGGGTCGGGAATCCCAGAAGGGGTTGTAGGCGGCGCGTCTCGGTTTCCCGGGGTGGTTCAGGAGCCAGTCGGGGTGCTCCCTCCAGAGGCGGCTGTTGCGGGTCGCGAGAAACGGGGCGGTCCAGAGCCCGGGGGTGAAGCCAGCCTTGCGGATTTCGGCTGCCATGGCCTTCAGGCCCGAAGGGAACTTGGGGTTGGTCTCGAGCCAGTCCCCCACCGCCCGCGGGTATCCGTCGTCGAGTTGGAAGAGCCGTTGAACCCCCCCGGGCCGGGGGAATCCCTCCGCCGCCCGCCCGAGGTTCCCGCGCAGGTCCTCCTCGGTGACGCGGTTGAAGTAGTGGTACCAGGAGCACCAGCCGGCCACCGGCTCCCGGGGGACGCGGGCCCGGGAGGCCGAGGCGAGGGCCTCGAGGTAGCGGCGCAGGAGGGCGTGGGGGGTCTTTCCCACCGCCACGTGGAGGGGCTCCAGCGGGCGGCTCTCGCCAGGCCCCAGGAGGGCGCCGTCCATGCGGAGGACCGCCTCCACCCGGGGCCATTCGCCGCGCCCGCCGAGGACGCGCACGTCCCCGAAGGCCCGGGTCGCCCCGAGGAAGCCCGCCAGCAGGGCCCCTCCGCCCTCCGGGTCGTGGAGGAGCGTGAAGAGTTCGCTCCGGTGGTGCCCGGGCGGGTCGGAGTCGGCGGCGTCCCACAGGGCGCGGCGGGAGGGGCGGAAGCGGGACATCACCGTCCGGGCGGAGATGGAGCGGCTCCCCGCGAAACTCCACGACTGCCAGCCGTTCTGGAGGACCCGCAGGCGGCCGGGGGAGCCGCCGTCGAGGCTCCACCGGGTGATGGCCGCAGGGATGAAGGTCCGGAGCGCGACTCCGCGGTCGCCCCCGTTGGTCACCGTGGAGCGGAGCACGATCTGGCCGGGGCCCGAGGTGGCGGCCTCGACGGCGAGGCGCACCGACCCGACGGAAACGGCTGCGGGGAACCCCGTGACCGCCGTCCGGGAGCCCTCCTTCCGGCCGTCCGCCGAGATGCGGAAGAGGGCCTCCCACCCTTCGACGCGGCCGCCGGGGGCTTCCAGGAAAGGGACGGGCGCCATCTCAAGGCCCTATCGCGCCTTTCATAACTTTGCCGGAGAAACGAGAGCGTTCCCGAGAGGACCTGCGACTAAGGCAGCGGCTCGGTCTCTCTCTCCAGGAGGGCCATCTGCCTGTCATCGAGGGTCCGGGGGTCCACCGGCAGGAGAAGGCGGCCGTTGTTCCTGGCGACGATCTCCTTCAGGTGGTAGACCATCTTGAGGACCTTGGCGAAGTCGTTGCGCTGGACCAGGTACTCCAGGCCGTCGAGGAGGACGACGCTGTTGCCGCTGTCCTTCGCGAACTTGGCGACAGTGTAGTTCAACTCCTCGAGGCTGTCGAGGGCCGGGACCCCTTCCTGCGGGCTCGTCTCGCCGAGCCAGAGGACGGGCGTCTTGTCGAGACCGATGTTCTCCCGCACCTTCCGGGGGTGGGTCCGGGTCAGCACGAGGCCGTGGGTCCCGTGGGTGACGAGGTCCTTGAAGGCGTCGAAGACCCGGCGGGGGCGCTCCTCCTTCGCCAGGTAGAGCTGGCCGGGACCCAGCGTGAACGCGGCGGGGGCGGGCGAGACCGGCTCGGCGACGGGGGCCAGGAGAAACTTGTAGCGGTGGATGGCGACCGAGATGAGCGGGGTGGAGAAGAGGAGGCTGGCCGAGCCCATCAGAGGGGTGAATACCCCCGAAGCGGGCAGGAGGAGGCTGAACAAGGTGTAGAAGAAGAGGTTCATCGGGATGGCCAGGATGAGGAGGTGGATCTGCTTGCGCTCCTGGGGGTTCCGGGCTGACCGGAAGGAAGAGACGAGGTTCACCAGGCTCAGGAGGACGAGGAGCATGATGGCCAAAAACGGGGCGAGGACGTGGGACGGCAGTTCGCTGATGGGCCGGGGGACGGGGTGGAGGCCCCAGGGGAACTGCCGGAACTCCCTGACGAACTCCCCCACCACGAGGGCGAAATAGGCGGAGAAGAGGACCCCCGCGATGTAGGCCGGGAGGAGAATCCATATCCTGGCGACCGGGAGTTTGCGGGGCCGGGGAAAGACCAGGGTGAAGTGGAAGAGCATCGGAGCGAAAACGATGGTGAGGAGGACCATCCGGTACCACCCCCGGGCCGACGCCGCGTCGTCGGAGGTCCGCATGAGAAAGTCGAAAACGCCGAAGAGGAATGTGGCCCAGAAGAAGAGGAAGAAGAGCAGCTCCGGCTCGTTCCGGGGAGGGCCCCGCTGGCGGCGCATCCACCCGATGGAGGCCACGGCGATGCCCATGGCGAGGGGGGTCAGGAGGGAGTAGGGGTCGAGGGCCATCCCCCGGGAGGGACTCCGGGGATTATGAACTGTTGGGGACCGGGGGCCCCGCTCAGACAGCGCTCTCGCCGCGCTCGCCGGTCCGGATGCGGATGACGTCCTCGACCGGCATGACGAAAATCTTCCCGTCCCCGGGGCTGCCGGTGCGGGCCGAGGCGACGATGGCGTCCACCGCCTTCTGGACGTCGGCGGCCTTGACCACCACGGTGACCCGGAGTTTTGGAATCATGTCGACGGTGGTCGTGGTTCCGCGGTACTGGACGGTGATGCCCTTCTGCATGCCGCGCCCCTTGACCTCGCCGACGTTGAGGCCGACGATGCCCCCCTTCTCGAGGGCCTTCTTGACGTCGTCCAACTTCTCGGGCCGTATGATGGCTTCGATTCGCTTCATTGCAGATATCCCTCCTCGCCGTGGACGGCGATGTCAAGGCCCACCTGCTCCTCCTCGGGCTTGACCCGGATGGGCCACACCTTGTTGATGACGAAGAGCATCGCGAAGGTGAGGGCGAACGTATAGGCCCAGGTCGCGAGCGTGGCGGTGAGCTGCGGCCCCATCTGCCCGGGGTTCCCGTAGAGGAGTCCGGTTCCCAGGGAGTTGATGGCGGGGTTGGCGAAGAGTCCGGTGGCGATGGCGCCCCAGGTGCCGCCCACGCCGTGGACGGCGAAGACGTCCAGAGCGTCGTCCAAGCCCTTCTTGGAGCGCCAGATGGCGACCGCGTAGCAGATGAGGCCCGCGCCGATGCCGATGGCGATGGCCCCCGTGACATCCACGAAACCGGAGGCGGGGGTGATGGCGACGAGACCCGCCACCGCGCCGCTGCAGGTGTCCACGATGCCGGGCTTCCCGCGCCGGGCCCACGAGGCGAGCATCCAGGTGATGGCCGCCGTCCCGGTGGCGGTGTTGGTGACCACGAAGGCGCTGGTGGCGAGGCCGCCCGAGGCCACCGCGCTCCCGGCGTTGAACCCGAACCAGCCGAACCACAGCATTGCGGTCCCGAGCATGACCATCGGGAGGTTGTGGGGCACCATCGGCTCGCTGCCGTAGCCCTTCCGCTTGCCGATGACCAGGACCGCGGCCAGGGCGGCGACGCCCGCGTTGATGTGGACCACGGTCCCGCCCGCGAAGTCGAGCGCACCCATGGAACCCAGCCAGCCTCCGCCCCAGACCCAGTGGGCGACGGGCGAGTAGACGAACGTGGACCAGAGGAGCATGAAGACGAGAAACGGCGCGAACCGCATCCGGTCGGCGAAGGCCCCGACGATGAGGGCGGGCGTGATGATGGCGAACATCATCTGGAACGCCATGAAGGCCTGGTGGGGGATGGTGGGGGCGAGGGGATTGGCGTCGTTGATGCCGACGCCGTTCAGCCCGGCCCACTGCATGCCTCCGATGAACGGGGAGCCGGGGGCGAAGGCCAAGCTGTAGCCCCACAGGACCCAGGTGACGCTCACCAGGCAGAGAATCGCGAAGCACATCATGAGCATGTTCACGATGTTCTTCTTCCGGACCAAGCCGCCGTAGAACAGGGCGAGGCCGGGGGTCATGAAAAGGACGAGGGCGGAAGAGGTGAGCATCCAGGCGGTGTCGCCGGTGTCGGGCTTCCAGGGGGCCGCACCGGCCCCCTGGGCCGCGGCCGCGCCGGCGAGGGCGAGGAGGGCGACCACCACCAGCGACGCGGCCCGGGTCGAACTTGTCATCCGCCCGCAACCAATCGAAAGATGACATAAATCTTTGGGAGAATCCGGGTGAAACCGTAAGAATCGGTATGAATCCTACGGGAACGTTCAACCAGAATCCATTTGACTTCTCCTCCACCTAGGAGGCCCATGGCATCCCCCCGGCGCCCGGTCCGAGTCGCGTTCCTGGAGCTGGGGGTCATCGGCGCCTCGCAGTTGCTCGAGAACCTGCTGGACGAGCGCGCCGACCGGCCGGACCTGGAGGTCCGGGCGTGGGGCTCGGGGACCAAGATGCAGGAGCCCCAGGCGGCCATCGCCGATGAGGTCGTCACGTGGTCGCCGGACCTCGCCGTCCTCTCCTGCCCCAACGCGGGGCTCCCGGGGCCCGCCCGGGCGTGGAAGGCGCTGGCGTTGGCCGGTCCGACGCTCGTGGTCTCCGACGGCCCGGCCCGGAAGGCCGCCCCGGAGATGGAGAAGGCGGGGGCGGGCTACATCCTCCTCACTGGCGACGTGATGCTCGGCGCGCGCCGGGAGTTCCTCGACCCGACCGAGATGGCGCTCTTCAACGCGGACATCCTGAAGGTCCTGGCGGTCTGCGGGGCCCTCCGGCTCCTCCACGAGGAGGTGGACCGGGTCGTCGCGGCCCTGGCCGGCGGCAAGAGGCCCGCCCTTCCGCGGATGGTCGCCGACGGCCCGACGGTGGTGGCGCGAGCGGGCTTCTCCAACCCCTACGCGGCCGCCAAGGCGCTGGCGGCCCACGGGACCGCGGAGGCGGCGGGCGCCCTCGCCCACGAGGCGTGCTTCAAGATGGAGCGGCCGGAGGATTACCTCCCCGCCTGCGCCGCGGTCCACGAGATGGCGAGGGCCGCGGCGCGGCTCGCGGACGAGGCGCGGGAAGCGGAGAAGGGGGCGGACCGGGTCCTCCGGACCCCCCACGGAAAGGACGGAAACATGCTGCGCAAGTCGAAATTGATGGAAAAGCCCGGCTAGTGCGCCGGGGCGGGCGCGGGGGTCCCCGAGCTCCTGCACGCCCCGACGCACTCGGGGCAGAGGGGGGCCGTGAAAGAACGGGGACCGGAGAGCGAGGGGCGCTCCAGGGTCACCGGCGACAGGCCCGCCGCTGTACCGCCGGGTCTGCTTCGCGGCCCCCCGGCGCCTCGCTCCGCGACGCGCCGGCGGCAGAGGGCGCACCGGCCCGCCAGGACCTCGCCCCCGGAGCCGGAGCGCGCCATCTCGACGCACCGGGTGCAAAGACCCGCCCAGGTGCCAGACTCGCGGTGTGCGGAGAGGTCGGAGGGGACGAGAAGCGGGACGAGGGTCACCTCGGCCCGGCCGCAGAGGTCGCAATCGGCCATCGGTGAAGTCACGGCGGAAAATTTTGCGGACGTTGATAAACTTTTCGGGAGGGGGACGGACGGCAACCTTTTTCCGACTCTCTTCAACTACCATCACGGGGAAATGGCGCGGTGTCTGCTCTGCCGAAGGGATGTCCGGACCGAGGACGCGGGAGAGGAGTTCTTCTGCGACGCCGGGTGCTGCGAGGCGTTCCTCCTCCAGCGCGGCGACATCGACCCGGTGAGTTTCTGCATGTCCAAAATCTCCCGCGCTCGGGACCCCGAGAGCCTCTTCAGCGACCCGGAGTTCGTCCTGCGGTTCGTGACGGGGCCGGACAATTAACCCGCGCCCGCTCGCGATGTGACGGCGGGCGCGGAACGCAAAACCCTGCCCTCGCTCGCTGCGCTCGCTCGGGCGCGTTTTGCGGGAGTTGCCATGAATGGCGACCCCGCAGAACTCGGCCCGAGCCGAAGGCGAGGGCCAGAGTTCTGCGCCCGCGCGAGGCGAGCGAACGGAGTGAGCGAGCCTCGCGCGGAGGATTATCCTTCGACCTTGGCCCGGTCCACCTTCACGTTGGCCGGGGTGACGATGATCTGGTCCTTGGTGGAGAGTTCGACGATGTCGCCCTGGACGTCGGCGACGACCCGCCGCAGGTCCTTGGTGGCGCGATCAATGAGCATCTTGTCCCGCTTGATGGCGGAGATGTCGATGAGGACGACGTGCCCGTCGTAAATCTCCTTCTTGATCTCGCTCAGGCCGTTGAGGGACGAAAGGGCCGCGACCTTCACCATGAGGCCGGCGTGGTCCTGGTCCATGGCCGTGTCGTACTGCCCGGCGTCCAACTCGGCGTAGTCGTCGGCCATCGAACGGCCCTCGGGCCTGAAAAGGCGGTCCATCAACTTCTTCGCCATGCTCGGATGGGCTTTGGCAAGTCAATTTATAAACTTTCCCAAAACCGAAAACGGCTACCCGGGCCAATTGTTCACGCTTCGGCGGAGGCCGGGGCCGGCTGGGGGGCCGGGACGTGGGCGGGCTGGCGCGGGGGCTCCCGGAAGGCGATGCGCTTGTATCGGCGGCCCCACCGCTCGTCGAAAGCGATGACTTCCAGGGGCCACCGGGGCGGCCCGGCCATGCGGCGGTGCTCGGGGACCCCGATGTTGAGGGTCCAGTTGCCGAGCCAGGAGTCGGGGACCCCCAGGCGCTTGAGGATGGTGCCGCGCTTCCGCAGGTCGATGAAGGGCAGGCCGTTGTAGCCCAGGCCGACGCCCAGGGCGGTGGTCGCGAGCCACATGTTCTGGATGGACATCGCCAGCGAGGTGAGGTAGGGGGTCGGGTCGTGGAGCGTGATGGGGATGTCAATCCACTGGACGCTGGTGAGGGGGATGATGATGGCCGACGCCTTCTCGGGGTAGGCGAAGAGTTCGCCGCTGGTGGTCTCCTCCAGGACCCGCGGCAACATCGCCTCGGGGACGTACCACATGCGGTTGGAGACCTCCTCCCACGGGACCGCGCCGAAGACCATCTGGCCCGACTCCCGGCCGCACTGGCCGATGAACTTCTTGGTCTCGGGGTCCCGGATGACCAGAAACCGGGCCGAGGGTGCGTTCCAGGGCCCCGGGGCGCACCGGGCGGCCTCCAGGAGGACCTCGATTTTCCAGTCTGGGACGTGCCCCTCGGGGCCGGTCTTGAACCCCCGGGCGCTGCGGCGGAGGCGCAGGGCCTCCAGGGCGTCCACGCTGCAGGTCTTCCGCTCCGAGGCCGGGGAGGTGCCGTTCCTGAACGCCACCCGCTTCCACGGGCGGCCCCAGTAGTCCTCGAACGCGATGGATTCGACCGGGAACTTGGGGGCCCGGACGCGGGACTTGTGCTTGGGGTGGCCCAGGGCGAGGATGCCGAGGAGTTTCCAGGTCCGGGGAACGCCGAGACGGTCGAGGATGACCTCCTGGCGGCGCGGGTCGGCGAAGGAGGCCATGTGGAAGGAGGCGCCGACGCCGAGAGCGGTGGCCGCCACCCACATGTTGGTGTAGGCCTTCGCCGTGGTGACGGTGCCGATGGCCTCGTAGACCACTCCGAGGGTGTCGAACCAGTTGGGGTTGGTGAAGGCAAGCATGAGGGCGTCCGCCTTGGCGAGGTAGGAGGAACGGGACCTCCGCTGCGCCTGGTCCATAGCCGCGGGCCGCAACTCCTCGGGGAGCCACCAGAGGCGGGACATGTACTGGCCCCCGGTCCCGAACCGGTTGAAGGCCTGGTGGGTCTCCTCCATGTTTTCCGCCAGGAACTCCTTGGTCTCGGGGTCCCGGACCACCATCGTCCGGTGGTTGTGGACGTTCATGGCCGAGGGGCCCCACCGCGCGCCCTCCAGGATCGCCTCCAGGGCGGCGTCGGGGATGGGCTCGCCGGTGAACTCCCGGCAGGGGGTCCGCAGGAAAATCGCGTCCAGGATGTCCATCGGGCCGGAAGGGCACGGGGTCATTTAAATCCAGCGACCGGCGTGTCGGAGCCTGAATCCCGTTACCCCCGCGAAACCGGCTGCGGACGGGCTAAAAGAGCGCCTGCTTCCGGCGCTTCTCCTTCTGGACCCGGTGCCAGTAGGCGCCCGCCGCCTGGACCGTCTTCTCCGCCACCGAGTCGCTCATGTTCTTCTCGCTGAGGAGGAATTTCATGGCCCCCTCCCTGTCCTCGGGGGCGAAGCGGCCGACCACTTCAATCAGGTGGAGGGGGTTGACCCCGTGGGTCCGGCTCAACTCCTTGCAGAGCAGGGAGTCCACGTCGGCCATCAACCAAAGAGGGGCTCCATGCTATCAACATTCCTGCGGCAGATTTTCAAACCCGCCTTCCCACCCGGACGATGGAGGAGGTTCCGCAGCCCCGGGTCTGCATGGGGCCCGCCGGATTCGCCCTGGGGGTGACGGGCCTCCTCCTCATCGTCCTCCTCGGGACGGCCCTCCTCTCCCCAGAGACGGCGGTGGTCCTCTTCATGGCCATCCCGGCCCTGCTGGCCGTGACCATCCTGCGCAAGGCGCGGGAGAGGATGCGGATGAAGGCGCGGCCGCCCGGGCCTGGAACGTAGACCAGGCGAACGGTCGCCGCGGGCGGCTCGGCGGCTCTTGTTAGATTGAAAATGGGCTTCCCACCCCCGATGTCGAAGGACCGGCGTTCAAGCCCTCCCGCCCTGCGCGAACCCCTCGAGGGGGCATCGCGATGGGAGGGCGGGCACGATAACAGAGGCAATCGTCTCATATCACATCTCTCACTCTTTTCTGGAATGGGCAGGGCGGCGGAGTCCGAGCGCAAGCGACCGGAAAACTTTCACCCTCCGCGGCCAAGCAGGACGGAATGGGGACGGAACTCTCCCCCGTGGTTCCCCGGAGGCCCGGCTCCCAATTGATTCCCGCCTCCGCCCTCCTCTCCCCCCGGGAGGCCGAGGAGGTCTTCCACGCGGGCGGCGAGGCCATCTGCGTCGCATGCAAGGGGGCTCACCTCCTCTGCGGCAAGGAGCGGTGCCCCATCCTGACGCGGCTCGCGCTCTTCCAGGCTGCGCGGCCCCTCTTCGAGACCACCGAACTGGCGGGCGCGACACCGCCCGGCGTCTTCGTCGGGCGGATGGGATACCCGAAGGTGACCATCGGGCCGCTCGTCCCGCCGGTGGGCGGGGACACCACCATCCTCGACATGCCGGAGCAGTGGCTCGGCAAGCCCATCGAGGAGATCGCCTCGATGCGCTTCTCGCTGGTCCGGGGGAAAATCCGGGTCAACGCCTGCGAGGTGGAGACCTCGGGCAGACTCGTGGACATGACCCGAGAGCTGGCGATGGCCGCCTCACCCGCCGACATCGAGGCGGAGTTCACCAGGAAGCCCGCGGGCAAGGTGGTGGTGAACGAGGACTCCCAGCCCTTCGGCCCCTCGGCGCCACTCAAGGCGCTCGATCTGGGCGACCTGAAGGTGGACCAGCGCATCGAGAAGAGATACGGCGACACCGACCTGAAAGCCAAAGGCGCAGTCCTCGACCTCTACCGGGACGGCCTGCCGGTGTCGCGCATCCAGCGCTCCTTCAGCGCGGGGCTCTTCGGGTTGAAGAAGAACCGCCACTTCGTCCCGACTCGCTGGTCCATCACCGCGGTGGACAACGCCATCGGCCTAGACCTCGTCGCGAAGGTGAAGCGCGCCCCCGAAATCAACGAGTTCCGCATCTACGAGGCGGGCAACCTCGACAACCGCTTCCTGGTCCTCATGCTCCCGATGGCGTGGTCCTACGAGCTCATCGAGGCGTGGTATCCGAACACCCTCTGGAACCCCCTCGGGAGGCGGACGGTGATTTTCGGGGATTGCGAGTTCTACGAGGGGCGGACCACCTACGCTCAAATCGGCGGATGCTACTATGCGGCACGCCTCGCCGTCGGCGAGTGTTTGACGAAGGAGAACCGTCAGGCGCGGGTCGTCATCCTCCGGGAGGCCCACCCGGGCTATATCATGCCGGTGGGGGTGTGGAACGTGCGGGAGACGGTGCGGGAGGCGCTCCGCCACGAGCCGAGGAGGTTCGACCGGCTGAGCGAGGCGCTGGCGCACGTGACGACGCGGCTCGACATACCGCTGGGGACGTGGATTCGGCACAGCGGGTTGCTGAGGGATGTGCGAAAACAGAGGCGGTTGGTGGATTTTGCGGAGAAGAAGGAGAGTCTAAGAAATGTTTGACTTTGAGCGAGATATGTGCTGTGGAATTGGGCTGTTCATAGGGATTTTTGCATTAATCGGAGGCTTCGTTTCGCTGTTGCCGCAACCATGGAGGGAGCCAGTCGCTTATGGATTGTCTGTTCCAACTTTGATAGTTCTCGTACTTTACATCTGGGGAACCGCGAAGACTCACGAAGTTCGCGAAAAGGCAGAAGAAACTCGCTTAAGAGGACTAACCGAGCCTGAATCATTCCTAATCCCCAAATGGAAGAGGAAAGAAATGAGCAGTTCAGAAAGGAAGTGCCCTAGTTGTAAATCTACAGTTCCGCCTGGAGTCAATATTTGCGGAAGTTGCGGGCATGACTTTTCAATTGACGAGCTTCGGAGGCAGACTAAGTCTCGCGGCGATTGAGCCGAGTTGCGCACCCGACAATCAACTTGTTCTTCTTGCGTAGCCCCCTTGCGCTCGCGCGCGGGCCCTTCATGGGTCGCGGGCTATTCCAACAGGCGGAGAAACTCTTCCACAGTGAACCCCGCCTGCCGGAGGATGGCTCGCAGGGTCCCCCGCGAGACCTCCGCATGGGCGGGGACGGTCAGAGGCGGCCGCTCAGGGTGGCGCAGGTGGATGTGGCTGCCCTTCTGGTCGCGGACGTAGTATCCCGTTTTGCCCAGGGCCCGGAGGACTTCCCGCGCCGACAAAACGGGCAGCCGGGGCACCGCCAATCACACGGCGACCGAAACGGTGACCTCTTTGACCTTCGCCGACGGGCGGATGGGGAGGCCGTCCTCGGCCAGGGACTTCAGGTGCAACTCGATGGCCTCCTTGATGTTCCGCTTGGCATCGGCCACGGTCTTGCCTTGGGAGATGCAGCCCGGCAGGCTCGGCACGGTGGCCACATACCATCCGTCCTCTTCCTTCTCGAGGTGGACCTTGAACTTCATCGCCCAATTGTGGGTTTTCAAGCCTATTAAATCTTCACGCCCGCGGGCTGTGCCCGAGAACTCCCCGCAGGAAGTGAACCCGCAGCTCTCGCACGCTCGCGCGCGGGCCCTCCGGGGTCGCCACTCGCGCAAGCGCGGGGGCTCCCCCGGGCCCGCGCTTGTTGCCGTCCCCCGACGCCTTTAAATACCATTGAATCAATTGATTCAATTGAACCCATGCCCCTCACCACCGTCTCCCTCAAGCCCGAGACCTTGGCGAGCCTGCGGGCCTACAAGGTGGGCGGGGCGTCCTACGACGACGTCCTCAACGATTTGATGGACGACCACCCCCCCGCGACCTTCGTGCAGGAGCACCTGCGGCGCCTCCGGGAAGAGGAGCGCAGCGACTGGGAGTCGGCCAAGCGAAAACTGAAGGTCTGAGCCGGGGCCGTGGCGCCCTTCGAGGTCCAACTGACCCGGAGCGCCGAGAAGGAGTTGTCCAAGTTGCCCCGGGAGGCCATCCTGCGGTTCGCCGCGGCCATCGACCGACTTCGGGAGGACCCGAACCACGCGCGGCCCGGCGTGGATGTGAAAAAGCTGAAAGGGACCCGCTCAGCGTGGCAGCTGCGGGTCGGGGACTACCGGGGCATCTACGAGGTCGAGGGGGACAGGGTCGTGTTCACACGGTTCGCCCACCGGTCGAAGGTTTACCGAGTGTAGTTCACTTCGCTTGCCCCTTCTTCTTCATCTCCCCGGGGACCGCGTCCATGTCCATGTAGAACGGCTCCCAGATGTGCCCGTCGAGGTCCTGGAAGGCGCGCCCGTACATCCACCCGTAGTCCTGCTTCTCCCGGTACTCACGGCCTCCCGCGGCCACGGCGCTTTTCAGCATCTCGTCCACCGCCTTGCGGCTCTCGAGAGAGAGCGCGACGAGGACCTCGGTGCTCTTTTTTGCATCACATATCTCCCGGCCCGGGAGGAACCCCTTGAAGAATTTCTCCGCCAGCAGCATGGCGAACATGTTCTCCCCGACGACCATGCACGCCGCGTTGTCGTCGGTGAACATCGGGTTGAACTTGAAACCCAGTTTGGCGAAGAATGCGGTCGTCTTCTTGAGGTCTTTGACCGGCAGGTTGACGAAAATCTTGTCCGCCATCCGCCCCGCGGGCCTCACCCCATCCCCATCTTCTTGGCGAACTCCTTCGCCCGTGCCTTGACCGCCTTGGCGGCGTCCCGGGCGCAGAACGCGGGGGCGAGGGCGCGGTAGCCGTCGGGGATGGGCATTGCTCCGGGGGCCATCCAACTCCCCCCCGCCCGGGATATAAAAAAACTACCCGAAGGTCGCCCGGATGCGGCCCCCGGTCCCGAGGGGACCCTAGAGGTCTGCGGCCCGGATGGTGGAGCGGCCGTTGGCCTTGGCCCTCTTGGCCGCGGTGGCCAGGAGGTCCGCGACCGCCTTGTCGAGGGCGTCGTAGAGGTCTCCCGAGACCCGCATGCCTTTGGGCGCCTTGGCCTTGACCGCCGATTTGACGACGAGTCCTGCCATAGGGGGTCCCACGGCAGAAGTGCCTAAAAACCCTGCGGTCCTCCCCGGGGGCGCGGGGCCTGTTTTCCGAGGGAGTTGGGACGAAGTTCATTATCCAGCGGCCGCAAACCCGCCCCAGGATGGCGACCCGGCCCCCTCCCCCCGTAGGGATGGTCCTGTGCGGCGGCCACGGCAAGCGCCTCATGCCCTTGACCCAGGACATCCCCAAGCCCCTCGTGGAGCTCCGGCCCGGATACACCATCCTCGACCGGCAACTCTTCGACTTCTCCGCCGCGAACATCAACAGGGCCATCCTGCTGACCGGGCACCTCGGCGACAAGATAGAGAAGCGGTACGGGAAGGAGTTCAAGGGCGTGAAAATCGAGTACTCGGTGGAGGAGGAGCCCAAGGGGACGCTCTTCGCCATCCGCCAGGGCATGGAGATGGCCGGGCCCGGGACGGAGGTCGTGGTCCGGAACGGCGACGTGGTCGCCGACGTGAACCTGATGAAGATGATGGCCCACCACCATCGCCACCGGGGCGGGCTCAAGGCGACGATGTTCGTCACTCGGATGCGCTCCCCCTACGGGATCGTCGAACTCGAAGGCGAGCGCATCCGCTCCTTCCGGGAGAAGCCCATGCTCGACCAGCACATCAACGGGGGCATCTACTGCCTCTCGCCCGGCATCCCGATGGACGGCTACGACCGGGGCGAAATCGAGAAGACGGTCTTCCCGGCACTCGCGCAGAGCGGAGAACTGGGCCACTACCGGGAGGAGGGTTTCTGGCTCGCGGTGGACACCGTGAAAGAATTGGAGGAGGCCCGGAAGGAGTACTCGAACCGGGAGGACAAGCCCTGGGGCTACGAGAAGGTCCTCGTCCGGACGGAGAAGTACATGACCAAGGAGCTGTTCATCCGTGAGGGCTACTCGACGAGCGTCCACTACCACAAGGAGAAGGACGAGACCCTCTACGTCCAGAGCGGGACGCTCGCGGTCGAGTTCAAGGACGGGGTCAAGAAGACCTTCAACCGCAACGACTCATTCCGGATCACGCCCGGGATGCACCACCGGCTCATCGGCCTGGAGAACGTGGTGCTCCAGGAGGTCTCGACGCCGCAACTCGACGACACGGTGCGGGTGAAGGACTTCTACGCGGCTCGATGAGCGCCCCGCGCCCCATCGGTTTCCTCGGCCTCGGCTACGCCGGGCTGACCACCGCCCTCGGCCTCTGCGAACTGGGCCACTCGGTCGTCGCCTACGACATCGACCCGGAGAAAATCCGGGCGCTCGACGCGGGGAGGATTCCGTTTCACGAGCCGGGGCTGCCGGAGCTGCTGAAGAAGCACCGGGGGAAGCGGTTCGCCGCGACCGCGAACGTGGCGGCCCTCGAGGGGGTCCCGATGGCATTCATCTGCGTCCCGACCCCCTCGAAGGCGGACGGCTCCATCGACACCCGGCACGTCGAGTCTGCCGCCGACGCGTTCGCGAAGGCGGCCCCGAAAGCGGTCGCCGTCATGAAGTCCACCGTGGTCCCGGGGACCACGGAGCGGGTCCTCGGCCCCCGGTTCGAGCGCTGGGCGGTCAATCCGGAATTCCTCCGGGAAGGCTCGGCGGTCCACGACCTCCTCCACCCCGACCGCATTGTCGTCGGTGCGCCCGACCCCAAAACGGCGGGCGAGGTGGCCGCCCTCTACGCGAAACTCAAGGCCCCGGTGGTCAGGACGACCCCCGCCACCGCCGAGATGATCAAATATGCGAGCAACGCCGCCCTCGCCGCGAAAATCTCCTTCGCCAACGAGATGGGCAACCTCGCCAAGGCGCTCGGCGTGGATGTCTACGAGGTGATGGAGGGCGTCGGCCTCGACAAGCGCATCGGCCGCGCATTCCTCGACGCCGGGGCGGGCTTCGGCGGGTCGTGCTTCCCGAAGGACGTGCGGGCCCTCCGGGCGCTCGCGAAGGAGAAGGGGACCGGGACGGAGGTCATGGACGCCACGCTCCGGGTCAACGACCACCAGCCGGAGCGGATGGTGGCGCTCCTCGAGAAGCACGTGGGGACCCTCGCCGGCAAGACCGTCGCGGTCCTCGGCCTCGCCTTCAAGCCCGACACCGACGACATCCGGGAGAGCCGGGCCCTCGAAGCCATCCGAATTCTGCGCCAGCGGGAGGCCAGGGTGCGGGCGTACGACCCTTTGGCCATCGAGGCGACCCGCAAGGTGTTCCCTGATATCGAATACGCCGCCTCCTCCCCGGACGCCCTGGCGGAGGCCGACGGGGCGCTGGTGATGACCGCATGGCCCGAGTTCCGCAAGATTCCCGCCGAGGCGTGGAGGAGCCTGAAGCATCGCGTGGTCGTCGACGGGAGGCGAGCGGTGAAAGTGCCGGCCGGGGTCACCTGCGAGGGGCTCTGCTGGTAGTCAGGACTCCCGCGTCGCCAACCGGTCCGCCTCCAGCAGCGACTCGAACGTCCCGACGTCATACCTCTCCCCGTGGAACCGGTGGGCGTAGACGGCGCGGCCCGCCCTCCTCATTTTCTCGACCGCGTCGGTGAGCCACACCTCGCCCCCCCGGCCCGGACGGGTCTGCGCGAGGAACCTGAAAATCTCCGGGTGGAGCACGAGCAGCCCTGCGATGTTGTAGTAATACCCGTCCACCCTGTAGGGGCGCGCCTGGGCGAGGGTCGGCTTCTCGACGAGCCCTCGCACCCGGCCCCCCTTCCCGACCTTCACGATGCCGAACCTGCGCGGGTCGTCCACGGGGTGGACCAGCAGCGTGGCCCTCGCCAGCCTCCGCCTGTGGAGGGCGAAGGCCTCGGCCACCGCGTCCGGGGGCCGGAAGTAGTTGTCCCCGAACATCACCGCGAACTCGTCGTCCCCGACCCAGGAGCGGGCCAGCGAGACCGCATGCCCCACGCCCTTCGGTTCCTCCTGGACGCGGTAGGCAACTTCGAGGCCGAACTGCCGCCCCGAGCCGAGGTAGTCGAGGATGGCCCCCTTCCGCCACCCAACGATGACCAGGACCTCCTCGACGCCGCCCGACCGGAGGGCCTCCAGGACGTGGTGGATGACCGGCTTGGTGCCGACGCGGATGAGCTCCTTGGGGATGGCCTGGGTGAGGGGGGCGAGGCGGCTTCCGACTCCCGCTGCGGGGACGACTGCCTTCCGGATGGGGGCGGGCATGAACGGCCTTCTTTTTCAATCCATGATATAGCCTGTGGCCCCGATGTCTCCCGGGTCCGTCCCGGCCGCCCTCCTGCTCGCCGTCCTGGCGGCCGCTTCCGCCCAGGACGCGGCGCCCTCCCTCGGCCTCTCCACCGACCTGGGGGACGTGGCTCTGGAGGCCGGGGTGGAGAGGACCTTCGCGGTGGCGGTGACCAACCTCCGCGACCTCCCTCTTCCGGTCCGCATCAGCGTCGCCGGGGCCGCCGAAGCGCTCGCGGGCCCGCCCCTGGAGTTCACCCTCGGTCCCGAGGAGCGGCGGGAGGTGCAGCTGCGCCTCAACTCGACGAGGCCCGGAACCTACCTGGGGACCCTGGTGGCCCAGGGAGGCGGCGACCGGCGCGAAATCCCCTTCCAGGCCCAGGTCCGGGTCACCCTGACCGGGCAGCCCGTGGCCCTCCGGGTCGAGCCCGGGAGCCTGAAGGCCGGGGAGGTCCTCACGGTCCTCACCTCGCCCCGGGTCTCCGTGCCCCTCCCGGGCGCCCTCGTCCTCTGGAGCGAGGACGGGACCCTCCTCTCGGAAATGGACCTCGACTTCTCCGTGCCCCGGAACGTGACCCTGACCATCCCCGCGGGAACGCCCCCGGGGAGGGTGAGCGTCGAAGCCGCGGTCCCGCGCCTCGGCTCGGCGGTCCAGACCGTGACCGTCCTCCCCACGCCATTCCCGACCTACCTGCTGCTCCTCCCCGCCGGGGCCGCCGCGGGCGTCGTTCTCCTCCGGTGGCGCGAGGAGCTCGCGGCCCTCCTGGCGGGGAACCGGCGCTACCCTCCCCTGACCGCCTACGGGGAGTTGCCCCGGGGCCCCTTCGCCGTGGGGCGGGTGGCGGGCAGCCGCAAGCGGTTCGAACTGGGACCGGAGCACCTGCGGGGCCACGTCCTGGTCGCCGGGGCGACCGGCGGGGGCAAGAGCGTCGCGGCGATGGTCCTGGCCGAGGAGGCCCTGCGGCAGAAGTGGGCGGTGGTGGTGTGCGACCCCACCCTCCAGTGGACCGGCCTCCTCCGGCCCTGCGGCGATGCGGGCCTCCTCCGGCGCTACAGACTCTTCGGCATGGGGGAGGCGGGAGGCTGGCCGGGGGCCCGGAAGGAGGAGCCGGAGTTCGACCCGGGGGACCTGGTCCCGGGGCGCCTCCTCCTCTACGACTTCGGCGACGACTACGACGGGAATCTCGCCCGGCTGCTCGACCGGTTCCGGGTCGCCGGGAGCCCCCGCGTGCCCCTCCTGGTGGTCCTGGAGGAGATTCACCGGGCCCTCCCCAAATACGGCGCCCCGAGCCAGCTCTACCCGCTCCTGGAGAGCGTGGTCCGGGAGTTCCGCCACCGGGGCATATCCCTCATCCTGACCTCCCAACTGCTCTCCGACTTCAGTTCCGAAATCGGCGACAACATCCTGACCGAGATTCAGATGCTCACCAAAGGCCCCGAGGACCTGACGCGCTTGGAGAAGAAGTATGGCGCCGCCATGGCCCGGCTCGCGACCCGCCTCGAGCCCGGCGCGGGGCTGTTGCACCACCCCCAGGTCAACGGGGGGCTGCCGGTGGCGGTGGAGTTCCGGCCGACCCTGGGGGAGCCCCACAAACTGCCGGGCCCCCTGCTCGAGCGGTGGCGCGACCTGTGGGCCAGGCACGGGAGGCTGGCCGCGAAGGTGCGCGCCCCCGAGGGGGCCCAGGCCCTGGCCCGGGCCCGGGAGCGGCTGGAGACGCTGCGGCTCGAGATGGCCCATATCTATCTCGACGAGGCCGAGGGCGAGCGCAAGAAGCCTTAACTTCCGCGCGCCGATTTTTCCGATGGACCCGAAGGGGCGGACCGTGCTGGTCACCGGCGGCGGGACCGGCATCGGCGCCGCCACCGCCCGCCGCCTCGCCGCCGCGGGGGCCCGGGTCGCGCTCATGGGGCGCCGCCCGGGACCGCTCGAAAGCGTCGCGCGGGAAATCCGCAAGGAGCGCCGGGGCGGCAGGGTCGTCGCGGTGCCCGGGGACGTCTCGAAGCCCGCCGAAGTGCAGAGTTGCGTGGCGCGCGCGGAAAAGGCGCTGGGGCCCGTCGACATCCTCGTGAACAACGCGGCCGTCCTCATCACAGGCCCGGTCGCCGAGCAGCCCCTGGAGGAGTTCCGCCGAATGATGGAAATCAACTACTTCGGCCCGGTGATGATGGCGCGCGCGGTGCTGCCGGGGATGCGGAGGCGCGGCTCGGGCCACATCGTCACGGTCGCGTCGGTGGCGGGCCGGAAATCGATCTCCGGCTACGGCGCCTACGCCGCCACGAAGTTCGCGGTCATCGGATTCATGGACGCCCTCCGGCAGGAGTTGCACGGCAGCGGAATCGGGGTCTCCACGGTCCTCCCCGGCGCTGCGGCGACCCCCATCGGCGACCCCTTCGCCGAGAAGAGTCCGCTGGCCCGGATGTCGGTCGTGAGGCCGGAGATGGTCGCGGGCGCCATCCTGGAGGCGCTCCTCCTCAACAAGCCGCAGGTCTACGTCCCGAAGCCGCTCCAAACGCTGGCGCTGATGAACGAGTTGTCACCCCGGGGGGCGGACCTCGTCATGCGGCTCGTGACCGGGGGCCGGTGAAAAAAAGCAAGATAGCAAGGGCTATCCCCCACATATCGCATTTTTTGCGCATTTCGTGTTTGGATGGAGGGCTTCACTTCCCAACAGCCGCTTCGCCCCCGGAGTCCGGAACCGGCCCGTGTCTTGCCCTGTCCGACCGGAGCAGGAAGAGGGAAAGGACGACGCCGGCGGCGACGCACCCCGCCGCGATGGCGAATGCGAGATGGTAGCCGGCCGTGAAGGCCTCGGCGCGCGAGGACCCCCCGGCGAGGAGGTCGGCGCTTCTCCAGGCGGCCGCGCTCGCAAGGACCGTGAGACCGAAAGCGCCGCCCATCTGCCCCATCACCTGGACGAGGCCGGAGGCGAGGCCCGAGTCGCCCGGCGCGACCCCCGACATCGCCAGCATCATCAGCGGCATGAAGGCGAGCCCGGCCCCGACGCCGAAGAGGAGCATCCCCGGAAGCAGGTCTGCCGCGAACTGGCCGCCCACGGGGACACGGGCGAAGAGGACGAGGCCGGCCGCAATCAGCGCGAGACCTGGCACCAGGGTCGCCTTCGCCCCGAACCGCGTCATCAGGCGCGCGGTGAGGCCGACGGAGAAGAGGCCGATGAGGACGGCGACCGGCAGGAAGGCGAGCCCGGTCCCGAGGGCGTCGTAGCCGAGGACCCCCTGCAGGTAGAGGGTCAAGAGGAAGAACGAGCCGAACATGCCGGTGGAGAGGGAGACCATGACGAGATTCGCGCCGGCGAGGTCGCGGGAGCGGAAAATCCGGAGGGGCACGAGCGGGTTGGGGACCCGCGACTCCACCAGGACGAACGCCGCCAGCAGGGCGAGGGCGCCAAGGCCGAAGCCGAGGGTGGGCGCTGAGCCCCAACCGCTCTCGCCCGCCTGTACGATGGCGTAGACCCCGAGCATCGGCGCGGCGATGACGAGGAGGACCCCGGGGAGGTCGACGCCGCCGCGGAGCCCGGTGCCCGGGTCCCGGGGGATGAGCGCCGAGGCGAGCAGCACGGTGACGGCGCCGATGGGCAGGTTGACGAAGAAGATCCAGTGCCAGTTGATCGACTGGGTCAGGACGCCTCCCATGAGAAGCCCGACGGAGCCGCCCGCCGAGGCGAAGAAACTGAAGACCCCCATGGCCCGCGCCTGCTCCCCGGGCTCGGGGAATGAGGTGACGAGGATGGCGAGGGTCACCGCGGAGACGAGAGCTCCCCCGGCCCCCTGCAGGGCCCGGGCCGCGATGAGGAGGCCCTGGCTGTCGGCGAGGCCGCAGAGGAGAGAGGCGACCGTGAAGACAACCAGTCCCGCGATGAAGACGCTCTTCCGCCCCACGAGGTCGCCGAGCCGGCCCGCCAGCAAGAGGAAGCCGCCGAAGGTCAGGAGGTAGGCGTTGACGACCCAGGAGAGGGAGGCCTGGGAGAAGCCGAGGTCGCGCTGGATGGAGGGGAGCGCGACATTGACGATGGTGATGTCGAGCACCATCATCAGCATCCCGATGCAGAGCACCGCGAGGGCCAACCAACGGCGGCGGTCGCCGGTTGTTGCCGCTCCACCCGCGCTCTTCATGCCTCGTCGGCGAGGGGTTCAATCCCGCGAGCCATCCGGCTCCCTTGGCAGTCAATGGATGAGGCCCTCGCCGGTCCTCTCCTGCATCGTCCGCGTCCCGTGGGCAACGGCAGGAAGCCCATGGAGGACATGGGGGAGGATCCGTGCGGAATGGGAGATGGGGCGCCCATGTGGCGCCGCATTCCTGCGCCCCGCATATCAAGTTCCCGGCCCCGCCGGTCGGGGGTCGCGGTGATGCGGTGTGGCGGGACGGGTTGCCGGGGGGTTCCCGGGCGGCTTGCCTTGCGAAAGATAGAAAGGACAATCGCCGAGCCGCATTTTTTCCTGCCTTGTTCTCGAAAGCAGGCGGCTTCTACCGCCCCGGCCCGATGGGAAAGGGGGGCGAGGGGGGAACGGGCACGGGAGGCAGGGGGGCGGGGACGCCGGGGGTCCAGCGGGGCGCGGAAGATGTCATCGATGGTTCCTGGGCGGCGAAGGGCATATGGAGCGGGATTTTCCCGACCCGCTCACACCCGCATGTTCAAGCCCGCCCACACCGTGGTGAAATAAAAAATAGAATCGGCGGGCCAAATCCAGACGAATTACGACTCCAAAAAGGCTTGGAGTTTCTTCCGCAACTCCTCGCGCTTCCTCTCTGCGTCGCGCTCCCCGGCCCGGGCGGCCTTCGCGGCCTCGACGACCGCGTCCGCGATGTCGGCGAGCCGCTGCCCCTCGTCGCGCTCGACCCGGGCGCGGATTTTCTCGTAGAGCAGCTCCCTCCGGGCCCAGTGAGCGAACGGGAGGAGCCGCGCCTCGGCGGCGTCCACGGGGTGGCCCGGGGAGCGGTCGAGTGTCACGGAACATGCGCCGTAGTGTGTCATGCAATCACCTCCATTCGGTACTGAAGATGCGGGAGTCGGGATATGGAGCAGGAGGGGGAGGATCCGGTCACAAGAATTTTCGCTGCGCGAAAATTCTTATTCACGCGTCCGAAGCGGGCTCAAAGTTCAGACCGGCTCGCCCGGACCGCGCGCGACCTGCCCGAAGAGCAGGTAGGCCGCCCGCACCGCCTCGCCCCATGCGCCTTCGCGTGCGAAAACCTCGATGGCGAGTTCCTCGGCCCCGAGCTGCAGGTCGACCCGGAACCCTCCGTCGGGCGAGGCCCACTGGAGGCGGGAGCCGTTGTCCCGGGTCCCCTGCCACCTCAGGGGGCCGACCCAGCGGCCCTGGAGGGACTCGGCCACCGCCTCGGGGGTCGTCCCGGGCGGCAGGCGCGCTTCGAGGACCTCGACTCCGGGGAGGTCGGACGGTTCGTCGATGGGGATGGCGCGGGAGCCGAGGCGGTAGCCCCTCTCGGTCCGCTCGATGTATCCCGCCCGCTCCAGCCTCCGGAGGGTGCGGCTCAGGATTTCGGGGTGGAGGCCGAGGTGGCGCCGGAACCCCTGGAACGGGACCACCGCCCCCGGCTCGCCGAGGGTACGGAGGACCGCCTGCTCGCGGTCGGGGAGAGTGGTCAGGGAGGCCTCCATGGCACTAACTTTAGGTTAGTGATATAAATACCTATGGGCGCTCCCGCCGGAGTTCCATGTAGCGCACTTGTTGCCGCTCCACGCGGAAACCCTCTCGTCCCGTCGGCGCGGGCTTCTCTCCCGCGACGCCTTCGCGTCGCGTGGCAGTATCGGAGGCCCGCGCCGGTCCTTTCGGGAACCCTCTCGTCTCGTCGGCAACGGACGGCGTCGTCCCGGCGGTCTGCAGGGGGCCCGTGACTTCGAGATGCGCAAACACCAGCCGCTTTCTCACCGACTGCGCCAGCCGCACCGCCCGCGCCATCTCCTCCAACGTGAAAACGTGGTCCGGCGCCAGCACGTGGACCAGATAATCGGAGTGCCTCGCGGGCCACTTCGAGTAGACCCGGAAGTGGGCGCCGAACTTGAAGCCGGTGCGGGCGACGAGCCCGCGGTCGCGCAAGTCGCGGTAAACGGCAAGCCGAGTCTGGAAATCGGCCCCCCCGGCGCCTCGTTCCGCGACGCGCCGGCGCTGGAACCAACCCCGCTTCGGAGGAGTCGCGATTCCGTTCCCGGCGGGCAACTTCAGCACCCCCCGCCCCGCGAGGTAGGCCGCCTCGAGGCGCGAGAGCCAGAGGCGCCCCTCCTCGACCCGGCCGAAGAAGGCGGCCTCGCACGCCTCCGCGGCAGCCGCGTGGGAGACCAGGACGCGGCTCCCCGCCGGGACCCCCTCAGACGGGGGAATCTCGGCGGGTTTCCCTTCGGGCAGGTGGGGCCGGCGCGCCTCGTAGAAGGTGGCGTCCCCCTCGGAGTCCACCATCCCCAGGAGGAGCCTCTTGTGGACGTTGGTGGCCTCGGTGAGGACTCCCGCCAGCTCCCCCAGCGCCACAGGCTCGCGCTCCGACAGGGCCCAGACGTAGGCCTCCGACGGCCCCCCGCCCGGCCCCGAGCCCCGCTTGTAGAGCCGGAAGTCCCGGGGCCCCGCCGCCAGCCGGTAGCCCCGGAGGCGCAGGCTGCGGTAGACCGGATAGCGCACTTCGAACCGGGGCTGGAGGGCCGCCGCAGCCCTGATGAGAGCGGGGTAGTCGAGGGGCTTCCCGTCCCTGCGGACCTCGAGCCGCCCCCGCTCGCAGAGGTGGGCCGCCTCCTCGGGGCCGAGGCGGACCCTGCCGCCGGCGGGCTCCCCGGCGTTGGGCGGGGCCTCCTCGGGCTCCGCGAGGACGGCCCCGTCCACAAGTTCCGCCATAGGAAAGCCCATCTCCTCCGCACCCAAAAACCGTTCCTGATGACGAACCCCGTCAAGACCCCTGGAGGGGGGAGGGGGGGCGGGCCTGTGGACGGGGAGGAGCTCCACCCCTCCCCCCCGGCGACAGCCCGCCTCTTCGCCGTCGAAATCGCCCGCGTCACTCCCCGGGCGGCGGTGGACGGGGTTCCGGTGAGCCCCACCGGTGCCCCCTGCCTGCGCATCTTCACCGTCGGGCTCCTCACCTCCGTCGAGAAGCGTGGGGCGGAGCACCGGGGGAGCGTCGCCGATTTGACCGGCGAGGTCCGCCTCGAGGCCTCGGCGAACGAGCCCGCTCCGGCCCTGTTCCTGGGCAACGCCGAGACGCCGGCGCTGGTGGCGGCGACCGTGCGCTGGACCCCGGGGGGGCTGCGCGCAGAGGAGATCCACCGCTCCACGGAGTCGGCCCGGAGCCGCTGGGTCGTGGAGACGGCGAACCGGACCCTCGACCGCGTCGAACGGATGCGGGCCTTCCTCGCCTCCCGCGGGAGGGGCTTCCCGGAGGCGGAGGCAAGACGGCTGCGCGCGGCCGCCGAGAACTACCGTCTCACCCATTCGGCCCTGGACGAAATGGAGGAGGAGGCCGCCGCCGCCATCCGGATCGTCTCGGGCGGCCCCGACCCGGAGAAGACCCTGCTCGAACTTCTCGGGCGGCCCGGCTCCGAGGGCGGGCTGGCCCGGGAGGGGCTGCTCCGGGAGGCGGCCAAGGCGGGAACCCCCCGTGGCGCCGCGGAGCGGGCGCTCGACTCGCTGCTGGCGGAGGGGCGGTGCTTCGAGCCGAAGGAGGGGATGATCCGGAGGGTGGCATGAAACTGAAGCTCGACCTGCACGTGCATACCGCCCGCTCCTATGACGGCGTGGACTCCGTCGCCGAAACCCTCCGGTGGGCGAAAGCGAACGGGCTCGACGGCCTCGCCGTCACCGACCACAACACGGTGGCGGGACTGCGGGAGGCGGAGGGCGCGGCCTCCGGCCTCCTCGTCATCCCGGGGGTCGAGGTCACGACGGCCGAGGGGCACCTCCTCCTCCTCGGGATCCGGGAGGCCGCGCCGCCGAGGCGCCCCCCGGAAGAGACCATCGAGTGGGCCGAGGCGCGCGGGGCGACCGTCATCGCGCCCCATCCCTTCCACCCCCTGCGCCATTCGCTGGGCCGGGTCGAAGGGCTGAAGGTCCACGCGGTGGAGGCGTTCAACTCCCGCTTCGTCACCGGCTGGGCGAACCGGAAGGCGGAGCGCGAAGTCGCGCGCCTTCGCCTCCCCGGCGTCGGCTCCTCCGACGCCCACCGGGCGCGCTTCGCGGGGCGCGGGGTGACCGAGGTGGAGGCGGAGGGGCGGAGCGTCGAGGCGGTCCTCGAAGCGGTCCGGAAGGGGCGGACCTCCTGGAGCGGGAGCCGCACCCAGGTCTCCTCCTACCTCGGGCAACTGGGGCGCGGGAACCTGCGGAAGGTGCGGGGCCGGGGCCCCGTTCCCCGGACTCCCGGGCCATGAAGCCGGGGGTCCGCGCCCTCGGAGTCGCCGAAAGTTTCCGCAAGCGGGGCAAAAAATCGCTCCTCGCGGGCGTCGTTCTCCGCTCCGACGGACCGGTCGACGGCGTCGCCCTGGAGTCGGCCACAGTGGGAGGGATGGACGCGACCGACGGCATCCTCCGGCTCCACCGCGCGCTCCGCCGGGACGACGTCCCCCTGCTCTTCCTCGGCGGCTGCGTCATCTCCTGGTTCAACATCGTCGACCTGGAGCGGGTGCACCGCGAGACCCGCATCCCCCTCGTCTGCGTGACCTACGAGGAGAGCCCCGGGCTGGAGGGGCACCTGCGCGACCTCTTTCCCGAGGACGGCGAGGAGCGGGTCGCCCTCTACCGGAGCCTCGGGAAGCGCGAGAGGTTCCGTTTGGCGACGGGGCACGACGTCTACGCGCGCTTCCTCGGCCTCACCCGGAAGGGGGCGCAGGAGTGGCTCGACCGGTTCACCCGCCACGGCAAGGTCCCCGAGCCGGTCCGGGTGGCGCGGCTGGTGGCGAGGGCCGCCCTCAACCAATCTTTAAACCCCTGACTCCGAGCCGTAGCGATGTCCACCGACGGTCGCCGGAGGGTGGAGGCGTGGCCGGTCCGCCTCCCGGGCCTCGTGAAGCCGGGCGATGACTTGGCCGCGATGCTGGCGCAAGCCGCCGACCTCCGCCCCGGGGACGTCGTGGCGGTCTCCTCCACCGTCGTCGCGAAGGCGGAGGGGCGGGCTGTCGCCCTCGCCGAGGTGGAGCCGGGGGCGGAGGCGCGGCGCATCGCGAGGCGCAACCGGGACGACCCGCGGTTCGTCGAGGTGGTGCTGCGGGAGGCCTCCGAGGTCCTCATTGAGAGCCCCTTCCTCCTGGTCCGCACCCGCTTCGGCGCCGTCTGCCCCAACGCCGGCGTGGACCGCTCCAACACAGAGCCCGGGACCGCCCTCCGCCATCCCGCCGACCCCGACCGGAGCGCCCGGGGCCTGCGGTCGGCCCTGGAGAGGCGGGCCGGGAAGCCGCTCGCCGTGGTCGTGACCGACACCTGCGGCCGCCCCTTCCGCCTCGGGCAGGCCGGGGCAGCCCTCGGCCTCTCGGGCTTCGCGGCCATCACCGACTGGCGGGGCCGGAAGGACCTCCACGGCAACCTCCTCGAAGTGAAGCAGGAGGCGGTCGCCGACGAACTGGCGGCCCTCGGGAACTTCCTCATGGGGGAGTCGTCGGAGGGGACGCCCGCAGCGGTCATCCGGGGCCACCGGTTCGCGGCCGCGAACGGGGGGGCCAAGGCCCTTCACAGGCCGGTCGCCGAGGATATCGTAAGGAGGGCGTTGCTCCACTACAAAGATGGCGGAAGAGAAAGAGGTCAAAGAGCCGGGCGTCGTCCGGTATAGCCTGGGACGTCTCGGGGAGAGGCTTTTCGGGAGGTTCTACTGCCTCTTCGGCCGCCACAAGTTCCGGGAGGAGGGGGTCGCCATCTGCATGAGGTGCCTGAAGCAGGTGAAGGAGAGGTACGAGTAGTCCTATTCGAGCCCCATCTGCATCGCTTTCACTACCGCGGCTTCCCGCTTCATTCCGTGCTTCCGCGTGAGGTGGATGACCGCCTCGTCGTAGAGGTCCCAGGTGCTGGTGGTGTCCCGGAGGACCGCGTTGCAGAGGTCGCACTGGAACTCCTTGGTGCCCGCGACGGCGGGGGTGGCGCCCATCACCGGCCATCCACCCCCGGGTTAAAAAATCTGCGGCCGACTAAAGGACCTCGACATCGTGGGGCCGGCTCTCCTTCGCTCCCGCCTCGGTGATGCGCACGAACTGGGCGTTCTTCCGCATCTCCTCCACGCTCCGCGCCCCGCAGTAGGAGATTCCCGACCGGAGCCCGCCGACCAACTGGTGCAGAATCTCCGACGCGCGCCCCCGGTAGGGCACCATCGCCTCCACGCCCTCCGCGACCACCTCGGTGAGGTCGTCCTCCAGCGCCTCGCCGTTCTCGCGGCGGGTCCGGTCCACCGTGGCGCCCATCGAGGCCATGCCCCGGCTCATCTTGTATTTCACGTTGTTCCGCATGACGGTCACGCCGGGGGCCTCGTCGGTTCCCGCGAGGAGGCTGCCGACCATCACGGAACTCGCGCCGGCGGCGAGGGCCTTCGTGACGTCGCCCGAAGTCCGGATGCCGCCGTCGGCGATGAGCGGGACGCCCTTGGGGCGCGCCGCCTTGGCGCACTCCAGGATGGCGGTGAGTTGGGGGACGCCGGCGCCGGTGACAATGCGGGTGATGCAGATGGAGCCCGGCCCGACGCCGACCTTGACGGCGTCGGCCCCTGCATGGATGAGGTCCCGGGTCCCCTCCTCGGTGGCGACGTTGCCCGCGACGAGCTCCACGTCCTCGAACTGCTCCCGGAGGTTCCGGAGGGCCTCGATGGCATGGTCCGAGTGGCCGTGGGCGATGTCGAGGACGAGGGCGTCGGATCCCGCCTTCAGGAGAGCCGCCGCCCGCTCCAGGTAGTCGCCCTTGACCCCGATGGCGGCGCCGACCCGCAGCCGGCCCCGCCCGTCCTTGCAGGCCATGGGATACTGGGTGAGTTTCAGGATGTCCTTGCCGGTGATGAGTCCCCGGACGTTGCCCTCCCTGTCCACCAGCGGAAGTTTCTCGATTTTGTGCTTGTGGAGGACCTTCTTCGCCTCTTCAAGGGAGGTGCCCACCGGCGCCGTCACCAGCTCCTCCCGGGGAGTCATCAACTCCGAGACCTTGCGCTTGCCGTTGGTCTCGAACCGGATGTCCCGGTGGGTGAGGATGCCCTCCAGGCGCCCCCTCCCGTTGACCACCAGGAGGCTCGTGATGCCCTGGGCGGCCATGTACTCCTTCGCCCGGGCCAGGGTCTTGTCGCCGGCGATGACGTAGGGGTTGTCAATCACGAACGACTCGGAGCGCTTCACCTTCTCGACCTCCTTGACCTCCTCCTCGATGGAGAGGAAGCGGTGGATGATCCCCATGCCCCCCTCCCGGGCCACCGTGATGGCCATGGCGGACTCGGTGACGGTGTCCATGTTGGCGCTCACCACGGGGATGTTCAGGGTGATGCTCCGGGAGAGCCGGGTCCTGGTGTCGATTTCCCTGCGGCTCCGGACCACCGCCTTCTTGGGGACGAGGAGGACGTCGTCGAACGTGAGACCGAGACGGATGGAGGACTCCATGCCGTCTATCCCTTCTTTTCTCCCTCTTTAAGACTTTCCCGCCTTCCCGAGCAGGACGGGGTGGAGGCCGCGGACTGCGACCCCGAACCCGAGGCCCCGCAGCATTCCGGCGGCCCGTCCGCGTCCGTGGAGCAGCAGTTCCAGCAGGTCGTCGGGCTCGTCCACGTCCTGGGCGAGGCGGAAGGAGTCGAGGACGCCGACCTCCAGCCCGAGGGCGCGGGCCGCCTCGAGGTGCTTCCGGAAGGAGCCCCGGTGGTAATCCGCCCGGAAGCTGCGGTCGCGGGCGAGGAGGAGCGAGGTGCCGCCCCGGCGCCCAGGGGCGAGGACCACCGGTTGGGGCATGGAGGCCGCGACGCGGAGGTGGTCGGGCTCCGCCAGAGGAACGTCGGGAACCAGAACGGCGACCCCCCCGCGGGGCCATCCCCGCCGCCGGAGGCGCTCCAGCATCCGGTTCACGGCGGGGGTGAGAGGGCGCGGGTCGGTCTCGACCCGAACGCGCCCCGGGAGGCGGGGCAGCCCGCCCTTGCCCGTCGCCAGCACCGTCACCGGCCCGAGGCGCGCCCCGATGGCGGCATCGAGGACGTCGAGGAGCATCGCGTCGGCGAGGGCCTTCCGCTCGGCGGGTCGGAGGGCCGGGGAGAGGCGCGACTTGGGGCTCCCCGCCTTGTAGGGGATGACCGTGTGTACGGGTCCGGCCATTCGGCTCAGAGATGGTCCGCGATGTTCCCGCCGAACGGCCGCTCGCAGTAGACGCACCGGAGCCCCTGCGGGGTCCGGAGGAACCGGGGGACCGTGGGCTCGTTGCTGTTGGTGATGCAGGAGGGGTTCAGGCACTTCAGGAGGCCCTCGACCTCCCGCGGGGGCTCCACCTTGAACTTGCGGACGACCCGGGTGTCCTCGACGATGTTGATGGTCGCCCGGGGGGCCACCAGGGCGATTTTCTGGACCTCCTGGGGCCGCAGGCGGCGGTTCTCCACCTTCACGATGTCCTTGCGGCCCATGGCGCCGCTGGGGACGTTCATCGCGATGGAGACCGTGTTCCGCTCCTTCTCGGAAATGGAGAGGATGCGGACCACCTTCAGCGCCTGCCCCGCGGGGATGTGGTCTATCACCGTCCCGTTGCGGATGGGAAGGATGCGCAGCGTCTTCGGCTGGGAACCGCCGCCGGGGCCCCGGCCGTACCCACTCCGGCCCACGGCCTAGCGCCTCCCGGCGTCGGCGCCCATCACCCGCGCCAGGACCGCCATCCGCACCGGCACTCCGTAGGCCGCCTGGTGGAAGTAGCGGGCGTGGGGGGAGTCGTCGAGGGCGGGGTCCACCTCGTCCACCCGCGGCAGGGGGTGGAGGACGATGAGGCGCTTCGGCGCCCCGCGGAGGGTCTCAGGGGTCAGCCGGTAGGAGCCCGCGACCTTGCGGTGCTCCTCGGGGTCGGGGAACCGCTCCTTCTGGATGCGGGTCACGTAGAGCGCGTCGAGCCGGGAGAGGACTCTCTGGAGGGAGGTCGCCTCCTCGACCCGGGCCCCGGCCGCCCGGACGTCCCGGAGGACCTCCCGGGGCATCCGGAGGGGCTCGGGGGAGATGAGGGTGAGGCGGGCCCGATAGAGGGCGAGGGCGTAGGCGAGGGAGTGGACCGTGCGGGCGTAGCGGAGGTCCCCGACGAGGCCGACCCGGAGCCCGTGGAGCCGGCTCTCCCTCCGCAGGGTGTAGAGATCGAGGAGGGTCTGGGTCGGGTGCTGGCCCGCCCCGTCGCCGGCGTTGATGATGGGGACCTTGGAGATGGCCGCGGCCATCCGGGCCGACCCTTCCTTGGGGTGGCGGAGGACGATGGCGTCCGCGTAGGCCCCCATGACGCGGATGGTGTCGCTCAGGGTCTCCCCCTTGGCCATCGAGGTGACCTCGGCGGCGTCCAGGCTGAGGACGTCCCCCCCGAGGCGCTTCATGGCCGCCTCGAAGGAGATGCGGGTCCGGGTGGAGGGCTCGAAGAAGAGGTTGGCCAGGATTTTCCCCTTCAGGAGGCCCGCGGGCGGCCTGCGCTCCATGACCTCGGCGAGGTCGAGGAAGCCGTCGAGGTCGGCGCGGGAGAAGTCCCGCATGGAGAGGATGTGCCGCGGAGGCCCGGGCAAAGGAGCGCCCCCGGAAGCGTGCGGGCCCGCCTGTCCGAGGGAACGGGTCATCCCGGGAGAACGGGGCCCCGGCAGAGGCTTATACTTTGCTTAAATCAGGTTTAAATCCCGGCCCGGGGTGATGCTTCCTCCATGAGGATGCGCACGCGGCCCCTCGGCCGCACCCCAATCAGGGTCTCCGAAATCGGCTTCGGGGTCTGGACGCTCTCGACCGGCTGGTGGGGAAACTACACCGACGAACAGGCGTGCGCGCTCCTCCGAAAGGCGTTCAAGGCCGGCATCAACTTCTTCGACGCGGCCGACACCTACGGGAACGGGCGCGCCGAGATGCTGCTCGCGAAGGCCCTCGGCGACGTCCGGGACGAGATTGTCATCGCGACCAAGTTCGGCTACGACTTCTACTCCCACCCGGGCCGGGACGGGCAGCGGGAATTGCCCCAGAACTGGTCGCCGCAATACGCGGAAGAGGCCCTCCGCAAGAGCCTGGAGCGCCTCCACACCGACCGGGTGGACTTCTACCAGTTGCACAACCCGCGCCTCGACGCCCTTCAGGACCCCGCCCTCTTCGAGACGATGGACCGGCTGAAGGAGCAGGGGATGGTCCGGTCGGTAGGGGCCGCCCTGGGACCCGCCCTGCAAGAGAGGCAAATCGCCGAGGGGCGGTTCGCCCTCCGGACCCGCAGGATGGCGGGCGTCCAAATCATCTACAACATGCTGGAGCAGACCCTGGGCCGCGCCCTCTTCCCCCTGGCCCGGGAGCACGGCGGCGCCCTTCTCGTCCGCGTCCCCCACGCCTCGGGGATGCTGGAGGGCTCCATGAGCGGCGAGGAGAAATTCGGCCCCGGGGACCACCGGTCCCACCGGGTCAACGACCCCCAGAAGCAGCAGCGGTGGGCAGAAATGAAGAAGAAGGCCGACGCCCTGGCCGAGTTCCTGACCCGGGACATGACCCTGGGGCAGGCGGCCCTCAAGTTCATCCTCATGCAGGATCCGGTCGCCACAGTCCTCCCCAACATCTACACCGAGGCGCAACTGGAGGAGTTCGTCCGCGCCTCGGGGGTCCGGGACCTCACCCGGAGCGAGATGGCGCGCATCGAGCAGATTTGCGCCCCACCCGTGGCCGTGGTTCGCAACCCGTGACGGGGCCGCACCTCCGCCACGGCCACTCCGCGGACGACCCCCGCGCGCTGGCTCACGAGGTCGGCTCCAACTTCTGGAGCCTCGTGGCACGAGAGGACCTGAAGGCCGAGACCGTCCTCGACGTCGGCTGCGGGACCGGGAGCGCGACCCGCCGCCTCGCCACCGTGGCGAGGAGGGTCGTCGGGCTCGACGTGGACCCGAAAGCCCTCGACCGCGCGAAGCGGGAGGCGGAGGAGTGCCGGGTGAAGAACGTGGAGTTCGTCCAGGGGGACGCGACCGCGGCGGACTATGCGAAATTCGGGCCGCTGGCCATGGTGACCTCCCACTATTTCATGGAGGATGGGGTGGTCCGGCGCGCCGGGGCCGCCCTCCCCCGGGGCGGGACCCTCGTCTTCGCCTGCTTCCACCCGGACCGCTACCGGGAGGCGGGCATCGAGTCGAGGTTCGGCTACTCGGAGGAGCGGATGCGGGGCCTTCTCGAAGAATCGGGCTTCGCGGTCGAGGCCCTCCTCGTGGAGCGCGAGAGGGCCCGGGTCGCCTCCTACGGGGAGGCCTGCATGGTCTTCGGGGAGCGGGCGGTCCGGCGGTGGAAGGAGGACGGCCGGTGGGAGGCGGTGGCGCGGTTCATCGACCGGGGCGGCGGGATGGTGACGCTCGCCACGCTGGTGGGCAAGGGACGAAAAATCTGAGTCAGGCCTGCTCGACCATCCGCTCCACCCACTCCAGGGCCCTTTCCAGGCTCTCGAAGTTCTGGCACTCCCCCCCGGCCTCATCGCGGCCCGCCGGGTCCGCCGGCCGGAAGGTGTCGCGGGTAGTGACGTCCCGGACCCGGTAGCCGGCGGGGGTCTTCTCGACGGTGATGGTCCGGACCGTAGCATCGCCGCCCGCGTAGGAGGCGGCGAGGGTCTTCCGGAACCTCACCTGCGAGACCCCGAGACGCCAGAAGATTTCCATGGAGTAGTCATCGTGGCTCTTTCGAAGTCGGGCGCAGGCAGGGCTGCGGCGGACACCTTCCTGCAATTCGCGGATTTCCGCGTCAATGGCCCGGCGGTCCATGGCTATCCGTGCGGGGATTTTTGCAGGAGCCCGATGGGGAACGGCAGCGGCTTCGGTCCCGGCAGGAGACCGGCCTCGGCCCTCCGCATCACCAGGGCGTCGACTCCGTCGCTGTAGTATCCGGGGAGACGGCCCGCCGGTTCGAAGCCGAACCGCCGGTAGAGGGCCTGGGCGGGCCCGTTGTCCATCCGCACCTCCAGGCGCACAGCGGAAATCCCCTCGGCCCGGTAGAGGTCGAGGGCGCGCTGGAGGAGCGCGGCGGCCACCCCCCGCTTCCGGTGGGCGGGGTCCACTGCGAGAGAGAAGATGCGGCCTTCCAACAACCGCCCCGAACTCTCGCGTTCCGAAGCGAAATGGGGTTGAGGCGAGGCCCGCGACCCGTCCCGTTCACATCTCGAAACGCGAGGGTCGCGGGCCGAGAGGGGCGGTTGGTCCTCCGCCAGGGCCGCCACGATGTAGCCGACCACGAGGCCGTCCGCCTCGGCCACGTAGAAGCCGTCGCTGGCCATCTCGTAGAGTTGGATGAAGAGGGGGGCGTAGTCCTCCGCGAACGCGGCCCGCTCGATGGCGACGACCCGCGAGAAGTCCTCAGGACGGAACAGCCGCACCCGGAGCATCCTTCACCAATCCCGCCAGACGGGATTTGAGTTCCGCCATCCCCTCCCCGGTCCGCGCCGAGACCGCCACGCTCTCCAGCCCCCCGGCCTGCGGGAGGCGGCCGCCGTCGGCCCGGTCCACCTTGCTCCAGACCAGAAGGACGCGGTCGGGGTCCACCTTCAGGTGGCCCAGGACGCGGCGGGCCTCCCACAGTTTCCGCTCGGCCACCGCCGGGGGCTCGGAGGCGTCCACCACGAGGAGGACGCGGTCGGCGGCCCGCACCTCCTCCAGGGTCAGATCGAAGGAGGCGACGATCTCCTCCAGGTCGTCCATCGCCTGCACGAGGCCGATGGAGTCGGCGACAAAAACGGGGGCCGGGGAATGGAGGCGCCCGACCTTGGAGGAGAGGGTCGTGAAAGGGTGGTCCGCGACCTCCTGGCTCCCCCGGGTCAGGGCGTTGAAGAGTGTGGACTTTCCCGCGTTGTAGAATCCGGTGAGGGCGACCAGGGGCCCCTTGCCCGCCCGGGCCTTGCGGTGGAGCCCGCGCTGCCTCTGGACCGATTTCAGCCTCTCGGAGGTCCGGCGGACGACCGCCCGCATCTGCTTCACCTCCCGGAGGTAGGCGAACTCCCCGCGGCCCTTGGGCCCGGGCTGCTCGCCCTTCAGCCTCTCGGAGGCGCGGAACCGCTCGACCGGGAAGCGCTTCCGCAGGAGGGCGAGTTCAATCTGCATCTTGGCCTCGGGGGTGCGCGCGTTCTTGCGGAAGAGTTCCAGGATCAACTCGGCCCGGTCGAGGACCGTGCGCTCGAGGGTCTTCTCGAGGTCGTATTTCTGCCGGGAGGTGAGACGGTCCCAGAAGACGACGACCGCGTCGGGAGCGGCGTCGAGCCGGGACTTCACCTCCTCCACCTTCCCGGCCCCCACCAGGAATTTGGGGTCGGGCCTCGCCCGCGTCTGGGTGACCCGGTCGAGGACCGCGTAGCCCGCTGCCCGGGCGATGGCCTCCATCTCCTCCATGCGGCTCGTCCAGACATCGGGGTCGCCGGGGCCCTGGCGGAGCATCACGAGCAGGGCCTTCATCCCATTGCTTGTTGGATGATGTTGAAAAACGTTATTCAAAAAACCGGAAGAACCGGACTGCGTTCTCCGCGGTCGCACGGGCCACCCGGGCGGGGTCCTCGCCCCGGAACTCCGCGACGGCCCGGCAGACCCCGGCGACGTCGCCGGGCTCGGTCCGCTCACCGAGGCCGAAGAACGGAGCATCGGTCTCGACGACCAGGCTCTCCAGCGGGGCGGATTCCGCGGCCCGTTTCGGATTCTTGAACTTGGCCACGTTGGGGGCGATGCTGACGAGGTGGCCCCGGGAGGCCGCCTCGAGGGCGAGGCTCCGGGAGGCGGTCCAGCAGTGAAACTGGCACGGGACCCCGGAGTCGAGAACGCGCCGGTAGTCCTCCTCCGGCGCGTTCCGCATATGGAGGACCGCGGGGAGGCGCAACTCCTTCGCCAGGTCCAGGAAGCGGTCCGCCACCTCACCCATCCGCTTCTGCTGGGCGGGCTCGCGGACCCACTTGTAGTCGAAGCCGAACTCCCCCACCGCGACCATCTGCCCCCGGAGGTCCCGCAAACGGTCCATGTAATCCTGAATCGCTGCGCCGGTGGTGCGCAGGAGCGCGGAGGGGTGGAGGCCCAGAGCCGCGTGGACGAAACCGGGGTGCGCCCGGCGAAGGGCGAGGACCGGCTCCACCTCTTCCGGGGAGCAGGCGCTTACGACCACCCCCGCGAGACCCTCCCGGGCCCGGGCCAAGACCGAGTCGCGGTCGGAGTCGAAGGCCGGGTGGTGGAGGTGGCAGTGGGCGTCTATGGGCGCAAAATCGCAGCCCTCGCTCGCTGCGCTCTCTCGGGCGCGATTTTGCAAGGTTGCCATGTGTGAATTCCAGGGGCCGGGGCTTTAAAAGGAAGAGGGATACCCTCCCCATGCGCTGGCGGGCCCTGCCCCTGCTGCTTCTCCTCGCCCTCCCCACGGCGGGCCTCCGGCTCACCGGCCAGCTCTACGAACTGGGGCCGGGACCCGACCTTCAGCCTGCCACGGAGACCCTGGTGGTGGAAGCCCGCAGCAACGGGGAGCTTTCGGGCCGGACCGTGGCAAGCCGGGGAGCCTACACCCTCGAACTGGGGCCCGGGGAGTATCGCATCCTCGCCCTCTCCCCCGCCGGCGAGGTCCGGGCCAGCGAGAACGTGAGCCTCCGGGCCGACGCCCGGCTGGACCTCATTCTCCTCCCCTCCCTCGACCTTCCGGACCTTCCTCTGAACGAGAGCCTCCTGGGGAACCTGACCCTTCCCGCAGGGAGGGGGGAGAGGAGCCTCCTCTGGGCCGGCGGTGTGGCCGTGGCCGCTGCGGCTGCGGGCGCGCTCCTGCTCCTCCGGCTCCGGAAGCGGAGGTCCGAGGTCGCGCCTCCGCCCTCGCCGGGGGGCCTCCCGGACGACCTCCAGGCCATGCTCCGCGCCCTGGAGCGGGAGGGGGGCCGGACGACCCAGAAGGAGTTGCGGAGGCACCTGGGCTACTCGGAGGCGAAGGTCAGCCTCATGGTCGCCGACCTGGAGAACCGCGGGCTCGTCCGGAAGTTCAAGGTGGGGCGGGGCAACATCGTGGTCCTGGAGAAGGGCCCGGAGGGCTCCTCCCAGCCGCCGAAGGCCCCGCAAAGCGACCGGAAGCAAAATGAAGGGTCGTAAAGTTTTTTCGCGCTTGAAGAGTGCGAAAAAAACGAGGGTCTTTATCCGATTCCCAATGAGAGGCATGTCCGGCCATGTCGGACGAGCGGATTCCGAACCGCGAAGCAGCCGCATTCCGGAAGGGCCGGGCGCCGGATTCCCGACCCAAAACCGGCAAGCAGAGCCGCGTCGCGGGAGGGTCTGTTTGCCCCGACATCTTTAAGCCACTGGGGGGAGATTTCCCCCTGTCAAATGGACGGGAGGTGAGACAATGAATATGAAAACCAGCAAGACACTTTTCGCCATTTTCGTCATCACCCTCTTCGCCGCCACCATGGTTCCGGCCCAGGCCCAAGAAACTGCCCGCGAGAAGGCTTCGGAAGAGGCCAAGGAGCGGACGGCCCGGGAAGCCAAAGAACGCGCAGCCGAGGAGGCCAAGGAACGCGGTCTCGAGCGGGCCAAGGAGATGGCCTCCGAGCGTGGCAAGGAGATGGGCCTCAAGCGGGCCGAGGAGGCGAAGAAGCGCGCCAGCGAGGCCAGGCAGAAGGCCGCTGAGGCCGGGCAGAAGGCCGCCGAGGCCGAGCAGAAGGGCGACATCGCCAAGGCCCGGGTCGAAGAGGCCAAGCAGCGCCACGAAGAGGCGCGCGAGAAGGCCCAAGCGGCCATGGAGAGGCTCGAGAACGCCAAGGACCGCGCCGCCAGCGCCAAGGAACGGCATGATGCCGCCCGTGAGAACGCGAAGGAGTTCCGCGAGAACGCCAAGCAGGCCCACGAGCGGTTCTCCCAGGCCAAGCAGCGGTTCCAGGAGTTCAAGGGCAAGGCCATCGCGACGGGCAAGGACCGGAAGGCGGCCCTCGAGGCCACCGCCGACGTCCAGGTCGCCGCCGCGACCGAGGTCCAGTCCACCGTGGACGAGACCGCCGCCGTGACCGAGGAGACGGTCGAAGCTCTCCGGGCCGACAGCGACCTGACCGGGGCGGAGCAGCAGGAGATTCTGGACGAGTCGGGGGTGCTTGAGGTCGCCCCCGAGGCCGCCTCCGGCAGCGAGGACCTCGGCGCCATCGCCAGCGAGACCGAGGCCGAAACCACGACCATCCCCAGCGAACCGGACGAGAAGACCTACAACGAGAAGAAGGAGAAACTCAAGGAGAAACTCGAGAAACTCAAGAAGAAGCACGCCGAACTCCAGCACAAGCACAAGGCGCACGTCTGCAAAGTGATTTCCGCCAAGATGCTCCACGCCATCAAGAAGGCGCAGAAGTTCGCCGACCGGCTCGAACTGCAGGGGAAGGACGTGTCCACCCTGCGGGCCAAAATCACCGACGCCATCGCCGAGGCCAAGGACATCGCGAGACTCTGCAGGAGCATCAAGGATGCCAGAGGCGTGGACGCCATCGTGAGGGAGGTCCAGCCGAAGATTCAGGAACTCCGCAAGAGCCTCCAAGAGGCCTTCGTCCTCCTGAAGCAGCAGGCTGGACTGCCCGCCGCGAGCCCGAGCCCGTTGCCTCCGGTGACGGCCCCGGCGCCGGCTCCGACCACGGCTCCAGCACCCGCACCTACAACGGCCGCCTCCCCGGCGGCTGCCGCCTCTCCGTAAGCGATGAAAGCAACCCTGTTCATCGTGGCGGCTCTGATGGCCGCGGCCCTCTTGGTCAGCGGGTGCGCGAGCGGCCCCTCGCCCGCCGTGCCTCCCGCGGCCACCAAGGCCCCGTCGGCCACCGGAGCGAAGGGAATCTCCGCGGACGACGCGAAGACTCTCGAGTCGCTGCTGAACACGACCATCCCGGACCTTCCAGAACTGCCCGACCTGAGCCTCTGACCGGCAGAGGCTCGGGCCCTCCTTTTTTATCCCCTGCGACGCCGAGCGGAGCTCAGGCCTGGGTGCGAGGAATCCAGCCTTTCAGCCGGATGACCGTGTAAACGACCAGGGTGGACACGAACGAGGAGAGGCCCAGCAGGGGTAACCAGAGGGGGCTGCCCCGTTCCAGGCCGAGGGCCTCGGGCCCGATGGTGGCGAGGGTGTTGGGGGCGAGGAACGCCGTCCCGGCCAGGGCGAGCAGGAACGCCACGTAGGAGATGCGGTTGTTGAGAATCGTCAACTGATTGTTGTAGATGGACTGGAGGACCTCCAGGCCCGAGGCGAGAACCGTGCTCATCTGCTCGCTCAGGGAGATGTGGCGGTTGACCTCCTCGCCCAGGATGGCGACCCTCTGGAGGAGTCGGGGCTCGTCGGTGATGGTTTCCGCGTCGCCGTAGCGCAGGGAGTTGACCACGTCAAGGGTCGCCCAGAGGGCGTCGAGGTAGGCGATGAGGGCCTGCTTCATCTGGTAGATCTCCTTTCCGACTTCCGGGCGGATGGAGGCGGGCTCGATCAGGAGTTTGCCGATTTTTCCCCCCTCCTCCTCGATTTTCCGGAGGCCGGCGAAGTTGCTGTCGTTGTTTTCGTCGAGGATGCGGGTGAGGAAGAGGGTGAGCCGGTCGTTCCAGGCCAGGCTGGGCTTCAGTTTCTTCATGACGATGTCGGCATACCGGTAGAGGCGCCCCATGCGCCCGATCTCGGGGGAGTGGAGGGTGACGATGAGGCCTTTCCGCAGGAGGACGAGGAGCGGCGTCACCCTCACCTGGAGAGCGTCGATGCGGACCGCGGGGACGGCGAGACCCAGCTCGGTCTCCAGGTCCTCGTAGGCGGAGGTGGGGCGGGCGAGGAGGGCGGTGGCCAGGGCCTGGCTGAAGCCGAGGGAGGAGGCCGCGGCGGGGGCCTCCTCTGCCAGATGGTCCAGGGTCAGGTCGATCCAGGCAATCGAGGCCTGGGAGAGGGCCGCGGAGAAGTCCTGGACCGACTGGCCCGTGAGCTTGAGGGGGCCGTTGGCCCCCAGGGCCACGCAGAATGCGCGGGGGGGCGGAGCGGGGGCCGACGGAGCCGAAACGGGGGCGCTTGCCATAACTGGGGTCCTCTCGCCGCCAATAAAATTTATATGTTGCCCGCCGGGTTCGACCCTATGGGCATGAACCGGGGGCTCGGGGCCAGATGATTCCCCGCCGCTACTTCGTCACGTCGGGCAAGGCCATCAGCCAGGTCACCGACCTGAACGCCTTCGACCGGGCCCTCATCCAGGCGGGCATCGGGGAGCAGAACCTGGTCTACGTCTCCTCGGTCATCCCGGTCGGCGCCAAGCAGGTCGGCAGGACCAAACTCCCGATGGGGGCCATCACCCACACGGTCCTCGCCCAGATGCGCGGCTCCGAGGGCGAAACCATCTCCGCGGGCATCTCCTACGCCTACCGGAAGGACGGCCACGGGGGATACGTGGCGGAGGGGCACGGCTACATGAACTCCAGGGCCATGCGGCAGATTCTCCAGTGGAAGATGGACGAGATGGCCAAGTTGCGCGACGTCGAACTCCACCCCATCCGCTTCAAAATCGAGGAGCTCTCGATTCCCATGGACAACTACGGGGCCTGCATCTCGGCCCTGGTGTGGCTGCCGCCCTTCGACACCTGATTCGCCGATGGCCCGCAACTACCCCCTCAAGCGCGGCGTCTCTCCCGACCCGAAGCGCATCGAGGGGCTCCTCCACGAGTGCTTCGGCGTGGCCCCGCGGAGCCAGGAGGGGCGCTTCAGCGTCCAGTTCGGCTCCTTCGCGAGCCTCACGGTCTGGCTCGACGGGAAGTCCCTGATGGTGGAGAGCCGGCCCGCCCCGGGGACCCCCAGGGAGGCCATCCAGGACACCATCCGCAGATTTAACGACTTCCTCTTCAAGGCCACCGGATTCACCTCCAAGGAGCGGACGAAGAAGATGGGCAAAGAGGACGCCTGACCCCCCGCAGCCGGGAAGGGGAGGGGGGCGCCGATCCCGGGTCAGGTTATAAATAGGAGGACCCCTTTCCCCATAGTCCTCCGATGGCCCGAATGCACACCCGCCGGCGCGGCAAATCGAGCAGCCGGCGCTTCCCCCGGACGGCCCTCCCGGAGTGGGCGGTTCTCGACGCGTCCGAGATCGGGAACACCGTCCTCGCCCTCCGGAACCAGGGGCTCACCCCCTCGCGCATCGGCATGGCCCTGCGGGACCGCTACGGAGTCCCCTCCGCGCGGCTCGCCGGGAAGCGGGTCACCCGACTCCTCGAGGAGAAGGGGGCGGCCCCGAAGATTCCCGAGGACCTCGCGGCCCTCCTGGGGCGGGCGGTCCGCCTCAGCAAGCACCTCGGCGCCCACAAGACCGACGTCCACAACCGCAGGAACCTCCAGAGGGTCGAGTCCAAAATCCGGCGCCTGGCCAGATACTACTCCCGGACCGGCAAACTCCCCACCGACTGGAACTACAGCCTGGAGACTGCCGAGGTCCTCCTGGCCCGGTAGGCGGATGGAACTGGCGTCGCGGCTCGACGAAGCCGCAGCGCGGCTCTCCCGCCGCAGCTCGGTCCGGGTGGTGGCCCACCACGACGCCGACGGCATCGCCGCGGCGGCCATCCTCTTCCAGGCCCTCGCCCGGCGCGGGGCCTCCGTCCAGATCACGGCGACGAGCCGGGTCTCCCCCGAACTGCGGGCCGACCTGGCGGGGGAGGAGGCCGTGGTCTTCTGCGACCTTGGCTCCCAGGCGGCGTCCGGCGCGGACGGCCGGGCGGAGGTCATCCATCTCGACCACCACCCCCTGGCGGCGGGCCTCCCGGGCCTCGTGGTGAACCCGTGGCTCGACGGGCTCGACGGGACCGAGGCGGTCTCCTCCGCCGGCCTCGCCTACCTCCTCGCCCGGCGGCTGGGACCCTGCGGGGACCTCGCGGGCGTGGCCCTGGCGGGGACCCTCAGCGACCGGCAGCCTGTGGCGGGGCTGAACCGCGAAATCCTGGACGACGGGATCCGCGCGGGCTCGGTCCGGGTCGAGCGCGGCCCCCGGATCCCCGGGGACGCACGGACGCCGGTCCGCGACGCCCTCCTCCACCTCGCGGAACCGTGGACCGACATCGCCGGCGACCCCGGTGCGGTGGGCCGGTTCCTGGAGACCCTCTCCCTCGACGGCTCCCTCGGCCTGCGGGAGCTCGCCCCCGACTCCACCGAGGCGCTCGGGCGGGGGCTCGACGGCCTGCGGCGCTCCGCAGAGCCGGCGCCCCTGATGGGGGAGGTCTACACCCTGCCCCGCGGGGCCGTCGGGGAGGCTCTCCTCCTCGGCACGGTGCTGAACTGCGCGGGGTACTCCGGGGAGCCGTCGGTGGGCATCGCCCTCGCCTGCGGCGACGGCAGGTTGAGGGAGCGGGGGCTCGACCTGTGGCGGAAATTCCAGGGGCGGCTCATCGGGGCCCTCCGGACCCTCCGGCCGGAGGAGTCCCGCCTCCTCCGCGTCGTCCGGGCCCCCGAGAGGAGCCTCGGCGGCGCCCTCGCCTCGGTGGCGGCCCGCTGCTTCCCGGCCGACCGGCCGCTGCTCGTCCTCCACGAGGGGCCCGGAGGCGTCAAGGTCTCCGCCCGGGCCCTGCGCCCCCTCCGGGAGCGCGGCGTGGACCTGGGCGAGGCGCTCGGGCGGGCCGCCTCACGGCTCGGAGGGGCGGGCGGGGGCCACCCGGTCGCCGCGGGGGCGACGCTGCCGGCGGGGACGGCCGGGGAGTTCCTCGCCTCAGTGGAGGAGATGGTCGGGGGTCAACTCGGAGGGGGGACGTGAGAGAGCGGCGGAGGGCATTCGCGGTCGAAATCCGGCAGGGGCGCCGCCTGCTGCTGCGGGCCTCGGAGCCGGAACTCGCCGCTCTCCGGGAGCGGGTGGACGCGTTCCTGGCCGGGAAGGGCGCTCAGGCGGACTTGCGGCCCAGGCGGGCGGCGATGCGGCCCCAGTCGAGGCGGAAGAGCAGGTAGAGGATGGCCAGGATGGCGATGATGGTCGCCACGCCCGAGACCCACGATTCCTCGGGGCCGAACACCCTGAGAAGGCTCCGCCCGTAGTAGAAGGCGCCGTAGGCCACGGCCAGGAGGAGGGTCAGTTTCCCCAGCCACATCGCGGTCACGGCGTAGCGGAAGCGGAACCCCGCGATGCCCGCGGGAATCATGACCACCTTGTCGGGCAGGGGAGTCACCGCCATGATAAAAATCAGGAAATACATGAGCCTCGGCCGCACCCTGGCCGCGGATTGGAGTTCCTGGACCTTTTTGGAGCCGGCGGCCACCCTGCGGATGCCTGCGCCGATGAGATAGCCCACCGACTCGCCGAAGAAGGCCCCGATGGAGGCCACCGCGGCCACGAACGCCGGGAACCAGGGCTCGGCAGGGGGCTCCGAGAGGAAGAAGACCGCGAGGATGTAGGGGCTCGGGAAGGGGCTGATGTTCCCGAGGAGAGTGATGCCCACCGTCACCAGGAGGGCGGTCCCGAGGGCCTCGCTCTTCAGGTGCTGCGTCCAGTCGCGCCATTGGCCCAGGGAGAGGGCCCGGCCCGCTTCGGGGTTGCCGAAAAGGTAGAGAGCGAGGAGCCCCACCCCGGCCAGGGAGAGAAGGAAGGCGAGGTCTATTTTGCGAATGGGGAGTTTCATGGGGCGCATCTCGCAGGGCGGCATATAACCCCTCCGCAGGAGGCCCCCGGCGCCCTTCCGCCGATGGGTATTTGGGAGGGGGACGGGAGTCCCGGCGATGCCACGGCTCCCCGGGTTCGCCGCCATCCTCTCCCCCGGCGCCGCGCCCCCCCTCACGGCGGGGAGCATCTGGCCGGTTCCGGTGGTCGTCTTCTCGGCCCTCCTCATCGCCTGGGCCGCCGAGGTCGCGGAGTTCTTCGTCTCCCAGGGCCTCGCCCTGGCCGTCCTCGCCTTCCTCCAGGTCCTGCCGGAGTTCGCCGTCGAGGCGGCCATCGCCCACAACGCCGCCCAGAACCCGAGCCTCATCGGACTGGTCACGGCGAACTTCACCGGCTCCAACAGGCTCCTGGTCGGCGTCGGGCTGCCGCTGGTGTTCTTCCTCGCCGCGTTCGCCGCCCGCCGGAGGAGGGAGCGCTTCCGGGCCATCGAATTGCGCCCCGGCCACAGCGTCGAGGTCCTCTTCCTCCTCATCCCCACGGCCTACATGGCGGTGCCCTACCTCCGGGGCGCCCTCGGACTCGTGGACTCGGCGGTTCTGGCCTCGATATTCGGGCTCTACCTCTGGATTCTGGGAAGGCTCCCCCCGGAACCCAGGGGGGCCGCAGAGGTCGTTCCAGGGGTGGCGGGGTTCGTCCTCACGAAAAGCGCGCGGGTGCAGAAGAGTTTCGTCCTCGGGGGGTTCCTCGGCGGGGGACTCCTCCTCTTCCTCGCGGCGGAGCCCTTCCTCGGGGCGATGATGGGAGTCGCCGCTGCCCTCGGCATCTCCACTTTCTTCTTCGTCCAGTGGATTGCCCCTGCCCTCTCCGAGTTCCCCGAGTTCATCGCAGCCTCCCGGTGGGCGGTCCAGGTCCGCGCAGCCACCCCCGCCCTGGTGAACATCCTGTCGGCCAAGGTGAACCAGTGGACCCTCCTGGTGGCGATGATTCCGATGGTATTCTCCATTTCGCTCGGCCGGAACGCGGACGTCCCGCTGGGGGACATCCACGGGGTCCAGCGGGTGGAACTGCTGCTGACGGCGGCCCAGTCCGTCGCGGCGGTGGCCATTTTCCTGAAGATGCGGATGACCGCCCTGGACGCCGGGCTCCTTTTCGGCCTCTGGTTCTTCCAATTCGTCGAGCCGGGTCTCCGGGAGGAGATGATTCCGGTCTACCTCGCCTTCGCGGTGTTCGAGGTCGTCCGCCACCGGAAGGAACTGCGGCTCCTCCGGGACTTCCGGGAGGTCCTGCGGAGCCACGCCGTCCGGAGGCCCGCCTGACGCCGGAGACCGTTGGCAATAAGATTTAAACGGCACGGGCCGAAGCACCCCCGATGGCCACCGACGCCACCGGCCTCGCGGTCTTCGTCCTCCTGGGGCTCCTCTTCCCGACCACCGGCATCCTCGCCACCAAGTTGTTCCGGCCCCACCGCCCTTCGGTCCGCAAGGAGGCCATCTACGAGTGCGGCGAGACGCCCCTCGGGGAGACGCCGCTGCAGTTCCACTTCCAGTATTACATCTACGCCCTCATCTTCGTCGTCTTCGACATCCTCGCCGTGTTCCTCTTCCTCTGGGCCTACGTCTACCGGGCGGCGCCGGCGGAGACGCTCCTGCCCGTGGGGGCCCTGGTCGGAATCATGCTGGTGGCGCTGACCTACGCGCTGAAAAAGGAGTCCTACACCTGGATCTAAGCCATGGTGCTCCCCGACCCCCTACGGCTCGCCTCCCACGGCACCACGGTCATCCTCGCCAAGTTCCGCGACCTCCTCGACACCGTGACCAACCCCCTCCTCCGCTGGGGGGCGGCCAACTCACTCTGGCTCTACACCCTCGGCATCAAGTGCTGCGCCGTGGAGATGGCGGGCCTCGGCATCCGGTTCGACGCCGACCGGTTCGGCATCGTGCCCCGGGCGAGTCCCCGCCAGTGCGACCTGCTCATCGTCAACGGCCCCATCACCCACAAGTTCGCGCCGAAGATGCGGACCCTCTACGAGCAGATGGCGGAGCCCAAGTACGTGCTCGCCATGGGGGACTGCTCCATCTGCGGCGGACCGTTCTTCGACTCTTACAGCGTGATGGAGGGGGTGGACAAGCTCTTCCCGGTGGACGTCTACGTCCCCGGCTGCCCCCCGCGGCCCGAGACCCTGATTGACGGCATCCTGAAACTGCAGGAGAAAATCAAGCGGGGCGAAATCGGCCGCTACCGTGTGCCCCACGACACCGTGGGAGTCATCACCTCCCCGGCCTCGGGCAAGGCGTAGCCATGGCCGCCGAAGCGAAGCCCGCGGCCCCGGCCCCCGCGCCCCCTGGCCCCGAGTCGGAACTCCTCGCCGCCCTCCTCGCCGCCATCCCCGGCGCCCAAGGAAAGGTGAAGCGGGCGCGCCGCATCGAGGTCACCTTGCCAAAGGAGCAACTGCTCGACGCCGCCCGCTGGCTCGCCGAGAGGACCTTCGTCCACTGCTCCTCGGTCGTGGGAGTGGATCGCCACCCCAAGCCGGAGATGGAGTCGGTCGCGCACGCCTGGTCCTACGAGAAGAGGATGCTGGTGAGCCTGCGGGTCGTCCTGCCCCGCGACAGCCCCAGGGTCGCCTCGGTGACCCCGGTCTGGCCCGGGGCGAACTGGCACGAGCGGGAGGCGTGGGACCTCCTCGGCATCGCCTACGAGGGGCACCCCGGCCTGCGGCGCATCCTCAACCCGGACGATTGGCGGGGCCACCCCCTGCGCAAGGACGAGCCCCTGCCGGAGAAGAAGCGGTTCATCACGCCGCACGACTACGAAGCGGAGGTCGCGGCCGAAATCGAGGCGCGGCGGGCCCAGGGCTACCTGCGGGGGGCGGAGGAGTGATGGCGGTCGAACTCCCGGGCCGGGCGACGGAGCCGATGTGGATCAACATGGGGCCGCAGCACCCGGCCACCCACGGCCTCTGGGACCTCCGCATCCAGGTGAGCGGCGAGACCGTCCTCGACGCCGACCCCGCCATCGGCTACATCCACCGGGGCATCGAGAAACTCTGCGAGCACCGCAACTACAACCAGATCATCCCCCTCATGGACCGGACCGGATACGTCTCCTCCATGTCGTGGGCCATCATGCACTGCCTCGCTGCGGAGGAGGTCCTCAAGGTCGAGGTCCCGCCCCGCGCCGAGATGCTCCGCATCGTCTGCTACGAACTGCAGCGCATCGCCTCCCACCTGCTCTTCGTCTTCGGCATCGCGGAGAACACCGGCCTGCTGACGATCTGGCTCTACGGGGCCCGGGACCGCGAATACATCCTCGATCTCTTCCAGTCCCTCTCGGGGGCCCGGATGCACTACAACTACCCGCGGGTCGGCGGGGTCCGCTGGGACATGCCGCCCAACTGGGACCGGCAGGTCCGGACGGCGCTCGACACCATCGAGGCGCGGCTGAAGGAGTATGAGGCGATGTGCCTCCAGTCGAAGGTGTTCCGCATGCGGCTGGAGGGGGTCGCGCCCCTGCGGAAGGAGGACGCGCTCCGCCTCGGGGTGACCGGCCCCAACCTCCGGGCCTCCGGGGTCAAGGACGACGTGCGCCTGAGCGACCCCATCATGGACTACAGCCGCTTCGACTTCGATGTCCCCGTGGGGAAGAACGGCGACTGCATGGACCGCTTCCGGATGCGGATGGAGGAGATTCGCCAGTCGGCCCGCATCGTGCGGCAGGCGCTCGACGCGATGCCCGAGGGCCCGGTGATGGCCCGCGGCCTGAAGCGGGTGAAGCCCCCGCCCGGAGAGGCCTACGTGCGGGTGGAGGACCCGAGGGGCGAGGCGGCGGAGCACATCATCTCCGACGGCTCTGAGAGGCCCTTCCGGGTGAAACTGAGGAGCCCCGTCTTCTCCACGATGCAGGCTCTGCCGCTGATGCTGAAGGGGTGCAAGGTGGCCGACGTGCCGGTGGTCATGGAGTCGATTGATTTGCTGATTGGGGAGACGGACAGATAGCCCGCGCCAAAGCGGATGGCTTGACCTTGGCCCCACCCGGATAACTTAGGCAACGACCTCTCACAAGAGCAAGGGCCGCAGCGCGACGGCGCCCGTCAGCACCAATGTGCGACGAGCGCCGACCCGAGGGAGGCGCGAGGAGCGGCGCTGGGCGAGCCGAGCGAACGAAGTGAGCGGGCGAGTCACGGGCGCCGAGCGCGCGGCCCGTCGAGAAAGGTTTCTATGGCGACGGAGAGAGTTGGCCCATGAACCTCCGCTTCCTCACCCGCAGCGCTGTCCTCCCCCTCTCCATCGCCATCCTCGCCGCCTTCGCAGCGCAGGTCGCGTCGGATAGGTTCACCATCGCGGGGATGTTCATCCCGCAACTGGCGCTCGCGGAACCCTGGCGCTGGGTCACCTCCGCGTTCCTGCACGGCGGGTTCTACCACCTCTTCTTCAACCTCTTCGCCCTCTACCTCTTCGGCGTGGTGCTGGAGAACCAGATCGGCTCCCGCAAGGTGCTGGCGCTTTTCTTCGGGGGCGCCATCGCGGGGGACGTGGGCTACCTGGCGACGGGCGGGACCGCCCCCGCCCTGGGGGCCAGCGGGGCGGTCTACACCCTCATGGGGGCCCTGGCGGTCCTCCAGCCCCGCCTGCCCCTCTCCTTCTTCTTCGGCCCCCCTCTGCCCCTCATCGCCTGGGTGTTCATCTGGGCCGCCCTCGACGTCTTCCGCGTATTCACCCCCTCCACCATCGCCGGCGGCGCCCACCTGGGAGGCCTCGCCCTCGGCCTCTGGGCCGGGTTCTACTTCCGGCGGCCCCGGCAGCCGCGCCCCGCCGCCGAGGAGCGGGCCATCGTAGCCCCCAGGATGCGGGTGAAGGCTCCGCCCCGGGAGGGGGCGCGGTTCGAGTGCCGGAGGTGCGGCTACGTCGCCACTCACTTCTCCGAAATCGAGTCCCCCAGGTGCCCCGGGTGCGGGGAGCCGACCGTCTGGCGTCCACTCTGATTCGCCACTGGAGGAAGAGCGTGAGAAAGATTAAAAAGGGGCCCGCCTAGCCCCGCCCATGGGCCTCGACCAGGTCGCCCTCTTCATTCTGCGCCCCCTGCTGGAGCTGCTCTCCTCGGTCGTCGCCTGGGTCGGGGGGGCGATCCCGCCCCTCTCGCCCCTCACCGACCGGGTTCTCGCCCTCCTCCAGCACCCCGACATGGTCCGCTTCCTCGTCCTCTTCGTCGTGGCCAACCTCCTCCTGGTCTACATGACGCTCACGGTGCTCGCCGTGACCTGGCTGGAGCGGAAACTCCTCGCGCGCCTCCAGGACCGCCGGGGCCCGATGCACGTCGGCAAGTTCGGCCTCCTCCAGCCCATCGCGGACATGTTCAAGTTCCTCGGCAAGGAGGACACCGTCCCCCGCAGCGCCGACCGGTTCCTCTTCACCCTGGCCGTCGTGGCCCTGCCCGCCATCGCCTTCACCGCGCTCGGGGTGGTCCCCATGGCGGAGGGATGGGTCCCGGTCCGGAGCGACGTGGCCCTGATTCTCGTCTTCGCCATCTTCTCCCTCGGACCCCTCTGGGTCTTCGTGGGGGGCTGGGCCGCCAACAACAAATACACCCTCCTCGGCGGGATGCGGGGCGCGGCGCAGATGATCGCCTACGAAATCCCCCTCATCCTGAGCACGGTCGGCATCGTCATCCTGGTCGGCTCCTTCAACGTGGTGGACATCGTGAAGGCGCAGGATTCCGTCTGGCTCGCCCTGCTGCAGCCCCTCGGCTTCTTCGTCTTCGCCGTCGGGATGATCGCCGAGGTGGAGCGGTTGCCTTTCGACATCCCCGAGGCGGAGGCGGAACTGGTGGCGGGCTGGAACACCGAGTACTCCGGCCTCAAGTTCGGCATGGCCCAGGTCGCCGAGTTCGCCCGGCTCTACATCGGCTCCGCCCTCCTCGTCCTCCTCTTCCTCGGCGGCTGGAACGGGCCCTTCCTCCACCCGGTCCTCTGGTTCCTCGTCAAGGTCTGGATCGTCATGGCGGTCGTGATGTGGGCCACCCGGGCCTCCTTCCCGCGGCTGCGGATGGACCAGTTGCTGAACGTCGGCTGGAAGCGGTTCCTGCCCCTCGCCATGGTGAACATCCTGATGGCGATGGCGGTGGTGTCGCTGGGGTGGCGACCGTGACAGAGCTCGCGCTCGCGCGAGCTCTGCGATGCCCCGGCCTGAAGGCCGGGACGTCCGCCGGCGGGCCTTTTAAGAATTTTCGCGCAGTGAAAATTCTTGTGACGGCAGACTTTTTAATCCCCATTCCCGATGTGTCGGGATGAAGCTCTCCGAGTTCCCCCAGTTGTTCGCCAGGCCCATGGCGGTCCCCCTCCGCTACCTCTTCCGGAGGCCCTTCACGGTCATCTACCCCTTCGAGCGCCTCGACCGGCCGGACATGATGGCGGGCAAGCGGGGCATCGGCGCCCTGGGCGAGGAGAGCGCCTGGGTCCGGTGGCGGGGGAGGCCGGTCCTCGACCTCGATGAGTGCACCTCGTGCTACATGTGCGCCGACAACTGCCCCGACAAGTGCATCACCATGGCCAAAATCGGGAGCCGGGAGTTCCCGGAGATCAACCTGGAGCGGTGCATGTTCTGCGACATCTGCTCGGAGGTCTGCCCCCGGGACTGCCTCTGGTTCAGTTCCGACTACAACCTGGCGGAGTTCGACAAGCGGAGCCTCTACTACGACACCCCGCGGATGACCGGCCGGGGCCTCCTCGACATCGCCACCGCCGTCAGTCCGCAGGAGAGGCGGAAGCAGGCGCAGGCCGCGGCGAAGCCAGCCCCCAAGCCGGCGGCTCCGGGGGCCCCCGCGACGCCCGCCCCCGCCGCGCCCCAGTCATGAGCCCCGAGCCCGCCGCGTGGCCCGAGGAGGCGAAGAAGAAAATCGAGGAGATTTCCAAGGAGTCCGGCTTCCCGGTTTCCACGCTGGTGAGCATGTTCAACGGCCTCTACCGGTCGGACTACATCCAGGAGAAACTGAGGGGGCGGGCGCCCGACAAGGCGCTCGACTACATCGTCCGGCGGATGAAACTCCAGGTCCAGGAAATCAAGAAGGACCTGCCGGGGCACCTGTGGGCGCGGGCGGGGAAGGGCGAATGAACCACGCCGGAACCCGCAGATAATCCTTACAGATTTTGGAAAACCCCCTTACGTCAGACCGGCACAGTGGGGAGCAGAGAGAGGTGGCAGACGGGCTGCCACAACGGATTGCTCCCTCCCTCCTCCCGGCGGCGGGCCACCTCTCACTGTCGCCGGAGGGGGGGGACCTGTGCGGTCCCCTCCCCCCGTCCACAGGCCCACCCCCCTCCCCCGCATACTCAAGCCATTCACACCTTGGCGGAAGTCAATAAGGGCTATCAATTCAGAACCCGCCCTCGCGGACCACGAACGTCAGGTTCGACCGGGAGACCCGCTTCCCGTGCTGGTTCTGGGTCTCCAATTCGAAGGTGACCCAAAGTTTTCCTCCTTTCTCCTCGATGCGGGTCAATTTGCCCGATGTGGTCAGGGCGTCCCCCGCCCGGACCGGCTCGAAGAACTCGTAGGTCTGGGAGCCGTGGACCACCTTGTCAAGCCGCTTCACGAACTTCTGGAGGCTCCCGAGGGCCGACCCGAGGTTCATGGTCCGCGCGATGTAGGCGCTGGCGTAGATGGGGGGCGCGGGGTCGCCCTGCAGGTACTCGGGTCGAAGGTCGCCCACGGATTCGGCGAACTTCTTCACATGGTCGGCCGGGACGGTGAAGGGCTTGCCGGGAGGGAGGGGCGTCCCGACGTACCGGGCGTATTTCGGGTCGGTCACGGCCACGGCCGTGTCAGGCATTCTTCTCGTCCCGCAACTCGCGCCGCAGGACCTTCCCGATGACGCTCTTGGGCAGGGTCTCCCGGAACTCGATGTTCTTGGGCACCTTGTAGGCGGCCAGTTTGGTCTTGCAATAGGCGATGATTTCCTCGGCGGTGGCCTTCTCTCCGGGCTTCAGGACGATGAAGGCCTTCGGGGCCTCGCCACGGTACTCGTCCTTGACGCCGATGACGGCGGCCTCCAGGATTTTGGGGTGCTCGTAGAGGATGCCTTCGATTTCGTTGGGATAGACGTTGTACCCGCCGGCGATGATCATGTCCTTCTTGCGGTCCACGATGTAGAAGAAGCCCTCCTCGTCCATCTTCGCCAGGTCGCCGGTGTAGAGCCATCCGTTCCGGAGGGCCTTGGCGCTCTCCTGCGGCCGGTTCCAGTAGCCCGCCATCAACTGGGGGCCCGAGATGATGAGTTCGCCCTCCTTCCCGGGAGGGAGTTCGGTCTTCTCGTCGGCGGAGTCCACAATCTTCGCGTCGGTCCCGGGCAGGGGCACGCCGACGCTGCCCAGTTTCTGGTTCCCGTAGACCGGGTTGGCGTGGGTGACCGGGCTCGCCTCGGTGAGGCCGAAGACCTCGACCAGGGAAGCGCCGGTCGCCGCTTTCCAGCGGTGGGCCACTTCGAGGGGCATGGGGGCCGCCCCGGAGAGGCAGTATTTGACGCTCTTCAGGTCGTATTTCCCGATGCCGGGGTAGTTCGCGAGGGCGTTGAAGAGGGTCGGGACCCCGGGGAAGGTGGTCGGCCGGTGCTTCTGGACCGCCTTCAGGAAGCGGTCGGGCCGGTCCCGGTCGAACCTCGGAATCAGGATCATCGAGGTCGCCATGGAGAGGGCCTGGAAGCAGATGATCATTCCCGCGGCGTGGAACAAGGGGAAAATGACCACCGCGGTCTCCTTCCCCGGCTCGTCCTTGTAGAACCACGCCCGGATCTGGGCCACGTTGGCCCCGATGGAGCCGTGGGTCAGGACTGCGCTCTTGGGCAAACCGGTGGTCCCCCCGGTGTATTGGAGCAGGGCGGGGTCTCCGGGAGCGATGTCCACCTTCGGGAGGGCGGGATTCGTGGCGCGGATGATGGCGGCGAAGTCGGCGATGCCGGAGTCCTTCGCCGGCGGCTTCTGGAGGTTCGGGTAGCGCTCCTTGCGGATTTTCTTCTCCGCCACCGGGAAGAGGAGCCGGAGGAGCGGGGGCAGGCAGGGCTTGAACGAAGCGGCGATGTAGCGCTCCACCTTGGGCGCCTTCGGCCGGACGTTTTGCGCCGTGGGCAGGAGGAGGTCCCAGAAGACCAGCACCTTCGCCCCGGAGTCGGTGAGCTGGTGTTCCAGTTCGCGCTCGGTGTAGAGGGGGTTGTTGTTCACCAGCACGGCGCCCAGGCGGAGGACCGCCGAGTAGGTGATGACGTAGGGGGGGCAGTTGGGGAGGAAGGCCGCGACCCGGTCCCCCTTGCGGATCCCCATCTGGTGGAGCGCCGTGGCGAGGCGGTCGGCCTGCTCATCCAGCTCCTTGTAGGTCATTCGGGCGCCGAAGAAAATCGTCGCGGGCCGGTCGGGGAACTTGCGGGCCGACTCCCGGAGGAGGTCCCCCAGGGGCCGGAACTCGTGCTTGAACTCCTTCGGGACTTCGGGAGGGTAGTGCTTGAACCAGGGGCGGTCGGAGGGCACGAGCCTCGATGGGAGGGGCGACGGATAAAATTGGCGGCCGGTGCGAGGCCTACTTCGGCCTCCTGGGCTCCGTCTTGGCGCCTTCCTTCCTCGGAGGAGGGGCTGTGGAGGCCGGTTTCTCGTCCGAGGCCGCCGCCTTGGCGGGCGGGGGCTGCTTCTTCGGGTTCGGGAACCGCGTCTCCACCCTCAACTCTTTCAGGTCGAGGTGCTCGAACGCCTGCTCGGCCAGGAGGCGGAAGAGGCCGACCGGCAGGTTTGGCGGGAGCTCCGCGGGGAGCCGCACCGTCCCGGCGGAGTCCTGGACCGACGCTTCGGCGGGGACCGGGAGGACCATCCTGGCGAGGGCCTCCAGCCGCTTCTCGGGACCCTCGACACGCTCCTCGATTTTGTAGTCGTACACCAGGGTTTTGCCGGCCAGGGGGTGGTTGAAGTCCACCCGCACCCTGCGGCCGATGACCGTCTCCACGACGCCGTGCCTCCCCTCCAGGGAGACCTCCATGCCCGGGTAGGGGGGCTCGGGGAAGCGGGCAACCGTGAAGGTCTCGATGCGGTCGGGCTTCCGGGGGCCGACCCCCTTCTCCGGCGGCACGGTGACCGATCCCCTGGCGCCCGCCTCCTTGCCCAGGAGGGCCTCCTCGAGGCCGGGGATTGCGGAGTTGGCCCCGAGGACGAGGGTCCGGGGGCCGTAGGTCGCCCCCTCCTTGTGGAGCCCCATCTCCCTGGCGACCGACTCGTCGGTGGTCTCGATGACCGCGCCGGTGTCCAACTTGGCCGTGTAGGTGATGCGCACGAAGTCGCCCTTCTGGAGCGGCATGGCCCCGATGGGCCGGGTCCCCGATTTATGCCTTTCCCGGCCCAGGGCCCGGAGCATCGGCGGCCATCCTGGAACCCGCCCTCTCCAGGAGGTATCCCGCCAGCGCCATGCCGGCCGCGAAGACGAAGGCGCCCCGGAAACCGAACTGCTCCGCGAGGAAACCCCCCGCCAGGGGCCCCGGGATGTGGGCCAGCGAGACGAGGGATGACATGATGCCGGTCGCGGTGGCGGTCTCCTCGTTGCGCTTGAGGAGGGTCGAGACCGAGCCGACGTAGAGGGCGCTCCAGGCCACCGCGACGGTCACCTGCAGGGGGAGGAGGAGGGGCCATGAGGGGACGAGGGCGTAGCCGAGGAACGAGGCGACGGTGAGCATGAACCCCGCTGGAATCAGCAGGTCGTCCCTCCACCGCTGGATGCGGCGCATGACGAGGGCCTGGGTGAAGAGGTTCAAGGCGTGGATGGGTCCGATGAACCCGAGAGGGACTCCAAGGCCTCCCCGGTCGGCCGGGATGAAGAGGAAGGGGGTGAAGACAATCCAAACCGCCTGGGCGCCGGTGTGGCGGAGGAGGAACGGGAAGTAGACCGACCAGTTCTTGCGGAGGATGGCGGTGGAGAAGAAGGGGACGCGCAGGCGGGGCTCCGCTGTCCGGGGGAGACCGAGGGCGAGGAGGAAGGCCCCCGCATAGCAGCCCCCCGAGAGGAGGAAGACGAGGCGGGCCGCCCCGAGAACCTCCGACCCGGCCGCCTGGCTCAGGGGCCACGCCAGGGTGTAGCCGAGGGCCCACCCGAGTGAGGAGCGGGAGATGAAGGGGCCGAGCGCCTCGCCCCGGGAGTGGCCGAGGGCCACGAGGGCCGCGGGGTAGAGGCCGTGGGCCATCCCGGCGAGACCCCAGAGGACGAGGAGGTCGGAGGGGCTGCGGGCGAGGACCAGGGCGAAAAATGCGACCGAAGAGGCTCCGAGACCCGCCGCCACCACGGGCCACCGGCCCTTCCGGTCCGCCACGACCCCCCCGGCGTAGTTGGAGACGAGCGCCAGGGCCCCGTAAGCCATCATGATGAGCCCCGCCTGCCCCGGCGTGGCCCCGAGAGAAAACGCGAGGAGGACCACCATCATGGAGCAGCCCGAGAGCGGGATGTTGGCGAGGACCTGGATGGCGCCGAGGCGCATATCCCGGCAGGGCGCGGGGCGTAAAGGCGTTTCCGGGAGCCTCACGCGGCGCCCTTGCATGCGGTCTCCTAATACGCCATCTCCCCTTTGAGGAACTTCCGCGTCTCCTCCCTCTCCGGGTTCTCGAAGAACCTCGTCTTCTCCGCCACCTCCACCAGCCGGCCCCCGAGGAGCAGCCCCACCCGGTCGGCCATCCGCTTCGCCTGCAGGAAGTTGTGGGAGGCCATGAGGACCGCCCCCCCTCCCTGCGCCCGGTAGCGGAGGACCGCCTGCTCCAGCAGCGCTACGTTCGCGGGGTCGAGGTTGGCGGTGAACTCGTCCAGCAGGAGGAGCCGGGGCTGCGTCGCGATGGCCCGGGCGAATGCGACCCGCTGCGCCTCGCCTCCCGAGAGGCTCCGCGCGCGGGAGGAGGCGCGGTCGCGGAGGCCCACGGCCTCCAGGCAGGCTCCGACCTCCCGTTCGACCTCCGGCTCGGGCCAGTTCCGGAGCCGCAACCCGTAGGCGACGTTGTCGAAGACCGTGCCCCGGAAGAGGTGGGGGCGCTGGTGGAGCATCGCAATCTGCCTCCGGGAGTTCCAGGCCGGGGCGTGGCCGACCCGGCCGCCGTCGGGGGCGTCGAGGAGGGCGGCGACGCGGAGGAGGGTGGTCTTCCCCGCGCCCGAGGGGCCCACCAGGCAGAAGATTTCCCGCGACCTCACGCACAGGCTCACGCCGTCCAGAGCGGTCACCGGGCCGAACCTCTTGGTGACCTCTTGGAGGTCCGCCTCAAGGCCGGTGGCGGGCCGGGTCATCCTCTCCCCTCCCGGCGACCGCGCCGCAACAGGCCGCCCACTTCGTGGGCGTCCTCCTGGAATCGGGTCATCAGGGCGGACACCGCCAGGGCCAGCGCCAGCAGGATGCCGCCGAGGGTCAGGGCGAACTGGAAGTTCCCGGCCTCGGTCTCCAGGACGATGGCGGTGGTGAGGACCCGGGTCCGGTCGGCGATGTTGCCGCCGACGATGATGACCGCCCCCACCTCCGAAACGGCGCGGCCGAAGGCGACGAGGACTGCGTGGGCGAGTTGGGGGCGGGCCTCGCGGAGAACGGCGCGCACCGCCTCGCGTTCGCCGGCCCCCAGGGCCCGGGCGGTCTCGGCCGCCTCCGGAGGGACCGAGGCGACGGCGCTCGCGGTGAAGCCGACGACGATGGGGAGCAGGAGGGATGTCTGGGCGATGACCATCGCCACCGGCGTGAAGAGGAGCCCCAGGTCGCCCAGCGGTCCCGCCTTGCTCAGGAGGAGGTAGACGACGAGTCCCATGATGACCGGGGGCATGCCGTAGAAGGCGTGGGTGAATACCAGGAAGGGGAGCCTGCGCTTCGACCGCTGGAGGCCCAAACGGGCGCCGAGAGGGATGCCGATGAGGGAGGCGAGGAGGGTGCTGGAGCCGGAGACCTGGAGGGTGAGGAGGGTGATTGAAATTACATCGGCCATGCTCACCCGGAGTGGTCCGGAGTTAATCTAACCTTGCGTCTCTGCAAGCCCTGAGCGGGAGAATATCACATCTCTCACTCTTCTCTGGCATATCGAAACGGCCTGAACAGCCCATCTCCGAACGCCCCCACCATCCCCAGACCCCTCTCCGACAGCAGCCACTCGGCGAACGCCTTCGCCGGGGCGTGGTTCTTCCCGGGGAACCGGGTCTCGTTCAGCAGCAGGACGCTGTAGGTGTTCAGGAATGCGGGCTCGTCCCCGGGATTGAGCACGTCAAGGTCCAGCCGGCCCCTGTAGGAGCGATAGGTCCCCTCGTCGGTGAGCGTGTAGGCCCCGAGTTCGAAGGCCTTCTGGAGCGTCGCCCCCATCCCCGCACCCGCCGAGAGGTACCAGGCGTTGGAGGGGACGGAAATCTCCGTCGTGTAGTTGTATCCTGCCCCCTTCCAGAGCAACTGCTCCCGGGCGTGGGTGCCGGACCGGTCGCCCCGGGATACGAAGGTGGCGTTCCGGTCGTGGATGGCCCGGAAGGTCCCTGCGGCGTCGAGGCCCCGGACTCCGGCCGGGTCGGCGGGCGGCCCGACCACCTGGAAGCGGTTGGTGGCGAAGGGGGTCCGCGTGAAGTATCCCTCGGCGACCATCGCCAGTTCCAAATCAGGGTCGTGGGTGAGGGCCATATCCACGTCGCCCCGGCGCGCCAGTTCGATCGCCTGGCCCGAGCCCACCGGGATGAAATACATCCGGGTCCCGGTCTCGCGGGTGAAGTTCGAGGCGAGGGAATCGAGGAGCCCCGTGTGGACGAGGCTCGTGGTGGTGGAGGCGAGGAGCGGGGGGGGCGGGCCGAGGGGGCGGAGAATGGGGACCAGAAGCAGCGCCAGCAGGAGGCCCCCCAGGAGAGCCCAGTGCAAAGTCCGGGAAACGCGCATCGGAAACGCCTTTGCCGGGATTACTTAAAGCGACATCATGGACGACCCGCGCATCGTCATTCTCGGCGCCGGAGCCGTCGGCTCCCTTTTCGGAGGACTCCTCGCCAAATCGGGCCTCGACGTGGCCCTCGTGGGCCGCCCGGTCCACATGAAGGCCATCCGCAACCGCGGCCTCCGCATTGAGGGGCTCACCCGCGCCACGGTCCGCCCCCGGGCCGCCACCCGAGCCCCCGAGGGGGACCTCGTCCTGCTGACCGTCAAGTCCTATGACACGGCCCGGACACTCCGGTCGGTCCGGCTCTCCCGCAACGGCGCGGTGCTGACACTGCAAAACGGGGTCGGGAACGCAGAGAAGGTCGCGGCCCGCTTCGGTGCGCGCCGGACCCTGGCGGGGGTCACGTCCTGCGGCGCGCTGCTCGCGGGGCCGGGGCGGGTGGTCCACACGGGGAGGGGGCCGACGGTGGTGGGAGAGTGGTCGAAGGGCGCGACCGTCGGAGCGCGAGAGGTTGCCGCGCTCTTCAACTCGGCCCGGATTCCGACGAGGGTCTCGCGAGACATCCGGGCGGAGTTGTGGCGGAAGGTGGCGGTGAACGCCGCCATCAACCCGCTCACCGCCCTCACCGGCCTTCCGAACCGGGCCGTCGCGGAGACGCGGGGGCTGCGAGACCTCGCCGCCGCGGTGGTGGAGGAGGCGGAGCGGGTCGCGCGGGCGCGGCGCATCTCCCTGGGGCGCGACCCTCTCGGGCGGGTGCTTGAGGTGGCCCGAAGGACCGGGGCGAACCGTTCCTCGATGCTCCGCGACCTGGAGCGGGGGCGGAGGACCGAAATCGAGGCCATCACCGGGGCGCTGCTGCGGGAGGCGGAGAGAGCGGGGGTGGAGGCGCCGGTCAATCGGTTGCTCTACGAGTTGGTGAGGTCTCTCGAACGAAAGGCAGATAAGCGGCGGTCGTAGAGGACGGGGCATGGTCAACCGCGTCCGCAAGTTCCGGGGCCTCTCCACCCACGGCAAGGGCACCCACAAGAACCGGAGGGGCGGCGGCTCCCGGGGGGGCCGGGGGCGCTCGGGGGGCGACAAGCACCACTACCTCCTCTACGGCATCCACTGGGGCAAGCACGGCTTCACCCGGCCCAACACGAAGCGGGTCCGGGCGCTCTCGCTCCGGGACCTGGAGGAGATGGCCCACCGGTGGGCCGCGGAGGGGAGGGTCAAGAAGGAGGGGGACGCCCTGCTCCTCGACCTCGGCGCCCTCGGGGTCTCGAAGGTGGTCGGGGGCTGGACCCCCCGGACGAAACTGGTGGTCCGGGGGGGCTCCGTCACCGGGGGCGCCAAGTCCGCAATCGAGGAAGCGGGCGGCAAAGTATCCTGACGGGTTGCTACCCGCGGGGACTTGCAAAATCGCGGCCGAGAGAAGCGAGGCCAGCGATTTTGCCCCGCCCCGAGAGAGCGCAGCGAGCGAGGGGCTGAGAATTACCTGACTTCGACCTTCTCGACCGCTCGCTGGGCCTCGGCCTCCTCCATCCGCGCCAGTTCGTCCTCGATGGCGGTCTTCGCCGCCATGAGGAGGTCGCGCCGGACGGCCCGGAGGGGGGCCTTGACCTCCTCGGGGACGGCCCAGAAGAGGTCCACGGGGGGCACGACGCCCCGGACCGCTGCCCGGAGGTGGCCTGCGGCGTTGAGAAGGTGGTCCGCAACGTCTCGGGTGGCCATGGGGGCAAGGTCCCCCCTCCCCCTTTTGAACCTTGTCACTGCTTCGAGGGCGAGAGAGGGTCGCGGCCCCCGTAGAGCCGCTTCGCCAGGGCGGCGGGTCCCTCCGAGTCTAGGCCGGGGATGTGGACCCAGGGCACCGAGGGGAGCACGCTCTCCATCCCCTCCCGGAACTCCTTCGACAGCGGGGAGCCGACCGCGGCGGCGAAGTCGGGCCGGAGGCCCGCGACGCGGTCGAAGCCGGGGGGGAAGCAGCGGCCCGCGGGGACCACGACCCGCGCGGTGCACTCGCGGGACCTCAGCCGCTGGAACGCCTGCCGGGCCCGGACCTGGGCGCGCTCGACTTCGTGGAGGACCTCCTCGTCCGGAAGGGGGAACTTCCCAAGGCCCCCGAGCATCAGTCCGAGCCTCAGGGGCGGCATGACGTAGCGCCGGACCGGCCAGTAGAAGCGGCGCATCCCCTCGTCGAAGTCCCCGAGGCCCCGGACCAGCCGCGCCGTGTCGCGGGGGGGAAGGTGGCAATCCACCACCGCCGCGTCGAAGCCCTTCATCTGGCCCAGTTGCATGAAGGCCGATGTCGCCTCGATGCCGAGGGAGTCGAGCATCTCCTCGGGCTTCACCTTGTTCCACGCGGCGAGGCGGTGGAGGTAGCGCCACCCCGCGGGCCAGTGCTTCCGGAGCTCCCCGAAGATGTCGGTCTGGGCGACCCGGAGGTTCTTTCCCACCTCCGAGGGCTCCCCGTTGAACTCTTCCTGGAAGTGCTCCTGGAACGCCCCGGGTCGAGTGGTGATGAGCAGGGTGTCGTGGCCCGCCGCCGCGCAGGCCCACGCGGTGGCGGAGGCGACGGCGGTCTTCTCGCGCTCGCCGTGGCCCGCCACGAGGAGGGTCCTCACGGGGGGGTCCTTCCCGGGGTCCGGGGCGCGGCGGCCATCCGCGGGATTCCACCTCCCCCGTTTAAAAAGCGAGGGGGGCCGCGCGTGCCCCTCCAAACAAATATTTAAGAAGGCCCGCCCAACGTCGTTCCATGGCCACCACCCTCTCGGAGCCCCTCGGTGCCCGGGAACGGGACGAGAACAAGAGGAAAATCCAGCAGGAGCTCGTCGTCATCGAGCAGGCCAAGAAGGCCGCCAAGGAGATGCGCCTCAAGAAGGAGCAGCTCGACGCCCTCGAAATCCAGGGCCGGCGCCTCGAGGACAGCCTGAAAATCGTGGAGACCGGGTACCCCCTGTTCATCGAGGTCCAGGACGAGCGCGCCCAGCGCATCGCCCTCTCCTTCTACACCAAGCCCCTCCCCCCGGAGGTCATCATCCGGCTCCGGGAGCTCCAGGGGAAGGAGGTCTTCACCGACTTCGAAATCATCGAGCGGAGTGGCGATACCTTCCTCCTCGGGCGCTACGGCGAGTCCCGCGCCCTCGTCGCCAAGTGGTAAGCCGGCGACTACTTCTTCGCGGGGGACTGCCGCTTCATCATCTTCCGCAGGTCCGCCCCGACCCTCTCGAGGGGGTGGTTGCGCTCCTCGTCGCGCATCCGCTTCATCGTCGGCATGCCCGCCCTCTGCTCGGCGATGAGCTCCTTCGCGTAGTTGCCGCTCTGGATGTGCTTCAGGATTTTTCCCATCCGCTTCCTGGTGTCGGCAGTCACCACGGATTTTCCGTGGAGCCGGCCGCCGTACTCCGCGGTCGTGCTGACGCAGTCCCACATGTGCTCGATGCCGCCCTCCTGGATGAGGTCCACGATCAGTTTGAGCTCGTGGAGGCACTCGAAGTAGGCCGCCTCGGGCTGGTAGCCCGCCTCGACAAGGGTGTCGAAGCCCGCCTTGACGAGTTCCGCCGTCCCGCCGCAGAGGACCGCGATCTCCCCGAAGTGGTCGGTCTCCACCTCCTCCTTGAAGGTGGTCCGGAGGACGCCCGCCCGGGTGGAGCCGATGGCCTTCGCCCACGCCAGGGCGGTCTGGAGAGCCTTTCCGCTCGCGTCCTGGTGGACCGCGACCAGGCAGGGCACGCCGAAGCCGTTCTGGAACTCCCGGCGCACCGTGGGCCCCGGAGCCTTGGGGGCAATCATGACGACGTCGCACTCCTTCGGCGGCAACACGAGGCCGTAGTAGACGCTGAATGCGTGGCTCACTCCGAGGGTCTTGCCCGCTTTCATGTGGGGGTGGATGGAGTCGCGGTAGACCGCCTCGTGAGTCTCGTCGGGGGAGATGAGGATGACGAGGTCGGCCCGCTTCGCGGCGTCGTCCACCAGGGTCGCCTCGAAGCCGTCCCTCTCGGCCTCGGCCCAGGAGGGGCTGCTGCGGTTCCGGAGGCCGATGAGAACCTTCAGGCCCGAGTCCTTCATGTTGAGGGCCTGGTGCCGCCCCTGGGAGCCGTAGCCGACGAATGCGACGGTCTTGCCCTTCAAGGGGTCCAGGCTCGCATCCGCGTCCGAATAGGATTTCGCCATCCGGGAGAGATGCGGCCCGGGTATATATCACCAGCGCCGCGCCGCCATCCAGCCGGGGACCCTATCGCGCCGGCCCGCCGCGATGTCGGCGCATAGTTTCGCGGCCAGGGTCGCGTACCCGAACCCCGTCCCGCAGAACCCGGCGCACGCCAGGATGCGGGGGCTTCCCGGGACCGGACCGGCGGTCGGGAAGCCGTCGGTCCCCCAGTCCACGGCCCCGACCCACCCGCCGCCGATCGGGCGTGCCCGGGGAAACGCCCTCCGCAGGAAGGAGCGGAGAAGGGGGCGGGAGGGACCGCCGACGAGGAGCCGGGCCGGACCGGCGGGCCTCCAGTAGAAATCCCCCGAGCGGCAGGTGCCGTGGGGCAGGGGCCGGGGGAACGGCACCTCCGACACGACGCTCCGGCAGGGCGCCACGGCACGGGCCAGCCGGGGCAGGAGGAGGCCCAGCCGCGCCGATGTGGCGGCCACCACGGTCCCGCACCGGACCTCTCCGCGCGATGTGGCGACGCGGACTCCCCCCGCGCCGGCCCGGAGTGCGGTTGCGGCGACGCGCTCCCGGAGGGCGGCGCCCTCGGCCTCCGCAGCCCGGGCGAGCCCGCGGACGAACTCCCCGGGGTTGATGAGCCCCTCTCCGTCCACCTGCAGGGCGGCGGCGAACGCCTCCGGGAGGGGACCGGAGTAGGGCCGGCCGCGGAACCCGTCGCGGCGAAGGAGGGGGAGGCTCTCCCGCAGGGCCCGCGCCTCCCTCGGGTCCAGGGCAACGCGAAGCCCTCCGCGTTGCGCATAGCCGCAGCGAAGGGAGAGCCGGTTCACCAGCAGTCGCACGAGCCGGTGGTTCTCCCGGGTGAAACGCCACACCTCGCGGACCCTTGCGCGGCCATAGCGCTCGGCGCTCCGCGAGTAGGGCTCCCCCAGGCCCAGAGTGATGAGCCCCGTTCCCCGCCCCGTCGCTCCCGAGGCGAGCGTCCGGGCCTCGAGGAGGAGCGTATCGAGGCCGGCCCGGGCGAGGAACCAGGCGGCGGAGACCCCGGCGAGGCCGCCGCCGACGACGACCGCGTCGGCGCGCGGGGGGAGGGGGTCAGAGAGGACCATGGACGCTCAAATCGGGGGTCTTCCGACCTTTCGCATTCAGGTCCGCTACCCCTCCGCCCACTTGCCTTCCCCTTCCCACACCCGGAGGAGGAAGGGGAACTTGACGCGGGACTCGAGGCGCCTCTTCAGGGCCAGGCAGATGTTCTCCACGCTCGGGTAGTCCATGAAGTCGTTCATGTCGCGGTGGTCATACTCGGCCAGGGTCTCCCGGAGGGCCCGCTTCATCTCCGCGAAGTCGAGGATCATGCCGTCTTTGGGCGTCCCCTCCAGGACGAGTTCGACCCTGTAGGTGTGGCCGTGCTGGCGCCCGCAGCGGGGGTGGCCGGGGAGGTGGTGGGCGCAGTCCATGTACTCCACGATTCCGAGTCGCATCCCCCACCTGGGACCGGCGAGGTCCTTAAAGGCTCCAGGGACCGGTGGCGGGAGCCATGGAAATGCTTTTATATACCTCGGCCATTTTCGGCACAGCCATCATGGCAAAAGCCGAACTCCGGAACTTCGTCCTCGTCGAAGGCAGCAAAGAGGTCGGCATCTTCACCGGGCGCTCCCCCCGGCAGGCGGCCCTCAAGGCGGCCAACCGGGGCTACACCACCATCGTCCTGCGGGAGCGCGGCACGAAGAAGCAGCACCTCTTCACCGGGGGGAGGAAGCAGGTCGCCGCGCCTGCGAACCGCCCCTCGTGGATGCCCGAGAAGATCTGGAAGCCCTGGGTCAAGAAGAAGGGCATCAAGAAGCTCGACAAGTAGGCCCGCCGTCGAGCGTCGAGTCCACCACCGGCCACTTTGGTTTTTGCTGAAGTTCTGGCGTTTCCCGCACCGCGGGGGAGCGGTGGATGCCCCGAAACGGGGAGTCACTGCCAGCGATCCCCCGAGGGGGCCCCTGCGGGCCCCCCTCCCCCGGAGACAGACGCCGGAGAGGGGACTTGAACCCCCGATTCCCTTGCGGGATAGCAGTTTTCAAGACTGCCGCAATAGCCGCTATGCGACTCCGGCTTATTTTTTCGAGAGCGCGGACGTCCGCCCTCTCGAAAAAATGTCAGCGCCCTGATGACTTCCCGTTGAGTTCCTTCCGCAACTCCCCGAGGGTCGCCACACGCTCGGCGAAGGCGTCGTGCTGGTGGATCGACTCCTCGTTGGTCTGCTTGATGGTGACCAGGGCCGTGTCGGGCAGTTCGCGCATCTCGGCCACGAGGCGCCGGGCCATCTCCCGGACGCAATCCTCGACGAACATCGGGCGGCGGTGGGCCTCCTCGACAACGTGGGCTTCGTCGGGCCGCTTCAGCAACTCGAAAATCTCCATGCTCATGGACCTCGCGATGATGGAGATGAGCGGGTCGAGGGGGACCCGGACCCCGTTGGAGACCTCGACGGCGATCGAGCCCCGGCCGCGCTGGTTGTGGGTCGCGGCGGGCAGGATCTCGACCACCTTCGAGGCGGTGGCCGCGGGGATGCCGTGCTTCCGCAGGGCGTCGGCGGCGTGCTCCCGGACCATCTCCTGGGCGCAGGGGCAGGCGGTCATCCCGACCACCTCGGCGCCGAGCATCTTGCGCCCCCGGTCCCGCCGGTCCTGGACAGCGCGGGCGAATACATCCACCATCCCCTGGCACGGGATTCCGGTCACGGGGGTCTTCCGGCGGACCATGTACTCCGCCCGCATGCGGACCTCGGCCCGGTCGGCGTATTCGTGGCGTTCGAGGAGGCGACCCGCCACCTCCTCGCAGAGGTCGCAGGGCGATTCGTAGCGCGGGTCCCGGACCGCCTCCTCCAGGACCTCGTTCATCACCTCCATGTTCCGGCTCAGGTTGGCGCCCTTGAGGGCGGCCGGCAGGTCCACGTAGAGGTCGAAGGTGGAGACGAGGACGACGGGCCTCTTGGCCCCGGTCCGCGACAGCTCCACGAGCTTCTTGACACCGGCAATGCCGACGCGGGAGAGCTTCATCTGGACCTGGGGGCGCAGGCCCTGGATGTCGGGCAGGCCGGACTCGCTCCGGGGGTCGCCGGCGGGATGCGCCATGGTGCTCCTGCTCCGGACGCAGATTAAGACTTCCCCGCCCCGCCATTTTGAGAGGCGCGGGGCAACAGGTTTTAGACCGGTCCGCGGAAGGCGGGGGATGGGGACGATTTTCAAGGCCTACGACATCCGGGGCGTCTACCCTCGGGAACTGGACGAGGCGGTGGCCCAGCGCATCGGCTACGCCGCGGGGACCCTCTGGCGCGGCCGGGTGGTGGTGGGGCACGACGTCCGGAGGTCCTCTCCGGCTCTCCGCCGGAGCCTCGTGAAGGGGCTGGCGGCGGCGGGGTGCGAAATCCTCGATGCGGGCCTCGTCTGCACTCCCCTCGTCCCCTTCGCGGTCAAGAAATACGGGTGCGCCCTCGGGGTCTCCATCACCGCCTCCCACAACCCCCCCGAATACAACGGGCTCAAACTCTTCGGCCCGGACGGATTGCCTCTCAGCTACGACACCGGCATCGCGGCCCTGGAGCGGGAGACGGCCCGCCTCGGGAGCCCGGAGGTCCTGCCGGAGCAGGCCGCCAGGCGCCGCGGGACCGAACCGGCGGTGGACGCGAAGCGCCGGTCCCCCGTCTCCCTGAAGGCGGGGGTCCGGGCGAGGGCCCGGCGCGTCCCGCTCCGCCACGACTACGGCCTCTTTCTCAAGCGCTCCTTCGGGACTCTCCCCCGGCGACTCTCGGTGGTGGTGGACGCGGCCAACGGCCCCGCGGGCCGGGTCTACGCCTCCCTCCTGCGCACCTTCGCGCGGGTCCACCCCCTCCACTGCGAGCCCGACGGCGACTTCCCGAACCACGAGCCCGACCCCGCCAAGGTCGAGAATCTCGCGGACCTTCAAAAGGAGGTGCGGCGCGCCGGGGCGGATGTGGGCCTCGGCTACGACGGGGACGGAGACCGGCTGGGGGTCGTGGACGACCTGGGGCGGGCGGTCCCGCCGGAGAAGGTTCTCGCCCTCCTGGCGGGCGCAGTCCTCCAGAAGCGGCCTGGGGGGAAGGTGGTCCACGACGTCCTGGCCAGCCGCTTCGTGGATGATGCCGTCCGGGCCCTGGGGGGGCAGCCCGTCGAGTGCCGGGTCGGCCACACCTTCATCAGCCAGCGGATGGCCGAGACCCGCGCCGTTTTCGCCGGGGAGCTTTCGGGCCACTACTACTTCGAGGAGACCGGCTACGCCGACGACGCCCTCTTCGCCTCCCTGCTGCTGCTCCGGACGGTGGCCGGAGACGACCGCCCCCTCTCGGGCCGGGTGGAGAAGATGAGGAACCCCTACATTTCACGCAACTTCCGGGTCTCCATCCCCGAGGAGGAGAAGGAGCCCTTCATGCGACGCCTCCTGGAGCGCGCCTCGCGGGAGCACCCGACCCAGACGATGGACGGCGTCAAGGTCCTCCTTCCCGGCGGGTGGGCCCTCATCCGCCCCAGCAACACCGAGCCCAAACTGTCGGTGGCCTACGAGGCGTCGGACCCCGCCGCTTTCGGCGCGGTGGAGGCGTGGGTGAACGGAGCCCTCGCCCCTTACCTCCGCTCCCAGGACGGGCGGAAAAAAGCGGTGAGGGGCGCTCAGTAGCCCCTCTCGCGCAGGACGCGGTCCAAGGCGCCCTGAATCCGCTCCCGGAACTCCTTCTTCCGCTTGCTCTGGAGGGCCACCACCGGCGCCACCATCTTGAGAAAGTCGGGGAGGTGCTTCACCTGGACGCGCCCGGAGCGGAGCGCCTCGACGTCGTCCAATTTCCCGGTGAGGAGCGCCTCGAAGGTGGGCACGTCCTTGAACACCAGGGCGGGAACGCCGTTGATGACGCCCCGGTCCACTTTGACCTTCTCGCCCTGGGCCAGGGTCCCCGTGACTCCGGTCAGCCCCTCCACCTGGATGCCCAGGCGGCGGCCCGAGAGGCCGCGGAGGACCCGGGCGACCTCGGGGTCGTCCTCGAAGGAGCCGATGAACTCGTTGACCAGGTCGAGGAGGACCTGGATGGCCTCCTCCACGGGCAGTTTGCCCCGGTCCAGGTCGCCCAGGAGCGCGCCGACGCGCCGGGTATGGGCCGCACCCATCTGGAAGAGCTCGATGCCGAAGAAGGGGGAGGGCCTGGCGGACGTGGTCACAGGGGGATGGCCTCCACCAGGGGGAGGGTCCGGGGGACGCAGAGGGCCGCCCGGCGGGCGACGTCCACCAGGCCGACCGGGAAGGGCTCCCGCTTGCGGGTGATGACGAAGATGTCCTCCAGGCGGAGGATGGTCCAGAGCTCCCGGAGGCTCCTCCGCGGGCCGAGGTCCACGCGGATTTTTCCGGTCGCCATCTTCGCCAGGAGTTCCGAGAGGCCCACCTCGCCGTTCATGTAGCCCACGAGGTCGTCGTAGGGCCCGCGGAGGCGGTAGTCGGCCCTCCGGGAGGTCCCGGGCCGGACCCCGACCCGGCCCGACCGGAAGCGGACGGTGACGGAGCCGACTCCCTCCAGTTCGAGGACGACGGTCCGCCGGAGGCTCCGGACCCATCTCCGGGCCTCCCGGTCCTGCTCCAGGCGGGTCCGGATTCCGTGGTCCATCACCTTCACCAGCCCCTCCACCATCAGCCCCTCCGTCGGCCCGAGCCGGCCCATGGCTCACCCTCCGGCAACGGGTTTAAAATCTTTCCAACTACCGCCGGAAGCGGACCCGCAGGCGCCACAGGAAGGGGGCCATGCGCTGGGAGCGGAGGATGGTGACGAGGAGCAGGAGGACGGCCGCGACCACCGCCAGGGGAATCCACGGAGCGCCGCCCCCCGACGGCGCGGAGCCGGTGGCGGCGATGGCGAAGATGGAGAAGCCGTCGGAGCGCGCGGTGAACTCCACGTCGGTCGAGGTGCTCCGCCCGGCCTCGGTCGCCAGGGTCTGCCACTCCTTGGCGCCCTCGGGGAGCCGGAGGAGGCGGATGGCGCTCTCGGAGGCCTTGGTCTGGGCCAGCCAGGTGCGCTCGACGGTGAAGATGAATGTGACCTTGGCGTCCCCCCTGGCCAGCCCCCTGGCTTCGGCGTTGAAGTAGCGGTAGGCGTCGCCCCCGGGGAAGGGGACCCCCGCAGGGCGCCGGTCGAGCGGGGCGTATTTCACCTCCACATTCTGGAGGTCCTTGAGACCCTCCAACTCGAGTCGCAGGTTGCTGAACTTCACCTCGGTGGTGGCCCCCTTGCCGAGGAAGGAGATGGCCTTGACCTCCTGGGCGGGGGCGGCGGAGGGGGCGGCGGCGGATGAGGGCGGGGCGGCTGCGGCGGGGGGAGGCGCGACCAGGGAGACAGGGGTGGCCGTCGGAGTTGCGGTCGGGGCGGGGGTCGGGGCGGGGGTCGGGGTCGGGGCCGGGGTGTCTCCGCCTCCGCCGGCGGGTGCCGGGGCCGAGGTGGAAGGGGGATTCGAGGCAGGGGGCGGACAGGCGGCGAAGTTCACGATGATTTGGGTGTTGGCGGTCATGGTCGAGCCGTTGAGGTCGCGGCACAGGACGAAGATGTTCTTGGTTGTCCCGCAGGAGCCCCCCCCGACATTTGCGGTGAAGTTGATGTTGTTCGATGTGGTCATCGCGGTCCCCTCCGTGTCGTAGTTGGCGATGGCGGAGCCGTCCTTGAATTTGCAGGCGGCGGACTCGTTGGTTCCTGCACTGACCGTGGTGGAAGTTTCGGTGGGGGTTCCAGGACTGCTGGAGGTGATGCCGGGGGGGCGGAAATCAATGCTGAATGTCCGGTTCACCTCGGGGCCGAAGTTCCCCGCTCCGTCAATCGCCCGGAGGAAGACGTTGCAGGTGTTGTTTCCGAGATTCCGGCACCGGTCGCCGTCCCCGACGGTGACGGTCGGCGTGGCCGCGTTGCAGGTCCGGGCCGTCCAGCCGAGGGTCTCGACCCAGGCGGTCCCGTTGTGGGACTCGACGCGGTATTGGCAGGTCATCCCGGAGGCGCTGAGGTTGTCGGTGTCGGTGGTCCCGACGGTGAAGGCGGCGGTCTGGAAGGAGCCCGAGGCGGGAGTGGTGTTGGAGGTGTTCGGGGCGTCGAGGTCCACGCGGAAGGCCCAGGTGGTGTTGTTGCGATTCCCCGCGCGGTCGGTGAGGTTCACCGTCACATTAACCGTGGTGTTGTTGGCGTAGGTGTCGGCGAACGGAGTGAAGGAGATGTTGAATCCGTTGGCGATGGGCGTGCAGTTGAGCGGCGCCGCGCACCCGTCGCCGACCCCCGGAGTAGAGTTGTTCAGGGTGAAGTTGATGGAGGGCTTCGAGACGTTGGACAGGGCGTCGGTGGCGTTGATGAAGATGGCGGGCCGGGTCCGGTTGGTGAACGACTGGGGAAAGCGTCCCGCGAAATCGAACACCGGCGGGTTGGGGTCCACCGTGAACGACCATGTGAAGTTGGGGGCCATGCCGTTGCCCGACGAGTCGGTCACGTTGATTTCGACGTTGACATTGGCTCCCGCGGCAAAATCCCAGGGAGGCGTGAAATTCAGCGTGGTCAAGGAAGCCGAGCAGGAGTTCTGGACGCATCCGCCCGAACTCCACGAGCCGGCTCCCGAGGCGCAGACGAGCGAGCCGTTCACTTTCATGGAGGCGGACTCGATGGGGCAGGTCCCCCCCAGGTTCCCGGCGTCGTCCTTCACGATGACCTTGATGGAGGGCCGCGTCAGGTTCGTGAAATTGGTGTGGTTGGGTGTCTCGTTCACCGCGTAGGGCACGTCGTTGTTCACCCGGAAGGTCCAGTTGATGCTGAAGTTGGTCGAGTTGAAGTTCCCGGCGAGGTCGCTCGCGTTCACGGTGACGTTCACCACGCTTCCGTTGCCGAGGGTCTGGTTGAACTCGTAGACAAGGCTGAGGTTGCAGGGGCCTCCGCCGCCGCACGAGGTGCCTTCGGTGCAGGAGACGTTGGCAGTGTCGGAGTCGCAGGTGGCCTGGAAGACCGTCGTGTTGTTCTCCACCCGGATGAAGACCGTGGAGCGGTTCACGCCGGAGGGGATGTCCGTCAGGTTCACCGAGATGCGCGGAGTGGGGTCGCCGGTCGTGGAGTTGTTGGCGGGCTTCAGGTCGTTGAAGACCGGGGCGCCGGTGTCCACGGTGAAGTTCCAGGAGAACGTCGTGGTCCGGTTGGAGTAGTCGGTGGCGTTGGCGGTGGCGAAGACGCGAGTGTTGTTTTTTATTTGGTGGTCCGCTGCCTGGAGGAGAGACAGGTTGAAACCTGCCGTGACCGCGGCCACGCCGGCATTGCCGAGCCGGTCGCAGTTGGTCCCGCTGCTTCCGCCTTCGAATTTCGTGCAGGCCACGTCGGGAACGGCTGCAGTCAGGCTCCCGTTCTGGTACACGACGGTGATGTTCATGCTGGCCCGGTTGACCCCGGTCCCGTTGTCGGTGAAGAGGACGGCGATGGTGGGCCGGGTGCTGCCGGTGAAGTTGGACCGGTTGGGGGTCTCGTTCGTCGCGTTCGGCGCCAAGTTGTCCACGGCCACCGAGTCGTTCAGCCAGTGGGAACCGTTCAGAAAGTCGGAGCAGTTCTTCGCCTTGTCGCAGACGCGGACCGAGATGTTGTAGAGGCCGTCGGCGGCGCTGGAGTTCAGGGTCACCGACGCGATTTCTGTCCGGGCGGAGTTGCCGGTGGACGCGGGAGAAGAGTTGACGGTGACGTTCAGGCTCGTCGTCCAGTTGGTCACGTTGAGGGTGTAGTTGACCGGGTTCGTCTCGTTGTAAAGGAAGGCGAAGGTCACCGTGCCGCCGGCGGTGGTGTTGGCGCGGGTGCTGCCGTTCACCATGCCGGTCGGGAAGGTGAGGTTCACCAATGGCCCCGTGTGGTCCACGACGACCGAGAGGTTGGAGAAGACCGTGACGTTGTTCGAAGAGTTGTCGAAGAGCGTGACCGAGATGTTCACGTCGCCCTCCGCCGCGCCGCCCGTGCTGTTGTTCATGGGGGTGAAAAAGACGCGGAGGGTCTGGTCCTGGCCGCCGGCGAGCCGGGCCGGGACGCAGGTGTTGTTGTCCTGGGCGCCGAAGCAGGCCGTGGTGTTGGCGAGGACCGTGGTGTTGTTCAGGGTCAGATTGATCGTGGCGTTGGCGGGGCTGAACTCGGTGTAGTTGACGCTGACCTCCAGGTTCGGGTTGGTCCACCGTGAGATGTAGGTCTTGTTGGTGGAGTTCGGGTAGTTGAACGTGACCGAGGGCGCGACGGTGTCGTTTCCCAGGAGGAGGACGAGGAGGGTGTTGGCCGTGACGTTCAGGACCGTGCTGTTGTTCGTGTAACCGGTTTTGTTGGCGGTGATGTCGTGGGGGATGTAGGTGTCGTTGGCCCCCGACCGGTTCACGAACTCGGCGACCTCCTGGATGGGAATGTAGCCGGTGGCGTTGGTGGCGTTGGCGGCGAATGTCACTGCGCCGGTGCGGTTCGTGGCGTTGATCAGCGCGCCCTGCACCGGGTTGCTCTCGTTGGTCAGGACACGGACGGAGAGGAACCAGCGGCGGGTCAGGGAGGAGGTGTCGGAGACGTTCGCCTTGGCCGCGGCATAGGAGGTGTTCACGGCGAATGCGGAGGAGCCTCCGGTGAGATTGAAATCGAGGACCAGGGACGCGGCGATGGTGGAATTGGCCAGCCGGACGTGGCTGGCCGAGTGGAGGCGGACCGCGGTGTCGCCGGTGTCGAGGAGAGAGGAGGCCTCGTGGGTGATGTTGGTCGCGTTGCTGGCGTTGTAGGCAAGCGTGTGGTTTCTCAAGGTGTTCCCGCGGAAGGAGTGGGCATTCGAGTTCTCGATGAAAATCCCCGTGGTGCTGTTGTTGAAGGTGTTGTTGACGAAGGCCCCGCTGTTGCTCGCGGAGATGTTCAGGTTCGCCCCGCTGTGATTCCACGCCAGGCTGTCGGAGACGTTGTTCCCCGCGGCCCCGGCCTCAAGCCGGATGCCGCTCACAGAGTTGTTGAAAAAGCGATTCGTGGCATTCACGAGATTGGATGAGGTGGCGCTGAGGAGCAGGCCGTGGAGCCCGCTGAACGACACGGTATTGCCCTGGAGGGTGTTGTTGAGGCCGGAGACCAGCGCGATTCCCGACGTCCCGCTGAAACTCACGATGTTGTCGCGGACGGAGCTGTGGTTCGACGGCGCCAGCAGGAATCCGGAGCCGTTGTTGAAACTCGCGTTGCTGTTCCGGAGGGTGTTGTTGTCGCTCCGGTTCAGGAGGAGGAATCCGCTCTGGCTGTTGTTGCGGGCCGTGACGTTCTGGACCGTCACATTGCCGGAGCCGTCCAGCACCACGCCGTTCTGGCTGAAGTTGGCGCTGCTGTCCCGGAGGAGGCTGTCATTGGAGGAGTTCAGCGCGATCCCGAACCCGACGATGTTGTTCACGGTGTTGTTGAGGAGGGTCGCGTTCCGGGAGGAGACCACATGGAGTCCTGCCGTGCCGTTGTTCACAGAGTTCCACTGGAGCGTGCTGTTGGGCGCGGTGTCCAGGCGGGCGCCAGCCGCGTTGGACTCGAAGAGATTGCCCGTGAGGTTCACTTGGAACCCCGTGGCGTTGACCCCGGCCCGCCCTGTGGCGGTGGCGTTTTGGAGGCGGAGGAAAGCGATGGTGACGTTGGGGGCGCCGATGGTGACCGCGTCGGTGGAGTTCGGCGTCGCGTTCACGGTCGCGTCGAGGGCGGTCGTGTTGTTGCCGCGGAGGGTCATGTTGGTCTTGTTCACCAGGAGAGGTTCGTCGTAGAGCCCGCCGCAGACCCGGACCTCGTCACCGAAGATGACGTTGCTGCTGTTGAAGCCGGCGGTCGTGATGAAGTTCACCAGGAACACCTGCGAGATGTTGGTGAAGTTGCCCCGATAGACGTGCCCCTCCGCCGCGAAGTTCGCCCCGAGGCAGGGGCCCGCGCCGGTCTGGTTGACGATGGCCACGCCGTGCCCCCCCTGGGCGGCCCCGGTCAACGCGAGGAGGGCGAGGCCCAGGAACACCGCGCGCATGAACGGAGAGGGGAGTGGCACGTTTCTCATAAAGACACTTGCGAAAAGGTTCAACGGACCGTTCCGGACGGTTTCATCCACTCCATGGGGCCCCCGTGGTTAAAACCCATTTCGTGTTCCGGAATTCGGAAGAAACCGGCAGCGGGACCCGCTATTCCTCAAGCCGATGGGCGGGGAAACTATATAACGCGCCTTCCTCCCGGTGAATCATGGGGCTCTGGTCGCTGATTCTGGCCGCCGTCCCGGGGGCCCCCCCGGGGCCGCAGCCCATCACGCGGCGGCTTGCCACCGCGGCCCGGGCGGGCTTCGTCCGGACCTGGATCGAGAGTTTCCTCCAGGGCTCGGGGTGCTGCTGCGGCGCCGCCGTCTCCTTCGGCATGGTCCTGTTCCTCATCGGCGCCACCGCGCCCCTCTGGCAGCCCCAACTCCAGCAGGCCCTGCCGCGCGCCATCCCGGGATTCGAGCTGCCCCTCGCGGCCGCCGCGCTGGCTGTCGGGGCGCTCCTCGCCCGGCACCGGAACCGACGGCCGTAGAGGGGTTCAGCGGTGCGCGCCGCCGTGGTCGGAGGCCGAGGCGACCGTCCGCCGCACCATCCGCCGGAGGGCGGGGAGGTCTCCCCCGCGGGAGATGCGGAAGCGGGCCCCCCGGAAGCCGCCCCGGGGAGAGGGGGCGAGGGGACGGTAGCCGGAGAGGGGCTCCCGCTTGCGGAACACGGCCCCGAAAGCGGGCCGGAAGGTGACCTCCACGAAACCCGCCGAAGGGCGGAGTTCCAGGAAGGGGCGCGAGCGGTGCCAGAAGAGCAGGGCGCCGTCCCTCGCCTCCACCTTCTCCGACAGGCCGGTCCCGATGAGGTCGAGGGCGACCGCCGCCGCGAGCCGCCGGGCCGCGGAGTTGCGGACCTTCCCGAGCCGCCCCGCCACCCCTGCCATCTGGCGCAACTCCGGCTGAAACCTCTCGGCGAGTCGGGCGGTGAGGGCGGAGGAGGAGGCGAGGAGGTGGGGCTCCACGGCCCGCACGCGGACGATGCGGGCCCGGAGCCCGCGCTTCGCGAGCTCCGCCTCCAGCCACTTCTCGTCGAAGTGCTGGTCGGGCCCGAGGGCGATGACGTCGGGCCGGATATCGGGGAGGAACTCGAAGATGTCCCTGGAGGAGCCGAGGAGGGCCCGGTCCACGGCCTTCAGGGCCGCCACCATCCGGAGCCGCTGCTTCTCGGGCATCAGCGGGGGGGGCTTGTGCTTCACGTGGACGTCCCGGGCCACGATGACCCACAACTCGTCGCCGAGTTTGCGCGCCTCCTCGAGGTAGGTCAGATGGCCAGGGTGCAGGATGTCAAATGTTCCTGTCGCAAGAACGCGGGTCATCTCTTCCTCCTGCCGGTCTTCGCCTTGAGGCTCTTCAACTCCTCCTCCCACAGCGGCTCCAGGGGGCCGGGGGTCTCGTCGAGGACCGCCAGGCCCACCGGCGATCCGCCCGCGTCGTAGCAGCCCCAGGTGTCCTCCCGGTAGGGCCAGCCGGCGATGATGTGGCGGTCGCCCTGCTGGGAGAAGAGGTGGAGGTCCTCGTCGGAGGGCTCGAACTCCTCCGTGGGGTGGCTGTGGACCGAGCCCGCCACGCGGACCCCGAGGGGCATCATGTGGGTCGGGATGTGGGCGCTCGCCTCGTCCTCGGTGGTCCCGGGGAGGACGTGGACGTTGACGATGAGGCCGGTCCGGTCCGCCTCCATGAGGCCGGCGAACTCCTTCGGGTGCTTCTTGCGCGCGCTCTCGAGGATGAAAAGGAGAGTCTCGCGGGAGATGCCGCGGATTTTCATCCCGCGCGCCCGGCCCTCCGGATGGCCTCCACCAGCCTCTCGGCCGCCGGCCGGGGGTTCCGGGCCCGCACCAGCGACCGGCCGACGATGAGCCAGTCGGCCCCCGCCCGGACCGCGCGGGCGGCGTCGCCTCCCTGCGCCCCGACGCCGGGGGCGAGGACCGGGAGCCCGGAGACCGTCTTCAGCCTGCGGATGCGGGCGGGACGGGTGGCGGGGGCGATGAGCCCCGCGGCCCCGGCCGAGCGGGCCGCGCGGGCGATGGACCCGGCCGCGGGAGCCAGGTAGGTCGCGCCCCCGGGGTGGGACATCTCCGCGACGACGAACACCTCGCCCCGGTGGCGGCGGGCCGCGGCGACGCACCGCTCCACCGTGTCGCGGCCCGAGAAGCCCTGGACGATGGCCGCCGAGGCCCCGGCCCGGAGGGCGCGCTCCACCATCGCCTCGCCGGTCTCCGGGATGTCGGCGACCTTGAGGTCGGCGATGAGGGGGGCGCGGGTCCGGCGGCGCAGGTCGCGCAGGACCGAGACGCTCTCGCCCATGAGGAGCGGGAGGCCGATTTTGAAGCCGTCGGCGAGGCCGTCGAGAGCGCGCGCCAGGCTGAGGGCGTGCCGGCCCGTCGGCACGTCGAGGGCCACCACGAGCCCGGTGCGGCGCTTCATCCTCTCCCCTTCTTCGCCGGGGGTTTAACCCGGTCCCGCAGGGCGGCAACGAGCAGGGGCAGCACCAGGGTCGCCTCCGCCGGGACCACGACGGTCCTGGCCCGGGAGCGGACCTTGCCCCAGGACACCGCTTCGACCGGCGGGGCCCCCGAGAGCCCCCCGGTCTCGGGCCGGTCGGTGGTGACCTGGACCGCCCAGTCGAACCCGCTGGGGGTCACCATCATCGCCTGGAGGGCGAAATTCTTCGGGACGCCGCCGCCGAGGACGACGATGCCCGCGCGCTTCGATTCGTAGCAGATGTCGATGAGGTCGCGCATGTCGGCGAAGGCGTCCACGACGAGGCGGCGCTGCTGGAGGAAGAGCCACACCTGGAGACCGATGGCCGAGTCGGCGAGGGCCGGGCAGAAGAGCGGGACCCCGCGCTCCCGGGCGGCGCGGAGGATGGAGTGGCGGTCCTTCACCGAGTCGGCGATGGCTTCGAGGAGCTGGCGAAGGCTGAGGGTCCGGCCCTCCAGCGGCTCCAGGACCGACTGCAGGTGCTTTTCGAGCCGGATGAAGTCGCGGTCGGGCATCGCGACGTCGTAGATGCGGTTGAGCCCGCGCCGCCGCAGGGCCCCGTCGTCCCAGGGGGGCTCGACCGAGTAGTGGCGGCCCCCGAGGGCCTCCACCAGGTCGTGGACCAGCGTCGCGCCGCTGGTGACGAGAACGTCCACGTAGCCCTCCCGGACGAGGCCGGAGAGGAGCCTCCGCATGCCCGCAGGGACGAGGGCGCCGGAGAGGGTGAGGAACCGGGTCGCCCTGGAACGGACCATCTCCTCCCAAACGTCGGCCGCCTCGGCGACCCGGCCGGCGGTGAACCCCGCTCCCCGGAACCCCTCGACGAGGCCGGCCACGGTCGTCCCGGGGCCGAACTCCAGTTGGTCCACCGGGCGGGGGGCGGCGGGGCGTCGGGCCATCGGTCCCCCTTCCGAAACGAGACGGATAAAACCACGGAAATCCCCGGACCGGGGGAGAGGGGGGTGGACCCGTGGACGGGGGGAGAGGGGGGCTTCGCCCCCTCTCCCCCCGGCGACCGTCGCCGGAGGTGGGAATTGAACCCACGCGTCCCTTTCGGGACACAGGTTTTCCAGACCTGCGCATTGCCGCTTTGCTACCCCGGCCTCCTGGGAGAAGGGGTTTCGCGCCCTCTCCGTTTCAGGACGACTCCTCTCCCCCACTCTCCAAGACTGAAAAATTCTCCGTCAGTTCGGTTTTTGCGGAGCCTTGACGAAAGGCGCAAGGCCGCGGCCCACCGATGCCCCGAGGGCAGCCAGGGCCGCCCCGACGCCGAGGCTCCCCAGGACGAAAACGACGACGCCCCCCGGGAGGCCGAGGGCGCTCCCGAGGGCACTCGCCACGCGGCCCCCGGGGCCCGCCATCTGGAGCAGCAGGAACAGGAGCCAGCCCGCGCCGGCACCCGCGACAGCCGAGGAGACCGGGCGGCCCTTGGCGATGGCGCCGGCGACTGCGCCCGCCAGGGCCGCGCTCTGCCAGAGGCCGAGGGCGAGGCCGGCGACCGTGACCGCGAAGGAGAGGAGCATCCCACGCAGGTCGAATCTCATGGCCTCAACTCCGCGCGGCTCTCGACCGCGGCCAACCCGCCGGGCTGCAACGCGAACTGGACGGGGTGGTGCTCCCCCCTGAGCCAGAGTTGCAGAAGGTCGTCGTAGTGCGGGCTGCTGAAGTCGCCCCGCTGTCCCCCGGGGATGACCGCGAGGCTGCGCGACGGGTCGGCGATGTCCACCACCATCCGCCACGAGGCGCTCGCCACCGCGTCGCGGGAGAAGCCGCTCCCGGGGGGGAAGAACTCGAAGTCCGGAACCGACGGGGGCAGTTCGGAGAGGATGGCGATGGGGACCGGCGTGAGGAACCAGCCGCCGATGGAGAAGGGCCCGCGGCCGAGCCCCTTGATTCCGGAGATGTGGGCCACCCGGAAGGACCAGGCGCGCTCCCAGGTCCACGCATCCATGTCGGGCCCGAACCTCTCCTCCAACCCCTCCACCGCCTCCGCGAGGGCCATCACGAGGAGGTCGTCCCGGGTCTCCCGCTGCGGGGTCCAGGCGAGGTCGAACCAGCGGGAATCGGGCTCGGTCTTCGCGAGCTCCTCGGTCCGGTCGATGGCGGGCTTCTTGAACGCTGCGGTGAGGCCCGCCGCGACGTAGTCGTCGGCCCAGGTGAGGTTCCAGAGGGCCTTCATCGTGTAGCCGTAGAGGGTGGGGGCGACCAGGGGGGGGAGCATCTCCCCGCCCCAGTTCCGCAGGTGGACCACCGCCCGGTCGAGGGGCGGGGTGCGCAGGGCGGGGCGGGAGTCGTAGGCCGCGACGATCAGGCGGCCGAACTCGCGGCCGTCCACCGCGGTCCGGTCGAACTGGGCTTGCGCCAGGGTCTGGAGGGTGTGGGTCCGGTTCGCCAGCAGTTCGTGGATGCGCCGGGCCCGGTAGTTGTCGGCGAACTCCCGGCCCAAGTCGGCGCAAGGCCCCGAACCCGACAGCTCGGAAGTCCCCGGATTCGAGGGTTTGGGGCCTTGTGAGGTCCCGTTCGGGAGGCAGTATTCGTAGCCCCGGGCGGGCATCTGGTTCGCGCTGACCAGATAGCCCTGGCGCGGGTTGACGGCGTGGGGGTAGGCCTCAAGGGGGACGTAGCCGACCCAGTCCTCCTCGGTCAGGGCTGAGCCGTTCACGGGCAGGCTCCCGTCGTGGCCCTTGCGGATGGGGTAGGCCCCGGTGACCCAGAGGGCGATGGTCCCGTCCCGGTCGCCGTAGACGATGTTCTGGGCGGGACACTTCCAGTGGCGCAGCCCCTCCTGGAAGTCGGTGTGGTTCCGGGCGCGGGCGAAGAGGAGGAGGGCAAGGCCCTCGTGGGTGGGCTGGTAGCAGGTGGCCCGGACCGCGAAGGTCTGGTTGTAGCGGGTGAGGAGCGGCCCGTGGACCGTCTCGCGGATGGTGAGCGGCACGTCGGGCTTTCCGCGGACCTTCACGGTCTCGGCCCAGGTCTTGGGCTCCAGCCATTCGCCCCGGTGGAGGTAGCGCCCCCCGCCGTCCCAGGAGTAGCGGTAGAGGTCGGTGACGTCCGCGCCCGTGGTGGTCATGGACCAGGCGACGCGGTCGTTGAACCCGATGATGGGCACGGGGAGGCCGGGGCCGGTGATGCCGTAGACGTTGACGCCCGGGTAGACGATGTGGGCCTCGTACCAGAGGGGGGGCAGCTGGATGGGGAGGTGGGGGTCGCCCGAGAGGAGGGGCGCCCCCGTATTGGTCATGCCGGGCCCCACGACCCAGTTGTTGGAGCCGACGAAACGGACGGCCCCGGTGGAGGGGCTGGCGTTCTTCCGGCCCGCTCCTGGAACCCCGGGCGGCGGCCACTCCTCGTCCGGGATGATGGGGATGGTGATGCGGTTGTCGGCGGGGAAGAGTTCGCCCCAGACCGTCTCGGCCCCGAAGGCCTGGACGATGGCCTCGTTCTCCAGGTCGTTGAGGCCCGCGGAGAGAAGGTAACCCACAATCTTCCCCATGCCGAGGGAGTCGACAGGGGTCCAGGGCTCGGGACGGAGGCCGAGGAGCTTGAGTTCGGTGGGGAGGCGGCTGTCGGGGAGGCGCTCGAGGTAGCCGTTGACGCCCCGCACGTAGGCCTCCAGCAGGCGGCGCTCCTCGGCGGAGGCGTCGGCCCATGAGGCCTCGGCGGCGCGGCGGACCCCGATGGTGCGCATGAACTTGTCCAGTTCCACGGTGGCGTTGCCTGCGACCTCAGAGAGCCGGCCCGAGGCGGCCCGCCGCTGCATCTCCATCTGGAAGAGGCGGTCCTGGGCGTGGACGTAGCCGAGGGCTGAGATGGCGTCCTCGTCCTTCGAGGCGAAGATGTGCGGGATGCCGTAGGCGTCGCGGGCGACGGTGACCGGGGCGGAGAGGCCGGGCAGCGTGAACGTCCCGCTCGCGGGCTCGTCGGGGGCGGCGAAGATGCCGGTGGCGGGGCTGAGGAGGGGGCCGAGGGCGGAGGGGAGGGGCCCGAGGGGAATCGAGAGGGCCGCGAGCAGGAGCAGGAGTCCTCCGGCGGCGGCCAATGTCCGGGCCCGCGGGTCCATCCCGAGGAGAGCCGGGGGGGATAATAAATTGACCCGGTTTCACGCGGGCGACAGAACTCTGAGAACTTCGTCCTTGCTCAGCTTCGAGCTCAGGCGGGGCAGCCGGCTGCGCCCCTTGGTCCCCTTGCCGGTGAAGCCGACCTGGACGAGGTCGAGGCTCTCGAGGCGCTTCAGGGTGTCGTGGAACGAGGTGTATCCGAGGCCGGTCTCCGCCTGGAACCTCTTCTGGAGGTCCCCCGCCCGCGCCTCGTTCTCGGCGATGAGGCGGAGGAGCACCTTCTCCTCCTTCCGGAGCCCCTGGAGGAGGGAGGAGGTCCGCAGGGCCCGGCTCTTGGTGAAGGCGTCCTCCACGTCGGCGACCTCGACCTTGCGGCGGGCCTGCGACTCGGCCCGGAGGGCGGAACGGCGGAGGAGGTCGATGCCGACCCGGAGGTCGCCGGCGTCTGTGGTGACGTCGACGACCCGCTCCAGGACCCCGTCGGGGAGGGCGCCGGGGAAAAAGCCCTCCTTCACCCGCATCCCGAGGATGTCGCGGACCTGGTCGCGGGTGTAGCGGGGGAAGAGAATCTCCTCCGGGACGAAGACCGAGGCCACGGGAGCGTCGAAGGGGTAGTCGAGCCGCTCGCCGGAGTAGATGGCGACGACCCCGACCACGGCGCCCTCCTGGACCTCGTGGGCCCGCAGGAGGGCGTTCAGGACGGCGTCCACCTCTTTCTCCCGGAAGAGGTACTGGATGTCGTCGAGGGCGACCACCATCGATTTCTTCTCCTCGGCGAGGCGGCGGGCCACCCGCTCGAACAGTTTCTGGAACGAGTAGCCGCTGTGGGGCGGCATGTGGCCGAAGAGCGCCTTGAACATGTGGGAGGCGACGAGGTAGCGGGTCGCATTCACCTGGCAGTTCACGTAGACCGGGACCAGCCGCGTGCTCTCCTCCTCCAGCTCCTTGAACAGGGTCCGCACCACCGTGGTCTTTCCGGTGGCCACGGACCCGACGAGGAGGGAGTTCACGGGCCGCCCCTGGCCGAGGGCCGCGGGGCGCAGGGCGAATGCGAGGCCGTCAATCTGGGAGCCCCGGTGGAGGATTTCGCTCCGGTCATCGGGGAGGAAAGTGGGGTCGAAGAGCTCCGGCCGCCGGAACAGGGTCTCGTCCCGCATCAAAAGAGACTCGGTCATCGGTGAGAGAGGCGGCGGATGGGGTCTTAAAGGAATATTGTCAGAGAGTGCGAAGGTTCCCGATGCGAATTTCTCCGTGACAGGCTTTCGCCGGTTCGGATTTTTTCCGCCGGACGAGGGGCTTTTTCCATGGCGGGAAGTCTCACGGATGGAGATTCCCCTTCCCGGGCCGCTCGACCTGGATGGGACGCTGACGTCGGGCCAGGCGTTCCGCTGGCGCAAGGAGGATGGATGGTGGCGGGGCGTCGTGGGCCCCCACCGGCTCGCCCTGCGGGCCGCGGGAGGCCGCCTGGAGGTCGAGAGTTCCGGGCCCCCGGACCTGGCGGCGCGATACCTCCGCCTCGACGACGACCTCGTCGCTGTCCACCGCACCCTGGAGGCCGACCCGAAGCTGCGGCCGCTCCTGCCGGCCCACCGGGGGCTCCGGCTCCTGCGCCAGGAGCCGTGGGAGTGCGCGGCCTCATTCATCTGTTCGGCCTGGAAATCCATCCCCGCCATCCAGAGGGCGGTGGAGGCGCTCTGCGAGCGGTTCGGGCAGGTTTCGGATGACCGAATCCGTGGCTTCCCGACGCCGGAATCCATCGCCCGCGCCTCCCCAGCCGCCCTCCGGGCGTGCGGCCTCGGATACCGGGCGCGGCTGCTCCGGGAGGCTGCGCGGCAGGTGGCCGAGGGGTTCTCGCTGGACCTCGCGCCCCTGCCAACCGAGGAGGGGCGGAAAAAAATCCAGGAACTCTGCGGTGTGGGGCGGAAGGTCGGCGACTGCATCCTGCTCTTCTCCATGGACCACCTCGAGGTCTTCCCGGTGGACGTCTGGGCCGCGCGGGCGCTGGCGGAGTTCTACGGCGACCTGCTGCCCCGGAAAGTGCGGCGGGCCGCGGCGGAGGGCGAAATCACCGGGCCGGTCTACCGGGCGCTGTCGGGGTTCGCCATGGAGAGGTTCGGGCCGAATGCGGGGTATGCGCAGCAGGTGCTCTATGTGGAGGTCCGGAAGAGGAACCGATAAGCCCGGGGACGGGTCATCTTCAGGATGAGGAGGCGATTCCGTGGCCGCAGAGCGTGTCCTGCCACCTGACCAGCTGCGGGTCCCGGTGGCCGCGGTCGATGGTTTCTACGGGGCGGGCGCGTCTACGCCACCGTGGGCGCCTTCTCGCGAAACCAGTATGCGGAGCCGCGGGCCACCCGGGACCTGGACTTCCTGGTGTCCTCCAGAGACCCGGCGAGGCTCCGCGCGGCTCTCCTGCAGGGGGATTCTACCGGGTGCTGCTGCCCCCCCTCGACCGGCGCGCGCCCAACACGCCGACCGTTTTCCGCGCGAGGAGAGGGTGGAACCTTCAAGAGACTGTGCAGGGATGCCTGGGCGGGAATGGAGTGGTCGGCCCCTGGAACCCGTCAAAACCGTGAGGTGCTACGCCGGAACTACCTTCCGCCGATCGCAGAACTCGCGCGAGCGCAGCGAGCGCGAGTTCTGTCACGCTGGAGCCACGCCAGCCCCCGTTCTGGGCTCGGCCCTGGGGGCTCCTCCGTGGGTATCTCGGCGGCTCACGACAGCAGGAAGCCAAGGGCGGAGCCTATCGAATGGGCCTGTATCCCCCGAGGCTCCCGAACGCGCCGCCGAGGGTCAGGACCTTCATGTAGTTCGCGGCCCAGACGCTCGCCGTCCGCGCGATGCCCCACCCCTCGATGCGCCGGGGGCTCGTCATCACCAGGGTCGAGGACATGAACCGGAACCGGCCGAACCTGCGGAGCCTCCGGGCCAGCTCCACGTCCTCCGCGATGGTGAGCTTCTCGTCGAAGCCCCCGGCGGCCTCGAAGGCCTCCCGGCGAGCCGCGAAGCAGACCCCGGAGGAGTGGGGGGAGCCCGCCAGGATGGCGGTCCGGAAGTAGTTGTTGATGAACCAGAAGAGGAGGAAATCCTCCAGGTCGGCGCTCACGGGGAGGATGGGGCAGGTGGCCCCCGCGACCCGCGGGTTCGAGAAGGTCCGCTGGACGGTGGTCAGGAGGTTCTCTTTCGGCCAGGTGTCGGCGTCGAGGAAGAGGAAGACCCGGCCCGACGCTGCCGCGGCGCCCTCGTTGCGGCCCGCGGCGGGGCCCGGGCGCCGGACCCGAACCACCTTGTCGGCGTGCTTGCGGGCACGGGGAACAGTGTCGTCGGCGCTCCGGTAATCCGCGACGATGACCTCGTAGGGCTTCGGGAATGCCTGGACGCGGATGGCCTGGAGGGTGGGCTCGATGTATTTTCCCTCGTTGCGGGTGGGGACGATGACCGAGACGGCGGGGCGGGATGGCATCGAGAGAATAGCACAGCTCCTGCCATAAAGGGAACACCGCAGAACTCGGCCCGAGCCGAAGGCGAGGGCTAGAGTTCTGCGCCCCGCGCCCGCCGTCGCATCGCGAGCGGGCGCGGAGTCATTTCGTCACCAGCGTCACCTGGTCCCCCTCCGCCAGCCGGTGGTCGAGCCCCACCCGCTGGTCGGGGTGGCGGGCCGACGGGCCCCGGAGGAGGGCGTAGCGGAACTCCTGCTCCATCGTGGTGTGGACGGCCCGGCAAAGGTGGCGCAACGTGGCTCCGGCCGGGAGGACCATGGGCCGCGGTGACACCTTGCCCCGCTGGGGGCGGAGGAAGACACGGATGAGGCCGAGGCGCTGCCACATCTCCCGGACGAGGGGCCCCCGGGCCCACGAGGAGGGGGTGACGGCCCTGTCCCGGAACGCCTCGGGGAGCCACTGCCGGGCGGCAGGCTCTTCCAGGAGGATGAGGCCTGCCCGCATGACCAGGTTCGCGATTTCGGTGTGGGGGTAGGGGAACCCGACCAGTTGGAGGGAGGCCCCTTCGAGGCTCATGGTCCCCACCGCCGCTCCCTGCTTCCGCCCCGCGTGGCTGCAGAGCGTCTCGACCCGCCGGTCGGCCCCCGCCCCGAGGACGAGGACCGTGGCGTCCCCCGACTTCTCCACCAGCGGCTTCCCCGCCCGAGCCTGCTTCGACTTCTTCCTCTCATGCTCCACTTGCCTCTTGAGTTCGGCCAGACGGCCCCGGAGGAGGAGGAAGTGGCCCTCCGTGGACTTGTTGTATTTCATGGTCCGGAGCTCCCGCTCGATTTCGGCGATTCGCTCCTGGATTTTGGAACCCATCAGAAGGCCGGTGCGACCGCTGTTTCAAACTTTCTGGGCGGGCTCCCTAAGTGCCGCCCTGCCGTCGCAGGGTCTCGGCCGCGAGGCGGATGTCCTCCGCCTTCACCGTCTTGCGCTTGGCGTGGAGGGTGAGTTTGGCGGCTTCCAGGGAGACCTTCTCGCCATGCTTCTCCAGCTCCTCCCGGAGCGCGGCGGTGGCGTCCTCCCCCACCCGGTCGGCCTTCCCCAGCTCCTTGATGATGCGGGCCACGGGGGCCAGAGGCAGAATCCCGCCCATGGCGCCCCTCTTTGTCCGCCCGCTCCTTATAAAGCCCCGTGTGGGAATCGGACCCGTCTCCCCGCCGCGTCCCGCCAGAAGACCCCGAATTCGGTCCTTTGGAGCTCAGTCCCCCGGAACACCGGCCCCTCGACGCAGACCCTCCTCCCCGCCAGGTCGCACGAGCCGCAGAGTCCGATGCCGCACTTCATGATTCGCTCCACCGACAACTGGAGGCGCCCCGCGTGGCGCGTCCCCGCCTTCCGCAGGAGGGCCCCGAGCATCGCCTCGGGGCCGCAGGCGTAGATCTGGTCGTAGGCGCCCGGGTCCACCAGGTCGGTGACGAGGCCCCGGCGGCCCGCGGAGCCGTCGTCGGTAGCGACCCGGACCGGCCCGGCGCGCCGGAAGAGCCGGAGGAGGGTGAGGGAGCCCCGGCTCCGGGCTCCGACGAAGGACTCGACGCGGAGCCCCCGGCGGCGCGCGCGGGCGGCGAGGAAGGCGAGCGGGGGGGTTCCGATGCCGCCGGCCACCAGCCCGATTTTCCGCCCCCGCAACTCGAAGGGGCGGCCGAGGGGCCCACGGATGCCGACTCTGTCTCCGGGCCGCAGGCTGCAGAGGGCCCGCGTCGCCTCCCCGACGGCCTTCACCGTCATCGAGCCCGGGTCGGTCAGGCTCATGGGGACGTCGTCCACGCCGGGAATCCAGGCCATGACGAAGTGGCCCGGGAGCGCCCCGGGGACCTCCGGGCGGAAGCGGAGGGTCGCGGCGTCGGACCCTTCGCGGAGAACGCGGGCGATGGTGGAGATGACCGGGCGGGTTAAAGGATGCTTTTCTCCAACGCCGTCCTCGGCCTCCGGCCTCCGGCCGGCGGACGATTTACGCACGGTGGGACCTCCCGACGAGCCCCCCCAGGTTCGTGCGGTTCCGGGCCAGGAACTTCCGCAGCCCCGCGGTCACGTCCCTGAAGACCCCCGTGCCGTCGAGGAGCGCGGTCCCGATTTCCACCGCCCGCGCTCCGGCCGAGAGGAACTCGACGGCGTCCCTCCAGTTTGACACGCCGCCGGAGCCTACGATGGGGATGGAGACCTCTTCGTAGAGCTCGTAGACGCACCGGAGGGCCACCGGCTTCAGGGGCGGGCCCGAGAGGCCCCCGACCCGGTTCCCCAGCAGGGAACGCCCCGTCTCGACGTCGAACGCGGCCGCCCGGAGGGTGTTGACCGCGACCAGGGCGTCCGCGCCCGCGCGCTCCGCGGCCCGCCCCACCTCCGTGACGTCGGCGTGGGGCGTCAGTTTCGCCCAGACCGGCTTCCGAGCCCCCTCCTTGGCGGCCCGGACGATGGCGCGGACCAGCCGCGGGTCGGAGCCGACCTCGCTCCCGACGTTCTTCACATGGGGGCAGGAGAGGTTGAGTTCGAACCCGTCGACGTGGCGCCGCAGGCCCCGGGCCATCGCCCCGAACTCCGCGGGGAATGCGCCGAAGAGGCTCGCCATGACGGGGACTCCGCCTCTTCGGGCGTCGCTCAGTTCGGGCAGGAATCCGCGCCACCCGGGGTTGGAGAGCCCCACGGCGTTGATGGCTCCGGTCTCGAGGCGGACCACGGTGGGGCCCTTGTAGCCTGTCCGGGGCTCCACGCCGAGGGATTTGGTCACCACGCCCCCCGCGCCCCACTCCGCAGCCCGGGCGAGGGAGGCTCCGGTGGAGCCGAGAATCCCGGAGGCGAGGAGGGTGGGGTTCTTGAGCCGAATCCGGCCGACGGAGACCGGCAACCGGGTCATGGGAGGACCCCCGCTCCCCGGTTCCGGGGCCGGGTGATGAGGGTCCAGCCGCCTCCCATTCTGTCGAGGGCCGCCTGAAGCGCCTTCCGGATAGTCCGCGGGCGGGGGCCGAGGGCGTAGGCCAAGGGTCCGAAAGAGGACATGCCCGCCCCCGCGGCCCCGGCGCGCCGTGCGGCCCGGAGGAGCGCCTCCATCCGCGGCCCCTGGAGGGCCACCTCGCGCTTTTTGAAACCGGTCTCCTGCATGCGGTTGACGGCCTCCCCGAATGCGGGAAGGTCCCCCTCGGCCACGGCGGGGAGCAGTCCGAGGAGGACGAGCCGCGACGCCTCCTCCACCTCCCGGGAGGGGATGGGACAGAGGCGGCGGAACGCTTCGACCTCAGTCCGCCCATGAACTCGGGGGGGTGTGGGGGAGGGTCCGGACGGGCAGGCGAGGACCACCGGCCAGTCGGGCATGTCGAGCCGGGCCACCCGGGGGGGAGGCGGGGCGCGGGAGGCGGCCGAGGGGAAGAACCCGCGCTTGACCCGCCGGGAGTGCCCCCCGTCCACGATGAACCCGCCCCCCTCGAAGGCCCAGACGCCGATGCCCGAGGTCCCGCCGCGCCCCGCCGTCTCCGCGGCCTCTTCGACCGTCAGGCCGAGCCGGTGGAGCCGGGCGAGCCCCCACGCGGCGGCGAGGGCCGCCTGGGTGCCGGAGCCCAGGCCGACGTGGGGCTCGTAGCCGCGCAGGATCCGGACCGTCCCCCGGACCCGGCGGGCCCGGGAGAGGCGCAGGGCCGCCTCCCGGGCGTGGCGCAGAATCTCCGGGTGAACGCCGGGCGCCGCGACCACCCGCAGCGGCCCCCTCTCCACCTCGACCTCGATGGAGGGGGCGTCGAGGGCGAATCCCGCCCCGCCGTCCACCCGCCCCCTGCCTCCGTGGAGGTCCAGGAGCCCCGCGTGGAGGCGCGAGGGGGTGACGATACGCATGGAGGGGCTGTGGCCGGTCGGCTCAAAATGGTGGCGGTAGGCCCTGCGGGCCCCCGATCTGCGCGGGAGTTGCGGCCGATACGAGAAAGTATATAAAACACCCAGGTATAGTGCGAATCGCAAAGGAGGGGATGGAAAACATGGAATCGCTCGTCCAAGAAGCACTGCGCGAGAAAGAGCGCGAGGCGCGCCAGCAGCAAAACCGCTCCCAGGGCGGCGAACTCGAGGATTTCGGCCTTCCCCAGATCGTCATCGTCGGATGCGGCGGCGCCGGCAACAACACCGTGAGCCGGCTCCACCGGATGGGGGTCCAGGGGGCCACCACGGTGGCGATCAACACGGACAAGACCCACCTCGACGTCACCCAGGCGGAGAAGAAAATCCTCATCGGGCGCTCGCTCACCCGGGGCCTGGGCGCCGGCGGCGACCCCCGCATGGGCAAGCAGGCCGCCGAACTCGGCCGGGACGCCCTCGAAGAGGTGTTGAAGGACGCCGACCTCGTTTTCGTCACCGCGGGCATGGGCGGCGGGACCGGGACCGGCTCGGCCCCCGTGGTCGCCGAGGTCGCCAAGAGCCTCGGGGCAATCGTCATCGGCATGGTCTCCTCCCCGTTCCGGGTGGAGCGCCTCCGGCTCGTCAAGGGCGAGGAGGGCATCGAGGAGCTGCGCCGGAAGTGCGACACGGTCATCGTCCTCGACAACAACCGGCTCCTCGAATACGTCCCGAACCAGCCCATCGACATGGCCTTCGGCGTCATGGACCAGTTGATTGCGGAGACGGTCAAGGGAATCTCCGAGACCATCACCCAGCCCTCGCTCATCAACCTCGACTTCGCCGACGTCCGCACCATCATGTCGTGCGGCGGCGTCGCGGTGATGCTCTGGGGCGAGACGACCCCGCAGGACAACCGGGACAAGTCGAAGAACGTGGTCCGGAACGCCCTGAACCACCCGCTCCTCGACGTGGACTACCGCGGGGCGACCGGGTGCCTCCTCCACATCACCGGAGGCCCTGACCTCACCCTGAAGGAGGCCGAAGAGGTCGCCGAACTCCTCACCTACGAACTCGACAGCCACGCCAACGTCATCTGGGGCGCCCGCATCAACCCGAACTACGAGGGGAGGGTCCGCCTCATGGCCATCATGACCGGGGTCCAGAGCCCCCAGATTCTCGGGCCAGCCGAGAACCCCGCGTCCCGGGCGCCCCTGGTCGAGACCTTGATTGACAGAATCGAATAAACCCGGTTTTTAGAGCGATTTTCGGCGCGCAGCCCGGGCTACCCCGAGTAAGTGCAGGGGGGAGGATTTGAACCCCCGAACGCCTGCGCGAGCAGATCTTGAGCCTGCCGCCGTTGACCAGACTTGGCTACCCCTGCGGTTTTGGAGACGGGGACCCGGTCCCCGTTCCTGGACAGTTCCCCCGCTTTCTCCCCTTCTGTCTTTCCTTCCGGGTGCCCGAGTCAGGAACGTTTAATAGCCGCGGGCAGGGACGGGTAGGCTCATGAAGGTCGGCGAGGTCATGCACCGCGGGGCCATCACGGCGATGGCCGACGAGCCCCTCCCTCCCGTCGCCGAGCGGATGGGGGAGCGGCGGGTGGGGTGCGTCGTGGTCCTTAAGCAGGGCAAGGTGGCGGGCATCCTGACCGAGCGGGACATCCTGCGGAAGGTCGTGGCCCGGAACAAGACGCCGGCCCGCATCCAGGTCCGGGACGTCATGAGCGCCCCCGTGACCACCGTGACCTCCGGCACCGACCTCGACGAGGCCACAGCCCTCATGGCGGAGCAGCGCATCCGCCGCCTCCCGGTGGTGGACGGCGGAAAACTGGTCGGGATGCTCAGCTCCTCGGACGTCGTCTGCTTCCTCCCCCAGATGGACAAGATTCTCCTCGATATGGAGTTGAAGGCCGAGGGGTCCGCCGCGAAACCGAAAAAGCGCTAGCCAGAGGGCGTGAGGAGGAGGACCCTCCCATCGTTCGCGTCCAGAGGGACCTCCAGGGACCTCTCGGCGGCGCCGGCCGGGGCTTTCGATTTTCCGTGAGCGTAGAGCGTCTCGACGCGGTTCCTCGGTCCGAGGCCGAGCCGTCCCGGGTCCCGGAACTCGACGGTCGCAGTCCGGGCCGGACCGCGGTTGAGGAGGAAGAGCAGAGTGGAGCCGCGCGCCCTGCGGGCCACCGCCTCCACGCCCGGGGGCGCGGCGAGGGCGGGGGCGACGCCGGCCCGGTCGAGGATCCCGCCCGCCAGCCCCTTGAGGGCGCGGTGCTCCCCGGGCCGGATGGAGTAGTAGCCCTTGCCGGAGAAGAGGGCCCCCGGAAGGGTTCCCACGACCGTGACCCGCCCCTTCTGGAGGGGCGCGGTCCACCCCACGGTCCTCTTCCCACGCGTCAGGAGGGTCTCGGCGCCCGCGGGGGGGTCCCAGGAGGACTCGAGAGGCGCCCCGGGGAAGGGCCCGTCGGGCCCCCGGAGGGCCACCCGGCGGCTGAAGAAGTAGTTCATGGGGGGGATCCCCTGGCGCATCCCGTCGAGGGTGAAGTTCTGCCACTTGGAGGGGACCCGCCACCGGTAGAGGGCGCGCCAAATCATCACCGTGTTCAAAATATGCATCACCGCCTGGCTCTGGTAGTGGATTCGGGTGGGCCCCGGCGCCGAGGGGATGAGGTCCCGGGCGCCCGGGAGGGGGCGGCCCTGGAGGTCCCGGGAGGGGGTCTTGGGGGTCACCATCAGATGGCCGCCCCCGGAGACGTATCCCTTCAATTTCTCCAGGGTCCCTGCGTCCATGAACCCGTTGGAGGGGAGGATGAGGAGGCGCCGCTCTGCGAGCGCTTCGGGGGCCGCCATCTCGAGGTCGGCGATTTCGGGGTTGGGCCCCCCCTCGTGGAAGAGTCCCAGGAGGCCGTGGGCCCCCGCCCCCATCGAGAGGTCGAAGGGGTCGCTCGAATACATCCGGTGGTTCGGGAAGTATTCGAGGAGGGCGAAGGGGTCGGTGACCTCCTCCGACTCCAGGAGCAGCTCCTCGTTTTTCCGGGCGAACTCACAGATGGACTTCACCACGCCGTGGCGGGGCAGCGTCTCCCCGCCGGGCCCGATGCAGGCGTTCCAGGCGTAGAGCGCCCCGTCGGCTTCCACGCAGTCGTGGAGGATGTAGTAGCCGATCCATCGCGTCCCGTGGGCGAGCATGGCGAGGGTCAGTTGGACCGTCTCCTCCATCGGGACCTCCACGAAGGGGTCGAACCAGCCGCACTGGGTCTCCGGGGAGAAGACCGGCGCGTCGCCCCGGTAGTTCGCGAAGAGTTTGGGGCCGAAGCAGGGCACGAAGGGCATGTCGAAGAGGTGCTTCCCGGGCACCACCTTCGGGTAGAGGTCGTAGCCCACGGGCCCCACCTCCTGCGCCTTGCGCCGGGTGTGCCCCGGGGTGAAGAGGAGCGCGGGCTCGTTCAGGAAAAACGGCTCCGGCGCCCCCGCCTCGCGGAGTTTCCCCTTCAGGTTGTTGAGGTAGCGGATGAGATACTCCTCCAGGAACTCCTGCCACAGTCCCACCTCGCCCAGGTTCTCCAGGGGGGCCCGCAGGCGGCGCCACGGGAGGCGGGGAACCGGCCTCACCTCCTCCAGTCGCGCGTAGGAGGTCCCCCGGTCACGGTTCAGGGCCTCCACCGAACCGTATCTCTCCTTGAGGAACGTCCGGAACATCTCCATCGTCGCCGGGTTGTAGTCCCGGAAAAACGGCGTGGGGCTGACGAAGCCGTCAATGTAGACCACCCCGGTCTCGTTGTCAATCTGGGTGCAGAGGATGTTCTTGAAGGGGCGCACCGCCTCGAACAGGGCCTTGAACCACTTCCCGGCCAGTTCGAGGTGCTTCGGGTGGTTGAAGGAGACCGTGTGCCACCTCCGCCCGTCCTGGGCCACCTGGAGAACCTCCGGGTATTTCTCGAAGAGCCACGGCGGGTATCCGAAGTTGAGGTATTCGGCGTTGATGTAGGGCCCGGGCCGGAGGGTGATGGCGAGGCCCGCATCCTCGATGAGGCGGCAGACGCCGACCAGGTCGCGCTCGGGCCGCGTCCGCCCCGTGAAGTCGAACCGCCCTTCCTCCGCCTCGTGCCACCCCCACGGGATGTAGAGGTCGATGAAGGTGATGCTGGCCGCTTTCAGTTTTTCGATGCCCGGGGCCCAGAGGGGCTTCGGAATCCGGTAGTAGTGGAAGGCGCCTCCGATGAGGAGCCTCCGTTTTCCGTCCACCCGGATGTTCCCGTCCTTGAACTCCGCGCGGCCCATCCCGCCAATCCTGTCCCGGGGTTATCAAACCTCCCCCGATTACGACCTTTCACGGCCACCGGATAGGTTTTAATGGCCCTCCTCCCAAGCCCCACCATGGCGGACATGCCCCTTCTCTGGAAGGCGGAGACCGAGGGGCAGGTGAAGGCTGCGGCGCTCCAGGCGGGGCTCGCCGCCGCCGGATGCTACGACGGCACGGTCCACTTCTTCGACCTGAAGGGTCAGCCCCTGGGGAAGTTCAAGGCGAAGCGCCGGGGGGACAAGGTCATGGATGTCTCGGTGAGCCCCGGCGGGACCCGGACAGCGGTGGGGACCCACGACGGCGACGTCTACCTCCTGGACGAAAACCGGAAGCCGCTCTGGACGTTCAAGACCGAGGGGCGGTTCAACGCCGCCATGTGCGTGGCCCTCCGGGGCGAGGCGGAGGGCGTGGTGGTGGGGTGCTACGACGGCCGCCTCTACCTCCTGGGGCCCGACGGACAGGTCCGCTGGTCTCTCGCCCCGGGGTCGGCCTTCGAGCAGCGCTACATCTGGTCGCTCTCCACCTCCAGCAGCGGCCACGTGGCGGTCGGGACCCACGGGAACGAGGTCCTCCTCCTCTCCCCCGAGGGAAAGGTCCTCTGGAACCAGAAGGGCCGGGAGGCCGGGGCGACCGTGTGCGTCGCGATGTCCGCCCGCGGCGACGTCCTCTGGTCGGGCTCCGACGACCGGACCCTCTCGCTCCTGGACGCCCGCGGCAAGGTGCTCCGGAGTTTCCCGGCCCCGGGGAGGGTGCGGACCATCTCCGCGGACCGGCGCGGCTCCCTGCTCGCGGTGGGGACCTACGACGGCCGGCTCTACCTCTACGACGCCGAGGGCAAGGTCCTGGCGGACCAGGCGATGCCCGGGGGCTTCCCCTGGTCGGTCTGCCTCTCGCCCTCCGGCGCGACCCTGGCGGCGGGCTCTTCGGACAAGGGGCTCTACATCTACGCGGTCGCGGCGGCGGTGGAGCGGGCCGCGGCGGATCTCCGGGAGAGGGCGGCTGCGGCCAAGGCGAGCGTCAACCTGGGCCCCGTCTTCCAGCCGGGGGCCGACCCCGAGGGGACCATGGCCCGGGTCCGGGAGCTCCGGAAGTCGTTCTACGACCGGAAGTCGGCCGAGGCCATCGAGGCCCGCCTGCGGGTTCTCCCGGGGCGGGAGAAGGAGCCCGCCCTCGAATCGATCCGGAACCTCCTGGACCAGGCCAAGAAGAAGGGTTCAGGAAGCCTCCTGGTCGAAGCCGAGTCCCGGCTCGATGAGCTGGAGACCCTCCTTCAGATGCGCGAGGCCCTCGCCGAGGAGTTGAAGTCCCTGGAGGGGCCCGAGCGCTACGCCCAGGCCCTCGGGGAAGCGAAGAACGTGGAGGGGCTGAGGCAGCTGCTGGAGGACCGGGGGGAGAGGAAATCGCGGCTCCGGAAGGCGCTGGAGGAGCTCGAAGCCCGTCTGAGGGCGCTCCCCCAGACGTGACCCGCCGCCCTACGGCAGGGTGAGCACGTTCGCCGCCTCGGGCGCCGGCGGGGGCGGGCGGGAGGTCGCCAGGTCGAGGCTCTTGGCAGCCCCGAAGGTCACCTCGTCGTCGGTGAGGCGGAGCTCCCGGGGCTGGCCGAGGGCCGTGACGGTGTAGGGGCCGGTGGCGACCACCGCGTAGCGCGTCTTGCCCTTGGCCGGGGCGTCGGGGTCGGGGGGCTCGGTGGCGTAGGGGAGCGTCAGGGAGTAGGTCCCGTCGGGCCCCGCGGTGGCGGACTGGACGTAGGCGAAGGCGCGGCCGGTGTTCGTGAGGAGCGGGAGGCTCGCGCGGACCTCGGCTCCGGGGGCCGTGGTTCCAGTGACCTGCGCGCCCCGCACGTATTCGAAGGTGACGACGAAGTGGAGGCCCACCGGCGAGGTGCCGTTGGCGCACGACCTGGCCTCGTTGACCAGCGGCATCCCCCACGGGGAGAGCTGGCCCAGGAGGGTGCGCCCGTCTCCCGCGACGCACCGGTGGGCCAGGATGCCCCTGGACTCGTGGACGAGCCGGTAGTGCCGGAGGGCGGGGATGACCACGCGGGTGCTGCGCTCTCCCGAGGCGCCGGTGTCGGAGAGCCACTCGTAGGCCGCCTCCGAGCCGTCGAGGAAGTGGAGGCGGGACTCGATGGTCCGGGCGTGGTTGGTGCTGCCGATGGGGTTGCTGAATGTGATGCAGAGGCCGGGGGGCGGAGGCACGTTGTCGGCGCAGTCGGAGGCCAGGTTTTGCCGGTAGCGGGCGAAAATCCGGTCTCGGGCGCCGCAGTCCTGGATGCCGTTGGTGTTCTGGACGCAGGTGAGGAAATATTTCTCGGTGAGCCAGGTCCCGTTCCCCCCGGTCGCCCACGTCAGGACCGCGCCGAACTTCCCGGTCGCCTGGGGCCAGTCCGACATCACGTAGCGGGTCCCCAGGGCGTCGGCGATTTGGTTCGCCATGCTCTCGTTGTCGGTGGAGAGGAAGGGGGCGGCCCCCAGGACCAGGTCGGGGCTGGCGGCGTCGGGGCCCCCGGGAGAGCACTCCGCCGGGTCGCGCTCGGGGCAGGGGAGGATGCCGATGCCCGCCTGGAAGGGGTTGGCGTTGGGGATGCGCTTGCCGAAGTAGGTGATGACGTGGCCGTAGTCCCACCACGACATGACCCCGTAGGCGCTCTGGTAGTCGTACCAGGTGGTGCCGTTCGATTTTTTCGGATAGTGGAAGATGCCGTCCGGCGGACGCGGGTATATCGCCGAGAAGTTGAGGCCGGGCCCCTGGGGGTCGGGGGTGTTCTCCCTCATCCACGTCAGGCTCTCCAGCCATTCGAGGTAGTCCCCTCCGCTCCCCGGCCCGCCCCGGGAGGCGGCCAGGGTCCACTCGACCGTGTTGCCGGTCCCCTGCGCCGCGTCCCCGACGAAGACCGCGAGGAAGAGGAGGGCGGGAACCATGGCGCTCATCACGACCGGGCTCGCCGAGCGGGAGAGGAATCCGGAGAGGTCGGAGGGACGGGCCACTTCCCGGGGTATCCGCTCCCGGAGCCTCCGCAGGCCCGCGGCGTCGGCCAGTTCGACGATGAAATAGGCGCCGACGATGCCGGTCGAGGCCACCGAGTAGTAGGAGAATCGGTTCTGGGCCCAGGTGATGTGGATGAGGAAGTAGGCCCAGATGGCGAGGAAGAGGAGGCCCGGTTTGTAGCCTGCGTCCTCCCCTTTCTTCAGGAAGCCCCGGTAGAGGATGCGGTATCCCACCAGGAGCAGGAAGCCGCTGTAGAAGAACATCACGTGGAAGATGCCGCCCTGCATCCCGACGAATTGGGCCCACTGGGGCCCCGAAGCCTCGGCGACCGTGGAGGCGCCTCCCGTCGGGGGCGTGAAGATGGCGAGGGCGGAGGTGACACCGCCGTAGAGATTGGGTGCCACCACCGAGAGGATGGGCAGGCCGATCGCGGGAAGCGCCAAGAGAAGGAACGGGAAGAGGAACCGGGGGAGACTCTTGCGCCGGAAGAGGACCACGACCAGTCCCAGGACCAGCGCAAGGGCCAGGAACGCGCCGAGGAACCCGGGGCCGAACGGGGTGTAGGTCTTGGGGTCGGGGACCAGGTCCCACTGGACCCCGGGGAGCATCACCAGGATGGCGGTCAGGAGGGAGCCGGCGGTGACCAGGACGGGCCCGTCGGGGTTGCCGCCCCTCATGAACTCGACCACCACTTGGAGCAGCAGGAAGAGGCCCATGGGCACCATCAGCATGGTGGCGCCCGGCCAGTTCAGGTAGTAGAGGCCGTAGGCGACGCCCACCCCGAGAACCGGCAGCAACACCGCCCGAAGGGCCCCCCACTCCCGCCGCAGGACATGCCCGAACGTTAGGTTCCGGCCGACGTCGAGGGCCTTGATGTAGAGGGCGACGGCGATGGCCATGTAGAAGACTTCCGCCACGTGGTGGTCGGTGAACCCGAGGAGGGAGCGCGACAGGAACTGGCCCGGGATGGTCGCGAAGATGGCCGCCGCCAGCAGCCCCGTTCTCCGGTCGAAGGCGTAGCGTCCGATGAGGTAGACGGGGATGAGGGTGAGGCCCCCCATGACGGCGGGGAAGAGGGCCGCCACGGTGTCCACGGTCTGCGGCGAGGGGTTCCCGCCGCCCACGAGAAGGGAGACCGCGGCGATGCTCAGGGTCCAGGCGGGCCCGTAGTGGATGCCGTGTCCGTAGGGGAAGAAGGTGAAGGGGTCGAAGAAGGCGCGGACCGGGAAGTGCCGAACCGCCAGTTCCACGTGGCGCATCTGCATGACCGCGTCGTCGGCGGCGAACTTGCAGCAGCGGCCGTCGGGGTAAAGCTCGCTGGGCCACGGAACGACGGCGCGGGTGTAGATCGAGAATGCGACGAGGCCCATGAGGATGGCGCCGCAGACGAGAGAGGGGAGGAGCGCCCGCGTCCAGGGGGCCGGAGAAGTCGAGGGGGCCTTCCGGGAAGCCGGTTTTTGGGCGGCCATCCTCGGGGACCGCCGGTCAGGGACAAGAACTTTCTCCCGTGAAAAAAGGGGAAAATTAGAAGGCGGCCCCCGGTCCCCGTCCAACGATGAAAATCGCCCTCTTCGGTCCCGGGTCGGAGTTCCTCTCGGGCATCTCCTACTACACGGCCAACCTCGCCCGGGCGCTCTCCGAGGAGCACGAGGTCACCGTGGTCCTGTTCCGGAAGATGCTCCCCCGTATCATCTTCCCGGGCCGGGAGCGCGTCGGCGCCCCCATCGCGAGCCTCGACTACGGGCGGGCCCGCGTCCTCCCCCTCGACTGGCACAACCCCGGGACCTGGCTGATCGCCTTCCGGGCCATCCGGAGCTGCGACGCCTGGGTTCTCCCCTGGTGGACCGCGTCGGTTTTCCACCTCTACCTCGCCCTGAATCTCCTGCGGCGCGGACCGAAACTCGTGGTCGAGTTCCACGAGATTCTCGACCCCCTCGAGGCCCGCAATCCCGGCCTCCGGTGGTATACGAAAGCGGTCTGTGCGCTGCTCCTGAAGCAGGCGTCTTCGGCGGTCGTCCACTCCGAGGCCGACCGGGGAGTGGTGGCGGAGAGCTTCGGCCTGGACGCCTCCGTCGTGCCCCATGGACTCTTCGAATATCCGCGGGTGGAGCGGCCGGAGGCCCGCCGCCGCCTCGGAATCCCGGAGCCCCGGGTCCTCCTCTACTTCGGCATCGTGCGGCGCTACAAGGGGCTGCCGGTCCTCCTCGACGCCTTCGACCGGTTGCCGGAAAGTCTGGCCCGGGAGACGCGCCTGCTGCTGGTGGGAGAGCCCTGGGACGATGAGGTCGCCCTTCGGGCGCGCATCGCCGCGTCGCCGCGCGCGGGACAAATCACCTGGGTGGACCGGTATGTCTCCGACGATGAAATCCCCCACTTCTTCGGCGCGGCCGACGCCGTGGTCCTGCCCTACCTCCGCGCCTCCCAGAGCGGCGTCGCCCACATCGCCATTGCGCAGGGGCTGCCCGTGGTGTTGAGCCGGGTCGGGGGGCTGGAGTCCCTGGGGGAGTACTCGGGGGCGACCCTGGTGGAGCCGGGCGACCCCGCCGGGCTGGTCGCGGCCCTGGAGCGAGTCCTCCGGCAGGGGCCCCGGGCCCATCCCGCGCCCCCTCTCGGCTTCCGGGAGACCGCGCGGAGGTACACGCAGGTCCTGGAGCGGGCCCGCGGGATTCGGGGAGGGGAGCGCGCCAACCCTTAAATCGCCGGGTCGTTGGAAGACCATGCAGCACCAGGTCCGCGAGAAACTGCTTTTCAGTTACCAGCGGGCGGACGAGCCCTTCGTCCGGGCCCTGTCCCAGCGCCTCCAGTGGGGCGGGTTCGACGTCATCCCCGATTTTTGGGACGAGAAGGGCGTCGAACCGGTCCCACCGGAACTCCAGGCCGTCCTCTCCCAGGTGAATTTTTTCTTCTACGTCCTCTCCCCATCCGCCGCGGAGTCGAAGTGGACCCGGGGGGCCCATTGCGCCCTCCTCTTCCAGCGGATGAAGCAGGCGGGCCTCCGCATCGTCCCCCTCGTCCGGGGCGCCGGCCCCTCGCCGCCGCTGATGGCCCCCCTCCGCCATATCGATTTTCGCGGGTTCAATCCGGCCGACCCGGCGGCCTTCCGGACCGACCAGGCGGGCCCATTCCAGGAGTTGATGGCGCTCCTCGGGCGCAAGCACCAGAAGGGGGGCGGCGAGCTCATCCCCCCGGGCATGGCAACCTATGAGTTCACCCTCCAGCCGAGGGCGTCGAAGCCCAAGAACCTCGACCGCAGCCTCAACTACGAACTCATCATCCGGAACGTGAAGAAGGACCCCCTGCGGAACTTCGCCCTCACCGTCCGTTTCCGGCAGCCGGTCCTCGATGTGAAATACGACAAGTACCGCTCCTCCTCCGGGGAGTTAAGCACCGGCGAGGGGCTCTCCCCGGACGGGACACGGTTCAACTGGATTGGCGATTCCCTCTACGGAGGGGGCGGGTTCGCCCTGTTCAACATCCGCTCGAAAGAGCCGCCGCAGATTTCGAGGATTTCCACGAAATTCGTCGGGCGGGTGGCGGGGACCAACCGGGTCATCGCACCCGACCCGGAGGGAGTCTAGGGGGCGGAGCCGCCCCGCTCCCGCAGCAGCTCCCGGTAGAGCCCCTCGATCCGCTCCCCGACCTTCGACCACGTGTAGTCCCGCAGCACCTTCTCCCGGGCCCGTTGGCCGATTTCGGGGTGCTTCCCGTCCAGGACCTCCCGCGCCTTCCGGGCGATCGCCCCCGCGTCCCCGTAGGGAATCGCCAGCCCGTCCACGCCGTCGTTGATGAGGTGCTTCGTCCCCCCTTCGAGGGTCGTGATGACCGGCTTCCCGAACCACATCGCCTCCATCGGCGCCGTCGGCAGCCCCTCGTAGCGGCTCGGCAGGAGGAACGCCGCGCAGGCCGCGTAGGCGGAGGCGAGGGTCGGCTGGTCCACCGGGCCTGTGAATTCGACCGCGTCCGAGACCCCCAGGCGCTCCGCCCGCGCCTCCAGCTCCGCGCGCAGCCCGAAGTCCTGGCCGACGCAGACGAGGCTGAGTCCCTCCCTCTTCAGTTCGGCCATCGCGTCCACCGCGAACTCGAGCCCCTTCACCCAGTCGATCCGACCGACGTAGAGGAGGAACCGCTCCACGCCGTACTTGCGCCTGAATCCCTCGGGATCGGTCTTGACCGCCTCGAATCGCTCCTCTGCGAGTGCGTTGGGGATGAGCACGATGCGTTCCCCCGGGGCGCCCATCCGCAGGACGTCCGCCCGGTCGTTCTCCGTCAGGCAGATGATGCGGTCGGCCAGCCGGAGGGACATCCGCCCCAGGGTCGGGTCGTAGGCCGCCTTCACCAGCCGCACCTTCAGGTTCCGGGAGGGATAGACGCAATGGGGGGTGAAGACCTTGGGCCTCGGGTCCTTCCGGACGGCGCGCATCCCGAGGGCGACGAATGGCTTGTGGATGAGGTGGAAGTGGAAGAGGTCGCCCTCCCACGCCCGCAGAGCCCGGCCCAGGGCCCCGGCGGAACCCACCCGGACCACCCGGAGGCCGTGGAGCGTCTCCTTCGGCGGCAGGGGCTGGCCGCGGTTGTCGGTGTCGCGGGTGAAGACGGTGACTTCGTGGCCGCGCTTCACCATCTGGAGCCCGAGGTTCTCCATGTGGAATTCCACGCCCCCGAAGACGGGGGCGAAGAAGCGGCCGACCAGTGCAATTCTCAACGCTTCCTCGCGGAGTGGGCGTCCATCCACTCCACAAACCGGTCGAGCCCCTCCTCCAAACCGACCTTCGGTCTCCACCCGAGCCGCCTCAGTTTCCGGTTGTCCGCAATCAGCGCCTTGATGTCCCCCGCCCACGACTTCCCGGTGTAGACGATTCTCGCCCCGGGAGCCACCCGGGCCACCATCCCCTCGGCGATGCGGCGCACGGTGGTGGGCTTGCCCGACGCGATGTTGGTGCACCCCTCCCCCCTCCGGAAGAGGAGCCAGAGCGCCTCCACCGCGTCCGACACATAGCAGGGGTCCCGGACCTGGGTCCCGTCGCCGAGAACCTCGAGGCGCTTCGGGTTCCGCTTGAGTTTGTGGTAGAGGTCGGCCATGACGTAGCGGGGCTGCCGCGGGCCGTAGATGTTGAAGATGCGCGCGGCCGCGAAGTCGAGTCCGTAGGCCTCCCGGTAGGCGAAGCCCATGCTCTCCCCCGTTAGTTTCGAGGCGCCGTACGGGGAGACCGGGCGGAGGGGGTGCCCCTCGTCCATCGGGATGCGGTCGGGCTCGCCGTAGGCCGCAGCGGTGGACGCGTAGAGGACGCGCTTCACCCCGCGTTTCCGGCACGCCTCGAGGACGTTCATCGTGCCTCCGGCGTTCGTCTCGAAATCGTAGCGCGGGTCCTCGACCGAGAGGGGGACCGAGGCGTTGGCGCCGATGTGGATGACCCCCGCATTCCCGCGCACCGCCCGCTCCACGGCCCGTGGGTCCCGGAGATCGCCCTTCACGAACCGGATGCTGCTCCGGACTCCGCGCAGGTTCTCCGCCTTTCCGGCCTGCAGGTTGTCGAAGGCGGTGACGCCGTGCCCGAGGGCGGCGAGCCGGTCCACCATGTGCGAGCCGATGAAGCCGGCTCCGCCCGTGACCAGGATTTTCATGGAACCCCTGCCCCGGGGACCTCGTATATACGCACCGGCCCGAAGATCCCGGCGAGCCGGAGGACCCCGCGGGAGACCTCGTCGTCGAAGGCGCGCCGGTAGGTGGAGAGGTCGAACCAGAGGTAGCCGTCGTCGGTGACGGCGTGGGTCACGCCGAGTCGCCGGAGGGCCCCGGCGTCGAGCCCCTCCGCTTTCCACCAGGGCAGGTGGAGCGAGATGCGCCCGGAGTAGTAGTCCACCAGGTCCTTGTCGGGAGCCATGATCCGGGCCTCGGGGGGCAGGGCTTTGAGGTAGGCGAGCGCGTCGGCGCGGGCCCCGTGGTAGGAGACCGCCACCGCCGCCTTCCCCGCCTCGCTGGCCGCGGCCGCGCTCCCCGCGAGGACGAGGAGGACGAGAACGGCTCCGGCGAGGCCCTTTCGCGGGGATAGTTTCTCCCGGACCACGGTCCAGCCCAGCGCGGCGAATATGGCCAGGACGGGGGCGAGGGGGAGCAGCCGACGGAAGGAGTAGAGGAGGAAGAACTGACCCAGGGCCGCGGTGACGAGGACGACCGCGAGGGCCCACAGCACCACCCACAGCCAGAGCAGTTTCGACGGGTGGGTCAGCCCCCGGCCGAAGCCGAGGAGGACCAGCGGGACGAAGAGGAGCGTCGAGAGGGCGTAGAGGAGAACGAGGGACCCGGGGAGCGGGATGACGTCGGCCCGCCCGGAGGGGAACCCCCACGCCTCCAGGTAGTTCTGCTTCAGGAGGGCGGGCAGGAGCGCCAGCCCCCCGCCCCGGTTCGCCTCGGAGATGGACGCCAGGAACGCCGCGTTCTCCTCGCCGGGCGCCGGGACCGGGAGGCCGATGTTGGTGAGCCCCTCCTGCCCGACCGACTTGGTGATTCCGAGGTCGCCGTAGAGCCGGTAGTTGTGGCCGACGTAGTAGACCGAGGCGAGGGCGCCCGCGGCCACCAGCGCCGTCAGGGCGATGCGGAGGGAGACCGCGCCGATTTTGCGGCGGCGCAGGGCGCGGACTGCGAAGTAGAAGAAGATGAACGCCGCCGCTACGGCCCCCGTCTCCTTCGAGAGGGCGGCCAGGCCCGCAGCGGCTCCCGCGGTCCATGCGTCCCTCCGCGACCCGCCCTCCAGGGCCCGGTGGGAGTGGTAGAGGGTCATGATGCAGAATGCGGTCACGGGCGCGTCGAGGTAGCCGAGGGCGCTGTAGTGGAGGTGGGCCGGCAGGATGCCGAGGAGCACGGCCCCGAGGAGCCCCACCCGTTCGGAGTAGCAGTGGCGCCCGAGGCGGTAGGTGTAGAGCAGGGCGAGGGTCCCGAACGCGGGAGCGATGAGTTTGAGGCCGACCTCCCCGGCCCACGGGACCAGCAGGGCCCCGAGGAGCGGGACGAGGGGCGGGGGGAACCAGAGCCGTTCGAGGTAGAGGCCCGGGTCGGCGGCGAAGGCCTTCGCGTAGATGAAGTAGGTCCCGGGGTCGGAGAAGACCGGGAAAACCAGGGCCAGGGCGAAACGGTAGAGGACCAGTCCGACGAGGGCCGCCTTCAGGGCCCGGGGCGGCTCCCGCAGCCACTTCCGGAAGGAGGCCCAGAGGGCCGGCGGGGAGAACCCCATGGACGGGAGACCGGGAGTCGCGACCGATATATCTTTTCCAGAGTCTCTAATCTCTACGGGCTCACTCGACAATCAGTTTCGGCGAGACCCCGGGCTTGTGCATCAGGGGGTGGTGGATGGCGCAGTGGAACTCGTAGGTCCCGGCCTTCTCGAACTTGTAGGACCAGGACTGGCCGGGCACCAGGCTCCCCGGCGCCCCCGACTTGGGGGTCTCCGGGCCGCCCACGAAGGTGACGTCGTGGGGCGCGACGTCGTCGTTGGAGAACATCACCGTGGTCCCCGCCTTGACGCGGATCTCGCACGGGTTCCACGACTCGCAGGGGTCGACGCTCAACTTGACGATTTTCACCCTGGCCTCGGCCATGGCTGCGCCGGCGGTCGGAGTCGCGGGGGGGGCGGTGGTGGCCGCCGGAGGGGTGGCGGTGGCCGCGGGGCTCGGAGGGGCGGAGCAGCCGGAAATGATGAGGCCGGCAGCGACGAGAGCTGCGACGGAGGCCAGAGTGGCGGTTCGCATGGAGACAAGGATTGGGGGGCGGGATTTAAGCTTTCCGGCGGGTGCGCGCCCCGCCTACGGAGTCTTCAACGAGGCAAGATAGGCGACCAGGTCGTTCAGGCCCGCGCAATCGGCCACGTCGGCCGCGCTGGAGGCCTTCTTCCCGCACAACTGCTGGTCGAAGGAGTCGGGCATCGCCGGAGCGAACCCCTCGGCGACTTTGGCTCCGGGCTCCACGATGGACTCCCGGATATGCTCCTCCCCCCTGGCGGAGACTCCGGCGAGGCCCGGGCCCACGGGGGTCCCTTTCCCGGCGGCGAAGGGCTGCTGCGGGTTGTGGCACGCGGCGCAGGAGGCGGCGAAGAGCTCCCTGCCCCGGGCCGCGTCTCCCGCTCCCGGGGCCGACGGCGAAGCGACCGGGGTGGGAAGGAGGGTGGGAGCGGGCGATGGTCCCGCCAGCGCCGGTGTGGCGCGGGGCTGGAGGGGGGTCACCGGGGGCGGGGGAGACGGCGATGCCGGCGGCCACGTGGAGGGGTTGAACTTCATGTCGGGCGGGTGGCCGCATCCCGCGACCAGGACCGACGCGGCAACCAGGATTCCCAGGAGAGCGATTCGCATCGAACGCCAAGAGGCACGGGCGACTTAACCCTTTCCGGGCAGCCGCGACCGGATGACCTCCTCGTACTTGCTCGGGCACTTGGCCAGGAGTTGGTAGGCGACGAAGGTCCCGTCCCCCCCCATTCTCCCGATGAGGGTCACTCCCGCGTCCTCCTTGAGGATGCCGGGAAGGGGGCCCCGGTAGGTCACCGGCATGGTGGCGAGGCCGTCGGTGGCCGTCAGCATCGTCACGTCGCCCGACCTCTGTAGGCTGCCGCTGACGATGAAGGCCGCGACGTAGACCGTCTGGTTCCGGGCCGCCGGGTCGGAGAGCACTTCGGAGACGAAGCGGTAGGGGGAGGCGGAGGTGGAGAGAAAAACGACCAGGAGGAGCACGACGACGCCGGCCCCGCCCCCGTATGCGAGGAGGCTACGTCGGTCCACGGCCCACCTCCCGGGCGACCCGCCCCGCCCGGGCCCGGAGAAGCGCGAGGTAGAGGGCGAGCGAGAGCCAGAAGAGGGCGACCCCGAGCGCGGTCGAGGCCTCGGGCGCGTGGCTCATCGTCGTTGACCGGCCGGAACGCGGCCGAAGGCCGCGGTCGGCATGCCGAACGGCGCGCTTGTTGCGTCGAAAGTCATCCTTCTTCCTCCCGCTGCTCTTGGAGGGCGACGTCGAAGCGGACCGCCCAGAGGCAGACGAGCCCGAGGCCGGCAACCATGAGGCCGGCGACCCCCCACATGGCGGGCTCGAGCCCGATGGAGAAGGATTGGGGGTGGAGGGAGGTGGGGAAGAGCCGGGTCGAAAGGTAGGCGAGGGGGACCGAGAGATAGGCGAGGGTGGACCACGCCGCCGCCGCGCGCGCCCGGACCCGCGGGTCGGAGATGGAGGCCCGGAGCGCCAGATAGCCAGCGAAGGCGAGGCCCATCGCGAGGGTCGCGGTCTCGATGGGCTGCCAGGTCCAGAAGACGCCGGAGGCCTCGTACCACGTCTCCCTGGCGAAGAGAACTCCCACCGCGAGGGTCAGTAACGTGAACAGGAGCCCCAGGCGTGCCGAGGCCCCGGCCGCCCGGTCCCACCGGAGGCGTCCGGTCCGGAGAAAGAGGAGGCCCCCCGCGAGGGTGAAGGTGAAGAGGCCGGTGGCTAGGAGCGCGCTCGGAAACTCGAAGAAGAAGAGGCGGTAGGCCTCGCCGAGGGTCCGGGCCGGGGGAAGCAGTGCGAGGGCGGCGGCGGTGGCGAGACCGCACAGGGCGAGTCCGGCCGCGAGAACGCTATTCGACTTCGAGGACATGGCTCGCGATGCGGTGGGAGAGGAGGGCCACGGCCGCTCCGAAGAGGAGGAGGAAGGCCAGTTCCGGGACCGGGACCGAGCCCGCGAGCCCCTTTCGCAACCCCGCCACCGCCGCCAGGACGAGCGGCAGGAGGAGGGGCGCAGCCAGGAGGGGCAGGAGGGCCCCGCGGGCGCGGCTGCGCTGGAGAAGGAGGGAGGCGGGAGCCGTCGCCGCCGCCAGAGCGCCCCCTCCCAGGAGGAGGACCGTGGCCACGGCTGCCGGATTGGCGCCTCCGGAGTATCCGACGAAGAAGAGGAGCAGGGCGAGGAGCAGGAACCCCCCCAGGACGAGGAGGAGGGCCGAGGAGAGGGCGCGGCCGAGAAGGACCTGTCCGGGGTGGACGCCCGACGCGAGGAGCCCCTCGTTGACGGCCGGTTCTCCAAGGGCCGGTGCGGCCAGGAAGGCGCCGAAGAGGAGCAGGACCCAGAGGAGGGCCGGGAGGGCCTCCCGCGCCTCCGGCCCCACTCCGAGAGCCGCGCCGATGAGGATGCCTCCGGCCAGGACCGGGACGAGGAGGCGGGCCAGCCCCTCGGGCCTCCGGAGCTCCGCCCGCAGGTCGGCCGAAGCGATGGCGAATGCGGGGGCGAGGAGGCTCATCCGGCCAGCCTCCCCCCCTCCAGCCGCAGGAGGCGGCCCAGGCCGCAGGCCGACTCGGAGCCTCCCGCCATCGCGAGGGCCGCCCCCGGAAACTCCCGGAGGGTCCGGGAGACGAGGTCGCGCCCCTCCGCGTCGAGGTGGGAGAGGGGCTCGTCGAGGAGCAGGAGGTCGGGCCGGTGGAGGAGGGCCCGGGCGAGGTTGAGCCGCTGGCGCATTCCTCGGGAGAAGCCGGCCACCGGGCGGTCGGGCGGAACCCCGAAACTCTGCAGCAGCTCCTCCGCGGGGGGGTCGCCGAGGCTCCGGAGGCGGGCGTAGAGCGCGAGGTTCTCCCGGGCGGTGAGGGCGTCGTAGAGCCACGGCTCGTGGCCCGCGACCCCCACGCGCCCCCGCGCGGTCCGGTCTGCGTAGAGGTCCCGGCCGAAGACCCGGACGCTCCCGGCGCCCGGCCGGAGGAGCCCCGCGGCGATGCGGAAGAGGGTGGTCTTCCCGGAACCGTTAGGGCCCACCACCGCGGCCTTCTCCCTCTCGCCGAGGGCGAGGGAGAGGCCCCGGAGGACCGGGGGGCCCCCGAAGGAGCGGGTGACGGACTCCAGGCGGAGGGCGTCGGCCATGGGGAGCCCTTTTGGAGGAGAGAGAAAAGGATGCGCCCCCTGGTCCTGGTCGGGAAGGCCGACTGCCCGCTGTGCGACGAAGCGAGAGAGGTGGTGGCGCGCGTGGCGGCGGAGTTCGGGCTGGAGGCGGAGCGGGTGGATGTGGCTTCGGAGCCGGGGCTGGAGAGGTATCGCGACCAGGTGCCGGTGGTGTTGTGGAGGGGGCGGCCAGTTGCCAAACTCCGGGTACGGGAGGGTGTGCTGAGAAGGAGGTTGAAAGAAGAGTCAGAGGCCGCACGCGATGAGCGGGCGTAGTTCGCTCATCACCCGGGTTTTGTCACGGATGCCGCACCCAGCGGCTTTCCCCGGAAGAGAAGACTTCCTTCTTCCAAATCGGGGCGGTGACCTTCAGGGTGTCGATCAGCCACTCGCACGCATCGAACGCCTCCTTCCGGTGGGCCGCCGCGGCGGCCACCAGGACCGCGTTTTCTCCCGGAGGCAGGGCGCCGGTCCGGTGGATGATGGCGACCCGTTTGACGCCGAATTTTGCCCGGGCCTCCCCGGCCAGTTTTTTCAGGCTCCGCTCCGCCTCCTCCCGCCACGCCTCGTACTCGAGGCGCTCCAGCGGCCCCGCCGGGTCGACGCCCCGCACGCTCCCGACGAAGAAGACGAGGCCGCCGACGTCCGGGGCCTTGAGGGCGCGGAGGGTTTCGTCGAGGTCGAAATCCCCGGCCTGGATGCGGATGAGGTCCATCGGGAAGATTATGCCCCCCGAAGAAAAGGGATGAGTGGAACAGCCCCGTGGGGTAGTGGACAATCCTTTCGGGCTTTGGACCCGAAGACGGCGGTTCGAATCCGCCCGGGGCTAACTGTCGCAGGCTGTCTCCGGAGGGAGGGGGGCTTCGCCCCCCCTCCCCCCGTTCACAGGCACACCCCCCACCCCCCTGGTTTTCCAAATTCGAAATGTGCCGCTATTGCCAGGAGGGGAGGACTTCCTTGCCGAACAGTTTGAGCGACTCCATGATTTTGTCGTGGGGGAGACGCCCCGCCTGGACCAGCATCACCATCTGGGTGACGCCGATTTTGTCGTAGAGCTCGATGGCGTCGTTGATGGTCCCCGGCGCCCCCACCAGGATGGTGCCGTTCTTGGTCAGGTCGATGGGGCGCTTCACCTTGAGGGGGTCCACGATGTCGCTGCGCAGATGGCTGTAGAACTCGTAGCCCGGGGTGTCCTTCCCGTACCACGGCCGGAAGAGCCGCAGGCCGGAGTCGACGAAGAACATGGCGGCCGAGACCCCGAGTTTCAGCGCGCCGGCGTCGGTCTTCTCGCAATACATGACCGTGAGCGCCCCGATGTTCCGGTTGACGAACTTCCCCACGGGCCGGGCCGGCTTCTTGACCGCGTCGCAGTAGGCCTGGACCGACTTCTCGAGGTCGGCGGGCGCGTTGTATCCGAAACAGAGCGCCCCCATGCCCCGCTCCCCCGCCTGGGTGAAGGTCATCGGCTGCGTCGCCGCGGCCCAGAGGGGCGGGTGGGGCTTCTGGATGGGCTTCGGGTGGATGGAGCGCGGGGGGACTTTGCAGTACTTTCCGTCGCAGGAGAAGGGGTCCTCCATCCACATCCGCGGGATGAGTTCGACCGCCTCCTCCCACATCGGCTTCGAGTCCTTGGGGTCGATGCCGAACCCCTCCAGCTCCTCGCGGGTGATGGAGCGGCCGGTCCCGAACTCGAGGCGCCCCTTGCTCATGATGTCGAGCACCGCGGCCCGCTCGGCGACGCGGACCGGGTGGTTGAAGTTGCAGGGGAGGAGAGCAACCCCCTGGCCGATCCGGATTTTCTCCGTCCTCTGGCTCACCGCGCCGAGGAAGACTTCGGGGGCGCTCGAGTGGGAATATTCCGAGAGGAAGTGGTGCTCCACCTCCCAGACATACTGGAGGCCGATCTCCTCGCCAAGGACGATCTGGTCGAGGGCCTGGTGGTAGATGTCGTATTCGCTCCGCTCGTTCCACGGCTTGGGGGTCTGCATCTCGTAGAGCAGACCGAACTTCATCGGCTCAATACGCCCCGTAAATCCGCGGCGGGTCGAAGTGCTCCTTGAGCAGCTTCGCAATCCGCAGGAAGCCATCCCGGGCGGGCATCTCGCCGTCGGCGACGAACGCGCGGGTCCGGTCCACGAGGAGCCCGGCCACCGACGGGCCGGCCGCGACCTCGGCCACCGTCGCAAGTCTCCCGCGGAGCGGCGTCTGCAACGGATGGACCGGGACCTTGGGCCACTGGGCGGCGGACTGGGCGAGGGGCTTCTGGAGGCCAGCCTCGGCCAGGGAGGCCTGGGCTTTGGCCGGCGGAGCCCCCGCGGCGGCCGCCAGGACCTTGTCGAGCTCCGCCTCCTCGACCGGCAGGAGGTCGGGGTCGGTGGCCAGGACGGCGTGGAGGGCCGGGGGGCCCGGGGTGAAGCCGACGTGGACCGGGGAGACCGCCACGGACCTGGCGAGGGCCGCGAGGGCCTTCCCGAGGGCCGCGCCGTCGGCGAATGCGTAGGAGAGGCTCTTCACCGCCCCGCGGGGCCGGAGTTGGAGGGTGACCGCGGCCACGATGCCGAGGGCCCGCCGGCCCCCGAGGAAGAGGCCCTTCAGGTCGAAGGGGCCGGAGGCGGCCCGGGAGGGGCCGGTGTCGAGGAAATCCCCGTCGAGGGTGAGGGCCTGCACGCCCCGGACCGCGGTCGCGGGGCCGCCCAGGCCGAACGCTCCGAAGCCGGGAGTTCCCGTTTCCGCCCATTCGCCGACCGGCACCGTGGCGATGGGGATTGAGGCGAGGAAGTTGCGCTCGTAGAGGAACTCGAAGAGCCGGGAGCAGGGCACGCCCGCCTCCACGGTGACCGAGCACGCGTCCATGTCCCAGACGAGGACTTTGTTCATGTCGGAGAGGTCCACCCGGACCGGCGCGTTCCACGCGGTTCCGACGGGGAGCCTCTTCTTGGCGGCGAGTTTGACCACCCTGGAGAGGACCTTGGCGTCGGGGGGCCGCACCACGATGCTCCCGCCCTCCCGGCGCACGCGGTCCTTGCCGACGGTCCACCGGAGGTCCTGGGCGACGTCCATCTCAGGTCGAGAGCAACTCCTCGCCCTTCACCAGCCGCCGGCCGATGGCCAGGGCGTCCTGGGCGACGTTCATCGTGGCCGCGGGGAGTTTCACCGGCAGGAGGCCGGCCGGGGTGAGCCGGAGGGAGGTGATTTTCCCCGGGTTGAGGACCGCGGACGGGTCGAGCCCCTTCTTGGCCCGGAGGAGGACCTCCACTCCGGCGCTCGACCGGATGCGCAGAATCTGGGGGCCGAGCAGCTGCCCCTTCGCGTCCTGCAGGGGGTCCACGAAGTCGCCGTGGAGTTTGTCGAGGTGGCCGGTGCCGAGGAGCCCGTAGCCCCCGGGCTGCCCCCCGAGCTCGAGGGCGAGGTCGTTCATCTTCTTGACGAGCCCCAGCGCGAAGAGGGTCCCGAAAGGGCGGCGGAGGTCGAGGAGGGGGTAGGGCTCCACCAGGAGGGTCCCCCGGGCCACCGCCACTCCGGTGAACGACCCGTGGAGCTTCATGCGGGCGAGGAGGGCGCGGAATCCCTGGGCGAAGTCCCCGAGCCGGTCGGCCGGGAGCAGCAGGGGCCACCGGAGGGGGTGGAAGTAGTCCACCGGGAATCTGTAGATCTCGTGGACCGCCTTCCACTCCCGGTTCCCGGACTCCCGGGCGGGCTTGGCCCCGCCCACGAGGGCGTTGACCCGGGACTCGGCCTTGGCCAGGAGGGGTTTCGGGCCCGCCAGGACCGCGTTGAGCATGTAGGGCGCGCCGATCTCCCCGCGCTCCCGCAAGAGCCACCGGTAGTGGTTGGCCTCGCCGAAGAGGATGGCGTGGAGGGGGAGGGGGGCCGCGTTGAGGCGCCCGACGGCCTCCGAGAGGTCCCTGGCCCGCTCGAAGAGGAACCCGAGGGGCCGGACCTCCTCGGGCTTCGGCTCCAGGCGCAGGGTGGCCCGGGTGAATATCCCGAGGAGCCCTTCTGCACCCGCGAAGGCGAGGGCGGTCGGGCCATCCGCGGGGAGGACCTCGCCGTTTCCGAGGACCACCTCGGCGTCGGCCACCCGGGAGGCGAAGGAGCCGAGGCGCAGGGAGCCCAATCCCCAGCCCCCGCGTCCCAGGAAACTGCCGACCGTCGAGGCGGGGCCGAAGAGCGGGTGCGGACCGGCCTCGAGCCCCTTGGCCGCGGCCTCGGCCACGAGCCTCTTCATGGGAACCCCTGCGCCCGCCACCGCGCGGAGGTCGTCCGCGTCAATCTCGAGGGAGGACATCTCGGAGGTGTCCACGATGATGCCGCCTCCGACCGGGATGGAGCCGCCGGAGCTCGACGTGCCCGCGCCTCTCGGCACCACCGCCATCTTCTGCGCCGCGGCGAACTTCACCACCTCAGCCGCTTCGGCCCCGTCCCGGGGCCTGGCCACGTAATCGGGGGTGGTCCGGACGAGGAGGTCGAGGAATGTCGTGAGGGGGCCGACGGCCTCGCCGGTCCCGAACCGGACCTTCCATCCCTCCGTGAACCGCCCCTGGACGGCCATCTCTGCGAGGGGGCCTTCGGGCATCGGGGAGAATGGAGGACGAGGCTTTAAACGTTAGGATTTTCCGCCCGTGATTTTCGCCCTCTTCTGCATCCGGAAGAGTTCGACGATCTCGCGGACCGTCGTGGCATCCTCGGGCCGCCGGTCCTCGCGGACCCGCCCCACGATGCGCGGAAAGCGGAGGGCGTAGCCCGGCTCGTTCCCCTCCCGGCCGCAGGTGTGCTGGGGGCTCCGGGTCACCTCGTCGGCCGCCACCTCCACCACGTAGCGCGGCTCGCACCAGACGTCGGGTTCGGGCTCGAAGACCGAATCGACGCTCTTCGGCTTTTTCGGCAGGGCCACTCCGTCCAGGAGCCCCTTCATTTTCACCATCTCTTCCTCCGTGAGCCCTGAGCCCATCCGGGCCACGGTCTTGAATGCGTCCGAGCCGGGGTCGTAGACCGCCCCCAGAAGGGTGCCGATGCCGAACTCGGCCCTCTGCCCCCGCCCTTTGTAGTAGCCGACCACCGCCAGGTCCACCGTGTCGGCCATCCCTCCCTGGTAGGACTTCTTCAGTTTGACCCAGGCGAACTTGCGGGCTCCGGCCACGTAGGGCGCTGACAGGTCCTTGGCGATGATTCCCTCGAGGCCCGCGTTGACGCACTTCTTGAAGAACGCGTCGAGGGCCTTCGCCGTCGAGACCGGCCGGGCCTCCGCCAGGGAGACCGCTGGGCCCGGGGAGACCGCCCTCTCGAGCCGCTTCCGCCGCTCGCCGTAGGGGACGCCGGTGAGGTCCTCGCCGTCCTGGTAGAGCAGGTCGAAGGCGAACAGCCGCAGGGGCAACTCCTTCGCCGCCTCCGCGACCCCGTGCTTCCGCTTCCGCTGCATGGTCTCCTGGAACGGGAGATAGACGCCCGACTTGTCGTCGTAGGAGAGCGCCTCCCCCTCGACGATGACCTCGCCGCCCAACTGCTTCCGCACCCCCTCCACGATTTCGGGGAACATCGGCGTGGTCCTCTCCAGCCTCCGCGAGAACAGTTCGACCCTCTCCCCGGCCTTGTGGACCTGGATGCGGAACCCGTCGTACTTCGCCTCGGCCATGCAGGGCCCGAGCCGCTCGATGATCTCCTCCGCGTTCGGGAGCCGCTCGGCCAGGGCGGGGCGGATGGGGCTCCCGATGCGCGGCTTGAACCTCTTCAGTTTGGCGGGCGACTCCGCGAGGGTCTTGGCCACGAGGCCGAGGTCCGAGCAGAGGTTGTAGGCGCGCTCCAACTCCTCCTTGAGGGACTTGTCCCCCGCCTCCCGGGCCGACAGGGCCTCCAGGATTGTGGCGTCGCCGACCCCGAGGCGGAGGCGGCCCACCGGGATGCGGGCCAGGTAGCGACCCTCCCGGGGCGTCGCCGCAGAGAGGAGGCCGGTGAGGAGATCAATGCGAGTCTCCTGGGAGCCGGGCCCGGAGGCCCGGGCCATCCTCTCGAAGGCCTCGAAGACCTCGGCGACCGTCAGCGGGGGCCGGAAGACGAGCCCTCTCGGCCTCTTCCGGAGGAGCCGTTCGGCGGTGAGTCCCAGGTCCCCGGTCTCCTTGTAGTCCTTCTCCACGTCGGCCCGGCTCCGCCCCGCGGCCCGCCCCGCCGCCTCGGCCACGAACTTCTCCCCGAGACCCACCTCGAGGCCCGTGTGGGGGGGCGCGATCCCCCCCTGGAGGAGGTAGATGGCCCGATCCATCTCGGCCGTCGGGATCCTCTTGAACATCTCGCCGAGGATGGCCATCATCTTCAGCCTCTTGGGCGTGGCCTCCACCCGTTCCAGGGTCTCGCAGAATTCGGCGAACTTCATCGAAGAGTTGAGGGTTCCCGGAGACATAAGCCCGACTCCGGAACCGGTTCCGGGAGCGCGGGCCTATTTGACGACGAAGTAGCCGGCGGCCTTGTCGCGGGCGACCCGCTTCGCGTAGCCCTTCTGGATGAGTGCCTGGAGGCCGTTGGTCACCATGCCCTTCGGCAACTTGGCGGCCCGCATGATGTCGTCGGCGGTCTTCATCTTGTCCTCGGCCGAGGCTCCCAGTTTCTTGAGGGCCTCGTAGACCTGCTTCTCCTGGTTGTTGAGTTCCGCGGCCATCGGACGGGCATAGGAACTCCGGCTTAAATATTTTGCTTCCGGGCTCGCGGCGGCACCCGCCCCATCCCCAAGTATATATGCGAAGTCCCCCGCCCCGGAGTGATGGTCGGGCGACTTCTGCCAGCGCTGGTTCTGCTCCTCCTGGTTTCAACTCCACTCCGGGCCGACCCCACTGTGCTGAGCTACTCCCTCGACCCCGACTTCGCCGTCTACGGTCCGGACGTCCAGGTGAAGGTCCGGGCGCAGATTGCCGGAGGACAGCCTCAAGCATACCAACTCTTCCTGGCATCGGAACTCGTCTTCCGCGACTGGAAGAACAAGGTGGATGGACAGCCCTGGGTGGGTTCCGGCGGAGACCTGGCGGCCCCGTTTGCAATCGACGTCCCGGCCCAGGCGTCTACTATCACGATTTCGTTGAACGGCTCCACCCCCAACCAGGCCCGGACGGAACCGAGGACTCTTTTCCGCGCGGAGTGGAAGGACGGCGCAGGCGTCGTCCGCGAGCTGAAAATCGACCGCCGCCAGGTCGGTCCGGTGAGCGTCGCAACCACGCCGACCCCGGCTCCGACCCCCACCCCGGCTCCGACCCCAACCCCGGCGCCCTCCGGCCCCGGGACCCTTAAGGTGGTCATCGAGCCCCCGGGCCTTGTCGCTTCCATCTTTGTGGACGGGAAGTTCGGCGGCAACGGCTCCTACGAGGCCACCGGGCTGGTCCTGGGCCAATACCTGGTCTCCTTCGGAGAGGTCTCGGGCTACGAGAAGCCCGACTCCCGGGTGGTGACCCTCACCGACTCCCAGCCCTCCGTCCTCCTCACCGGCCAATACCGTGCCATCGCCGCGACTCCCGCTCCGGCCCCTGCCACACCTGCCCCCGCCACCCCGGAGCCGACACCCGCCCCGCCTCCCCCGGCGGCTCCGGGCCTTCCATTGGCCGCCGCGGGAGCCGCGGTCGGGGTCTTGGTGATTGCAGGCGCGGCGCTCCTCATCCTCCGGAAGAGGAAATCCGCACCCCCGCGCGCCGGGGAGCCCCCGTCGCCCGAGACCCCGCCCCCCGAGCCGGTCGCGGCATCCCGCGAGGCCGAGTCCACTCCCGAGGAGATTTCCCTGGACACGTTGCGAAAGAAGAAGGAGAAACTCGAGTCCAAGAGAGCCCGCCTGGAGGAGCAGAGGGGGAAGGGCGAGGTGGAGGCGGGGGAGTACGAGGAGAAGAAGAAGCGCTACGAGAGAGAACTGGAGGAACTCGACCGGGAGATCTCCAAGCGGTCGGGCTAATCCCTGTTCATCGCAGCAATCTTCCGATCAACCAATCCGGGTCGAACGGCTGGAGGTCGCCGTAGCCCTGTCCGGTTCCGATGTAGAGGAGCGGCTTGCGCGTCACGTGGGCGATGGAGAGCGCGCAGCCCCCCTTCGGGTCGGCGTCGAACTTGGTGAGGACCGACCCGGCAACGTCGAGGGCCCCGTGGAACTCGCGGGCGCGGGCGAGGGCGTCGCTTCCGGCGGTGGCGTCGTCCACGAAAACCACCGCCCGCGGCTTGGTGACCCGGACAATCTTCTTCAGTTGCTCCATGAGGTTCTCGTCGGTGTGGATTCGGCCCGCCGTGTCGGCGAGGACCAGGTCGATGTTCCGGGCCCGGGCGTACTCGACCGCGTCGGTCACCACCGCCGCCGGATCGGAGCCGTAGTCGTGGGCGATGACCCGGAGCCCGAGGCGGTCCCCGTGGATTTTCAACTGCTCCACCGCCCCCGCGCGATAGGTATCGGCCGAGGCGAGCACGACCGACCGGCCCTGGCCCCGGAACCGGGAGGCCATCTTGGCGACGGTGGTGGTCTTGCCGGTCCCGTTGACGCCGGCGAAGACAACGACGGCCGGCCCGTCGCCGGCGAGGCCCGCTTCGAACCTCCCGGCGGCCCCCGGGGGCCCCAGCACCGTCCCGAGGGCGGCCCGGAGAGCCGCGGCCACGGCGTCCTCGGTTCCCCGGCCGCGGGCCACCCGGGTGCCCGCCAGCCCGTTGCGCATCTCGGCCGCCAGGGCTTCGGCGGCCTCCAGGGCCACGTCGCTCTCCACCAGGGAGAGGACCATCTCCTCCAGCGGCCCGGAGAGGTCCGCCTCGGTGAGCTCCTTCTCCGCGACCGAGCCCAGTGCCCGGGCGAAACCCTGGAACCGCTCCCGGAGGCGCAGCATCAGCCCTGTTCTTGGGCTTGCTGGACGACGGAGGCCAGTTCGGCCTGGACCCGCTCCTCCTCGTCCTCCAGGCGGGCGAGCCCCTCGACGAGGCGCTGGTGGACCGCAGCCAGCTCCTCCTTGCGCTTCTGGAGGGCCGCCAGAGCGTCGGCGGGGCTCCTCTCCGCGCTCACTCCGGCCCCCAGGTCCGCGAGGACCTTGTCGGTCCGTGCGATCGTGGCGAAGAGGTAGGTCCCGGCCCCAACGGGAACCAGGAGGTCCCCATCCTTGGCCATCTTCTGCAACTCCTCCAGGGTGGCGACCGCCCTCTCGTGCTCCGCGAGCGTCGCCTGGACCATCCCCACCTGCTGGGCGATGGCGTTGGCCTGCGCCTGGAGGGCGCGCAGTTGGGCCGCCATCTCCTGAAGGGCTTCTTGAGCCATCGGGAGTGGTTGGCGGGATTCCGCCTTTAAGTTGCGGGTCGGCTATTTCCGCTCTTCCGGCTCCGCCTCGTCTTCCTCGTAGATGTAGCCGACCTCGAGGGTCGTGAGGCCGGAGTCCTCGTCCTGGCCCGCGTTCAGGGCGTGGGAGTGGTCCTGGTACTTCTTGACGAGGTTGTCGAGGCGGCCCTTCAGCCGCTTGACCTCCTCCTCGAGTTGGGCGATTTTTTCATCGGCCTGGGCCATGGGCGTGGGCTCTCCCAGGTCGAATCGGTATAAGAACTTTCCGAAAGAAGTCCCGGTCCTCTCGGAAACCCTCTCGTCCCGCCGGGACGACTCCGTCGTTGCCGACGGGACGCGCGTGAACGCTTTCCGTCGCGCGCGACTGGACCGGCAACTAGAGACGGTCCCAGCGCTTGCGGCCGAGGAACTTCAGGGCCACGATGATGACCGCCACGACCACGATGGCGGGGACCACGGTCCCGCTGATGAACGACCCGAATCCCGCGCCGCCGACTTTCTCCTTCAGGTTGCCTTCGACCCGCTGGGCCAGTTTGATGGCGTCGTTGCAGTTGTCGAGAATGGACTGGTTCTCGGTCCCGGCCCGCAGTTTGGCGTAGTCGTCCTTGGCCCGCTTCAGGTTCTTTTCGGCCTGGTCCAGGAGGTCCTGCTCGCTCGCGAGGTCGGCGGATCGGAGGCCCGCGTCCCGGGCGTCCCGGTCCATGAACCGCCGGGACTTGGCCAGGGCGGCGTCGGCCTCCTGGAAGCACGACTCGATGCGGCCGAGGACCGCCGAGGTGATGGCGCGGGTCTCCGCCACCACGGTGCAGAGTTCCGTGCCGCCCCTCTCCTGGCGGATGCGCAGGAAGGAGCGCTCCTCCTGGATGGAGATGGGCGGGACCTCGCCGGTGACCTGGATGACGAGGCTCCTGGGCATGTCGCCTTTGGTCGCCACTGTGGAGGTGTTGTTGCCGGTCCCGGTGCTGATGGAGATGTCGCGCTTTCGCACGATGAGGACCGGGGCCTTTCCGGTGGGGTCGGCGAGAATCTTCGAATCGAAGGCGCAGGAGGATGTGGTCGGCTGCGGATGGGGCCCGCAGGGTGTGCCGTCCGCGCTGGTGGACCACTGGGGGTTGTTTAGGACCGAGAAGATGGTGAAGTTGTAATCCTCTTTGTCGAGGTTGTCCATCGTCGCCCGGACCGTCACCAGGTCCCCCACGTTGTAGGTCTGCATGTCGGGGGAGAACCGGACGGCGGTGACGTCGATAAGGCGGCACGCCGAGAGCTGGGCTTCTGCAGGGAAGACCGCGAACAGGAGCAGCGCTCCCAAGACGAGACCGGGAGCTGGGATTCTCATGTGCTTCAGAAGAGGGGCTTCAGGTCCCCTTCGCTGCTGAGGAGGTCGGTGACCTTCTTGTCCTTCTTGGTTGCGAACTCCTTGATCCGGTCCTGGGCCTCCAGGGCCTGCTTCTGGAGCTCCTTGATGCGGGGGACCTCCGACACGCCGCTGAGGACAACGACGTCGGCCACGTAGTTGCTTCCCGGAACCGGGTAGTCCCCTCCCCGGACCTCGGTGCCCTCGATGAGCTCCTCGATCCAGATGCGGGCCTTCTCCACCCCCTTCCGGTCGAGGTAATCGGGCGGACCCGCCACCAGCACCAGCGCCTTCTCGGCGGTGGTTACGTCGCACGGAATCGTCAGGCGGCCCATGACCGCGCGGCGGACCAGGGAGACGATGCGGGTCGTGTTGTCGAGGGTGTCGAGGCTCCCCTTCTTCTTGCCGCCCATGATTCCGCCCAGGAGGGGGACCTTTCCCGCCGGGCTGGCGGTCTTGACGTCCTCGCGGGCGTAGCCCACCGAGGAGACGCCGCCGGTGCTGAGGGTGTTGATGATCTCGGAGGCGTCCACCACCTTCTCGCCGACGCCCCGGGACGACGCGCCGCCCTCCTCGCCCGCCCCCAGGATGATGCTGAACCTCCGGGCGATCTCCTCGTTCATGGCGCGGTAGGACTCGTGGAGGGTCGCCCCCTCGACCTTCCAGGCGTCGTTGTCAAAGAGGAACAGGTTGTCCACCTCCTTGACCAGCGTCATGAGGCTGCGCGCCGCGTTCAGGGAGTAGAGGGCCCCTTCGTCGTTGCTCGGCAGGACGCCGATGGAGTAGACCGGCTCGGTGTAGAGCTTCTTCAGCCGCCGGGCCAGAACCGGCGCGCCGCCGGAGCCGGTCCCGCCCCCGAGGCTGGAGCAGATGAAGAAGGCGTCCACCTTGTGGGTCCCGCGCCGGTCGATGGCGCTCTGGATGGTGTAGATGTCGTCGGCGGCGACCTTGGCGCCCAACTCGTTGTCGGCGCCGACCCCGTGCCCCTTGGCGACGGTCTGGCCGATGAGGAGGCGGTCCTCCATCGGGACGTACTTGAGGCCCATGAGGTCGGTCTGGGCGGTGTTGATTGCCATCGCCCGCACGATGCTCTTGCTGCCGGTCCGGAGCTGGTACTCCAGGAAGAGGTCCACAATTTTGCCCCCCGCCTGCCCGAAACCGATGAGGAATACTTTCATGGTGAGTCCCCGTTATCAAGGTCCGCTTATATATTTTATTACCAGCGAAGAGACCTATATGAACCACAGGACTGGAGTAACCGGACGCTATCGTTTTTCGAAGGCTACAGCCGCTTCTGGCACCTCGGGACGTTGCTGAAGGGGTTCCGGAGCCGGACCTCACGGGCAGGGAAGGCCACCGTGTCACCGATTTTCCTCAAACCGGCCAGGGGAAACTCCCGTCCCGGCTCGATTTGGACCTCCACGACCTGGCCCCCCTCCACCAGCAGGTCCACCACCAGCCCCAGGGGGGCCCCGCCGGCGTCGATGAGGGGCCGCCCCGCGAGTTCGCGGCCGGTAAGCACCCTCCTCCGGATTCGGGAGAGGCCCGCGGCGACCGCCTTCTCCCGCTCCCGGGCGTCGTCCGCGGAGGTCCCGAGGAGCCGGGCGACGGAGGGGAGGTCCCCCAGGTCGGAGAGATTCCGCTGCTCCCGGGCGAGGCTGGCGAAGACCACCACCTGGGAGAATGCGAAGGGGTAGGCCGGGGCGTGGGCTCCATGGAGGGCCCGCGCCTGCCTGCTCCCGGGGGTCGCGAGGAAGTCCGCCGCCGCGGCGGCCAGGGCCTCCTGGACCCCCTCCAGGGTGCAGGGGGAGAGCAGGTCGGAAGAGGAGACCACCCGAAGATAGTGATCGAGGGCCTTCCGGTCCACCGGCTCCAGCAGGAAATTCCAGGGGAAGAAGCGGGCCCCGAGGTAGTTGTGGAGTTTGCCCACGGTCTCTGCGGAGGGGCCGACGGGGGCGTCACCCATCAGACGGGGTCGGCGGGGGGTGGGAAATTGTTGCCGCTCTCCGCGGTTCCCGCTCCGCGTTGGAAACGGCTACCTTCGCCCGAACAACCGGAACCGGGAGGGCGGCAGGGCCCCCGCGTCGGCCGATTGGTCCTTGCAGAGCCGCCAGACCCACCGGCCGAAGTCGGTGAGGGAGAATCGGTGGCTCCGCGCCTCCACCAGGTGGTAGTCCCAGGAGTCGTCGGTGAGCATCTCCAGGGCCCTCCGGATGCCCTTGGCGTAGTCCTCCCGGAGGAGGGACTGCATCTCCTGGTCCGCGGCGTTCAACTTCCGCTCGATCTCCTCGACCGTCAGACCCCGCTCGGACTGGGCGAGGACCTCCAGGACCTGGGACGTGTATTCCCGGCTCTGGACCCGCTTCCAGGCGTTGTCCATCTCGTTCTCCCTCCCCAGCCGCTTCTTCGCGGCCTCCTGCAGGACCAGGGTGGCGTAGTTGAGGGCCGCGAGGGCCGAGGTGTCGTCCACGGCGTCGGGGACCGTGATGCCGTTGGCGGAGATGGTCGCCCGCTGGAACTCGATGGCCTCCCGGGGCTGGCCCAGGAGGAGTTCGGTGACCGCCCGGAAGTAGTCCTCCCGCAGGGGCTCCCGCTCCACGTCGTAGGGGAATAGGGAGCCCCTCCGGACATCTAGGCTCGGGGCGAAGTCGGAGACCAGTTCGAGGAGGTCCCGCTGGATGCCCACCAGGTGGGCGGCGGCCGTGTCCCGTTCGTCGATGGCCCGCCGGAGGGTCCGGGCCTCCTGCTCCAGCTGGAACTGGAGTTTTCCGCTGATCCCCCGCCGGAGGAGGCGGTCAATCTCATCGAGGCGCGTCTTCTCCGGAGCCTGGGTGGCGGTCTTCTGCTTCGCCTTCCAATACTCGGCCGCCAGGAAGTTGGCACGCTCGTTGAAGGAGCCTCGGGGGGCCATGGTCAGACCCGTTGCGCCCCCTGAACGTAAATCACCCGTTCCGGTCCCATCCCCCGGAGTGCACCCGGCGCAGCATATCGGTTACCCGGGCTCTTCGGGCGCGGCGTCTCTGTTTTGCGAAAGGTTTTGGGTCGCGACCGCCTCTCGGCGCCATGGTCTCCACCGCTCTGGCCGCCGCCCTCGGGATGGTCGCATTCGCGGCCGCCTTCAGCTTCCTGCTGGGCCCCCTGGGCCGGAGGTGGGGGACCCTCGGCGCCACCCGCAGGCTGGCGCTCGCGGCCCTCGTCGGGCTCGGGATCCCGGTCGCCCTCCGGCCGCCCTGGGAGGCGCTCGACGTTCTCCTGCCCCGGGCGTCCCTCCTGCTCCAGACCCTCGTTCTCATCGGCGCCTCCATGGGCTCGGCGAGCCTCCTCGAGCCCCGCCTCGGCAAGAGCGAATACCGCGTCCTCTTCCACGCCCTGGCGGGCGTCATCGTCCTCTTCCTCCTGTGGCGGGACCCCGGCGTCGCGCTGGGGGCGATCGCCCTCACCTTCTCCCTCTACCTCATCGCGGAGCGGGTCCGGCAGGCCCCCGACCCCAACCCGCTCACCGAGTTCGTGAAGCGGGTCATCGACCGGGCGGTCCGGCCCGAGGAGGGGAAGTGGTACACCCCCACCCCCCTCTTCCTCGCCGGCTCGATGGCGGTCATCGTGGCGTGGCCCGGGCAGGCCGTCGCCTCGGTGGCGGTCCTGGCGTTCGGAGACCCCGTCGCCGCCCTCGCCGGCTCCCGCTGGGGGGGCCGCAGGTTGCCCTGGAACCGCGACAAGTCGTGGGTGGGGACCGGCGCCTTCGCGGGGGTCGCCCTCGCCACGGCGCTCCTGCTCGGAAAACCCGCCTTCCCCGCCCTCGCCGTGGGGGTCGCCGCGGCCCTCGCCGAGTCCCTCCCCGGCCGGATGGACAACCTGCTGATCCCGCTGGCGGCCGGAATCACGGGAGAAACCCTTAAGTAATCACGGGAACGGAGGGTCAAACAGGGACGGAGTGGTGCTCCGTCATGTGGTCGCCGGGCGCGTCCTGCGCCCCGCGACGCGTCGTGGAACCTAAGGCGTCGGCCTCGATGGGCGCAGAGCAACCGATGAGAGGCAGAGGCTCCAGCCACGACCCAACGTGGAGACGTGAGGAACGCATCGGCGTTCATGTCTGACGCGGGCCCCGGTCGAAGCCTCAGCGAGGCTTCGAAAGAACTCTTGCGATTCATCCGTCGGCGGCGCGAATCGCGCCCGCCGACAAACACCGGTTGATCCTGCCGGAGGTCACTGCTATCGGAGTTCGGCTAAGCCATGCGAGTCTCGGGCCCCCGCAAGGGGGACCGGCGTATTGCTCAGTAACACGTGGACAACCTGCCCTCGGGTCGGGCACACCCCCGGGAAACTGGGGACAATTCCCGATGGGCCACGGAGGCTGGAATGCCCTGTGGCCGAAAGGCGCAAGCCGCCCGAGGATGGGTCTGCGGTCTATCAGGCTGTTGGGGGTGTAACGGACCCCCAAACCGAAGACGGATACGGGCACTGAGAGGTGGAGCCCGGAGTTGGGTTCTGAGACATGAACCCAGGCCCTACGGGGCGCAGCAGGCGCGAAACCTTTGCAATGCGCGAAAGCGCGACAGGGGAACTCCGAGTGCCAGCACTTCGGTGTTGGCTGTTGCGGATCCTAAAAAGATCCGAGAGGAAGGGCTGGGTAAGACGGGTGCCAGCCGCCGCGGTAATACCCGCGGCCCGAGTGGTGGCCGCTATTATTGGGCCTAAAGGGTCCGTAGTCGGCCCGGTGCGTCCCGGGGGAAATCCGGCCGCTCAACGGTCGGGCTTCTCCGGGATACGGCCGGGCTTGGGACCGGGTGGGGGCAGGGGTACTCCGGGGGTAGCGGTGAAATGCTGTGATCCCCGGGGGACCACCCGCAGGGAAGCCGCCTGCCCAGAACGGGTCCGACGATGAGGGACGAAAGCCAGGGGAGCAAACGGGATTAGATACCCCGGTAGTCCTGGCCGTAAACGATGCGGGCTTTGTGTCGGGTTCACTGCGAGTGAACCCGGTGCCGTAGAGAAGTCGTTAAGCCCGCCGCCTGGGGAGTATGGTCGCAAGGCTTAAACTTAAAGGAATTGGCGGGGGAGCACCACAACGGGTGGAGCCTGCGGTTCAATTGGATTCAACGCCGGAAAGCTTACCGGGTGCGACAGCTGAATGAAGGCCAGGCTGCAGACCTTGCCGGACTAGCTGAGAGGTGGTGCATGGCCGTCGTCAGTTCGTGTCGTGAGACATCCTGTTAAGTCAGGCAACGAGCGAGACCCATACCCACTGTTGCCAGGTCCCCCTCGCGGGGGGCGGCACCCTGTGGGGACCGCCGCTGCTAAAGCGGAGGAAGGAGTGGGCTACGGTAGGTCAGTATGCCCCGAATCTCCCGGGCTACACGCGGGCTACAATGGCCAGGACAATGGGCTGCGACCCCGAGAGGGGGAGCCAATCCCCTAAACCTGGCCTCAGTGCTGATTGAGGGCTGCAACTCGCCCCCATGAAGATGGAATCCGTAGTAATCGCGTTTCAACATAACGCGGTGAATATGTCCCTGCTCCTTGCACACACCGCCCGTCAAACCATCCGAGCGGGGCTCCGATGAGGCCGGCGCGCGGCGCCGTTCGAATCGGTGTTCTGTAAGGAGGGTTAAGTCGTAACAAGGTACCCGTAGGGGAATCTGCGGGTGGATCACCTCCTATACAATTACTCCGGGGCCCGCGTCTACGTTTCCACTCCCGGCGCCGAGCAACGGAGTCGTTGCCGACGGAACGAGAGGGTTTCCGCGTGGAGCGCGGCAACTCAGACGAACAGCCTCTTCTCCAACTCCTGAATCCTTCCTTCCACCCTCCGGATAATCCGCCCGTGCTGGTCGTGGGCCCGCACCAGTTCATCCACGATTTCCGCCGAGACCCCGGCCCCCTTCGTCTCCTCAATTTGTCGCTCCAGGACCCGGCGGGAGGCCTTTTCCTCGATGACTTGGTTGCCGAGGACCCTGCGTTCCTGGTGGGCGTCATCGCCTCTGGGGGGAGGGGCGAGGGTGGTTGCCATGGCCTTTCTATCTCTCTCCCGCAGGCAGATGAATCCCCTCGGAATCCGGGGTGAATGTGATCTACCCCTACCCGAGGCTACCTCACAATCTCCGCCACAATCTTGTCCTTCCCCTCCGGCTGGACCCGCACCGGCGTCCCCTTCCGTATCCCCAGGAACTTCGCCAGGCGCGTCGGCAGCCGGACCATCAGGGAGTTTCCCGCCACCCCCACCTTCCCGGAGGCATGGAGGCCGAAAAGGCCCCTCTGCTTGGCTTTCTCCTGGATGGCGTCCACCGTGGCCTCATCGAACCACTCTTCGCCGCACCGGGGGCACCGGTAGCCCCGGTAGGTCCCGATTCGGACCCCGTGGACCTCCATTGGAATCCGGGCTTGCCGCGCCTCCGCGCCGCAAATGCATTTCATAGTCCCACCGCCGCGGGAAATACAGTGGCCACCCGGGACAGGTCCCCGGGCGTGTTGGATTTGCAATTGGACAAGGGTCGCCCCCTCTCCGAGCCCCTCGACGGTCCTGCGGCGACGTTCCACCGGAGACTCGCGAAGAAGCACGACGCCTGGGTCGGCGGATGCCTCTACGAAGGGGCCCCGCGCGGGTGCTTCGATACGTTTTTGCTGGCGGGCCCCGATGGCTCCGAGTTCACCCACCGCAAACGCACCCCTTTCGGCTGGGAGAACTATTTTTTCGAACCCGGGACCGACCCCATCGTCCACGAGACGCCCCCCGGCAAGGTGGCGCTGGTGGTCTGCGCCGAGTCCTTCGACGCCCGGCTCCTGCGGGAGGCCGCGGCCGCCAAGCCCGACCTGGCCCTCATCGGCTACTCCGCTCCCGGCGGCGCCGGCTGGCTCCAGAAAATCCCGGGAGGCCTGCCCCGCGACGTGCTCCGGCGCACCTCCGCCCGGTGGGCCCGGGTCTGCGGGGCCCCGGTGGTGGTCTCCAGCGTCGCCGGGACGTGGAGGTCGGGGATTCCGGGCATCCCGTTCAAGGTCCGGATGGAGTTCCTGGGCCAGAGCGGCCTCCTCGATCCCTCCGGACGCCCATCTCGGTTCTGGAGCGGGAGGCGGGGGTAGCGGAGGGCTCGATTCCCGTCGGCCACGTTCCGCCCGCCGAGCCTCCTCCGGCGGGCCGCTGGGTCACCCGAATCCCCTGGTTTGCATCTCCCGTCGTCGCCCTCTCCCGCTGGAGGGGCTCGAAGTCCTACGCCAGGTGGCGAAAGGGCTGCTGAATCCTCTCCAGCCTCCTCTGCGTCCGGTGCGCCACCCCGGGGTCCAGTTCAATCCCGCACCACCTTCGCCCCTGTTTCTGCGCGGCCTCCGCCACCGTCCCGTGGCCGAGGAAAGGGTCGAGGACGCTCCCGCCCGCAGGGCAGTGCCCCTCGATGACCGTCACGACCATCTCCTCCGGGAGCAGGTCATAGTTCTCCTGCGGCGGAGGCCGTGGCAGCGGCCAGAGCCCCCCGTGGGGCACCTCGCAGCCCTTGCGGCACTCCGCCCGGCCCCTGGAGAAGAAGAGCACGGTCTCCAGCATGGAGGCGGGAGCGTTCGGCGCCAGCCAGAGCGCGGGCAGGCCCGGCACGAACCCCGCCCTCTGGAGGGCGGCTCCGACACGCCACGGCATCCGGATGCCCTCGGGGTCCCCGAGAACCACGACGAACCAGCCCCCCGGCTTCAGGAGCCGCCTCGCATCGGCCCCCACAGCCCGGAGAGCCCGCAGATACCTCCCGGGGTCGCTCTCCGTCCCGACCTCCCCCCGCCGCTCGGCCTCCCCCGAGGGCCAGTAGGGGGGGCTGGTCAGGACGAGGTCGAAGGTCCGGCCCGGGAGCTTCGGGAGGAGGCGGCGGGCGTCGCCGGCCAGGACCCGGTTCTCCCAGAACGGGGGGCGAAGTCGGGGGTCCATGGGTCCCGCATGGGGGCGCGGGAAGTGTAAAAGCGCGCCGGAATTTCGCGGCCCGGGGAAGGTTTAAATCCCATTCCAGCAAACCTGGGACGATCCTCAAAAATGAGAAAGCCTCCGGTCGTCGAGTTGAAGGCCCTCGCCCTCCTCGGGGCGGCCCAGGGCGCGGTCAAGATCTCCTCCTCGGCCCTCGCCGAGTCGTGGCGCACCAGCCCCCAGACTGCCGCCCGGCGGCTCCAGTCCCTGGAACGCCACGGTCTGGTGAAGCGGACGATGGTCCCTGGAGGGCAGAAGGTCGTCCTCACTCCCCTCGGACTCGACTCCCTGCGGAAGGAGTTCGCCGAGTACAAGCGCCTCTTCGGCGCGTCGGCGGCCACCGTTGCGCTCTGCGGGCAGGTGGTCACGGGCCTTGGCGAGGGCCAGTACTACGTCTCCCGCGAAGGCTACCTCCACCAGTTCCGCTCCCGCCTCGGCTTCGAGCCCTTTCCCGGGACCCTCAACCTGCGGCTCGACCCCGACTCCGAAATCCAGCGCCACCGGCTCGACGAGGTTCCCGGCATCCCCATCGAGGGTTTCAAGACCGAGGAGCGGACCTTCGGTCCCGCGCGATGCTTCCGGGCCTCCATCGCCGCCGACAAGGCCCGCAAGCGGGTCCACCCCGAAGCCGCGGTCATCCTCCCCGAGCGGACCCACTACCCGCAGAACATGCTGGAACTGCTCGCCCCGGTCGAGCTCCGGCGCGCGCTGAAACTCCGGGACGGAGATGTGGTGACGGTCGAGGTTCCCCTATGAGCGCATCGGCTCCGGCCCGGAGAGTCGGGAAGGCCCTCGCTGACCTCCGCCGGGGCCGGCCGGTCCTCCTCTACGACGCCGACGACCGGGAGCGGGAGACCGACTTCGTCCAGGCCGCCCCTTTCGCCCGGCCCGCCGACGTGGCCCGCTTCCGGAGGGACGGCGGGGGGCTCATCTGCGTGGCGGTCCACCCCGGGGCGGCCGAGAGGCTGGGGCTGCCCTTCATGACCGACGTCCTGCGGAAGGCGGCGGGGAACGGCATGGCCACCCTGCGGAAGATGTCGGACCTCCGCCTCCCCTACGACGCCCGCTCCTCCTTCTCCCTCTGGGTGAACCACCGGGAGACCTTCACCGGCGTCACCGACCAGGACCGCGCCCGCACCATCCGGGAACTCGGCCGGGCCGTGGAGGAGGCGCTGCGGGGCGAGGCCGTGGACTTCGGCGAGAGGTTCCGGAGCCCCGGCCATGTCTCCATCTGCCGGGCGGCCGAGGGGCTCCTCGGGCGGAGGCAGGGGCAGACCGAGTTGAGCGTCGCGCTGGCCCTGATGGCGGGCGTCCCCCCGGCCATGGTCATGTGCGAGATGATGGACGGGAGGACCGGGAACGCCCTCTCGAAAGGGCGGGCTCGGGCCTACGGGGAGCGGCACGGGCTGGTCTGGCTCCAGGGCGCCGAAGTCGTCGAGGCGTTTTCCGCTCTCGCCCGCTAATGGGGGCTCGTCCAGGCGCAGAACTCTGACCCTCGCTTTGCTCTCTCGGGTCAAGTTCTGCGGCGGCGTCGCCATTGATGGCAGTCCTGCAAAAATTTACTCCTCCAGCTCGTGCATGCAACCGGTCTCCACGGTGCAGTTGGACCTGGGCCGCGCCACGCAGGTAAGGATGTATCCCCGGGCCTTCTGCGCGTCGTTGATGGCGATGGCCTCCCACTGGTCCACCCGCCCCTCCCGCAACTTCCCCGCGCAGGTGGTGCAGGTCCCCTCCCGGCAGTTGAAGTCGAGCATGACACCGTTCTTCTCGCAGGCGTCGAGAATGGTCTGCTCCTCGTCGCACTCGATCTCCCTGCCCTCGAAGACGAGGTTGATTTTATGCTTCTTGCCCATCGGTGGGTCTCACCCGGAGGAGCGGCAAAAACGTTTTCCGGGGTGCGGAAAGCGCGGAAACGGGTCAGGCCTTTCCGTAGAGTTCGCGGATTTTCCCCCGCAGCACCTTCTCCACCGGGCTCGTCGGCATCTCCTTCACGAAGACCACGCTCTTCGGCTTCTTGAAGTCGGCCACCTTCCCCTTGCACCAGTCGATGATTTCCCTCTCGGCCAGGCTGTGCCCGGGCTTCAACTGGACCACCGCCCGGATGGCCTGGCCCCACTGGGGGTCGGGGACTCCGATGACCGCCACCTCGGCCACCGCGGGGTGGGTCCGGATTGCCTCCTCGACCTCGAAGGGATAGATTTTCTCGCCGCCGCTGTTGATGGTCTCCTTCACCCGCTCGACGACGTAGAGGCTCCCCTCCTCGTCCATCCACCCGAGGTCGCCGCTCTTGAACCACCCGTCCACGATGGCCTCTTGCGTCTTCTCGGGGTCCTTGAAATACTCCTTCATGATGGTCTCCGACCTGTAGTGGATCTCCCCGACCTTGCGCGGGCCCACCGCCTTGCCCGATTCGTCCACGATGCGGACCTCGACGCCCGCCAGCGGCCGGCCGACCTTGCGGTCCACGACCCCCTCGGCCACGCCGTCCACCTGGACCGCCGTGACCGGGGCCATCTCGGTCTGCCCGAAGGCGTCCACGAGGAGGAGGTCCTTGAACTTCAGCAGGATTTTCCTCTTCATGTCGGCCGGCAGCACCGCCGCGCCCGAGAGGCCGAGGACCAGGGAGGAGGTGTCGTATCTGTCGAAGTCCGGGAACTCGACGAGCCGCTTCCACATCGTCGGCACCATGACCGCGATCTGGAACTTCTCCCGCTGGAGGAGTTCGCAGGTCTCGCGCGGGTCGAAACTCGGACTCGTGGCGAAGACGAGGGCCTGGTTCCCCGAGGCGACCCAGGTGATGGGGCCGGAGGCGTAGCCCGCCATGTGGAAGAGCGGGGTCGTGCAGAACATCTTGGTCTGCGGGTCCATCCCCTTGAGGGCTCGGCGGGCCTGCTTGATGAAGGCCATGCCGAGTTTCTTGGAGCCCTCGATTTCGAACTCGCCCCGCAGGTTCAGGGCGAGGAGCCGCAGGGCCGCGAGGGGGCTCGGGGAGAGCAGGTTGGGGACCACCTTGTTGAAGAGGCGGGCCATGTTGCCGTGCCAGGTGACCGCGGCGTCGAATTTCTCTGGCTCGCCGGTCTCGAAGATGATGCGTCCCCCGGCGATGCGATTGGTCAGGGAGATGGTCTTGCCCCCCTCCTGGGCGAACCGGAAGACGAAGGTCTTGTCCCGGAAGGCGGGCCCCTCAGTGAGGGGCTTGGCGAGGCCGTCGAGGACCGCGAGGAAGGCCGCTTCCATGCGGCGGGCGAACTCCGGGGGGGCGGGCTTCCCCACCTTGGGGGGAATCTGGAGATAGACCCGGAGGAAGGAGTCGAGGTTGAGGAGGAAGTGGCGGTAGGTGAGAACCACCCCCTTCGGGAAGCCGGTCGTCCCGCCGGTGTAGCAGATGAGAGCGGTGTCGGTCTCCTTCACGGGGACCCGGACCTCCCGCGCGGAGCCCTTGATGCCGTCGTAGGCCTTGAACCCCGCCGGCGCCTTGCCGTTCCCGACGGCCACCACGTGGTCCAGCCCGGGAATCTTCTCCGCGTGGACCCGGTCCGCGAACTCCGCGTCCGTGAAGAGCGCCTTCGCCTCCGAGTTCTTCGCCACGTAGGCCACCTCGGGCGGGGCGTAGCGGTAGTTGAGGGGCACCGGGACCGCGCCCAGTTTGTGGGCGGCGAAGTTGATTTCGAGGAACTCCGGCGAGTTCCGCATCATGATGGCGACCTTGTCCCCGCGGCCGACGCCCATCTCCCGGAGGCCGGCGGCGACGCGGTTGATTTCCCGGTTCACCTGGCTCCAGGTGAAGCGCCGCTCGCCGTGGACCAGGCAGTGGGCGTTGGGAATCTGGCGGGCGTAGGTGCGGATGAACTCGCCAAAGACCATGGACTGCGATTCCCCGATCGCCTATGAATCTTTTGAAGCCAGGGGGAAGACTTCGACGTCCGAGTAGAGGGGTCCCGCAGGGGTCAGGGTCGATTTTTTCAGGGCGACCGTCCCCACCCGCCACTCTCCGAAAACCGATCCCCTCCGGGCCTCCAGCAGGGCCCGGAGGCGCGCCTTTCCGGCCCCGTCCATGAACTTGACCCGCGCCAGGGTGGCGTGGGGGACGAACCGCTTCTCCCGGGGGAACCCCAGGGGGGCGAGCCTCCCGTCCACCTCCCTCGAGAGGGCGGCGGCCTCCGCCGCCCCGCGGCCCATCCCGGCCCAGAGGACCCGGGGGTTCCCGGGACCGGGGAAGACTCCGAACCCCGTCGCCCCGGCGCCGAAGGCCGGGGTCTCCAGCGGGGCCAGGGCCCCCCGCACATCGGCCGCCCGGGGTTCGGCGACCTCGCCAAGGAATTTCAGGGTGATGTGGATGTTCTGCGGTTCGACGAGTTTGAGTTTTCCTGGAAGGTCGCCCTGGAGTTGAACGAGGCGGGAGCGAACGGACTCCGGGATTTCAAGGGCGAGAAAGAGCCTCACCTTCGCCTCCGGCGCAAACGAAGATAGAGAAGAACGGCCACCGCCGCCACCGCGAACGGCCACCACGGGACCGGCGCCGCCCCCGCAGCCTGCCAGTCCTCGTCGAAGGAGGCCGCGAAAAATGCCGCGGCGGTCGCGTTGTCGAGGAGCAGCCCCGCCTCCCGGTTGTTGGAGAAGGAGTTCTCGTTCCAGTTGAAACTCGACACGAAGACCCGGTCGTCCGCGATGATCCCCTTCGCGTGGGGGGACTGGACCCGTCCGTGGGGCGCGAAGGCCCGCACCTCCACCGGCAGCCCCTCGGCCCGGGCCCGGAAGCCGGCGAGGTCCCCGAACTGGTGGAGGAGCCGGACCCTCACCCCCCGCTGGGCGGCCCGCAGAAGTTCGTCGAGCAGCGGGCTCGCCCCGTCGCTCCAGGTCGGGTCCACCGTCTGCTGCAGGACCTCGATCCGCTCCCGGGCCGAACGCAGGAGGCTGCGCACCTCCTCCAGCCCCGACTCGGGTCCCAGGACGAGGAGACCGGTCAGGTTTCCGAGGGTCCAATTCGGCCCCGGGAGCGGCGGAGTGGTGATGAGGAGGGGCGAGGGGCCGCCGCGGTCCACCCGGCCCCGGGAGTCCCCCGGGCGGAGGGTCGCGTCGAGGCGCGCCACCTCCTCCAGCCGCGCGGCGAGGCTGGCGTTCTCCGCCTTGAGCCCCCAGCCCCTGTTGCCCCGGAGGTTGGCGGGCAGCCCCGCCGCGTTCCAGTTCTCGGTCATGAGGAGGACCCCGAGGCCGTCCGCTACGGCGAACTTGGCGTGGCTGAAGCGGTAGCGGGGCGTGTGGAGGAGCGTCACCTTCACCCCCGCCTCCTCCAGCGCCCCGAGGAGGGCCCGGTTGGAGTTGGAGACCCCACCGACGGGGCTCGCCTCGACGAGCAGGTCCACCCCGGCCCCGCGGCGGACCGCCTCCACCAGTTCCTGGGCGAGAAGGCGGTGGTCGAACTCGTAGAGTTGCGCCACCAGCCTCTGCCGGGCGGAGCGGAGGAAGTCCACGGTCTCGGCGAGGGCCGATTCGGGCGAGGTGAAGAGCGTCACGTTCTCAAGCACGAAGGCCTCCGGTGCGAAACGCGTCTGCCCCGCCCGGAGCAGCCGAGGCCCCCGCCAGTCGGCGGCGGTGTCGGTGTCGGGACTCCACCGGAAGAGCAGCGCGCCCTCCGGCGGCGCCGGCACCGGCGGGCCCACCCAGCCGGCCGCCCCGGGCGATCTCCCGTAGGCGAGCGAATCGGCCACGGTCCCGTCGGAGGAGCGCAGGACAATCTCGTCTCCATCGTTCGCAAGGCGGAAGTTCCCGGTGGCGGCGACGGCGGGGACCTCCGGCGCCGAGTCCTCGAATTCGAAGTCGGGCCACGCGAGGTTGACCGCGCGGAAAGCGGTGGCGTTTCGGGCCACCACGACGCGGGCGCCGGGAGCCAGGGAAGTCCCGGGCGGGAAGGTCAGGCCCCCCTCGCCGTCTGAGAGGCTCCAGCCCGAGAGGTCAGCCACAGTCGCCGGGGAGTGGGGGCTCCGCCCCCGGGGGGTCGCTGGCCGTGGCTCCCCCTCCACCGGCCCGTCCCCCTCCCCCGGAGAAGATGGCCCGGAATTGGCGATGACCACATACTCCTCCGGCTCTCCGGGGGTCCAGGGGTCGGGGTAGGCCTCCTGGAGGAGGGGGGAGGCGGAGGCCTGCGCGGCGCCGGCCAGGAGGAGGACCGAGAGGGCCGCGGCCCGGAGTCCGGGGTCCATCCCACAGATGGGGGCGGGATTAAACGGCGCCGGTCCCCTACCGGCCGGGGAGCCTCTTCCCGCCGGCCGCCTTCTTGAGGGCGAGGGTCTGGTGCATGGCGACCTCGAGGGCGGCGCGCATGGCGTCCGCCGGCTCGATCTTCCACTTGCACCCCCAGCACGCCTTGGCGCCGGAGTAGAGGGGACTGTGGCAGCGGGGGCAAATGGGCCGGGGTGCGGGCCGGTTGCACTCGCGGCAGTAGCTCCCGGCGATGTTGATCTCCTTGTTGCACCAGGGGCACTTCCGGTTGGAGTCGTAGATGGAGCGGCCGAGGGAGTTGTACATCGCCTCCAACCGCTCCTTCGTGAACCTCGGGTCCAACTGGACCAGGGAGGGAGCCGGGGAAGAGAGGGCTCTCTCCCCTTTCCGGAGGACGCCCATCACTCAAGACGGGCTCTGCGGGAGTAAAAACTTCCCCTGCGGCGAAAAACAGCATCGGCGAACCCGCAGCAGGGGGAAAAGCATATCTCCGTTTTTCCCGTAGCCTCCCGATGTGGCTGGGAGAGTCCCGTCGCGACAAGGTCCCCGAGCGGGAGTACCGGATTCTGGAGAGCCGCTCCCGCTTCCTGAAGATTTTCCTGAATCCGCCCTTCCGCAACGAGGCCCTCCTCCTCTTCATTGCCGTCGCTTCGGTGGCCACGGGCGTGGGTGCGTGGGGGGTCTCGGGCGACCCGGGGGCCGTTCTCGAAGGGCTGCTGGCGATCGGCGCGGCCTCGGCGGCGGGGGGCGTCGTGGCGGGCTGGAGGCGGGGCCGGTCCCTGTCGGGACTCCTCCCGGGCCCGCTCGTCTTCGCACTCACCGGGGCGCTGGTGACCGGCGTCTTCTTCGTCGCCGGAGCCGCAGTGGGCCACCGCCACGCAGCCCTCGCCTTCGGCTACGCGTGGCTCTTCCCCTTCGCGCACATCGTCTCGGCCCTCCTGGAGGGTCGCCCCCCGCACCGCCACCCGCCCCGGACCGGCGCCCAGCCCCTCTTCGGCATGCTCCTCCTCTTCCTGCTCCGCCCCGAGACCCTCTCCCTGGCCCCCCGGGCCGCGGTCGCCACCGCCCTCCTCACGGCCGGGGGCGTCTTCCTCTACCACTCCGCCGAGAGGCGGCTCCTGGCCCGCGTGGGCATCCCCGTCCGGGCGGTCATCTCCTTTTACCGCGAGGCGGTCCTGGGCCGCACGCCAAACATCCGGTCGCTCGTCAAAGGCGAGGAGGCGGACCTCTGGGTGGACGCCCTGGCGTTCCGGGGCGCCGGCGGCGGCCCGATGAAAGCCGTCCTGGTCACCACCTCGGTCCACCCCGGATTCATCCGGCCCATCGAGAGCGCCGACATGCCCCGCCGCGTGGGACGGCTGCTGGAGGACCTCGGGCCCGCGGTGGTCCTCAAGGGGGCCGCGACCCACGAGCAGGACCCGATGGAGGACGTCTCCGAGGAGATCGCGAGGGGCGTCCGGGAGGCGGTCGGCCGCATGGCCTTCTCCCCCGAGGCGGGCGAGCCCGCCCGGGCGGTCCAGGGACGCGCGGTGGCCACGGTCCGCCGCATCGGCCCCGCGGCCATGGCGGTCACGACATTCGCCCCCCACCCCACCGACGACGTGGACGTGCGGGTCCACGCCGAGGTGGAGGCGGCGGCCCGGGAACTGGGCTTCCCTCTCTTCTTCGTGGACGCCCACAACTGCCACGGGCCTGAGGGAATGACCGTGGCCGGGACGGACCGGGCGGGGGAACTGGTGGCGGCCTCCCGCGTCGCCCTCAAGAGCGCTGTCGCCTCGCCCCCCCGGAAGTTGCGCCTCGGCGTCTCCCGGAGACCCTTCGGAGCCGTCCTCCTCTTTGAGACCGTTCCCGGGGACCGGCGGGACCTCCTCGTCGTCCTTGACGAGAACAACATGCTCCCCTCTGCCCGCAAGGTCCTCCGGGAGGTGCTCTCGGTCCCCGGCGTGGTCCACGGCGACGCCATGGAGTTCTGCACCTCCGACACCCACCGGACCATCGACGTCGGGACGGTCCACAACCCCCTCGCTCCCGAGGATGTGGAGCGGAGGACGACCGAGTTGCGGACCATGCTCTACGAGGCCGAGCGGAGCCTGGAGGAGGTGGAGGCGGGCTACGGGCGCTCCCGCCTCCGCACCGCCGTGTTCGGGAGGAAAATCCTCGAGATGAAGGCATTCTGGGAGGAGGAGGCCCGGCGGGGCCGCTGGTTCTACGGCCCCTTCCTCCTCTCCCTCTACGCGGCCGCGGTCGCGGTGTTCATCTTCTGAGGGGCATCCCGTCCCCATGTCCGCGCGCCGCTCCCTGACCGACGGGACCTTTCCGGTCCTCGCGCGCCTGTACGGAGTCCAGGGGCTGATGGCGGCGGGCATCTCCTTCGGCTGGAGCCTGATGTGGCTCTACTGGTGGAAGCAGGGGCTCTCCCTGGCCACAATGGCCCTCTTCCACGGCGCCTTCTTCGGCGTGGCTGCGCTGGCGACCCTCCTCTTCCGCTCGGTCCCGATGCGCGCGGGGATGGCCGTCGGGCTCCTCCTCCGCGGGGGCTCCCTGCTCGCCGCCTTCTTCGTCGCCACGCCCCTGCACCTGGCGCTCCTCGTCGTGCCCCTGAGCATCGGCCTCTTCCTCTTCTGGATTCCGTTCAACGTCGCCTACTTTCGCCGGACCTCCCGGGACCACCTGGCCCTCACCCTCGGGCTCTTTTTCGCCGTCTTTCCGGTCCTGAACGCGGTCCTCCCCGCCCTCGCGGGCGGGTTGGCGGCGTCGGCGGGGTTCTTCCCGGTCTTCGTCCTCGCGGCGCTCTTCATGGCGCTCGGGTGCATTCCCATCCGCGGGCTGGAGCGCGACCGGGTCCCCGTGGATCTCAAGGGCGCGCTCGGCCACCGGGCGCGCTGGCTCATGCTCCTGGAGGGCGGGTGGCAGGGAGTGACCTTCGTCGCCGTCCCGTTCTTCACTCTCACGTTCGTCGACCGCCCGGCCGAGTACGGGGGGGTCCTCTCCCTCTTCGGGCTGGCCGGGGTGGCGGCGAGTCTCCTCCTCGCCTGGTCCTCCGACCGCCTCCACCGGCGCCGGGGGTTCCTCGTCCCCATCACCGCGGCCATGTCCGCCACGACCCTCCTGGCGGCGACCTCCACCACTCTCCTCCAGTGGGAGGTGCTGAACGGCATCGCCTCCTTCACCGCCGCCCTCGCGCCCGCTTTCATGACCGCCGTCGTGCTGGAGAGCGGCCGGGGGGTCGAAGTGAAGCGAATTTCGCGCTCGCTGCGCTCGCGCGAAATTCGCCAATACCCCGGCCTGAAGGCCGGGGCGTCTTTTCAGGACGGGTCCCAGGCCGGGGCGCTTCGGCGCAAGGGCTCCGAGCGCCGA